>NZ_CP101989.1:0-1372699 GCF_024508275.1 Cellulomonas wangsupingiae
TCCGCCGTCTCACCCTCTCGCGTACTTATGCCTGCCGGAGGACCTTCGTTAGCATCGGTGAGTCGCACGGGCAGCCCGACCGTGCCGTGCGGCGGTGGGCCCGTGCCCGCCGAGGGTCCGCGTGCCGGGCGCGACGAGGGACGACCGTCCCCGGACCGCCGTGCGCACCTCGCACGACCCCGCGCGCAACGAGCGCACAGGTGTGGACAACTATGTGGATGACGACCGTCCGTGCCACACTCACCGAGCCCGCTGGACCGAGGACCGAGGTAGGACGTTGCCACAGGACGAAGAGCCGGCCCGCGTCTGGGGTCACGTCGTCGCGAGCCTCGAGGCGAGCCCCGACATCACCCCCCGCCAGCTGGCGTTCGTCCGTCTCGCCCACCCGCTGGGCCTGCTCGACGGCACCATGCTGCTCGCCGTCGGCAACGACCTGACGAAGGAGTACCTCGAGTCGCGGGTGCGCGGCGAGGTGACCCAGGCGCTGTCGGAGGCGCTCGGCCGGGAGGCCCGGTTCGCCATCACGGTCGACCCCGAGGTGGCCGACGACGTGCCGCCCGCGCTGCGCGTGGTGCCGACCTCCGCCCCGACGCCGTCGTACGAGCGCAACGGCGACGCCCGGCCCGATCTCGCGCTCGTCTCGTCGCACCACGCCTACGCGCAGAGCACGGACGGCGCCGCCGAGGGCTCGCGCTCCGAGGACCCGCCCGACCCTGAGCCCCGCGGCGAGAGCCGGGCCCCGCTGCGCTCGGTCGACCGGTCGGGACAGGACTCCCCCGCGCCGCGCCGGGGTCTGTCCGAGCCGGCACGGCTGAACCCGAAGTACCTCTTCGAGACGTTCGTCATCGGCTCGTCCAACCGTTTCGCGCACGCGGCAGCCGTGGCGGTCGCCGAGGCGCCGGCCAAGGCCTACAACCCGCTGTTCATCTACGGCGACTCGGGACTGGGCAAGACGCACCTGCTCCACGCGATCGGGCACTACGCGCAGAACCTGTACCCGACGGTGCGGGTGCGCTACGTGAACTCCGAGGAGTTCACCAACGACTTCATCAACTCCATCGGCGAGGGCAAGGCGGGCGCGTTCCAGCGTCGCTACCGCGAGGTCGACGTCCTGCTCATCGACGACATCCAGTTCCTGCAGGGCAAGGAACAGACGATGGAGGAGTTCTTCCACACGTTCAACACCCTGCACAACGCGAGCAAGCAGGTCGTCATCACGTCCGACGTCCCGCCCAAGCAGCTGAACGGCTTCGAGGACCGGATGCGTTCGCGCTTCGAGTGGGGCCTCATCACCGACGTCCAGCCGCCCGACCTCGAGACCCGGATCGCGATCCTGCGCAAGAAGGCCGCGAGCGAGCGCCTGCAGGCCCCGGACGACGTGCTGGAGTACATCGCGTCGCGGATCTCCACCAACATCCGCGAGCTCGAGGGTGCCCTCATCCGCGTCACCGCGTTCGCCAACCTCAACCGCCAGCTGGTCGACGTGTCCCTGGCGGAGATCGTGCTCAAGGACCTCATCTCCGACGACCAGACGCAGGAGATCACGTCGACGACCGTCATCGGCCAGACCGCCGCGTACTTCGGTCTGTCGATCGAGGACCTCTGCGGCTCCAGCCGCTCGCGCGTGCTCGTGACGGCCCGTCAGATCGCGATGTACCTGTGCCGTGAGCTCACGGACCTGTCGCTGCCCAAGATCGGGCAGGCCTTCGGCGGGCGCGACCACACGACGGTGATGCACGCGAACCGCAAGATCCGCGAGCTGATGGCCGAGCGCCGGTCGATCTACAACCAGGTGACCGAGCTGACGAACCGGATCAAGCAGCAGCACCGCGGCTGACCGCCCTCCCCGGCCGCGACGGTGCGTCCGAGGAGTTCTCCACCGCGCCGGACAGTTGTCCACAGGTTTGCCCACCGCCTGGGGACACTTGTGAACTCCTTCACCCAACAAGGCCCCACGGCAGGCGACGAGCCGGGTCAGGCGCGCGCACGACCGCGCTGACCTGCATCGACAGCACGCGGTCCTTCCGGCCCACGCGACGCCCTCACCCGCTCTCACCAGCGTCGAAGCGCTTCGCTATGAGAGGACTCTCACGACAAACCGCCACCAAACACTTGACGGCGCGGTGAAAGGGCGGGTGAAACACGCATGGGACGAATGTTCACACCTGTGCACAGGCCTGTGGACGACGGTGGACGACACGTGCTGGAGCTGTGGACAGGAGGGCACCTGTCGGTGGACGGCGGCGGACGGTGCTCGCGGCGTGCACCGACGTCCACGGACGACACCCCTGGCGCCACAGCCGGCCTCACAGGCCTCCATGGCACCTGACCTGCACACGGACCCGTCATCCACATGATCAACAGCCCCGATGACGACGACGACCCATCTACCAGGAAGAGATCCACACACCGACGTGAGGCTGCGGACCGCTGCGACCAGGGCCGGCCCGACAACCGCCCGGATCACCGTCGTCACGGTGTACCGGCCGTCGGACCTGTCGCGTAGTGTTCGGCACAGCCCCGCCAGCGCCCGCTGCCGTGCCCGGACGTGCCCGCACCCGCCCGCACCGAAGAGCACCCGGGCCGGACGACGAGAAGGTGATGCATGAGGTTCCGCGTCGATCGTGACGTGCTCGCCGATGCCGTCACGTGGACCGCACGCAGCCTGCCGACCCGGCCTCCTGTGCCCGTCCTCGCAGGTGTACGCATCGAGGCGGACACCACCGGCACCATCCAGCTGTCGAGCTTCGACTACGAGGTCTCGGCCCGGGCACAGCTGCCGGCGGACGTGAGCGAGCCCGGCACCGTGCTGGTGTCCGGCCGGCTCCTGGCGGAGATCTCCCGTGCGCTGCCGGCCAAGCCGGTCGACGTCGTCCTGGACGGCACGAAGGTCCAGGTCACGTGCGGGGCCAGCCGGTTCACGCTGCTGACCATGCCCGTCGAGGACTACCCGAACCTGCCGGTGATGCCCGAGCTGACGGGCACCGTGGACGGCGACGAGCTGACGCACGCGGTCGCCCAGGTGTCCGTCGCCGCGAGCCGGGACGACACGCTGCCGCTGCTCACGGGCGTCCGCGTCGAGATCGAGGGCGAGAAGGTCACGCTCCTCGCGACCGACCGCTACCGCCTCGCCCTGCGCGAGATGACCTGGAAGCCGGCCAACCCCGCGGTCCAGGCCGTCGCACTGGTCCGCGCACGCACGCTCTCCGACGCCGCGAAGTCGCTCGGGGGCGCGGGTTCGGTCTCGGTCGCCCTGTCGACCGGTGGCGGTGTCGACCTCATCGGCTTCGAGGCCGCCGGTCGCCAGACGACGAGCCTGCTCGTGGACGGCGACTACCCGCCCGTGCGCCGGCTCTTCCCCGACGAGACGCCGATCCACGCGATCGTCAACACGCAGGCGCTGACCGAGGCCGCCAAGCGCGTCGCGCTCGTCGCGGAGCGCAACACGCCGATCCGGCTGACGTTCAGCGAGGGCCAGGTCGTGCTGGACGCCGGGCAGGGCGACGACGCGCAGGCGTCGGAGGCCCTCGAGGCGGTCCTCGTCGGTGACGACATCTCGGTCGCGTTCAACCCGCACTTCCTGGCCGACGGCCTGGGTGCGCTGGACACGACCTTCGTGCGGATGTCGTTCACGCACCCGAACAAGCCCGTGGAGTTCACGGGCCAGGAGTCGCTCGAGGGCGACGACCTCAAGGACTACCGCTACCTGCTGGTGCCGATCCGCTTCGCGAGCTGACGCCGCACGGGCGGGCACGCCGCAGGTGCGGCACAGTGACCGGGACGGACGGCGGGCAGGGCCCGGCGCGGAAGAGGAGCGACGGCATGCACATCGGTCTGGTGGGTCTGGGCAAGATGGGCGCGAACATGCGTCTGCGGCTCCGGGACGCGGGCATCGAGGTCACGGGGTTCGACCGGAACCCCGACGTGACGGACGTGCCTTCCCTGGAGGCCCTCGTCGACGCGCTCCCCGCCGGTGAGCGCGTCGTGTGGGTGATGGTGCCCTCGGGAGCGGTCACGGACGCCGTCATCCGCGACCTCGCCGGCCTGCTGGCGCCCGGGGACCTCGTCATCGACGGCGGCAACTCGTACTACCAGGACGACGCGGCGCACGCCGCCGTGCTGGCCGAGCACGGCGTCGGCTTCGTCGACGCCGGGGTCTCGGGCGGCATCTGGGGCCTGGAGAACGGGTACGGCCTCATGGTCGGCGGCGCGCCCGACGACGTCGAGCGCGCGATGCCCGTCTTCGACGCCCTGCGGCCCGCGGGCGAGCGTGCCGACGGCTTCGTGCACGCCGGGCCGGTGGGGGCCGGTCACTACGCCAAGATGGTGCACAACGGCATCGAGTACGGCCTGATGCAGGCGTACGCCGAGGGCTACGAGCTCCTGGCCGCGAAGGACCTGATCACGGACGTGCCGGCGACGATGCGCGCGTGGTCGACGGGCACGGTCGTGCGGTCGTGGCTGCTGGACCTGCTGGTCCAGGCCCTCGAGCAGGACCCGCGCTTCGGTGCGATCGACGACTGGGTCGAGGACTCGGGCGAGGGCCGGTGGACCGTCGACGAGGCGATCGACCTGGCCGTCCCGGCGCCCGTGATCTCCGCGGCGCTGTTCGCGCGCTTCGCGTCGCGGCAGGGCGAGTCCCCCGCCATGAAGGCCGTCGCCGCGCTCCGCCAGCAGTTCGGTGGCCACGCCGTGCGCGCCGCGGGCGCCGAGACGGTGACCCCGTCGGCACCGCCGACGTCGGAGGCCTGAGCCGCGTGTACGTCGCGCACCTGTCCCTCACCGACTTCCGGTCGTACCACCAGGTCGAGCTGCCGCTCGAGCCGGGGATCACGGCGCTGGTCGGCCCGAACGGGCAGGGCAAGACCAACCTCGTCGAGGCCGTCGGGTACGTCGCGACGCTCGGCAGCCACCGCGTGCCGTCCGACGCCGCGCTGGTGCGTGCCGGCGCGAACCGCGCCGTCGTGCGCGCCAAGGTGGTGCGCGAGGAGCGGCCCACGCTCGTCGAGGTCGAGATCACCCCGGGCAAGGCGAACCGGGCGCGCGTCAACGGCGGCTCCCCCGGCCGCGCGCGCGACGTGCTCGGCATCCTGCGGACCGTCCTGTTCGCCCCGGAGGACCTCTCCCTCGTCAAGGGCGATCCCGACGGCCGGCGCCGGTTCCTCGACGACCTGCTGGTCCAGCTCACGCCCCGCATCGCGGGCGTGCTCGGGGACTACGAGCGGGTCCTGCGCCAGCGGTCGGCGCTGCTCAAGTCGGCAGCGGCGGCGACCCGGGCCCGCGCGGGCGCGGACCTGCGCACCCTCGACGTGTGGGACGCCAAGCTCGCGCAGACCGGTGCCCAGGTCGTCGTCGCACGCCAGGCGCTCGTCGCCGCCCTGCGGCCGCGTGCCGCGGACGCCTACCGCCAGGTCAGCTCCGGGCAGGGCGAGCTCGGGCTGACGTACCGCTCGTCGCTGGACGCGGCGTCCGGGCCGGACGCGGGCGAGCCGGTCGTCGGAGCCGACGCGACCGTCGACCTCGTCGAGGCGCGCCTGCTCGACGCCATGGGCCGGCTGCGCTCCAAGGAGATCGAACGGGGCGTGTGCCTCGTCGGCCCGCACCGGGACGACCTGCAGCTCACGCTCGGAGACCTGCCGGCCAAGGGGTACGCGAGCCACGGCGAGTCCTGGTCCGTGGCGCTCGCGCTGCGGCTGGCGTCGTACGCGCTGCTCACGCACGGGGTCGACGACGCGGGTGCCTGGGCGGCGGACTGGGGACCGGACGGCGAGCCGGTGCTGATCCTCGACGACGTGTTCGCCGAGCTCGACACCCGCCGGCGGGAGCGGCTGGCGGAGCTCGTCGCCGGCGCGCGCCAGGTGCTGGTCACCGCCGCGGTGGCGCAGGACGTGCCCGAGCCGCTGGCGGGTGCGCGTGTCGACGTCATGGGCGGCGAGGTCGCACGTGTCCTCTAGGCGCGGCCGTGCCGCCTCCCCCACGCGCCCCGCGGACACCGCCGGGACGTCGGGACGCACCGCTCCCGAGCAGCCGGCGCCCGACGACGGCGCCCTGCTGCCCGCGCCGACGGAGGTCCCGGACGGGGTCCCCGTCTCCGAGCTCGTGACGCTCACGCCGCCCGAGCAGGTGGTGCGTGCGGCCCTGGCCCGGGCGAAGGCGGCGGCACGCGCCCGCGGCCTGCGACCTGGCGTGGTCCGCAGCAGGCCGCTGACCAGCGGCTCCGCACCCGGTCCGCGCGATCCCCAGCCGCTGGCGGTGTCCGCGGGCCTGCTCGCGCGGGACCTGGGCTGGGAGCCCGGGCTCGTCGTGGGTGATCTCGTGCACCGGTGGGCGCACATCGTCGGGCCGCAGGTCGCCGAGCACTGCGAGTACGTGTCGTTCACCGCGGGGCTGCTCACGGTGCGCGCGTCGTCCACGGCGTGGGCGGCCAACCTGCGGCTGCTGGCCCCGGCGATGCTGGCGCGGTTCGACGAGACCCTCGGGGAGGGCGTCGTCGTGCAGATCGACGTGCTCGGACCCGTCGGTCACGGGTTCGGCCGCGGTCCGCGGCGCGTCGCCGGGCGGGGCCCGCGCGACACGTACGGCTGACCACCGTCCGCACCGGGGCGGCACGCCCCCGACCTGCCCGCTCACGGGCGTCCACCAGGTAGACTGGACAGGTCAACAAAGGAGCCTGCCTGGCCCCGTGAGCCGAGAACTCCACCGACGTGGAGTGATCCGGTCTCCTGGTGGCTGACAGCCGCTCACGACGCGCCCTGGCGCGTACGAGCTCTCGAGGAGAACCGCTGCCCGTGGCCGACCAGAGCACCCCTCGCGACCCGCACGACGAGACCGCCGAGGGGCAGGGCGCGGCAACCCCCCCGCGCACGCGCCCGATCGACGACGGATCGTACGACGCCAGTGCGATCACCGTCCTCGAAGGTCTCGAGGCCGTGCGCAAGCGTCCCGGCATGTACATCGGCTCGACGGGCGCCCGCGGCCTGCACCACCTGGTGTACGAGGTCGTCGACAACTCGGTCGACGAGGCGCTGGCCGGGTACTGCGACACCATCGAGGTGACCCTGCTGGCTGACGGCGGCGTGCGCGTCACCGACAACGGGCGCGGCATCCCCGTGGCGATCCACCCGACGGAGGGCCGGCCGACCGTCGAGGTCGTCATGACGATCCTGCACGCGGGCGGCAAGTTCGGCGGCGCCGGCTACGCGGTCTCGGGTGGTCTGCACGGCGTCGGCATCTCCGTGGTGAACGCGCTGTCCTCGCGCGTCGAGACCGTGGTCAAGCGCGACGGGCACGTGTGGAGCCAGGACTTCGCGGACGGTGGCAAGCCCGTCGGCGGCCTGCGCCAGGGCGACGCGACGGACGAGACCGGCACGTCGCAGACGTTCTGGGCCGACGGCACCATCTTCGAGACGGTCGACTACGACTTCGAGACCCTGCGCGCGCGGTTCCAGCAGTACGCGTTCCTCAACAAGGGCCTGCGGATCTCGCTCACCGACGAGCGCCCGCAGCACACGGGCACGGACGACGAGGTCACGGGTGAGGCCGGGGACGCCCAGCAGCCCGCGTCGACGGTCCGGACCGTCTCGTACAAGTACGACGGCGGCCTGGTCGACTACGTCACGCACCTGAACTCGGCCAAGAAGGTCGACCACGTGCACCCCGAGGTCATCGACTTCGAGGCCGAGGACAAGAGCCGCAAGATCGCGGTCGAGATCGCGATGCAGTGGACGACCGCCTACTCCGAGTCGGTCCACACGTTCGCCAACACGATCTCGACGACCGAGGGCGGCACGCACGAGGAGGGGTTCCGTGCGGCGATGACGTCGCTGATGAACCGCTACGCGCGCGAGAAGGGCATCCTCAAGGAGAAGGACGAGAACCTCACGGGTGACGACATCCGCGAGGGTCTGACGGCCGTCATCTCCGTCAAGCTCGGCGAGCCCCAGTTCGAGGGCCAGACCAAGACCAAGCTCGGTAACACCGACGCCAAGCGCTTCGTCCAGCAGGTCGTCAACGACCAGCTCGGCGCGTGGCTCGACGCGCACCCGGTCGAGGCGAAGGACGTCATCCGCAAGTCGATCCAGGCGGCTGCCGCCCGCATGGCGGCCCGCAAGGCGCGTGAGGCGACCCGCCGCAAGGGCCTGCTCGAGTCCAACTCGATGCCCGGCAAGCTGCGCGACTGCCAGTCGAACAACCCGGCCGAGTGCGAGGTGTTCATCGTCGAGGGCGACTCCGCCGGTGGCTCGGCCGTCCGTGGTCGCAACCCCCGGACACAGGCGATCATGCCGATCCGCGGCAAGATCCTCAACGTCGAGCGCGCCCGCCTGGACAAGGCCCTGGGCAACCAGGAGGTGCAGGCGCTCATCACCGCGTTCGGCACCGGCATCGGCGAGGACTTCGACCTCGCGAAGCTGAGGTACCACAAGATCGTGCTGATGGCCGACGCCGACGTCGACGGCCAGCACATCCGCACGCTGCTGCTGACGCTGCTGTTCCGGTACATGCCGCAGCTCATCACGCACGGGCACGTGTACATGGCGCAGCCGCCGCTGTACCGCATCAAGTGGAGCAACGCCCCGCACGACTACGTCTACTCCGACCGGGAGCGGGACGCGGTGATCGCCGACGGGCGCGCGAACGGCCGCCGCCTGCCCAAGGAGAACGCCGTCCAGCGCTACAAGGGTCTGGGCGAGATGGACTACACGGAGCTGTGGGAGACCACCATGGCGCCGGAGCACCGCACGCTGCTGCAGGTGACGATGGACGAGGCGGCCGCTGCCGACGAGACGTTCTCCGTGCTGATGGGCGAGGACGTCGAGGCGCGACGCGCGTTCATCCAGCGCAACGCCAAGGACGTGCGCTTCCTCGACATCTGACGCGGGTGCCGGGGACGCCGGCGCACGCGACCGAGCTGGTTAAGACGACTGGAGTGACCCGCACGTGACCGAGACCCCGGGCGAGATCGAGCACGGCCGCATCGACCAGGTGGACCTGCAGCTCGAGATGCAGCGTTCCTACCTGGACTACGCGATGGCCGTCATCGTGGGCCGTGCGTTGCCGGACGTGCGCGACGGCCTCAAGCCGGTGCACCGGCGCGTCATCTACGCGATGTACGACGGCGGCTACCGGCCCGACCGGCAGTTCTCCAAGTGCAGCCGCGTCGTCGGCGACGTCATGGGCAAGTACCACCCGCACGGTGACACGGCGATCTACGACGCCCTGGTGCGCCTCGTGCAGGACTGGTCGCTGCGCTACCCGCTGGCCTCCGGGCAGGGTAACTTCGGCTCCCCCGGCGACGACCCGGCGGCCGCCCCGCGGTACACCGAGACCAAGATGGCCCCGCTGGCCATGGAGATGGTCCGGGACATCGACGAGGACGCCGTCGACTTCCAGGACAACTACGACGGGCACACCCAGGAGCCCTCGGTCCTGCCGTCGCGCTTCCCGAACCTGCTGGTCAACGGCTCGGCGGGCATCGCCGTCGGCATGGCGACGAACATCCCGCCGCACAACCTGCGCGAGGTCGCCGCGGGTGTGCAGTGGCACCTGGACCACCCGGAGGCCTCCAAGGAGGAGCTCCTCGAGGCCCTCATGGCCCGGATCAAGGGCCCCGACTTCCCCACGGCCGCGACGATCCTGGGCCGCCGGGGCATCGAGGACGCGTACCGCACCGGCCGTGGGTCCATCACGATGCGCGCGGTCGTCGAGGTCGAGGAGATCCAGGGCCGGCAGTGCCTGGTCGTCTCCGAGCTGCCGTACCAGGTGAACCCCGACACGCTGGCGAAGAAGATCGCGGACCTCGTCAAGGAGAACCGCGTCCAGGGCATCGCGGACATCCGCGACGAGACCTCGGGCCGCGCGGGCCAGCGCCTCGTCATCGTGCTCAAGCGCGACGCCGTCGCCAAGGTCGTCCTCAACAACCTCTACAAGCACACGCAGCTGCAGGACACGTTCGGCGCGAACATGCTCGCGCTCGTCGACGGGGTCCCGCGCACGTTGAGCCTCGACGCCTTCGTCCGCCACTGGACGTCGCACCAGATCGACGTCATCCAGCGCCGCACGCGCTACCGCCTGCGCAAGGCGGAGGAGGACATCCACATCTACCGCGGGTACCTCAAGGCGCTCGACGCGCTCGACGAGGTCATCGCGCTGATCCGGCGCTCCCCCGACGCCGAGCAGGCCCGCAACGGCCTGATGGAGCTGCTCGAGATCGACGAGCTCCAGGCCCAGGCCATCCTCAACCTGCAGCTGCGCCGGCTCGCGGCGCTGCAGCGCCAGGAGATCCTCGACAAGCACGCCGAGCTCGAGGCCGTCATCACCGAGCTCAACGCGATCCTCGCGTCGCCGGAGCGTCAGCGGCAGATCGTCAGCGAGGAGCTCGCGACGATCGTCGAGAAGTTCGGCGACGAGCGGCGCACGCACATCCTCCCGTTCGACGGCGAGGTCTCGATCGAGGACCTCATCGCCGAGGAGGACGTGGTCGTGACGATCACGCGCGGCGGTTACGCCAAGCGCACGCGCGTCGACGCGTACCGGGCGCAGCGTCGCGGCGGCAAGGGCGTGCGCGGCGCCCAGCTGCGCGAGGACGACATCGTCGACCACTTCTTCGTCACGACGACGCACCGCTGGCTGCTGTTCTTCACCAACCTGGGCCGGGTGTACCGGGCCAAGGCGTACGAGCTGCCCGAGGCGGGCCGCGACGCGAAGGGTCAGCACGTCGCGAACCTGCTGGCCTTCCAGCCGGGCGAGAAGATCGCCCAGGTCCTGGACCTGAGCGACTACCAGCAGGCCGAGCACCTCGTGCTGGCGACCAAGCGCGGTCTGGTGAAGAAGACGCGCCTGACGGAGTACGACTCCAACCGCAGCGGCGGCGTCATCGCGATCAACCTGCGCGAGGACGACGAGGGCCGTCCCGACGAGCTGGTCGCGGCGCGCCTGGTCGACTCCCACCAGGATGTGATCCTCGTCTCACGCCAGGGCCAGTCGGTGCGCTTCACCGCGTCGGACGACGCGCTGCGTCCCATGGGGCGGGCCACCAGCGGCGTCACGGGCATGAAGTTCCGCGGCGACGACGACCTGCTCGCGATGGACGTCGTCCGTGAGGACGCCTACCTGTTCACCGTCACCCAGGGCGGCATCGCCAAGCGCACGGCCCTGACCGTCGACAACTACCGCCAGCAGGGACGCGGTGGCCTGGGGATCAAGGTCGCCAACCTCCCCGAGGCGAACGGCGACCTCGTGGGTGCGCTCGTCACCGACGCGGACGACGAGGTGCTGGTCATCATGGAGCGCGGGAAGATCGTGCGCTCCTCGACGTCGGAGGTGAACGCGACCGGTCGCACGACGCAGGGCGTCATCTTCGCCAAGCCCGACGCGAACGACCGGATCATCGCCGTCGCCCGGAACAGCGAACGACACCTCGAGGACGATGGCGGTACCGTGGGCGAGAGCGTCGACAACACCGACGCAACCGACGTACCGGACCCGGACGGGTCGGTGCCCGACAGCGGTGACCGGCCCGCGGAGGACGCATGAGTGACACGCCCCCCTCGATCCCGCCGCGCAAGCGGCCGACGGGTCCCCTGACGGACGGCGGGCCCCAGCCGGCCGAGCAGAAGGGGTCCGTCCGGGCCCCGGAGCACGACGCGGCAGGCAGCTCCTGGTCATCGGTCGGCGGTGCCGGACGGTCGACGCCCCCGACGTACACGGTCGACGTGCGCAGCAGCGCCGTCCCCACGTCGTCGACGGGGCGCTCCACGAGCCCGTCGGGCCCGCGGACGGACACGGCGCCGCGGCCGTCGGCGGAGTCGCCTCGGCCGGCCCCCGCGCCGGCTGCGGAGGAGGGGGCCGGGGACGACCAGGAGCCGCCCTCGCCACTGGTCACGGCGGTCGACGCGACCACCGTCTGGCTGAAGAAGGCCGCCGAAGCCACTGGATCGGGACTCTCGAAGGCGTACTCTCAGCTGACCCGCCCCCGCACCGAGGACGACCACATGACCACGACGCCGACGGCAGCCGGTGCCGCCACCACCGAGCGCCCCGTCCCCCGGACGACGGCGCCCGTCACAGGTGCCACGGCGCGTCCCACGACGGGACGCATCCCCACGATCGGCGGTGGACCGCGCCGCGTGCGGCTCGCGATCTCCCGGGTCGACCCGTGGTCGGTCATGAAGCTCGCGTTCCTGCTGTCCGTCGCGATCGGCATCATGATCGTCGTCGCGGCGATCGTCGTGTGGTTCACGCTCGACAGCCTCCACGTGTTCACGCAGATCGACGACCTCGTCACGCAGGTCGTCGGCACCGAGAGCCCGCTGGACATCCTGGCGTACGTGTCGTTCGAGAAGACCGTCTCGGCTGCCACGCTGGTCGGCGTCATCGACGTCTTCCTGCTCACGGCGCTCGCGACCATCGGCGCGTTCCTCTACAACATCGTGGCGGCGCTCGTCGGCGGCGTGCACGTGACGATGACGGACGAGTGAGCCGTCCGGGACACCCCGACGCCGACGCGACCGGTTTGGGCGCGGCGGCTCGCCTGGGGTAGTCTCGACCGTCGCGCCCACCCGGTGCGGATCCCCCGAGGATCGAACCGGTCGGACGTGTCACGGGCCTATAGCTCAGACGGTTAGAGCGCTTCCCTGATAAGGAAGAGGTCACAGGTTCAAGTCCTGTTAGGCCCACTCTGCAGGCACGCACCGCGTGCTCCGCGGTCTGCCGGCACCCACCCGAGACGGGGGAACCGATGAAGAAGCTCCTGCTCCTGGCCGCGGTCGCGGCTGTCGGCTACGTCGCCTGGCAGAAGTACGCGCAGGACCGCGACGAGCGGGACCTGTGGGCAGAGGTCACCGACACCTTCGAGTGACCGCTCGCCCGACCGGGGGCCATGGCGCAATTGGTAGCGCACCTGCTTTGCAAGCAGGGGGTTAGGGGTTCGAGTCCCCTTGGCTCCACGTCGGCGGACGACGCAGGACACTGACGTCCTGCGTCGTTCTGCACGTGCCCGGACGGCTCACTGCGCGGGGAACGTCGCCCAGATGTTCTTGGCCTCGTCCGTGGCGTACCAGCCGACCTTCAGCGACAGCTGCCGCGCCAGGTGCAGGCCCAGTCCCCCGGCGCCGGTGATGCGCGTGCCGGCGTAGACCGGCTGCGACCCCGGGTCGTGGTCCGCCACGTCGAGGAGCCACTGCTCGTCCGTCCGCGACAGCGCCACGGTCGTCGGCGGGACCCCGTGCGTGAGGGCGTTCGCCGCGAGCTCGGTCGCGATGAGGACCAGCTTGTCGGGCGTCGACCCGAGGTCCTGCCGGGCACCCGCGGCGTGGCCGCCGATCTCGTCGGCGAGCTCGTGCCGCAGCGTGCGCAGCTGCGAGGTCGATGCGAGCGCCCAGCGCCGCACGGGCGCGAACCCCTCGGGCGGGAGGCGCACCGGCAGCCCTGCGTCCTCGTCCGTCAGCTCCAGTCGGTCCAGCCTGCTGTCCACCACGTCCTGACCTCCCCTCGTCCAGGAACGAGCCTCACAGGCCGCAGGCGATCGCGCACCTCGCACGGCGTGCCGACACGAAATGAGCACGACACGGGTCCCGTGAGACGGGGATCCTCCTGCGTGGCCCGCCGGGACACGTCCGCCGGGTCCTCCGCCCGGCGACCCCGGGCGACGACCGAGGAGGAAAGTCGTGACCGGCACGTTCCCCGTCGCCCTGCGCGGTGCCGTCGCACCTACGCTCATGTGGGCCCACGAGCAGGACGTCGAGCCCGCCGCCCTGCAGCAGCTGCGCAACATCGCCGCCCTGCCGTGGGTGCACGGGGTGCGCGTGATGCCCGACGTCCACCTCGGCAAGGGGGCGACCGTCGGTTCGGTCATCGCGATGCGCGACGCCGTGTCGCCCAACGCGGTGGGCGTCGACATCGGCTGCGGGATGATCGGGGTGCGGACGTCGCTGACGGCCGACGACCTGCCCGACGACCTGCACGCGCTGCGGTCCGCGGTCGAGTCCCGCATCCCGGTCGGCTTCCGCTCGCACGACGAGGCGGTCGACCTGCGTCGGCTGCGCCCGATCGGCGCGCGTGCGCGGACCGCGGAGGCACTGCGGGGCGCGGACGCGTTCTGGGCGCGGTTCGGGTCCCTGACACCCCGTGTCCGCGACCTGGAGACCCGTGCGCGGCGTCAGCTCGGCTCGCTGGGCGGCGGCAACCACTTCCTCGAGGTGTGCCTGGACGACGACGACGGCGTGTGGCTGCAGCTGCACTCCGGCTCGCGGAACATCGGCAAGTCGCTCGCGGAGGTGCACGTCGCCGTCGCCAAAGGGCTCCCCACAACCAGGGCCTGGTGGACCGGGACCTGGCGGTCCTGCTCGCGGGCACGCCCCAGATGGACGCCTACCTGCACGACCTGTGGTGGGCGCAGGAGTACGCGGCGCGGTCGCGTGCGGTGATGATGACGCTGTTCGTCGACGCCGTCCGGGCCACGTTCGCGGACCGTGACGTCGTCTTCGAGGAGGTCGCGAACGTGCACCACAACTACGTCGCGACCGAGCACATCGACGGCGCCGACCTGGTCGTCACCCGCAAGGGCGCGATCCGGGCCGGCGCGGGCGACGTAGGCCTCATCCCGGGGTCGATGGGCACGGGCTCGTACATCGTGCGGGGCCTGGGGAACCCGGCGTCGTACTGGTCGGCGTCCCACGGCGCCGGCCGGCGCATGTCCCGTGCGGCGGCCAAGCGGACCTTCACGCTCGACGACCTCGCGGCGCAGACCGCGGGCGTCGAGTGCCGCAAGGACGTCGGCGTCCTCGACGAGATCCCCGGTGCGTACAAGGACCTCGACCAGGTGATCGCGGCGCAGTCGGACCTCGTGGAGGTCGTCGCACGACTGCGCACGATCGTGTGTGTGAAGGGCTGACCTGCACGAATGCGGCGTCCGGTACCCGTCCGACCGACGGGTGCCGGGCACCGTGCACGAGCCACGGCAGATGTGGTGTACAGTCATTGCTGCGTCAAGCCGCGCGAACACGTCCGCGGCGCTCTTCGGTCTCTCAGCATCGAAGCGAGAACCATACGCACCCGGCAGCGCCGCTGCCGGCCAGGATCTCCGCCCACAGGGGGCGGAGCGGAAGCAGAGAACATCACACACACCACCTTCGAGCACCGGCCGGTCGCTGCTGCGATCGACGAGAGCTCAGGAACGGACGCCGTCTGGCGGTCCGTCGACGACGACCTGTGGGTCGGGACCGTCGACGGTGAGTACGCCGGGCTGATCGTCCGTGACCCCGACGGCTTCCATGCCCACGACCGCTGGACGCGGCACGTGGGCATCGCCCCGACGTTCGACCGTGCGACGTGCCTCCTGGCACCGGCCCGCACCCGCCCCCACCGGGCACGTCGCACGTCGACCCTTCACCGTCTGCGCCCCTCGGGGCGTGGCAACCGGCGCCGCACCAGCGCGCCGACCGACCGAACGAGAGAAGACATCATGACCACCGGCACCGTGAAGTGGTTCAACGCGGAGAAGGGCTTCGGCTTCATCTCCCCCTCGGACGGCTCCGCCGACGTGTTCGCACACTTCAGCGCGATCGTCTCGACGGGCGGCTTCCGCACGCTCGAGGAGAACCAGCAGGTCGAGTTCGAGGTCACGCAGGGCCCCAAGGGCCTGCAGGCGTCGGACATCCGTCCGCTCTGATCCACACCGTCGTCCCCGTGCCTGCACGGGTCTGACTGACGCCCACGAGGGCCGCGCAGCACTGCTGCGCGGCCCTCGTCGTGTCCGGGGGTCGGTCCTGTCCGACGTCAGGCGCGGACGCCGCCGCGTGCCCGGCGGAGGATGTCGGCGAGGACGTCGTCGGTGTAGACCGGCCGCGGCTCGTCGGTGGTCGTACCGTCCTCGAGCGTCGCCCAGTGCCAGTGGGGCCGCACCTCGGCCGTCGGGCCGTCGTCGTCGAGCTGCAGGTCCAGGACGACGGCGTAGCGGTACCCGAACCGTCGCTGGATGGCCCGCGCCGCGGTCAGGTCGGCCGTCCCGGGGGCCGCGGTCGCCGCGTCGGCCGTGAGCTCGACCAGCAGCAGGTTGTGCTCCGGCCCCAGGCGGCCGCGCTGGTGCACGATCAGGTGGGGCGGCCGGTGGGTCGTCCCGTCGAGGCGCACGGACGACTCCAGCACCATGCCCGAGCGGTCGTACTCCGCGTCGACGTCCCACGTCTTCTCGATCATGGAGCGCAGCGACCAGCCGAGGTGGAACGAGATGGTCCTCTCGGAGGGACGGCTCGTGCCGGCGGACGGCGCGAACAGCGTCCACTCGTCGACGAGAGTGGTGGTGAGTGCGATGCGTACCCGGGCCTGCAGGTCGGCGAGGAGCATGCCGGGACGCTACTGCGCGACGGCGGTCCTGCGCAGGGACTTCTGGCCGTGACGGGGCGGCAGGTGTCTGCGCGTCAGACCATGCCGAGCTGCTCGCGCACCGGGCCGAGTCCTTCGATCCGGACGTCGAGGCGCAGCTCGTCCGGCCGGGCGTCCCAGTCGGCACGGTCGAGGACGAACAGCTGGCTGTCGATCGGCCCGTCCTCGCGTGCCTGGTGCAGGATGCCGTTGGGCCGGTAGCCGATCTTGCGGCTGACGCCCGAGGAGCCGGGGTTGTCGACGAAAGCCGAGCTGGTCGCGTGCCGGGCGTCGAACCCCTCGAAGAGCAGGTGCAGGACGAGCAGCCGCATCCGCGTGCCCACGCCGCCGTGCTGGTGCCGCAGACCGAGCCACGAGCCCGTCGCGGCCGTCCGCGTCACCAGGAAGTCCTTGGCGTACACGCCCTGCGTCCCCAACGGCTCACCGTCGCGCACCACGGCCAGCTCGATCGCCCAGTCCCACGGCGTTGTACGTTGGCGCAGGCCCCACTGGTACGTCATCACGCTGCGGGCGACCTGCACCGGCGTGCCGCGCGTCCACGGCACCAGGAAGGGCATGTAGTCCGGCTGGTGCACACCCTGGGCGGCGAGCCGGGCCAGGTCGAGCAGCATCCGGTCGTCCGGCGCCCGCAGCTCGAGGTCCCCGCTGATCACGCGCAGCCCGGTCAGCGGCCAGACCTGCTCGTCGGTGAGCGTCACCGGCACCGCCGGGGAGGTCTGCGTCGCGGGGGAGTCGTCCATGCCCGCAGCGTCCCCGGTCGCCGGTACGGGGTCAACCCGACGCGGACGACCCACCCTGAGCGTGAGGGCGGGCGGTGGAGGACGCGCAGCTGACCAGTGGTCACCGAGGGGTCCTCCGGGTGACCAGTGGTCAGTTGGTGGGTCTGTGGTGCTCGATCGGGTCTCCCAACTGACCAGTGGTCACCCGGCGACGGGTAGGCCGCGCCCGGGGACGCGACGAGGGCGCCGCGCATCGCGCGGCGCCCTCGTGCGGTGTCCGACCGCCCCCGCGTCGGACACCAGCCCGGACGGGCGGAACGGGCCGCCCGCCCGGGGGTTGGATCGGTCCCGGTCCGGCGACGTCGGGGGTCGAGCCGGACCGGGACCCGTCTGTCACCCGGCCGCGCAGGTGGCGCCGTTCACCGTGAACGACGTCGGGGCCGGGTTCTGGCCCGTGTGCGAGCCGTTGAAACCGAGGTCGACCGACGCGCCGGGCGCCAGCGTGGCGTTCCACGCCGAGCCGGTGGCCGTGACCCTCGTGCCCGTCTGCGACCAGGTCGCGCTCCAGCCCTGCTGCACCTTCTGCCCGGCCGTGAGGTCGAACGCCAGGGACCAGGTCAGGCTCGTCGAGCCGTTGTTCTTCAGCCGGAGCGACGCGGTGAAGCCCGAGCTCCAGCTGTTCGCCGAGTACGTCACGGCGCACGCCGCCGGGCCGGAGCCGGGCGTGGGCGTCGGCGACACGCTGGGCGTCGGCGACACGCTGGGCGTCGGCGACACCGTCGGCGTGGGCGACACGGACGGCGTCGGCGACACCGTCGGCGTGGGCGTCGGCCCCGTCCCGTCCGGGACGGTGCCCCAGACGCGGGTGCCGGCCTCGTGCAGCGTGATCCCCGTCGTCTTGACCGGGTCCCCCGTGGCCGGCAGGCCGACGAACGACGGGTCGTTCGTCGCGTCCCACCCGGCGGCGCCGGCCACCCGGAACTGGATCTCACGCCGGTGCTGCGACTGCCCACCGGGGTGGATGTTCTGCCCCGCGCAGCTCAGCTCGGCGTAGTACAGGCTGCCGCCGGCGTGGACCACCTTCGCGGGCGTCGTGCCGCACTCGCTGTAGTTGGTCGACACGGTCACGGCCGACGCGGGCACGCCGGCGTCCAGCGTGAACCAGTACCGGATCGACGCGTTCGTCAGCGAGCGGGCCGGGAACGCCGACCGGTTGCGGATGATCGCCTTGACCTCGGTGAACGTGCCGCCCGCGGGCTGGTTGAGCTTGGCCTCGACGAACAGCTCGTCCTGGTCCGGCTCCTCCGGCTGGGGGAAGGACGCGAGCGGCGTGCCCCCGTACTCGGCCGCCAGGTACGCCAGCGCACCGGTGAACCCGGCGTTGTAGTCGGTGGCCACCTCGTTGGCGACGTAGTCCCCGCGGTCGTCGGTGTAGGCGTCGTTGGCCGAGCCGGGCCCGCCCACGAGCGCGCCGTACAGCACGTGCCGCGTCTCGACCGGGTCCTTCAGCGAGTCCAGCCAGGACCCGTGGGCCGTGCGGTGGTGCGGGTTCTTCGGCGGGTTGGCACCGAAGCCCACGACGTACGAGGACTTGCGGGGGTTGTCGCCCAGCGCGTAGTGGATCTGCCGGACGCCGAAGTCGTGGTACCTGGCCTTGCGCGTGGTGTCGGTGAGCCAGTCGCTGTAGACCAGGGCGACGAACGACGTGTTGGCGGCGTACCGCAGCGCACCCCACGAGTCGAGGACGGCCATGCCGCCGGGGGAGTAGTTCACGCGCGCGCCGTTGACGCCCACGGTCCAGTAGTCGAGCCAGCGGTTCGCGTCGTCCACGTACTTCTGCTTGCCCGTCTCCATCGCGAGCAGCGCGTACGTCGCGTACGACTTGTCGTCCCAGGCCACGGTCCACTTGTACGACTTGGTCGACGTCTGGTTCTCGTTGCTGAGCTTGTCGTACTCCGCCTCGGCCTTGGCCAGGTACGTCGCGTCGCCGGTGGCCTTGTAGAGCCAGTACGCGCCCCAGACGAGCTCGTCCTGGTAGCCGGACCACGACTTGTAGAACGACTGCGCGTCGGTCACGCAGTCGGAGTACTTGCCGCGGTACGTGTCGGCGAACGAGTAGAGCTGCTTCGCGTGCGTCAGGAGCGTCGCGGAGTAGGCGGCGTCGGACCCCTGGAAGACGATGGACGCGGAGGCCATGGCGGCCGCCGTCTCGGCTGCGGCGTCGGACCCGGGGCACGCGGCGGTGATCTTGTACGCCGGTCGGGCCATCGTCATCGCCTCGGCGGGGCCCCACCACTTGTGGTCGTCGTCGCCCTTGCCGACCTGCACGTACAGCTCGTCGGGTGCCGTGTGCGCCTTGACGAAGTAGTCGTTGACGGCGCGCAGGTTGTCCCGCAGCTCGTCGGTCTGGCCCGCCTGCGTGTACCCGGCGGGACTCTCGATGGCGCCCCACGCCAGCATCGTCGCGGTGAAGGCCATCGGCAGGCCGAACTTCACGTGGTCGCCGGCGTCGTACCAGCCGCCGGTCAGGTCCTTGCCGACGTCCTTGCCGTCGTCGAGGGCGGAGTCGCCGCGCCACGAGACGGGGTAGTCGGCCGGCAGGTCGCCCGAGCGCTGCGCCTGGTAGAAGAACATCGACTTCTGCAGCGCCTCGGCGTAGTTGTACGCGGGGGCGGCCTGGGCGTCCTGCGCAGGCAGCGTGACGGCTCCGGCGACGACCGCGACGACGGCGGCTCCGGCCCACAGCGCGCGGCTCTGCGCGCGGCGGGTGGGGGTGCGTGGCATGGCACTTCCCTTCGACGAAGGGGCGCCGGTGGAGCGCTCCCACAGGCTCCGCCCGTCGCGCGACGACGTCGCACGTGACGGTGGGGGCCTGCGCCGATCGTGCTGAGGGCGCGGGTGGCGGTCAACGCCCAAAACGCTTAGGCAGAGAAGTGCGCCGGCCCCGGTCCGTCATCGACGGGCCGGGGCCGGCGGCAGCGAGCGTGGTCGCGTGTCAGGACGCGGGCGTCTCGCCCTCGTCCGGCGTCTTCGGGGTCGAGCGGCGCGTCGCCCGGCGGGCGGTCTCCTGCGCCGCGTCGCGGGCCTCCTTGGCCTTGTCCCCGAGCTCCTCGGTCGCGTGGCCGACGGCCTCCGCCGCCTTGCCCACGGCGTCGCGGCCCTTGGCCACCGCGGAACCGGCCGCCTCGCCGACCGCGTCGGCGGCGTTGCCCACGGCGTCGGACAGGTCCGCCGTGGCCGTGTTCGCGCGAGCCTTGAGGGACTCGCCGCCGAGCGAGTCGGCAGGCTCCCACGGCTCGGCCCACGGGTCCGTGGTCGATCGCGAGCGGAGCCACGAGAACGCCGCGGCACCGGCACCCACGAGCCCTGCGACCAGGAAGAACACCTTGACGCCCGAGTGCTTGCGGTCCGCCTTGGCGGCCTCCTTGGCGGCCTTCTTCGCCGCCTTGGCGACCTTCTTGGAGTGCTTGCCCGCCTGCGTCGCGGCGACGTCCGCCGCGTGCTCGACCTGCGCACCCGCCCGCGCGGCGGCCAGGTTCACCGCGGCGACGAGCTGGGGGATGAGGTCGTCGACCAGCTTGTCGTGCGCGGTGTCGATGGCCGGCGTCGCCAGCTTCGCGGCCTTCTCCACCTGCGGCGCGGCGGTCTTGACGCTCTCCTTGTACAGGTGCTCCACCTGCGGCACGAGCCACGCGACGAAGGCCTCGACCTTCGGCGTCGTCCAGTCCTTGGCCTGGCCGGCGGCGTCACTTGCCTTCGTGGCGCCGTACCTGGCGCCGTCGGCGAGCGAGGCGCCGAGCCCGGCTGCCTGTCCCTTGAGGCGTTCGGTGTCCACGTCGATCTTCGGACGATGGGTCATCTGCGACTCCCGCGCTGTCTCGGCTGGTCTCGGCTGCTGCTGCTGACGTCTTCTCACATGCTGCTCGACGCTGTGACCTCACACTCTGCCACCGCTGCGGCTCTCGTGCCCGGTGCACAGGGGTGGTTCGCCCGGCGCGAATCCTGTGACGTGCCGCAGTGCGGCGTCGGTGACGGGTGCCAGACTGGAGGCATGTTCGCGACCATCCACACGTCCGCCGGTGACATCCGGGTCGAGCTCTACGAGAACCACACGCCGCGCACCGTCGAGAACTTCGTCGGGCTGGCGAAGGGCACCATCGAGTGGACCGACCCGTCCACCGGCGCGCCCCGCACGGACCCCCTGTACTCGGGCGTCGTCTTCCACCGGGTGATCCCCGGATTCATGATCCAGGGCGGGGACCCGCTCGGCACCGGCCGCGGCGGCCCGGGCTACCAGTTCGACGACGAGATCCACCCCGAGCTGACCTTCTCCGAGCCGTACCTGCTCGCCATGGCCAACGCCGGCAAGCAGCTCAACCCCGTGACCGGCAAGGTCGGCGGGACCAACGGCTCGCAGTTCTTCATCTCCGTCGCCCCGACGACGTGGCTGAACGGCAAGCACACGATCTTCGGCAAGGTCGCGGACGAGGAGAGCCGCAAGGTCGTCGACGCCATCGCCGCCGTGCGCACGCGTCCGGGCGACCGTCCGGTCGAGGACGTCACCATCACGTCGATCACGGTGGAGGACTGAGATCAGCGGTTCCCACGTGCCGGGCGGCCCCGTCGCGGGGCCGCCCGCTGTGCCGGGTGACGACGCGGCGCAGCCTCCGGTCTGCCCGCGCCACCCGGACCGCGTGGCCTACGTGCGGTGCCAGCGGTGCGGGCGCCCGGCGTGCCCGGAGTGCCAGCGCCCCGCACCGGTCGGCGTGCACTGCGTCGACTGCGTGGCGCAGGCGGCGCAGGGCGCGCGTGACGGGCGCACCGTCCTCGGTGGGCGCGTGCGCGGCGGGCGCCCCGTCGTCACGCTGACGTTCATCGGGCTGTGCGCGGTGTCGTACCTGCTGCAGCTGACCGTGCCGGCCTGGACGTCCCGGTGGGCGTTCAGCCCGGTGGCGGGCTCGGTGGAGCCGTGGCGCTTCCTGACGGCGGCGTTCCTGCACTCGCCGGGCCAGGTGTTCCACATCCTGTTCAACATGATCGCGCTGTGGATGGTGGGGCCGTACCTCGAGAGCACCCTCGGGCGTGCGCGGTTCGCGACGCTCTACCTGCTCAGCGCGCTCGGCGGCTCGGTGGGTGCCGTGCTGCTGGCACCCGCGACCGGCACGTGGCTGACGCCGATGGTCGGCGCCTCCGGGGCCGTGTTCGGCCTCTTCGGCGCGGTCCTGGTGGTGCTCCGCCGCATGGGACGCGACGCGGGACCCATCCTCGGCATCATCGTCCTCAACGGCGTGCTCGGCTTCGTGCTGCCGGGGATCGCCTGGCAGGCGCACCTCGGCGGGCTCCTCGTCGGAGCACTCCTGGGGGCCGCGTTCGCGTACGCCCCGCGGGAGCGGCGAGGGCTGGTGGGGTGGGCGGCACCGCTGGTGACGCTCGTCGTGCTGGTCGGCGCCACGTGGTCGATGTACGCCGCCTACGGGCTGGCGTGACGCTCCCCAGAGTTGCTCACACCTGTGGAATTACACCGGTGTAGTTTTCCACAGGTCTGTGCACCGCCTGTGGACACCGAACGTGGCCGGTTGTGGACGAGGCTGTGTGCACGCGCGGTGCACACAGCCTCGTGAGGGTCGTCGGCGGACGCCGGGGACGTCAGCGCCAGCGGGTCAGCATGCCGAAGCCCACGATGATGATCGTGAAGCCGATGGCGAGGTTCCACTGGCCGATCCCGGGGACCGGGTAGCCGGCACCGGGGGACAGGTACGTGACCACCAGCCAGATGAGGCCGAGGATCATCAGGCCCAGTGACACGGGCAGGAACCAGCGCGGCAGCGGCTTGGGCGCGGACGCCTTCGTCGGCGGCGGGGTGTACGTCGCCTTCTTGCGCGGCTTCGACTCGGGCACGGGCGGGGCTCCTGTCTGCGACGGTGCGGTGAGCGGGCGTGGCATCGACACCACCGGGTCGACCGCGCGTGCGCCGACCGGGTGTCCGGCGTGATCGACCTGCTCACCGGTGTCGGCGTGCCGCCGAACGTGACCTAGCGTAGTGCTGTCGTCCCGCGGGCCGTGCGGGGACCGTGCGGAGGGAGTGGCTGTGCCCGAGAACGCCACCCCACCGAGCCGCGGACCGCGCCGCCGCGGTCTGGCTCGCGGCGCCGGTGCCGTGGGGCTCGTCCTGGGGATGTCCGGGATGCTCTTCACCGTCAACGCCCGCAGCGCCGGCGCGGACGACGCGCGGCACCCGCAGGACCTCCAGGAGCTCACGCAGCAGCAGGCGGCGACGGTCGAGCGGCTGTCCGCCGAGGTCGACGAGCTGCGGGCCGAGGTGGAGGCGCTCACCGCCGAGCAGAACGCGCTGGCGGGGCGTCCCGAGGTCGCCCCCGACCCCGGCGAGGTCGTCGCCGCCGGCTCGTCACCCGTCACCGGGCGCGGTCTCGTCGTCTCGCTCGACGACGCCCCGGTCGACACGCGGCGCGACGACGTCAACGCGGACCTGCTGGTCGTGCACCAGCAGGACATCCAGTCCGTCATGAACGCCCTGTGGGCCGGCGGGGCCGAGGCGATGGGCCTCATGGACCAGCGCGTCGTGTCGACGACCGGCGTGCAGTGCCAGGGCAACGTGCTGCGGCTGCACGGGCGCATGTACTCGCCGCCGTTCGTCATCACCGTCGTCGGGGACCCCGGTCAGCTCCGCAACGCGCTGGGGGAGGACCCCGCCGTCCGCAGCTACGTGCGCGACGCGGGGGAGCTCGGGCTGGGCTGGGAGGTCGAGGACCGCGACAGCGTCGAGCTGCCCGCGTACTCCGGCGCGACGGAGCTGTCCTGGGCGCAGGTGCCCGACGACGTCGAGGTGCTCCCCGGCCTGCCCGCCCCGGCGCCGACGGTGCCGACGGACGGCGGTGACGACGCGAAGGCCGGCGGGCCGCAGCCGGCCGCGCCCGTCGTCACCGTGCCGTCGTCCGCGCCCGCGGGGAGACGCCTGTGACCACGCCGCGCGTGGTGCTCCCGCCGGCGCACGCCCGCACGTCGCGCCCGCGCCGGGGTGCGTCGGTCGCGTACGGCGCGATCGGGGTGCTGGGCGAGCTGCTCATCACGCTCGGCGTGCTGCTGCTGGGGTTCCTCGTGTGGCAGCTGTGGTGGACCGACGTCGAGGGGGACCGCGCGCAGGCGGAGATCGTGCGGGACCTCGGCGCGCCGACGGCCACCGTGGAGCGCGACGACGGCGTGGCCGAGCCGCAGCCCGGCGAGCCGCCCGTGCTCGCGGAGCCGGCGCACGCCGCGTCCTTCGCGACGCTGACCGTGCCGCGCTGGGTGGGCGAGCCGGCGCGCCCCATCAGCCAGGGGACGGACCGCCGCACCGTGCTCGACGTGCTCGGCATCGGCCACTACGAGGGCACGGCCATGCCGGGCGGCGTCGGCAACCTCGCGCTCGCCGGTCACCGCGTGACGTTCGGCAAGCCGTTCAACCGCATCGAGGAGCTGCAGGTCGGCGACCCGCTCGTCGTGTGGACCACCGACGCCTGGTACGTGTACCGGGTGACGTCGACGGAGGTCGTCCTGCCGAAGGACGTGCGCGTGATCGCGCCGGTGCCCAACGAGCCGGGCGTCGCACCGACGGAGCGGTTCATCACCCTGACGACGTGCCACCCGATGTTCTCGGCGCGCGAGCGGTACGTCGTCCACGGCGTCTTCGAGTACTGGGCGGCGACGGCCGACGGCACGCCCGCCGAGCTGCTCGGGTGACGGCTCGGGTGACAGCGCGGGTGACCGCCAGTCGGGACCGGGCTGGGCGCACGACGACGGGAGGCACATGATGTACGGATGGCTGTGGCGGCACCTGCCGGGCCCGACGCCCGTGCGCCTGGTGCTCGCCGTGCTGCTGGCCGCAGCCGCGCTGGCCGCGTGCTTCCTGTGGGTCTACCCCGCGGTGGCGCCCTACATGCCTTTCAACGAGACCACGGTGGGTGAGTGATGACGCGGATCCTGGTCGTCGACAACTACGACTCGTTCGTCTACACGATCGTCGGCTACCTCGACCAGCTCGGTGCCAAGACGGAGGTCGTCCGCAACGACGCCGTCCCGTCGGCGGCCGAGCGGGCGGGGTACGACGGCGTCCTCGTCTCACCCGGGCCCGGCGCCCCGGCCGCCGCCGGCGCCAGCACGCAGGTGATCCGCGACTGCGCGGCCGCCGGCACCCCCATGCTCGGCGTCTGCCTCGGCCACCAGGCCCTCGGCGAGGTCTTCGGCGGGACCGTGACGCACGCGCCCGAGCTGATGCACGGCAAGACGAGCGAGGTCGAGCACGGCGGCCAGGGCGTCCTCGCGGGGCTGCCCGTGCCGTTCACGGCGACGCGTTACCACTCGCTGGCCGTCGTCGACGGGACGTTCTCCGACGAGCTGGTCGTCACGGCCCGCGCGAACGGGATCATCATGGGCCTGCAGCACCGCGAGCTGCCGCTGCACGGCGTGCAGTTCCACCCCGAGTCGGTGCTCACCGAGGGCGGCCACCGCCTGCTCGCGAACTGGCTCGAGCTGTGCGGCGCCACCGACGCCGTCGAGCGCTCGGAAGGGCTGCACCCGCTCGTCCGGCTCTGAGCGACGCCGCGCACGTACGCACTGAGCACGAACGCCCCCGAGCCTCGCGGCCGGGGGCGTTCGCGTCCGTGCGTCGTCGGTCGTGCGTCGTCAGTCGTCGGCGGGCTGCGTGGGTGACGCGGTCGGGGAGGGCTGCCCGCCCCCGCCGCCCCGCGGTCCGCGGGCGACGCGCAGCGTGACCTGCTGCTCCTTGGCGATCTGCGTCCCGCCGCCCGGGTCGGACGACACGACGGTGTTGGCCGCCTCGTCGGACTCCACGTCCTCACGCTTGACGTTGGTCAGCCCGACGGCCTGGAGGGCCTGCACGGCCGCGTCGTAGCTCAGGCCCCGCAGGTTCGTCGGGACGACGGCGGTGCTCGGCGGCGCCGCGACGGAGAGGTTGATGACCGTGCCCTGCGGCACGATGTCGCCCTCCGCGCGGTCCTGGGAGACCACGTTGCCCTCGGGCTCCGTCGACTCGACCTCGCGGGTGTTGACGCGCAGGTTGACGGCGGCCAGGGCCTCCGTCGCGACCTCGACGTTCTGGCCCGTGACGTTCGGGACCATGACGTTGCCGGACGACACGAACAGCGTGACCGAGTCGCCGGGCTTGGCAGGGCTGTTCGCGGCCGGTTCGGTCTTGGTGACCCGGCCCTCCTCGACGGTCGCGACGTCCTCCTTCTGCCGCGTCGGCGACACCTTGAGGTTCACGGCCTCGAGAGCCGCGGCCGCCTCCGCCTCGGTCATGCCCGTCACGTCCGGGACGGTGACCTCGGCCGGACCGGTCGAGATGTAGACCCTGACCTCGGACTCCTTGGCCACGTCCGTGCCCGCCACCGGGTCCGTGCGGGTCGCGAGGCCTGCCGCGAGGTCGCTGGGCTCCTGGAGTGGCTTGGGGAGGAGGTCCGCGTCACGGATCTCCTGCAGCGCCTCGGCCTCGGACAGACCCTCGACGTTCGGGACCGGGACCGTCGTCGCGGGCGGCGGGCCGCTGTTCGCCACGACCGCCCAGATGATCCCGCCCACGGCCAGCAGCGCCACGGCGGCGAGGACCCAGATGAGCCAGGGCCGCTTGCGCTCCTCCTCGTCCGCTTCCTGGTCCGACGTGGCGGTCGCCAGCCCGGTGGCACCCCACGGGGCCGACGCGGGCGGCATCGCCTGGGTCGTCGCCACGGGCGGTGCCATGACCTGGGTCGCCTCGGTGGCGGGCACGGCCGCGAGGGCCGCGCCCACGGAGGGGGCGTTGACGTGACCGCCGCGCAGGACGGCCTCGAGGTCGGAGCGGAACTCGGCGGCCGTCGAGTAGCGGGCGTCCCGCTCCTTGGCGAGCGCCTTGAGGGTGATGCGGTCCAGGGCCTCGGGGACGTCGGAGGCGATGGTGCTGGGGACCGGCGGGATCTCGCGCACGTGCTGGTACGCGACGGCGACGGGGGAGTCGCCGACGAACGGCGGCCGACCCGTGAGCAGCTCGAACAGCAGGCAGCCCGTGGAGTACAGGTCGGAGCGGGTGTCGACCTGCTCGCCGCGCGCCTGCTCGGGCGAGAGGTACTGCGCGGTGCCGATGACGGCCTGCGTCTGCGTCATGGTGGCGGCGGAGTCAGCGACGGCGCGGGCGATGCCGAAGTCCATGACCTTCACCGCGCCCGTCGGCGTGATCATGACGTTCGCCGGCTTGATGTCACGGTGCACGATGCCCGCGTGGTGCGAGTACTCCAGCGCGGACAGCACGCCCGCGGTGATCTCGACGGCCTCGTCGATGGGCACGGCGTGCCCGTCGCGCAGGATGTCGCGCACCGTGTGGCCCTCGACGTACTCCATGACGATGAACGGCACGTGCGCCACCGTGCCGGTGGGCTCGGTGAAGACGTCCTCGCCCGTGTCGTACACGGCGACGATCGCAGGGTGGTTGAGCGCCGCGGCCGACTGCGCCTCGCGCCGGAACCGGTTCTGGAACGAGGGGTCGCGGGCGAGGTCGGAGCGCAGGATCTTGATGGCGACCGTGCGTCCCAGTCGCGTGTCGTGCCCGATGTGCACCTCGGCCATGCCGCCGCGCCCGATGAGCTCGCCGACCTCGTACCTGCCGGCAAGGATGCGGGATCCGTCGTCCACCACTAGAGGTCCTTCACTTCCGTCGGTCGCGGGCCATCGGTGTGTGCCCGTGTCCCGTCTGTGGGGACGGCATCGCCGTCCCGGGTCGGTTCTGCGGCGATCATCCCACCCTGCAGGCCGCCACGAGGGTACTCGGCGGTCACCGCCTGCCCGCGCGGGTCGGCGGGGGCGGCACCCAGGAGCCGGTCGGCCAGCGCAGCACCGAGCAGGGCGACGAGCACCAGGACCAGCGTGACCAGGGGCAGCCGCAGCCGGCGGACCCAGGTGGTCGCCGCGTCGAGCGGACGTGCCGGCGGTGAGCCGTGCCGGCCACGCCGCGTGCTCTCGTCGTGGGCCGGTGCGCGGCCCGCGCGCTCCCGGCGCGACGGGGGGTACGACGGGGGTGCGTCGTCCCCGGCGGGGAGGTGGGACGGGGCTGCGCCGGGCGTGCCGACGTGCTGCGCGGGCCGGTCGGGCGCGGTGCGCGGCGCGGCCGGGCTCCGGCGGTCCTGGGCGCGTGTCGGCTTGCTGACCAGCACCGCGACCCCGGACGGCGGCGTCTGCGGCACCAGGCGGTCCAGCAGCCCGGCCAGCTCCTCGCCCGACGCGGGACGCTCCGACGGCTCCTTCGACAGCAGCCGCATCACCAGGGCCGCGAGGCGCCTTTCGACCGTCGCGGGCAGCGGCGGGACCGGGTCGTTGACGTGCGCGACGGCGATGTCGACGGCCGTCGGCCCCGTGAACGGGCGCCGGCCCGCCAGCGCCTCGTACGCGACGACACCGAGCGAGTACAGGTCCGACAGGGGGGTCGCCGGGCGGCCGACGGCCTGCTCGGGCGACAGGTACTGCGCCGTGCCCATGACCATGCCGGTGGCCGTCATGGTCTTCTGGTCGGCAGCCAGCGACACGCCGAAGTCGGTGATCTTCACCTTGCCGGAGCGCGCCAGCAGGATGTTGCCCGGCTTGACGTCGCGGTGGACCACCCCGGCCAGGTGCGCCGCGTGCAGACCGCGGGCCGTCTGGGCCAGCACCGGCAGCAGCCGCCGCGGCGCCAGCACCGGCTCGCGCTCGAGGAGGTCGGACAACGGCTCCCCGACGACGAGCTCCATGACCAGGTACGCCGACCCGTCCTGCTCGCCGTAGTCGAAGAGCGCGGCGATGTGCGGGTGGTGCAGCGCTGCGGAGTTGCGCGCCTCGGTGCGGAACCGCTCGAGGAAGCCCGCGTCGCCGGCGAACTCGTTGCGCAGCACCTTGACGGCGACCGCCCGGGCGAGGGAGTCGTCGTTCGCCTCCCACACCTCACCCATGCCGCCGACGGCGATGCGACGCAGCAGCCGGTAGCGGCCACCGCCCAGCGCGACACCCGGTGCCGTCCTCATGACGCGAGCACCGCCTCGATGACGGCCCGCGCGATCGGCGCGGCGACGGCACCGCCGGTCGCCTCGTTACCCAGGTTCCCGCCGTTCTCGACGATCACGGCGACCGCCACCCGCGGTGCGTCCGCCGGCGCGAACGCGGTGAACCAGGCGTGCGGGGCCTGCCCTTCGGTGGTCTGGGCCGTGCCCGTCTTGCCCGCGACCTGCACACCGTCGATGCGGGCGGAGCGTCCGGAGCCGGACTCGACCACACCCACCATCATCTGCGTCAGCTGGCTCGCGGTGGACGCCGACACGGCGTCCGAGTACACCTGGGGCCGGGTCCGGGAGACGACCGTGAGGTCGGCGGCGCGGACCGTGTCGACGAGGTACGGCGTCATGAGGCGCCCGCCGTTCGCGATCGCCGAGGAGACCATGGCCATCTGCAGCGGGGTCGCCTGCACGTCGCGCTGCCCGATCGCGGACTGCGCGAGCATCGCGGGGTCCAGGTCGCTCGGGAACACCGACTCCACGACCTCCATGGGCACCGTCAGGTCCGGGTCGAGGAAGCCGAAGCGCTCCGACTGCTCGCGCATCGCGTCCTCACCGAGGGTCATCCCGAGGCTCGCGAACGCGGTGTTGCAGGAGATCCGCAGCGCGTCGGCCAGGGTGACCTGCTCACCCCCGCAGCTGCTCCCGCCGAAGTTGCCGATGGTCGCGCTCGTCTGCGGCAGCGGGAGCTCGACCGGGGACGGCACGAGCGTCTCGGACGTGTAGCTGCCCGACTCCAGCGCCGCGGCGGCGGTGACGAGCTTGAACGTCGAGCCGGGCGCGAACCGCTCCTGGATGACCTTCGAGCGCAGCGGGTTGCCCTGGGCCTCGTCGAGCGCGCGGTACTGGGCGGCGGCCTCGCTGGTGGAGTGCACGGCCAGGGCGTTGGGGTCGAAGCCGGGCGTCGACACGAGCGCGAGGATCCGGCCCGTCGACGGCTCGACGGCGACGACCGCGCCCTCCTGGTCGCCGATCGCCTCGCGCGCGGCCTGCTGCGCGGCGGGCAGGATCGTCGTCTCGACCGCCGCGCCCTCGGGCTTCTTGCCCGTCAGCAGGTCGCGGATGCGCGTGAAGAACAGCTGGTCCGAGCGGCCGGTGAGCTGGTCGTTCTCGGCCTTCTCGAGCTGCGTGCTGCCGTTCGCGATCGAGTAGAACCCCGTGACCGCCGAGTACAGGTCGCCCTGCGGGTACGTCCGCTGGTAGCCGAACGGGTCGTCGACGGGCACGGAGACCGCGATGGCCTCGCCGCCGGCGACGATGGGGCCACGGGCGTTGCCGTGCTCGCGGTAGAGCATGCGCACGTTGCGGGGGTCGGTGTTGAGCGACTCCGCCTGGAAGAACTGCACCCAGGTGGCCGCGCCCATGAGCGCGACGAACATGACGAGGGTGATCGTCGCGAGGCGACGCAGCGGGGTGTTCACCGGCTCTCACCTCCCGGCGGCTCGACGGGCGGGTGGTCGCGGTCCGGGACGTCGGGTCCGACGTGCTCGGTGGGCCGGTCGTCCGGGTCCGGACCCGTCCGCGCGGGAGGCGTCACGCCCGAGGTGCGCACCGGTGGCGCGTCCACCACGGGCGTCCCCCCGACGGGGGTCCCCGTGCGGCCGGTGCTGCGGCCCGTGCTGCGGCCGTTGCCGGCGGGCCGCGTCCGTCCGGGCGACGACACCGGGACGCCGATGTCCGGCGTCGCGATCGCGCGGACCACGGGCACCGGGCGGCGGGCCTCGTCGGAGACGCGCAGCAGCAGGGCCGCGATGATCCAGTTGGCGACGAGGGACGACCCGCCGTAGGCGAGGAACGGCGTCGTCAGACCCGTCAGCGGGATGAGGCGGGTCACTCCGCCGACGACCACGAACAGCTGGAACGCGATGACGAAGGACAGACCGCCCGCGAGCAGCTTGCCGAACCCGTCGCGCACGCCGATGGCGGTGCGCAGACCCCGCTCCACGAGCACCGTGTACAGCAGGAGGATCGCGATGAGGCCCGTCAGGCCCAGCTCCTCGCCCAGGGCCGCGACGATGAAGTCCGAGTACGCGAACGGCACGAGGTCGGGCCGTCCCTGACCCAGCCCGGTGCCGAACAGGCCGCCGCTGGCCATGCCGAACAGCCCGTACACCAGCTGGCCGGAGCCGCCGATCTCGCGCCGGAAGACGTCGTCGTCGAGCGCGTGCAGCCACACGTCGAACCGTGCGCCCACGTGGCCGAACGTCGCTGCCGCGAGGGCGGCACCGCCGACGAACAGCACGAGGCCGATGACGATCCACGACGTGCGCTCCGTCGCCAGGTACAGCACCGCGACGAACAGGCCGAAGAACAGCAGCGACGTCCCCAGGTCGCGCTGCAGCACGAGGACCGCGAGCGACGCCGCCCACACCAGCAGGATCGGTCCCAGGTCGCGCGCCCGCGGCAGCTGCAGCCCGAGGACCCGCTTGCCCGCCAGGGCCAGGGTGTCGCGGTGCGTGACGAGGTAGCCGGCGAAGAACACGGCGAGGGCGATCTTCGCGAACTCCGCGGGCTGCATGCCGACGGGCCCGACGCGCACCCAGATCCGGGCGCCGTTGATCGTCTGCCCCAGGCCCGGGACCAGGGGCAGCACGATGAGCACGAGACCGACGACCATGGCGGTGTACGTGTAGCGCCGCAGCGTGCGGTGGTCCCGCAGCAGGAGCAGCACCGCGATCGCCAGGGCGACCGAGATCGCCGTCCACGCGAGCTGGCGGTCGGCGATGTCCGCGTCGGACCGGTCGCGGGCCGCGTACGCGATCGAGATCCGGTAGATCATCGCCAGGCCGATGCCGTTGAGCGCGACGACGACGGGCAGGATCACCGGGTCCGCGTACGGCGCCCGCAGGCGCAGCACGACGTGCACCGCGAACGCCAGGACCGTGGTGCCGACCGCGTACGCGACGACGTGCGGGGGCACCGCACCGGTCGCACCCAGGCCGGCCAGGACGTACCCGGCGATGCCGATGCCGAGCGCCGGGACGAGCAGCAGCAGCTCGGTCCCGCGCCCGGGGCGGACCCGGTGGGGCTGGACGCTGGCCATCACAGCGCGGGCGCGACCGTTGGGAGGCCCGGGGTCGGCCCACCGGCGGCGGGGGTAGGTGCGGCGGGGGCGGTGACGGCGGGGTCGACGGGTGCGGGGGTCGGGGGTGGCGTCACGGACGGGGTGGGCGCCGGCTCGTCGTCGGCGACGTCGTCCGCGAGCATCTCGACCAGGCGGCGCGCCTCGGCGAGGGACCCCGCGGTGATCGTCTGCTCGACGCGCTCACGCAGGTAGCCGGGCAGCTCGTCGACGGAGACCTCCGACGTCTCGACCAGCGAGGCGAGGTCCAACGGTCCGAGGGACTGCGGGATGCCCCGGTACACCGCGACGGTGCCGTCCGGGGCGCCCACGAAGTACTGCGTCTGGGTCCAGGCGTAGCCGCCGGCGACGGCCGCGACGAGGGCGATCCCCACGGTGACCCACGTGAGCGCGAGCCCGCGGCGGCGGGGGGACGGCGCGAGGGGCTCGTCCTCGTCCTCGTCGTCGGGGCTGTCGTCGCGCGGGGCCGTGGTCACGGGTCGCGCGGCGTCGTCGTCCGCGGGGTCCTCGTCGCGGCCGTCCTCGTCGTCGCGCGGGCCGGCGGACGTGCGCGCACGGTGCGACAGCCGCGCGGCGCGGGCCGCGGGCCCGTCCGCGGCAGCCGACGGCCGGTTGCGGCTCACCGCGGCCGCACCGACCACCGCGCTCGCGGTCGACGGCATCGCACCGTCGGGCAGGTCGTCCAGCTCGACGACGTCCGCGAGCACGACCGTCACGTTGTCCGGGCCACCGGCGCGCAGCGCCAGCTGGACGAGCCGGTCCGCGCAGGCGTCGACGTCCTCGATCTCCGCGAGCGTCTCGGCGATGGTCTCCGCCGAGACGTACCCGGACAGCCCGTCGGAGCACAGCAGCCACCGGTCGCCCGGCCGCGCCTCACGGACCGAGAGGTCGGCGGTCACGTCGGTGTCGAAGTCGCCGAGGACCCGCATGACGACCGACCGCTGGGGGTGGTGCTCGGCCTCCTCGGGCGTGATGCGGCCCGTGTCGACCAGGTGCTGCACGAACGTGTGGTCGGCGGTGACCTGCGTGAGCGTGCCGTCGCGGAACAGGTAGCCACGCGAGTCGCCCAGGTGCACCATGGCCAGCTTGTTGCCCGCGCGCAGGATCGCCGTGACGGTCGTGCCCATGCCGGCCAGGTCCGGCTCGGCGTCGCTGCGCGCGATGATCTCGGAGCGTGCGTCGTCGAGGGCGGTCTCGAGCTCGTCCAGGGCGTCGTCGGGGCCGTGCGACTCCCCGTCCAGGGGCGCGAGCGCGGCGACCGCGACGGACGAGGCGACGTCACCGCCCGCGTGGCCGCCCATGCCGTCGGCGACGACCAGCAGGTGGGGGCCGGCGTAGGCGGAGTCCTGGTTGTCGGAGCGCACGAGGCCGACGTCGGAGCGCGCGGCGTAGCGGAGGGCGACCGTCACGCGCTACCTCTGCAGCTCGAGGAGGCTCTGCCCGACGCGCACGGGGGTGCCGGTCGGGACGGGCGTGGGCTGGTCGACGCGCTGCTCGCCGACGAACGTGCCGTTCGTCGAGCCCAGGTCCTCGACGAACCAGCGGTCGCCCTGGGGGAAGATCCGCGCGTGGCGTGAGGACGAGTAGTCGTCGTCGAGGACGAGCGTGCAGCTCGGTGCGCGGCCCACGAGGACGGCCGACGAGCCCAGCGGCAGCGTCGTGCCGCGCAGCGGGCCCTCGGTGACGACGAGCCGGGTGGGTCCGCCGTTGCTGCGGCTGCGCCGGGGGGCACGGGGCGTGTCGGCGGCGGGAGCGTCGCCCGCGGGCGCGGCCTTGCCGGGCGCGCGGCGCCGGTCGATGATCCGCGTGCCGTACAGGTCGCGGCGCAGCACCGTGATCGCCGACAGGACGAGGAACCACAGCAGCGCGAGGTACCCCAGGCGCAGCAGGGTGATCGTGAGCTCACTCATGCCGCGGCATCACTCGTCCACGTCCGCGTCGCCCCCGGTCCAGAACAGGATCCGGGTGCGCCCGATGGTCAGGGTGTTGCCGTCCAGCAGCGTCGCCGCGGGCACCTGGTGCCCCTCGACGAACAGGCCGTTGGTGGAGCCCATGTCGCTCGCGACGACGCCGTCGGGCGTCACCCGGATCTCCAGGTGGCGGCGCGAAACGCCGGGGTCGTCGACGATGATGTCCGCCTCCGAGCCGCGGCCGATGACCGTGACCGGGCCGGTGAGGATGTACCGCTGCCCGTCGATGTCGATCAGCGGGTGGCGCGGGCTGGGTGCCGCGTTGGTCGCGGGGGCCACCGCACCGCGCACCGTCGCGCTGTGGACGGCGAACCGGCCGGCGTCCTGCTCCGTGTTCTCGCTGAAGGAGACGGTCACGGGCCCGACGAACGCGTAGTGCTGGCTGCCGGCGTGCTCGGTGACGTTGGCCGCCAGCTCCTCCGCCAGCGCCTCGGCGCCCCACGCCTCGACCTGGTCGTAGTCCGGCGTGGACAGCTCGATGGTGAACTCGTTGGGCACCACCGTGCGGTCGCGGCCGACCACGGCGGCCCGGTCGTCCAGCTCACGGCGCAGCGCGTCGGCGAGCTCGATGGGCTTGACCTCGCTGCGGAAGGCACGGGCGAACGCGTTGTTGACGACGCGCTCCACACCGTTCTCGAACTTGTCGAGGAATCCCACGGCCACCTCCCTCCCGCTGACGGTCGGGCCGGTAGGCCCGTCCCACGTGCTCGTCGGCTCGTGCGACGCGGTGCGACGACGGTCCGCGTCGATGGTATCCGTGCCATGGCCTGGACGGGTGCCCGTGGGGGTGACGAGGTGCGCGCGGCGCGTATCGGCGGGGGGAGGTCTGCCCGGTCGGTGGTGACCAGTGGTCGGTGGGGAGGGGGTGCGGGGTGCTGGTGGTGGGCCCGAGTGACCAGTGGTCGCGTGCGGTGGCTCGGTGGTGACCACTGGTCAGTTGGGAGGGGATGTGGGTGCTGGAGGTGGGGCCAAGTGACCAGTGGTCGCGTGCTTGGGCTCGGTGGTGACCACTGGTCGGCGGAGCGGGTCGCCGCCGGGTGAGCAGTGGGCGCCTGCGGGTGAGGTTCTGGAGGAGCGGTGGTCGTGGGCGGGGCCTCCGGCGTGTTAACGTTCTGCGGCGCGCGCGAGTGGCGGAACGGCAGACGCGCTGGCTTCAGGTGCCAGTGTCCGAAAGGGCGTGCGGGTTCAAATCCCGCCTCGCGCACAGATCCTTGGGAGTTCTCCAGGGAGACCGAGAGTCGGGGACCTCAGGGTCCCCGACTCTTTGTCGTTCCCGCGAGGATGCCGAGTCAGTCGCTCCGCGCTCCTCACAGTCCGGAGGCGACGACCAAGCGCAGCCATCCCTTGTCGCCGTCTCTGAGCCAGAGACTGATGTGGCAGTTGCCGAACCCGTCCTACCGAGGACCAGTCCGGACATGGTGCACGGACTTGTCTCTCACCACGCCACCCAGACGCGCCTGCACGCGATCCGCGGCACCGCCGCCGCTCCCGTCGCCGCCGGTGAGCAGTCTTGGCACACCGCAGGTCAGGAGTCTTCCCCGTGGGCCGAGCGAGACGGGGTCACGAGAGGCATGGTGTGTGGCGTACTTGACGCGCGCAGAACCGGCTCTCGATCACGAAGCTGGCTCCAGCGCTGGGCTGGGTCGACGACGTGGCGGTCGCCTTCCGCATCGAGCCGGGTCGTGTCTGCGCCAGCGTCGGTGTGTCGACCAGTCCGCTCGAGGTCCCGTCGCGATACGTCGCGGGCCGGCTGACACTGCCCGCTGCTGCCCGTGGCCGCCTGGACGTGGCCGTTGTGACGCTGTGGTCGCGGTGACGGTCGGAGACGGGCAGATCGTGCTCGTTGGGGGTGCAGACATCGCCCAGGTCGTCACGGGAGCATTCCAGGCTCCTCCCGCGGCGGTGGAGCTCGTGACGCAGTCGAAGCGGCGCGGTGTGAAGGCGGCCTGGCGGCCCGTCGTCATCAACGGATGACGGGTCGGGTGCGCGAGGCGAGGTGTCGTAGCAGCACCCGCTCCGCCCTCGAACGACCTACGAAAGGCCCCCGGTGCCAGGGCGAATGCGGTACGACGGTGCAGTGACGATAGATGCCGTCGAGTTCCTGACGTTGGAGACAGCGATGCGTCCGCCGCGGGTCGCGATCCTGTTCTCGGGCGACGACAACTGGCGGCGATGGGCTCGACTCGCCATCGCTGCCGCCTCGAGTACGTGGGCAGGAGGTGGGCATGTCTTCGTGCCCTACGACTCAGATGGCCACGTCGAGGCGCTGGTGCTCGACGCTGTCGCCGCGTACGACCCCGACCACGTCGTGCTCTACGCGCCCACGTTCGCCGAACTCGAGGCCGTGGAGCCCGGTTCGGTCCAGGTCGGCGATGGAAGAGGTGGACTCCTCGAGGGGGATGAGCGCGCAGAGTTGCTGCGGGCGAACCCCAACTTCGTACCGGGCCCGACCAGACAGGGGCACACCGCTCGGCTCCTGGTCGCAGCGCGATGCACGCCGTTTCGGTCCCCGTATCGAGACGACCCCGACCGCGCCGACCTGCAGTCCCGCATCGGCGTCGAGTCGTATGCGGGGCTGGTCACGGCCGAGCGGTTCTTGCCCACCGGTCCGATGCGCGTGCTTGCACCTGATCCTGGCTGGACGAGCGACGGAGCGCTCTGGGTGTCTGCCACGCATGGGCTGCCGCCCGCACAGTGGTCCGGGTCATCCGCTCGCCCCGAGCCACCGGCCACCGAACTGTGGAAGTGGGCCCTCGGCTCTCGCTCTTGGCTTGCCCCCACGCCACCGCCGGACTTGGTGATCGGGGGCGCGGCCGAAGACGGCGAACCCGAGCAAGCGCCGACTTGGTTCGCGCGCCTGGACTCAGGCGTGGCGGAGATAGTCCAGGGGTACGCGCACGATCGCATCGCGGTCGTCTTGGGCGACACCGCGTCGGACTTCGCACTCGCCGCGATCTACAGCGTGCTGCTCCGGACGGCGCATTGGGTACCGGATGAAGTGCTTCGTGATCCCTCATCTGAGGCGCACCTCGCGGGTGCCCTCCGGTCGACGCAACTCGACCTCGAGCACGTCGGCGAGAAGCTGAACCTCGTCTCGACCTCGCTCAGCTCGGACCGAGTCGAGGAGCAGTTCGCGGCACTGATGCGATCCGCGCCGGTCGTAGTGATCGACGACGAACCTCGGTCGCACGAGGGGTTCACCACCGGTCCACCCGCACTTGAGTCGGGTCTGGCCAGCCGGTACCTGGAGGAGGGTGTCGGTTCGCAGTTGGCCATTCCGGTCCGGGTCGACGCTGGCGGCACTTCGACAACGCTGACGTCGTTCATGCCGCCGACGCCGACGCAGAGTGGACTGATCTTGAACTCCGTCTACTGGCTCGTCGACGTGCAGACGCGCCCGCAGTCATTCCCGTCGGGGCGCGGGCTGGCGCCCGGCGCGCTGCTTGCGCCAGACAACGAGTGGCCACCGACTATTCGCGCGAGCCGGTTTGGTTCGACGCTCAATCCAGCATCGCAGGGATTCGTCGCCGCGGGAGCGGTCATGAGTGGTCGACTGGCGCGACCGATCCTCCGATTCCCAGGTCTACGCGACTGGGCTGACGCGATGGCTGGCCGGGAGGGCCACTCGGTCCGCCACTCGGCGTCGGGTCAACGGGCGCAGTTCGTTGCGTCTCGGCTGGGTTCGCGTCAGGCACTCACCGACCTCGTGAACAGCCCGTTCCTTCACGCGCTCCGCCAGTTCGACCGTCGAGCGTCGCAGGTCCGGGTCAAGAGCAAGCGTCACGTCGACGGGGTCGTCGATCTCGACGGCGACCGCGCCTACTTGTCGGCTCAAGCGATCGGCAAGGCAGCTGGGTACGCAGTTGTCCCTGAGGTGCGAGAGCTGCTGGACCGACTCTGCACCGCGGAGCTCGCACGCCGCGGGCTGATTCTGAAGTGCACAAGCTGCCGCAGAGCTTCCTTCCACTCTGTCGACTCTCTGAGCCAGTTGTTTCGTTGCCCGCGATGCGACGCATCCAACGCCCTCAATGCCCACGCATGGCTTACCAAGAGCGCGGAGCCGGAGTGGACGTACGACCTCCACTCAACCCTGCGGGAAGTCATCAACCAGGACGGGGCCGTGCCCTTTCTGGCAGGCGAACAACTCGCATCGCGTGCTCAGCGCAGGGTCTCTTACGACGATTGCCCGGAGCTGGAGATTCTGCGCGATGGCAAGCCAGTAGCGGAGTTCGATCTCCTCGCGCACGTTGATGGCGAAGTCATCGTTGTGGAGGCCAAGAGTGCAGGCCACCTCGGCACGACGGCGGCCATGCGGAAGGCGACGGCAAGAAAACTCGCTCTCGCTGCGAGGCTGTTGAGGGCAGACGCCGTCTGCCTCGCCACTTCCGCGACTGAGTGGAACCAGACGGACGTGGAACGAGTGCGGAGCGCGCTCACCGAGGAGTGCTCGCACGCGGTCGCACTCAGGACCGTTGAGTTACTCGCACCGCCGCCACCGCCGATCGCCGCGAGCGAGGAGCCAACGTGACGGCACAACTCGGTTGTTGAACGGTCGCGACGCCTTGCAGTGCTTGGCTCCATCATGGCCCGGAGGCCCTGCCAGCCCCATGAACGCCAGTACGCGATCCGCACCTCGGACGTCTGTCCTCTTGCATCCAAATGTTCCATCACGCTCTCCGCTTCCGGACGACAGCATGCCGACCGGGGCAGACCGTCCGCGGTGGTCGAGTGAACGCAATGCGGCACGCCAACAGTGCCCGATCGAGCCGTGACGTCTCGCGCGTACCGCGTCCGGCCATGACGCCGCGATCACCTTGTCGGTCGTCGTTGAGTTCGGTCTGTCGGCGGCGCGCCTCTTCTACAGATCCAGCTCCAGGTCCATGTACGGGACAGTGCGACCCAGACCCAGGAGGGTGAGGTGCTGCGTTCAGGCCGCAACCCGGACGGTGAGCGTGGAACCGGTGTCGCGACTTGGCGAGCACTGGCCCGCGTACAAGCTCGATCGCCCTGGCTGTCAGTCGTCAGGCCAACACGTACGTATGCCCAATGGGGCCGGTCCTTGGACGGCTCGTGTCGATCCGCGACAATCCACGCATCGAGCCAGGTCAGCCAGACCCTGCTTGCGATGAGCTGGGAGGCGTCGTGTCGTACTCGACAGCGAACGTGTGGGCCACGCACGTGACCATCGGAGCCCATGAGGTGCGTCAGATCCTCGTACCTGAGCACGACGACATCGAACTGCGTGGCATCGGCGTCGACGAGGTTGCGTCCAGTGCCCGCGGGACGTGGGCTGTGGCGCGGGGTGCTGCGCGTCCCCGAGGCGACGCGTTGACGGCTGTGCTCCCGGTACTCGCGCCTACGACTGGGCGGGTGTCGTGGGCGGGTCTCCGAGAGAACACTGGACCAGACGCCGTCACGCGGTCGTACGCCGATGCGATCACCTTCGCACTCCCCGGCGAGGGTGCCGGACTTCGTCGACCGCAAATGGCTGCACTGCATTCGATCATCGGATACCAGTCGTCAGGGGTAGACGGCCCTGCCGTCGTCGTAATGCCAACAGGTACGGGCAAGACGGAGACCATGGTTGCCTGGATGGTCGCGGCGCGACCATCCAAGGTGCTCGTGGTCGTCCCCTCGGACGTACTCCGTGATCAGGTTGCGCAGAAGTTCGAGTCGCTGGGGATCCTGCAGAGCGTTGGCGTCGTCAGACCGTCTGCCCTCCGCCCGTGTGTGGTCCGCGTCGCCCACCGAATCGAGACGACCGACGAGGCCGCGGCACTCGTCGAGCACACGAACGTCATCGTGACGACCCCACACGCTCTACATGCGGCGACCCCTGAGGTCCGCGTCGCTCTGACCAGCCTATGCACCCATCTGATCGTCGACGAGGCGCACCACGCCGCAGCGGAAACGTGGACCGAGATCGTGCGGGAGTTCACCGGCCGGCCTGTCCTGCTGTTCACCGCGACACCCTTCCGTACTGATGGTCGCGCGCTTCCGGGCAAGACGATCTTCAGGTTCCCGCTCCGCGAGGCACAGCGCGACGGGTACTTCAGCAAGATCGACTTCAAGGCCGTGGTCGGGCTCGGTGACGCAGACGAGGAACTCGCAAAGGCTGCAGTAGCTCGTCTTCGGAGCGATCTGGACGCGGGCCTGGAGCACGTCATGCTTGCCCGCGCGGCCAACAAGGCCCGAGCCGCGGAGATCGTCGCTCTGTACGAGAAGCTCGCCGGCGACCTGCAGCCTCGGATCCTGGTGGATCACCTGCCGCAAAAGACCGCGAAGGCCAACCTGGCCGCGTTGCGCGATGGCAGCAGCCGGATCATCGTGTGCGTCGACATGCTCGGCGAGGGGTTCGACCTCCCGACGCTGAAGGTGGTCGCATTCCACGACCCGCGCCGTTCTCTCAGCCCGATGATCCAGCTGGTCGGCCGCGTCGCGCGGACCGCCTCGGACAGACGGGTCGGCACCGCGAGCGTGTTTGTCATGCAGGAACCTCGAATGGTGCAGTCGCCCATGCGCCAACTACTTCGTGAGGATGCGGACTGGAACACCGTCCTGAGTGACATCACTGACCGGGAGACCGCCCGCGCCGAGGAGGTCTCGGAGTTCGACGCGTCGTTCGACATGGCGCCTCCGGATGTCCCGGTCAGGCTGCTGCAGCCCAAGATGAGCGCGATCGCGTTCCTCACGAGTGAAACCGACTGGGACCCGCTGGCCGCGGCCGCGGTCTACGGCGAACGGATCATGGACGACGTCATCAGCGTCAGCCGCGTCGAACGCCTCGCGTGGTTCGTCGTGGAGAACACCGACGACCTGCGCTGGGGCCACCTGCCGACCCTCCGTGAACTCTCATACGACCTTATCGTGCTGTTCTTCGACCGCCGTCACGGATTGCTGTTCGTGCATGGCTCAGACACACGCAAGGACTATAAACAGCTCGCGGACGCCGTTCTTGGCGGCAACGCGACCCTGTTCACGGGGCCGAACACCTTCCGGGTGTTCGGCGGTCTCGATCGACTCATCCCGACGAACGTCGGGTTGCTGGATGCCGTTGACCGAGACACCAGGTTCTCCATGTACGTCGGGAGCCATGTCGAGACGGCCTTGACCGAGGCACAGAGCGGCCACAAGAGCAACACCCACATCGCGGGCAAGGCGTTCGACGGCGGCGACAGCGTCACGATCGCGGCTGCGATGTCCGGGCGGTTTTGGTCGATGAGCACTGCCACGGGCTTGATCGCCTGGCGCGACTGGTGCCTGAGACAGGCGGAACGGCTCACGGATTCGACGGTGAACCTGAAGCACGTCTTCCGGGACATGATCATCCCGGTTGCGCTCACGGATCGACCGGACGAGCACCTTCTTGCCATGGAGTGGCCGTGGGAGTTGTACCTCGGAGCTCCCGGCGGCCCGCGTCTGCATCACGCTGGGTCGTCGTACTCGAGCCTCGATGCCGACTTCCGGATCGAGGACCACGGTACGACCGGACCGTTCCGGTTCTCTGTCGTCACGCCGACCTGGCAGGTCGCCTATACCGGGACGGTCGGTCCGACCGGTATGCACTACCAGGCTGTCAGCAATGACATCGAGGTCGACGTCGGCCGGTCTGGGGCGGTGGTCCCGCTGTCGGACTGGTTGAACAATCACAAGCCCACGATGTTTCTGTCAAACGACGTCCTGATCACCGGTGACGACCGGCTCCTGCGTGCCCGGGGCGATCTCGATCCGTTCGATCGCAATCGGCTCGAACCACTGCCCTGGTCCGGCGTGAACATCCGCGTTGAATCTCAGGGTGAACACCGGCGTCCCGACTCGATTCAGGCGCACGTCGCCAGCGTGCTTCGTGCCGAGCAGAGCTTTGACGTGTTGATTGACGACGATCGTTCGGGAGAGGCTGCGGACTTGGTCGGTCTGCGCGTCCAGGATGACCAGCTGATCGTCACCCTCGTGCACTGCAAGTTCTCCACCGGAGACCTGCCCGGCGGTCGAGTAGCGGATCTTTACGAAGTGTGCGGCCAGGCCATGCGCGGTGCCCGTTGGCGTTCGAACAGTCTCAACCCCTTGTTCGTCCACCTCGACCGTCGAGTTCGGGCCTACTACCGGCGCACCGGCGGCGACGCGTTCGAGATTGGAGACCTGGAGACGCTGCTGCGGCTCGCCAGCCGCGCCCCACAGCTGTACCCGCGGTTTGTCACGATCATCGCTCAACCCGGTCTGAGTGCTGCTGGCTGCACGACGGAGCAGCTGCGGCTGCTCGCGGGCGCGGAGACGTACGTTCGGGCGGTCACGAAGGGAGGTCTGAGAGTGCTCACCTCGCCGTGAGAGGTTCCACGCGTTCGCAGCTGCGCTCGGCAACCACTGCAAGGCAGCAGTGGTCGCCCGCTCGTCCACGGCAACGCGGCGCCCTAGCGCTCACGGCTTGTGTCCGCGGGCGAACGCTTCGATCAAGTCGAGATCAGCAACGGTCAGGCCAAGATGCGGATCCGGCGCGAGCAGTAGCTCCCGACCAGGCGGCCACGACTGGACGTCGGCGATGGCGAGCTCGTCGGTGTCGATGTTCAAGACGCCGTCGACGTCCAGGAACCAGACCGGGGGACCCTCGGCGGCGGCGGAGTCGCCCGCGGGCGATGCCAGCTCTGCCGGACGGGTGCTGTTCGGGGCTGGTGAGCGCGTTCCGTCGCGGCTGGCGCCACCGGTCGGCGATGAGTCGTCGTTCATCACGCGAGGAGTGTGCCGTGGGTCGACAAGCCAACATTGGCAGCTGCGGTACGCCCGGCAAGAAACCTAAAGGCGAACCCGCATGCTGACTTTCTCGTCGACCGATGTGATGTGAGCGACGCAGCGGGAAGCAATATCGCGCAGATTTGCCTCGGTTATCTGGATGCGCTCCTGAATCACGTTGATGTCGATGCTGTTGAGCTTGGATACGTTACTTTCGCGCTTGAGCAACTGCTGACGGGTGAGCCTACCCAGGCCGTGCGTTATCGCATTTCGGGCGATAGCAAGGCTGTTGATGTAGCCCCAGTCGATTGCTGTGACTCTGAGCCATTCTTTGTAGTACTTCTGCTGGTTTGACCAGCTTGATACCGCGGCCGTCGAGGACGTGTTCCATATTTGAGCGAGGGCCCCTTGGTTTCTTGGCCGGATATCGTCCTCGACCTCAGTGAGCAGTCTATCGGCGCAAAACGCCTCTGTAATTGACATAATCCGGACTAGTGTTGCTTCCCTCTGCTCGGCTGTCCGGTCATGGCGTTGAGCGCGGAGGCGGCGGCCCCCGACCGGAACGACCGGGCGACGAGCCTCGGAAAGGTGCGCGGCCAGCGCGCGGCGGATCTGTGCGCAGGACTCCTCGGCCTCCTCGGTGAGGACGTAGGGGATCATGAACGCTTCGCCCGCTGACGGCGCGGCCGAGCAGCGCTGCGTCCCTGCGGGCCGTGACCGTCGGGCCGTCCGACGAGCACACGCTCGATGCCGTCTTCCGCAACTTCCTCAGCGAGCTGCGTGGAGATCCGAGCTAGCCCCCAGAGCGCCAAGCTTCGCCAAACCGGACCCACGCGCCCAACACCCATGGCAAGTGTTTCCGGATCCCCGCGGCCGATGCTTCCCAACGCCGCGGCTGCATGCGCCGCGACGGCATCGCGACCGTGCTCCACGGCCCAGTGCAACCACCTAACGTGTGGCCGCGAGGCCTGACTGCCCCGCAGGAATCCGGCAACGTAGGCGATCCAGATCGCCTGCCAGTCGCTCAAGACCGCCTTGTCGACGATCTCGTCGAGGGCATCCCGTACCTCGACTCGTCGGTCCCCGTTGCGCTTCGAGTATTGGATGAGATACGACGCAAACTGGGGGGTTAGGGCCGGCTCGTACAGGAGGATTGCGCTGGCGTTGGCGAGGGGTCCGGACGACCCGCCAGCGCCGAGGATGGGGAGTGCACGTCCAAGGAGCGACTGCGTGATCGCGGCGCCCTTGCGCGACTGTGTGTCGTCGTCCTCGCCTTCGTCAAGCCATATCTCAAGAGCTCTCTCTGCCGCGCTCAGGAGGGTGGGCGTGACGTCATACTTCGGGATCGACGCAGGGCCTGGCGTGTCGAAATCGACGTCACCTTCGTCGATGCCGCCGCCGAGAGGGTTCGCTGCGAGTGAAGCGGCTTCGGCGAGTTCCTCTTCTTCTCCGTATAGGTCGACCCAGAAGTCTTGCAGCACATCGACGCCTTCGAACAGTCCGCGCTCCGCCGCTGCAAAGGAACCGAGATCTTCTTGATATCGTTCCCGAGACCAGGTAAATGTCTTGCGCTCGTTCTGAACGAGGCCGAGCAGACGCATCTCCGCGGAGCACACCTCAAGGGCGCGTTTCGCCTCGCTCAGCGTCGTCGCGCCGATGCGGAAGTCGTCCGAGTACGAGAGAGTCTTGAACCCGTGCCGGCGCAGGCGGCGCCGTACGGGATCGATGTAGGTGTCGCCCAGGATGTCGCTCGACTGGTGGATCTGCGGGAGCCCGAGATCGCGGCCCATGACGCCGCGCAGGGCCGTGAGCAACTGCACCACCAGCGGCTCGTCACCGGTCTGCGCGACGAGTTCGTCGGCGAGGAGACCGTGGTCGACGAACTCGTAGTACGCGGTCACGTCGGTGACGGCGATGTGGGTCACGTCCTCCTCACTCAGCAGCAACTCCTTGAACTCCCGGGCGGGAGGTCGCGACCTGAGGCGCTCCGGTAGTTGCACTGCGAGGCGGTCGCACAGAAAGCGGTAGACGACGGCGTCGTGTAGCGCCATCACCGTTAGCGGCCGGCTACCCCGCCAGCCCTTGCGCGCGAAGATGACGTCACCCCGCGCTGGCTCGATTGACGGGCGCGCGGCGACGCCCTTCATCAAGCGAGTGATCGCCTCGACGTGACCTAGCAACGCTCCGTAGTCGTGCCGCGGTGGCAAGAGCCGGTGGTGGGTGGACAGCTCCTTCGAGACGGCTTCGCCGAGCGCCTCGGGTGAGGCGGCAGCGATGTCAGGGAGTTGCATGCGGCCATCGTGCCTGACGTCCACAGGGTCCGGACGGTGTTCAGGACAACGGATCGCTGGAGGGGAGTCGCGATGTCGTCAGACCCGCCGTGACCTGCAGTGCCTAGTGGTGTGCGTGTGGCGCTCCCGAAGGCGTGCCTGGGCCAACGCGAGCGGGCGCGTTGCGCGAGGTCAGCGGCTCTCGAGGACCACCCAGAGAGGGTGGTTGCGGAAGGACATGCCCATCGAGTCGACTGCCACGCCAAGGGCCGGCGATCGCGTTCGAGGTCGGTTCTCCGCGCACGGTGGTGCCATGCAATTGCTTCGTCCAACCGCGAGACTCTGCTGGCGTTGTTACGTCACGATGTGGCACATGAGCGGACTCGCCTCCAGCCCGGATCCGGACCGCCGCAGGCGTGCGGGCGACGCAGGGGAGAACGAACGAGCCGTGCGGGGTACGTTCCCCACTCTCGATAGGTGGCGGACGATGCGGGGTCCATTCATCTGCTGCTTCAGCGGGGACGCTGAGAGACGCAAGGAGGCGCTCACTGCCGACGTAGACACAGCTTCTTCGTCGAGGGTGCGCCTGGACCCCGCCCCAAGGTGTGCCTTGGGCTCTCCGAGGTGGAGGCGCGTCCCATGTCAGCTAGATTCGCGAACCACCCACAGGTGGGTGGTTCCGAAAGGAACCGCTCGAGCAGTACCGAAGCTCCCGGTCAGGGTTCTCTGACCGGGCGCTTCGTGGTTCCGGGGGTGCATGGGGCTGCTCTGGGCTGCTCACGGACGCGGCCCGGCGGTGGCCGGGCGAACAGGTGTGGACTCTCAGGCGGTCGCCCGCGGCAGGCGCCGCCGGCCTCTGGTCGAGGTATGCCGGTCGAGCGGTTCGGGCGACGGTTCTTCTCCGAGCTCGACGTGCCAGGGGTCGGGCTGGAGGTGGTCGCCCGGGCTCACAGGGCCGGAGCCCGCGTGCCCAGGAGCTCCAGCAGGCGCAGGGCTGCGTCACGCATGCGGTCGTCGACGTCGTGGGTCGGGTCCCACGAGGCGACGGTCGCCGACGCGAGCGGGAGTCGCGTGACGGCCTCGAGCACCGTGGCGCGCACCTCGTCGGGCGTGAGGTCACCCGGCGCGGCGCAGGAGTTCGCCGGTGGGAGGGACGTGTCGTGCACGTCGAGGTCGACGTGCACGTGCACGTGCACCGCGTCCGCGTGCGCGAGCACCGCGTCCGCGTGCGCGAGCACCCGGTCGAGCACGCTGCCCGCCCGCCCCGCCCGGACGTCGGCCACGGTCAACCACGTCGGTCCGGGGCCGTCAAGGAGCCGGCGCTCGGCCTCGTCGAGCTGGTGGCCGCCGACGAGCACCGTGCGCTCGTCGGGCGACGGCGCGTACCCGGGCACGCTCGCGGCGAGTCCTTGCCGGCACCGGCCCGTGGTCATCGCCAGGCTCATCCCGTCGAAGAACCCGCTCGCCGACGTCGCGGGCGTCTGCAGGTCGCCGTGGGCGTCGAGCCACAGGACCGCCACGCGCCGCTCGGGCGCGAGGGCACGCAGGCCGGCGACGACCCCGAGCGTCACCCCGCAGTTGCCTGCGAGCACACTTGACCGCACGCCCGGGACCGGCCCCCATCAGGCCCGCGTCACCAGGTGCCGGGTGTAGGCGGGGATGGTGAGGAAGGTCGGGAAGTCGTCCGCGAGGGCGACCTCGCCGAACAGCGCGGCGGCGTCGTCGAAGCGGTCGCCCTCGCGGCGCTCGACGTCGGTGAGGACGTCCGCGAGCACCTCACGGACGGTCGGGGCGTCGATCACCGTGCCCTCGGCGGTCGTCGTGCCCTGGTGCACCCACTGCCACACCTGCGACCGGGAGATCTCCGCCGTCGCGGCGTCCTCCATGAGGTTGTCGATGGCCACGGCGCCGAGCCCTCGCAGCCACGCCTCGAGGTACCGCACGGCGACCGACACGTTCTGCCGGAGCCCCGCGTCGGTGACGGCGCCGGGCTGCGCCCCGCCCGCGGACGGGATGTCGAGCAGGTCGGCCGCGGTGACCTGCACGTCCTCGCGCAGGCGGTGCCGCTGGTCGGTGCGGTCTCCGAAGGCGGTGTCGAAGACCTCGCGCGCCACGGGCACCAGGTCGGGGTGGGCGACCCACGTGCCGTCGTAGCCCTGGCCGGCCTCGCGCTCCTTGTCGGCGCGGACCTGCTCCAGGGCGCGGGCCGTCACGTCGGGCTCGCGGCGGTTCGGGATGAACGCGCTCATGCCGCCGATCGCCTGCGCACCGCGGCGGTGGCACGTCGCGACGAGCAGCTCGGTGTACGCCTTCATGAACGGCACCGTCATCGTCACGCGGCCGCGGTCCGGCAGGACGAACCGCGGCCCGCGGGCACGGAAGCTCTTGATGATGCTGAAGATGTAGTCCCAGCGTCCGGCGTTCAGGCCCGCGCAGTGGTCGCGCAGCTCGTAGAGGATCTCCTCCATCTCGAACGCGGCCGTGATCGTCTCGATGAGCACCGTCGCGCGGATCGTCCCGTGCCGCAGGCCCAGGTACGTCTCGGTGAAGCGGAAGACGTCGTCCCACAGCCGCGCCTCGAGGTGACCCTCGATCTTCGGCAGGTACAGGTACGGGCCGCGCCCCGCGTCGATCAGCGCCTGCGCGTTGTGGAACAGGTAGAGCCCGGCGTCGAACAGCGACGCGGAGGCCGCGCACGACTGGCCGGCACGGTCGGTGAGCTGCACGTGCTTCTCGGTGAGGTGCCAGCCGCGGGGGCGGAAGACGATGGTCGGCGTCGTCACACCGACCCGGTACTCCTTGCCCTCGGGCGTCGTGAAGTCGACCTGCCCGCGGATCGCGTCGTACAGGTTCACCTGGCCCGAGATCGCGTTCGTCCACGTGGGGCTCATGGCGTCCTCGTGGTCGGCGAGCCACACCTTCGCCCCGGAGTTCAGCGCGTTGACGGTCATCTTGCGGTCGGTCGGGCCCGTGATCTCGACGCGCCGGTCCGTCAGGCCCGGCCCCGGGCCGGCGACGCGCCACGTCCGGTCGGCGCGGATGTGCGCCGTCAGCGGCAGGAAGCCGGGGTCCGCGCCGTTGGCGAACCGCTCGCGGCGCCGCTGCCGGGCGAGCAGCAGCTCGTGCCGCCCACCCGAGAAGCGCTCGTGCAGGGCGGTGAGGAAGTCCATCGCCTCGGGCGACAGCACCAGGTCGGTGCCCTCGACCGGGGGCCCGGTCACGGTCAGCCGGGGGTGCGCGAACGGCGAGGTCAGGCTCGCCGCCCGGGGCGACGTGTCGGTGAGGGTCATGGCGTTCTCCTGGTTCGTGGTCAGCGTGGAGGGGACCTCTGCGGGAGGGTCGAGCGGCGTGCCGCGAGAGGTCGGGCCGGGCGGGTCAGTGGCGGAACTGGGCCGTCTCGGTGGAGCCGGCCAGCGCGAGGGTGGCGCTGTCGGGGCTGATCGCGGTGGCGACCTGGTCGAAGTAGCCCGTGCCGACCTCCCGCTGGTGGCGGGTCGCGGTGTAGCCGTCGGCCTCGGCGGCGAGCTCGGCCGTCTGCAGGTCGACGTAGGCGCTCATGCCGCGCTCGGCGTAGCCGCGGGCGAGCGTGAACATCGACTCGTTGAGGGCGTGGAAGCCGGCGAGGGTGATGAACTGGAACGCGTACCCGTGGGCCGCCAGCTCGCGCTGGAACCGGGCGATCTGCGCGTCGTCGAGGTGCGCGCGCCAGTTGAACGACGGCGAGCAGTTGTAGGCGAGGAGCTTGCCGGGGAACGTCTCGTGGATCCGCTCGGCGAACTCGACGGCCAGCGCGACGTCCGGCGTCGCCGTCTCGACCCAGATGAGGTCGGCGTGCGGTGCGTACGCCTGCGCCCGTGCGACCACCGCGTCGAGGCCCGGGCGGACCCGGAAGTACCCCTCGGCCGTGCGCTCGCCCGTGAGGAACTCCTGGTCGCGCTCGTCGACGTCGGACGTCAGCAGGTCCGCACCGAGGGAGTCGGTGCGGGCGACGACGACCGTCGGGGCGCCGGCCACGTCGGCCGCGAGCCGTGCCGCGGACAGCGTGCGCACGTGCTGCGACGTCGGGACCAGGACCTTGCCGCCCAGGTGGCCGCACTTCTTCTCCGCGGCGAGCTGGTCCTCCCAGTGCACGCCCGCGGCACCGGCGGCGATCATCGCGTGCATCAGCTCGTACGCGTTGAGCGGGCCGCCGAATCCGGCCTCGGCGTCGGCGACGATCGGCGCGAGCCAGTCACGCGTCGGCGTGCCGTTCTCGGCGACGTCGATCTGGTCCGCCCGCAGCAGTGCGTTGTTGATGCGCCGCACGACGGCCGGCACGGAGTTGGCCGGGTAGAGCGACTGGTCGGGGTACGTCTGGCCCGACAGGTTCGCGTCGGCGGCGACCTGCCAGCCGGACAGGTAGATCGCCTCGAGCCCCGCGCGGACCTGCTGGACGGCCTGGTTGCCCGTCAGCGCCCCGAGCGCCGGCACGTGCGTGCGGGTGTGCAGCAGCTCCCACAGGCGCTCGGCGCCGCGCCGGGCCAGGGTGGGGTCCTCCCGGACCGAGCCGCGCAGCCGCACGACGTCGGCGCCCGTGTGCCGTCGCTCGATGCCGGCCCAGCGCCGGTCGGTGCGCCACTCGTGCTCGAGGTCCTCGGCGGTGCGGGTCTGCGCGCCGGGACGGACGTCGACCGCACCCGCGACGGCGGCGGTGGGGGCCTGCAGGTCGTCCAGCGGGGTGGTGGGAGCGGTCATCGTCGTGCCTCTCGCGTCGTCGGTGCGTCGCCCCGGAGGGCGTCCGGTCGGGGAGCCGGGCGGCGTCCCACGACCAACGTGCCTGCTCGACGAGGGCTGTGGGGCGGTCGCGGCTGCGGAAGATCGGGGACTCTTCCGCAGCACGCAACAGACGTGGGTCGTGACGCGGCTCCGACCGCTGGGTGTGAAGGGCGACGGTTCTTCCCAGCGGATCGGCCGGTTCAGGGCGGAAGATCGGCACATCCACCCAGGTCAGGCGCCCGGCCCGGGAAGGATCGAGGTACTTCTCCTGGACGGGATCGTTCCCACGGTGTGACGCTGGCTCGGTGACGACGACGACGCCCCGGACCCCGGACCCCCGACGTGCGACCGACCCCTCGCCCGCCCGTATCGCGCCGGGCACGGCGTCGAGGGCTGGACCGACCTCTCGGGGGCGGGTGGTCGAGGCCGGCGGCGCGGTCGGCGGCGCCGGGCTCGACACGCTCGTGCTCGGACGGCTGGTGCGCCACCTGCGCACCGCGCGGGGCATGACGCTCGACGACCTCGGGCGCGCCATCGGCCGGGCGCCGTCGCAGGTGTCGATGCTGGAGAACGGGCACCGCGAGCCCAAGCTGTCGCTGCTGGCGCAGGTGGCCGACGCGCTCGGTGTCCCGCTGCGCGACCTGCTCAGCCCCGAGCCCCCGACGCGCCGCGCCGCGCTCGAGGTGGAGCTCGAGCGGGCGCAGCGTGGCCCGCTGTTCGCCAGCCTCGGCATGCCGACGGTGAAGGTGGGTCGCTCCCTGCCGTCCGACGCGCTCGAGGCGCTGGTCGCGCTGCAGGACCAGGTGCAGCGGCTGCTGACGGAGAACGCGGCGACGCCCGAGGAGGCGCGGCGCGCGAACACCGAGCTGCGGGCCCGGATGCGCGCCCAGGACAACTACTTCCCCGAGCTCGAGGAGCACGCGCGGACCCTGCTCGACGCGGTCGGGCACCACGGCGGCCCGCTGTCGCAGCGCGCGACCGCGGAGATCGCCGCGCACCTGGGCTTCACGCTGCACTACGTCGCCGACCTGCCGCACTCGACGCGCACGGTCACGGACCTCGCGCACGGGCGCATCTACCTGCCGCAGGCCGGTGCCGCGCACAACGACTCACGCTCGCCGCTGCTGCAGGCGGTCGCGTCGCACGTGCTGGGGCACTCCGAGCCCGTCGACTACGCGGACTTCCTGCGCCAGCGCGTGGAGGCGAACTACCTGGCCGCGGCGCTGATGATCCCGGAGGCGTCGGCCGTGGCGTTCCTCGGCGAGGCCAAGGCCGAGCGGCGGCTGTCGGTGGAGGACCTGCGCGACACCTACGCCGTGCCGTACGAGACGGCGGCCCACCGCTTCACCAACCTCGCCACGCGGCACCTGCAGATCCCGGTGCACTTCATGAAGGTCCACGAGGGCGGCACGCTGCACAAGGCGTACGAGAACGACGGCGTCGTGTTCCCGTCGGACCCGCTGGGGGCGATCGAGGGGCAGCCCGTGTGCCGGCAGTGGACGGCGCGCGTGGTGTTCACGCTCGACGACCGGTTCAGCCCGTACTACCAGTACACGGACACGTCGTCGGGCACCTTCTGGTGCACGTCGCGCGTGCAGGGGTCCTCCCAGGGTGCCTTCTCCGTGAGCGTCGGGACGCCCTTCGCGCACGTCCGCTGGTTCCGCGGGCGCGAGACGACGGAGCGCTCGGCGTCGCGCTGCCCGGACGCGTCGTGCTGCCGGGAGGCGCCCCGCGCGCTCGCGAGCCGCTGGGAGGACCAGGCGTTCCCGAGCGCGCGGCCGCACGCGTCGCTGCTGGCCGCGCTGCCGGTGGGCGTGTTCCCCGGCGTGGACCAGACCGAGGTGTACGAGTTCCTCGAGCGGCACGCGCCTCGGTCCTAGGCCCGCCAGAGGCGCTGCTCGACATCGGTCAGCGCGTCCCGCACCGCGGCCGGCACGCGCTCCCCCACCTCGTCGAACCAGGCAGCGGTGCGCGCCACCTCCTGGCGCCACGCATCCGTCGGCACGTCCAGCAGCGCTGCGAGCCCGTCGTCGTCGACGTCCGTCCCGGTGACGTCGAGCGCGCCCGGGGCGGGCACCAGGCCGACGGGCGTGTCGACCGCGGCCGACGACCCGTCGAGCCGTCCCAGCGCCCACGCCAGTACGCGGACGTTGTCCCCGAACCCCGGCCACAGGTACCGCCCGTCGGCGTCGGTGCGGAACCAGTTGACGCAGAACACCGCGGGCGCGCCGGCCCCCAGCCGCTCGCCGACGCGCAGCCAGTGCGCCCAGTGGTCGGCCACGTGGTACCCGCAGAACGGCAGCATGGCGAACGGGTCGCGCCGCAGCTCACCGACGGTGCCCTCGGCGGCCGCGGTCTGCTCGGAGGACACGGTGGCGCCCAGCAGCACCCCGTGCGCCCAGTCGCGCGCCTGCACCACCAGGGGCACGGTCGACGGACGACGGCCCCCGAACAGGATCGCGTCGACGGGCACGCCCTCGGGGTCGTCCCAGTCCGGGGCGATCGTCGGGCAGCGGTCCGCGCGGACCGTGAACCGGGAGTTCGGGTGGGCGGCGGGCCGGCCCGCGTCGGGCGTCCAGTCCTGGCCCCGCCAGTCGACGAGGTGGGCCGGCGGCTCGGGCGTCAGGCCCTCCCACCACACGTCGCCGTCGTCGGTCAGCGCGACGTTCGTGAAGATCGTGTCGCTCGCGACCATCTCGACCGCGGCGGGGTTGGTGCGCGGCCCCGTGCCGGGGGCGACGCCGAAGAACCCGGCCTCGGGGTTGATGGCCCGCAGCCGCCCGTCGGGCCCCGGCCGCATCCACGCGATGTCGTCGCCGATCGTCTGCGCCGTCCAGCCGGGCAGCGTCGGGCTGAGCATCGCCAGGTTCGTCTTGCCGCACGCCGACGGGAAGGCCGCGGCGACGTGGAAGGCGCGCCCCTGCGGTGACGTCAGCCGCAGCAGCAGCATGTGCTCGGCGAGCCAGCCCTCGTCGCGGCCCATGACGGACGCGATCCGCAGCGCGAAGCACTTCTTGCCCAGCAGCGCGTTGCCGCCGTACCCGGAGCCGTACGACCAGATCTCGCGGGTCTCGGGGAAGTGCACGACGTACTTGGTGGGGTTGCACGGCCACGGCACGTCGTCGTCGCCCGGTGCCAGGGGTGCGCCGACGCTGTGGACGGCCGGGACGAACGCGCCGTCGGACCCGAGGTGCTCCAGCACGGCCGTCCCCACGCGCGTCATCAGGTGCATGCTCACCGCGACGTACGGGGAGTCCGTCAGCTCCACGCCGTACTCGGCGAGCGGTGAGCCGACCGCACCCATCGCGAACGGCACGACGTACATGGTCCGCCCGCGCATCGAGCCGGCGAAGACGCCGCGCAGCTCAGCCCGCATCGCGGCGGGGTCGCGCCAGTTGTTCGTCGGGCCGGCGTCCGCCTCGCGCTGCGAGCAGATGAAGGTGCGGCTCTCGACGCGCGCCACGTCGTCCGGCGCGGAGCGCGCCAGGAAGCTGCGGGGACGGCGCTGCGGGTCCAGCCGCACGAACGTGCCCTGGGCGACGAGCAGCTCGCACAGCCGCGCGTACTCCTCGGGCGAGCCGTCGCACCAGACGACCTCGTCGGGCAGCGTCAGCGCCGCCGTCGCCGCGACCCAGGCGCGCAGGTCCGCGTGGGGCGTCGGGGCGTAGGTCGCCGTGGCCGGGGTCTCGAGCGTCGTCATCGTCCGTCCCTTCCCGTGCGGCACGGCGTCGCCGCCGTGGCCGTGGTCCGTGCAGATGCGGCACCGCACCGGAGCCGCATCTCCACCGTGGACCCGCGGGAGCGCCGCGGCGAGTCGCGCGGGGGGAGAAGTCCGGGGGATCTTCCCGGCAGCGGAAGAGGACGGGGCAGCGGCGCACGTCGCGGACCTGGTGCGGCCGGTCGTCAGCGAGGCGCCAACGCACCCCGGACGTCGGCGTCCGCCGCGCGCAACCACGCAGCGCTGCTCAGGACGTCGACGTCGTGCGCGAGCCCGTCGGGGTCGGTGCTCGTGAGCAGGACCGCGGCGCCGAGCCGGACGTCGGCACCCGCGTTGCCGTCGCGCCCCACCCGCAAGACGTGCACGTCGACGTCGATGCCGAGGTCGCCCACCCTCGACGGTGGTCGGCGTGCTGTCGCCGCGGCAGTACCTGCTCGGTCTGCCGGCCACCTTCGTGCTGTACCTGGCAGGGGCCGTGCTGCCCGCCATGGTGTTCGTGTACGCCCTCACCGGCTCCACCGCGACGACCGTGGTCCTCGGCGGCGTCACCTGCACGGCCCTGCACGCCCGGGGACGCCCGGACGGTGCTCAGCACGCCGTCCGACGCGCTGCTGTCCACGGTCTTCCTGTTCTTCGTCTACTTCACCCCGCGCACGACGGACGCATCCGGGTGCCGGGACGCCCAGGTCCTTGCGGCCGGAGCCCTGGCCCGGGACCATCGTCCGACTGCCGGCAGGGTGCCGGCGCCCCGACCACCGGAGTGCCCCCATGTCGCAGCACCCCGTCCCCGCCCGACCCACCGCCGCATTCGTCGGCGCGTCGTGGGTGGCCCTGATCATCGCCGTCAGCGCGTTCGCCATCGGCCTGTGGAACGCGAAGATGCTGCTGTCCGAGAAGGGCTTCTACGGCACGCTCCTGCTGCTCGGCCTGTACTCGGCGATCGCGCTGCAGAAGTCCGTCCGGGACCGCGCCGAGGGCGTGCCCGTCACCGGGATCTTCCTCGGGCTGTCCTGGAGCATGGTCCTGGTGTCCCTGCTGCTCGTGGCCGTGGGCCTGGTCAACTCGACGCTGACGCTGTCGGAGAAGGGCTTCTACGGGCTCGGCTACACGATGGCGCTGTTCGCCGTCATCGCCGTGCAGAAGAACATCCGCGACCTGGCCGCGGCCGGGCCCGCGCCGCGTCCGACGCCCGCCGAGCCGGAGGTGCAGGCGACCGTCTGGCACCAGTGACCGGCGCGGCCGCTGACGGTCATGCCGGCAGCGAGGGCCGGGACGCTCCACCGTCGACGAACATCGGCTCGCCGTGGCGCTCCCTGCTGTAGAGGACGCACGTCCCTCGGCCGCTGCGCTTCGCGTCGTACATCGCCGCATCGGCCGCGGCGACGATGGCGTCGGGCGTGGTGAGCGCGTCCGACCCCACGGCCACGCCGATGCTGGTCGTCGTCGTGCGTCGGTGCGGCCCGAGGTCGTACGGTGCCCGGAGCCTGTCGTGGACGCGGTGCGCCACGGCCAGCGCCGCCTCCGCCGTGGGGATCTCGTCGAGCAGGACGAGGAACTCGTCCCCGCCCACCCGGGCGGCGACGTCCCCTGCTCGCAGCTCGTCCGTGAGGCGTCGCGCCATCTCGACGAGCAGCTGGTCACCGGCGGCGTGGCCGAGGGTGTCGTTCACCGTCTTGAAGTCGTCCACGTCGAGGAACAGGACGGCGACGTCGCTCCCGCGCGGACCCGCGCCGTTCAGGCCGTGGGCGAACCGCTCCCAGAAGGCCGCGCGGTTCGCCAGCCCGGTCAGGTCGTCGTGGAGCGCTCGGCGGCGCAGCTCGCGGGTGGCGATCGCGAGCTCGGCCGTGCGTTCGGCGATGCGGTCCTCGATCTCCCGGTACGTCGCCTCGAGCTCCTCACCGAGCGAGTTCACGCCGGCCGCGACGGCGTCGACGATGTCGCCGGCCCGGCCGACCGTCGCACGGGCGTCGAACCGCAGGGCGGCGAACTCCTGGATGACGTGGACGACCTCCTCGAGGCGGCCCGCCAGGTCCGGAGCGGCGTGGGCCTCCGGTGACACGGCCATCGCCGTCAGACCAGCCGTGACCGGAGCCACTCGGCGGCGGCGTCCGCGTCGTCGAACAGCCGCGTGGGCACCTCCGGCCTGCTCACGTTGATGAAGAACGTCGCCATCATGCGACTGAGCGGGTTCCCGACGAGCAGGGCGACGGCGGACACGATCTCCTGGCGGCGGACGAACTCCATCCGCGCCGCCCGGTCCTGCGGGCCGGCGTCCGTCGTGTGCACCAGGAGCGGTGCGGCCCGACCACCGGTGAGACCGCTCATCGCCTCGATCGCCGCGACCGCGTCCTCGAGGCCCGACGGCACGTGCGGGGTCCAGGTGAGCTCCACCACGCCGTCCGACCGGAGCCACATGCGGAACTTCTCGTGGGTGAACACGGCCACCTCGTCGCTCACCGGGTCACCGCCCGGCTCGCGGTGCGTGTGCGGGTGACGTGGCGACGCTCGCGCGGCCAGGTCGGCCGGGCGTCGGCCCGGGTCGTGGGCAGGCTGATCACAGGTGCTCCCTCGTTCGGCGGCCCGGCTGACCGCGTGGGTCCCGTGGCTTTGCGTCCCCGCCTCGCGACGGGTTTGCCTTTTCGTCTTCCCAGGGGCATCGGCCCGGTGAGGGTGCTCCATGAGAGGAATCACCCGGTGCCGAGGGGTGGCGCTCCGGGAGAACCTGCCCGGCCGGCCGGGCAGGCGCTTGGGCGATCCGGGACGCGGGCATACCCTCGGGAGGATCCGCCACGCACCCGCGGGAGCATCCGTGACCGACACGATCGACCGGACCGACCTGGGACTCGACGACGACGACGTCGGCGAGCGGCCCGTCGTGACGCGTCGACCGCTGCACGCGCCGCCCCCGCCCTTCCAGCCGCTGTCGAGCACCGTGCGTTACCCGCCGGGGCCGGTGGCCGACGTCGAGGACGTCGTGACGGAGCCGGTGGCGCCCGCGCCCCGACGGCTCGCGCGGGTGCTGGCCCCGTGGGCGAGGGTGCGGCCGTGGACGCGGTCGCGCGTCGTCGCCGGGCTGCTGGGGGTGTTCCTCGGCGGCCTGGGGCTGCACCGCCTGTACCTCGGCTACTGGCGCCGCGGTCTGACGATGCTGGCGGTCACGGTGGTGGGCGGCTTCCTCACGCTGGGGATCGCCGCCGTCGTCATGGGGGTGTGGGGCTTCGCCGAAGGGCTGCTGGTGCTGACCGTGCGGCGCGGGCGCTTCGCGCACGACGCCCGCGGGCGGCCGCTGCGCGGCTGACGGGACGGCCCGGGCGCCCTCGGCATCAGCCCTCGTGGGCGCGCTGCTCGCGCACCCGCTGCGCGGCACGCTCGTTGCCCGGCTCCTGGGCGATGCCGCGCAGCATCTGCTCGACCTTCTCCTCCGGCTGGCGGGGTGCCAGCAGCGGCACGTCGGGGTCGACCACGGCCTCGACGAGCACCGGGCGGTCGGCCGCCATCGCGCGGCGCCACGCGTGGTCCAGCTCCTGAGGGCTGCGCACGGTGATGCCGACGAGCCCGAGCAACTCGGCGTAGCCGGCGTACGGGAACACCGGCACCCGTTGCGACGTCTCGAACCGCGGGTCGCCCTCCATCTCCCGCTGCTCCCACGTCACCTCCGCGAGGTCGCCGTTGTGCAGCACGAGGACGACGAACCGCGGGTCCGCCCAGTCCCGCCAGCGGGCCGCGACGGTGATCAGCTCGGACAGGCCGTTCATCTGCATCGCCCCGTCCCCGGCCAGCGCGACCACCGGGCGGTCCGGGTGCAGCAGCTTCGCGGCGATCCCGTACGGCATCGCCGAACCCATCGACGCCAGCGTGCTCGACAGGTGAGCGGGCACGCCCGGTGGCAGCCGTAGGTGCCGGGCGTACCAGTAGGTGACGGAGCCGACGTCGACCGCGACCTGCGCGTCCGCCGGCAGGTGGCCGCTCAGCTCGCGCACCACGAGCTCGGGGTTGAGAGGGTCGGCGGGCAGCCGCACCCGCTGCTCGGCCACGTCGTGCCACTCCCGGACCGCGACCTCGACCTCCGAGCGCCACCCCGTGCGCTCGGGCAGCAGCGGCAGCAGCGCGTCCAGGGTGTCGGCGGCGTCCCCGACGAGCGCGACCTCGGCCGGGTACTTGGTGCCGATGTTGCGGCCCGTCACGTCGACCTGCACGGCACGCGCCTGACCCGGGGCCGGGTAGAACTCCGTCCACGGGTCATTGCTCCCGACGATCAGCAGCGTGTCGCAGCGGGACATCAGGTCCGCCGACGCGGTGGTCCCCAGGTGCCCCATGACGCCGCAGTGGTACGGCAGCGACTCGTCGAGCAGCGGCTTGCCCAGCAGCGACGTGGTGAGTCCGGCGCCCAGCCGCTCGACGACCCGGCGCACCTGGTCCGTCGCGCCCGCGGCGCCCTGGCCGACGAGCACCGCGACGCGCTCGCCGGCGGCCAGCAGGTCGGCCGCTCGCCGCAGGTCGTCCTGGCGCGGCACCGCGTGCCCTCGGGCGAACGCGGTGGACGAGCTGACCAGCCCGTGCGCATGCTGATCACCGTCGGGCAGGTCGGCCTTCTGCACGTCGTGCGGCACGATCACGCACGCCGGGCCGGAGGTCGCCAGGGCGGTGCGGAACGCGGCGTCCAGGACGTGCGGCAGCTGCTCGGGGGAGACGACGGTCTGCACGTACTGGGCGCAGACGTCCTTGAACAGCGTGTGCAGGTCGACCTCCTGCAGGTAGCCGCTGCCCAGGGCCGTGCTCACGATCTGGCCGACGATCGCCACGACGGGCTTGCGGTCGAGCTTGGCGTCGTACAGGCCGTTGAGCAGGTGGATGGCGCCCGGGCCCTGCGTCGCGAGGCAGACGCCGACGCCGCCGCCGTACTTGGCGTGCCCCGTGGCCATGAACGCGGCCATCTCCTCGTGCCGCGCGGTCACGAGCTCGACGTCGGCCTCGCGCCGGTGCAGCGCCGCGAGGAGCGGGTCGATGCCGTCCCCGGCGAACCCGAAGACGCGGTCCACGCCCCACGCGGTCAGCCTCTGCACGATGCCGTCCGCCACCGTCGCCGCGCCCATGTCGGCTCCCGTCCTCGGGTGCGGCACCGCCGGGGCGGCCGGTGCCTGCGACCCATGCTGCGCGACGGTTCGCGCGGACGCATCCGCGCGCGACGTCGCCGCTCCCGGCGGGACCGACCCCTCGCGGGCGCCGGGTGCACGGCTGGAACGCGTGCGGGGTCGGGCCCCGGGACGCGGGAGGATGGGCGCATGAGCGCGACACTCCAGGCCCGTGGGGTGGCCGCGGCATTCGGCGACCGTCAGCTGTTCTCGGGGCTCGACCTCGTCGTCGCCCCGGGGGACGTCGTCGGGCTGGTCGGGCCCAACGGCGCGGGCAAGACGACCCTGCTGCGCATCCTCGCCGGTCAGCGGCCTCCGGATGCGGGCTCGATCGCCCTGTCGCCCCCCACGGCGCAGGTCGGGTACCTCGTGCAGGAGGTCGAGCGGCACGCCGACGAGACGGTGCGGACGTTCCTCGAGCGGCGCACCGGGGTCGCCGACGCGCAGCACGCCATGGACGCGGCGTCGGACGCGCTGGCGGCCGACGAGCCCGACGCGGGCGACCGCTTCACCCACGCCCTCGAGCGGTGGATGGCCCTCGGCGGTGCGGACCTCGACACGCGGCTCGGCGTCGTCGCCGACGACCTGGGGCTGGGCGTCGACCTCGACCTGCCGATGACCGCGCTGTCCGGCGGCCAGGCCGCGCGCGTCGGCCTCGCGGCGCTGCTGCTGTCCCGCTTCGACCTCTACCTGCTCGACGAGCCGACGAACGACCTCGATGCCGACGGTCTCGACCGCCTCGAGGAGTTCGTCGAGCGCGCGCAGGCGCCGGTCGTGGTCGTCAGCCACGACCGCGAGTTCCTGGCGCGCACGGTCACGACGGTGGTCGAGATCGACCGCAGCCTGCAGCGCGTCGCCACCTACGGCGGCTCGTACGACGCGTACCTCGACGAGCGGTCGACCGCCCGCCGCCAGGCGCGCGAGGCGTACGAGGACTACGCGAGCCGCCGCGACGCGCTGGCCGGGCGGGCCCGGATGCAGCGCGCGTGGATGGAGAAGGGCGTGCGCAACGCCCGGCGCAAGGCGAGCGACAACGACAAGCACGTCAAGCACCACCGCGGCGAGACGTCGGAGAAGCAGGCCGCCAAGGCGCGGCAGACGGACCGGATGATCGAGCGCCTGGAGACCGTCGAGGAGCCGCGCAAGGAGTGGCAGCTGCGCATGAGCATCGCGACGGCGCCGCGCTCGGGCGCCGTCGTCGCGACCGCGCGGGCCGCGGTGGTGAGGCGCGGCGACTTCGTCCTCGGGCCCGTGGACCTGCAGCTCGACTGGCAGGACCGCGTCGCGGTCACCGGGCCGAACGGGTCCGGAAAGTCCACGCTGCTCGCGCTGCTGCTGGGCCGCCTCGCCCCGGACGCCGGCACGGCGTCGCTCGGGCCCGGCGTGCTCGTCGGCGAGGTGGACCAGGCGCGCGCCGCGTTCGAGGGCGACGAGCCGGTCGGCGAGGCGTTCGCCCGCCAGGTCCCGGACTGGACGACCGCGGACGTCCGCACGCTGCTGGCCAAGTTCGGGCTCGCCGGGCACCAGGTCGGACGCCCGGCGTCGTCGCTGTCGCCGGGGGAGCGCACGCGCGCCGCCCTCGCGCTGCTGCAGGCCCGCGGCGTCAACCTGCTGGTCCTGGACGAGCCGACCAACCACCTCGACCTGCCGGCCATCGAGCAGCTCGAGCAGGCGATGGAGTCCTTCGACGGCACGATCCTGCTGGTCACGCACGACCGGCGGATGCTCGACACCGTGCGCCTGACGCGCCGCTGGCACGTCGAGGAGGGCCGGGTCGGCGAGGTCCGCCCGGACTGACCGGGCCGACGCCCGTCGCGCGGCCGACGACCGGTCGTCCGCGCGACCGATCCCCGGGCACGTCAGCGCCGGTTAGCGTGGCGGTCCGACGACCAGGAGGTTCGACATGACGACCCCGAAGGACCGCGCCCGGGCTGCCGTGGTGAGCGGGCTGGCCACGACCGCCTACTACGCCGTGCCCGACCTGCTGCACTCCCGCCGGGCACGCGGGTGGGCGAAGGTGGCCTGCCTGGTCCCCGTCGTCGCGGTGAGCCTGCCGACGTCCCGCGAGGAGTGGGACGAGCTGCGCACGTCGGCGCGCGACGCGCGCGCCGCCCTCGCGGCGGCGCAGGACGGCGGCACCGAGGCCGCCGCGCAGGAGGGCGGCACCGAGGCCGCCGCGCAGGACGACGAGGCCGTCCGGGCCGGGTCGTCCGTGCGGTTCAAGGTCGCCATGGGCGCGGCCGCCGCGGTGGCGCTGGTCGGCTCGACCGTCGCGACGGTCGCCGCCGAGCGGTGGGTGTTCCGCCGCGGAGAGGCACGCGCGGCGGCCGGGGTGCGGTACCCGCACACCCGCACCGCGCTGGTCCTGGGTGTGCTCAGCGCGGCGGTCGGGCTGATCCCCGAGCCGTCCGAGAGCCGCTGATCCGCTCGCCACGGCGGGCGGGCGCGGTGCCGGGACCCAGGGCCCACACCGCCCGCCGGGGCGCGGACAGACTGCGACGCGACAGCCACGCACCGCGTGGACCGCGTCGGAGGGAACGTCCATGAGCAGCGTCCTCGTCGTCGGAGGTTCCGGCCTCCTCGGCTTCCACACCATCGTCGAGCTGGTCGCGCGCGGGCACCGCGTCACCAGCCTGTCCCTGCCGCCGGCGGCGACCGACGTGACGTTCCCCGAGGGCGTCGCGACGCTGTGGGCGGACCTGGGCGCGATGACCGACGACGAGCTGACCTCCGTGCTCCTCGACGTCGACGCCGTCGTGTACGCCGCCGGGGCCGACGAGCGCACCGTGCCGCCGGCCCCGGCGGCGCACTGGTTCCACGAGGCGAACGTGCGGCCCACGCAGCGCGTCGCACGCCTCGCCCGGCAGGCGGGCGTCTCGCGCTTCGTGCTGTTCGGCTCGTACACCGCCGAGTTCGCCGAGCGGTGGCCGGACCTCGGCTACCGCACGCACAACGGCTACCCCCGGACGCGTCTCGCGCAGGAGGAGGTCGCCCACCTCGAGGGCGACGGCGCGATGGACGTCATGGTGCTGCGGCTGCCCTACATCTTCGGGATCGTCGGGCAGCGCCGCCCGCTGTGGCAGTTCGTCCTGGACCGGGTGCAGACGCCCGGCCCGGTCGCGGTGCTCGGCGGATCCACGTCGTCCGTGACGGTCCGGCAGGTCGCGCAGGCCGCGGCCGGCGCGCTCGAGCACGGCACGCACGGGGCGCGGTACGCGATCGACGCGTACGAGCTGACGTACGCCGAGCTGTACCGCCTCGCGTGCGAGGCCGTCGGCCGCGACCCGCAGGACGTCGTGGTCGTCCCCCTCGACGTGATGCTCCCGCACGCCGAGCGGGCGGACGCCGCGGCCGCGGCCGCCGGGGTCGAGCACGGCATCCACGTCGTCGACGGCTTCCGCTTCCAGGACCGCCGGGCCGTCAGCGACCCCGAGGCGACCGCCGCCGTCCTCGGGATCGAGCCGGACGACGTGGTCGAGGCCGTGCGCGAGACGTTCCGGTGGTGCGTCGAGCACCCGCAGCCCGCTCCCGTCGGCTGACGGGCCGGGGCGCCCCTCCGCGGGGCGCCCCTTCCCAGGGGCGCCCGGGGTCCCTAGCCTGGCGGGCGGGCCGCGACGTCGCGGCGACACCCCCCTGCCCCCGGGAGCGTGCGATGCCGGACGATCCGCAGACCCACGTCATGCCGCCCGTGCGCGGGCTCGGCCACCACGTGCTCGGCCGCCGCGGGTTCCTCGCGCTGACCGGCGCGGCCACGGCCGTCGTCGCCGGTGCCGGTGCGGCTGCCGCGCACGACGGACGGTCCTGGGGGCCGCGCCCGTCGCTGCCGCACGGCCCCGGCCGCCACCACGGCGGCGCGGCCGGCGCCGAGCGTGCCGCCGTCGCGTTCGTCCGTGCCGCGACGGACGCGTACCCGGCCGTGAACACCGGGCCGCGGCTCGCGCAGAGCTACACCGACGAGCTGGGGCTGTTCTCCACGGCGTTCGTCTACGACAACGCGCTCGCCGTCTGCGCGCTGCTGGCGGACGGCCGGCGCAGCAGCGTCGAGACGGCCCGGGTCATCGGCGACGGCCTGGTGTTCGCGCAGCAGCACGACCCCGACCACGCCGACGGGCGGCTGCGGCAGGGCTACAACGTCGGCCCGTACACGTTCTACGACGGCACCCCGCAGCCCGACGGGTTCGTGCGTGCCGACGGGTACGCCAACGTCGGGTGGCAGTTCGGGTTCCTGGGCACGGCCGTGGGCGACATGGCCTGGCCGGGCATCGCGCTGCTGCAGCTGTACCGCGCGACGCGCGACCCCGAGTACCGCGACGCCGCCGTGCGCATCGGCGAGTGGATCGTGACGACCACCTGGTCCACCGCACCCCTGGGCGGGTTCTCGTTCGGCGTCGACGGCGGCGACCAGCCGGTGCCCAACGGGTCGACGGAGCACAACGTCGACTGCGTCGCGTTCTTCACGATGCTGCGCAAGGTCACGGGCGACCGGCGCTGGACGGCCGCCGCCGAGCACGCGCTCGCGTTCGTCGACCGCATGTGGGAGCCACGCTCCGGCTGGTTCTGGACGGGCACGAACGACGGCGTCGAGATCAACCGGGACCCCGTGCCCCTGGACCCCGCGACGTGGAGCCGGCTGGCGATCCGCGAGCGTCGCTACGACGGCGCCCTGGACTGGGCGGCCACCGCGCTCGCGGTCACGGACGACGCCGCGGCACCGACGTCGCAGCTCCCCGACGGCGAGCGGGTCTCGGGTGTCACGTTCAGCACCGCGTCCCTCACGTCCACGGCCCAGTACAACGGGATCACGGTCCACCCCGACGGCGTGTGGCTCGAGGGCACCGCCCAGCTCGCGACGTCGCTGCTCGACCGTGACCGCCGCGGCGACCGGCACCGGGCCGAGGACCTGCTGGCCCAGGTGCGGCACGCGCAGGACGTCCTCGGGGGTGGCCAGCACCTCGGGGGCGTGGCGGTCGACGGCGGCGTCGTCGCCGCGTCCAGCCTGCTCGACACCGGCTTCGGGTTCGGCTACTTCCAGGTGCAGCACGTCGGCGCGACGTCGTGGTTCCTGCTCGCGTCGACACGCTCGAACCCGATGCGCTGGGGCGGACTGGGCTGACGGGCCGGGGCGGTGTCAGCGGGGGGTCGTGTCCCCGTCGACGTACTGCCAGCCCTCCGGCCCGCGCACGAACCGGTTGACCTCGCGCACGGACCCGCGCCCGTCGGGCCCGCGCCAGAACGCCTCGAACTCCACGGTGCCCGCGGTGTCGAACGCGCCGCCGCCGGACGTCGCGAGCACGTCGAGGCGGTACCAGCGCACGTCCTCGTCCAGCGCGAGGTCCGCCGGCCGGGTGGACGGGTGCCAGGAGCGCAGCAGGTGCGCGGCGTCGCCGACGGCGAACGCGCTGAAGCGCGAGCGCATGAGCTGCTCGGCGGTGCCGGCGGTGCGCGCGCCGGAGTGCAGCGGCTCGCAGCACTCGTCGAACGGCAGGCCGCTGCCGCAGGGGCATCTGGTCACGGCAGCAGTATCCCGGTCACCGCAGCACGACCGTGCCGGCGGGGTTCCGCGCCGCCAGGACGCCGTCGATCGTGCCGACGCTCGTCACGTCGGGCAGGTCGGCCTCCCACCGCACGGTGCCGGCGCCGGGGTCGACCGCGACGAGCTCGGCGCGCGACGCCGGGGCGTCCAGGCCGTCGACGAGGAGCAGCACGCCGTCGGTCGCCAGACCTGCGACCGCCGCGTCCGGGCTGAACAGCTCCGGTGCGGTCACCTCCCACAGGATCTCGCCGGTGCGGGCGTCGAGCGTCGACACGCGGTACCCGTCGTGCGCGTGCACGCGGCCACCCAGGACCAGCGCCTCCTGGGTGCCCGTGACGTCGCGCGCGCGCCACCGCATCTCGCCCGTCGCGGCGTCCCAGGCGCGCAGGCCGCCGGACAGCGTGAGCGCCAGGTCCGGGACGCTGCCGTCGTCGACCGTCACCGGGATGGGGCCACCGTCCAGGCGCACGTCACGCTCGGGCCCCATCAGCCGGGTGTAGCCCTCGCTCGCCACGACCAGCGCGGACCCGTCCGGTCGGGCGCCCAGGACGGTCGCGAGGGTGCCGGCCGACCCGGTGGCCGTCCCGTCGGACGCGTCGAGCAGCACGGCACCCGCCCCCAGGACGGCGACGGCCTCGTCGCCCACCGGGACCACGCGCACCTCGGCGCCCCACCGCAGCCAGCCACCGCCGAACCCGGTCTCGGCGTGCACCCGCCACCGTTCCGCGCCGGTCGCGGGGTCGAGCGCCCACGCCGTCGTGCCGTCGTCCAGCGGCGCCGCCAGCACCACCTGGTCCCCGACCACCTCCAGCGCGGCCGCGACGGCACCGCCCTCGTCCGCCCCGTGCCGTTCCCGGACCTCGCCGTCCCCCAGGTCCACGACGACGACCGTCGCCGACGTCGCCGGTGCGCTCCTCGTCGTCGACGCGCCCGCGCCCTGCCCGTCCGGCGTGCTCACCGACGTCGCGTCGTGCGCCAGGCACACGAGGCGGCCCGGCAGGCCCGGACCGTCGGCGCACTGCAGGCCGTACCGCGTGGTGTCCTCGGCCAGCGGCACGGTCGGGGCGCCCAGCACCGGCACCGTCCACCGTTCCGCGCCCGTGGCCACGTCGCGCGCCGTGAGCGTCATCGCGCCGTCCGCCGCGATCCGCTCCTCGACGAGGTCGCGTCCGACGACCACGACGTCCACCGTGTCGTCGTCGACCTGCCACGCGACGCGCGGCGGGTCCGGCTGCGGCGCGAGCACGCCGGGCAGCCGCCCCACGGCGGTGACGCGGGCGCGCTCGCGCGCGTCGGCCACGACCTGCGCCGCGACGAGCACCAGTGCGACCGCGACCAGCACCGCGATCCACCACCGTCGACGGACCGAGGGAGCGGGGTCCTGCGGGGTGGGCGCGTCGGCGTCGTCGTCGAGCACGACCAGCACCGGGTCACCCACGACACGCACGCTACCGACCGGCGGCGTGCGCGGCGCGGGCGGGCGTCAGCCCAGGACCGTCGACCGTGCCTCGGTCGGTGCCAGGTCGGCCACCACCAGCATGTTCATGACGGACCGGACCAGGTCCGCGTCGGTCCGGGCGTCCGAGGTCACCGTTCCCGACGCGTGGCTGACGTGCAGGCGTCCGTCGAGCAGCATGGCCGAGCCGGTGAGCGGGTCGGCGGACCACACGGCGACGGCGAGGACCAGCAGCACGACGACGGCGACGGCGATGCGCCGCCGGTACGGCCGGGGGGAGGCGGACGGCCCCGGCGACGTGCTCGACGCCGGTCCCGACGACGGCGCCCCGCCGCTGCCGCCGGGCTCGTCGTCGTCGATCAGCTCGACGGTGCGCAGAGGACCACGGGGCGCCATCGCCGCAGGCTAGCGGCCCACGTGGCGTGCCGGGAGGGGTCGTCCCACGGCCCGGGTCCCGCCCTCACCGGACCCGGGCGCACGTCACCCCCCGGCCGGGGGGGAGGCCGGGGGGTGACGGGTCACGGGGTGTCGACGACACCCCGTGGGGCGGGCGCCGGGGCGCCCGGGTCAGCTCGCCGCGTGCCGCCGGCGGCGGACGAGCAGGAGAGCGGCACCACCGGCGATCGCGGCGATCGCGGCCAGGAGCCCGACGGCCGCCTGCGTGCCGGTCGCGGCGAGGGTGTCGTCGTCCTCGACGGCCGAGAGCACCTCCGAGCGCTCGGTGGCCGTCGGCGTCGGCGCGGGGGTGGGCGTGGCGCTGGGCGTGGGCGTCTCGGCGGGTGCGGGCAGCACCTCGCTCGTCTCCGACGGCGACGGCGACGGGACCGGCGTCTCGACCGGTGCCGGCAGCACGTCACTCGTCTCCGACGGCGACGGCGACGGCGTCGGTGTCGGCGACGGGGCGGGCGTCTCGACCGGTGCCGGCAGCACGTCGCTGGTCTCCGACGGCGACGGCGACGGAGCGGGCGTCGGGATGGCCGACGGGCTCGGGGAGGCCGAGGGCGTCGGCGTCGGCGTCACCGGCGGCGTCGTGACCGGCGGCGGGACGACCTCGCCCGCGTCGCAGAGCGCGTCGATGTCCACCAGCTTCGTCACGTCGTAGTGCCCGTAGTACGCCAGCGTGTCCGCACTGAACCCGCCGTCCGGCGGCGTGATGACGGTCGGCACGCTGGCCAGCAGGTCGAGCTTGCGGCCCGCGACGCCGTTGCCGACCAGGTCCACCTGCAGGCCGTAGGCGCCGGGGGCGGCGCAGACGTCGGCGGTGTCCTTGGCGTCGAGCGTCAGCGGGATGACCTGCGCGTTCTTCGGCAGCCTCGGCGACGCCTCCCGGCGGGCCGACGCGTCGTCCGTGGGCCACGCCCAGACCTCGTGCAGCGCGACGCGGTGCTGCGTGCGGCTGTTGGACCAGCCCGCCGGCTTGCTGACGTCCTTCTTCTTGTAGAGGAAGTACCCCGTCGCCTTCTCACAGGTGTACGCCTCCCAGGCGATGGGGTCGCCGTGGCGCTTGCCCCCGCAGAGGTCGGCGGGGGAGGTGGTGGGCTTGCCCTTGTCGGGGCGGCCCTTGTCGGGACCGGACGAGTACCCGGGCTTGCCCGAGCCGTGCTGACCACCGCCGGCGGCGGCAGTGGTGGCGGGCAGCACGACGAGTGCTGCGACGGACATGAGGACGATGGGCAGGCGGCGGTTCACGGGGGGACTCCTCGGCCGCGGACGCTTGGACGGGTGCCCGCCGGTACGGCCACGCCGTCGGGCGTAACGGACAATAGAGGCAAACGCCTGCCGGTTGGTGAACTTCTGTCCAAGTTGTGGATGAATCATCCGTTCGGACCCGTGTGCGGTGGTTCGCGGGGCGCGGGTCGGCGGCCGCGGAGGGGAGGTCAGGCGGGTCGCGCGAGGGAGGCGACCGCACGTGCGAGCAGGTCGGCCGACGCGTCGGCACGTGCGTCGTCGTGGTCCGCCACCCACGTCTGGACGACGCCGTCGGTGGCCGACAGCACGAGCGCCGCGACGTGCTCGACGGGTGCGTCCCAGGTGACGCCGCCGCGGTCGGACCAGGACACGAGCTGGCGCTCGATCTCGGCGAGGTACTGGCGCCGCTCCCACTCCGCCGCGCTGACGTCCGCGTCGTCGCGCGCCGCCCGGATGAGCTCGAAGAGGGCGGCCTGGTGCCCGGGGTCGGCGCGCACGATGTCGAGCTGTGCCCTGACCGCCTGCCGGAGCGCGGTCTCGAGGTCGTCCGTGGCCGTGGCCGCGCCCCACGCGGCGGCGGCGCCGGTGAGCTCGCGGTCGATCAGGGCCCGGACGAGGGCGGCCTTGGACCCGAACACGTAGTGGAAGATCCCGTGCGTCACGCCGGCGCGGGCCGTCACTGCGCGCGTGGTCAGACCGGCGAGCCCGTGCTCGCGCAGCACGTCGAGCGCGGCGTCGAGGAGCTGTGCCCGCCGCTCGTCGGCGGAGCGGTGGGCGCCGCTGGAGGAGGGGGTCACCCCGCCATCGTAGGCAGATCTTGGCCAACTGACTTGGACACATGGCCAAGTTCGCCCTAGCCTGCGGGTGAGCAGACCGCCGACCGCAGGAGGGCCCGTGATCGTCGTCGTCCCCGCCGCGCCCTCGGACCTGCACGCCGCCGCGGCGGTCCTGGCCGGGTCGTTCGCGGACGACCCGGTGACGGGCGCCGTCGTCGGTGGCGCCGCCGCCGACCGGCTCGCGCGCACCCAGCACCTCTTCGTCGGCCTGCTGCGGCCCGCCGTGGCGGACGGGACGGTCGACGTCGCGCGGCGCTCGGGCGACCCCGACGTGCTCGGCGTCGCCATCTGGGAGGCCCCGGGCGCGGTCACCAGCATTCCGCGGCTCGCGCGTCAGCTCCCGTCGTTCCTGCGGGCCTGCGGCGCGGGCGGCCTGGTCCGAGCGGCGACGACCAAGCACGCGATCGACCGGCACCGCCCGCGCCGGCCGCACTGGTACCTGCAGGAGATCGGCGTCGTGGCCGAGGCCCGCGGCATGGGGGTCGGCGGCACGCTGCTCGACGCCCGGCTCGCCGTGGTCGACGCGCAGGACGCACCCGCCTACCTCGAGTCGTCGACCGAGCGGAACCGGCGCCTGTACCGGCGCCACGGTTTCGTCGACGTGGCCCCCGTGCGCGGCGTCACGGCCGCGCCCATGGCGATGTGGCGGCCGCCCGTCACCGAGCGCTCCGCCCCCACCGTCGCCACCCCCGACCCGACGGCCTGACGCCCGGCCGTCCCGCGGGAAAACCCCTTGGCGGGCCACGGCGCGCGTCGTAGCGTCGGGGGTACACGGAAGGGAGGTGGTCCGAGACATGAAGTCTTTCCGGACGCGTGAGGTGGCTGCCCGCTAGCCGCCCGAGTCATCGGACGGACTGCTCGATCCGCTCCTGCTCCGCCGGCACCGGCCGGCCGGGTGGCCGGCGAGTCCACGGCAGTCACCGCAGCCCGTGGGAGCCGCGACCTCGTCCTTCGCGGCAGGGCCCCGTCAGGGGTCCGGCCCACGGGCTGTTCCCTGCCCGCACCGCGGCAGGTGAGAGGCTGGGACCGTGGCCCTCAAGTCCCCCGCCGAGATCGAGCAGATGCGCCCCGCCGGGCGGTTCGTGGCCGACGTCCTGACGTCGTTGCGCGAGGTGGCCCGCGTCGGCATGACGACGGCCGACCTCGACGCGCACGCCCGCGAGATGATCGCGAAGGCCGGCGCGCACTCCGTCTACCTGGGCTACCACCCGAGCTTCGGGGCGATGCCGTACCCGGGCGTCCTGTGCACGTCGGTCAACGACAGCGCGCTGCACGGCCTGCCGTCGGAGCGGGTGCTGCAGGACGGCGACGTGCTGAGCATCGACTTCGCGTGCCAGGTCGAGGGCTGGGTCGCGGACTCGGCGCTGACGTTCCAGCTCGGCACGCAGACGCCCGAGGCCCAGCGCCTCATCGCGGCGACCGAGCAGGCGCTGGCCGCCGGCATCGCCGCCGCGCAGCCGAACGCGCGCATGGGCGACGTCTCGGCGGCGATCGGCCGCGCCGCGCGCCAGGGCGGGTACGGGATCAACACCGACTTCGGCGGGCACGGCGTGGGCCGCACGATGCACGAGGACCCGCACGTCCCCAACGACGGGCGCCCGGGCAGCGGCCAGCGGCTCAAGCCCGGTCTGGTGATCGCGATCGAGCCGTGGTTCATGGCCGGCGGCAGCGGCTACGTCATCGACGACGACGGCTGGACCATCCGCAGCGCCGACGGCTCGCTCGCGGCCCACGCCGAGCACACCGTCGCGATCACGAAGCGCGGCCCGGTGGTGCTGACCGCTCGGGACTGACACCCGGGCCGGCGCCGGCGCGGTCCGCCGCTCGATCCCACCCCGCGCGGCGCGGCGGCGCGACACGATACGGACATGAGCGGACGCGAGGGCACCGGGCAGATCCCCACCGCACCGCCCGTCGACGTGCGGGCGTACCGCGAGGAGCCGGGCGCCGGCTCGAGGCCCTGGTACCGGGACACCTACCGATGGCTCACACCCGTCTTCGCGGCGGGCCTGGTGCTGGCGTGGCAGACGACGGACGTCGCGCCCGCGGTGCTCGCGGCGGGGATCACCGTCATGGCGGTGGGCCAGGTGCAGGGCCGACGCGGTGCCGTGCGGCGGACGGTCCTCGAGGTGGGTGCGCTCGGGGCCGTCGCGGTGGCCGCCCTGGTGCTCTGGGACCGCCTGCGCCCGCTGCCCGCGGGCGAGCTCGCCGTGCAGCTCGTCGTCGGAGCGCTCGCGGGTGCGGGCGTCGTCGCGCTGGTCGCCGCCGTCAGGCGTCGCCGCGCAGCTCGGGCGGCACGGCCGACGGCGGTGTGACGCCGACGGGCTCGACGAGCTCGAGCGGGTCCTCGTCGAGGTCGAGGACGCGCGAGCGGGCGGGCGGCGTCAGCGCCGTCTCGAACCGCACGGTCGCCTCCCGGCCGCGCACGTGCACGACCCAGCCGCGGCCGAGGGTCGCGTGCTCGACGTCGAGCCCGGGCCGCGCGTTGGACTCGTCGAGCGGCCGGCCCACCTGCGACCCGCCGAGCGGGCGCCCGACGACGGCCTTCTCCGCGCCGACGAGCCGCGCGTCGTCCTCGACGAGGGTGGCGACGAGGTCGGTGTCGCCCGACGCGTCGTCGTCCGGTGCTGCACCGGGACCGTCGTCGTCGCGCGCGACCTCCGCCAGCCGCCCGCCGACGTGGTCGTGCTCCCCGACGACCGCGCGCCGCGGCGCGTCGAACAGGTGCGCGTCGAGGTCGAGGGCCAGCTGGGCGTGCGACGACAGCGCGTGGAACGCGACGCCCAGCAGCCGCACCGGCTCGACGATGCCGGCGGCGAGCACCGCACGCCGGGCCGCGTCGCGCAGCTCGGCGTCGGACGCCGTCGGGTGCGGGAACGTCACCGAGCGCGTCACGGTGGAGAAGTCGGCGTAGCGGACCTTCGCGACGACCGTGCGCGCGGCCCCGCCGTGGCGCTCGAGCCGCTGCAGGGCCTCGTCGACGACGTCGTCCACGGCGGACAGCACGACGTCGCGGCCGCGCAGGTCGGTCGCGAACGTGCGCTCGGCGCCGGCGGACTTGCGCTCGGTCGTCGTGACGACGGGCCGGTCGTCCAGGCCACGGGACATGAGGTAGAGGCCGGTGCCGTGCGCCTCGCCGAGCGTCATGGTGAGCGTGTCCAGCGGCTGGCGGCGCAGGTCGGCGACCGTCCGCACCCCGAGGCGCTCGAGCGCACCCTGCGTCGCGGGGCCCACGCCGGGGACGGTGCGGACGTCGAGCGGCAGCAGCACGTCGTCCTCGTCCTGCGGCCGCACCACGACCACGCCGCCGGGCTTGCGCAGGTCGGACGCGATCTTCGCGACGAGCTTGGACCGCCCGACGCCGACCGACACCGTCAGGCCCGTCAGCTCGGCGACGCGGGCCTGCACCTGCGCGGCCGCGTCCTCGGGCTCGGGCGTGCCGCCGGGGCACAGGGCGAGGTCGGCGAACGCCTCGTCGATCGACAGCGGCTCGACCGCGGGCGTCAGCTCCCGCAGGACCCCCATGATGACCTGCGAGTACGCGGCGTACGCGGCGAACCGGGGGGCCAGCACCGCCGCCCCTGGGCTCAGGCGCCGCGCCCGCGACATGGGCATCGCCGAGCGCGCCCCGTGCCGCCGCGCCTCGTACGACGCGGTCGAGACGACGCCGCGCCCGCCGACCCCGCCGACGAGCACCGGCTTGCCGCGCAGCGACGGCTTGTCGCGCTGCTCGACGGCCGCGAAGAACGCGTCGGCGTCGAGGTGCAGGACGGTCGCGGAGTCGCGCACGCGCACGGCGGCCACGAGCCGCTGCGCTCGCTCGGCTGCCGGGTCCACCCCCCCATCCTCCGATGCCGGCGCGGGGTGCTCGTCCACGTCTCGGGACGCGGCCGTCGCGAGACCGGGCTCAGTGAGCTCATGGCCGACCATCAGCGACGTCAGCCCGGTCTCGCGACCGGCGCGTCCCACGACGTGGACGAGCGGGGCGTCAGCAGCTCTCGTGGACGGCACCGGGTGCCGTGCGCGGCAGCACGTCGCGGTCGCGCAGGACGACGGACAGGCCGGTGGCCCGCGTCGCGGGGTCCTGCTGCTCCGCGCACGCGGCGTCGAAGGCCGCACGGTCGTACTCGACGTCGAGCACGACGGGGTAGGCCGACGTGTACACGTCGCACTCCTCCCACTCGCGGCACTCCTCGGCGACGGCGAGGTCCGCGCCCAGCGCCCGGACCTGCGTCGTCAGCTCGGCGGTGTTCTTCTGCGCGAAGGCGAGGCCCGCGGCGTGCGCCCGCTCGACGAGCAGCGCGGCGTACGCGAGCGTGTCCGTCGTCGAGATGCGGCCGAGCGATCGGGTGTAGGAGTCGAGGTTGTCGACCTCGACGGCGTCGAACCCGGCGGCGGCGCACGCGTCGATCGCCGCGCCGACGCGCTCGGCGACGCGCTGCCGCAGGTCGTCCTCGGAGATGTCGTACAGCACCTCGTCCGGCCAGCCCTCGTCGCGCAGCGGCTCGCCGGCGTGGTGGAGCACCAGGCCGGGGTCGGTGCGCAGCAGGCGCTCGGTCTCGTGCGGCTGGGTCTGGAAGCCGTTGACGTAGCAGACGTCGTACCGGCCGGTGGGGGCCGCGGTCGAGTCCCGGACGACCACGCCCGCGCCCGCCGCGGGCTCGTCGGCACCACCGAGCTGGTACTCGAACGGCGTGCCCGGCGCGGGCAGCGTCACGGCACGGGCCGCCGGTGACGGGCTCGCCGCCGGTGTGCCGTCCGGTTCCGGCCCGGGCGTCGTCGGCGCGGACGGTGACGACGACGTCGGCGGGGAGCCGGCGGCGGGTGCCGCGTCGGGCGTCGGCGCGGCGCCGTCCGCCGGGGCGGGTTGCGCGGTCGACGTGGGGGCGTCGGGGGTCGACGAGGTGACGGGTGCAGTGCCGTCGACGGGCGCGCGGCACGCCGTGACCAGCACGAGGACCGCGCACGCGGCCACGAGGGCTGACGTGCGGCGGGGCGTCGTCCTCGGCACGCCGTCACTGTAGGCAGCCCCGCGGGGACCTGCCACGGCTGGCCACGGACGGGTGACCCGGGCGCCCGAGGCCGGTGAGAATCATCACGGGCCGGTAACGGAAGTTCGGTGACCTGCGAGGATGCTGGTGTGCCTACCCCTTACCGCGTGATGACCGTGTGCACCGGCAACATCTGCCGCTCGCCGATGGCGGAGATCGTGCTGCGGGAGCGGTTCGCGGCGGCCGGGCTCGCCGACGTGGTCGAGGTCGACTCGACGGGCATCAGCGGCGAGGAGCACGGCAACCCCGTGGACTGGCGCGCCCGGTCCGTGCTGCGCCGCCACGGGTACTCCACCGGTGACGGGCACGGTGCGCGGCAGACGCGTGCGTCGCACCTGGCCGCGCGCGACCTGGTGCTGCCCATGACCGCGGCCCACGCCCGCGCGCTGCGGCGCCTGGCCGACGACGACCCGGCGGTGACCGAGCGGATCCGGATGTTCCGCAGCTTCGACCCCGCCGCCCCGGCGGAGCCGGGTCAGCCCGAGCAGGTGCTCGACGTGGACGACCCCTGGTACGGCCCCGAGGAGGGGTTCGAGACGACGCTGGCGGAGATCGAGGCGGCGGCCGACGGCATCGTCGCCCACGTCCGCGACGCCCTGCGCTACCGCGCCGACCCGGCCTGACTCCACCCATGTCGTGACGCTGCGGACGCGCGCCGATGTGGCACGGTGCTCGCTGTGCCCCCCGCGATCCGCCACGTCCTGTTCCCCGGCCGCCACCACCTGGTCACGTCGTTCCAGGTCACGTACCTGACGGACCTGCTCGCCGGGCGCGTCCGCGACACCGCGGGCGAGCCGGTCGCGTGCGCGCCCGACGCGCGGGTGGTGTGGGCGCTGACGTCCGCCACGCACAGCGGCACGCGGCGCAACCCCGTCCCGGCGCACCGCCGCGAGGCCATGATCGAGGCGGTCACGACGCGCGCCGGGCTGCCGTCGCTGGTCGTGCCGGTCGCCGACGTCCTGCCCAGCCCGCGGTTCGCGCACACGGTGCTCGCGACGTCGGAGCTGGTGCTCGGGCACGCGCTCACGCCGGCCGACACCGTGGTCGCCTGCTCGACGCCCGACGTCGCGGCGATGTACGCGGCCGACGGGTTCCGCGTCGTGACGGTCGAGGACGGCGCACCGGGCGACCCCGACCGGCCGTGGGCGGTGCTCGAGCGGATGGTGGCCGGCGACGAGGCGTGGCGCGCCCTGGCGCACCCGGACGCGGTCGCGTTCTACGAGCGCTACCGCCTCGACGAGCACGTGCGGCTCGTCCACACCGACCCGACCGTGCAGGACGACGGCGACCTGACCGAGACCCGCGACTACGCGACGTACACGGCGGCGTTCGACGACGCGTCGGACCGCAAGTGGGCGCAGGTCGCGCCGCACGTGCGGCCGGGGCGCGTCGTCGACCTGGGCTGCGCGGCCGGTGGCCTGCTGGAGCGCGCCGCGCGGGACCCGCGCCTCGCGGAGTCGGACCTCTACGGCGTCGACGTGTCCCGCCACCTGGTCGCCGAGGCGGAGCACCGCCGCGCGCAGGGCGTGTTCGCCAACCCCAACGTGTTCTTCGCGCAGCGCAACCTGCTGCTGGGCCCGGTGTTCCACGAGCGCTCCGTCGACACGACGACCACCATCGCCCTGACGCACGAGATCGCCAGCTACGGCGACGGCCGCGCGGACCTCGAGCTCCTCGCGCGCCGCATCTTCGACCAGACGCGTCCGGGCGGGGTGTGGATCAACTCCGACGTGCTGGGCCCGGCCGAGCCGGACCGCGTCGTCGACCTGGTCCTCGACGGCGACGGCGACGTGCCCGCGCGCGACCTGACGGCCCTCGAGCGCGGGGACGCCGCCGCGTACGTCGCGGCACTCTCGCCCGCGGCCAGGCTCACGCAGTTCACCCAGGACTTCCCGGCGCTGTCCGGCGCGGACGTGAAGGTCGAGTGGGTCGAGCGGGGGACCGCCCGCAGCGTCGCGCGCACGACGCTGCGCACCGCGATGGAGTACCTGTACACCCGCGACTACACGGACTCGTGGCTCTCGGAGTGCCACGAGCGGTTCTGCGACCTCACGGGCGACGACTGGGCGGACCTGCTGACGGGTGTGGGCTTCGAGCTCGAGCCGGGCAGCGGGCCGTGGCGCAACGACTGGCTCGTGGAGAACCGCCTGCGGGTGGGCGCGGCGCTGCGGGACCCGGTGACGGGCGAGGCGATCGACTGGCCGGACACGCACGTGCTGACGGTGGCGCGGCGGCCTCTGGTGCCGGTGGCGGGCTGACGTCGAGGATCCTCGACGCGTGCCGAGAGGCGTCGACAGCCGTCGGGTCCGCTGCGGCGCGGCAGGATGGGCGTCATGAAGGTCGCCGCCCGCGCGCACGTGCCGCCGTTCGCTGTCATGGAGATCCTCGCTGCCGCGAACGCGCGCCGCGCCGCCGGGGAGCACGTGCTCAACCTGTGCGCGGGTGAGCCGTCGACCGGGGCGTCCGACGTGGTCCGGCAGCGCGCGATCGAGCTGCTGACGGCCGGGGACCTGGGGTACACCGAGTCGCTGGGCGCGCCCGGGCTGCGCGCTGCCATCGCCGCGCACTACGGCGACACGTACGGCGTCGACGTCGACCCGGCGCGCGTCGCGGTCACGACCGGGTCGTCCGGCGGGTTCGTGCTCGCGTTCCTGGCGGCCTTCGACGTGGGCGACCGGGTCGCGCTGGCCCGGCCCGGGTACCCCGCGTACGCGAACATCCTGGCGGCGCTGGGCTGCGAGGTCGTCGACCTGCCGTGCGGGCCGGAGCAGCGCTACCAGCCGACGGTCGCGCAGCTCGAGGCGCTGGACCGGCCGGTCGAGGGGCTCGTGGTCGCGTCCCCCGCCAACCCGACGGGCACGATGATCGCGCCCGACGAGCTCGCGGCCCTCGCGGCGTGGTGCGGCGAGCACGGGGTCCGCCTCGTCAGCGACGAGATCTACCACGGCATCACGTACCCGGACGCGGCGGGTTCGACGCCGGCGACCGCCACCGCCGCGCAGTACCTCGACAGCGGCGCCGTCGTCGTGAACTCGTTCTCCAAGTACTGGGCGATGACGGGCTGGCGGCTGGGGTGGCTCGTCCTGCCCGACGACCTGGTCGCGCCCGTCGACGCACTGGCCGGCAACGTCGCGCTGTGCCCGCCGGCGCTCGCGCAGCACGCGGGCGTCGCGGCGTTCAGCGCGGAGGGCATGGCGGCCGCGCGCGCCAACGTCGAGCGGTACGCGGCGTCGCGCCGCCTGCTGCTGGACCGGCTCCCCGACCTCGGCTGGGACCCCGTCGCCCCCGCGGACGGCGCGTTCTACCTGTACGGGGACGTGTCGGCGAGCGGCCTGGACTCCGTGACGTACTGCGCTCGGCTGCTCGACGAGGCCGGGGTGGCGCTGACGCCGGGCACCGACTTCGACCCGGCGGACGGGCACCGCTGGGTGCGGCTGTCGTTCGCGTCGTCGCCGCAGGTCGTCGCCGAGGCGGCGGACCGGGTCGTCGCGTGGCAGGCGACGCTCTGAGCCCGGCCCGACGCCCCGCTGCGGCCGCTCAGGACAGCGCGTCCTGCGAGGACGACTCCAGCAGCACGCGGTAGCGGCCGGGCTCCTGCGCGAGCACCTCGTGCCGCCCCGCCTGCACGACGCGGCCGCCCTCCAGCACCACGATCCGGTCCGCGTGGCGGACGGTCGACAGCCGGTGGGCGATCATCAGGACGCCCGCGTCACCGAACAGCTCGCCCATCGCCGCCCGGACGCGCGCCTCGGTGGAGGTGTCGAGGTGGGCCGTCGGCTCGTCGAGCACGACGAGGGCCGGTCGCTTGAGCGCCGCGCGGGCGATGGCGAGCCGCTGCCGCTCGCCGCCGGACAGGCGGTGCCCCTTCTCGCCGATCACCGAGTCGAGCCCGTCGTCGAGCTGCCGGACGAGGTCGTCGAGGGCGACCGCGCGCAGGACGTCGAGCAGCTCGGCGTCCGTGGCGTCGGGGTTCGCGTACCGCAGGTTGTCGCGCACGCTGGCGTGCAGCACGTACGGCTCCTGCGGGATGTACGCGACGAGCTGCGCCCGGCGGTCCTCGTCCAGGTCGCGCAGCGTGCGGCCGGCGACCTCGACGACGCCCTCGTCGCAGTCCACGAGCCCTGCCGCGATCCCCGCGAGCGTCGACTTGCCCGCGCCGGAGGAGCCGACGACGGCGACGACCTCGCCCCGGCCGATCGCCAGGTCGATGCCGTCGAGGGCGTTGGCGTGCTCGCTCTCGTCCCGGGCGACGGCGACGGGGCGGATGTTCCCGTCGAGACCGGTGAGGGGGAGCCACGCGATCGACAGCGCGTCGCCGGCGTGGGACAGGCCGTCGATCGAGTACGAGGCGACGGCCGGGTAGCGGTACCGGACGCCGCGCATGAGCAGGGCCGGCGCCGGGTCGTCGCGGCCGGGTCCCGCGGGGGAGGGCTCGGCGGCGGTGGCGGTGCCCGGCCGGGTCGACGGTGCCGCGTCCTCGTCGCCGGTCGGCCCCGCGGCGAGCACGGCCTCGACCCTGTCCAGCGCGATCGACGAGCGCATCCGCGGGTAGCGCGTGTTGAGCAGGCTCTGGACCGGTGCCTGCAGCTGCTGGAGGTACAGCACGATGAGGATGACGCTGCCGACGGTCACGTTCTGCTCGGCGACGAGCCACACCCCCATCCCGAGCGCCCCGGCGGTGATCGCGACGAAGGCCGTGCCGTAGCTGGCGCCCGAGGTCGCCGCCGCCTTCGCCGTGGCCGCCGACAGCACGGCGAGCTCCCGGGCGTGCTCCTCGAAGTGGGCCTGCTCGTGCCGCGTCCGCCCGTGCTGGCGGGCGAGGACGGCACCGTCGCGGCTGACGAACGTCTCCGCGGTGGACGCGAGCTCCTTGGTGACGTCGAACGACTTCCCGATGAGCTCGTTGATGCGCGCCTCGGCCTTGCGCACGTAGGCGATGGCGACCGGGATGACGACCAGCAGCACGACCAGGCGCGGGTCGATGACGGCCACGATCGCCACCGAGGCGACGATCGTCGTGACGCCCGAGACGACGACGGGGTACACCGACGTGTACATCGCCTCGGCGCCGTGGGCGTCGCTGGTGAGCCGGCTGACGACCGCCCCGGGGCGGACCGTCGTGTAGAAGTGGATCGGCATCGTGGTCAGCCGCCGGAACATCGACGACTGCATGTCCGCGATCACCGCGCCTGCCGCGCCGGTCGAGACGACCTTCGCCGCGTACGCCGCCCACACGCCGACCAGGCCCAGGGCGAACATCCCGGCGACCTGCCAGGCGACCTGCGTCCCGACGGTCCGCTCCTCGACGAGCCCGTCCACGACCGACCGCAGCAGGAGCACCTGCAGCAGCGGTGCGACGCCCCCGACCACCTGGAAGGCGTACGACCACGCGAACCGCCCACGGTGCGCCCGCACCAGCCGGTCGACGTGACGCCTGCCGGTGGCGGCCGGAGGAGGGGAGGTCTCGGTCGTCGTCACGGGTCTCCTCGTCGTCGGCCGGGCGCGCGGTGCGAGCCCAGGGGGCCGCGAGCCCCCGTGTGTACCACGGACGACGACACCCCCGGAAGGGTCTCGCCGGGGTGTGCGCCGCCGGTCTCGCCCTGGTCCGGCTCCGCGGCGGTCTCGCCGGGCCGGGTGCTCAGGCGGGCTGGTCCGCCGCGGGCTCCACCTGCACGACGCTGACGCGTGCCGGGTCGACGACGCGGGTCACGCAGGCCACGACGCGCTCGACGTCGGCCACGCGCGCGTCGGTCGCGAGCAGGAGGCCGCCGCTCGTGGAGGGCACGTCCTCGCTGAGGTAGCTCTGCGCGACGGCGGGGTCGTCGTCGCAGTCCGCGGACGACAGGTCGCCCGCGACCAGCACCGCCCACGGCCCCTGCGCCGGGATCCGGACCGACGGGTCCCCGGTGAACGCGCCGACGGCGCCGAGCGCGCCGAGCAGCGTCCCGCCGACCAGTGCGGCGACGAGGACGACGGCGGTCACGCGGGTGCGCTTCTCGCGCGAGAGCACGGGCACTCCTCGGGTCGGGGTCACCGTCAGGCTAACCCGGGGGCCCGGGTGGCCCGTCCGCGCGGCCCGAGAAGGACGTTCCCTCCGGGATGTTGCACCGATCGGTTCACTGTCGTACTGTGAACCACATGGTTCAGCAAGCGACCCTCGACCGGACGTTCTCCGCCCTGGCGGACAGCACCCGACGGGCGGTCCTCGAACGGCTCGGGCAGGGACCCGCCACCATCGGCGAGCTCGCCGAGCCGCACGCGATGACGCTCACCGGCATGAAGAAGCACGTCCAGGTGCTCGAGGACGCCGGGCTCGTCGTCACCGAGAAGGTCGGACGCACGCGGCAGTGCCGGCTCGGCACCGAACGACTGGACGACGCCATGGCGTGGATCACCTTCTACCAGCGGCTCTGGGAGCGTCGGCTCGACGGTCTCGAGGCCTACCTCCTGCTCCACCCCGCCACGCCACCGAAGGGACCGGACGCATGACCACCGACACCACCGACCTCGAGCTGCGCACCAGCCGCCAGCTCCCCGCCCCGCCCGACGTCGTCTGGGACGTCTACACCGACGCCGAGAAGCAGCAGGTCTGGTTCTCGATCCTCGACGAGGAGCCGGGCATCGTCCGCATCGAGACCGACCTGCGCGTCGGCGGCCGCCAGACCGCCGTCTGGGGCCCCAGCGAGGACCAGCTCTTCACCGAGGTGCAGACGTTCGTCGAGGTCGACCCGCCGCACCGGCTGGTCAGCGACACGGTCGCCAGCACGCCCGACGGCCAGACGATGACCACCCGCATCACCCTGACGTTCACCGCCCGCGACGGCGGGACGTTCGTCGAGGTCCACCAGACCGGCTTCCCGAGCGTCGAGGTCCGCGACTTCTTCGTCGAGATGGGCTGGCAGGGCGCGTTCGACCGCATCGAGGCGTACCTGACCCGCGGCTGACGGCGGCATCCGACGTCCCCGGACCTCCCGGGCACCACGGCGCGGCACCCCCCGCGTCGTGGTGCCCTGCCCGCGCGTGGCTCGCCGGCCTCTCCTAGAGTCGCGGCGTGACCGCGATCGGGCAGGTGCGCATCGGCATCTCCGGCTGGCGGTACGCGCCCTGGCGCGGCAGGTTCTACCCGCCGGGCCTGCCGCAGCGCCGGGAGCTGGAGTACGCCGCGTCGCGCATGGGGTCGATCGAGATCAACGGGTCGTTCTACTCGCTGCAGCGCCCCGACTCCTACCGCGCGTGGCGCGCCGACACCCCCGAGGGGTTCGTGTTCGCCGTCAAGGGCCCGCGCTTCGTCACGCACATGAAGAAGCTCGCGGACGTCGAGACGCCGCTGGCCAACTTCTGGGCGTCCGGGGTGCTGGCCCTCGAGGACCGCACCGGTCCGGTGCTGTGGCAGCTGCCGCCGAACCTCGGCTTCGACCCCGACCGGCTCGCGCGCTTCTTCGACCTGCTGCCGCGATCGACCGCCGCCGCCGCCGAGCTGGCCACCCGGCACGACGACAAGGTGCCGGAGGGTCGCGCCCTGACGACCGTCGAGGAGGACCGGCCCCTGCGGCACGTCCTGGAGGTCCGGCACGACACGTTCCGCACCCCCGCGTTCCCCGACCTGCTGCGCGCGCACGACATCGGGCTCGTCGTCGCGGACACCGCCGGCCGCTGGCCGCACCTGGAGGACGTCACGAGCGACGTCGTCTACGTCCGGCTCCACGGGGACACCGAGCTGTACGTCTCCGGCTACGACGACGACGCGCTCGACCGGTGGGCCGCGAAGGTCCGCGCCTGGTCCACGGGCGCACCCCCGCCGGACGGCCCCCGGCTGACGGCGCCGGCCCCGGACCGCCCGCGCGACGTGCACGTGTACTTCGACAACGACGCCAAGGTCCACGCCCCGTTCGACGCCATCAACCTGACCTCCCGCCTGACGCCCGGGCATCCCTCCGCCGTGTGACCACTGGTCGTTGCCCGGCCCCTTCCGGTGACCAGTGGTCAGCTGGGCGGGTGGTGAGCGCTCACATCGCCTCCCAGCTGACCAGTGGTCGATCGGCGTGGTCTGCCGTGCCTCCCGACTGACCAGTGGTCGTTGCCTGGCCCCTTCCGGTGACCACTGGTCAGCTGGGCGGGTCGTGAGCGCTCACATCGCCTCCCGACTGACCAGTGGTCGATCGGCGGAGGGCCGGCCGCCTCCCCACTGACCAGTGGTCGATCGGCCGCCCCCTCCCAGGTGACCACTGGTCACCCGGGGTCGCCGGGGACGTAGCGTGCTCGCATGGATGTGGCGGTGCTCGGGGCGACCGGTGACGTCGGGCGGCAGATCTGCACGCAGCTCGTCGAGCGGCAGGTGCTGCCCACGACGTCGCGGCTGCAGCTCGTCGGGCGGCCCGGCGGGGCGTCCGGGCGGGCCGTGCACGGGCTGCGTGCCGACCTCGTCGACGCCTACGACGAGCACGCACCCGTCCTGGACGTCGCGCTGGACCCCGCGGACGTCGTCGCCGACGTCGTCGTCGTGGCCGCCGGACGCACCGCCGTGCCCCGCAGCGACGGCCTGCCGGCGGACCGTGCCGAGCTGGCGGCCGAGAACGCGGCCGTCTTCCGCGCCTACGCCGACGCGCTCGCCGAGCACGGGTCGGGCTCCGAGGTCGTCGTCGTGGTGTCCAACCCGGTCGAGCTCGGCGTCGCCGTCATGGCGCAGCGCCTGGGTCGCCACCGTGTCATCGGGATGGGGGCCTGGCTCGACACGTTGCGGTTCCGCCGGGAGATCGCCGTGCAGCTCGGGGTGCGCCGCCACCGCGTCGGCGGGTTCGTTGGCGGGCAGCACGGCGACGACGCCGTCCCGCTGTGGTCGACGGTCCGGATCAGCGGGCTCGACGTCGCCGAGCGACGTCGAGCCGTCGCACGGCTGCGCGGCGACCGGACGCTCGCGACGTTCCCCGCGGAGGTCGCCGCCGCGAAGGCCGCGCTGCTCGACGTGGCCGCCACCGACATGGCAGGGGCGTTCGCCCTCATCGACACGTGGCCGCCGGACCTGCGGGCCCTCGCCCGCCCGTGGATGACGCACCAGTCGGGCGCGAAGACGGCCACCGGCACCGCGTCGGCCACCATCGACCTGCTCGACACGGTGCTCGACGGGCGCGACATCGTCGTCGCCGGTCAGGTGGTGCTGGACGGCGAGGTGACGGTCGGCGGGGCGCCGGTGAGCGGGGTGCTCGGCGTCCCGGTCGTCCTCGGCCCCGAGGGGTGGACACGCGTGCTCCTCGACCCGCTCCCGCCGGACGAGGACGCCCGCCTCGCGCAGGCGGCGGCCGCCATCGCGGCCGGCTGCGACCCGTGGACGTCCGGTCCGGCCGCGCCGTCCGTCCCGCCGGGGGTGCGGCGATGAGCGACGACGACACGCGCTGGGTCGGCTGGGTCCGGACCGAGCACCGGACGGGCGCGATCTTCGCGCTCGCGGGCGTCTTCTCGACCCGCGGCGTCAACGTGGACTCGATGGCGACGGGTGACGTGCACGACGACGACGGGATGGTCGTCGTCACGTTCCGCGCCGGGGAGCGCCGGTCGCGCCTGCTGACGCGCACGCTCGAGCGGCTGCCGCAGGTCCGCTCGGTGCGGGTGTGCCGCGTCGACGACCCCGACGTGCGCGCCGCGGCCGTCGTGCACCTGCCGGCCGGCGTGACGTTCACCCCGCCGCCGGGGGCGGCCGTGCGGTGGTCGGGGCGGACGGACGCGGGCGAGCCGCTGCTCGTCGAGGGCCCGCTCGCCGACGTCGAGGCGACCGTCCGCGCGGCCCGCGGTGCGGGTGCCACACGTGACGCGACGGTCGTCGAACCGCCCTCGACCTGAGCGCCGGGACTCCCACCCGCCCGCCGCGACGACGTAGGTTGGCGGCCGGACCGTCGAGAGGAGTCCCGGCATGCAGTGCCCGGTGGACCAGGCCCAGCTCGTGATGACCGAGCGCCAGGGCGTCGAGATCGACTACTGCCCGGTGTGCCGCGGCATATGGCTGGATCGCGGTGAGCTCGACAAGATCATCGACCGGGCCGCGCCCGCGGCGCCGGGCGTCGACCCGCGCGCGGTGCCGGGAGCCTCCGTGCCGGACCCGCGGGTCCGCGACGCGGACCGCTACGGCTCCTACGAGGCGACGCCCGACCGCGGGTACGACCGCGGGCACGACCGCGACGACCGGCGCGGGTACGACCGCGGGGGGTACGGCGACCGTGGCAAGCGCAAGAAGCGCGAGTCGTGGCTCGAGGACCTCTTCGACTTCTGAGCGCGCCCCCGTGCCGGTGCACCGGACCCGAAGGTTTCACTCTTGACCGGTGTCGCGGGCCGGGCAGAGACTGCCGGAACGGGGGCATACCGGACCGCGCGGTCGCGGACGCCGGGGACGGGTCGCTGCTCATGCGGCGCTCGTGACTCCCCGGCGCAGGGGAGCGTCGTCGGTCGGGAGCACGCCAGGGCGGGTCCGGATGCCGAGACCCGTGGGCCGCGCTCGGCCGCGTGGCGGACGGGGGCGGCATGGCCTGGTTCCGCGTCCCCGCGCCCGGACGCTCCTCCCTGCGTACCCGGCTGACGGCCGCAGGGCTGCGCGACGCGACGGGCGACGTGGACCTCCCGGCGGACGAGCCGGGCGTCGTCGTGCTCAGCCGGGCGCAGGACGTGGTCGACCCGGCGTGCCTCGCGCGCCGACCCGGCCGGGTGGTCGTGGCCCTCGCCCCGGGGGTCGACGCCGACCCCTGGTCGCTGCTGGCGTGCGGGGCGTCGGACGTCGTGCGGCTGCACGGCGACGACCTGCGTCCGGTCCTCGACCGTCTGACCCGCTGGCAGGACGTCGACGTGCTGGTGCGTGCGGAGACGGCGCGCACCGGCGTCGTCGGCGTGTCGCAGGCCTGGCAGCTGTTCGTGCGCGACCTGGTGGAGGTCGCGCACTGGTCGAGCGCGCCGGTGCTGCTCGTCGGCGAGACAGGGGTGGGCAAGGAGGTCGCCGCACACGTCGTGCACCGTGTGGACACCCGGCGGCGCCAGCACGAGCTGGTCCTGCTGGACTGCACGACCGTCGTCCCGACGCTCGCCGGCAGCGAGTTCTTCGGCCACGAGAAGGGGGCGTTCACGGGCGCGACGACGGCGCACGAGGGCGCCTTCGCGCGCGCCGACGGCGGCACGCTGTTCCTCGACGAGGTCGGTGAGCTGCCGCCCGTGCTGCAGGCGGCGCTGCTGCGCGTCGTCCAGGAGGGCACGTACCAGACCGTCGGCGGCACGCGGCGCCGCCGCACCGACTTCCGGCTCGTCGCGGCCACCAACCGCGACCTGCGTGCCGACGGCTTCCGTGCGGACCTGTACCACCGGCTCGCGGCGATGACGCTGCGGGTCCCGCCGCTGCGGGAGCGCCGCGACGACGTGCTGCCGCTGTTCCGGCACTTCCTCGCCGAGCAGGGCGCGCGCGTCGTCGGCGGCCCTGCGCGGCGCCCGGCCGGCGGGGGCCCCGGCAGGCCGCGCGACGACGGGCCCGAGCTGTCGCCCGAGGTGGCCGACGCGCTGTGCCGGCACGACTGGCCCGGCAACGTGCGCGAGCTGCGGCAGCTGGCGGTGCGCGTGGCCGCGCGGCACGTCGGCGAGGGCCCGGTGACCCCGGGGGACCTGCCTCCCGAGGACCGCCCGCGCCCCGCCGTCCCGGCGTCGCCGGCGTCGGTCGTCCCGGGCGACGTCCCCGGACCGCAGTGGGAGCACGGCCTCGAGGGGGCGGTGCGCGACGCGCTGCGGGCCGGGGTGGGCCTCAAGGAGCTCAAGGCCCGGACGGCCGACCTCGCGACGCGCGTCGCGCTCGACGTGGGCGGCGGCACCCTCGCCGCGGCCCGCCTGCTCGGCGTCAGCCGTCGCGCGCTGGACTACCGCACCGCCGCGCAGGACCGGCCTCAGCCGACCGACCCCAGCTCCGACGCCAGCTCGTAGAGGTACTCCGCGAGCTCCTTCCACGCGACGTCGGCGCCCGCCTGGTGCGGCTGCTTGCCGCGCGTGAGGTCCGTGGCCCGCTTGTAGTCGGAGAACCGGAAGAACGCGTACCTGACCAGCGGCTCCACCATCGACCCGCGCACCACGGGCCCTACGTCCGTGCCCCAGCGCGGCTCGGGGTGCGCGGGCAGCACGAGCGGCGCGGGGCTCAGGGGGAACCACGTCCCGAGGGACCCGAGCCACGCCGCGGGCGTCACGCCCCGGGGCCCGGCGAGCGGTGCGGCGCGCGTGCCGGAGTGCGGGACCAGGAGGTACGCCGTCACGGCGCGCGGCGCGCGGTCGGCCGGGTCGTGCCGGTACGTCAGCAGGAACGCCTGCGGGTACGGCGTGCGGGCCTGGTGCTCGCGGATGCTCTTCAGCCCGGCGAGGATCCCCCGCACGTTGTGCGGCTTGACCTCGGCGAACCCGCGCACCCCGCCGCCGTACCGCGGCCTGGGTCCGCCCGACAGCGGCGGTGGCGGCAGCATCGTGCCCTGGTTCGCGGTCGTGGTGCTCTTCGTGGCCATGGCGGTCTCCTCGCGCGGGTTCGGTCCCGGTCACACCGGGACGGGGGTGGTGGGGGCCGCCCGCCGGACGCGGGCGACGAGCCGGCGGACGTTGCCCGCCAGGACCAGTGCGAGGTCCTCACGCGCCAGCGGCAGCGCGGTGACCTTCGCGAGCTCGGCCGCCGGGTGCAGGTACGGGCCGTCGGTGCCGAACAGCACCTTGTGGGCGCCCGCGCGCCGCACCGCGTCGAGCAGCACGTCGACGTAGCGCACGCCGGACGTGTCGGTGCGGACGTTGGGCGCCCGGACGAGCAGGTCGGTGAACCGGGTCTGCGCGCGCCAGTCGTCGGCGAACGACGACAGGTGCGGCACGACCCACGCCACGTCGGGGTACCGGGCCGCGAAGTGCGCGACCTGGTCGACGTCGCCGCCGGGGTCGTGCACGACGGGCAGCGCGCGGACCTGCGCGGCCCGCGCGACCTCGTCGGTCATGGGCCCGTCGCGCCAGTGCACCTTGATCGCGCGGAACCCCCACGCGTCGACGGCCGTGGCGACCATCGCGCCGATCCGGCCCGCGTCGGCCCGCGTCCCGACGAACACGACGCCCGTCCACCGCCCCGGCGCCGACCGCACGATCCGGGCGACGCGCCGGTTCGCGGCCGGGTAGTCGTCCGACGGCGGCGCCATGAGCAGCGTGTGGCCGATGCCCGCGCGCCGGGCGCGCGCGGCGTACCGGTGCAGCGCGGCGTCGGGGCGGGCGTCGCCCAGGGGGTCGGGCATGACGTCCCCGAGGCCCGCGTGGCAGTGCGCGTCGACGATCATCGCGGCACCCCCGCGATCGCGGCGCGCACGCCGGCCAGGACGCGCTCGACGTCGGCGGGTGCGTGGTCGGCCGTCACGACGAACGTCAGGACGGGCCCCGGCAGGCAGGCGGGCGCCAGGACGAGGGCCCGCACGCCGCGGCCGCGCAGCACACGGGCCGTCCGCGAGGGGTCGAGCCCTGGCCGGTGCGTGTGGACCACCGGGAACGGCAGGCCCACCACGCCGACCCCCAGCCTGCGCAGCCCGGCGCGCAGGGCCCGGACCAGCCACCACAGGCGACGACGACGACGCGCCAGGCCGGCCCGCGCCGCGGGGTCCGTCGCGGCGTCGGCCGCCTGCAGGTCCGCCGCGGTGGGCGGGCTCGCGTGCCAGCGCGTGCCGTGCCCGGCGAGCCGCGCCACGACGCCCGTCGGCCCTGCCGTCACGGTCAGCGGCGCCCCCAGGCCCTTGGCCAGCGACACCACCTGCACGGCGGCGACCGGCCGCCCGCCGGACCACCGCCAGGTGCCGGCACCGCCCGGGCCGAGCACGCCGAACGCCTGCGTGTCGTCGACCACGAGCGTGCCGCCCGCAGCGCGTGCCACGCGGTCGAGCGAGGCGAGGGGTGCGGGCCGGTTGCAGGCGGCGCACCAGCCGTCCGTCACGACGACGGGCCGCGGTCCGGCGCCCTTCAGCACGCGCCGCAGGTCGCCCACGTCGTGGTGCCCGAACGTCCGCACCACCGGCCCGGCCGCCCCCGCCGCGAGCCGGACCAGCGGGTACGCCCCGGCGTCGACGAGCACGGCCGACGGTGCCAGAACCTCGACCACGTCGACGAGCGCGTGCAACGCCGAGCGGTGCACGACGCCCGCGGGCGCGCCGAGCCGGGCCGCGACGCGCGCCGCGACCCGGCGGGCCACCGCCGGCTCACCGAGCGCCGCCGCGCGGCCCGTCGTCAGGGACGCCCACCCGCCGGGGCGTCCCGACGGGTGGTGCAGGCCCAGGAACAGCGAGGAGGTCAGGTCGAGCACGTCGCACGCCCCTACGCGCGCTGGCGGGCGCGGTTGCGGCGTGCCAGCAGCACGGCCGGCATCGTCGTGTCGACCCGGTCGTGCAGGTCGACCCCCGTCACCGTCCGGTACGCGTGCACGTACCGGTGCACGGGGTCGCGCATGTCCCGCGCCCAGTTCGCCGCGGAGTCCGCCGTGAGGCCGATGTCGCTCCAGTCGCCCCACCGCACGCTCATGACGATCTGCTCGCCGTGCACCGCCAGCTCGTGGAAGCTCATGACGGACGTGTCGCCCCAGCCGCACAGCGCGCGCAGCGTGTCGACGCGGTCCATCCACGGCTCCTCGTAGGGCACCATCGGGCGCCCGCCGAGGAACTCGCGCATCTCGGGCTGCGCGAGCACGTACTGCGCGGCCATCGCCTCGACGCGCGACTGCAGCGCCACCCCGTCGAACTGGTTCTCCGCACCCGGCGCGAGCGCCCGGTGCAGGTCCCGCAGCGCGTTGAGCACGGGGAACGCGTCCGCGACGACCGTGGTGTCGTCGTCGAGGCGGTAGAAGACCAGCGCCTCGTGCAGCAGCGTGTGGAACGACTCGAGGAACTGGCTGCGCCGCTCGACGTACTGCAGCGAGGCCGGCACGGCCCGGCCGATGAGGTCGAGGCCGTACTCGTACTGGTACTCGGCCGCACGCCGGCGCACCGTGAGCCGGTTGATCTCGTTGTCGCCCCACGTGTAGAGCAGGTTGCGCAGCGGGCGCAGGTAGCTCAGCGAGAACCGCTCGAGCGCGGCACCCCCCGGGATCCGCCGGTTCTGGAACCGGGCGAGGATGAGGTTGAGCACCTGGTGGAAGCCCGACTCCTCGACCCAGTACGTCCAGATGAGCTCGACGGGCGCCGGACGGTCGAGGAGCGCGTCGTCGATGTCCGACACGACGTCGGCGTCGAGCTCCCCGAACCGCGCGTCGGGGTACCGGGCCGCGACGTTCTCGAGGTACGGCAGGTTGCCGTTCTCGAGGTACTTCCCGGCGGGGTCGAGGATCGAGGTGGTCTCACTCTCGAGGAACCTGCGCGTCGCGCGCAGGATGACGTCGTACGCCGTCGGTGAGAACGCACGGCCGGGCTCGTCCCGCAGCGCGTCGTCGACCGCCTGCTGGTACGCCGCGAAGCGTCGGGCGCCCGTGATGCGCAGGATCTCCCGGGTGAGCACGACGTCGTTCGTCGGCACCGTGGCGGTCCGCGCGAGCTGCACGCGGGCCGCCGGCGGGGCCTCGACGGTCGGTGCGGTGCCGACGAGCTGGAACCCGCGCTCGGCGGCGACGACGACCTCGCCGTGGTCCTCGAAGCGGACGACCTGCACGACGAACGCGCCGGTCGCGGCCCTCTCGGGCAGGTCGAGGGTGCGCTCGGCGATCCCCGTCGCCTGCCCCGCGCGTCCCTGGAAGCTCGGGATCCGCGCCGTCCCGACGACGTCGCGCTCGGGGTCGAGCAGCCGGACCTCGTACGTCGTGCCCTTCCTCAGTCCGGTGAGCTTGACCTTGACCTTGTCCTGCTCCAGGACGGGTGCCGTGATCGTGACCATGAGACTTCCCTTCAGGGCTGGGCGCTGGCCGCGACGGGTGCCGCGGGGCGCTGGGGTGCGTGGTGGCCGGGCGCGGGGTGCGGGCGGGCCATGACGTCGATGGACGAGCGGACGGCCCACGCGGCGAGCACGTCGGCGAGCACGGCCGACTCCTGCTGCGGTGCGACGAGCCCGGCCCCGCGGGCCTGGCCCATGACCGCGAACACGAGGGTCGGCGGGCGCCGGGCCAGCACACCCAGGTCGTCCCCCCACGTGCGGCGCAGCGCGAGCAGCCGCTCGGGCGTGCGCGTGGCCAGCGGCAGGACGTCGCTGATCGCCCGCCCGCCGAGGGACGCCGGCCGGTGGGCCGCCATCAGGTGGGCGAACTCGTCGGCGGTGCCCTCGAGCCGCGCGATGTCCGCGCGGACCTCGGGCGTCACGTCCTGCACCGGGTAGCAGGCCTTCCAGGCCGCGACGAGCGCGTCCCACTGGGGGTGCGGGTAGAACGCCCGCCCGATCGCCGCCGAGAGCAGCACCCGCACGTACGGCATGGGGTGCGGGTCGCCGTGCGGCGGCCGGAACGTCAGCGCACGCGGCAGGCTCACGACGGCCAGCAGGCCGAGCGTCGAGGAGATGCCGAGCTTGCCGACGGACCACAGGTCCGCGACGCACTCCGACACCGTCGAGTGCCAGCCCTCCCAGGCCGCGGCCTCGGCCGGGCCCGCGCGGGCCCGACGGCGCGCGATCGCGTCCTGCAGCGACGGCACCAGCTCGAGCTGCGCCGCCACCTGGTGACCCACCTCGTGGATCAGCGACGACGCGACCCCGTGCCCGACCATCCGCTCGCGGGGGACCCGGATGATCGCGACGGGCGACAGGCGCCCGCCCGGCAGCCGCGTGCGCGCCCGGCGGATCGCCGCGCCGGCACCGCGCGCCAGGTAGCAGACGAGCGGCGGGGGCTCGACCGGCGGGTCGGGCAGGCGCACCGCGTCGGCGGCCAGCCGGTCCAGCCCGGACAGCCACACCCCGGTGCCCTGCTCGCTGCGCTGCGTGACCACCTCGGCGAACACGTCGAGCTGGGACAGCACGTCGTTGAAGCGCATGCGGATCGCGACGAACCGGCGCTGCTGCTCCCACGCGGGCGCCGCGGCGCCCGGCCCGGTCAGCCAGTCGAGGAACCCCTCGACCTGGTCGCGCAGCGTCGTGCGCCCGGTGTGCAGGAACTGCTCGATCGCCCGGTGCGCGTCGTACGGCAGGGCTGCCGCGAGCACCATCGTCTCCGTCATGACGAACGGCCGCAGCCGGCCCAGGCGCACGAGCAGCGCCTCGGCCTCCTGCGCGACGAGCGCGGGTGCGAGCGTGGCGCCGTCGGGCACCGGACCGCGCGGCACCGGACCCCTGGGGGACCGGCCCGGTGCCGCGCGGCGGGTGCGGTCCGCATGTGTGGTGGTCATGCGAACTCGAACCCGGTCTCGACGTCACCGTCGTCGACGCCGTCCCACACGTCCGCCCCGTCGTCCCAGGGGGTCGACCAGCCGGGCCACGGTGCGGGGACGGGCCAGGCCGCGCCGCCCCAGACGCCCCACGGCGGCCGGGGCTGCGGACGCGGCCGCGTGCGGCGGCGGGGCTGCGGGGAGTAGCCGGACCCCCCGCCGCCGTACCCGGACGTGCTGCCGGAGCGGCCGTACCCGCCGGCCCCGGCCGACCGCCCGGACCCGCCGCGGTACCCACCCGACGACCCGCGGTAGCCCGAGCCGCCGCGCGACGAACCGCCGCGCGACGAACCGGCGCGCGACCCGTACCCGGCGCCCTGGGGTCGTCCGGTGCGCGAGCCGTACGCCGACCCGAGCCGCTGCCCGCGCCGGCCGCGCCAGCCGGGCGTCGACGGCTGCAGCAGCGCCGGCGCATAGCGCCGCGCCGCGGCGATGGTCGCCGCACGTGCGACGGTCCGCGGTGGCACCGAGGGCGGCGCGGCGGCCGCGTACCGGGCGGAGGCCCGGCCGAGCTGCACGAACCGGCGGGCGGCCTCGAGCTCGGCCTCCTCCTCGCCCAGCGCCTCGGCCTCCTCCGCCTCGAGGAGCTTGGAGGCCATCGAGCCGAGCTTGCCGCCGATCGCGGTGCCCACGCCCGGTGCGACGAAGCTGCCGATGGCCGACCCGACGACGGGCAGCGCGACCTTCGCGACGCTCTTGAGCGCGCCGGTGAGGGCCTTGCCGACGCCCGACTTCAGGAACTTGCCGGCGCCCTTGACGAGCTTGCCGAGGAACTGGTCGAGCTCCTCCTCCGACGTGATCTCCAGCAGCTCGTACGCGAGCTCGTCCTCGCCCTCGTCCTCGCCGGACCACGCGCCCTCGTCCTCGCCGGACCACTCGTCCTCGTCCTCGCCCTCGTCCTCGCCGGACCACTCGGACTCGTCCTCGCCGGACCACTCCGACTCGCCGGACCACTCGTCCTCGCCGGACCACTCCTGCTGACCGGCACCCTCGCCGGACCACGCGCCGGGCGTCTCCCACTCCTGCAGGGACACCTCGCCGGACCACTCCCGGTCGTTGCTCTGGTACGTCATGGCACCTCTCCTCACGCGTCGAGCAGGACGATGTTCCGGCCGCGGCGCACCCACCGGCCGCTGCGCCTGCGAGGACCGCCCGGGCGGGTGGGGCCTGCGGGCTGGGGCGGGCGCATGCCCGCGATCACGGGGCCGAGGGGTGGCAGGTGACGACGCGCGGCCGCGATCGCGGCACGCTGCGCGGCGACCTGCGGCGGCACCCCGGGGGGTGCGCCCGCGGCGATCCGGGCGGTCTCGTCGGCGAAGCGCACGAACGCGCGGCTGACCTCGAGCTCGCGGTCCTCCTGCGACAGGCCCTCCAGCTCGGCCTCGAGCTTGCCGGCGAGGAACCCGCCCACCTTGCTGCCCGCGTCGGCGCCGAGCCACGGCACCGCGCCGCCGACGGCCCGGCCCACGTGCGGCAGCGCCTGCTTCGCGGCGGACTTCAGCAGCCCTCCGACGGCGCGTCCGGCGTCGGACGAGATGAACGCCTTGCCGGCGCTCACGGCACTCTTCAGCACGTCCCCGAGGAACCTGTCGAGCTCCTCCTCGGAGGTGACCTCGAGCAGCTCGGTCGCCAGGCCGATCTCGGCCTGCCCACCCAGCTCGTCCTCCTGCTCGCCCTCCCAGGCGCTCTCCTGGCCCATCTCGAAGAGGGCTCGGTCGATGTCATGCATGGGCGCATCCCTTTCCCCGCTGCGGACTCCGTCGTCCACCTCCATGCACGTTCCGTGCCACGCCGCCCCGCGCCCACCGCCCCGCCCCCGCCCCGGGAAGCCCTCCACAACCCCGAAGCCCCCTTCCGCCGTGCGAACCCCGCTTCCACGCCGAGCGCGGCACACGACCGCCGAGCGCGGCAGGAACGAGTACCGCGCTCGCGCGTCGACCACCGCGCTCGGCGAGGGCCGGAACGGGTCGGTCAGCGGGGGCGGGTGGTGGCGCGGTACTTGGCGACCGTGCGGCGCGCCAGGTGGACGCCACGGGCGGCGAGGAGGTCGCACGCCTCGGCGTCGGTGCGCGGGGGGTCGTCGGACGCGAACAGCGCCGCCACCGCGTCGCGCGCGGCCTGCGACGTGCCGAAGAGCGCGGCGAGCGGCAGCACGCGCCGTCCCGGCAGCGCGACGACGGCGCCCGCGACCACCCGGGACACGGTCGACGCGTGCAGCCCCAGGGCCCCGGCGACGCCCGCGCGCGTCAGCGGCCGGTGCTCGGACCGCCCGCGCCGCACGAACCCCTCCTGCACGTCGACCGCCACCGCCGTGACGCGGCGCAGGGTGTCCGCGCGCCGGCCCAGCAGGTAGACGAGCCGCCGCGCCTCGGACAGGTGCGCGTCCCGCCAGGCGGCGGCGGGTGCGTCCAGGGCGAGCGCCGTGAGCTCGTCGTCGATGCCGAGCCCGAGGTCGTCCGGCCCGAGGGCGTCGACGACGAGGCGGCCGTGCAGGTCGCGCACGATCACGTCCGGGGGCGTGGCAGGACCGTCGCTCGCGGCCACCGGGAGCGGCGCGGGGGTCAGGCGGGTGCGGACCACGTGCATCGCCGCCTCGAGCTCCTCGGCCCCCGCGCCCACCTCCGCCGCGAGGTCCGGCGTGCCCAGGCGCGCCAGGTGGTCGCGGACCAGCACGAGCACCAGCGGCGGTGCACCGTGCGCGACGTGCCACCGTGCCTGTGCGACGAGCGACGCGACCAGCCCGGGCTCCGCCGTGCCGGGTGGCCCGGCCGCCCGGACGGCCGCCAGCGCGGTGGCGAGCCGGGGCGTCGGGGGATCGGGCGTGCCCGGCGGCAGCAGCCCGCGGTCGTCGAGGAGCGCGAGCACCGCGTCGACGTCGCCCTCGGCGCCGTGCGGGACCAGGGCGCGCGCGTCGAGCCGGGTGCGCTCGCGGTCGTCGGTGGGCGCGGCGGCGTCCGGGCGGCGCAGGCCGGCACCCGACCCGCTGCACGCGGGGCAGCGCCCGTCGTGCAGGGCGCAGGCGCACCAGCGGCACCTGCGCGGCGTCCCGCGGACGAGCAGGGGGTTGTCGGCCACGCGCGCGTCGACCGTCGCGTCGATCTCCGCCTGCGTCGCGGCGAGGGCGTCGAGCACCTGCCGCGCGACCGTCGTCAGCGCGCCGTGCTGCTCGAGCCCGTGCTCCAGGGCCGGGCCGTGGGCCCCCTCCACCCGACCAGTCTGACCCCGGGCGCTCCGGGCGGCCCGGCCGGACGTCTCGCGCCCTGAGACGTGTGTCCGGCGCGCGTGCCCGGCGGACGGCGCGCACGAGGGACCGGCGCTGCCGCCGCACCGCACGACCGCCGCGGTGCGACACGGCCGCCGCCGCGGGAGGACGCTGGGGGACGTGCGCGCAGACGGTCCTCCCGAGCCGGGCGACGGACCGGTCGTCCCGGGCGTCGCCCGCCGCCGGGGTGCGCCGTGGCGCCGGCAGGTGCCGGGCGCCGCCGTCGCGCTCGGGCTCGGCGCGGCCGGAGCGGGGCTCGGCGCGCAGCTCCCGGTGCTCGGCGGCGCCGTGATCGCGCTCGCCCTGGGCGTGGCCGTGCGCGAGGTGCTGGCACGCGGCCCGGTCCGCTGGGCGCGCGCGCTCGAGCCCGGTGCCGGCACCTGCTCGAAGGTCGCGCTGCAGGCCGCCGTCGTCCTGCTCGGCTTCGGCCTCTCGCTCGGTCAGGCCGCGCAGGCGGGGCGCGCCGCGCTGCCGGTCATGCTGACGACGCTCACCGTCGTCCTCGTCGTGGCACGGCTGCTCGGGCGCCGCCTCGGGCTGGACGACGACACCCGCACGCTCATCGGCGTGGGGACCGGCATCTGCGGCGCGTCGGCCATCGCCGCGACCAGCGCCGTCATCCGCGCGCGTCGCACGTCGATCACGACGGCGATGGCCACGATCTTCACGTTCAACGTGCTCGGCGCCGTGACCTTCCCCCTGCTGGGCGAGGCGATGGGGCTCTCGCAGGTCGGCTTCGGCACGTGGGCCGGCACGGCGGTCAACGACACGTCGTCCGTCGTCGCCGCCGCGACCGCCTACGGTGCCGTGGCGCTCGAGACCGCGGTGGTCGTCAAGCTCACCCGCACCCTGGCGATCGTCCCCGTGACGCTGGCGCTCGCGGTGCGGCAGGCCCGCCGGGACCGCGCCGCCGACGCGCCCACCGGCCGCACGCCCTGGACGCGGCTCGTGCCGCCCTTCCTGGTGCTGTTCGTCGTGGCGTCCGCCGTCACGACGGCCGGCTGGTTCCCGGCGGCGTGGGAGGACGGGACCGACACCGCCGCCCGCGCGCTGACCGCCGTCGCGCTCGCGGGCGTCGGGCTGCTGACGCCGGTCGACGCCCTGCGCCGCGCGGGGTGGCGCCCGCTCGCGCTGGGCGGTGCGCTGTCACTCGCCGTGGCGCTGACCAGCCTGGGGGTCCAGGCGCTCACCGGTCTGCTGTGAACCCACCGGCTCGGGGATGCGGGCCCCGGCCACCGCCGCGTCGATCCGGGCCTGCAGGCGTGCGGCGGTGCGCCGCCGCTGAGCGGCGCCGACTCCCCGGGCAGCACCTCGCGGATCTCGGCGCGCTGCTCGGTCGCCCCGACCCCGAACGGCCCCGCGAGCGAGGTCACCGCCCGCGCGCCCAGCCGGACGTCCCCCGCGTTGCTCACGCGGTAGCTCACGTGCACCGTCCCCGGGGCGAACGGGTTCCACGACGGCTCCCACCGCGCCACCAGGTCCTGCGGCTCGAGCGTCGCGACTGCAACGCTGCAGAACGGGCTGTCCGAATGCTGTCGCGTTGCTGGTTTAACGTCAGTACCTGCGGTTCGACCGTTTCCCGGTCGGGCCCGCCGTCGGCCGCGGGCGTGTCAGGCGCGTGCGGCCGCGGCGAGGACGCCGGACCGCAGCTCGACGACCCGGTCGGCACGGTCCGCGACGGCCGGGTCGTGCGTCGTCACGACGGTCGTGACGCCGTGCTCGTGGGCGAGCTCGAGCAGCAGCCCGACCACCGACAGGGCGTTCTGGCTGTCGAGCTGACCGGTGGGCTCGTCGGCCAGCAGCACCTGCGGGCGCGTCGCCAGGGCCCGCGCGATCGCGACGCGCTGCTGCTGCCCGCCGGACAGCTCGTCCGGCCGCTGCGCGGCGTGCCGCGTCAGCCCGACGGCATCGATCGCGGCCGCGACGCGCGCCTCACGCTGCGCGGGGTCGAGCTCGAGCAGCCGCAGCGGCACCTCGACGTTCTCGGCCGCCGACAGCACGGGCAGCAGCCCGAACGTCTGGAAGACGTAGGCGATCTGCTCGCGCCGCACCCGCAGCAGCTCGGCCTCACCGAGAGCGGTGAGGTCGGTGCCGTCGAGGTGGACCGTGCCCGACGTCGGCCGGACGAGCCCGCCGAGCGCGTGCAGGAGGGTCGACTTGCCGGACCCCGACCGGCCGCGCACGACCAGCAGCTCACCCGGCGCGGCCTGCAGGTCCACCCCGCGCAGCGCGTGGACGGCAGCGGCGCCCGACCCGTACGTGCAGGTCAGGCCCTCGGTGCGGATCGTGCTCACGACTCCTCCTGCGATGCCTGCGGTGCCTGCGGTGCCTGTGGTGCCTCGGCGTGGCCGGTGGACGGTGTCGTGCCCGCGTGGACCCGCACGTGGTCGGGCTCGAGCCCGAGGCGCACCCGGTCCCGCAGCCCGAGCTGCTCGACGTACTCCGTCGGCAGCTGCAGCCGGCCGGCACGGTCGATCACGGTGAACTCCTCCGCGTGCAGCCGCGCGTGCCCGTCCTCGCCCACGGCGGTGCGGCGCAGCGTCTCGCGCGACGTGCGCCCGTCGCGGATCTGCACGGTGCGCCGCACGTGGTCGGCGACCAGCGGGTCGTGCGTCACGATGAGCGTCGTCGTCCCGAAGGTCTCGTTGACGTGCCGGATCGCCTCGAGCACGTCCGCCGACGTCTCCTCGTCCAGCTCACCCGTGGGCTCGTCGGCGAGCAGCACACGCGGCCGGTTCGCGACCGCCGTCGCGATCGCGACGCGCTGCTGCTCCCCGCCCGACAGCTCGGCCGGACGCCGGTCGCGGCAGTGCGTCACCCCCATGACCTCGAGCAGCTCGTCGACGCGCGCCGTCCGCTCGCGCAGGCGCGCCGTACGGGTCGCGACCATCGGCAGGGCGACGTTCTCCGCCGCGGTCAGGTACGGCAGCAGGTTGCGGGCCGTCTGCTGCCAGGCGAAGCCGACGACGTCGCGCCGGTACGCACGGCGCTGCGCGCCGGTCATGCGCAGCACGTCCCACCCGGCGACGAACGCGGTGCCCGCGGTCGGCCGGTCGAGGCCGGACAGGATGGTCAGGAGCGTCGACTTGCCCGAGCCGGAGGCCCCGACGAGCGCGACGAGGTCACCGCGCTCGACCCGCAGGTCGAGCCCTTGCAGGGCCTGCACCTCGACACCTTCGGTGACGTAGACCCGGATGAGGTCCTCGCAGAGGATCTCCGCGTCGGCGGCCGGCGGGGTGGTCATCATGCTCCTCCTTCTCGCGGCGGACCGGCCGCGGCCGCCCGGCGGGCGGACACGGTGGCGACGAGCACGGCCGCGCCACCCAGGACGAGGCCGAGCCCGACGAGGCCGACGACGAGGACGGGGTCGGCGGTGGCCGTCGTGGACGTGGGGGTGCCGGTGAAGACGCGCAGGTCGACGACCCGCAGCACGAGCAGCGGCAGTGCGACGGCCACGGCGACGGCCGCGGGCAGCGCCGCCGCGAGCAGCCCCAGCGACTCGCCGACCACGAGGCGCCGACGCAGCGCCCGGGGCGCCCCGAGACCGGCCAGCACGCTCGCGGCGCGCTCCCGCGGCAGGGCTCCGCCGAGCAGCGCCAGGCCCAGGACGAGCGCGGCGAGGGCCACCGTGACGACGCCGACGGCACCGAGCGCGGACCGCAGCCCCGCCGTCAGGGCGCCCGCCCGCGCGTCCTGGATCCGGTCCGCCAGTGCGCTCACGCCGACGCGTCCGTCGAGCACGCCGGTGACGGCGGTGGCGACCGCGTCGGCGTCGGAGCCGGGCTGCAGCCTGACGAGCACGGACTCGACGGCGCCGGGGTCGCCGGAGGGAGTCGCCCACGTCGTGTCGTCGACGACGGCCCACGCGGTGCCGCTCGCGACGCCGGGCGCCTCGCCGACGACCGAGACGGCCGCCACCGGTGCCTCGTCGGGGCCTCGTCCGATCGCGACCTCGACGCCGGCCGCGACATCGGACGACCGTGGCAGGAGCACGCCTGGCGGCGCGTCCCCGTCCGCGGCCAGGGTGGTCAGCGGGGACCGGACGGCGGACGGCAGGGACTGCTGCACCGCGGACAGCGCGGCGGCGTCGACCACGAGCACGGACACCGCGTCCGTCCCGTCGCCGGTGCGGAGCGTCGCACGGCCCCCGTCGCGGACGGCGGCGACCGCCCGGACGCCCGGCACGCCGGCGACCGCAGCCACGTCGTCGGAGGTCAGGGGTGTCCGCCCCGCGACGGTCAGCAGCACGTCGATCCGCAGGTCACCACCCACGCGGCGCGCCGCCCTCTCCGCGGTGCTCGCGTCGACCACCGACAGCACCGTGGCCATCAGGGCGACCGTGCCGCCGGCCACGACGAGCCCGACGACCGGCACGGCCGCACCCGCGCCGGCGCGGGCGAGCTGCGCGACGACGAGGAAGGGGCCGAGCCGGCGTCCCCGACGGGCCGGCCGGTCCGCAGGCGCCAGCAGCAGCGGGTGCAGGCGCAGGCCCACGGCAGCGGCGGCCACGCCGAGCAGCACCGGCAGCGCGACGAGCCCGGGGTCGCCGGCGTCGCGTGACGAGGCGACGAGCCCGGCGGCCGCGCCCGCCGCCAGCACGACGAGCAGCTCCACGACCCACCGCCACGGGTGGTGCGCGCGCCGCACGGGAGCGACCTGCCGGCTGCGGCGCCACGCCGCGAACGCCGCCAGGCCGGCGGTCAGGACCGTGAGCAGCGCGGGCGCGACGAGGTCCGGTACGCGCACCGGCCCCGGCACGAGGTGGATCCCGACGACCGTGCCCAGGACGCCGGCCGGCACGGTGGCGACGAGGGTCTGCGCCGCGACCAGCATCGGGAGGGCGCGCGCGGACATGCCGCGGGAGCGCAGCAGCACGAGCGCAGCGCCACGGCGCTGCGCGACGAGCACCGAACCGAGCCACAGCGCCACCCCGGCGGTGCCCAGCGCGCCGGTGGCGACGACGCCGAGCACGGCCGTGACCGCCGTCGCCCGCTGCTGCGCCCCCTCGACGGCCACGCTCGTCTCGGACCGCAGGGAGAGCGCCGCGCGGGCACGCTCGAGGTCGGCGACGAGCCGGGCGGGATCGGCGTCGGCGACCGCGGCCGCGCGGACCGGGACCCAACGCTGCACGGACAGCACCACGGGTGTCGTCAGCCGAGCCAGGGCGTCGGGGTGCACCAGGCCCGCGGCCTGCGCGGTCCAGCCGCTGTTGTCGCTGCCGGCGTGCACCGGGGTGAGCAGGGGACTGGTGTGGCCCCACGCGGACGACGCCGGGTCGACCGGCTCGAACGTCCCGCTGAGGCGCGCGACCACCGGGACGGACGGCTGGAGCGAGGCCCGGGTCTCTCCGACCCGCCACCCGAGCTCCTCGGCGGCGGCCGTGGACAGCATGACCTCGACCTCGGTGGGCGCCGCCGGAGCGCGCGGGGCACGGCCCTCGACGACGCGGACCCGCGCGTCGGCACGGGGGTCGACGACCGTCGACAGGTTCATCGCCGAGAACGGCGTGTCACGCTCGCCGAGCTCGATGCCGAACCCGGGGCCGACGACGACGTGCTCGGGCGGTCCGACGACCGACCGCAGCTCGGGACCCAGGCCGTCGACGAGCTCCTCGCCCTCGGCCGCTGCGGTGGCGAGCACGGCGGCGAGCTCGTCGTGCGTCGGCACGCCCGGCAACCACAACGGTCGGGGGATCGGCGGTGTGAGGTCCCGCGTGACGGCGTTGAGTGCGGCGACGGCCTCGACCCGGTCCTGCGCGACGACGTGGTCCACGACGCGCGGCCACGCCGTGAGCAGCGCGGTGACCAGCACCGTCGTCGCGGCCAGGGCCAGCACCGCCCCGAGGTCGGTCGTGAGCTGGCGGCCCGCCAGGCGGGTGAGCGTCAGCGGGCGGGTCATGCGCGCACCCCCGTCGCGCGTGCCCGCACGCCCACGGCCGACGCGATCAGGACGGCGGCCGCGCCTGCGGCGGTGACGGCGAGCAGCGCCGCGAGAGCGGCGACGTCGACCGCGGACGCCACGGCGAGCGTGGGGACGTCGGGCGCCGTGCCGCTGGTCGCCCCCACGAGCGTGGCGACGGTCAGCCGCGCGACGGCGGCACCGCCGAGGGCCCCGGCGACCGCGGCGAGCAGCACCGTGGCGCCGAGCTCGGCGGACCGGGCCCGTGCCTGCCGCGCGGGTGCGACGCCGAGCGCGAGCAGGATGCGCTGCTCCGCGGACCGGCGCCGGTCCGCCGCCCGGACGGTCACGGCCAGCCCGCCGACCGCCAGCAGCGCCGTGGCGGCGGCCGCGGCAGCGAGCAGCGTGAGCGCAGGTCGGAGCAGCGGCGCGGGGGGTGGCACGGTGGTCGCGACCGCGCGCGGTGGGGTGCCCAGCGCGTCGACCACCGCCGCGACGAGCGTGTCCGGGGGAGTGGTGGCGGCGTCGACCCAGACCTCGTGCACGGCGGGCGGGTCGGCGGCACCACCGCGCAGCAGCGCGGCCTCGATCCCGTCGAGGTCGGCCAGCAGCGCGTTCCGGTGCCCGCTGCCGGGGACCACGGGGACGACGGCCGCGACCGTCACCGGGACGTCCGCACCGGCGACGCGCACGGTCGTCGTCCCACCGGTGCCCAGGTCGAGCGCGGTCGCCAGGGACGCGCCGAGCGCGACAGGCAGCGGCTCGACGGCACCGGGGGACAGCCGCACGGGTGCGGTCGGGGCGCCGCCGGCCACCCGTCGGGGCACATCGGCACGTCCCTGCGCCACGTCCAGCGCGACCGGCGGCGCCGCGAGCTGCCAGGCGGTCCAGGGCACGTCCCCGGGCCCGACGGCACCGTCCCCGGCGTCGGTCGTCACGCGCGTGACCGCGACGCCGTACCCGGCCGTGCCGCGCGGTGCGACGTCGACCGCGAGCACCCGCCACGCACCGTCCCCGGCCGGCAGCGGAGCGGTCCAGGTGTCGTGCCGCCCGCCCCGCGCCAGCGAGAGCGGTGTGAGCGTCCCCGGGGCCGAGGCGACCCACGCGACGGTCCCGGCGACCGGTGGCGCGTCGCCACCGGGGTCGCCGGGCGTGGGCGTCACCTCCACGTCCAGGCGGGTCGCGGACGCCGGCAGGAGCAGCCCGTCCGCCGCGGCGGGTGCGAGTGCGTCGGTGAGCGAGGCGGCGCCCACCACGGGCAGCGCCGCGCGTCCGGCCGGAGGCAGTGCGACCGTGCGCGCCTCGATGGACCCGACGGCCGTGCGGTCGACGCGGGCGGGCGCGGCGTCGGTCACCCCGGGGACCGTGGCCGCCCGCGCCGCGTGCGCCCCGGCGCCGCCCGGCCCGGGGTCGCGCCCGAGGTCGAGGCGGATGTCCGCGCCGACCGCGGCGTCCGCACGGTCGCGGGCGTGGGCGTGCCACGATCCCGTGAACGCCGCGGCGACCACGGCCGTCGCGACGGTCAGCGCGACGAACGTCGCGGCGGTCGCGTGCGGCAGCGGCCGCCGGGCCACCTGCCGGGCGGCGAGGACCGCGTCGAGCGTGCGCCGCCGGGACGCCGCGCGCGCGAGCAGCCCGGCGACGGGCCCCGGCAGCGTCGCCGCGACCAGCGCGACGAGCACGAGCGCGAGGGGCAGCGCCCCGGCCGCGAGCGGGTCCAGCACGGCCCGCCCGGCAGCGTCGACGCGCACGGGCGACCCGCGGTCGGTCAGCCGCCAGACGGCGAGGGCCGTCACACCCGCGAGCAGGGTGAGCGCTCCGGCCGCGAGCGAGCCGGGGACCGCGCGACGACGCGTCTCGGCGCGACCGTCGGCCGTGCCCTGCCACGCCGCCGCGGCGAGCGTCGTCGTGCCCACGACGACGACGGTGAGCGCCCCGCCCGTGACGACGGCGCCGGGCGCGCTGCCGCCCGCCGTGGCCGTGACGAGCGTCCCCCCGACGACCGCGCCGAGACCTGCTCCGAGACCCGTGACCAGCGCACCCTCGATCGCCGACGTGCCGACGACGGCCGCACGCGTCGTGCCGCGCGAGCGCACCAGCACGGTCTCGGGGCGGCGGGCGTCGACGAGCATGCGCGCCGCCTGCCCGAACGTGAGGACCACGACGAGCATCGTGAGCGCCGCCGCCGGCACCGACATGCCCCGGGCTGCCGTCAGGGCGGCGTCCGTGCTAGCGAGCAGCCCGCCCAGGCCACCGGTCGCCGTGACGCCGAGGACCATGACGTCGTCGTCCTCGTGGAGCACGGCCCTCGTGCCCTCGAGCGCGGCCCGCAGGGGTGCCAGGTCCGCCGGGCGCACCCGGTCGAGGTCGGGGACCACGGTCCAGTGCACCCGGACCCGCTGCGGGGCGTCGCCCAGAGCCGACTCGGCCACCAGCACGGGGTGCGCCACGGGGTCGGCGTCGCCCTCCGCCTCGTCGAACCACTCCGGGGCGCGCGCGTCGGCCGGCTCGTACACGGCGGCGACCACGAAGGGGCGCGCGTCGTCGCCCGCACCGAGCGTGAGCGCGTCCCCGACCGCCAGGCCGGCGGACGACGCGAGGTCGACCGGGATCGCGACACCGTCGGGGGCGTCCGTGGGCCACGTCCCCGCCGACGTGACGACGAGGGTGGGGTCCAGCGCGCCGATGGTGGCCTCGAGCGCGCCGTCGGCGTCGTCGCCCGCACCGCTCGCCGGCGACGGGTCACCGTCCGCCGCCGTCGCGCCCGGCACGAGCGGGAGCGGCTCGGACCGCGCCGACCGGTGGACGTCGACCGGCTGGTGACCCAGGCGCTGGGCGAGGATCCGCCGCGCCGCCGCGTCCTGCTCGTCGGGCGCACCGGAGAGCGTCGTCGTGAACCGTGCGGCGGCCGACGTCGCGGGAGCCTCGCGCAGCGCAGTCACGAGCCCGGACCGTGCCGCGACGTCGAGGTGCCCGACGATCGCGACGACGACGGCGCACGCCAACGCCGCGAGCACGCCGGCCAGCGCGAGCAGCCCGCCCTGCGCCCTCGCGCGTCGGGTCAGCAGACCGCCGGTGCGCATCGCCGGAGGCTATCCGCGTCCGCGCCCCCCGCAGAAGGTGTTCGCGGGCACGATCTGCGCGGACCTTCCCGGCGCGGGCCGGGTCGCGGGGCTCATGCTCCCGGCCGGACCGGTGCCGTACGCTGGCCGCACAACTCAACACGCTGCTCGAACCGCGGCGGGAGAGCTCCCGCAGACCCCGACAGGGGCGTCGCGGGGCGCCGAAGGAGCAACCCTCCCCGGGAATCTCTCAGGCACCCGTACCGCCGTGGCCAGGCAACTCTGGAAAGCGGCGCCGGCCAGGTCCGGTGCCCACCGACGGTGCAAGCCGGCGCGCCCCGGAGCCACGTCCCGGCGGGACGCGCTCACGGCGGACCGGCAAAACTCTCAGGTCACCCCGTACGGGGTGGATGACAGAGCGGGGAGCCCCTGCCCGTCCCGGCGCGTGGACCACCACGCCCGGACGACCCTGTGGAGCAGCCCGTGACCGACCTCGCCGTGCCGCACGTGGCCGCCGCCACCGGCCCCTCGTCCTCCTCCGCCCTCCGCGCCGTGCGTTCCCCGGCCGCGCAGGACTTCGCCGACCGGCACATCGGCCCGCGGGGGGACGAGACGTCCCGCATGCTCGCCGCCCTCGGGTACGACGACCTCGACGCGCTCGTCGACGCGGCGGTGCCGGCCGCGATCCGCACCGACCGGCCGCTCGACCTCCCCGCGGCGCGCTCCGAGGAGGAGGTGCTCCGTGCGCTGCGCGCGATCGCGACGCGCAACCGCGTGCTGCGCCCGATGATCGGGCAGGGGTACTCCGGCACCGTGACCCCGGCGGTGATCCGGCGCAACGTGCTCGAGTCGCCCGCCTGGTACACGGCCTACACGCCGTACCAGCCGGAGATCTCGCAGGGTCGGCTCGAGGCGCTGCTGAACTTCCAGACGGTCGTGTCGGACCTGACGGGCCTCGACGTGGCGAACGCGTCGCTGCTCGACGAGGCGACGGCGGTGGCCGAGGCCGTCGCCCTGATGTGGCGCGCGTCGAAGGCGACGACGGGCACGGTGGTGCTCGACGCCGAGCTGTTCGGGCAGTCGCTCGCGGTGGCGCTCGGGCGGGCCCGGGCCGTGGGGCTGCCGGTCGTGGTCGCGGACCTCACCGACGGGCTGCCGGAGGTCGACGGCCCGCTCGTCGGCGTCGTGCTGCAGCAGGTCGGGGCGTCCGGCGTGCTGCGGGACCTGCGGCCGCTGGTGGCGTCCGCGCACGAGCGCGGTGCGCTGGTGACGGTCGCGGCGGACCTGTTGGCCCTCACGCTGGTGACGTCGCCGGGCGAGCTGGGCGCCGACGTCGCGGTCGGCTCGGCGCAGCGCTTCGGTGTCCCGCTGTTCGGCGGCGGCCCGCACGCGGCGTTCATGGCGGTGCGCAGCGGGCTCGCACGCACGCTGCCCGGGCGTCTGGTGGGGGTGTCCGTCGACGCCGACGGCGCGCCCGCCTACCGCCTCGCGCTGCAGACCCGTGAGCAGCACATCCGCCGCGAGAAGGCGACGAGCAACATCTGCACGGCGCAGGCGCTGCTGGCGATCGTCGCGTCGATGTACGCGGTCTACCACGGCCCCGACGGGCTGCGGGCGATCGCGCGGCGGGTGCACGGGCACGCGCGAGGCGTGCAGCGCGGGCTGCGCGACCTGGGCGTGACGGTCGTCCACGACGACGTCTTCGACACCGTGCGCGCGCACGTGCCAGGCCGTGCGACGGACGTGGCGCGGGCGGCTGTCGACGCGGGCATCAACGTGTGGGTCGCCGATGCGGACCACGTGCAGGTCGCGTGCGACGAGACGACGACGGCGGCCGACGTGGCGGCGGTGCTGGGCGCGTTCGTCGCCGCGGGCGTCACCACGGCCGCGGCCGACGGGGCCGTCGCCTTCGGCGCGTTCGCGGGCGAGCCCTCCGAGCCGCGCGCCGAGCTGCTGCGGACCACCGACTACCTCACCCACCCGGTGTTCCACGTGAATCGTTCCGAGACGGCGATGCTGCGCTACCTGCGCCGCCTCTCCGACAAGGACCTCGCGCTCGACCGCACGATGATCCCGCTGGGCTCGTGCACCATGAAGCTCAACGCCACGGCCGAGATGGAGCCCATCTCCTGGCCCGAGTTCGCCGACGTGCACCCGTACGCGCCGGCCGACCAGACGCAGGGCTACGCGGACCTCGTCGCCGAGCTGCAGGGCTGGCTCGCCGAGATCACGGGGTACGCCGCCGTGAGCGTGCAGCCCAACGCCGGGTCGCAGGGCGAGCTCGCCGGGCTGCTGGCCATCCACGCGTACCACGAGGCCCGCCGCGCCGACGGCGACGAGCACCGCGACGTCTGCCTGATCCCCGCGTCCGCCCACGGCACCAACGCGGCCTCCGCGGCGCTCGCGGGCCTCAAGGTCGTCGTCGTCGCCACCGCCGAGGACGGCGAGGTCGACCTCGACGACCTGCGGGCCAAGCTCGACCAGCACGGCCCGCGCGTCGCGGCGATCATGATCACCTACCCCTCGACGCACGGCGTCTACGAGGAGCACGTGCGCCAGGTCTGCGACCTCGTGCACGTCGCCGGCGGGCAGGTGTACATCGACGGCGCCAACCTCAACGCGCTCGTCGGGTTGGCCCGCCCGGCCGAGCTGGGCGGCGACGTGTCGCACCTCAACCTGCACAAGACGTTCTGCATCCCGCACGGCGGCGGCGGCCCAGGCGTGGGGCCCGTCGCGGTGGCGGCGCACCTCGCGCCGTACCTGCCCGGGGACCCGACACCGGGTGCGACCGGCGCGGTCGTGGCCCCGGTCGCCGCGGCGCCCTGGGGGTCCGCCGGGATCCTGCCGATCTCGTGGGCGTACGTCGCGCTCATGGGCCCGGACGGGCTGCGCCGCGCGACCGAGACCGCCGTGCTGGCGGCGAACTACCTGGCCACGAGGCTGCGGGAGCACTTCCCGGTCCTGTACACGGGCCCGGGCGGGCTGGTCGCGCACGAGTGCATCCTCGACCTGCGCCCGCTCACCAAGGCCACCGGCGTCACGGCCGAGGACGTCGCCAAGCGCCTCATGGACTACGGCTTCCACGCGCCGACGCTCTCGTTCCCCGTGCCCGGCACGCTCATGGTCGAGCCGACGGAGAGCGAGGACCTGACCGAGCTGGACCGCTTCGTCGAGGCGCTGGTGGCGATCCGCGCGGAGATCCAGGCGGTCGCCGACGGCCGCTGGCCCCTGGCCGACTCGCCGCTGCGCCAGGCGCCGCACACCGCGGCGTCCGTCAGCGCCGACGTGTGGGAGCACCCGTACGGGCGCGAGCAGGCCGCGTTCGGGGTGCCGTCCCTGCGGGCCGGCAAGTACTGGCCGCCCGTGCGTCGCATCGACGGGGCCCGCGGGGACCGGCAGCTCGTCTGCTCGTGCCCGCCCGTCGAGGCGTACGCGGACGACGTCCGATGACCGCCGCCGGCACGCCCGACGCCACCGCCCCCGCGACCGGAGACCCGATGACCGAGCTGCGCTCACCGCTGCACGACGAGCACGTCGCCCTCGGCGCCGTGCTCACGTCCTTCGCGGGGTGGCAGATGCCGCTGCGCTACACGTCCGACCTCGCCGAGCACACGGCGGTCCGCACGGCCGCCGGGCTGTTCGACCTGTCGCACATGGGCGAGATCGAGGTGCGTGGCCCCGGTGCGGGCGCGTTCCTGGACCGTGCGCTCGTCGGCGACCTGTCGGGCCTGCGCGTGCTGGGCGCCCGCTACACGATGGTCGTCCAGCCGGACGGCGGCGTCATCGACGACCTGGTCGTCTACCGCACGGGCGACGACGTCTACCTGGTCGTCGCGAACGCCTCGAACCACGACGTCGTCCTCCACGAGCTGCGCGAGCGCGCGGACGCCGTCCGCGGCGAGGTCGGCGACGTGGACGTCGTCGACCGCTCGGCCGCGACCGCGCTCGTCGCGGTGCAGGGGCCGCACGCCCTCGCCGTCGTCGAGGCGCTGGACGCCCTGGTGCCGGACCCGGCCGCGCCCGCGGACGTCACGCCGGCGACCCTGCGGTACTACGCCTGCCTGCCGATGCGGTTCGAGGGCGGACCCGTGCTCGTCGCCCGCACCGGGTACACCGGGGAGGACGGGTTCGAGTTCTTCGTCGACGCCGCCGCCGCACCCGCGCTGTGGCGCGCGCTGCTGACCGCGGGCGCCGCCCACGGCATCGCGCCGGCGGGCCTCTCGGCACGCGACTCCCTGCGCCTCGAGGCGGGCATGCCGCTGTACGGCAACGAGCTCGACCGGACCACGACGCCGCACGACGCCGGCCTGGGACGCGTCGTCAAGCTGGGCAAGGTCGACGCCGACGGCCGGCCGCTGCCGTTCGTGGGCCGCGACGCGCTCGCGGCGCGCGCGCAGTCGGCACCCGCGCGCGTGCTCGTGGGGCTGCAGGGGCTGGGGCGGCGCGCCGCCCGGCACGGGTACGACGTCGTCGCGTCGACCGCGCCCGACGCCCCGGTGGTCGGGACGGTCACCTCCGGCGCCCCGTCGCCGACGCTCGGCCACCCGGTCGCGATGGCGTACGTGACCCCCGAGGTGAGCGCCGAGGGCCGGGAGCTCGCGGTCGACGTGCGCGGACGGCGCGAACCCGTGCGCGTCGTGCCCCTTCCCTTCTACCGTCGACCTCGGTGACGGCAACCCCGCCCCGCGACCCTCAGCCCGACCCGACAGGAGCACCCATGGCCACCGACCTGCCCACGACGTTGCAGTACACCGCCGAGCACGAGTGGGTCGACGAGGGGTCGCCCGCCACGGTCGGCATCACCGCCGTCGCGGCCGACGCGCTGGGGGACATCGTCTTCGTCGAGCTGCCCGCCGTGGGCGACGAGGTCGAGGCCGGCGCCGTGATCGGTGAGATCGAGTCGACCAAGTCCGTCTCGGAGCTGTTCTGCCCGGTCTCGGGCACCGTCGTCGAGGTCAACCAGTCGGTCGTCGACGACCCGTCTCTGGTCAACACCGACCCGTACGGCGAGGGGTGGCTGCTGCGCATCGAGGTCGTGTCCACCGGCGCTCTGCTCTCCGCGCAGCAGTACGGGGCCCTCAACCCTTGAGCCGTACGGGTGGGTGACAGCACCCAGGATTCACCCGTCAGGCGCAATTTCTGGACGATCGTCCATGCGTAAGGGTGCTTGCTCGAACGGGTGACATGGCGCACAGTGAAACGGACGCAACCTCCGCCGTCGGATGTATCAGGCGGTCAGGTGAGACGTCATGACAGGTGCAGCTATCGGCACCGCGGGGGGGATCTCACGGTGATTCAGAGAAATCGGCGAAAGTCGCGTCATAGCGACGTGTCGCGCCGCTCTCATCCGGTACGCAGCCCATGCGGGGCCGGAGAGTCCGGGACCGCCGCCCACCGGAGGACATCATGACCATGCTGGACACGAGCGCGACCATGCAGACCATGGGCGCGCACTCGCTCACCCGCCGCGAACGGGTCGTGCTGGGCGAGCTCGCCGAGGACGTGACCCTCGAGGAGATCGCCACCCGGCTGTTCGTCACGCGCAACACCGTCAAGTCGCAGGTGCGCAGCGTCTACCGCAAGATCGGCGTCTCCACGCGCGCCGAGGCCGTCGCGTGGGCCGAGTCCCACGGCATCCGCTGACCTCCGACGTGCCGCGGTGGCCGGGTGGGAGCCCCCGCGCCGCACACCACGCCAGCTCGTGCTCGTCCGCCCGGCCGGACCTCCCCGGCCGCGCGAGCGGACGTCCGACCGCGCACACCGTCGTGACCCGGCCGTGACCCGTGACTGGCAGACTCGTGGCATGACCCCTGTGCTCGTCGTGGCGGCCGCCGTCGTCGACGACCTCGACGACCCGCGGCTCCTGCTCGCCGCCCGGCGCGCCACCCCGGCGAGCCTCGCCGGGCGCTGGGAGTTCCCCGGCGGCAAGGTCGAGGCGGGCGAGACCCCCGAGGACGCGTTGCACCGCGAGCTCCGCGAGGAGCTGGGCGTGCGCGTCGGCCTCGGCGTGGAGCTCCTGGGTCCCGACGACGGAGCCTGGCGGCTCTCCGACCAGTACGTCATGCGGCTGTGGTTCGCCGAGGTCGTCGAGGGTGAGCCCGAGCCGCTCGTCGAGCACGACCAGCTGCGCTGGTTGCCCGACGGCCAGTGGCTCGACGTGCCGTGGCTCGACGCCGACGTGCGCATCGTCGAGGGCCTGGCCACCTTCGTCGCCGGCTTCGGCAAGGACCGGTCGGGCCCGGTGGAGCGCACGGCCTGAGGGCCGCCGCGGACCCTTCGCGCGGACGGCGGCTGTGCGTTCGCTGTGAGCGAACGGGACCTCCAGACCTGTTGGCACTCTGGGACGCCGAGTGCTAATCCTTGACGTGTAGCCAGCCGGTGGCCGAGCCGCCGGGAGCACCGGGGACCCGGGGGGTCCGGGCCCCACGTCGAGGAGGTGAGGGGAGTGGCTACTCGTTTCGACCCGTTCCAGGAGATGGACCGCGTGCTCGCGCAGGTCCTCGCGTCCGACCGCGCGTCCGCGACCATGCCCATGGACCTGTACCGCGACGGGGACCACTACGTCCTGCACGTCGACCTGCCGGGCGCGGACCCGGGGACCATCGACGTCAGCGTGGACGACCGCACGCTGACCATCCGCGCCGAGCGCAGCGCCCCCACGGAGCACGACGTGCAGTGGCTCGCCAAGGAGCGCCCCGTCGGGACCTACGCCCGCCAGCTCACCGTCGGCCGCGGCCTGGCGCTCGACAAGATCACCGCGAACTACGCCGACGGCGTGCTGACGCTCACCGTCCCGGTGGCCGAGGAGGCCAGGCCGCGCCGCGTCGAGATCCAGCACGGCGCGTCGGCGACGTCCATCGAGGCGCCCACCGCCGGCTGACGCACGGACCCAGGGCTGGATCGCCCTCTCTACGAGAGGACGATCCAGCCCTGCCTCACCGCGCGTGAGAGGTCGCACCACCCCCGCGCCCTGCGCGTGAGATGTCATTCCATCCCCGCCTCTTGCGCGTGAGATGTCATTCCAGTCGCGCCTCTCGCGCGTGAGAGGTCATTCCAGCCCTGCTTCTCGGCGGTGAGGTGTCTTTCCGCCCCCTCGATGTCGCTCCGGCCGTCCCGGCCGGGCTCAGGCCGGTGACCCGAGCGTGGTCGTCAAGCGGTCGAGGGCGTCGGCGACGATCCGGGGCGACGTCGCCAGGTTGAGGCGGACGTGCCCGTGGCCGCCGGCGCCGAACGTCGGGCCCGGGTTCACCGCCAGCCGACCCGTCTCGAGCAGCAGGCGTGCCGGGTCCGTGCCGCTCGTCACGACGGCGGGCGTGTCCCGGACGTCGAGCCAGGCGAAGTACGTCGCGGCGGGCCGGATCCAGCGGGCGGACGGCAGCCGCTCCGCCAGCGTCGCGGCGACGAGGTCGCCGTTGGCACGCACCGCCGCGCGCACGTCGGCGAGCCAGGCGTCCCCGTGCCGGTAGGCCGCCTGGTGCGCGATGGACGCGACGTGGCTGACGCCGTGGCCCACGATCTCGGGCATGCGCCGCAGCTCGTCCGCCGCCGGGCCGGGCACGGCGAGCGCCGCCTTCAGCCCGGCGAGGTTGAAGGCCTTCGACGCGGAGTGCAGCGCGATGGCGTCCGGGATCACGGTGGTGGTGGGGACGAACGGCTCGTCGCCGACGACGAGCGGCGCGTGGATCTCGTCGGCGACGACGCGGACCCCGTGGCGGGTCGCGAGCTCGCCGACGGCGCGGAGCTCGTCGGCCGTGTGCAGCGTGCCGGTCGGGTTCTGGGGGTGGCAGAGCAGGTACGCCCGCGCGTCGACGAACGCCCGGTCCAGCGCGTCGAGGTCGAGGCGCCCGGCCGCTGTGAGCGGGGCGTCCACGACGTGCCGCCCGGCGTGCTCGACGAACGAGCGGAACGGCGGGTACACGGGCGGGTTGACGACCACGCCGTCGCCCGGGCCGGTGAGCAGCCCGAGGACCTCGACCAGGCCGAGCATCACGTCGGGGACCATGCGCGTCCGGTCGACCGGCACGTCCCACCCGTGCTGCCGGGCGGCGAAGTCGGCGAACGCCTCGGCGTACGCCGTGCCGCGCGGGCTCGTCGGGCCCACCTCGTACCCCGTGTCCCCCGCGAGCATCGCGCCGGTCACCGCGGTGACCACGGCGTCGAGCGGGCGCGCGTCCATCTCGGCGACGAACGCCGGGAGCACGTCCTCGGGGTAGGTGTGCCACTTCAGCGAGGTGCGGCGGCGGAGGTCCGGGACCGTGACGTCGAACGGGGAGGCCATGCACCGCAGGGTAGGGCCGGACTGGATCGACCTCTCGCGGGGAGGGGGAGGTGCGGACGGGCGAGGCCCCGGCGCCGTGGTGCGGCGGCCGGGGCCTCGGGACGTGCGGGGTCGCGTCAGAGCGTCGCGCGGACCGTGCGGGTCGCGGCCACCAGGTGCTCGAGGGAGGGGGTGACCTCCTCGTAGCGGCGGGTCTTGAGGCCGCAGTCCGGGTTGACCCAGAGCTGGTCGACGTCGATGGTCCGGACCGCCTCGGTGAGCAGCTCCGTGACCTCAGCCTCCGACGGGACGCGCGGGGAGTGGATGTCGTAGACGCCCGGGCCGACGGCGCGCGGGTAGCCCGCCGCGGCGATGTCGCCGAGGATCTCCATCTTCGAGCGGGCCGCCTCGATGCTGGTCACGTCCGCGTCGAGGCCGTCGATCGCGTCCATGATCTCGCCGAACTCCGAGTAGCACAGGTGCGTGTGGATCTGCGTGTCCGGACGCACGCCTGCCGTCGAGAGCCGGAACGAGCGGACCGACCAGTCCAGGTACGCCGCGTGGTCCTTCTCGCGCAGCGGGAGCAGCTCGCGCAGCGCGGGCTCGTCGACCTGCACGACGGCGATGCCGGCGGCCTCGAGGTCCGCGATCTCGTCGCGCAGCGCGAGGGCCACCTGGTTCGCGGTGTCGCCGAGCGGCTGGTCGTCGCGGACGAACGACCACGCGAGGATCGTCACCGGGCCGGTGAGCATGCCCTTCATCGGCTTGGCGGTGAGGGACTGCGCGTACTGCGCCCACGCGACCGTGATCGGCGCGGGCCGCGACACGTCGCCCCACAGGATCGAGGGGCGCGTGCAGCGCGAGCCGTACGACTGGACCCAGCCGTTCTGCGTGACGGCGAACCCGTCGAGGTTCTCCGCGAAGTACTGCACCATGTCGTTGCGCTCGGGCTCGCCGTGCACCAGCACGTCCAGCCCGATGCGCTCCTGCAGCTCGACGACGCGGCGGATCTCCGCCTTCATCTCGTCCTGGTACTGGTCGGCGGTCAGCTCGCCCTTGCCGAAGGCGGCGCGCGCCTTGCGGATCTCGGGGGTCTGCGGGAACGAGCCGATGGTCGTCGTCGGCAGCGCCGGCAGGCCCAGGCGCGCGGTCTGCGCGGCCTTGCGCTGGTCGAACGGGCCGCGACGGAACTGCTCGTCGGTCAGGGCGGCCGCACGCTCGCGCACCTCCGGACGCACGACGCCCGGGGCCGTCGCGCGGGAGCTCACCGCGTCGGACGCGGCGAGCAGCTGCTCGTGGATGGCCTCGCGGCCATCGGTCAGGCCCTCGGCGAGCGTGGCGACCTCGCGGACCTTCTCGTCCGCGAACGCGAGCCACTCCACGAGCGTGCGGTCGAGCGCCGGCTCGTCCTCGAGCGTGTGCGGGACGTGGAACAGGGACGTCGACGTGCCGACGGTGACCGCGGCGGCGCCGAGCGTCTCCAGCTGCTCGAGGACCGCGAGCTTCTTGTCGAGGTCCGCGCGCCAGATGTTGTGGCCGTCGACGACTCCGCCGACGAGCGTCTTGCCGGCCAGGCCGGGCACGGGCACGGACGGCGCGTCGCCGCGCACGAGGTCCAGCGCGAGACCCTCGACGTCGGTCGCCGCGACCACGGGCAGGGCGGCGCCCAGGTCGCCGTACGGGGCCGCGAGCAGGATCGCGGGACGCTGGGGTCGCGCGAGCTCGGTGGCCAGCGCGCGGTACGCACGGGTGGTCGCCTCGGCCAGGACGTCCGCGGAGACGCCGACGGAGTCGGAGACCAGCGCGGGCTCGTCGATCTGCACCCAGGTCGCACCGGCCGCGGCGAGCTCGGTCAGCAGGCGCGCGTACACGGGCAGCAGGTCGTCGAGCCGGTCGATCGGCGAGAAGTCCGCGGGGGCGTCCTCCGTCGGCTTCGCGAGCGCGAGGAACGTCACGGGTCCCACGACGACGGGTCGCGTGAGCACACCGTCGGCCAGCGCCTCGGTGAACTCGGCGACCGGACGGTCCGACGCGTACCGGAACTGCGTGTCCGGGCCGATCTCGGGGACCAGGTAGTGGTAGTTCGTGTCGAACCACTTGGTCATCTCGAGAGGCAGGTCGTCGCCGCGGCCACGGGCGACCGTCGAGTACCCGGCCAGGTCGAGTCGGCCGTCGGCGTCCTGCAGGTCCGCGAAGCGCGCGGGCACGGCGCCGACGAGCGCGGTGGCGTCGAGCACGTGGTCGTAGAAGGAGAAGGCGCTGGGGATCGCCGGGGCGTCGGTCGCCAGCCCGAGCTCGGCCAGACGCGTGCGGGTGCGGCGGCGCAGGTCGGCGGCGACGGCCTCGACCTCGTCGGCCGACGTGCGGCCCGCCCAGAACGCCTCGAGGGCCTTCTTCAGCTCGCGGCGCGGGCCGATGCGGGGGTAGCCGAGGACGGAGCCTGCGGGGAAGGCCGGGATCGCCGGCGCGGGCGTGGTGTCGGTCATGACAGGGTTCCTCGCGGTGTCGTCGTGGTCGCGTCGGCGGGGACGCCGTCGGGCGCGGTGAGGTCGTGGGGGGCGACGGCGCTGCGGCGGCCGCCGACCAGGTCGGCGCCGTCGAGCAGGTCAAGCGCCGCCTCGTGCTTGTTGAAGGTGTAGACGTGGATCCCCGGGGCCCCGCCGTCGAGGACGCGGTTGACGAGGTCGACCCCCGCACGCGTGCCGCGGCGGTGACGTTCCGCGGGGTCGTCGGTGGAGCCGAGCAGGTCGAGGAGCCGGTCGGGCACGGGGACGCCCGTGAGCTCCTGGACGCGCAGCAGGCGGGCGGGGTCGGTGGTCGGGATGATGCCCGGCACGATCGGGATGGTGACGCCGGCCGTGCGCGCCTCCGCGACGAGGCCGAGGTACGCCTCGGCGTCGAAGAAGAGCTGCGAGATCGCGAAGTCCGCGCCCGCCTCCTGCTTCGCCAGCAGCGCCTGCACGTCCTGAGCACGGGTGCCGCCCGTGGCGTGGTTGCCGCGCGGGAACGCCGCGACGGCGACGGACAGCGGACGGACCCGCGCCCGGACGGCCTGGGCGGCGCTGCGCCCGCACCGGCGTCGTTCGATGTCACGGAGCAGCTCGACCAGCTCGGCGGCGGTGTGGACGCCGTCGGGGTGCGGCCGCCAGTCCGGCTGGCCCGCCGGCGGGTCGCCGCGCAGCGCGAGGAACGAGCGCACGCCCTCGTCGAGGAACTCCTCGACGATGGTCGTGACCTCGTCGCGGGAGGTCCCGACGCAGGTCAGGTGCGCGATCGGGTTGAGCGACGTCTCGCGCAGCAGCCGGCGGACGAGCGCCCGCGTGGTCTGCCGCGTGTGGCCCGACGCGCCGTACGTGACCGACACGAAGTCCGGCTCGACGGTCTCCAGCTCCCGCACGGTCGACCACAGCCGGGGTGCCGCGTCGGGGTTGCGGGGAGGGAAGAGCTCGAACGAGACGGTGGGGCGGTCCAGGGCACCGGCCTGCTCGGTGCGACGCCTGGCCGCGCGGGAGCGCTGGGCGCCCGGGACGGTCTCGATCTCGGCCACGGCGGTCATCGGGCCGGGGTCGTCGGCGTCGGGCGGGACGTCCCGCACGAGGGGTCGGTGGCACGGGTGCGCACGATCATCGTCACTCCATCGTTCCTGGCGGAAGCACCCACACCCTCGCGAGGAGGGGGGTTGCTGCGGCGTCGTCGAGCCAGGTCTCTCAGCCGCTCTGGATGGTCGCCGAGGATCGTAGCCCGGCTGCCCGGATGGCGGACAGCGCGGCTCGTCATGTGAGACGACTTCGTCCGCCCGGCGACCTCGCCGCCGGCCTCGCGCCCCGCCACCGTACGGCGCGGGCGCGGCCGCACGCCAGGAGTCCCCGGCGTGCGGGCGTGTCACACCCCGGCCGTCCGCGGTGTCCCAGGTGCAACGGGCCGGGTGGTCCGGCGGCGACGAGCGGAGGAGACGCCATGCGAGGACGCAGGACGACACGGCCCGACGGTCGGACGGGCGCGCGGGTCGTGGTGGTGGGCGGCGGGTACGCCGGGACCATGGCCGCCAACCGGCTGACGGGCGCGCCCGAGGTGGCACACGTGGTGCTGGTGGACGAGCACCCGTACCTCGTGGAACGCATCCGCCTCCACCAGCTGGCCGCGGGCACGGGCACCGCGACGCGCGACGACGTGGTGGCCGCGGGTGTCGAGCGGCGCACCGCGCGCGCGGTCCGGGTGGACGACGGGAGCGTGCTCCTCGCCGACGGCACGCGCGTCGCGTACGACCGGCTCGTCCTCGCGGTCGGCAGCGGGCCCGACGTCCCGGCGGACGTCCCGGGAGCGCGGCAGCACGCGCTGCCGGTGGCGGGCCTGCAGGACGCGCACCGGTTGGCCGACGCGCTCGCGGGCGTCGGACCGGGCGCCGCCGTGACCGTGGTCGGTGGCGGGCTGAGCGGCATCGAGGTGGCGGCGGAGATCGCCGAGGCGCTGCCGGACGTGCGGGTGCGGCTGCTGGCCGGCGGGCGGCTGGGCCCCGGCCCGGGCCCGGTGGGGCCGGGCCGTCGCGTGCTGGACCGAGGGCTCGCCCGTCTCGGTGTCGAGGTGCTGGAGGGCGCGCGGGTCGCGGAGGTCGAGCACGGCAAGGTCGTGCTCGGCGACGGGCGCCACCTGACCAGCGACGTGACGGTGTGGGCCGCGGGGTTCGCCGTGCCGGACCTCGCGCGTGTCAGCGGCCTGCCCGTCGACGCCGCCGGCCGCCTGCGCGTCGGGCCGGACCTCGTCTGCGCGGCGGACCCCCGCGTCGTCGGTGCGGGGGACGCGGTGGCAGTCGACGGGTCGGCGTGGCGCATGACGTGCCAGGCGGCCGTCCCCATGGGGGCGCACGCCGCCGACGTCGTCGCCGACGGCCTGCGCGGCCGCACGCCCGCACCGTTCCGCTTGGCGTTCGCCGCGCAGTGCGTGAGCCTGGGCAGGCGGCGCGGTGTGCTGCTGCGCGTGCACGACGACGCGACCCCGAGCCGGGTGCTGCTGGGTGGGCGCGCCGCGGCGACGATGAAGGAGCTGGTGTGCCGGGTGACGGTGCGGGTGCTGCGGACGGAGGCGCGTCACCCGGGACGGTACAGGTGGCTCCCGTGACCGAGCACGCCCGCGAGTTCACGGAGCTCCGGCCCCTGCTGTTCACCATCGCGTACGAGATCACGGGGTCCACGGCCGACGCCGACGACGTGCTGCAGGACAGCTGGCTGCGGTGGTCGGCGGTGGACCTGGCGACGGTCGAGCACCGGCGGGCGTACCTCGCACGGGTCGTGTCGCGGCAGGCGCTGAACGCGCTGCGGGCGTCGTCGCGTCGCCGTGAGGAGTACGTGGGCCCGTGGCTGCCCGAGCCGCTCCTCGTCTCCGCGGGCGACCTCGCGGACGACGTGGTGCTGGGCGAGTCGGTGTCCATGGCGGTGCTCCTGGTGCTGGAGAGCCTGTCCCCGGCGGAGCGGGTCGTGTTCGTGCTGCGGGAGGTGTTCGGGTTCGAGCACGCCGAGATCGCCGGCGTGGTCGGACGCACCCCGGCCGCGGTCCGCCAGCTGGCCCACCGCGCGCGTGAGCACGTGGAGGCCCGCCGGCCGCGCTATGAGCCGCGCGGCGACGAGGCCGCGCGTGCCGTCCAGGAGTTCCTGCGGGCCGCGGGCACCGGGGACCTCGACGGGCTGCTGGCGGTGCTCGACCCCGACGTGCTCCTGGTGTCCGACGGCGGCGGGAAGGTGAGCGCGCTGCGCCACCCGCTGCGCGGGGCCGCCGACGTGGCGCGGTTCGTGCTGGGGCTCTTCCGGCTGGCCACGCCCTCGCACACCTTCGGGCTCGCGGGGATCAACGGTGCGCCCGGGGTGGTGGTGCGCCGGGGTCACGACCTGGAGGGCGTGTTCTGCTTCGACGTCCAGGAGGGGCGCGTCGTGGGCGTCTACGGCGTGCGGAACCCCGACAAGCTCGCGTCGCTCGCCCAGGTCCGGCGCGTGGGTCGCTGACGCCCCGTCTCAGCGGGGGCGGGACCGGGCCGCAGGACTCAGCGGCGCCGGCGGTGCAGGGTCGACGTCGTCTCGCGGGACGTGCGCTGGTGCGGCAGGCCGAACCACGAGGACGACGGCGCGCTGACGGGGACGGCGAGCAGGCCGTCCTGGACGGCCTCGAGGACGACGGGGTCGGTGTCACCGGGGGACAGCCACGCGTCGTGCGCCGCACGCACGGCGTCGTGCCGTCCGTCGTGCTCCGCGTAGTCGGTCATGTGGGCACCCTAGCCCTGCCGGGGGAGCCTGCCGAGGCGTGGGCGCCGTTATCACTCCCCGGGAGTAGTGGCACCTGGTCGTCGGCGGTCATCGCGCGCTGCGCGACGAGGCAGTCGGCCAGGTGGTCGTCGACGACGCCGCACGCCTGCATCGCGGCGTAGGCGGTGGTCGGGCCGACGAACCGGAAGCCGTACCGCTTGAGCTCCTTGGCCAGGGCCGCGGACCCGGGCGTGCGGCCCGGCACCTCGGCCCACGTGCGGGGACGCGGGCGCGGCTCGGGTGCGTACGACCAGAGCACCTCGTCGAGCGTCCTGCCGGACTCGTGCAGCGCGAGCAGCGCGCGGGCGTTCGCGACCGTCGCCTCGATCTTGGCGCGGTTCCGCACGATCGCCGCGTCCGCGAGGAGCCGGGCCACGTCGTCGTCCCCGAACCTGGCGACCACCTCGGGGTCGAAGCCTGCGAACGCCTCCCGGAAGGCCGGGCGCTTGCGCAGGATCGTGATCCACGCCAGCCCCGACTGGAAGGCCTCCAGCGAGATGCGCTCGTAGAGCGCGTGCTCGTCGTGCACCGGGACGGCCCACTCGTCGTCGTGGTACGCCGCGTACAGCGGGTCGGAGCCGCCGAAGCACCGGAACGGCGCGGTGGTCGAGGTCGTCATGTCCCGAGTCTGGACCTCCGGGCCGGCACGCGCGGTCGGACGTCGCGACGACGGTGGACGGTGCCCGCAGCGCGTGGGCTGTGGTCGGCTCGGCGGGCTCAGGGAGGACCGGACACGTGGGAGGGGCGCGGTAGCGGGTCGTCGGGCCCGACGAGACCGCACCGGTAGGCGAACGCGACCGCCTGCGCACGGTCGTGCAGGCCGAGCTTCAGGAGCACGCGGGAGACGTGCGTCTTCACCGTGGCCTCGGCGACCACGAGATGCGTGACGACGTCGTCGGTGCGCATGCCGTGCGCGAGCAGCACCAGGACCTCACGCTCGCGTGGTGTGAGCCGCGCGAGCGCGCCTGGTGAGGGGACGTCGCGCAGGGGTGCCGCGAAGTCGTCCAGCAGCTTGCGCGCGACGACGGGGTCCAACCACGCGTTCCCGGCAGCCACCGCACGGACCGCGTCCGGGAGGTGCCGAGGTGCGGCCCGCTTGAGCAGGAAGCCCGAAGCTCCCGCGTGCAGGGCGGCGCGCACGACCTCGTCGTCGTGAAAGCTGGTGAGGACGAGCACCCGCACCGTGCGCCCGTCGAGCTCGTCCGCCGCCAGGAGGCGTGTCGCCTCGACCCCGTCCACGCCCGGCATCCGGACGTCCATGACGACGACGTCCGCCTCGGTCTCGCGAGCCAGACCGACCGCGGCGGCACCGTCGCCGGTCGTCCCCACCACCTCGATGTCGGGCTCGGCACCGAGCAGCAGGGCGAGCGCCTCGCGGACGAGGGCCTCGTCGTCGATGACGACCGACCGGATCCGGCTCACGACGTCCCGGCCCCGACGACCCGGTGGTCGAGCCCCGGACGCACCGGGAGAGCCGCCCGGACGACGAACCGTTCACCCTGGAAGGCGGCCTCGAGCGTGCCCCCCACCGCCCGGACCCGTTCGGCCAGGCCCACCAGGCCGTAGCCCGTCCCCGTCTGCGGCGCCCGCCCGTCCGCCGCCGCGTTGGAGACGTCCAGGAGCAGGCCGTCCTGCGACCACCCCCACCGCACGACGACGGGGTCGTCGGGGTCCCCGTGCTTCGTGGCGTTCGTCAACGACTCCTGCAGCACGCGCGCGGCGGCGTGCCGGACGCTCTCGTCCACCGGGCGTTCGGCACCGTCGATGCTCAGGTCGACCCGCAGGCCGGCGTCGCGGTAGCTCTGGACGACGGCCCGGACCTCTGCACCGACGTCGGTCCCGGCGTCGGTGCCCCGCGGGTCCGGTGCCGCGTCGGCGCCCGCCACGTCGAGCAGCCCGAGCATCCGGTGCAGCTCGTCGACCGCCGAGGCGCCGAGGTCGCCGACCCGGTCCAGCGTCTGCTCGGCCCGGGCCGGGTCGTCGCGCAGGACACGTGCGGCGGCGACCGCCTGGAGGGACATCAAGGTGATCGACCGGGCGACGATGTCGTGCAGCTCGCGTGCGATCCGAGCGCGCTCGAGGCGGACCGCCTCACGCTGCTTCTCCGCCTGCTGGGCCCGCAGGTCACGGAGCTCCCTGCCCCTCCTGCCCTGCAACCGGCCTGCAGCGACGAGGACCGCGTCGACCGCCAGGACCCCGGTGATCGCGACGAACGTCCGCACGCCGGTCGTCCCCGGTGCACCGGCGTCCGCCTCCTCCGCGACGATGATCGCCGTGGGCAGCGCGGTCGACGCGACGGCGCCGAGCGTGACGGCCCAGCGCGAGGAGGCCGCGACCGCGTAGAGGCCCGCCCACGTCGCGACCATCGGCCGGTATCCCGCGGTGGCGACGCTGATCGTCACCGACAGGACCAGCGTCACGGCGAAGGCGGCCACCGGGGCCTGGCGCCGCCACAGCAGGGGCACGAACGTCACCAGCCCGAGCGCGCCGACGAGCCAGCCGGGAGCGGTGTCCATGCCCGCGGTGAAGAAGACCAGGAGGTCGATCACCCACAGGCCGAGGAGCATCGGCACGTCCCGGACGACGGTCCGCGCGGGCCAGGTCGGACGCATCAGCGGGCTCCGCTCAGCGCCGCAACGGGTCCCCGGGGTCGCGCGGTCGCCGGCCGTCGACGTCGAACGGCCCGGCGAGGTCGCACTTGCCCGGGATCAGCACGCACATGAGGTCGATCCAGCCACCGTGGGTCCCCGGGTCCGAGAGGCCGGACCGCTGCTGCTCCTCCCACCCAGCGATCTCCTCCAGCACCGTCGTCGACCGCTCCCTGACACCGGGTGCGACGGCGCCCTGCCGTTCCAGGCACGTCCACACGTCGGGCTCCGTGGCGTGGTCCTCCCGGAGGCGTCGCGTGCTCAGGCTCCTTGACGGGGCCCGTCCCACCCGAGCAGGGAGCTGCACGAGGACGGCGGAGCCGTCACCGGATCCCATCCGCGTCGCGGACAGAGGGGAGATCCGCAGCACATCGCCCCTCTCGCCGTCGGTGCGGTGCGCGACGAGGACGTCGAAGGGTCCTGCGCCCAGCCAGTCGGAGGGTCCCGGTACCAGGACGGCGTCGTCGGACCACAGCACGCCCCAGCCGAGGTGGCCCGCCGCGGCGTCGGTGCTGTCGGCCGACTGCACGGTGACCAGCACGTCGTCGTCGGAGATCGGCATCGGTGCCCCCGTCGGTCGTGTCCGCTCCCGGTACCCATAGTCCTCACATCGGGCGGCCCGAGGAAGGGGTGCAGCACAAGTGGTGCCGGCCGTGGTCCGAGCGCCGGGCGGCGGTCGGACCACGGCCGCGAGGACGGCGGAACGGGCACCCGCTCAGTCGTCGTCGAGCCACGTGAAGGTGACGAGGGACCCGCCCGGCAGCGCAGCGAGGTCACCGATGTACAGGACCCGGCGACCGGTGTTGAGGAAGCCGGACTTCCAGAGCTCCAGGCTCTGCCCGTTGTCGACCTCGTGCGCCCAGAGGCTGTTCTCCGCGGTGTACCGGCCCCAGTACGGGTCGATCGAGATGTCCCACCGGCTGCCCAGCCCGTTCGGCATCACCAGCGTCTTCCAGGCGATGGAGCGGTCGAACGCCTGGAGCTTGAACCGCACCTGGTCGCTCGGGACGCCGGACCCAGCCGTGACGACCTGGTAGTGCAGCATGTCCGACGCGTCGTTGGTGGTGAAGTACCCCGAGCCCCGGGCGACCCAGTCCGACGGCAGATTCTGGGTCGCCGCGGAGAGCCGGACGGCCGGCGCGGCGGGGGTGGAGGCGGCCGACACGGGCGTGGCAGTCGCGGCCACCGCCCCGGCCAGGAGCGCGGTCGCGAGGACCGCGGACAGTGTGGTGCGGGAGGCACGCCCGGTCGGAGCACGCATGGGGATCACCTTCTCCATCGACGGGGCCGTCCTGTGCCGGTCCCTGGTGATCTCCACGGTGCTCGCGTCCACCCTCGCGGGTCGTCCGCCCTCGACATGACCTCGGACCTCGTCCTTCCGCGGCAGGAGCGTCCGTCGAAAGGTGTACGCCCTCGTCACCCACCGGTGCGCCTCAGCCTGTCCCGCGGGCTCAGGGCAGCGCGGCGAGGGCCTTGCGGATGCGCGTGGGCGACACCGGGACCGGGGTGCCGAGCTGCTGCGCGAAGAGGCTGACGCGCAGCTCCTCCAGCAGCCAGCGGACCTCGTCGAGCGCGGCGGTGCGCGCCGGGTCGGGGCTCGCGGCGGCGGCGCGCTCGCGGGCGGCGGTGTACAGCTCCTCGACGTCGTGCACCTGCCATGCCAGGTCGGCGTCGCGGGTCGGGTTGGCGGCGGCCTTGGACAGCCGGTGCCGCGCGGCCCGCAGGTAGCGGACGAGGTGCGGGAGGCGGTCGGCGCCGACCTCCGAGACGAACCCGTCGTGGACGAGCGCCGCCGCCTGCGCGCGCACGTCCTGCGCGGTGGCGAGCAGCGCGAGGCTGTTCGACGCGCGGACGTCGGCGTCGAGCTCGCGCCACGCGGTCAGGACGCCGACGACGTCGCCGACGACCCGGTGCACGTCGTCCTCGAGCGCGTCGCGGACGACCGAGCGGAGGGTCGCGTAGGCGTCGGCGTCGCGGATCTCCCGGGCGGAGCGTCCGTGCAGGTGACGCAGGACGATGCGGTCGATCGCGGCGAGCTGGACGTCGCGGACGAGCGCGTCCGTGCTCGGGTAGGGCGACGCCGCCAGGGTGAGCGACTGCTTGCCGGTCCACCGGCTCGTCACCCGTGGCGTCGCCAGGCCCACGTCGAGCAGCAGGAGGCGGCGCAGCCCGCGGCGCGCGGCGGCGTCGGCGGCACCCGCGTCGGCGAGGACGCGCAGCGCGACGCCCGCGCCCTCCTCGACGAGGGTCGGGTACGCGCGGACGACGCTGCCGGCGGTGGTCGCGGCCTCGATCACGTCGGGCAGCGGTCCGGGCAGGTCCGGCCAGGTCGTCAGGCCGGTGCGCTCGAGGTCCGGGGCGTGACCGGATCGCTCTCTCACGCGGGGGGTGGGGGTGCCCGGGGTGGGGGCGCCCGGGGTGGGGGTGCCCGGGGTGGTGGGGGTGGTGGGCGTGGCCGCCTGCTGGGCCGCCTCCTCCATCGCGGCGCGCACGGCGGTCCGGACGGCCGACGCGACGGCGTCCTGCGCGCGGTCCGCGTTGCGGCGCTGCAGCGCGAGCAGGTCCTTGCCCTCGTCGATGACCCCGCCGCGGTCCCCGACCACGCGGAACGTCATGCGCAGGTGCGCGGGCAGGCGCTCCTCGTCGACGGCGTCGGGCGGCACCTCGACGTCACGCAGCGCGCGCACGGCGCGCGTGAACAGCTCGCGGAACGACGGCGCCGCGTCCGCCGCGCGCACGGTGTCCGCCCACGACGCGGTGTTCTCGTCGAGCCAGGCGTCGACCGCGCGGGCCACGTCCGGCGCCGGGACCAGCTGCACGCGCACCGGCTTGGGCAGCGCGCGGATCGTGGCCGTCAGCAGCTCGGCGCGCATGCCGGGGACCATCCAGTCGAACCCCTCGGGCCGCACGCGTGGCAGCTGCGAGATCGGGATGTGCACGGTCACGCCGTCGGCCTCGGTGCCGGGCTCGAACTGGTACGTCAGCGGGAACGACAGGTCGCCCTGCGGCCAGCGCGACGGGAACGCGCGCTCGTCGATCTCGGCGGCGTCCTCGCCGACCAGCAGGTCGCGCGTGAACGACAGCAGGTCGGGGTCGGCGCGCCTCGCGGACTTCCACCAGGTGTCGAAGTGCCGCGCGGAGACGACCTCCGGCGGGATGCGCGCGTCGTAGAAGTCGAACAGCGCGTCGTCGTCGACCACGAGGTCCCGGCGGCGGGCGCGCGCCTCGAGCGCCTCCGCCTCGTCCAGCAGGCGGCGGTTCTCGTGGAAGAACTTGTGGTGGGTCGTCCACTCGCCCTGCACCAGCGCGTGCCGGACGAACAGCTCGCGCGCCTGCTCCGGGTCGACCTTGGCCAGCAGCACGCGACGCTGCGCCACCACCGGCACGCCGTACAGCAGCACCTTCTCGTTGACCATCGCGGCGCCCTGCCGCGTCGACCACGCAGGCTCGGAGTACGTGCGCTTCACGAGGTGGGCGGCGGCCTCCTCGACCCAGTCCGGGTCGACCTTCGCGACGTCGCGCGCCCACAGCCGGGACGTCTCGACGAGCTCGGCGGCCATCACCCACGACGGGGGCCGGCGTGCGAGGCCGGACCCGGGGAAGATCGCGAACCGCGCGCCGCGCGCGCCGAGGTACTCGTTGCGGGCGCGCGCGTCGGGGCGCCGCGGCTTGCCGTCGCGGCCCTTGGGGGCGTTGCCCGCGGCGACGTCGGTGACGAGCTGCATGCCGATCTGGCTGAGCAGCCCGGGCAGCATCGCGCGGTGGATCGCGTCGCCGTCCCACGTCCAGCGGGTCTGCACGGCGTCGGGACGCTCGACGGTGCCGGCGTCCTGCGTCGGTGCGCCCGTCGGGGTGTGCCGGCCGCCGTCGCGTCGCCCGTCGCGCCCGTGCCCGTCGGCCGCCGGGACGTCGTCGGACGTCGGGGTGGGGGCGCCCTTGGCGTGCACGCCCAGGCCCTTGGCCATCTCGCGCAGCTGCGTGACGACGTCCTGCCACTCGCGCACGCGCAGGTAGTGCAGGTGCTCGGCCTTGCACATGCGCCGGAACGCGGAGCCGGACAGCTCGCGCTGCCGGTCGCGCAGGTACGTCCACAGGTTGAGGTAGGTGAGCAGGTCGGACGACGGGTCGGCGAAGCGGCGGTGCAGGGCGTCGGCCGTCTCGCGGGACTCGGCCGGGCGCTCGCGCGGGTCCTGGATGGACAGGGCCGCGGCGATGACGAGCACCTCGCGCGCGACGCCGCGGCGCCCGGCCTCGACGACCATGCGCGCGAGGCGCGGGTCGATGGGCAGCTGGGCGAGCTGGCGGCCCGTCTCGGTCAGGCGCGTGCGGCCGTGGACCTCCTCCAGCGCGTGCAGCTCGGTCAGCAGCCCGACGCCGTCGCGCACGGAGCGCACGTCCGGCGGGTCGACGAACGGGAAGTCGACGACCTCGTCCGGGGACGTCACGACGCCCACCGCGATCATCTGCAGGATCACCGACGCCAGCGACGTGCGCAGGATCTCCGGCTCGGTGTACTCCGGGCGGGACTCGAAGTCCTCCTGCGAGTACAGGCGGATCGCGATGCCGGGCGCCACACGCCCCGACCGCCCCGACCGCTGGTTGGCCGACGCCTGCGAGACCGGCTCGATCGGCAGCCGCTGCACCTTCGTCGCCTTGGAGTACCGCGAGATGCGCGCGGTCCCGGGATCGACGACGTACCGCACGCCCGGCACCGTCAGCGACGTCTCGGCGACGTTGGTCGCCAGGATGACGCGCCGGCGCGTGTGCGGCTCGAAGACGCGGCGCTGCTCCGCGGCGGACAGCCGCGCGTACAGCGGGACGATGTCGACGCCGTTCGGGTGCTTCGGGTCGACGCGCGGGCCGAGCGAGCCGCGCAGCGCGTCCTCGGCGTCGCGGATCTCCCGCTCGCCGGACAGGAACACGAGGATGTCGCCGGGCCCCTCGGCCATGAGCTCGTCGACGGCCTCGGTGATGCCCGTGACCATGTCGCGGTCCGGGCCGTCGTCGGGGGACAGCGGCTGGTAGCGGATCTCGACCGGGTACGTGCGGCCGCTGACCTCGACGACCGGGGCCGGGACGCCGTCGGGGTGCTCCGCGGTCGGCGGGCCGGCGAAGTGCCGCGCGAACCTGTCCGAGTCGATCGTCGCCGACGTGATGACGAGCTTCAGGTCCGGCCGCTGCGGCAGCAGCCGCGTGAGGTACCCGAGGATGAAGTCGATGTTGAGGCTGCGCTCGTGCGCCTCGTCGATGATGAGCGTGTCGTACATCCGCAGCATCGGGTCGCGCTGGATCTGCGCGAGCAGGATGCCGTCGGTCATCACCTTGACGAGCGTGGAGTCGGACGACTCGTCGGTGAACCGGACCTGGTAGCCGACGACGCCGCCGAGGGGGACGTCCAGCTCGTCCGCGATGCGCTCCGCGACCGTGCGCGCCGCGATCCGGCGGGGCTGGGTGTGGCCGATCTGGCCGGCGCGGCCGCGGCCGAGCTCGAGCGCGATCTTCGGGATCTGCGTCGTCTTGCCCGAGCCGGTCTCGCCTGCGACGACGACGACCTGGTGGTCGCGCAGGGCGGCCGCGATCTCCTCGCGGCGGGCGGAGACGGGGAGCTGCTCGGGGTAGACGATCGGCGGGAGGGTGACCTGGGCGCGGGCCTCGGCGGTGCGCGCGAGGTGCGCGTCGCGTGCTGCCGCGCGTCCCGGGTCGTCCTTGCCGGATCCGCGCCGGCGGCCCTCACCGCGTCGTCCGTCCGTGCCGCCGGACCCGGGGTCCTGTCGGCCGCGGCCACCGCCCCGCCGTCGCGGCGCACGACGACGCGACGCCGCGCCGTCGTCGGCCGGGGGGCCGGCGTCGTCGGTGCGGACGTCGCCGGGGAGGGGGTCGGACGTGCTCACGACCCACCATCCTCCCAGGCGGTCCGGGGACCCTCACGCCGAATACCGAGATACGTGCCGCGCGAGACCGGGCTGAGTTCACTCATCCGACCTCATGAGCGACGTCAGCCCGGTCTCGCGGACCGGTCGTCCCGTATCGCGGGCAGCGGCGCCTGCGTGGCCTGCACGTCAGGACGTGCTCTGCCGCACCGACTCCACGTCGACGAGCCCCTGCACCACGGGCCCGATCATCACCAGGTACATGAGCGCGAAGAACACGGCCCCGAGCAGGGTGAAGCCGATCGCGTTGCCGACGGCGCCAGGCCCGCGCAGGTGGCCGAGCACCTTGCGGACGAGGTGCGTGGGGTGCTTGACGTCCCAGGAGTTCAGGCGCACGTGCCGGCCCAGGTAGATGCCGAACGCGACGAGCACGAGGAGCACGCCCTCGATGACGCGTGCCGTCGTGCCGGCCAGCGGGGCCGCGGTGTCGTTCCCGCCGACCACGAGCAGCACCAGCACCATGAGGAAGACGTTGAGCACGGTCGTCAGCACGCCGGACATCGCCAGCACGAGCACGAGCAGCACGTCGTACCACTCGGGCACGCGCTCGCCCTTGCGGCGGTGGTTGAGGTTGAGCTCGGTGATGAGGTAGCCGGAGTTGGGCAGCAGCAGCAGCCACACCAGGCCGAGCACCACGGCGACGGCCCACACCGCCGGCCGCGGCACGCCCACCACGATCAGCGGCAGCACCAGGACGACCGCCAGCCCGAGGACCACCAGCGGCGCGACCGACAGCACGAGGTTGAGCAGCATCGGCCGGTACAGCCGGGTCCGGTAGACGGGCGCCCGTGCGACGACCAGCGCGGCGGCGAACACGTTCATGAGCAGGACGCCGATGATGAGGCTGGTCAGCACGCGTACTCCCTCGTCCGGAAGCGCCCATCATGGCGGCACGGGCACCCGTCCTCCAGGGACGGGCGCGCGGGGACCGTCAGGGGCAGGTGTCGGTGGCCGGCGCCCCCGCGAGCCGGTCGCGCGTCCACGCGAGGAGGTCCGGGACCAGCGGGGAGTCCGCCTCGACCAGCGCGACGTGGTCGAGCCCGTCGTAGGCGCGGTGCTCGACCGCGTACCCGGCGGCGCAGCGGGCGGCCACGTACTCGTCCTGCGAGGACGCGACGACGATCGAGTCGGCCGTGCCCTGGGCGACCAGCAGCGGTGCGTCGATGGGCCCGGACGGCACGTTCTGCGTCAGCCGGTCGCCGAACGCCCCGGTGAACGGGTCGGCGTGCGCCCACACGGGCTGGTCGAGCAGCAGCGCCGTCAGCGCGGACACGACGACGCCGCGGTCGGCGAGGCACCGGTGCGCCATCTCCCGCACGACGGTCCGGGCACCCGGCCGCACGACGTCGGCGAACCGCACGTCCGGGTACGTGGCGGCGTAGCCCTCGGCCAGGTACGACGCGAACAGGGCGCCCACGGACACGTCGGGCAGGTGCGCGAGCAGCGCGGTCGGGTTCGACGCGGGCGCCAGCGCCGCTACGCCGAGGACGTCGACGTCGGGCGCGTAGTCCGGCGCGACGATCCCCGTCCACAGCGCCGCGCCGCCGCCCTGGGAGTGGCCCCACACGACGTTCCGGTCGCTGAGCGTCACGTCGTCCAGCTGGTGCGCCGCGCGGACGGCGTCGAGCACGTCGTGCGCGGCGGGCTCCCCGACGAGGTAGGCGTGCGGACCCGCCGTGCCGAGACCCGCGTAGTCGGTCGCGACGAGCGCCCAGCCCTGCGCGAGCACGTCGTCCTGGACGAACAGCGCGCCGGCGGCGAGGCCGTCGGGCAGCACGGACGGTGCGCAGCCGGGCGTGACGCCCGTCGTGCCGTGCGCCCACGCGACGACGTCCGCGGGCTCGCGGGCGTCACCGGTCGCCGTGTCCGGTGCGACGACCAGGCCCGAGGCGACCGTCGGCGTGCCGTCGCCGCGCGTCGTCGAGTAGAGGATGCGCCACGCGGTGGCGCCGTGAGGGATCTCGGCGCTGGTGAACGGCTCGCTGCGCAGGAGGCGCCCGGGGGCGTCCGGGACGTCGGCGGGTGCGGCGTAGAAGTCGTCGGGGCGGGCGGTGCCACCGTCGAGGGCGACGCCGGCCGCGGCGAGGGCGAGCGTCGCGACGAGCGCGGCGACGTTCACGACGAGCCGCCCGCGTCCCGGCCGGGCGCGGCGGTCCTGCCGCGACGGGCCGCGCCGCCACGTGCCGCGCAGCGCGGCCGCGACGCCGCGGATGCCGGTCACCAGCACGCGGATCCCCACGAGCACGGCCACGACCAGCACGGTCACGTCGGGCCACGCGAGTGCCAGGACGCCGAGCACGACCGACGTCACGCCCGACAGCGCGGCGTTCGCCCGGCCGGTGCCGTGGGCCCGCCGGGCGGCCAGGACGTCGAGCACGCCGTCGACGACGAGCGCGACGCCCACCACGCGGGCCAGCACCGCGATCGTCGGACCCGGCCAGGCGACCACGACGGCCGCGGCCAGCAGGTACGCGACGCCGGCGAGCCACCACCAGCGTGCCGCCGCGCCCGCGTCCGAGGCGGCGGCCGGGCGGTCCGCCACCAGGTGGACGACCCCCAGCGCGGCGAGCCCTGCGACGACCGCGACGACGAGCACCGCGAGGGACACGAACGGCCGCAGCGCCAGGACGGCGCCCACGGGCACCGCCAGCGACGAGACGACGAGCAGCGCCCACCGCGTGGCCGGGCGCGTGCGCCGCGCGGGCTGGTCCATGGGGTGAAGGTAGCCGGGGGCGTCGGGATGTCCCGTGGACGCCCCGGGCCGCCGGGGGAGATCGTGGTCACGTGCTGAGCTGAACCCCTGCCCCGAGTCCTGTCCGGCTCCCCGCACCCGTCGAGCGCGCTCCGGGTGCAGCAGGGTGGTGATCGCATGACCCCGCCCGTCCTCCGTGCCCGCTCCCTCGTCCGGTCCTTCGACGGCCGTGTCGTCCTCGGCGGCGTCGACCTCGACGTCCGACCCCGGCCACCGCCTCGGTCTCGTCGGCGAGAACGGCGTCGGCAGGTCCACGCTGCTGCGGCTGCTCGCCGGCGTCGACGACCCCGACAGCGGGACGCTCGAGCGGCCCGCCGGGCTCGGGTACCTCGGCCAGGAGCCGGACCTCGAACCGGCGGCGAGCGTCGCGGACGTCGTCGAGGGTGCGCTGGCGGACGTCCGCACGATCGCGGCCGACCTCGAGCGTGCGGGCGCCGCACGTCCTGCTGCTCGACGAGCCGACGAACCACGTGTCCGTCGCGCTCGCGGGTGAGCTCACCGACGCGCTGGAGGCGGCGCCGGGCGCGGTGGTCGTGGCGACGCACGACCGGTGGCTGCGCCGGCGCTGGGACGGGCCGACGCTCGAGGTCGTCGACGGGAGGGCCGCGGGGCCCGCACGTCGATGAGAGAATTCTCACCCTTTCGGGTGATCCGGGCATCGTCCGACCGTGGAGCACGGCATGCTGGCCCCTGGGCGATTCGTCCGGATCGCCGTCGACATCGACGGGAGCGCCGTGCTCGCACAGCCGTGGCCGCCCCCGAGCCCGGGCCCGCGGCAGCCTCGCGACGCGCACGGGTCCGCGTGGGCGAACGACGTGGGACGCGCGCTCGTGCGGCGCGCGGGACCGCCGTTCCCCACCGTGGACGCGGTGGCCTCCGCGGGGTGGCCCACCGCGGACCCCGCCACCCGCCGCCGTGCTGGTCAGGGGCTGCGCGATGAGCGCGACCCGTGGGCGTCCGACGGTCCCGAGCCCGAAGCGCCGACGCGCGCCCGTCCGCTGCCCGCGCGGTGGCAGCCGCAGGAGGAGTGGATCCCCGACCCCGCGCCGGCCCCCGAGCAGCGCTGGACGCCGGAGCAGGACTGGCTCGGTCTCTTCGCCACGCAGACCGACCCGCGGCCGGCCGACGAGCACGCCCTCCCGCCGCCGCCCAGGGGTCGCCGGTGGCTCGTCGCGGTGGCCGTGGTGCTGCCGCTGGCGCTGGTCGCGGCGCTCGTCGCCGCCCTGGCCTGACGGCGGCCCCGGACCGGTCGCGCCCGCGTCGCTACCGTGGGCACGTGAGCGACGCGACCCCCGGCCCCACCGCCGCACCGGACACCGAGCTGCGCACCGAGGGCGAGCGCCGCACGGTCGCGGCGCTCGACGCCGCCGGCCTCGCCTACGTCCGCACGCGGCACGGGCGCGTCGGCTCGCTCGCGGAGGCGGCTGCGGCGCGTGGCATCGACCCGGCCGACCTGGTCAAGACGATCGTCGTCCGGCGCGGCGACGACGACTTCCTGCTCGTCCTGCTGCCGGGCGACCGCACGATCTCCTGGCCGCGGCTGCGCGCGCTGCTGGGCGTCAGCCGCCTGTCGATGCCGGACGCGGTCGTCGCGCAGCAGGTCACGGGCTTCGAGCGCGGCACGATCACGCCGTTCGGCACGACGCGGACGTGGCCGGTGGTCGTGGACCGGCGCGCCACGGGGCGGCGGGTGTCGATCGGGGGCGGCGGGCACGGCGTGGGGATCGAGCTCGCGACGGACGACCTGGTACGGGCGCTGGGCGCGACCGTCGCGGACGTCAGCGAGGACGGCTGACCGGGACCCGGACCAGGGCGGGTCCCGCGAAGGTGAGCGGCACGTAGGCCGAGGGGAACACGTTCGGCCGTGCGCGTGTTGGGGACGGCGTAGGGCTGTCCACCGCGCCCTTGTGGGCGACGACGGGTACGTTCTCCCCCGCCCGTCGCACCCCGGTACGACGACGTACCGACCCCAGGCACGAGGAGCACGAGCGCCATGACCCAGCTCACCAGCACGACGGACGAACGCATCCCCGAACCCGACGACCACGAGATCCGCGTCGAGCACCGCGACGGCCGTGCCGTCGTGTGCCTCGTCGGGGAGGTCGACGCGTCGCTGCGCGAGTCGGCGTCGGCGGCCATGGGCATCGCCCTCATGAGCGGCCTGCCGCTGGTGGTCGACGCGTCCCGCGCGTCGTTCGTCGACTCCTCGGGTGTGGCGTTCGTCCTGCAGCTGCACCTGGCGGCCTCCGAGGCCGGCGTCCCGCTCGCGCTGCACGACCCGCAGCGCGTGCTGCGCGACCTGCTCGACATGGTCGGCATGGGCGCGGCCATCCCCGACGACGAGTGACGAACCCGCCGCGGGTCGCCCGCGGCGATGTCGGAGGGCTCGGTTACGTTCCGGGCATGCGGCTGCTGCACACGTCGGACTGGCACCTGGGGCGGACCCTGCACGGGGTCGACCTGCTGGACCACCAGTCCGCGTACCTCGACCACCTGGTCGACGTGGTCCGCACCGAGCGCGTGGACGCGGTCGTGGTCGCGGGTGACGTGTACGACCGGGCCATCCCGCCCGTCGAGGCGGTGACGCTGCTGTCCGACACGCTCGCGCGTCTCGCCGAGCACACGACCGTCGTCGTGACGTCCGGCAACCACGACTCCGCGACGCGCCTGGGCTTCGGGTCCGCCCTCATGCGCGAGCGCGTGCGGCTGCGCACGCGCGTCGCGTCGCTCGCCGAGCCGGTCGAGGTCGGCGGCGCGCTGGTCTACGGCCTGCCGTACCTGGACCCCGACGTGTGCCGGGCCGAGCTCGCGCCCGTCGGCGAGGACGGCACGCGCACCCTGCTCGCGCGGTCCCACGAGGCCGTGACGCGCGCGGCCATGGCACGCGTGCGGGCCGACGTCGACGCGCGCCGGGGCGGTGCGCGGCCGCGGGTCGTGGTGGCGGCGCACGCGTTCGTCGTGGGCGGGCGGGCCAGCGAGTCGGAGCGGGACATCCGCGTCGGCGGCGTCGACCACGTGCCGGCCGACGTGTTCGCCGGCACCGACTACGTCGCGCTGGGGCACCTGCACGGCCCGCAGGTCGTGAACGGCCCCGCCGGGACGGTCCTGCGGTACTCGGGCTCCCCGCTCGCGTACTCGTTCTCCGAGCAGCACCAGGCCAAGTCGTCGGTCCTCGTGGACCTGTCGGGCGACGAGCCGCAGGTCACGACGCTGCCCGCCCCGGTGCCCCGCCGCCTGGCCGACGTGACGGGCACGCTCGACGACCTGCTCGGCGCCGCGGGCGAGCCGCACGTCGACGACTGGGTGCGCGTCACCGTCACCGACCCCGCCCGCCCGGCCGACCTGTTCCGCCGGGTGCGGCAGCGCTTCGCGCACGCGCTCGTCGTGCAGCACCACCCCGACCGGCCCGACACCGGCGCCACGCGCCCGGCCCTCGTGACGGCGGCCGCCGACCCGGTCGAGGTGGCCGCGGACTTCGTCGCGCACGTGACCGGGGCCCTGCCGACGGCCGCGGAGCGCCGGGTGCTGCGCGACGCGTACGAGCACGTCGCCGGCGCGGAGCGGAGCGCCTGATGCACCTGCGCTCGCTCACCGTCCAGGCCATCGGGCCGTTCGCCGGCCGGCACACCGTCGACCTCGACGCCCTCGGCTCGTCGGGGCTCTTCCTGCTCGAGGGGCCGACCGGCTCCGGCAAGTCCACGCTCATCGACGCGGTCGTGTTCGCGCTCTACGGCAAGGTCGCGGGTGCCGACGCGTCGGACGAGCGGCTGCGCTCCGCGTACGCGGCGGACGACGTCGAGAGCGTCGTCGACCTCGTCCTGGAGGTGCCGTCCGGCGTCTACCGCGTGCGGCGCACGCCCGCGTACCAGCGGGCCAAGAGGCGCGGCACGGGCACCACGACGGCCCAGGCGAGCGTCAAGGCGTGGCGGCTGCCCGCCGACGCGGACGTGTCCGGCGGGCCGGACGCCCTCGACGGCGTGGGCGTGCTCCTCGGCACCCGGCTCGACGAGGTGGGGGCGGAGCTGCAGCGCATCGTCGGGCTGGACCGCTCGCAGTTCGTCCAGACCGTCGTGCTGCCGCAGGGCGAGTTCGCGCGGTTCCTGCGGGCGACGGGCGAGGAGCGCCGGGTCCTGCTCCAGAAGATCTTCGGCACGCAGGTGTACGACCAGATGCAGCAGCGTCTGGCCGCGCTGCGCGCGGAGGCGGCGCGGACGGTCGAGGCGTCGCGTGCGGCGCTCGGCGAGGCCGTGGCCCACCTGCTCGGTGCGTGCGCGCTGGCGCCGGACGAGGCCGCGGTGACGCGTGCGGCGCTCGACGAGGCGGTCGTCGGCACTCCCGTCGCGCCGCGCGTCGGTGCGGTCGTGGCCGCCACCACCTCGGCCCTGGACGCGGCGGCGGATCGGCTCGCGCGGGACGCCTCCGTCGCGCGGCAGGCCTGCGAGGCCGCCCGCACGGCGCACGAGCAGGCGCGCGGTACCGCGGCGCTCGCGGCGCGGCGCCAGGCGCTGCGCGCGGAGCGCACGCTGCTGGAGTCCGTGGCCGACCGGCACGAGGACGACGTCCGGCGGCTGGGGCTGGCCCGCGCCGCGGCCGCCGTCCGGCCGCTGCTCACCGGCTGGCAGGACGCCCGGACGGCCCACCAGGCGGCCGCCAAGTCGTGGGTCGCCGTGGCGGACGCCGCCCCCGCCGACCTGCTGCCGACGGCCGGCCTCGCGCGCGGTGGCGGACCGGACGAGTCCGACGAGCTCGACGTGCACGTGCTCGAGGCGTGGCGCCCCCACCTGAGGGCGGAACGGGACGCGGCGGCCGACGCCGCGGCGTCGCTGCGCCGGGCCGTCGAGATCGAGGCGGGTCTGACGGGCAGGCGGCGAGCCGTCCGGGACCTCGCGGCGGTGCTCGACGACCTGCGCGCCGAGGTGGCGACCGCCGACGACTGGCTGGCGGGACGCCCTGCGGCTCGCTCGTCGCTCGTCGCGGAGCGGGACGAGGCGCGGGTGCGTGCGGGCCGCGCGGACGCGGCCGAGGCGGCCCGGGCGGGCGCCCGCGTGCTGGTCGCGGACGTGACCGCGCTGGTCACGGCCCGTTCCGCGCTCGCCGCGGCGCAGGCGGAGCTCGCGGAGGCGGCCGACGGCGCGCGCGCGGCGGTGGCGCGCGAGGCCGGTCTGCGGGCCGCGCGCGTGGCCGGCCTGGCCGGCGAGCTCGCGGCCGGGCTCGTCGACGGTGAGGCGTGCCCGGTCTGCGGCGGGTGCGAGCACCCGGCGCCCGCGACGGTCGGGGCGGACCACGTGACGGCCGAGGCGGTGCTCGCCGCCGAGCAGGCGCGGGCGGCGGCCGAAGGCCGGGTCGCGGAGCTCGGCGCCCGCCGAGCGGGCCTGGCGGAGCGGGTCGACGGGCTCGCGGCGCGCACGGGCGACCACGACGCCGCGTCCGCCGCCGCCGCGCTGCGCGACGCGGAGGACGAGGTCGCGGCGGTCGCGGCCGCGGCGGCCCGTGTCGTCGCCCTCGATGCGCAGCTCGACGCCCACGACGCGGCGACGCGTCGTCGCGAGGCGCTGCGCGACGAGGTGCTCGGGCAGGTGCGGACCGCCGAGGTCACGCTCGAGACCGAGCGCGACGCGCTGGCGCGCGCCGAGGCCGAGGTGGTCGAGGCCCGCGGTGACCACCCGACGGTCGTCGCCCGGCACGGCGCCCTCGACGCGCGGGCGCGTCACGCCGTGGCGCTGCTCGACGCGCTCGACGCCGTGCGTGCGGCCGCGGCCGACGCCGGTCGTCGCCGCCACGAGCTGGACGCCGCGCTCGCGGAGCACGGCTTCGAGGGGGACGCCGCGGCCCGCGCCGCGTGGTGCGCCCCGGACGAGCTCGCTGCGCTGGAACGGCGCGTCGTCGCGCACGCGGCCGACGTCGCGCGGGTCGCCGCAGGGCTGGGCGACCCGGACCTCGTCGCGCTGCCCGAGGACGTCGAGGTCGACGTGCCCGCCGCGCAGCGTGCCGAGGCCGCCGCGCGCCAGACCTCCGCCGACGCGGAGGGCCGTGCCCACGTCGCCGCGTCGCGGGCCGAGGCGGCCGGTGAGGCCGCCGAGCGGGTGCGGCGGGCGGCCGAGGCCGTCGACGCCGCGGTCGCGGCCGCCGCGCCCGTGACGCGCATGGCGAACCTCGCGTCCGGCACGGGGTCCGACAACGCGCAGGCGCTGTCGTTGGCGACGTACGTGCTGGGCCGCCGGTTCGAGGACGTGGTGGCCGCGGCCAACGAGCGGCTCGCGGTCATGTCCGACGGCAGGTACGAGCTCGTGCGGTCGGACGAGAAGGAGGACGTGCGCGCCCGGGCCGTCGGTCTCGCCATGCGCGTCGTCGACCACCGCACCGAACGCTCCCGTGACCCGCGCACGCTCTCGGGCGGCGAGACCTTCTACGTGTCGCTCTGCCTCGCGCTCGGGATGGCCGACGTCGTCACGGCGGAGGCCGGCGGCGTCGAGCTCGGCACCCTGTTCGTCGACGAGGGGTTCGGCGCTCTCGACCCGCACGTCCTCGACCAGGTGCTCATCGAGCTGGGCCGCCTGCGCCAGGGGGGCCGCGTCGTCGGGATCGTCTCCCACGTCGAGGCGCTGAAGCAGGCCGTCGCCGACCGCATCGAGGTCCGACCCACCCCGGGCGGGCCCAGCACGCTGACGGTGCTGGCCGGCTGAGGGCCGGTCCGCCGCACCTTCCCGGCCCGGGCTCCCGGCTCACCAGGTCCAGCCACGCTCCGCGAGCTCGACCTCCTCACGGAAGCGCTCGTGCGCGTCGCCCCGCGCCGCCGGCCGCACCTCGACCCCCGCGAGCCCGCAGGCCTCCGCGAGCAGCTGGTCGTACGCGAGCTGCGAGGCGATGATCCGCTCGGCCCGCGCGAACGTCCGCTCGTCCTCCTCGAGCCGGCGCACGTGGTCGGCCACGGCGCCGAGGCGCTCCTGGACCCGCAGCGTGAGGAACGGGTCGTACGGGACGTCCCGGCGGCGGCGCAGGCGTCCCGCGAAGGACTCGAGGCGCTCGGCCAGCACGACGCGCCAGCGGCGCGGCTCGTCCGGCGACGGGATCAGCGTCCACAGGGCGCACAGCAGCACGGTGGGAGCCACCGAGCTGAGGATGAGGAGAGCCCAGATCATCGCGCGTCCTCCGCAGTACGTGACTCGAGCGTAGGCAGCGCGTGTGACGTGCGCCACATGTATTCGGCCCAGGTGGGGGAGCGGGTGGCGCCGAGCGGGCGTCGCGCCCGTCGGCCACCTACGGTGTGCCCCGGACGGACCGCCGGGCGACGGCGGACGCCCCGGGGCGACGCGACGACGGACGGGGAACGCATGGGTGCGAAGGGACTGGTCGGGGGTGTCGTGGTGCTCGTCGTCCTGGGTGCGGGGGCGTACGTCGTCGACGGTTACGCGCGCACCAGGGCCGAGGGCGAGGCCGTGAGCATCGTGACCCGGGAGCTGGACGTCGAGGGCACCCCCGACGTGCGGATCGAGGGCTTCCCGTTCCTCACCCAGCTGCTCGCGCGCTCCCTGGGCGACGTCAGCGCGACCGCGACCGGGGTCACCCTCGACGGCCTGCTGGTCACCGACGTGGCCGTGGACGCGCACGACGTGTCCCTCGAGGCCCCGCACCGCGTCGGGACCGTCCGCCTGGAGGGGACGGTGCCCACGTCGTCCGTCGAGCAGGTCGTGGCCGAGCGGGCGTCGCTCGACGTGACGGTCGACGGTGACGTGCTGCGTGCGTCGGGCGACCTGTTCGGCATGGAGCTCACCGCCGGTCTGGTCCCCCGCGTCGAGGACGGCCGCCTGCTGGTCGACGTGCAGGACGTGACGCTCGGGGCCGCCACGCTCCAGGTCGACGAGCTGCCGGGGCGGATCGGGGAGCAGCTCGTCGGCGTGGAGGTGCCGCTGGAAGGGCTCCCGGCCGGGATCGTCCTCGAGCAGGCCGTCGTGGTCCCGGACGGGGTCCGGTTCACCGCGACGGGTGCCGACGTCGTGCTGGAGCGGGCCCCGTGAGCGTCGCCGGCACGACGGCCGCGGTGCTCCTCGCGACCTCGGGCCCGCCCGCGACCGGTCTCGCCGCCCTCTGGGAGCAGGTCACCACGCCGCAGCCCGCGCCGGACCGGACGACCGTGGTCGTCGTCGGTGCCGTGGTCCTCGCGGCGCTCACCGTGCCGGGTGTGTGGCACCTGCTGCGCCACGGCCTGACGATCGTGCACGAGGCCGCGCACGCCGGTGTCGCCGTGCTCGTCGGCCGGCGGCTGTCCGGCATCCGGGTGCACTCGGACACGTCCGGCCTGACCGTCTCCCGCGGCCGGCCCCGCGGCCCCGGCATGGTGGCGACCGTCGCGGCGGGCTACCCCGGCCCCGCGGTGCTCGGGCTGGCGGCCGCGTGGCTGCTGTCCCGGGGGTACGCGCTCGGCGTGCTGTGGCTGCTGCTCGTCGTGGTGCTGCTCGTGCTGCTGCAGATCCGCAACTGGTACGGCCTGTGGGCGGTGCTCGTCAGCGGCGCGGCACTCGTCGCCGTGACGGTGTGGGCGCCCGCCGGTGTGCAGAGCATCGTCGCGGCGGGGCTCACGTGGTTCTTCCTGCTGGGCGCGCCACGCGCGGTCATCGAGATGCAGACGCAACGTCGGCGTGTCCGTCGTCGCGGCGGACGTGACGAGTCCGACGCGGGGCTGCTGGCGGGCCTGACCCACGTCCCCGCGGTCGTCTGGGCGGGGGTGTTCCTGCTGGTGGGAGGCGTTTTCCTGGTCGCCGGCGGTGCTCTGCTGCTGGCCGCCTGGCCCGCCTGAACCGCCTGTTCACGTTTGGGACGGTGTGCCCCTCTGTGGACCGATGTGCACCCCGGCGGGCGCCCAGGCAGGTTGCAGGTCGCACGTCCAGCATCTGCGATAGTGATGCGGTGAGCACAACTTCCGAGGCCGAACCGCGGCCGGGCCGCAACGAGTCGCTGTCACTGCGTCGCGCGCTCGCCCTCCTCGACGTGTGCGCGCAGGAGACGGACCCGACGGGCCTGACGGCGGCCGAGATCGGCCGACGCCTCGGCGTCCACAAGTCGACCGTGCTGCGCCTGGCCGCGCCCCTTCTCGAGTCCGAGCTCCTGCGACGCGACACCAGCAGCGGCCGGTTCCGGCTCGGTGCCGGCGCCCTGCGCCTGGGCCACGCGTACCTGTCGAGCCTCGACGTCGAGTCCGTCGCCGCGTCGTCCCTCGACGACCTCGCGCGCACCAGCGGCTGCCTGTCCGTCCTGGCCGTCCCGGACGGTCTGCAGGTCCGGCTCGCCGGGCACCGCGCCGCCCCCGGCGGTGCCGGCAGGGTCCCGGGCCGGCTGCCCGCGAACGTGCCGCTGCACTGCTCCGCGACGGGCAAGGCCATCCTGTCCGTCGCCGGACCGGCGCTCATCGACCGGGCGGTCGCGGGCGGTCTGCAGGCGTCGACGCCGCGCACGATCACCGACCCCGGTGAGCTGCGCGCCGAGCTGGTCCGGACCCGGCGGCGCGGCTTCGCCGTCGAGGACCGCGAGCTCGACCCCGACGTGCGGGCCGTCGCGGCACCCGTGCTCGACCACACCGGCGACGTCGTCGGTGCGCTCGCCGTCCTGGCGCCCGCGTCGCGCATGCCCGCCGCCGCCGTGCAGGAGCACGCGCGCGCCGTGGTCCTCGCGGCACGGGCCGTCACGCGCCGCCTCGGCGGGATCACCGTCGGCGTGCGGACGGGTGCCACCCCGGCCGTCACCCCCGCCGGCGGTACCAGCGAGGTCTCGCAGGAGCGTCGCGGCGCCTGACCGCGCAGGCGACGGTCGGACCCCCGCCCGCGGGGTGCGGCCGACGCGTGCTCAGTCGGCGACGACGCACCGGCCGATCTCGCGCGTGAGCGCGTCGTGCTCGGCCTGCGTGACCCACAGCCCGTAGGCCGCCTTCACGGTGGTCTGGCGCAGCGCGTACGCGCAGCGGTACCCCCGGTTCGGGGGCAGCCACGTCGCGGCGTCCCCGGCGCCCTTGCTCTGGTTGGCGCTGCCGTCGACCGCGAGCAGGTTCGCGGGGTCGTTCGCGAACGCGGTGCGTCGCTCGTCCGACCAGCCCTGCGCACCCTTCTGCCAGGCGTCCGCGAGGGCGATCACGTGGTCGATCTGCACCTCGGACGACCGCTCGCCGCGCTCGAACGCGATCACCGTGTCCGTGTACGGGTCCGTGAGCGTGCCGGTGAGCACCACGCAGCCCCGCGTGGCCGGATCGAGCGTCACGTCGTCGAGGTCGCGCCGCAGGACGTCGTTGCGGGTGTCGCAGCCGTTGCGGTCGACGTCGGCCCAGCGCTGGCCGAACTCCTCGCGCTCGTAGCCCGTGCGCGGCGCCCGGCCCTTGACCTCGAGGGTGTCGAGCGCCGCCCGCCCGGCCGCGAGGTCCGCCGCGGTGACGGGGTGCTGCGCGGCGGCACGGGCGTCGAGCCACACGGGAGCACCGAGGCCCGCCGCGACCCCCACCAGCAGGACCAGCACCCACGACCGGCCCCGCCGGGACGTGCGACGGGCGGGTCGTCGGCGCTGCGTCGATCGCGGGCTCGTCAGGAGGTGGGGCACGGGGGCAGCATGCCGCACGCTGCCGACATGGCGCGCACGCCGGTGACGGCCGGTGGACGGCCCGTCAGCGCTGCGGCGCGTCCGACGACGGCACGTCCGTCGGCACCGCCTCGTGCCCCGGCCGGCCGTGCGTCCGCTCCCGCTCCTTGAGCTGTGCCTCGTACACGTGCCGCCGCCCGGCGGTCAGCTCGTCGCGCACGTACCGCTCCGCGTCCGCGAACGCCCGGTGGTACCCCTCGTCGAACTCCTCGACCACCTGGAACGTCCACCGGCCCGGCAGCACGTTGCGCCCGACGACCTCCGCGCGCACGCGGTCGGCCAGCTCACCGTGGCCCGCGGCCTCCAGGGCGTCCAGGGCCTCCTGCAGCTCGCCGTCCGCCCGCCCGATGAGCCGGTGGAAGGCGTACAGCATGCCGCGGGCGTGCTCGACGACCTCGAACGCGGCCGTCACCCCGCCGACGGCTGCCACGGTGGCGTCGTCCGCGCCGGGTGGCGGCAGGTGGTGGTCGTCGGGGCGGTCGTCCGCGACCGGTCGCGTAATGTCGTCCATGCGTCCACCCTGCCGAGGAGCCCGGCGGCCCGCATGCCGGGGCGCGCAGCCGGACACACCGGACGCACCGGACCGCGTCCCGGGACGAACGTCCGGTGGCCGCCGTCCCGGGGGAGCGTCATGCTCTCGGGTGACGTCCAGGCATCCGAAGGAGGGACGATGACGACACCGAGCCCCACGGCGGGCGGCCCCCGCGAGTACCGCGGCATCCTGCGGCGCAGGTCCGTGGAGGCCTCGATGGCGCAGCTCGACGACCCGGACCGTCGGCTGCACCGCACCCTGACCGCGTGGGACCTCGCCGTCCTCGGCGTCTCGGTGGCGGTGGGTGCCGGCATCTTCTCGGTGGGGGCGACCGCGGCGGCGAACTACGCCGGCCCGTCGGTCATCCTGTCGTTCGTCATCGCCTCGCTCGTCTGCGGCCTGGCGATCATGTGCTACGCCGAGTTCGCCTCGACGATGCCGGTCGCCGGGTCCGCGTACACGTACTCGTACACGACGATGGGCGAGCTCGTCGCCTGGATCATCGGCTGGGACCTGATCCTCGAGATGCTCCTGGCATCCGCCGTCATCGCCAAGTTCTGGGGCGTGTACCTGTCCGACGCGTTCGGCCTGTTCGGCATCGACGTACCCGCCACCGTGGAGGTGCTGGGCGCCGACGTCGCGTGGGGCCCGATGCTCATCGTCGCCGTGTTCACGGTGCTGCTGGCCATCGGCACGCGCCTGAGCACCCGCGTGAACAGCGTGTTCACGATCATCAAGGTCGGCATCACGCTCTTCGTCATCGTCGCCGGGTTCTTCTACGTCAAGGCGGAGAACTGGACGCCGTTCGTCCCGCCGTCGCAGCCGGCCGAGGCCGGCACCAGCGCGCTGCACCAGCCGCTGACGGGCTTCCTGCTGGGCATGGACCCGTCCATGTACGGCGTCATGGGCATCCTGTCCGGCGCCGCGCTGGTCTTCTTCGCGTTCATCGGCTTCGACGTCGTGGCGACCACCGCGGAGGAGACCAAGAACCCGCAGCGTGCCGTGCCCCGCGGCATCCTCGGCGGCCTCGCGCTCGTCACCGTCCTCTACATCCTGGTGACCGTGGTCGTCACCGGCATGGTCAGCTACACCGAGCTGGCCGAGTCGGGCTCCCCGTCCCTCACCACGGCGTTCGTCCTCGTGGGGGCCGACTGGGCGGGCCGGGTCATCTCCATCGGCATCCTCGTGGGCCTCACCAGCGTGCTCATGGTGCTGCTGCTCGGGCTGACGCGGATCGTGTTCGCGATGAGTCGCGACGGGCTGCTGCCGCGCGGCATGTCGCGCACGTCCCCGCGGTTCGGCACCCCGACGTGGCTGCAGGTCGGTGCCGGTGTGGTCGTGGCGCTCATCGCCGGGCTGTCGGAGGTGGAGCTGCTGGAGGAGATGATCAACATCGGCACGCTCTCGGCGTTCGTGCTGGTCAGCTTCGGCATCCCGCTGCTGCGCCGCTCGCGGCCGGACCTGGAGCGCGGGTTCAGGGTGCCGTTCTCGCCGGTGCTGCCGATCATCTCGGGCGTCGCGTGCATCTGGCTGATGCTGAACCTCACGACGCTGACGTGGCTCCGGTTCCTCGTGTGGGTGCTCGTGGGGCTGGTCATCTACTTCGGGTTCTCGTACCGGCACTCGCTGCTGGGCAGGGGGACGCCGGCCCCGGTGACGGACGACGAGGCGCTGCTGTAGCGACCGGAAGGCGGCGACGGGAGCCGGGCGAGGTTCACCCGGACGTCTGTCCACAAAAGGTCGCAGGACCCCTCCGGGTGACGTGCGCGCTGAGGCATACTGGCGCACCACCCACCGAAGGGACCCTCTCCGTGACCGTCTTCCTCGTCATCGGGGGCATCGGCCTCGTCGTGCTGCTCGCGTCGCTGGTCTTCGGCGACATCTTCGAGTCGTTCGACATCGGGGAGGGCGGGTTCTCCGGCATCGCCGCCGGGGTCGGCGCCGTCGTGTTCGGTGCCAGCGGCGTCATCGCGCTGGCGCAGGACCTGTCGACGCTGTGGGCCTACGTCATCGGCGCCGGGTTCGCGGTCATCGCCTTCCTCGTCGCGCAGGGACTGGTCAAGCGGCTGTCCGACACCGAGGACCCCCCGCCGCCGCCGCTCGACGGTGCGTACGGCATGACGACCGCCACGACCGGACCCGGGGGCGGCGAGGTGCGTCTCGAAGGCGTCCAGGACCTCGAGGCCCGCCTCGCGTGGTCCGACGAGCAGATCGCGGCCGGCACGCGCGTCGTCGTCGTCGCCGTCTCCGGGTCGCGCGTGCACGTGCGTCCCGTCTGACGTCCCAGCGGACCTGAGCCGCACCGCGGCACCGGGCACCATCCAGGCAGCACCCACAGGAAGGAGCCCGGCCCGGCCGGGACACCATGTTCGACTTCGTGCAGGACGGGGCCACGATCCTGGCCGTCGGTGCGCTGATCATCGCGTTCGTCGCGGTGGTCGCGCTCATCACCAAGCGCATCCGCAGGGTGCCGCCCAACGAGGCGCTCATCATCGTGGGCCGCGGCGCGGGACGGGGCTCGGCGGCGGACGCCGGCCAGCGCGTGGTCGTCGGCGGGCGCGTGTTCGTCTGGCCGGTCCTGCAGCAGGGCTTCCCGATCTCGCTCGAGCAGCGGCAGATCGGCATCACGGTCGAGGGCGTCGACAAGAACCGCATCAAGCTCGCCATCAAGGCGTCCATCAACTTCAAGGTCCGCGGCGACGAGGAGGGCGTGCGGCGTGCCGCGCAGCGCTTCCTGTCCCAGCAGGCCACGCTCACCGACGTCATCCGGGAGTCCCTCGAGGGGTCGCTGCGCGCCATCATCGGCGACATGACGATCGAGCAGATCATCTCCGACCGCAAGTCCCTCCAGGACGCGGTCGTCGCCTCGACGAAGACGGACCTGGCCGAGCAGGGTCTGCAGGTCGACCTGCTCAACATCTCCGACATCTCGACGCCCGGCTCGGACTACCTGTCCAACCTGGGCCGCGCCGAGGCCGCCCGCGCCCGGCAGGTCGCCGAGGTCAAGGAGGCCGAGGCCCAGCAGGTGTCCGAGTTCGCCCAGATCCAGGCGATGGAGCAGATCGCCGAGCGTCAGCGCGACCTCGCGCTCAAGCAGGCCACCATCAAGGCGGAGACCGACAAGGCGAACGCGGAGGCCAACGCCGCCGGTCAGCTCGCCCGCGCCGAGCAGGACAAGCTCGTCGCCCTGCAGGAGCGTGACGCCCTCGCGGAGAAGGCGAAGGTCACGGAGGAGCAGCTCGACATCGACGTCCGCAAGCCGGCCGAGGCGTCCGCGTACGCCGCCGTCCAGCAGGCCAACGCCGAGCGTGACGCCGCCAACGCGGCCGCCGAGGCCGACGCGTACCGCCGGATGAAGGTCGCCGAGGCGAACAAGATCGCCACGGTCCAGGACGCCGAGGCCGCGGCCGAGGCGACGATCCGCGCCGGTAACGCCGAGCGCGACCGGCAGCTCGCCGAGGCCAAGGCCCTCGAGGCCCTGGGTCTGGCGCGCGCCGCAGCCGCCCGCGCCGAGGGCCTGGCGCAGGCCGAGGCCACGCACGCGCAGGCCGAGGCGCTGCGCGAGCAGGGCGAGGCGGTCCTGGCGCAGCAGGTCATCGCGCTGCTGCCCGAGATCGTCCGCGCCGCGGCCGAGCCGATCGGCTCGATCGACCAGCTCACCGTGGTGTCGACCGACGGTGCGTCGGCCATGACGCGGACCGTCGGCCAGGTGCTGGGCGAGGGCCAGGAGGTCATCAAGTCCCTCACCGGCCTCGACCTCAGCTCGCTGGTCTCCAGCATCGCCCAGCAGGCCGTCGGCACCAACGGGTCGTCGCGCCACACGTCCTGACGTCGCAGGCACCGCACGGCGCACGCGCCCTCCCCGTGGGGTGGGCGCGTGCGTCCGGGCGGCTCAGCCCTCGACGGGCGTGAGCACGAAGACGGGGATCTCGCGGTCGGTCTTCGCCTGGTACTCGTCGTAGGCGGGCCACGTCGCGACGGCCCGCTGCCACCAGCGGGCGCGCTCGTCGCCCGTGACGAGCCGCGCGTCGTAGTCCTTGCGCACGGCTCCGTCCTGCAGCTCGACGCGCGGGTGCGCGGTGATGTTGTGGAACCACGTCGGGTTCTCGGGTGTCCCGCCCTTGGACGCGACGACCGCGTACTCCCCCTCGTGCTCGACGCGCATCAGCGGCGTCTTGCGGAGCTTGCCGCTCTTCGCGCCGAGGGTCGTCAGGATGATGACGGGGCGGCCGTCGAGCGTCGTGCCCTCGGTGCCTCCCGAGGACTCGTAGAGCTCCGCCTGCTTGCGTGCCCAGTCGCTGGGGCTGGGGGCATACTCACCGGTGAGGGGCATGCCGGTCACAACACCGCCGGCGGTGCGGACATTCCGCCCGGCACGGGACGACGTGGCTGGTCGCGGCCCCCCGCGTGTGCACCGCGCCGCACCCGACCTGAGGATGGTCGGCATGGTCCTGCCCACGCTGCCCACCCACCCGGTCGCCGACCCTGCCGCCGTCGTGCAGGGCGAGCACTACCGGATCACGGTCCTCACCGACGGTCTGCTACGCATCGAGCACTCGCCGGACGGCGTGTTCGAGGACAGCGCGTCGACGTTCGCGCTGCACCGCCGCCAGCCCGTGCCCGAGTTCCGGGTGGTCGACCAGGGCACCCACCTGGAGGTCGTGACGCGCAGGTTGCGGCTGACGTACGACAAGGGGCCGTTCACGACGAGCGGCCTGTCGGTCGCGGTGCTCGGCGCGATCACCACGTGGCACTCGGTGTGGCGGTACGGCCAGGACGACGACGGGCGCAACCTCGGGGGCACCGCGCGCACGCTCGACGAGGCCGACGGCGCGGTGCCGCTCGAGCCCGGCGTCGCCGGGCGCCACGGGTACGCCGTCGTCGACGACTCCGCGTCGCTGCTGCTCACCGAGGACGGCTGGGTGGCGCCGCGCGACGACGGCCGCACCGACCTGTACGTCTTCGCGTACGGGCACGACCACGCCGAGGCCGTCCGGGCGCTGTACGCCGTGTCGGGCCGGCAGCCCGTGCTGCCCCGGTGGGCGCTCGGCAACTGGTGGAGCCGGTACCACCGCTACACGGCGGACGAGTACGTGGCGCTGCTCGACCGGTTCCGGGACGCGGGTGTGCCGTTCTCCGTCGCCGTGCTCGACATGGACTGGCACGTCACCGACGTCGACCCGGCGATCGGCAGCGGCTGGACGGGCTACTCCTGGGACCGGGACCTGTTCCCCGACCCCGCGGCGTTCCTGGCCGAGGTCCACGCCCGGGGCCTGCGGGTGACGCTCAACGTGCACCCCGCGGACGGCATCGGCCCGCACGAGGAGGTCTACGGCGCGATGTGCGCGGCCCTGGGCCTGGACGCGTCGGCGGGCGACCCCGTCGCGTTCGACGTCACCGACGAGGCGTTCCTCACGGCGTACCTCGAGGTGCTGCACCGTGGGCTGGAGGACGAGGGCGTCGACTTCTGGTGGATCGACTGGCAGCAGGGGCCGCACTCGCGCATCGCGGGCATCGACCCGCTGTGGATGCTCAACCACTTCCACTTCCTGGACAACGCGCGCGGGGGGCGCCGCCCGCTGACGTTCTCGCGGTACGCCGGCCCGGGGTCGCACCGCTACCCGGTGGGGTTCTCCGGCGACGCCGTCGTGTCGTGGGCCTCCCTGGCCTTCCAGCCGCACTTCACGGCGGCGGCGGCCAACATCGGGTACGGCTGGTGGAGCCACGACATCGGCGGGCACATGTTCGGCGCGAAGGACGACGAGCTCGCGACGCGGTGGGTGCAGCTCGGCACGTTCTCGCCCGTCCTGCGGCTGCACTCGTCGAACAACCCGTTCCTCACCAAGGAGCCGTGGTCGTTCGGCCCTGAGCACGCCGCGGTGCAGACCGAGTTCCTGCGCCTGCGGCACCGTCTGGTGCCGTACCTGCACACGATGAACCACCGCGCCGCGCGCGACGGCGTGCCGCTGGTGACGCCGATGTACCACCGGTGGTCGCGAGACGCGGAGGCGTACGACGTGCCGGGCCAGTTCCTGTTCGGCTCGGAGCTGCTGGTGGCCCCGGTGACCTCGCCGCGGGACCGGGAGTCGGCGACCGCGTCGGTGCGCACCTGGTTGCCGGACGGCGTGTGGGTCGACGTGCTCACGGGGCTGGCGTACGACGGCGGCCGCGAGGTGGTGATGCACCGCGACCTCGCGTCCGTCCCCGTGCTCGCGCCGGCCGGGGCGGTCGTGCCGCTCGACGCCGCCGCCGTGCCCGGCGACGACCCGGTCGAGCCGGCCGCGCTCGAGGTGCTCGTCGTCGTGGGGGCCGACGGCGCGTTCACGATGGTCGAGGACGACGGCACGGGGGACGGGCTCGACGAGGAGCGCGTCGCGCGCACACCGCTCGTGTGGGACCAGGCGGCCGGTGTGCTGACGGTCGGGCCCGTGGCCGGTGCGGACCGCTTCCTGCCGGCGACGCGGACGTGGACGGCGACGTTCGTGTCGGTCGCGGACGGCGTCGCACCCGTCGCCACCGTCGAGGGGGCCGGCGTGGACCCCGTCGTCGCACGCACCGCGGAGGGTCACCTGCGCGTGACGGTCGGTGACGTGCCCGTCGGCGCGGTCCTGCGCGTCGGGCTCGGTGCCACGCCGCGGCTGCGGCCGAACGACGTCGCCACCCGCCTGCACCGGCTGCTCGACGCCGCGCAGGTCGGGTACGAGCTCAAGCGCCGGGTGCTGGAGGTGCTGACGGCCGACCGTCCACTGCACGTGCGGCTCTCGCACCTGGCGGCCCTCGGCGCACCGGCGACGCTGCGGGCCGCCGTGGAGGAGGTCGTGCTCGCGCGCGCGTCCTGAGGCGTCCCGCCGCCGCTCGTAGGGTGGCGTGGTGGACGAGTACGCGATGACCGGGTTCCGGGTGCGCGAGCACCGCGTCGAGGTGCCGGTGGACCGGGCCGACCCGCACCGGTTCGGCTCGATCGAGGTCTTCGCCCGTGAGGTCGTCGACCCCGAGCGCGACGGTGAGGACCTGCCGCTGCTGCTGTTCCTGCAGGGCGGGCCGGGCGGCATGGGGCCGCGTCCGACGCCCGGCGGCGGGTGGTGGGCGACGGCGCTGCGCACCCACCGCGTGGTCCTGCTCGACCAGCGCGGGACGGGCCGGTCGTCGCGCGTGGAGGGGTCGGACGTCGCGGTGTTCGGCGACGCCCGGACGGCCGCGGACCACCTGGCGTGCTTCCGCGCGGACGCGATCGTCGAGGACGCGGAGCACCTGCGGCGCACCGTGTACGGGGGACGACGCTGGACGACGCTCGGGCAGTCCTACGGCGGGTTCGTCACGCTCACGTACCTGTCGCGGCACCCCGAGGCGCTGGAGGCGTGCTGGATCACGGGTGGCCTGCCGCCCGTCGGCGCCACGGCCGAGGACGTGTACGCCGCGACGTACCCGCGCCAGCTCGCGCGCAACCGCGCGCTGCACCGCGCCTTCCCCGACGACGTCGACCTGCTGGGACGGATCGCCGACCGGGTGGCGGCGGGCGACGTCGTGCTGCCGACGGGCGACACGCTGACGGTCGAGCGCCTGCAGACGCTCGGGATGCCGCTGGGCATGAGCACCGGCGTCGACGACCTGCACTGGCTCCTCGACACGGCGCTGGACCGCCGCGGCGAGCCCGCGCGCGGGTTCCTCGCCCAGGTGGCGTCGCGCACCGGCTTCGACACCAACCCGCTGTACGCGGTGCTGCAGGAGGTCATCTACCACTGCGGGCACCGTCGCCCCGGGTGGGCGGCCGCCGCCGAGCACGCGCGGCACCCCGCGTTCGCCGGCGACGCCCGGCCGCTGCTGCTGACCGGCGAGGCCGTGTACCCGTGGATGTACGAGCAGGTCGCTGCACTGCGGCCGTTCGCGGCGGTGGCCGAGGAGCTCGCGTCCCGCACGGACTGGCCCGAGCTCTACGACGCCGAGCGCCTCGCCGCCAACGAGGTCCCCGTCGCGGCCGTGCAGTACTACGACGACCCGTACGTGGACCTGGACCTGGCCCTGCGCACCGCCGACGGCCTCGGCAACGCCCAGGTGTGGATCACCAACGAGCACCTGCACGACGGCCTGCGCGTCGCGGGCGACACGATCCTGCCGCGGCTGCGCGACCTGACGTCGGGGCGCTGGACGGTCACCTCCCGCTGACCAACCGGGGGCCGACCCCCGCGCCGTGACTGGATGGCACTCTCACGGCACGGGGGGGTGGGGGGTCAGGGGCGGGTGGGCGCGCTCGCGGGCGGGCCGTCCGGCCTGCCGTCCGGCCTGCCGCCTGCCCCGCCGGCCGCCCCGCCGCCGGGACGGCCGCCGGGGCCGCCCGTGCCGCCGGACTCGACGCCCGCGGTGGCGTCGGCCTCGATGCTCGCGCCCGTCGCGTCGCCGGACTCGCGGAGCCCGCCGGTGGAGGCGCCCGAGGCCGTGCCGCCGACCGCCAGCCGGTACTCCTCGCCCGCGACGACGTCGGCCGAGGAGAGCAGCAGGCTGCCGACCGCCTTGCTCGTCCCGAACGTCGCGACCACGGTCCCGTCGGCGTCGAGCACGTGCACGACCGTCCCGGCGGCGATGCCCTGCGGCGACGTCAGGGACACGAACGACTGCGGGCTGCTCGCGGCCGGGGTCTGCGCCATGCCCGACGAGCCCGCGGCCAGCAGCACGCCGCCGCTCACGGTGAACGTGCCGTTGACGTCCGTCGCGCCGTTGCCGCTGCTCGTGGGCCCGTTGACGACGACGGTGCCCCCGCTGACGGTCAGGTCACCGTTGGAGTCGAGGCCGTCGCCCCCGGCGTCCAGGACGACCGTGCCGCCGCTGATCGTCACGGCGACCCCCTCGATCGGCTGCATCGACCCGCTCACCGTCGGCGACGAGCCGTTGACCGCGTCGTCGGACGCCACGACGGTGACGTCGCCGCCGCTGATCGTGACGACCTCGCCCTCGATGCCCTCGACCGACGCGGTGACGTCGAGCGTGCCGCCGCCGACGAGCAGGCCGCGCTCGGCGTGCACGGCGTCGTCGCCGGCGGTCACCTGCACGTCGCCGTCCGTGACCGTGAGGTTGCCGTCGGAGTGCAGCGCGTCGTCCGCGGCGTCGACGTGCAGGCGCCCGCCGCCGACGACGAGCGCGACACCCGCGGCGACGCCCTTCGGCGAGACGTCCTCGGTGACCGACGCGGCCTGCGCCGCACCGCCCCCGGCGACGATGCTCACCGCGCCGCCGCCGACCAGAACGTCGGTCGTCGCGGTGATCCCGTCGTCGCCGGCCGTCACGTCGAGCGTCCCGCCCGCCACGTGCACGTAGCCGCGCGTGGCGTCGTCGTCCGCGTCGGCCTTCAGGCCGTCACCGCCCGCGTCCACGGTGAGGTCGCCGTCCAGCACCACGAGGGCGTCCTTGCCGCGCAGGCCGTCGTCCACGGCGGTCACGTCGAGCGTCCCCGACGCGACGACGAGGTCGTCCTTCGACGCGATGCCGTCGTTCGCGTTGCCCGTGACCGTCAGCGACCCGGTCCCGGCGATCGTCAGGTCGGCCGCGGAGTACAGGGCGGCGCCCGGGGCGTCCTCGGCGTCCGCGTCGGCGTACGTGTTCGCGTCGACGAGCGTGCTGGCCGTCCCGTCGGCCAGCACGACGACCACCTCCTCCGCAGCCAGGACCTGCAGCGGCGAGGTCGTCGACGACGTGATCGCGGCGCCGTCGAGCACGAGCGTCACCTGCTCGGGGTCGGCGGTGTCGACGACCACCTGCCCGTCGCTCAGCGTCCCGGTCAGCACGTACGTGCCGGCCGCCGTGATCGTCACGGTGCCGCCGTCGACCTCGACGCCGTCGCCGTCGGCCGACGCCGTGGTGCCGTCGAGCGTCACCCTCACCGCGGACGCCTCGTCCCACGCCGCGTCCGCCGCGACCGCGTCGTGGTTGGCGTCGAGCTCGGCCTGGACGGTCGTGTCGGCGGCGGCCGGGTCGACGTCCGCGACGTCGGTCCCCGCCGTGCCGGACGTGTCCGCGGACGCGCCGGACGAGAGGCCCTGCTCCGGCGCCGACGTGGCCGAGCAGCCGGCCAGCAGGGCAGCGGCCAGGGCGGCCGGCAGGGTGAGCCGGGCGAGGGTGCGTCGCATCGGTGGTGCTCCGTTCTGTGGTCGGGCCGGTCACTCGGCGGGGACGAGGGCGGGCGTCACGTGCCGGTCGAGCACGCGTCGCCAGGGGGTGCAGGGCAGGTCCGGCGTGGTCGCGGCCATGCCGGTGCCGTACTTGGAGAGGCGGACGGGGCGGTGACCGCGCCGCCACAGCAGCCGGTCGGCGCCCGACGGGGTCGCGCCCGTCTTCGTCTCGACGACGCTCAGCCCGTCCAGCCGCAGCGCGGACCCTCGCGCCGCGGTCCAGATCAGGTGCGTGTCGACCGTCAGCCGCGAGTCGGCGGCGTGCGGGCCCGGCAGCAGGAACGTGCGGCGGTGGTAGCGCGTGACGAGCGTCGGCGCGTAGCGCGGGTCGTCGGGGTGCGGCACGGCGGCGGCGTCGAGCACCGCCCGGGCGAACGCGAGCGCCTCGGGGGTGAGCCGGTCGCGCAGGTCCCGGTCGTACGGCGCGCGCGTCTTGACCGTGGACCCGCGCGGCCCGCGGGTCTTCACCTCCGCGAAGCAGGCGCCGGAGTCCAGGTAGGTGCGCGTGCGGACCTTGAACCGCCGACGCCGCCGGTGCGCGGCCCCCAGGTAGCAGGTGAGGTCGGGGGTGTCGAAGTACACCGACTCGTACGCGAACACCTCGCGGCCGTCGATGCGGAGCACGCGGGCGGCCTCGCACCCGTCGCGCAGGTCCGTCAGCAGGTCGTCGACGACCGCGTCCGGCACGACGTACTTGCGGTCGACGCGGGTCTGCAGGCACGCGCGTGCCTGCAGCTCGTCGAGCGTGACGGTGGGGAGGCCGGTGACGGGTCCGTCGAGGGTCCGTGCGCTCATCGAGCGGCCCCCGCCGCCGTCGGCTGCCTCCGGGCGTCCTCCGCCACGCCGGTGCCGCCGGCCGGCAGCGCGTAGCGCACGTCGACCCACGTGGTGTCGTTGACGAGGTCGAGCCGCTGGACGTCCACGGCGTGCACGCGCGCGCCGAGCAGGTGCTCGAGGTGCGCGACGAGCGCCGCCTCGGAGGTGAACGCCCGGTCCAGCACGACGGTCTGCGACCGGTACCGCCGCAGCAGGCGCGGCGAGTCGCCGACCGCCATGACCACCAGGATCAGCGCCATGAGGGCGAGGCCGACCGGCGCCGACGCGACGCCGAGCCCACCGATGAGTCCCAGCGCGAGCGCCGAGAAGTAGTACGCGACCTCGCTCTGCGCGAGCTCGGTGGACCGCAGCCGGATGATCGACAGCACACCGAACAGCCCGAGCCCCAGGCCGGGGCCGACCGTCGCGGACCCGAGGGCCGCCGAGACCGCCAGGACACCGACGTTGACGCCGAGGTACGCGACGACGAGGTCGCGGCGGCGGTGCCGGGGGAGGTACAGGACGAACGTGAGGACCGTGATCGCGACGAGGTCCGCCGCGAGCAGCGCGGTGTCGGGCACGGGGAGGGCCTCCGGTGGTCGTCGGGACGCACCCCTCGTCCGGGGTGGGCAGGTCCATCCAGCCCTGCGCGCCTGTGACGGGGCTGTGCCCGCTCTGGGGCGCGGCTCAGCATCCGGCGCTCCACGCGAGTGACCGGCGAACGGGTGACCGCTGGACCCCGCACTGCCGGGCCCCGACGAGTCCGGCATCATGGCCGCCACACCCGCCCCTGGAGGACCCCTTCGTGCTCGCCGCCCCCCGCACCCGTCGCGCGCGCACGCCGCTCGGCGTCGCCCTCGTCACCACGCTCGCGCTCCTGACGGCCTGCACGGGCGGCGATCCCGGCGTCCCCGACCCCACCCCCACGCCCTCGGTCGACCCCGGCCCGCAGCCCGAGGACGTGGTCGCCACGGCGGTCGTCGCCGACGGGGGGATCGACGTGGAGATCGCCGTGCACCCCGTCGTGCGGGTGGGCGAGCACGCGGTCCTCACGCTGGACCTGACACCGCTCGAGGAGGTCCCGCAGGACGACCCGGTCCACATCGGCGGGTTCGACGGCGGCCTGGCCCGGAACCTCACGCTGCGCGCACCCAGCAACGTGCGCCTCGTCGACCTCGTCCGCGACGTCGTGTACCACCCGGGCATCGGTGCCGACGAGTGGCCCGTCGTCGCCCCGGACGACTGGGACGTGCTGCGGGGCCCCGAGGGGAGCCGGGTCCTCATCCCGTACGCCGCGCCGCCCCAGGACGTGTCGAGCGTGTCGGTGTTCCTGCCCGGGGCTCCGCTGGTCGCGGACGTGCCGGTGATCGAGGGGGACGTCCCGTCGAGCGAGCGTGCGGAGGCGTCCGAGGCCGCCGCGGCGTCGGCGTCGGCCGAGGCGACCGGCACCGCGACCCCGTCGCCGCTGCCGGAGCCCGAGACGCTCGACCTCGACGCGATCGTCACGGCGCCGACGTTCCCGCTGGACTCGACGAGCGCCGAGCTCGAGGGTGCGGTGACGACCACGGAGTCCACCGAGCGCATCGACGTGCAGCTCGGCTCGGACGTGCTGTTCGAGTTCGACCAGGCCACGCTGACACCTGCGGCGAGCGAGGCGATCGCGCTGGTCGCGGCACGGATCTCGGAACGCGAGCCGGGCACGGTGAGCGTGGTCGGGCACACCGACGACCAGGGCGACGACGCCTACAACCAGGACCTGTCGCAGCGCCGCGCGCAGGCGGTCGCGGACGTGCTCGGCACGCAGGTCGACGGTGCGGCGTACCCGATGGAGGTCGACGGTCGCGGCGAGGCGGAGCCGTTCGTCGCGAACGACTCGGAGGAGAACCGCGCCCGCAACCGGCGCGTGACCGTCACCCTGACGTCCACGGTGGTCACGCGGACCGACGTGACGACCACGGGCGAGCTGCCGCCGTTCGGCGACAAGGGTCAGGTGGCGCCGGGCGACGGACCCGTCAAGCTCGCGAACTTCGCGCGCAAGTGGGAGGTGCAGGCCACCGCCCGCCGCGTGCACGGCCACGTGGTCGTGGACCTCGCGGTGCGCGGTGACGACCAGGAGGACGGCATGGGGTGGACGCCCGGCTTCCTGCGCGGCTGGAACTCGCACCGTGGCGACGGCACGACGACGCCCGTGGACCTCGCGGGGCGTGCGGTCCTGCTGCACGGGGCGTCCAAGCTCTACCCGATGGACTACACGACGGGCCCGCGCCCCGACCACCCGGGTGGCGAGTGGCTCACCGTGACGGACCTCGACGCCAAGGCCTGGATCGACGGCGGCCAGACACGGGTCTACTCGTTCGTGTACCCCCGGATGGACGTCGACACCGTGACGTTCCAGGTGGGCACCGGGATCGCCTTCGACAACGACTTCCGCCTGGTCGACGTCCCCGTCGCGCCCGGTGACGCGGCGACCACCGCCGCGGAGCCGGCGGACTGAGGGGAGCGCGAGGGGGCGGGCTCAGGTGACGACGGGGTAGACGGCGTGGACCAGCCCCACCACCGTGGCCAGCAGGACCGCGCCACCCGTCCAGACGAGGAGCCGGACGCGCCACCGCGTGCGCTGCTCGTCGTCCCACGGGTCGTGCCCACCGGTCCGCACCGCGACCACCTCCCGGCACCAGCGTGCCGTCCGGCCGCGGGGACGGCCACCCGCTCAGCCGGCGTGCGCCAGCTCCAGCGCCGCGTCGAGGTCACGCAGGATCCGCTCGCACTCCTCGACGTCCCACGGCGTCCCGGCCAGCTCGAACTCGAAGAGCACCGGGCGCCCGGACCGCTGCGCGATCTCCCGCGCGGCCTTCTGGTAGTAGCGCCCGAAGTTGCGGTTGCCCGACCCCATGACCCCGACGAGCAGGCGCCGGTTGTGCGCCGAGCGCAGGAACCGGCGCACCGCCTCGGGGATCGTGTCGTTGGCGTCGTTGCCGGTCGTGTACGACGGGGTGAGCAGCACCCACGGCCCGTCGGCCTCGCTGCGGCGGTGCTCGCGCTCCGCCAGGTCGAACGTCGGCCGGTCCAGGCGCTCGGCGAACGTGCGGACCAGGCCGCTCGTCGACGAGTAGTAGTACACGGGCGTGCGGCGCATGCTCCCAGCCCACCCTCCGCGCCGGCCGCCCACGGCGGACGTTGGTCCCGCGGGGGCCTCAGATCTCGTCCAGCGCCTCCGGCGACTCGGGCAGCACCTGGCCGCCGTCGACCACGACGCCCTGCCCGGTGACGTACCGCGCGCCGTCGGACGCGAGGAAGGCCACGACCTCCCCGACGTCCTCGGGCTCCGCGAGGAACCCCAGCGGCACCGAGCGCGCCATGCGTGCCATGTACTCCTCGCCCAGCGCGCGCAGCCCCGGGGTCAGGACGTTGCCCGGCAGCACCGCGTTCACGGTGATGCCGGCGCGCGCCAGCTCGATCGCCGCGGTGCGCACGAAGCCCATCTGCGCGGCCTTCGTCGCGCCGTAGTGCGCCCACCCCGGGTACCCGGTGACGTTGCCCGTGATCGAGCTGGTGACGACGACCCGGCCGCGGCCCGACGCGGTCAGGGCCGGCAGCGCCGCCTGCAGCGCGTGGATCGTGCCCTTGAGGTTGACGTCGACGATGCCGTCGACGTCCGCGTCGGTCATCTCGGCGATCCGAGCCTGCGGGTAGATCCCCGCGTTCGCGGCCAGCACCGACAGCCCGCCGTGGTGCTCGACGACACGGGCGACCACGTCGCGGCACGCCGCGGCGTCCCGCACGTCGAGGACGTGCGCGTCCACCCCGCGCGCACGCGCGTCGGCGCACTCCTGCTCGGTCAGGCCGGTGACGACGACGCGGGCACCGTGCCGCCCCAGCGTCTCGGCGATGCCGCGCCCGATGCCGAGGGTCCCCCCGGTCACGAGCGCGGTGCGGTTCTCGAGCAGTGCAGACATGGTGCCCCCAGGTCGACGGACGTCGTCGTCCCCTCGACTGTCGCGCACCGGGGGTACCCCCGCACGCGGGGCGCCGCCCCTCGCGCGGCGGGCGTCGCCCGATTCCTGCCCCGGTGTCATGACATCCCGTGACTTTCAGGACCGGACCGTCCTACGTTGTCCCGGACGCCGACCGCCCCAGCCGGGCGACGACGTCGGCCGCGGCCGCCCGGCCGTCGGTCCCGTGCACGGAAGGGACACCACCGTGGCAGCTCGACGTACCACCGCCCTCGCGGGCACCCTCGCCGCCGTCCTGCTCGGCGCGAGCGCACTGCTCGTCCCACCCGCTGCCGCCCACGGCGGTGGCCCGGGTCACGGGCCGGGTCACGGCCCCGGGTACGCGATCGACGCCGAGAGCTTCGCGCGGCAGGTCACGACCCGCGGCGTGTGGCGGCACCTGGAGGAGCTCCAGCGCATCGCCGACCGCAACGACGGCAACCGCGCCGCCCTGACCGCGGGCTACGAGGCGAGCGCGCGGTACGTCGAGCGCACGCTGCAGCGCGCCGGCTACACCACGACGCGCGACCCGTTCACGTTCGGGTTCGAGGTCGTCGACGCCGCGAGCCTGACCCTGGGCACGGGCGAGGCGTACGAGGTCGACCAGATGCTGTACGCGCCCAGCACGGCGGAGGGCGGTGTGACCGCGCCCGGTGCGGTGCCGACCGACACCACGGGCTGCACGGCCGACTCCTGGGCCGGCGTCGAGGTGACGGGCGCGATCGCGGTCGTCAGCCGCGGCGTGTGCAGCTTCGGCGAGAAGGCGGTCGCGGCGGAGGCCGCCGGGGCCGTCGGCGTCGTCGTCTACAACAACGTCGAGGAGATGCTGTTCGGCACGCTCGGCGCGGAGGGTCTCGTGCAGGTGCCGGTGGCCGGCATGGGGATGGCCGACGGGCAGGCGGTCGTCGCGGCGATCGCGGCCGGCGGCGCCACGCTCACCCTGGACACCCGGTTCCACACCGAGGAGCAGGAGAGCTTCAACGTCATCGCCGAGACGCGCACGGGTCGCGACGACAACGTCGTCATGCTGGGCGCGCACCTCGACGGCGTCGAGGAGGGCCCCGGGATCAACGACAACGGCACCGGCTCGGCCGTCCTGCTCGAGGTCGCGGTGCAGCTCGCCAAGCAGAAGAAGCACAACAACACCGTGCGTTTCGCCTGGTGGGGTGCCGAGGAGCTCGGGCTGATCGGCTCGACGGCGTACGTCGACGAGCTGGCGACGCAGGAGGGCGAGCTCGACCGCATCGCGACGTACCTGAACTTCGACATGGTCGGGTCGCCCAACTACATCATCGGCGTGTACGACGCGGACCAGTCGACGTACGAGGCCCCGGTCGTGGTCCCCCCGGGCTCGGCGGAGACCGAGGACGTCCTCACGGGGTACTTCGACGCCGTCGGCCAGCCGTGGGTCGACACCGAGTTCTCGGGCCGGTCGGACTACCAGGCGTTCATCGAGAACGGTGTGCCGGCGTCCGGGCTCTTCACCGGCGCGGACGACATCAAGACGGAGGAGGAGGTCGCGCTGTTCGGTGGCACGGCCGGCATCCGGCACGACCCGAACTACCACACGGTGGCCGACGACCTGTCGAACGTCAGCCGCGAGGCGATCGGCATCATGGCGCCGGCGGTGGCGTTCGCGACGGCGAGCCTGGCCAACGACACGTCCGCGATCAACGGGGTGTCCGGCCCCGGCGACCAGGGGCACCACCACGGCCCGTGGAAGCCGGGCAAGGGCAAGGGCCACTGGCGCGGGCACGAGCACGGCACGCTGGAGAAGGCGTCCTGACGTCGGGGCAGCGCGCCTGACCGGCGGCCCGGGTGCCCACGGGTGCCCGGGCCGCCGCACGTGTGCGGCGACGTCCTTGGCGTGGCCGCCCAGCCTCGCTCGGGACGGGCGACATCTTGCTCCTCCGCGGGGCTTCTGCCAAGACCTTCATGACGTTTTCTTGACCTCAGGGGTGTCGAGGGCCAAGCGCAGGGCCATGAAGGGCCCGGTGGGCGTCAGATTGTGACAGAAATGTGAAGATTCTCACCGACCTGCACCGCAGCGCTCGGTCAAGGAGCAGGATGCGAGGTGGCCGCCCAGCCTCGCGCCCAACGGGTGTCACGACGCCCCGATGCGCGGGAACGGCTCCAGGGAGAACGCCACCTCGACGGGCACGTCGAAGAACTGCGCGATGCGCAGGGCGAGGTGCAGCGACGGGCTGTACTCGCCGCGCTCCAGGTACCCGACCGTCTGGTAGTGCACCCCCAGCGCGTCCGCGAGCTCGCGTCGGCTGACGCCCCGCTCGGCCCGCAGCACGGCGATGCGGTTGTGGACGGTCTCACCCGTCTGCGGCCGGCGCCGCTCCTCGGTCGCCACGTCAGCCGTGCATGAGCGTCTGCAGGCGGTCCGTCAGGGCGCTCGCGGTCTGCCGCGCGTTCATCCGGCGCAGCACGACGGGCGCTGCGACGAGCCCGGCGACCGCCCACGCCAGCAGCACGAGCGCCGCGATCTCGGGGTGCCACGCACCCCCCAGCTCCAGACCCTCGGCGCCGGCGGGCAGGCTCGTCGACCGCAGGCCGTGCGCGAGCCAGTACAGGGGGAACGCCTGGACGGCCCACTCGGCCCACGGCGGCACGGTCTGCGGGCCGAAGACCCCGGACAGGAACGCGAGGACGACGACGGGGGCCATGACGAACATCATGACGCGGGTCGGGCGCCCGGCGAGCGCGCCGCCCACGATGCCGACGGGCAGGGTGGCCAGCGTGCCCAGCAGCAGCCACCCGGCCAGCGCGGCCCAGCCTCCCGCGCCCTGGTGCATGGGGTCTCCGAGCAGGAAGGGCCAGGGGACCAGCAGGATCGCGAGCATGGGGAGCGCGGCGAGCACCTGGCCGACCACGATGCCCACCGTGTACGTCGTCGTGCCGCGCGGCGTGGTGCGCAGCCGCAGCACCGTGCCGTCCTCCACCTCGGCGGACAGGGCGAACGCCGGGCCCATGGCCATGCCGAACAGGACGGTGGCGGCCAGGATGCCGGGCAGCGCGAGGCTCGGCAGGCTCAGGCCGCCGCTGCCCGGGATGATCGTGTCGCGCTGCGTGACGAGGTACACCAGGACGCCGATCCCGATGACGACGTTCCAGCCGAGGTCCTCGGGGTTGCGCAGCATGTGCCGGAACTCGGTGACGCCGCGGCGCAGACCGGTGCGGACGGCCCAGGCGCGGGGTGCGGGCGTGCTCATCGCGAGACCTCCAGGTCCGGTCGGGTGCTGCGGGCCTCGTGGTGGCGGACGATCTCGAGGTACGCGTCCTCGAGCGTGGCGTGCACGACCTCGAGGTCCTCGACGTCGCCGCCCGCGAGCAGCTCGCGCGTGAACCCCACGGGGTCGTGCGTGCTGTGGACCTGGCGCGCACCGCCGACGCTCCAGCGCACCTCCGACGGGCCGGCGACCTGACGGGCGACGGCTGCCGGGCTGCCGTCCGCGACGATGCGCCCGCCGGCCAGCAGCAGGATGCGGTCCGCGACGGTCTCGGCCTCCGCCAGGTCGTGCGTCGTCATGAGCACGACGGTGCCGTCGAGGTCGACCACTTCGTGGATCAGCTCGTGGAACTCGCGTCGTGCGGCGGGGTCGAGCCCGGCGGTCGGCTCGTCGAGGATGAGCAGGTCGGGTCGGCCGACGAGCCCGACGGCGACGTCGAAGCGGCGGCGCTGACCACCGGACAGGGTGGCCATGCGCTGGTGGGCGGCCGCGGTGAGCCCGACGCGCGCGAGCAGGTCGTCGACGTCCCGCGGGCGGGCGAGACCGGCGCGGGCGTAGGGCCGGTAGGCGTCGGCGAGGTGGGCGAGCAGCTCGCGCACGCGCCACCGGCGGTGGTCGCGCCAGGACTGCAGGACCACCCCGATCCGGGCGCGCCACGCGTCGTCGCCGTGCTCGGGGTCCACGCCGAGGACCTCGACGTCCCCGGCGTCGCGCCGGCGGAACCCCTCGATGATCTCGACCGTCGTGGTCTTGCCCGCCCCGTTGGGCCCGAGCAGGGCGACGACCTCACCGGGCTCGACGTCGAGGTCGACGCCGTCGAGCACGGTGCGGCCGCCGTAGGCCATGCGCAGGCCGGCGACGCGGACAGCGGCGTTCCGGGTGGGCTCCATGTAGCAGTTGTACTACATATTGTTGCACCTACGCTACCAACGGCGACGCAATCACCCACCGGTGGCCGAACGGGTCGACGAGCCACCCGCGGCGCTCGTCGCCCTGGTCGCTCGGCTCGCGGTCGACGGTCGCGCCGGCTGCCACGGCGCGCGCGTACACCGCGTCGGCGTCCGCGACGCCGAGCGCGATCGCCGCGGTCGCGTGGCCCGCGCTGCGGGGCGCCCACGCCCCGTACTCGTGCGCCTCGTCGGACAGGTAGAGCGCAGCGCCGTCGATCGCGAGGGCGACGAACCCGATGCGACCGTCCTCCTCGTAGCGCTCGCCCGTCTCGACCGCGCCGAACGCTGCGGCGTAGAAGTCGATCGCGGCGCGGGCGTCGTGGACGGTCAGGTAGGGCGTCAGCATGGTCACGGGTCCTCCAGGTGGTTCGGTGTCGTCCCTGGAGACGGACCGGTCCCGGCGACCGGACTCATCGGGCTGGAGCCGGTGCACCGGCGTCGGCGCAGGGTGGTAGGACGGTGCCATGACGACACCTCCCGACGGTGGGCCCTCCGCCGCCACGCCCTTCCACGACCTCGACGCGTACGTCGCGCTGCCTCGCCTGTCCGGGCTCGTGCTGTCCCCCGACGGCTCGCGCCTCGTGACGGCCGTGCAGACGCTCGACCGCAAGCGCACCGCGTACGTCACCGCCCTGTGGGAGGTCGACCCCGCGGGCGAGCGGCCGGCGCGGCGGCTGACCCGCTCGGCGAAGAGCGAGGCGTCCGCCGCGTTCACGCCCGCGGGAGACCTGCTGTTCACGAGCGCTCGCCCCGACCCGGACGCCCAGGACCCGGACGAGGACCCGACGCCGGCGCTGTGGCTGCTGCCCGCCGACGGCGCGGAGGCGCGGGTCGTCGCCGACCGCACCGCCGGCCTCGGTGGCGTGCAGGTCGCGACCGCGGCGCCGACCGTGCTCGCGGTGTCCGACGTGCTGCCGTCGGCCGCCGACGCCGCGGACGACGACCGCCTGCGCAAGGCGCGCAAGGAGAACAAGGTCTCCGCGATCCTGCACACCGGGTACCCGGTGCGGTACTGGGACCACGACCTGGGGCCCGCCTCGCCGCACGCGTTCGTCGGGACGCTCGGGGACGACGTCGCCGCGCCTCTCGCGGGGGAGCGCGACCCCCGCCTCGAGCTGTCGGACGTGACGCCCGACGCGCGCATCGCGCTGCTCGAGCACTCGCCCGCGCTCAGCCCCGACGGCCGTACGGTCGTCACGCCCTGGAACCGCGCCGTCGCGCGCGGCGTCATGCGGATGCACCTGGTCGCCGTCGACGTCGCGACCGGTGAGCGCCGCGTGCTCGTCGACGACGAGGCCGCCGACATCGGCCACGCCGTGGTGTCCCCGGACGGGCGCTGGGTCGCGTACGCGCGCGAGACGGTCTCGACGCCGGAGCAGGCGCCCGCCGTCGAGCTGTGGGTCGTGCCGCTGACCGGCGGCGAGCCGCGGCGTCTCGCCGCCGACTGGGACCGCTGGCCGTCCGGGCCGGTCTGGCTGCCCTCGTCCGACGGCCTGCTGGTCGTCGCCGACGACGACGGCCGGGCGCCGGTGTTCCACGTGGAACTGAGCACGGGCGCCGTGACGCGCGTGACCAGCGACGACGCAGCGTTCTCCGACGTGCAGGTGAGCCCCGACGGGCGCACCGCCTACGCGCTGCGCGCGTCGTACGAGGCGCCTGCCCACCCGGTGCGTCTGGACCTGGCGGCCGCGCTCGCCGCCGGCCCCGTCGCCGGTGAGCCGCTGCGGTCCCCGGCCCCCGACGTCGCACTGCCGGGGCGCCTCGAGGAGGTCGTCACGACGGCCGCCGACGGCACGCGGGTGCGGGCCTGGCTCGCGCTGCCCGACGGTGCCGGCCCCGACGCCAGGGCGCCGCTGCTGCTGTGGATCCACGGCGGACCGCTCAGCTCGTGGAACACGTGGTCGTGGCGCTGGAACCCGTGGCTGATGGTCGCGCAGGGCTACGCCGTGCTGCTGCCGGACCCGGGCCTGTCCACCGGGTACGGCCAGGACTTCGTCCAGCGCGGCTGGGGCGCCTGGGGTGCCGCGCCGTACACCGACCTGATGGCCGCGACCGACGCCGCGCTCGAGCGCGACGACCTCGACCCCGAGCGGACGGCCGCGATGGGCGGGTCGTTCGGCGGGTACATGGCCAACTGGGTGGCCGGGCACACCGACCGGTTCCGTGCGATCGTCACGCACGCGAGCCTGTGGGCCCTCGACCAGTTCGGCCCGACCACCGACGCCGCGTACTACTGGGGCCGCGAGATGTCGCCCGAGATGGCGCTCGAGCACTCGCCGCACCGGTTCGTCGGTGACATCGTCACGCCGGTGCTGGTCATCCACGGCGACAAGGACTACCGCGTGCCCATCGGTGAGGGCCTGCGCCTGTGGTACGAGCTGCTGTCCGCCTCGGGCCTGCCCGCCGACGACGAGGGACGCAGCCCGCACCGCTTCCTGTACTACCCGGACGAGAACCACTGGGTGCTCACGCCGCAGCACGCCAAGGTCTGGTACGGCACGGTCGAGGCGTTCCTCGCCGAGCACGTGCTGGGACGCACGGGGGACGACGCGGTCGCGTACCCGGAGGTGCTGGGCTGACGGCGGGCGAGCGGGCGCGGGCAACCACGCCCGCGCCCGCTCGCCTCACGGGATGACGTGGTAGGCGACGCCCTCGTAGGTCCAGTTGCGGTCGCCGGCCCGGATGTGGTCCGTCTCCGCCTGGCTGGCGGTGAAGAAGTGCTTGCCGAACAGCGGGCTCCAGAACCTGTGCAGCGGGACGGTCCCGGCCCTCTGGTCCGGGAAGGAGCAGTACGCCACGCCCTCGTACGACCAGTTGCGGTCGCCGGCGATGATCCTGCTCTTCTCGCCCTCGTCCTGGGTGTAGAAGTGCGACTGGAAGACGGGGGAGTAGAACCGGTGGACGGGCCGCCCGTCGGGGCAGGCCGCACCGTCCGGGGCGACCGCGCTGAACGCCACTCCCTCGTACTGCCAGCTGCGGTCGTCGAGGTAGATGTTCTCCGCCTCCGTCTCGCTCGTGGTGAAGAAGTGCGCGTTGTCGAACGTGGGGCTCCAGAACCGGAACACGGTGACGGGGGGACTCGTCGTCGGGCCGGTGCCGGGGCCCGCCGTCACGGGTGACGAGAAGGCGCGCAGGAAGCTCGACGGGGCGGAGTCGAAGGCCTTGTCGAAGCCCCCGTACGTCTGCACGACGGTGATCGACGCGCTGACCTGCGTCGGTGAGCCGATGCAGCCGGTGGGGACGGTGAGCGAGATCTGGTTGCCGACGTGCGAGCCGGTCCCCGAGCACGTCTGCACCCACGGGTCGGCACGGTGGAAGATCCACTCGTCCCCGAACTTGAAGCCCTCGAAGTCGGCCACGTCGTCGCCGTTCGTGTCGAGATCGACGTCGACGTTGTAGGGCCAGGTGGTGCCCGCGGGCTCCCGCGTCCAGAACGTGAGCGCGAAGCTCGTCGCGTCGAGGGACAGCCGGTACGCCTGGATGTCGCTCGACGCATCGGTGCGCCACTCGCCGACCCCGTCCGCGAACGTGGCGGAGGCCGCCGACGCGGGTGCGGCCGCGACCAGGCCGAGGCCGGCGGCGAGGGCGAGAGCGGTCAGGGCCGCGCGGGCACGGCGCCCGCGTGTCGACGTCGTCATGGGGGTGGTGCTCGATTCTGTGCGCGCCGGCAGCTGCCCGACGGGGCCGCGGCGGCCTCCCCGTGCGGTTCGGCACCGCGGCGCGCGGCATGACCGGGGCGGCCCGTTCTCCGCAGGATCTGCACAAGTGCGGGCCCCCGGTACGCCCGATCGGGCGCAGCCGGCCTCAGAGGTCGGCCGGGTCCACCAGGAAGTCCGCCTCGTCGGCCACCTCGCCGCCGACGGCCGCCTGCAGCACCTTCGCCACGGCGGCGACCATCGGGGCCGCGCGCGAGCGCGCGACGCGGTGCTCGAACGACGGCCGCTCCTGCTCCCGCTGCTCGATCTCGAACGGCTCCCACCGCACGCGGTACGCGACGACGCCGGCGCCCGTCCACGGCAGGTCCTCCATGAGCGGGGGGAGCTGCTCGCACGCGGCCACCTCGACGGCGAGCATGCCGTCGACGCCCAGGTCGACCAGCACCCCGAACGCCTCGGCGGGCGGCGGCGCGGCGAGCATGAGCTCGTCGTACGCGTCGGCCTCCGCCATGAGGCGCCGGCGCTCGTCGTCGTCGGCGACACCGTGCCTCTCGAGGGCGGCCCGCAGGCCGGACCCGCCGGCCTCCGGCGCACCACCGACCGCGCCCTGCGAGCCGCGACCCGTCAGCACGGTCGGTCCCGTCCAGGACCCCGGCGTCGCGACCGACAGGTAGGCGTGCGGCTGCACGCGCTGGACGAGGGCCAGCACGTCCGCGGGCTCGACCCAGCGGTCGGTGAGCACGGTGAGGTCGGTGGCCGCGTCCGGGTCGGGCGTCAGGACGGCACCGGTCTGCGTGCGGACCGCACCTCCCAGGCGCCGCGCGGCGGCGACGAGCCACTGCAGGGTGCGCGCCTCCTCCCGGATCGGCAGGCCGTCGGGAAAGGCGCGCTTGACGCCGTCGCGGTCGCCGCCGGGCCCCGGGCGCTCACCGCGCTCGCGGGGGGTCTGCAGCACCCACAGCACCACCGTCGACGCCGGCAGTCCGAGCCCGATCGCGTCCTGCGTGTCGATGCCGTACGGCCCGGTGAGCGTCGAGAGCCGTGCCAGGCGCAGGGACCGCACGGACGGGCGGGCGACCGACCGGATCCCGAAGGCGGCGGTCACGGCCGGCAGCATGCCCGTGCGGGTGGCGGACTCGCGCGCGGCGTCCTCCCACCGGACGTTGCGGAACCTGCTGGCGGCGAGGACCTCGACCTCCTCGGTCTCGACCCCCTCGGGCAGCGCGAGCAGGTGCCGGTCGACGAGCGCGGGGTCGTCGGCCGCGAGCGACGGGTACCGGTCGGCCACCATCAGACGTCCGTCCGGTGGAACCCCTGCCAGGATCGCGACGCGGTCGGGCCGCGCTGCCCCTGGTACCGCGAGCCGTAGGCCGCCGACCCGTAGGGGTTCTCGGTGGGGGAGGTCAGGCGGAAGAAGCACAGCTGACCGATCTTCATGCCGGGCCACAGCAGGATGGGCAGCGTCGCGACGTTCGACAGCTCGAGGGTCACGTGCCCGCTGAAGCCGGGGTCGATGAACCCGGCGGTCGAGTGCGTGAGCAGACCGAGCCGGCCGAGCGAGGACTTGCCCTCCAGGCGTGCGGCGACGTCGTCGGGGAGCGTGACCTGCTCGTACGTCGACCCCAGGACGAACTCGCCGGGGTGCAGGACGAAGGGCTCGCCGCGGTCGACCTCGACGAGCCGCGTCAGGTCCGGCTGCTCGGCCGCGGGGTCGATGAACGGGTACTTGTGGTTGTCGAAGAGCCGGAAGTACCTGTCGAGGCGCACGTCGATGCTCGACGGCTGGACCATGCCGGGCTCGTAGGGGTCGAGGGCGACCCTCCCGGACTCGAGCTCGGCGCGGATGTCGCGGTCGGAGAGCAGCACGGGGCCACCGTATAGCCTGCGCGCCGCACGGTCACCGCGCGCTCGTGCCGCCCTTCCCGGCGGCCTCGCGCGCCTCCTCCCCGGCGTGCCCGGGCACCGGCGCGGCCTGCCGCGGCGGTGAAAGGTCCCGCCCCGTTCCGGCTCGACGTGCTTCGGGATATGCTGTGCCCGCTCCGCTGTGGGAGCGCTCTCGCCGGAGTGCGGGGACGCGCTTCGACGAGGAGGCCGCGCGGGAGCGTCCGCGATGCAGTTCCGTAGGACGACCAGGGACCTGAGCAGGGCCGCTGACACCTGGGCGCGCACCTCGCGGTGACGCCTCGGCGGTGGACCCGTGCGACGAGGCACGAGAGGCATGCGATGCGGTTCGGCCACTTCGACGACGAGGCGCGCGAGTACGTCGTCACCACGCCCCACACCCCCTACCCGTGGATCAACTACCTCGGGTCGGAGCGGTTCTTCTCGCTGCTCTCGCACCAGGCCGGTGGGTACTCGTTCTACCGTGACGCCAAGATGCGGCGGCTGACGCGGTACCGCTACAACAACATCCCCGCCGACGCGGGCGGGCGCTACCTGTACGTCAACGACGGCGGCGACGTGTGGACCCCGTCGTGGCTGCCGGTGAAGGCGGACCTCGACCACTTCGAGGCGCGGCACGGTCTCGGCTACTCCCGGATCACCGGTGAGCGCGGGGGCCTGCGGGTCGCGACGACGTTCTTCGTCCCCCTGGGCGAGGACGCCGAGGTGCAGCGCGTCGCCGTCACCAACACCTCCGACGCCGAGAAGACGGTCACGCTCTTCTCGTTCGTCGAGTTCTGCCTGTGGAACGCGCAGGACGACCAGACGAACTACCAGCGCAACCTGTCGATCGGCGAGGTCGAGGTCGAGCAGGACGGCCCGCACGGGTCCGCGATCTTCCACAAGACGGAGTACCGGGAGCGGCGCGACCACTACGCCGTGTTCGGCGTGAACACCCGCGCCGACGGGTTCGACACCGACCGCGACACGTTCGTCGGCGCGTACAACTCGCTCGGTGAGGCGGCCGTGCCGCGCGCCGGGGCGTCGGCCGACTCGGTCGCGTCCGGCTGGTACCCGATCGGCTCGCACTCGGTGCGCGTGACCCTCGCCCCGGGAGAGACCCGCGACCTCGTCTACGTGCTGGGCTACCTCGAGAACCCGCAGGACGAGAAGTGGGCCGACGACGCGCACCAGGTCGTCAACAAGGAGCGCGCCCACGCCCTGCTCGGCCGGTTCGCCACCGCCGCGCAGGCGGACGCCGCCGTCGAGGCGCTGCAGGCCTACTGGACGGACCTGCTGTCGACGTACTCGGTGCGCTCGGGCGACGAGAAGCTCGACCGGATGGTCAACATCTGGAACCAGTACCAGTGCATGGTCACGTTCAACATGTCGCGCTCGGCGTCGTACTTCGAGACCGGCATCGGCCGCGGCATGGGCTTCCGCGACTCCAACCAGGACCTGCTGGGCTTCGTCCACCTGGTCCCGGAGCGTGCGCGCGAGCGGATCATCGACATCGCGTCGACGCAGTTCGAGGACGGGTCGGCGTACCACCAGTACCAGCCGCTGACCAAGCGCGGGAACAACGACATCGGCTCGGGCTTCAACGACGACCCGCTGTGGTTGATCGCCGGTGTCGCCGGGTACGTCAAGGAGACGGGCGACTTCTCGATCCTCGACGAGCCCGTGCCGTTCGACAACGAGCCCGGCTCCGAGGTCCCGCTGTTCGAGCACCTGACGCGCTCGTTCGAGTACACGGTCAACCACCGCGGCCCGCACGGCCTGCCGCTCATCGGCCGCGCGGACTGGAACGACTGCCTCAACCTCAACTGCTTCTCCACCGAGCCGGGCGAGTCCTTCCAGACGACGGAGAACCAGGCCGGCGGCCACGCCGAGTCCGTGTTCATCGCCGCGCAGTTCGTCCTGTACGGCGAGCAGTACGCGGAGCTCGCGGAGCGTCGAGGGCTGTCCGAGGTCGCGTCGCAGGCCCGCAAGGTCGTCGGCGAGGTCCGCGAGGCCGTGCTCGAGCACGCGTGGGACGGCCGCTGGTTCCTGCGCGCGTACGACTTCTACGGCAACCCCGTCGGCACCGACGCCAAGCCCGAGGGCAAGATCTGGATCGAGCCGCAGGGCTTCGCCGTCATGGCGGGCATCGGCGTGGGCGAGGGCCCGGACGACGTCGAGGCGCCCGCCATCCAGGCGCTCGACGCGGTCGACGAGATGCTCGGCACGCCGCACGGCCTGGTGCTGCAGTACCCCGCGTACACCACGTACCAGATCGAGCTCGGCGAGGTCTCGACGTACCCGCCCGGGTACAAGGAGAACGGCGGCATCTTCTGCCACAACAACCCGTGGGTGATCATCGCCGAGACGGTCGTCGGACGCGGGGACAAGGCGTTCGACTACTACAAGCGGATCACCCCGGCGTACCGCGAGGACATCAGCGACGTCCACAAGCTCGAGCCGTACGTGTACGCGCAGATGATCGCGGGCAAGCAGGCGCCGCGCGCCGGTGAGGCCAAGAACTCCTGGTTGACGGGCACCGCGGCGTGGAACTTCGTCGCCGTGTCGCAGTACCTGCTGGGTGTGCGGCCCGACTACGACGGACTGGTCGTCGACCCCCAGATCGGCCCGGACGTCCCCACCTTCACCGTGACGCGCGTCGCCCGCGGCGCGACGTACGAGATCACGGTGACCAACTCGGGTGCGCGCGGCTCGCGCGGCTCGCTCGTCGTCGACGGAGTCCCCGTCGAGGGCAACCACGTGCCCTACGCGCCGGCCGGGAGCACCGTCCGCGTCGAGGTCACGCTCTGACCGGGGCGTTCGCGCACCCGGCGCCGACAGCAGGGGGCTGCCGCCGATGACCATCACCGCGCCGATCACCGAGCTCGCGCCCGCCCCGGCCACACCGGCCGTGGCGCAGCCCTCGGGTGCCGTGACGCTGCGCAACGACCGCTGGGAGGTCGACGTCCTGCCCGGCACGGGGGCCGCGCTCGGTGCCGGCCGCATCCGCACGTCCGACGGGGTGTGGCGCGACCTGCTGCGGCCCACGCGGCGCGCGTCGTCGGGCGACCCGGAGAAGTGCGCGAGCTTCCCGATGGTGCCGTGGTCGAACCGCATCCGTGACGGTGTGCTGCCGTTCGCCGGCCGCCGGTGGCAGCTGCAGCGCAACGCCGCGGACGGCACCGCGATCCACGGCGCGGTGCGGCACGCACGCTGGGAGGTCGTCGAGCGGACCGCCACCGCGATCACGCTCGCGGTCGAGACCTGCGGTCAGATCGGTATCAACTTCCCGTGGCAGTTCGGTGCCACCGTGCGCTACGCGGTGGACGGTGACGCCCTCGTCGTCACGACGTCGGTGCGCAACACCGACGTGGAACCGTTCCCCGCCGGGTTCGGGCACCACCCGTACCTGAGTCGTGCGCTGCTGCCCGTCGGCGCGCCGGTCCGGGAGTACCCGCCCACGGCGGGGCCGCTGCTGCGGGTCGCGGCCGAGGCGGGGTACCGGCTGTCCGGTGCGCTGCCCGACGGCCCCGCCGGGCCGGTGCCCCCGCGCGCCGACTTCCGTGAGGCGCGCCCGCTGGGATCGGGGTTCGTCGACGACGTCCTGACCGGCCTCGACCCGGCGGCCCCCGTGCACGTCGAGTACCCCGACGAGGGCGTGGCCGTCGACCTGACGGTCGACCCGGTGTACCGGCACCTGGTGCTGTACGCGCCGCGCCGGCGCTGCTACTTCGCCGTCGAGCCGGCCACCAACGTCAACGACGGGTTCACGCTCCACGACGCCGGGGTCCCCGGCACGGGGGTGTTCGTCCTCGAGCCGGGTGAGGAGCGGTCCGGGACCTTCCGGCTCGGCGTGCGCGTCTGACGCGGGAAATGCGTGGCGCCGCGGTGCCGGCGCGGAGCACGGTGGCGTGATGATCACGACCGACCCCACCACGACGTGGCGTGTGCAGCCGGCGCCGCCGCTGCCCGCGTCCCCGGACGACGCGGACGCCTGGGCGTACGCGGGCCTGTGCGAGATCGAACGTCGCGACGAGCTCGACACGTGGGGCTGGAGCGACCTGTACGCACCGCTGCACGTCCGGCTGCCGATGCTGCGCCCGACGCCCTACTCGCGGACCCTGGTGTGGGTCGCGGTCCAGGGCGCTGACGGCGCCGCGCGCGACGTCGTCGGCTACGCGACGCTGTCGGAACCGCTCACGGCGAACGAGCACACCGCGCACGTCGCCGTGGGCGTCCTGCCGGAGCACCGCGGACGTGGCATCGGGGCGGCGCTGCTGCGCGCGGCGACCGACCAGGCCGCCGTGGACGGTCGCGGCACGCTGCACGCGTACTCGACCCACAGCCCGGAGCCGGAGGCCGGTCCGGGTGCGCTGGAGTCGCCCGTGGGGACCGGGCGCGTCCCGCTCGACGCTGCCGCCGTCCGGTTCGCGCAGGCCCACGGCTTCCGCCTCGAGCAGGTCGAGCGGTACTCCGTCCTGGAGCTCGGCGACGAGCACGGCGCGGGCACGCCCGAGCTGACCGGGCACCTCACGGCGGCACGTGCGCGGGCGGGTGACGAGTACCGCACGCACACGTGGCTCGACGAGGCTCCCGAGGACTTCCGCGACGACGTGGCGCGCCTGTACACGCGCATGAGCACCGACGTGCCGCTGGGCGCGCTGGACGTGCAGGAGGACCCGTGGGACGCCGAGCGCGTCCGGGACATGCTGCGCCGCACGGCCGACGCAGGCCTGCACCACCTCACGACGGTGGCGGAGCACGTGCCGACCGGGCGCCTGGTCGCGTTCTCCGTGCTGCGCGTGCTGCACCCGGACGTGCCGTTCGCGTTCCAGGAGGACACGCTCGTGCTCCGCGAGCACCGCGGGCGCTCGCTCGGGATGCTCGTCAAGGCCGTGAACCTCGAGCAGCTCGACGCCTCGCGTCCCGCCGTGCGGCGCGTCCACACGTGGAACGCGCAGGAGAACGACCACATGCTCGCGATCAACGTGGCGATCGGCTTCCGGCAGGCCGGCGTGGCCGCCGCGTGGCAGCGCACCGAGCGCGTCGCCGCCACCCCGGACGCCTGAGGCCCGGGGCGCCCGGTGCGGAGCGCGCGGACGCGTTCCGGATCGCGGTCCGCGCTCGAGCCGGCGGCGGTGGCCCACGCGACGTGCTGGCCAACCGCCCCGCGGCGGGCCAGGCTGCTTCCGTGACCACCCCCGACACGGTCGTCGCCGACCGTCCGTGGCGCGTGCTGCCCGCGCCCCCCGTCCCGCCGTCCGTCGACCACCCGGACGCCTGGGCGTACGCCGGCAGCGCCGAGGTCTCCCGGCAGTCCCACCTGGCCATCTGGGGGTGGGCGGACCTGCACGCGCCGGTGGGCGTGCTGCTCGGGATCCTGAGCGCCAACCCCTACCGCGACGTGGCCTCGTGGGTCGCCGTGGTCGGCGACCCGGCGCAGCCGCCGCGGGCGCAGGACGTCGTCGGGTTCGCGCGGGTCGACCTGCCGACGACGGCCAACACGCACACCGCCGGGGGCGATGTCGTCGTGCTGCCCGGGTACGAGGGTCGAGGCGTGGGCGCTGCGCTGCTGGCGACCCTCGAGGAGCACGTGCGTGCCACCGGCCGCACGACGCTCTACCTGTTCTCCGACCACAGCCCCGAGCCGCCGCCGGGCCCCGGGGCGCTCACGGCGCCCACCGGCACGGGGCGGGCCCCCGCCGACGCGCGCGCCGTCCGCCTGGGGCTGGCACGGGGCTACGCGATCGAGCAGGTCGCGCGGTACTCCGTGCTCGAGCTGCCGGAGGACCCGGAGCAGCGCGCGGCCCTGGCCGCCGACGCCCGCGCGCACGCCGGGGAGGCGTACCGCACGCACACCTGGCGCGACGAGCTGCCCGCCGACCGCTACGACGACCTGGCGGACCTGTGGACGCGCATGAGCACCGACGTCCCGCTCGGCGGCCTGGACCTGCAGGAGGACCCCTGGGACGCCGACCGCGTCCGCGCGCACCTGGAGCGCCTGGCGCAGCAGCACCAGCACGTGCTGATCGCCGCCGCCGAGCACGTCACGACGGGGCGCCTGGCAGCCTTCACGGTCCTGCACACGCCCGTGCCGGACGTCCCGTTCGCGTTCCAGGAGGACACCCTCGTGCTGCGCGAGCACCGCGGGCACCGCCTCGGCATGCTCGTCAAGGCCGCCAACCTCGACGCGTACACCGCGTGGCGGCCCGGGGTGCGGCGCATCCACACGTGGAACGCGCAGGAGAACGCGCACATGCTCGCGATCAACGTCGCGCTGGGCTTCCGGCAGGCGGGCGTGTCGGTGGCCTGGCAGCGCACGGGCCTCTGACGCCCGGCCTACCGCAGGTCGAGGACGAGCCGGCGACCCCACGCGAACGTCTCGTCGCGCCGGAAGCCCAGGTGCTCGTAGAACGCGATCGCACGCGTGTTGCGGGCGTCCACGCCGAGGTGGACGCCCGGCACGTCGCGTGCCCGCAGGGCGTCGGACAGCCCTTCGATGAGCCGTCGTCCCCAGCCCTGGCCCTGCAGCCGCGGCAGCAGGTCGATGTGCAGGTGCGCGGGGGCGTCCGGCGGCTCCGGTGACGGCGTGGGGTGGTGGATGCGCTCGACGAGGACGTGGTCCTCGGTGCCGTCGCCCGGGTCGTCCCCGAGCGGGTACCGGGTGCGCAGGGCGGGCCACCAGGAGCGCTCGCACCACGCGTCGAACGCCGCCGTGTCGGCCGTCGCCACCACGTAGCCCGCGATCTCCCCCGCGTCGACGACGACCAGGCTCAGGCCGGGGTCGGCCACCGGGTACGGGCCGCAGTACAGGTGCGCCAGCAGGTCGGGGTCGCGGTAGAGCGGCGTCGCGTCCTGGCCGGCCGCCCCCGTCAGCAGGCACACGCGGTACATGCCGGGCAGGTCGCTGGGGTGGAACGGGCGCATCGTCGCGGTCACGCGCCGACCCTGCCACCCGCGCGGCGTCGGGGCCAGGGACGCGTCCGTCCGCAGGCGGGACGAGTTGAAGCAGGACCCCGTGCACCGGGTAGGATCAACGCCGCAGCGCCTGCGAGGGCGTCGTGCGGGTGTAGTTCAATGGTAGAACATCAGCTTCCCAAGCTGATAGCGCGGGTTCGATTCCCGTCACCCGCTCCATGCCGAGGGTCGGGTCGGGGCACACGCTCCGGTCCGGCCCTTCGTCGTCGGCGTGCCCGGGCTACCGGGCCGTGCGCGCCCCCGCGTCGGCGGCCCGGGTCGCCGCGTCGCTCAGGAGGGCGTGCGCGACGGAGCCGGTGGGCACGACCAGCTCGAGGCGTGCCTCCCCGGCGGTGAGGGTCGCCGTGGTGGCGAGCGCGTACACCGGGTGGGGCGCGACGTGCAGGCCGTCGAGGGCGGCCAGCGGCACGACGAGCCGGGACCGGGAGTGGACGGGGCTGCGACCCCGCAGGACCCAGGCGTGGCGCCCGACGACCTCGAGCGCGACGTCGTCGGTGGCGAGGACGGCCCCGTGCAGGGTCGCCGGCGACAGGGCGTGGAGCGCGAGCCGCGCCCGCCCGCGCAGGCCCGTGGCGTCCGGCCGCAGCGGCACGCGGCCGTGGCAGGCCGACGGCGTGACCTCGGGGTGCCGCCGGACGATCTCGCGCATCGCGCTCGCGAGGGCGACGTCGTCGTGGCCCGGCTCCAGCGGCGAGGGTCCCGCCGCGCGGGCCGCGTCCCGCAGCGCCCGGCCGACGACGCCGGGCCCGGCGTCGGCCGCGGCCACCCGCAGCCCCGCCACGAGGTCGGCGACCCTGGCCTGGGCGGACCCGTTGTACGGCACCGACAGCTCGGCCCCGTCGCGCGTGCGGATGGTCAGGCGGCCGTCGAGCAGGGACACGTCGTCGCGGACGGCGACGACGTCGACGAGCGGCACCGTGGATGTCGAGAACCCGGCGGGGCTCGCGCCGCCGCGGCGGCCTGCGGCCACCGCCGGGCGCCGGCTCAGGGTGGTCAGGGCGTGGGCGTCGAGCACGAGCAGGTGGTCGTACAGGTCCATGTCGGGCGTCGCGTCGCGGCGCGCGATGTTGCGGGGCACCTTGAGCACGAGGCGGGCGGCGTCGAGGTCGAGGGGGTGGTCCCGGAACAGCCGCGGCACGTCCGACGGTGTGCGGACCTCGTCGATCCAGGGGCCGAAGCGGTCGTACTCGCTCGTGCCCGCCGCGTCCGTCGTCACGCCGGTCTCCGTCCTTGCGGGGCGTCGTCGCCCCGGTGCTGCGCACGCTAGTCCGGCACCCGCCGCCCGGGGTCGTCCGCCTCCGCCGCCGTGCTGCAGGCCGCGCCGACGGGCCGCGTGCGACTGAGGTCACAGGCTGTTGTCACTGGGTGAGAGCCTGATGTGAAAGCGCTGGTCGTAAGCGTTTAGGCGCGCTCGCACGAGTGAGGCGGACGCTAGGTTTCCGGCGTCGTCGACGCATGCGGAGCGTCCCGACCCCCTCCGTCGTCGGGGCTGCGTCGTGCTGTCCGCACACTCCCCACGGCGGTGGGCCGTCAGGTCGGGTGCCTCACCGGCATCCCGCTGCCGCCGAGCTCAGGAGATGTGCGTGACCACCGAACGCCCCGACGCCCGTAGGACGCGCCTGCAGGGCCTCGCCTCCGTCCCCACGCCCCGGTCCGGTGTCCCGACGACCCTCGTCGGCGTCGGCACGCCAGCACCGACCGCGGTGACGGTCCCCGAGCCCGACGAGCCGGAGCACCGCAGCCGTGCCGTCGTCGCCGGCGTCGTCGTGGTCGTGCTCGTCACCCTGGCGGCCCTCGCCGTGGTCCTGCAGATCGCCTTCCCCGGGGCGCCCGCGACGGCACCGCCGCGCGTCGACCAGCACCAGGGGGCGCGGGAGCACCCCGGGTCCGTGGTGCAGTTCGGCCAGGCGCACACGTACGGCGACGGCCTCGAGGTCGTCGTGGGGGTCCCGCAGCCCTACGAGCCCAGCGACAACGCCACGGGCCTCGAGCAGGGCGTGCCGGTGCGCGTGCAGGTCGTCGTCACGAACGGCACCGAGGAGGGGTTCCGGCCCAACACGCTGGAGGTGGCGGCCACGTCGGGCGGGAGCGAGGCCGTCAACGTCTGGGACCCCGACCAGGGCATCGGCCTGACCGGGCCGGACGTCAGCGTCCCGGCGGGCGGGACGCTGCAGTTCGCCCTCGCGTTCGCGGCGGCCGACCCGGCGGACCTGCATCTCGAGCTCACCCCGGCGCTCTACGGCTACGGGGCCCTGGTCGTCGAGGGCTGACCGCGCCCGTCGGGCCGTGCCGGTCGCACCCGCACGGCCCGGCGTGCCGCACCGGCGTCGGAGGTGCGCAAGACTGCCCGGGTGACCGACCTGCTCTCGTCGCCGCGCCTCCTCGGCGACGGGACGATCGCGCACCGGCCGGACTGGGCCTGGCTGCCGCCCGACGCCGCGCCGACCGAGGGCGACCTCGCGCGCGCCGCACGCCAGGCCGAGCAGCTGCTCGCCGAGCACGGCGTCACGTACGGCGCCGACCGGGCCGACGGCGACCAGCAGTGGCGGCTCGACCCGCTGCCCGTGGTCGTCGACGAGCCCGAGTGGGCCCGTCTGGACGCCGCGCTCGTGCAGCGCGCCGAGGTGCTCGACGCGGTCCTGCACGACCTGTACGGCGCACGCCGCCTGCTCGACGACCGCGTGCTGCCCCCTGCGGCCGTGCTGTCCCACCCGGGCTTCCTGCGGGCCGTCGACGGTCTGCGCCTGCCCGGCGGACGCGAGCTCGTGCTCACCGCGACGGACCTGGTGCGGGACGGCCACGGCGAGTGGTGCGTCGTCGCGGACCGCACGCAGGCGCCCTCGGGCGCGGGCTACGCGATGGAGGACCGCCGCGTGACCGCGCAGGTCCTCGCGCCGGTGTACCGCCAGGCGTCGATCGCGCGACTCGGGCCGTTCTTCCACGCCCTGCGCAAGGCGCTGCACGAGGTCGCGCCGCCGACGGCCGGCGCCGAGCCGCGTGCCGTCCTGCTCTCCCCGGGGCCGCGCAGCGAGACCGCGTTCGACCAGGCGTACCTGGCCTCGATGCTGGGCCTGCCGCTCGTCGAGGGCAGCGACCTCGTCGTGCGCGCGGGGCGCGTGCACCTGCAGGGGATCGACGGGCTCGAGCCCGTGGACGTCGTGCTGCGGCGCGTCGACGCGGAGTGGTGCGACCCGCTCGACCTGCGCGCGGGGTCACGGCTCGGTGTCCCGGGCCTCGTGCACGCCGCCCGCAACGGCACCGTCAGCATCGTCAACCCGCTCGGCGCCTCCGTGCTGGAGAACCCCGCGCTGCTGGGCTACCTGCCGCGGCTCGCGCGCGCGGTGCTGGACCAGGACCTGACGCTCGCGTCCGCACGGACGTGGTGGTGCGGGGAGGAGCGTGCGCTGCGGCACGTGCTCGCGCGCCTCGACCGGTTGGTCCTCAAGCCGACCGTGCACGGGCCGCGCACGACGACGGTGCTCGGCTGGACGCTGTCCGCGGCGGAGCGCGACGAGCTCGCGGCGCGGATCAGCGCCGAGCCGTGGCACTGGGTCGGGCAGGAGCCCGTGGGGCCGACCGTCGAGCCGGCCGCGGCCGGCGTCGGCACGGACCGCCCGGACGCGGCGGGCGTCGGACCGGCCGACCTCGGCCCGCGCGCCGCGGTGATGCGCACCTACGCGGTCGCGCACGCCGGCAGCTACACCGTCATGGCGGGCGGGCTGGCACGGGTGGCCGACGACCACGTCGTGTCCTCGTCGTCGGCCGGCGCCCACGCCAAGGACGTGTGGGTGCTGGCCTCGCAGCCGGCGGCCACCGCCGTGGCGCTGCGGGAGGACGTCGCCGCCGGGGCGGGCCGCGCGACGGGCTACGGCATCTCGCCGCGCGCCGCCGAGAACCTGTACTGGATCGGCCGGTACGCCGAGCGCGCCGAGGACGGGGTCCGCGTGCTGCGGGCCGTCGCCGACCGCTGGGACGACTACCACCGCACCCCCGGCACGGCCGGTGGCCAGGCGCTCGGCGTGCTGCTGCAGACGCTGACACCGGCGGCCCTGCCCGACGACGGCCACCGCGCGGTCGCGACGGACCCGACGGGCGGGGACCAGCGCGTCCCCGCGCTGCGTGACCTGCTGCTGGACCAGCGCACCCCGGGCTCGGTGGCGCGCGCGGTGAAGCGGCTCGGGTCGGCGTCCGCGAGGGTGCGCGACCAGCTGTCGACCGACATGTTCGGCCCCCTCGCGCGCATCGAGCGGACCCTGCGCGACGAGCGCGCGCGGGTGCGCGTGCGGCAGCAGACCGGGCAGGGCCTCGACGTCGGCCCGGTCCCCGCCGCCTCCGTCACCGCAGGACTGCGCCCCACGCTCGACCGCGTCCTGGAGAGCCTGCTCGCGATCTCGGGCGTCGCCGCCGAGGGCCTGACACGCGACGTCGGCTGGCACCTGCTCGACGCCGGCCGGCGCATCGAACGTGCCCAGCGCCTGGTCGCGATGCTGGCGGCGACGCTCGTCGTGCGGCGGCCCGCGGACGTCGAGGACCTGCTGCTGGAGTCGGTGCTGCTGGCCACGGAGTCGGGCATCACCTACCGGCGGCGCCACCAGTCCGCCGCGGGCGTCGCGAGCGTCCTCGACCTGCTGGTGCACGACCGCACCAACCCGCGCTCCCTCGCGTTCGCGCTCGACCGGTTGCTCGCCGACCTCGAGGCCGTGCCCGCACCGCGCTCCGCGGCGCAGCGGGACCACCTGCTGCACGGCGTCGCCGGGCTCGTGGCCGAGCTCGACACGGTCGCGGTCGGCAACGAGGTCGCCGAGGACGGGCGTCGCGTGCGCCTCGCCGACGCGCTGGAGTCCATGCTCTGGCGGCTGCGCGAGGCCTCGGACGAGATCGAGCGCGTGCACTTCGTGCGGCCCGCGCCGAGCCGCGCCCTGGACGACCTGTGGGGCTCGACGTACGGCGAGCCGAGCGACGGGGGTCTGCTGTGAGCGTGCGCGCCTACGACCTGGTGCACCGCACCACGTACGACTACGCCCATCCGGTCACCGACTCCTACGGGCGCACGACGCTGACGCCCCGGGACCTGCCCGACCAGCGGGTGCTCGCGACGTCCCTGACGATCGACCCGCCGCCGGCGGACACCGGCGAGCACGTCGACTGGTTCGGCAACACCACGACCTACTTCGGCGTCACGCGGTCGCACACGCGCCTGGTGGTGACCGCGCGCTCGACCCTCGAGGTCAGCCGGGCGGCCCCGGACCGCGCGTCGCTGCCCGACGTGGGGTGGCGTGCGGTCGCGCGCGCCACCACGGCCGGGGACCTCGGCGTCCTGCACACCGACGCGGCCGGCGTCGTCGCCCTGCGGGAGGCGGTGCTGCCGTCGGCGCACGTCACGTTCGTCGACGAGGTGCGGGAGTGGGCCGCGGCGTCGTTCGTCGACGAGCGCCCGCTGGCCGACGTCGTCACCGACCTGCTGCACCGCATCCGCACCGAGCTGACGTACCGCTCCGGGTCGACCACCGTGCACACGACGCAGGCGCAGCTGCTCGCGCAGGGCGCGGGCGTGTGCCAGGACTTCGCGCACCTGATGATCGCGGCGCTGCGCGTGCACGGCGTGCCCGCCCGGTACGCGTCGGGGTACATCGAGACCCGGCCGCGCCCCGGCCGGCCCAAGCTGCGCGGCGCCGACGCGTCCCACGCCTGGGTGTCGGTGTGGCTGCCGGGCCACGGCTGGCTCGACGCGGACCCCACGAACGACCAGCTCGTGGACGACCGGTACGTCGTGCTCGGCTGGGGCCGGGACTACCACGACGTGCCGCCGCTGCGAGGTGTCATCTTCACCGAGGGCGGCGGGGCGACGCCGCGCGTCGAGGTCGACCTCGTGCCGGCGGGGTCCGAGCCGTTCGTCTGAGCGTCAGCGCACCCGCGCGCGGGCGTCGACCTCCTCGTGCGGCACGACGAACCCGCCGGCGTCGACGACCGTGCCCCCGGCGGTCCGCCACAGCGTCGCGACGACGCGGGCGATGCTCGGTGCGACCCGCTGGCGGGCGATGACGTGCAGCTGCGAGGGGTGCGGGAGGTCGAGCTCGTGCGGGTCGGGCGGCTGCCACGTCACCTGGTAGGCCCACGGTCCGTGCGCGCGCCAGTCCGTCGTGGACAGCACGACCGGCATCTCGTTCGAGCGCGCGCACCGCACGGTCACGACACCGTCGTACTCGTACGTCGCGGCCAGCGAGAACCCGCCGGGCGCACCGGGAGGCGCCGTCTCGACCGGGCTCAGGCGGCTGCCGGACAGCGCGGGGCGCACGAGCGGCAGCGCGTCCTCCGCCCGCAGCGGCGTGGGTGACCACAGCGTGAGGTCGACGGCGGCGGCGGGGTCGGGCACGACCGCGCGCTCGCGCGTCGCGGGCAGGATTCCCCCGCCCGTGCGCCGCGCGACGGCTGTCGCCCACCCCGTGACGAGCCCGGGTGCGAGCGTCGTGCCCGGGACGGGTGCCGCGGGCAGCCCGTAGAGGTCGCAGTCCTGCGCGGGGAGCGCGAGGGCGCGCGCGCCGGCCGCGTCGAGGGGGTACGGGCCGGTGACCTCGACGGCGTCGTCCAGGCTCAGCACGCCGGCGGGGTCCACGGGAGCGACGGCGATGCCGCGGAAGCGGGCCCCGGTCATGGGCCGCGACGCGGCGGCCTGCGCGGCGGACACCGGCTCGCGCGCCCACCGGGCCGCCGGGAACCAGGCGCGGGCCAGCCCGGCCAGGTCGGTGCCGCGGGGGACGGCCAGCACGTGGCTGCCGGCGAGCGTGGCGAGAACCGCGGGCGGTTCGATCATGGCCGGAACGTACACAGCGTTTGCTGCGGCCGTGTTTCGCAACCGGACACGTCACGGGCGCGACGGCGCGTCGCGGCGCGGCGCGCCGGGACAGTCGGCGGCACGGGTCCGGAACCGGTCGCTCCGGGCCTCTCGTCGCGCATGTCGCGGTGCGGGTGCGAGCGCGGCGGGGCCGTCGCAGCATGGAACGGCACCGGGTCCGCCCGGCGCGGCCGCCCGGAGCCTCGTGCACCGGGCCGGCCTCCGCAGTGACAGAACCGAGCAGGGGGACACGCATGGGTATCGACGACCTCAAGGGCAAGGCGACCGACGCGGCGCAGGGCGAGAAGGGCGAGCAGGCGAGCGACGCCGCGCTCGAGAAGGGGTCCGACGCGGCCTCGTCCGCCACGGGCGGCAAGCACGACGAGAAGCTCGACAAGGCGCAGTCCACGGCGGACGAGAAGATCGGCGACCAGTGACCTCGGTCGGGGCCGGGCGCGGTGCCCGGCCCCGGCGTGCCCTCGACCTCGTCGGCGCGCCGTGGCGCGTCAGGCGTCGACGTCGTGCAGGTGGTGGACGACGTCGTGGAGGAAGTACTGGCCGAGCGTGCGGACGGTGAAGACCGACCCGTTGCTGCGCCGGCCGGTGCGGTCCCACTGCTCGACGGCGACGGCGTCGAACGTGCCCGCGGTGCCCTCGGCGGACGCCGCCAGCTCCTCCGCCACGACGGCCGGGTCCTGCAGGTCGTACCGGTCGGCGAGGGCGGTGGCGTCCTGGTCCCAGTTGGCGAAGAGGGGGTCGTCCTGGTCGAGCATGAGCCGGACGCGCTCGTCGAAGAGCCGCAGGACGTCGCGGACGTGGGCGCCGTACTCGAGCGGTGACCACACGTCCGCCGCCGGGCGCTCGCGCGCGTCGGCGCGGTGCAGCGCCGCCACCCACCGGGGGACGAGGTCGCGCACCGTCCCGCCGATCCCCGCGGGGTCGACGTCCGAGGCGGCGAACCCGCACTCGGGACAACGGGCCTGCAGGACCCACGTCCAGTCCTTGGTGTCCGGGTCGATCGCGGGCGGGGCTGCCACGGCGGTGGCCTCGGGATGGTGGTCGGTGTCCACGTCGCCACGCTAGCGGGACCGCGACCCGGCCGGGAGCCCGTCGGGCGATCTGTGGACGCCCGCGGAGCCAGGGCCGGTGATGGCCGGGCGACGCGCCCCCTCCCGCGCGCCGCCCGACCGGGCACCTGGGCGACGGACTCCCACGAGAGGCGTCGCCGTCGATGCCACCGCGCGTCACGCTAGCCGCCGCACCGTTGCACAACCGTTGCACGACGAGATCCGTCACCCGAGCGGTCCAGGGCATCCCCCGACCGGTGGACGCGCGGGTCAGAGCGGGGATCACCCGGTCGGTCGACCGGGGGACGCAAGCGGTTCGCCTGGGCGCCCGGCGGCACGCCACGCCCGGGTGCCGACGAAATCCGTCGTGCGGCGGCGGGGGTGCGTCAGCGCAGGGTGCGGTCGAGCTGGGCGAGCCGCGTGTGGGCCCGCAGGTGCGCCGCCGACCCGATCGGGGCGACGCGCGCGAGGGTCTGCCAGGCCTGCCAGTCCTCCGCCCCGTCCTCGCTCGCGGTCCAGCGGGCGATGAGGGCCGGATCGCCCGACGCGAGCGTCGCCGACCGGAGCTCCTCGCGGACGGCATCGCGCAGCCGCGCGATGCCGGGCGCGGCGGACCGCGGCAGCACGGACCCGGCGTACGCGGACAGCGCAGCGCCGACGTCACCGATCGTCAGGGCGTCGCGCACCACGTCGACGTCCGTCTGCAGCGGCGCCGTCAGCCGGTACGGACGGGACTCCGACAGCAGCGGTCCGACCAGCCGCCGCAGGCGGGAGATCTCCGCACGGACCGTCACCTCGGACAGCTCGCACTCGGACAGCAGGACCGCGAGCTGGTCGCCGCGCAGGCCGGCGGGGTGCTCGGCGAGCAGCAGGAGGATCTCGGCGTGGCGGCAGGTCAGCCGCCGCCTGCCCGACGGCGTGTGCAGGGTGCCGCCCTGCGTGCCGAGGACGCCGAGCCGGGCGCCCGGCGGCGCGCCGGCGGAGGCGGTGATGGTCGCCTCGACGGCGGCGACGGTGGCGCGGACGAGCGCGAGCGCCATCCAGGACGCGGCGTCGTCCCGGCCGGTGACGTCCAGCACGCCCAGCATGCGGCCCTGCGGGTCGTGCACCGGGACGGCCGCGCAGCTCCACGGGTGGACGACGCGCGCCCAGTGCTCGCTGCCCATGACCTGCAGGGGCCGGCGCGTGGCCAGGGCGGTGCCCAGGGCGTTGGTGCCGACCGAGTCCTCCCGCCACGTGGCGCCCTCCACGAAGCCGACGCCGTCGAGCGAGCGGCGCAGGGAGTGGTCGCCGTCGACCCACAGCAGCCGGCCCGTCTCGTCGCTGAGCGCCGCGACCCAGTCGGCCCCGGGCTCGATGAGCAGGCGCCGGACGATGGGCACGACGCCGGACAGGGGGTGGGACGTCCGCAGCGCGACGAGGTCCGGGCCCACGACCTCGACCGGGGGTGTCGGCAGCTCGGGGTCGACGCCGACCCGTCGGCTGCGGCGCCACGAGTCGGCGACGACGGGCCGCACCTGACGGCCGGGGTCGTCCCCGGACGCGACGAAACGCTCGTGGGCGGCACGCACGGCCGAGGCGGGTCGCTCGCCGACCGGCGGGTGGGGCCTGGCCGTCGACCGCTCCGCCACCCGCGCCCCGGGCACCGGTCCGACGCGCGCGGACCCCTGGGCGGGCCCGCCCTGCGCGGGATGGGCGTGACGGCTCATGCTTTCGGACTCTCATCGGGCCGGTGGAACGGGCGGTGCGCGGTCATTGTAGGGGAAAGCGACGGAGGATCGTGAGGAATGTCACATCGTGTCGGATTCCGAGGGAGCCCGAGCAGTGGTTTGCTGACAGCCTGTGCGACCATGTCAGCATGCCGAAGATCATCGGGGCCTCGCTGCACGAGCATCGTGAGCAGACCCGCCGTCGTCTGTTCGACGCGCTGTCCACGCTGATGAACGAGCGCGGCTTCGACGTGATCACGCTCGCGGACATCGCCGCCGCCGCCGGCGTCGGCCGCACCGCCGTCTACAACCACTTCCCCGACAAGGAGTCGCTGCTCCTCGGGTTCATCACGCACGAGACGGAGCAGTACGCCGCCGGTCTGCAGGCGTCGCTCGACGACATCGACGACCCGGTCGAGCAGCTGCGCGCCTACGTCCGCGCGCAGGCGTCGCTCACCCGCGTCTACCACGTGGCCCCCGGCCCCGAGCTGCGCTCGGTGCTCTCGCGCGGCGCCCAGCAGCGCGTGCGCGAGCACGTCGTGGTCGTCGAGCAGATCCTGCGGCGCATCCTCGACGCGGGCATCGCGTCCGGCGCCTTCCCGGAGCAGGACCTCGCGACGACGGTCCCGCTCGTCAACGCGTGCCTCACCGGCCGCGGCCTGCCGGAGGACGGTGCCGACCGTGAGCGCGCCGTCGCCCAGACCGAGGCGTTCGTCCTGCGAGCGGTCGGGGCACTCGTCCCGGTGCCCGCCTGAGCGCGGCGCGCAGCGGGCGGCCCGGCGGGCCGGCCCGCGGGGGCCCGCGTCGCCCCGGACCCCGTGACGCGGGGCGCCGTCCCGCCCACCGCGGCGGTGAGCGCCGCGCCGCGCCGTCGCGCGCACCCTCGACGGCCGTCGAGCTGACGTACCTGCCCGGCCTGCGCGACGTGCTCGTCGACGAGGTCGCCCAGGTGCTGCCCGCGGCGCGCGACGTGCACGACGTCACCTGCCGCGACGACGCGGTCGGCCTTACCCTGCCCGGGCCCCTGGCGGCCGTCACGGGCCTGCGCACCGCGGTCGCCGCCTGGGTCGTCGTCCATCTCGACGTGCCGCGCCCCAAGTCGTTCGCGAGCCCCGAGCACCTGCACCGCGTCGTGGACGCGGTGTACGCCTCGCTGCGCGTCGCCGGCTCGTCGACGTTCCGGTTCGAGGCTGCCGGTGCGGACTCCGCGGTGTTCGCGCGGCTCGCGGGCCTGCTCCACGAGGCGACCGGGCTGCTGCACGACCCGCAGGACGGTGACCTGGTCGTCCGTGTGCGGCGCGGCCCGCGACGCGGTACCGCCGACCCCGGGTGGGACGTCCTGGTGCGCGTCGGCCCGCGGCCCCTGTCGGCCCGCGCCTGGCGCGTCGCGGACTTCCCGGGTGCCGCCAACGCGACGATCGCGGCCGCCGTCGCGCGCCTCGCGGGCGTCCGGCCCGACGACCGCGTGCTCAACCTCATGGCCGGGTCCGGCACGCTGCTCGTCGAGCGGCTGCTCGCCGGGCCCGCCGCGGCGGCCGTCGCCGTCGACCGGGACGCCGCGGCGCTCGACGCGGCACGTGCGAACCTCGAGGCCGCGCGCCTGCTCGCGCGACCGCCGCGACCCGTCCTGCTCCGCGCCGACGCGACGGACCCCGACGCGCTGCGCACGGCCGTGACCGAGCCGCTGGGCGGTGCGGCCGACGTGGTGCTCGCCGACCCGCCGTGGGGCACGCTGCACGGCTCGCACGCGGACGCCCCGCGCCTGCACGCCGGGCTGCTCCGGGCGGCGCACGCGGTGAGCGCGCCCGGTGCGCGCCTGGTCGTGCTGACGCACGAGGTGAAGGTCATGGAGCGCGTCGTGCGGGAGGCGGCGGACCTGTGGACGCCGCGCTCGGCGACCCGTGTCTTCGCCAAGGGCCACCACCCGCGGATCCACGTGCTCGACCGGCGCTGAGGGCCCGCCGCGCGCCGCGGCGGACCCGCCGTGGGAGCCCTACCACCGCCTGAAACGCTTAGCACCCTCGCGTGGCGCGGGGCCAGGCCGCACGGTGGTCGAGCCCTCGGGCGCCCTGTCGTCCACCGATCGCATCGATGCGATCGGTGGGCGTGCGCGGACAGGGTCGCCGTACGTCACCGACCCCAGGAGACACGTATGCCCACCCGCACCCGGAGCAGGCTCGGCCGCCTCAGTCGGCTGGCCCTGGCCATTCCCCTCGCGCTCGTCGCGACCGGGCTCGTCGCCACGTCGGCGTCCGCCCACGGCTCCGTCACCGACCCGCCGTCCCGCAACTACGGCTGCTGGGAGCGCTGGGGCGACGACCACCTGAACCCCGCCATGGCGCAGCAGGACCCGATGTGCTGGCAGGCGTTCCAGGCCAACCCCAACACCATGTGGAACTGGAACGGCCTGTACCGCGAGGGTGTCGGCGGGCGGCACGAGGCCGTGATCCCCAGCGGTCAGCTCTGCTCGGGCGGCAGGACGCAGAACGGCCTGTACGCGTCGCTCGACACCCCGGGTGCGTGGACCATGAAGACGGTCCCCACGTCGTTCAAGCTCACGCTGACCGACGGCGCGAAGCACGGCGCCGACTACATGCGGATCTACGTCTCGAAGGCGGGCTTCGACCCGACCACCGAGGCGCTCGGCTGGGAGGACCTCGACCTCGTCAAGGAGACCGGCCGCTACGGCACGACGGGGCTGTACGAGACCGACGTGAACCTGTCGGGCCGCTCGGGCCGCGCGGTGCTGTTCACGATCTGGCAGGCCAGCCACCTCGACCAGCCGTACTACATCTGCTCGGACATCAACATCGGTGGCACGGCGCCGGACCCGACGCCGACCCCGACGCCGACGCCCACGCCGACCCCCACGCCGACGCCGACCCCCACGCCGACGCCGACCCCCACCCCGACACCGACCCCCACGCCGACGCCCACGCCGACCCCGACGCCCGGGACCGGTGCGTGCACCGCCACCGTGAAGGCCATCTCCACGTGGTCCGGCGGCTGGCAGGGTGAGGTCACCGTGACGGCCGGCTCGGCCGCGATCAGCGGCTGGAAGGTCACCGTCGGTGGCGCGACCATCAACCAGGCGTGGAGCAGCTCCCACAGTGGTGGTGTGCTGACCAACGCGGCCTGGAACGGCTCCCTCGCTGCCGGTGCCAGCACGACGGCCGGCTTCATCGCCTCGGGGGCACCCGGCTCGCTGACGGCCACCTGCGCGACGGCCTGACGCACACCTGACCCGCCGGCAGCACGCCCGGCGGCCGCACGACCCCGCGGGAGCACGACCCGCGGGCAGCACGACCCGGTGACGGCCGGGCACAGCCACCCCTCCGGCTGCGCCCGGCCGTCGCACGTCCGGGGCCGGGGCGACCAGTGGTCACCGTCGGCCGTCTCCGTGTGACCAGTGGTCACTTGGGGGTGCTGTCGGCGGTGGCAGGTGTCCCCAGGTGACCAGTGGTCACCGTCGACCGCTCCGCAACGACCACTGGTCACCGCTCAGCTGGTGGCGGGTGCTGTGCCGAGGGCGTCCTGTCGGCGAGGATGTCGGCCGTGACGTCGACCAGCACCCCCCGCCTGCCCCGCGTCCGCGCCTCCGAGCTGGTCGGGCGCGGCTGGCTCAACACCGGCGGCAAGGACGTGACCCTCGCCGACCTGCGCGGCAAGGTCGTCGTCCTCGACTTCTGGACGTTCTGCTGCATCAACTGCCTGCACGTCCTGGACGAGCTGCGGGAGATCGAGGCACGGCACCGCGACGTGCTCGTCATCATCGGCGTGCACTCGCCCAAGTTCGTCCACGAGGCCGACCCGGTGGCGCTCGCGGCCGCGGTCGAGCGGTACGAGGTGCACCACCCGGTGCTCGACGACCCCGAGCTGGTGACGTGGCAGGCGTTCACGGCCCGCGCGTGGCCGACGCTCGTCGTCATCGACCCCGAGGGGTACGTCGTCGCGCAGATGGCCGGCGAGGGCCACGCGCACGCGGTCGAGTCGCTCGTGGGCGAGCTCGTGGCCGAGCACGAGGCGAAGGGCACGCTGCACCGCGGCGACGGCCCGTACGTCGCGCCGCAGCCGCAGCCGACGACCCTGCGGTTCCCCGCCGACGCGCTCGAGCTGCCGGGCGGCACGTTCCTCGTCGCCGACGCCGGGCACCACGCGCTCACCGAGGTCGCGGCCGACGGCGAGACGCTCGTGCGGCGCATCGGGTCGGGGGACCGCGGCCTGGTCGACGGCGGCCCCGGCGACGCGCGCCTCAGCGAGCCGAACGGCCTGTGCCTCGTCCCCGACGAGCTGCGGGAGACGCTCGGGTACGACGTGCTCGTCGCGGACACCGTCAACCACGCGCTGCGCGGCGTGCGGCTGGCCGACGGCCACGTGACGACGGTCGCCGGCACGGGCGAGCAGTACATGGTGGGTGCCGTCGACAACGTCGTCGGCGGTGCGACCGAGACCGGCGTCGGCGACCGGTGGGACGCGCGGCAGGTCAAGCTGTCGTCACCGTGGGACGTCGCGTGGTCGCCCGAGCTCGCGGCGTTCGTCGTCGCCATGGCCGGCCACCACACGCTGTGGGCGTTCGACGCCGTGCAGGGGACGATCACGCACCTGGCCGGGACGATGAACGAGGGCCTGGTCGACGGCGCGCCCGCCGACGCCTGGTTCGCGCAGCCGTCGCGGCTGTCGCGCGCGGCGGACGGCCGCCTGTGGCTGGCCGACGCGGAGACGTCGGCGCTGCGGTGGTTCGACCCCGCGGACGGAGGCACACGCACCGCCGTCGGGACGGGCCTGTTCGACTTCGGCCACCGCGACGGGCCCGCCGGCCAGGCGCTGTTCCAGCACCCGCTGGGCGTCGCCGCGCTGCCCGACGGGTCGGTGCTGGTCGCGGACACCTACAACGGTGCGCTGCGCCGCTGGGTCCCCGGGGAGGACGGCGGCGCGGTCTCGACGCTCGCGACGGACCTCGCCGAGCCCAGCGCCCTGGTGCTCCCGGCGGGCGACCCGGACCACGTGGTCGTCGTCGAGTCGGCCGCGCACCGGCTCACGCGCGTGCCGTTGCCCGCGGGTGCGGGCTCCCAGGTCGACGGCGGTGCGCACCGCACGCAGCGCCCGGTGACCGAGCTCGGCACCGACGTCGCGCTCGAGGTCGTCTTCCACCCGGCCGCGGGGCAGAAGCTCGACGACCGGTGGGGCCCGTCGACGTCCCTGCAGGTCGCGGCCACGCCGCCGGGACTGCTGCTCGACGGCACCGGCGGCGACGTCGCGCTCACGCGGACGCTGCGCCTGGACCCGGCGGTCGGCGAGGGCGTCCTGCACGTCACCGCGCGGGCCGCGAGCTGCGACGCCGACCCCGCGATCGAGCATCCGGCGTGCCACCTCGCGGCGCAGGACTGGGGCGTGCCGGTGCGCGTCGTCGACGGCGCCGCCGCCGCCCTCGTGCTGCCGCTGCACGGCTGAGCGGACCGCGCCGGGGGCGCCGCGTGAGCAGGGGCCGTCAGGCGGAGACGTCGTCGACGGCGATCGCGACGAGCGCCCGCAGGGCGGTCAGCACCTGACGGCCCGTCGACGCCGCGGCCGCGACTGCGACCTCGACGACCCAGACGTCGCGCTCCAGGGTGAGCATGCGCGTCTCCGACGCGTCGGCCGGGCTGCCGCCGCGCGCCACCGTCGTGAAGGTCTGCGACCCGGGCATGCGCTCGCGGACCGCCCACGAGTCGCCGCCGAGCGTCTCCGTGGCGGCCGCGGCGAACGCGCACAGCCGCGGCACCACGGCGGGGGCCGCAGCACCGATGGCCACCGCACCCCCGGCCGTCAGTCGCCCGACCGCCTGCACGGGGTCGGCGATGGCCGGCATGGTGCGGGCGCGCGCGCGGGCGCGGCGACGCTTCGCCTGGTACTGGGCCTGGTCGGCACGACGGAACAGGTGCCGCGCCTCGACCGACCCCATCACCGCCGTCGACGCGATGCCGTACGAGATCGCCGCGCCGTGCGGCAGCGGGAACTTCGCCACCGTCGTCGCCATCGTCGTGGCGACGGTCTCGCGCGGCTGGTCGACGGTGACGAGGCAGAACTCGTCGCCGCCGATCCGTGCGGCCGTCGCGCCGGGGATCGCGTCCGCGGCGCGCCGCAGCACGTCCGCGACGGCGCGCAGCAGGTCGTCGCCGGCGTCGTGGCCCAGCTCGTCGTTGACGCGCTTGAGGCCGTCGACGTCGCACATGACGACGCAGGTCTCCCGCCCGGAGGCGAGCGCGGTCTCCGCCGCCTGGTCCGCGGTGCGACGGTTCGCCAGACCGGTGAGCGGGTCGTCCGCGATGATGTGGCGCATCTGCTGCTCGAGGTCGACGCGGGCGATGGCGCCGGCGGCGAGAGCGGCCAGCACCTCGGCGGTCGCCACGTCGTCCGCGTGGAACAGGGGGGAGTCGAAGTCCCGCACCACGGTGACCTGGCCCCAGACGGCGTCGTTCACGACGACGGGCGACGTGAGGGCGGACGCCGCCCCGACCTCGCGCAGCAGCTCGACCTCCACGCGGTCTCCCGCGGTCGTGTCCCCGGGACGCACGGAGCGGCCGTGCGCGTCGAACGCGTGGGCGACCCAGCTCTCGCGGTTGCGCAGCAGCGCACGCAGGGCCGGTCGCTCGTCGGCGCGGTACGTCGTGCTGAGGAACTGGTGCCAGCGCGGGTCGTTGCTGGGGGGTTCGAGGTGGACGACGCGGCACGTCTCCTGGGAGATGCGGGCGACGGCGCACGCGTCGGCGCCGAGCACGTCGACCGCCGCCTGGGCGGCCGCCTCGACGACCTCGTCGATCCTGCGGCAGGCGTCGAGCCGGTGGGCGGCGATGGCGAGGCCGCGCACGCCACCGAGGTCGGCGGCCGACAGGCCACCCCGGTGCGCACCCTTGGCGGTCGTGCCCCTGCGCGTCACGTTGCCCATCATCGGGCCTCCACCCCCGATACGCCGCGCCGGGTCCATGAGAGGTCGGTGAGATCACCCGTCCGAGTCGGACGCTCCACCCGCGTGGCGAGGCCGTATCGGGCGTGCTGGAAACGTTTCGGGGCCTTGTACGAGCGGTGTGCTGTCCGCACCCTGAACGCCACGACGCACCACGAGGTGCGCGGCCCCCCGCGGCGACCGGCGCCGCTCGCGTGAGAGGGATCCGCCGACATGCCCCCACACCGCACCACCCGCCGCACCCTGGGCGGCGTCGCCGCCACCGCGGTGGTGGCCACGGCTCTGGTCGTCATCCCCACCGCCGCGCAGGCGCACGGCGGGCTCACGAACCCCGCGACGCGGACGTACGCCTGCTACAAGGACGGCCTGGCGGGCGGCGAGGCCGCCGGCGAGTCCGGCAACATGCGGCCGACGAACCCGGCGTGCCTCAACGCGTTCAACGACAACAGCTACGGCTTCTACAACTGGTTCGGCGACCTGCTCGGCACGATCGACGGCCGGCACGAGACGATCGCGGACGGCAAGCTCTGCGGTCCCGACTCGCGCTTCGCCGGCTTCAACACGCCGTCCTCGGCGTGGCCGACGACCAAGGTCACGCCGGGTCAGACGATGACGTTCCAGTACGCCGCGGTCGCGCGTCACCCGGGCTACTTCACGACCTGGATCACCAAGGACGGCTGGAACCAGAACGAGCCGATCGGCTGGGACGACCTCGAGGCCGCGCCGTTCGACCGTGTGCAGGACCCGCCGCTGCGCGAGGGCGGCCCCGCCGGTCCCGAGTACTGGTGGAACGCGAAGCTGCCCTCGAACAAGAGCGGCAAGCACGTCCTGTTCAACATCTGGGAGCGCACCGACAGCCCGGAGTCGTTCTACAACTGCGTGGACGTCGACTTCGGTGGCGGCGGGCCGATCCCGACCCCGACTCCGACGCCGACTCCGACTCCGACTCCGACGCCGACGCCGACGCCGACGCCGACGCCGACGCCGACGCCCACGCCGACGCCCACGCCGACTCCCACGCCGACGGTCCCCACCGACTCCGTCTGCGAGGTCGAGGTGGGCGTCGTGAACGCGTGGCAGGGCGGCTTCCAGGGCGACGTCACGGTGTTCAACGCCACGATGGAGCCCGTCAACGGCTGGGAGGTGAGCTGGAAGTTCAGCAACGGTGAGTCCGTCCAGCAGGCGTGGAACGCCACGACGACCCAGTCCGGCACCACCGTGACCGCCAAGAACGTCGCGTGGAACTCGACCATCGCGCACCACAACGCGGTGTCGTTCGGTTTCATCGGCTCGGGCACCCCGAAGACCGTCGCCAGCGCGACGCTCAACGGCAACCCCTGCATCGTCCGCTGACGCCCACCGTCCGCTGACACCCTCCGGGGCTGGATCACCCTGTCGTCACGACAGGTCGATCCAGCCCCGGACCACGTCCCCCCGCCCTCGCCCGTGACAGGACAATCCAGTCGCCCCCGGCGCCCTTCCCCCGGCCGTGACATGGCATTCCCGTCGCGCCCGGCGCGGTACCCCGCCCGTGACATGTCAATCCAGTCGCCCCCGGCGCCCTTCCCCCGGCGCCCTTCCCCCGGCCGTGACATGGCATTCCCGTCGCGCCCGTCGTCTTCCCCCGGCTGTGTCAAGACAATCCAGTCTCGGCCTGCGCCTGACCCGAGTGGATGCTCGGCGGGAGGACGCCCGGCCTCACGGGCGTGAGGCTGGATTGCACTCTCGCGGGGTGTGGGGTGACTGGATTGCACTCTCGCGGGGTGCGGGTGACTGGATTGCACTCTCGCGGGGCCGGGCCGGGCCGGGCGGGGACTGGATTGCACTCTCGCCGCGGGGGAGGGGGGGGAGGGTTAGGTCTGGGCGGTGATGGGGCCCGTGGGGCGGACGTGGACGGCGACGCCGCGCACGCGCTCGGGGACGTCCAGGCGGCGGGCGGAGACCGCGTCGCCCTGGACCCGCACCAGGAGGCCGTAGCCGTCGTCGTCCCGGGAGATCCCGATGGCGCTCACGTCGGGACGCCCGTCGAGGGCGGCCTTGAGCTCGTTCTTGGCCTGGCGGGCCTCGTCGAGGTCGGCCACTGCGCACCTCCAGCGCCGGTCAGGGACGCCGGCCGGCGCTCGCGTCACGCGAGCAGCGTCGCGTCGAGCGCCCCGAGGACGGCATCGATGGGGTTGACGTACGTCAGCCCACGACCATTGTCGCCCCCCGTCTCCGAACCGGCAAAGAGCAGTCCGAGCGCGACGCCGTCCTCGCGGTACACCAGGGACCCGGAGTCCCCGCCGCGCGAGAACGGACCGACGCCGGTGCCCTCGATCTCGATCTGGTCGTCGAAGCGCAGGTTGCCCAGCTCGTCGCCGTACCCGACGACCACGTCGTCGAGCTCGATCGCGGTGACCCGGCCGGCGGTCACGGACGTCGTGCGCCCGATCTTGCCGACGGTCTCGCCGCCCACGGCCTGCGCGGTCCGGGTGATGTACCCGACGGGGTACCGCGCGTCCACGTCCGTGTCGTCGAGGAGGGCGACGGCCGCGTCGACCGTCGCCGTGGTCCCCGGGGTGAGCGGTGCGACGGCCGCGAGCGTGCCGACCCGGTCCCGGGGGGCGTAGCCGCCGTCCGCGGGCCCGGGCTGCAGGACCAGGTCGCCCGGACGTGCCGCCGGCGAGCCCGCGAGCACGTGGTAGTTCGACAGCACGTGCAGCGCGCCGCCGACCAGCACGAACGCGCCCAGCGTTCCGGCGCTGACGTCGACGTGGGCGATCGAGACGCCGGGGCGCAGCGGGCGGACGCGTCCCGTCTCGCCGAGCGCCTGCGCCGTGGCGACCGGGGGGCGCGGCCCGGGCACGACGGCGCCCACGTCCCCGACGCCCGTGCTCGCGCCGCCGACGTCGGTCAGCGCCCGGATGCGGCCCGTGCGGCGGACCTCGACGACGGCCCCGGTGCGGGAGACCTCGGCGGCGACCCTGCGCGCGAGGCTGCGCACACCCGGCAGGCCGAGCCGGTACCGCAGGGCGACGGCGTACCCGCCGTCGCCGCGTGGCGACAGCCCGACGGACAGCGGCGCGACCGACGCCCCGGCCGTCGACGCGCGCACGCTGCGCCCCGCCAGCGTCCGTGCCGCCGCCGCGGCGTGCGCCTTGGCCTCCCGTGCCTCGTCCCGGTCCATGCGGCCCCCTTCGTCGTCACCCCTGCGGGCGGGGCTGTGGCTCCCCGCCGTGCGGCGCCATTGTGTCCGCCTCGTCCGACATGTGCCGGTCGTGCCCGTTGGCCGGACGTCCCTGGCGTCCGCCCGGTTCCGGGTACGACGACGCCCCGCCCGGTTCTCCGGTGCGGGGCGTCGGCGAGACGCGGCTCGTCGCGACCGCGACGCGGTGCGTCAGGCGGTCGGGGGGACCGTCGGAGGCGCCGCCTGCGGTGCCGCCTGAGGGGCCGCCTGAGGGGCCGCCTGCGGAGCGGCCGGTGCCGCCGCCTGCGGGGCCACCGCCGGGCGGGCGACCGCCGGGTCCTCGTGGTGCTCGACGACCTGGCGGTGCGTCGTGTTGGTGCGCTGCGAGTTGAACGCGGTCACGAGGATGAGCGCCAGCGCGCCCGCCCCCATGCAGATGTAGCCGATGACCGTCAGGTCGATGCCCTCGAGCCGGTCCGAGATCCCGAACGAGAGGATCGCCCCGATCACCAGGAGTGCGATGCCGCCACCGATGCCCATGTCGCTCCTTCGTCGTTCCAGCAGCGGGCCACGACGGCCCGCCTGGGTGGCGAGTCTGGTGCCGGTCCGCGGGTCCCGCACGTCGAACGGGCCACGTGACCCGGACGGGTGTCCGGGACGAAGCGGGACGGACCCGTGCGCCGTCCTTCCGGATGCTGGTCGTCGCGCGGGCCGGTAGAACACCTCCTATGGGTGTTCTCGTCCGCTCCGCCGCGCTCGGTCTCGCCGCGGGGGGCCGCTCGGCGGTCGCCCTCGCCGTCCCCGTCTACGCCGCGACCCGCGGGCGTCGTGGCACCGGGGCACGGGCCCTGCGCGGGCTCGCGACCCTGGCGCTCCTCGGTGAGGGGGTCGTCGACAAGCTCCCGGGTGTGCCGAGCCGCCTCGTGGCGCCGCAGCTCGCCGGGCGTCTCGTGGCCGGCGCGTCGGGCGCCGCGGCCCTGGCCGTCGTCGACGGGCGTCGCGTCCCGGCGGTCCTCGTCGCCGCGCTGGCCGGCGGTGCCGGGGCGTTCGCGGGCTCCGTCGCCGGGGCGTCGTGGCGGGAGTGGGCGGCCGACAGCGGTCCCGCCGCGCTGCGTCCCGACCTGCGCGCCGCGCTCGTGGAGGACGTCGCCGTCCTGGCCTCGGCCCGCGCCCTCGCCGGGCGCTGACCCCGGGCGGCCGCCCGGCACGCCCCTAGGGTGGTCGCCATGGGCTGGCAGACCGTCTCGTCACGCGTCGTCCACGAGAACGCGTGGATCACGGTCCGGCAGGACGACGTGCTCGCCCCCGACGGGCGCCCGGGCCAGTACGGCGTGGTCGAGGTGCGGCCGTCGGTCTTCGTCGTCGCGCTGACCGACGACGACGAGGTCGTGCTGGTCACCACCGACCGGTACACCACCGGGCCGGGCTCGGTGGAGGTGCCCGCGGGCGGCACCGACGGGCAGGAGCCGCTGGTCGCGGCGCAGCGCGAGCTGGCCGAGGAGGTCGGCCTCGTGGCGCGCGACTGGACGCCCGTCGGCACCGTCGACGCGCTCAACGGCGTGGCGCGGGCCGTCGAGCACGTGTTCGTCGCGCGCCGCCTGTCACCCGTCGCCGACGCCGACGCCACCGGACGGGAGCAGGCCGCCGAGGGGATCACCGCGGTGCGCACCGTCCCGTTCGCGGACGCCCTGGCGATGGTCCGCAGCGGCGAGATCCGCGACGGTGAGACGGTGGCCGCGCTCGCGCTGGCGGCCCTGCACCTCGGCCGGCTCGTCTGACGACGACCTCCGGTGCCTCAGGGCGCCGGCGTCACGCGCGCGGCGGGGCGGTCGAGTCGCGCACGACGAGGGTCGTCGCGAGCTCGATGTGGTGCGAGTCGGGCTGGCGGCCCTCGTCCATCGCGAGGACCGTGCGCAGGGCGACGCGACCGATGTCCTGCAAGGGCTGACGCACGGCCGTCAGGGGCGGGTTGGTCCAGGCCGCGACGTACGTGTCGTCGTACCCGACGACCGACAGGTCGCGCGGGACGACGACGCCGAGCCGGCGGGCGGCCTCGAGCACCCCGAGCGCCTGCTCGTCGCTGCTCGCGAGGATGGCGGTGGGTGGCTCGTCGAGGCGCAGGATCGCGTCGGCGGCGCGCTGCGCGGCGTCGTGGTCGAACGCGACGTGCCGGACGAGCGCGGGGTCGACGGCGACGTCGGCGCGCTGACAGGCCGACCGGAAGCCGTCGGCGCGGGCCAGCGCGCTCATGGAGGCCTCGGGGCCGCCGATCATCGCGATGCGGGTGTGCCCGAGGGCGAGCAGGTGCTCGGTGGCGGTGCGCCCGCCGGACCAGTTGGTCGAGCCGACGGACACGAGCTCCGGCGTGGTCAGGTGCAGCGGGTCGATGACGACGACGGGCAGGCGGGCGCGGGCGATGCTGTCGTACGTCGTCTCGGTGACCTGCGCGGTCACGACGATGGCGCCGGTGCGCCGGGCGGAGATGAGGCGCCGGGTCCAGCTCGACGGCGGCTCGGGGCGGTCGCCGCCGCCGCGGCGGACGCGGGAGACGGTGACGTCGACGTCGGCCTCCTCGGCGGCGAGCGTGACGCCGCGCAGCACCTCCATCGCGTACGGGCTGCCGAGCTTGTCGACCATGAACTCCACGATGCGACGCGTCTCGGCGTTGCGTGCCCCGGGCGTGCGGTAGCCGAGCTCGGCGACGGCCGACTCGACGCGTGCGCGGGTCGCGGGCGCGACGTCGCTGTGCCGGTTGACGACCTTCGAGGCCGTGGCGATCGACACGCCGGCGCGCTCGGCGACGGCGGTGAGCGTCGGGCGCCGTGCGGCTGCGGGCATGGGCACTCCTTCGGTCGAGGCCGAACGTAGCGGGAGGTCCCTGAAAACACCAAGAGGAGGCACGTAGAGTTTCGCCTGTTCACCCGCGGGAAGGGCGGCGTTGACACAGGTCGAGGGCGAAAACTACGGTGAAACCGACGTCACCAGCGACGAAAACTTTTCGCTGCAGAGAACCGGAGGCTCAACGATGAGTTCCACCACTGCACGGCGGGTGCGGGCGACCGCTGCCGTCATCGGCGCCGCACTCGCCCTGGCCGCCTGCGGGTCCGGCACCCAGCCACAGCTCGGAGGCGCGACCGGCGGCGCGACCGGCGGCGGGAGCGGCGACGCCGCGATCGTCTGGGGCCTCGAGGGCGGCCAGTCCGACTCCTACCAGGCGGCCGTCGACCGCTGGAACGCCGACCACCCGGACCAGCCCATCGAGCTGCAGATGTTCGGCAACGAGGGCTACAAGGACAAGCTGCGCATCGCCCTGGGCGCGGGCCAGGGCCCCGACCTGATGTTCAGCTGGGGCGGCGCGGCCCTCCAGGCGTACGTCGACGAGGGCTACGTCGACCCCATCGAGGACCCCGCGATCATCGACCGGCACCTGCCCGCGGTGCTCGACACCGTGACGTTCGACGGCAAGGTGTACGGCGCCGCCATCAACAACATGCAGCCCGTCGTGATCCTCTACAACGACGCCGTCTTCCGGCAGGTCGGGGCGACGCCCCCGACCACCTGGGACGAGCTGGTCGAGCTCGTGCCGGTGTTCGAGGCGCAGGGCATCGCCCCCATCGCGCTGGCCGGGCAGTCGAAGTGGCCGCAGCTGCCGTACCTGGGCTACCTCGTCGACCGCATCGGCGGCCCCGAGGTCTTCGACGCGGTCATCGCCAACGAGCCCGACGCCTGGTCCCACCCGGCGGTCACGCAGGCCCTCACCGAGATCCAGGACCTGGTGGAGGCCGGTGGCTTCGTCGACGACTACGCGTCGATCGCGTACGAGACGGGCGCGGCCGACGCGCTGCTCTACACCGGGCGCGCGGCCATGATGGTCGTCCTGTCGCAGGCGTACTCGAACATCAAGAACGCCGCGCCGGACTTCGTCGAGGCCGGCGACCTCAAGGCCGTGCCCTTCCCCGCGTACGACGGCGGCACCGGCGACCCCGCCAACCTCGTGGGCAACCCGTCGAACTTCTGGTCCGTCAACGCCGCGGCGACCGACGAGCACAAGGAGACGGTGACGGCGTTCCTCGCCGAGCAGGTGATGAACGACGAGTACATCGGCGAGATCCTCGACCGGTCCGCCGTGCCGGGTGTCACGACGGCCCGTGAGCAGATCGCCGAGCGCGACGACGCCTTCGCCGGGCTCGTCGTCGACCTGACGGAGGCGGCGCCGCACTTCCAGCTCTCCTGGGACCAGGCGATCACCCCGTCGCAGGCCGAGCAGCTCACGACCCACCTCGACCGGATCTTCCTGCTGCAGAGCACGCCGGAGGAGTTCGTCGCCGAGATGAACGCGACGCTGGACGCGAAGTGACGTCACCCGTCCCGACCGTCCCCGCGGGTGCCACCGGCACCCGCGGGGGCGGGGTCCCCGTCCGGCGGGGACGCGAGCGTCAGCCCGTCTCGGCGTGGCTCCTCGCGCCCGCGCTGATCCTCTTCGGCGGGTTCGCGCTCGTCCCGCTCGGCGGCGCGGTCGCGCTGTCGTTCACGTCGTGGAACGGTCTGGGCACGCCCGCGTGGCTCGGCCTGGACAACTGGGGTGCGGTCCTCACCGACGACGTCACGTGGCTGACGCTCGGGGTCACCCTGAAGGTCATGGTCGGCACCTGGCTCGTCCAGACGCCGCTGAGCCTGCTGCTCGGCGTCTACCTCGCCCCGCGCGGCCGGTGGCGGGCGTGGATGGCGGCGGTGTACTTCGTGGCGCTGCTGCTGTCGTCGTCCGCGGTCGCGCTGGTGTTCAAGAACCTGCTGGACCCGAACTTCGGCCTCGCCGGCCCCTCCGGCCCGGCGTTCCTGCAGCACCCCTGGCTCGGGGACCCGAACACGGTGCTCGCCGCGGTCATCCTCATCATCGCGTGGCACTTCGTCCCGCTGCACACGCTGCTGTACCAGGCGGGCGCGCGGCAGATCCCCGGGTCCCTGTACGAGGCCGCGCAGCTCGACGGCGCCGGCACCGTGCGCCGCTTCTTCTCGATCACCCTGCCCCAGCTGCGCTACACGATCGTCACGTCCTCGACGCTCATGCTCGTCGGGTCCCTGACGTACTTCGACCTCGTGTTCGTCCTCACCGCCGGCGGCCCCGGCTACGCCACGCGCCTGCTGCCGCTGCACATGTACCTCACCGGCTTCACCGCCACCGAGATGGGCCGCGCCAGCGCGATCGCCACCATCCTCGCCGTCGTCGGCCTGTGCCTGTCGCTGGGCCTGACGCGCCTGTCCGGGTTCAGCAGGATGCAGAGCCAGCAGGAGGGTCTGTGATGGTCACGACCGAGGCGACGGCGCCCGCCGCGACCACGCCGTCCGAGCCGGTGCAGCGTCGTCGCGACCGTCGTCGCGTCAACGTCCCCGGCGGTCTCGGCTCGCTCCTGTGGCTCTCCGTGGTCATCGTGCCCGTGTACTGGGTGCTGGTCACGAGCCTGCGGACCCAGCAGCACTTCTTCGTCGACCACCCCCTGGGCCTGCCCACCGCGCCGACGCTCGACAACTACCGCCAGGTCGTCGACAGCGGGTTCGACCGCTACCTGCTCAACTCGGTCGTCGTGACCGTCGGAGCCGTCGCCCTGACCATCGCGGTCGCGCTCCTCGCGGCGTACACGATCACGCGCAACACCTCGCGGTTCGTCGCCCGGTCGTTCTCGGTGTTCCTGCTGGGCCTGGCGATCCCGCTGCAGGCCGCGATCGTCCCGATCTTCTACATGATCACCAAGATGGGCCTGTACGACACGCTCCTCGCGCTCGTGCTGCCCACGGCGGCGTTCGCGGTGCCCATCACCGTGATCATCCTCGTCAACTTCCTGCGGGACATCCCGCGCGAGCTGTTCGAGTCCATGCGCGTGGACGGCGCCGGGGAGTGGCAGGTGCTCGTGCGCCTCGTCCTGCCGCTGAGCCGGCCCGCCATCGCGACCGTCGCCATCTACGACGGCCTCAACGCGTGGAACGGCTTCCTCTTCCCCCTCGTGCTCACCCAGAGCCCCGACCAGCGCGTGCTGCCCCTCGCGCTGTGGGCGTTCCAGGGTGAGCTCACCATCAACGTGCCCGCCGTCATGGCGGCCGTCGTCCTGTCGGCGCTGCCGATCTTCCTGCTGTACCTCATCGGACGTCGTCAGCTCGTGGCCGGCCTCACCGCCGGCTTCGGCAAGTGACGTCGCCCGCCGTCCCACCAATAGAAGAAGGTCCGTCCGCATGACCGTCACCCGCCCCACCAGCGACCAGTGGCCCATCGCCGCGGCGATGCTCCCGTTCCCCGCCTCGCAGGACGCCCCGGCCGACACCTGGGTCGACCACCTCGCCGAGGTCGCCTACGAGGGGTTCACCGAGGTCGACCTCACCGACTCCTGGATCCAGGCGGGCGACCTGTCGCCCGCGCGGATCGAGGAGCTGCGGGAGGCGCTGGCGACGGTCGGGCTCGACCCGGTCGCGCTGTCCGCGATCCGCCGCTCGGTCATCGACCCCGTGTCCGGCGACGAGAACCTCGCCTACTCGCACCGCACGATCGACGCGGCCGCCGCGCTCGGCACGAAGATCGTCAGCGTCGGGCTGCACCGGCCGTTGCTGCCCGCGCAGCGTGAGGCGTTCTGGTTCTGGACCGAGGAGGGGCCGGTCGACGCGACCGACGCCGACACGTGGGCGCTCGCGGTCTCGCGGCTGCGCGAGCTGGGGCGCCACGGCGCCGAGGTGGGCGTCCAGCTGTCGCTCGAGATGTACGAGGACACGCTGCTGGGCACCGCCGCGTCGTCCGTCCGCCTGGTCCACGACATCGGCGACGACAACGTCGGCCTCAACCCCGACCTGGGCAACCTGGTGCGTCTGCACCGGCCGATCGAGGACTTCCAGGCCGCCGTCGAGGCGTGCCTGCCCGTGTCGAACTACTGGCACGTCAAGAGCTACTTCCGCGACGAGGACCGCACCGCCGGGACGTACACGGCCATGCCGGCGCCGATGGAGATGGGCTCGGTCAGCTACCGCAAGGCCATCCGCACCGCCGTCGACGCCGGGTTCACCGGGCCGTTCTGCGTCGAGCACTACGGCGGTGACGGGCTGTCGGTGTCCGCGCGCAACGCGCGGTACATCCGCCGCATGCTCGCCGTCGCCACGGGTGAGGCCCGCGAGTCCGTCCTGCGTGCCGCGGCGGGTGCGCGATGAGCGCCCGCGTCGCGGTCCTCGGGCTCGGGGCCATGGGCCTGCCCATGGCGACCGCGCTCGCGCGGACGTTCGACGTCGTCGCGTACGACATCGCCGCGGAGCGCGTCGCGCTCGCGGTCCAGGCCGGGGCCGTCGGCGCGGCGACGGTCGCGGAGGCGTGCGCCGGGACCGACGTCGTCGTCGTGGGGGTGCGGGACGGCGCCCAGCTCGACGCGCTCGTGCTCGGCGAGGGCGGGGTCGCGGACTCGCTGCCCGCCGGCGCCGTCGTCGTCGTGACCTCCACGGTGGGCGAGGCCGCGGTCGTGTCGGTCGCCGGCGCGCTCGCCGCGCGGGGGATCCTCTGCGTCGACGCGCCCGTGTCCGGCGGGCCCGTGCGCGCCGGGAACGGCGACCTGCTCATCATGGTCGGAGCGGACGACGCGGCGCTCGTCGCCGCGCAGCCCGTGCTCGACGCGATGTCGTCGTCGCTCACCGTCGTGGGCGGCATCGGTGCAGGTCAGCAGCTCAAGACCGTCAACCAGCTGCTGTGCGGCATCCACACCGCCGCGGCGTCCGAGGCGCTCGCGCTGGCGCACCGCATGGGGCTCGACCTCGACGCGTGCATCGAGGTGCTCGGCCAGGGGGCGGCGGCGTCGTTCATGCTCGCCGACCGCGGCCCGCGCATCGCCGCCCAGCTGCGCGGCGAGACCCCGCCGCTGCGCTCACGGCTCGACGTCATCGGCAAGGACATGGGGATCGTCGGGGACCTCACGCGGCAGCTCAAGGTCGCGACGCCCGTCGCCGCGGCCGCCGAGCAGCTGTACCGCACGGTGTCCGCCGCCGGGCACGACGCGTCCGACGACTCGGTCGTCGCGACGATGCTGGCCAAGGAGCAGACGTGGTGAGGCCCCTGGCCGACGACCCGGCGCGGTTCGTCGACGACGCGCTGGACGGGTTCGTCGACCTGTACGCCGACCAGGTGCGTCGCGTGCCCGGCGGTGTCGTGCGGGCCGTGCCCGCGCCGCGGTCGCAGGTCGCGGTCGTCGTCGGTGGCGGGTCGGGGCACTACCCGGCCTTCTGCGGCCTGGTCGGCCCCGGCTACGCGCACGGCGCGGTCGTCGGCAACGTGTTCACGTCGCCCTCGACGGCCGACGCGGTGTCGGTCGGCGCGGCGGCGGCCGGGGACGCGGGCGTGCTCCTGCTCACCGGCAACTACGCCGGCGACGTCATGAACTTCACGCTCGCACGCGACGAGCTGCGCTCGCGCGGCATCCCCGCGGAGTTCCTCGTCGTGACCGACGACGTCGCGTCCGCACCGGCCGACGACGTGACCCGGCGCCGCGGCATCGCGGGCGACCACGTCGTGTTCAAGGTCGCCGGTGCGGCCGCCGCGGAGGGCCTGTCGTTCGACGAGGTCGTCGCCGCGGCCCGTCACGCCAACGACCGCACCCGCACGCTGGGCGTCGCGTTCGACGGCTGCACGCTCCCCGGTGCCGACCAGCCGCTGTTCACCGTGCCGGAGGGCACGGTCGGGCTGGGCGTCGGCATCCACGGCGAGCCCGGGATCGGCGAGATGCCCGCGTGCACCGCGAGCGAGCTCGCCGCCCTCCTGGTCGAGCGGCTCCTGGGCGAGAGGCCCGCCGACGCGGGTCCGCGCGTGGGCGTCGTGCTCAACGGGCTCGGCCGCACCAAGTACGAGGAGCTGTTCGTCCTCTGGCGCGCCGTGCGCCCGCTGCTCGACGCCGCGGGGCTGCAGGCCGTGCAGCCGGACGTCGGCGAGCTCGTCACGAGCCTCGACATGTCGGGCTGCTCGCTGACGCTCGTGTGGCTCGACGACGACCTCGAGCGCTGGTGGTGCGCGCCCGCGCACACGCCGGCCTACCGGCGGGGTCAGGTCGGGGTCACCGCCACGCCGTCGGTCCCCGCGGCGCCGGCTGCGGAGCGGACGGTCGCGGCCACGGCCACGCCGTCGCAGGACGCGGCCCGGGTCGTCGACCCCACGGACGCGGCCGAGGCGCAGGTCGTCGTCGCGACTCTGGCGCGCGTCCGGGAGCTCCTGACGGAGCTCGAGCCCGAGCTGGGCCGGCTGGACGCCGTCGCCGGCGACGGTGACCACGGCCGCGGCATGCTCCGCGGTGCGGGCGCCGCGGCGGACGCTGCCGCGGCCGCCGCCGACGCGGGCCACGGAGCGGTCGCGTGCCTGCGGGACGCGGGCCGCGCCTGGGCCGACCGCGCCGGTGGCACGTCCGGCGTCCTGTGGGGCGCAGGCATCGGTGCCGTCGCGCACGCGCTCGCCGCCCGACCGGTCGCGGACCCGGCCGCGCGGGCGGCCGCCGCCGCGCGCGCCGGCGTCGCCGCCGTCGTCACGCTGGGTGGCGCCAAGCAGGGCGACAAGACCATGGTCGACGCCGCCGAGCCGTTCGCCGCCGCGCTCGAGCAGGCCGCGGGCGCGGGCCAGGCGCCCGCAGCGGCGTGGGACGCGGCGCTCGAGGCCGCACGCACCGCGGCGCAGGCCACCGCGGACCTGCGTCCGCGCCTCGGCCGCGCACGTCCGCTCGCCGAGCGCAGCGTGGGCACGCCCGACCCCGGAGCCGTGTCGTTCGCCGCGATCGTGGCGGCCGTCCGGTCGACCGTCGTACCCGAGGGAGAGGAGACGCCGTGAGCGTCGCGAGGATCGTGGTCGGTGCGGACGAGGCCGGCCTGACGTACAAGGACGCGCTCGCCGACCTGCTGCGCGCCGACCCGCGCGTCGAGGTCGTCGAGGACGTCGGCGTGCACGCCGACGACGACACCGCGTACCCGCACGTGGCGGTGGCGGCGGCCCGCAAGGTCGCCGACGGCACGGCCGACCGCGCGCTGCTGGTCTGCGGCACGGGCCTGGGCATGGCGATCGCCGCCAACAAGGTGCCCGGCGTCCGCGCGGTGACGGCGCACGACACCTTCTCGGTGCAGCGCTCCGTGCTGTCCAACGACGCGCAGGTGCTCTGCCTGGGGCAGCGCGTCATCGGGCTGGAGCTCGCGAAGGTGCTGGTCCGCGAGTGGCTGGACCACGAGTTCGACACGACGTCGGCCTCGGCCGCCAAGGTCGACACGATCCGCGACTACGAGTCCGGCGCCTGCTGACCGACCGCACCCCCTCCGCCGAGCGCGGTAGACAGTCGCCGAGCGCGGTACCCGTTGGTACGGCGCTCGGCGTTCGTCTGCCGCGCTCGAACGGGTCCGTGAACCCACCCTCGATGACGGCCACGACGGGGTCGGTCTGCTGGGCGGTGACTGGATCGCTCTCTCACGGAGGAGGAGCGGGGCGGCCGCGTGCGACCATGGTCGACGGGTCCGGTCTCAGCGCGGGCCCCCGGACGAGCGGCGCCGTACCCGGAGAGCGACAAGACGGCGGCCGACGGAGGTCACCCATGTCCGCCACGTCCCTCGCCTGGCTCGTCCTCGTCGTGTCGGGGGTGCTGGAGGCCGTCTGGGCCACAGCGCTCGGCCGGTCCGAGGGCTTCAGCCGCCTCGTGCCCACCGTCGTCTTCGGCGTCGCGGTGCTCGGCTCGATGGGCGGGCTCGCCTACGCGATGCGCGAGCTGCCCACCGGGACGTCGTACGCGGTGTGGGTGGGCATCGGGGCGTCGATCACCGTCGCGTGGGCGATGGCGACGGGCGCCGAGCCGGCGAGCCTGGTGAAGATCCTGCTCATCCTCGGGATCGTCGGCTGCGTGGTCGGGCTGAAGCTCGTCCACTGACCCCACCCCCCCACCCGTGAGAGAGCAATCGAGTCCCCCCAGGTGATGGTGAGAGAGCGGTCCGGTCCCCCCAGGTGGTGGTGAGAGAGCAATCCAGCTCACCGCTCTGGAGCGGTCCGTGGCTGGATTGCTCTCTCGCGCCCCTGGGGGCGTGACTGGATTGGTCTCTCGCGGGGAGGGGTGGGGGGTCAGGCGGTCGCGGGGGCCGGCGCGAACTGCGTCCGGTACAGGTCCGCATAGAGCCCGCCGCGTGCCAGCAGCTCGGCGTGCGTGCCGGTCTCGACGACCTGCCCGGCGTCGACGACGACGATGAGGTCCGCCTGCCGCACGGTGGACAGCCGGTGCGCGATGACCAGGGACGTCCGCCCGACCAGCGCCTCGTCGAGGGCGGCCTGGACGGCGGCCTCGGACTCGGAGTCCAGGTGCGCGGTGGCCTCGTCGAGCACGACGACGTCGGGGGCCTTGAGCAGCAGCCGTGCGATCGCGAGGCGCTGCCGCTCGCCGCCGGAGAGGCGGTAGCCGCGGTCGCCGACCACGGTCTCGATGCCCTCCGGCAGGGACGCGACGAGGTTCCACACGTGCGCGCCGCGCAGGGCCCGCTCGATGTCGTCGTCGGTCGCGTCGGGACGCGCGAAGCGCAGGTTGCCCGCGATCGTGTCGTGGAAGAGGTGCGCCTCCTGGCTGACGACGCCGACGGTGTCGCGCAGGGACGCGGCGGTGACGTCGCGGAGGTCCTGCCCGGCGATGCGGACGGCGCCGCGCGTCGGGTCGTACATGCGCGTGACGAGCTGCGAGATGGTCGTCTTGCCGGCACCGGACGGCCCGACGAGCGCGACCATCGCCCCGGCGGGCACCTGGAACGTGATGTCGCGCAGGGTGTCGGCCACCGGGTCGCGGCTCAGCGTCGCCACGGACTCCAGGGAGGCCAGCGAGACCTCGTCGGCGGACGGGTAGCGGAAGCCGACGTGGTCGAGCTCGAGGGTCGCGCCGTTGCGGGCCACCGCGGCGCGCAGGTCGGTGGCGTCGGGCTTCTCGCTGACGGTGGGCTCGAGGTCGAGCACCTCCAGGACGCGCTCGAACGACACGAGGGCCGTCATGACGTCGACCTGCACGTTCGACATGGCCGTCAGCGGGCCGTACAGCCGGCCGAGGTACGCGGCGAGCGCGACGACGACACCGACGGTGAGCTCGCCCCGGATCGCGAGCAGGCCGCCGACCCCGTAGACGACGGCGGTGGCGATGGCCGCGACCGTGGTCAGGCCGATGCGGAACCACGTCGAGTACAGGGCACGCTTGACGCCGATGTCCCGCACGCGGGCGGTCTGCTCGGCGTAGGCGGCGGACTCCCTGGCGGGGTCGCCGAAGACCTTGACGAGGTGCGCGCCGGCGACGTTGAACCGCTCGGTCATGGTCTGGGACGCGTCGGCGTTGAGCTCGTAGGACTCGCGCGTGATCCCGGCGATCCTGCGGCCGAACCACCGCGCGGGCAGCACGAACACCGGCACCAGGACGAGCGAGAGCAGCGTGAGCTGCCACGACATCGACAGCATCGCGGCGAGCACGAAGACGATGGTCAGGGAGTTGCTGACGACGTTGGACAGCGTCGCGGTGAAGGCCTGCTGCGCGCCCAGCACGTCGCCGTTGAGGCGCTGGACGAGTGCGCCGGTCTTGGCGCGGCTGAAGAACGCGAGCGGCATGCGCTGCACGTGGTCGAACACCGCCGTGCGCAGGTCGTGGATGAGGCCCTCGCCGATGCGGGCGGACACCCAGCGCTCGCCGACGCCGAGCGCGGCGGACACGACGGCGAGGGCGGCGACGACGGCGGCGATGCCGACGACGAGGCGGGTGTCACCGGCGGCGATGCCGTCGTCGATGAGCCGCTGGAACAGCCAGGGGGTGGCGGCGCCGGCGGCGGCGCCGAGCGCGATGAGGACGAGGAAGACCGCGAGCTGGGCGCGGTAGGGGCGGGCGAAGGTGAGGATGCGGCGCAGGGTGCCGGGGGCGAGGCGCTGGCGCGCGATCTCGCGGTCCTGGCCGAAGGCGCGCATCCCGCGGCCGCCGGGGACGGGTCCGGGGTGGGTCAAGAGGACCTCCAGGGGTCGGAGGGCGCGGGTCGATCCGCGCAACATGCTGAGGTTACCTCACCATGAGCAATAGTCACCTCTCAGGTATTCCGTCGCCGTCCGGCTGGTCCCATCCTGAGGGTGTAGCAGATCGGCACCGCCGAAGCGGCGGTACCCCGACGACTTCTGCGGCCGGCGACGGTCGACCCCGGCAGACGTCACCCGCCCAGGAGGTCTCCCGTGCCCGACGACGGCAGCTCCCCGCCGACCGCGATGCGCACCTTCGGCCACCTGCTCGCCAACACCGCGGTGGCCAACGTCACGACGAACTACCTGTGGTGGGCCCTCACGTTCTGGGCGTACCTCGAGACCCGCTCCGTGCTGGCCACCGGCCTCATCGGCGGGGCGTACATGCTCGCCGTCTCGTTCAGCGCCGTCTTCTTCGGCAGCTTCGTCGACCACCACCGCAAGCTCGCCGTCATGCGGGCCTCGACGGTGTTCTCGTTGCTCGCGTTCTCGCTCGCCGGCGGGGTGTTCCTGCTCGTGCCGGAACGTGCGCTTCTCGACCTCGGCGCGCCGTGGTTCTGGGTGTTCGCGGGCATCGTCCTCGTCGGTGCGGTCGTCGAGCACATGCGCAACCTCGCGCTGTCGACGAGCGTGACGATCCTCGTCCCGGACGAGGACCGCGCGCGGGCGAACGGCCTGGTCGGCACCGTGCAAGGGGTCTCGTTCATCGCGACGAGCGTCGTCAGCGGTCTGTCGATCGCGTTCCTGGGCATGGGCGGCACGGTCGTCGTCGTCCTCGGGCTCCTCGTGCTGACGATCGCGCACCTGATGGTCGTGCGCTTCCCCGGTGACCGGGTCGCCGCCGCGGCGGAGGGGACGGGTCGCGCGGCGATCGACCTGCGCGGGTCGATCGCCGTCGTGCGGGCCGCGCAGGGCCTGTTCGCGCTCATCGTGTTCGCGACGTTCAACAACCTCATCGGCGGCATCTACATGGCGCTCATGGACCCCTACGGGCTGGAGCTGTTCTCCGTCGAGATGTGGGGGCTGATGCTCGCGCTCGGCTCGACCGGCTTCCTCGTCGGTGGCGCGGTGGTGGCGGCCCGGGGCCTGGGGCGCAACCCGATGCGGACGATGCTGCTCGTCGTCGTCGTCATGGGGGTGCTCGGGGCGACGTTCACCGTCCGGGAGTCGGCGGTGCTCTACGTCGCCGGGCTCTTCCTCTACATGTGCCTCATCCCCGTCGTCGAGGCCACCGAGCAGACGGTGCTGCAACGGGTCGTGCCGTTCGAGCGGCAGGGCCGGGTGTTCGGCCTGGCGATGGCGCTGGAGAGCGCTGCCGCGCCGGTGGCGGCGTTCCTCGTGGCACCCCTTGCCGAGCTGTGGATCCTGCCGTACGCACGCTCGGACGCGGGCCGGGAGGCGCTGCGCCCGCTGCTCGGCGAGGGCGAGGCCCGCGGCATCGGGCTCGTGTTCCTCGTCGGCGGCCTGACGATGGCGCTCGTCGCCGCGCTCGGGCTCCGCTCACGGGCGTACCGGACGATCTCGCGGACGTACCGGGAGGCAGCGCCGCAGGACCCGGGGGCCCCGGAGGGCTCCGGTCGTCCAGATGGTCGCCCCGCCGAAGGACAGCTGAGCGTGCCTCACCATGAGTGATGGTCACCTCTCGGGTGTTCCCCGGTAACGTCGGGGCCGTGACGGACGACGCGCAGGAACCGGACGGCGACCAGCCGCGCCCGGGTGACTGCGCGCCCCCCGGGGGCACCGCGGGACGGCCCCGACCCGACCGGAACCGTCCCTCCGAGCCGTCCGAGGAGCTGCTCGAGCTCCTGCACGACGTGCTGCGCACCGTCCGCCGGGACGCCGCCGAGCGCCTCGGCGACGACATCACCCCCGGTCAGCTCCGCCTGCTGCGCACCCTCGACCGGTGCGACCGGCCGCGCCGCCTCGGGGAGCTGGCCGTCGCCCTCGACGTCGCGCCCCGCTCCGTGACGTCGAAGGTCGACCAGGCCGAGCAGGACGGCTGGGTCCGGCGCGTCCCCGACCCCGACGACCGCCGCGCGACGCTCGTCGAGCTCACCGACGCCGGCCACGACCTGCTCGACCGCATGTCCGCACGCCGCCACGAGGGCGCCCGCGCGCGGCTCGAGGTGCTCGACGACGACGAGCAGCGCACGCTGCTGGACCTGCTGCGGCGGGTAGCCCGCGACTGACAGACTTCGGCACCGCCGGCGGACGAGGAGCGCACCATGGCCTGGAGCACCAGCGAGCTCGCCGACCTGGCGGGGACGACCGTCAACACCATCCGGCACTACCACCGGCTCGGGCTGCTCGCCGAGCCCGACCGCCGGTACAACGGGTACAAGAAGTACGGCGTGCCGCACCTGGTGCGCCTGCTGCGGATCCGGCGCCTCGCCGAGCTGGGCGTGCCGCTCTCAGAGGTCGACCGCGTGGCCGACAGCGCGGGCACGGCGGATCGGCTGCGCGAGGTGGACGCCGACCTCGCCGCGAAGATCGAGCAGCTGCAGCAGGCGCGGGGCGAGATCGCCGCGATCCTGAGCAACAACGCACCGCCCGACGTACCCGCGGGGTTCGCGTCGGTGGCGGAGCACCTCTCCGAGGTCGACAGGTCGGTGATCCACATCTACTCCAAGCTCTACGACGAGCGCGCGCTGGCCGACCTGCGGGACATGGTCCAGGAGGACGCCGAGCTCGGCGACAACGACAAGGAGTTCGAGGCGCTGCCGCCCGACGCGGACGAGCCGACGCGCCAGCGCGCCGCCGAGCAGCTCGCGCAGGGCATCGCGCGCAACCTCGTCGACTACCCGTGGCTCACCGACCCTGCGGCGCACCAGGCGAAGAGCGGGCCCGTGGTGCAGGAGACGTTCGTCGAGGCCGTGACGGCGCTGTACAACCCGGCACAGCGTGACGTCCTGACGCGAGCCGCCCTCCTCGGGTACCAGATCGCGCAGGAGGTCCTGGCGGCGCGCGGCGACGCCGACGGCTGAACCTCCTACTGTTCGGGAGGTGGATCGTCTTCACGGGCAGTGGCCCGACGTGGCGGCAGTACTTGCGTCGCTCGATGCGGTCGAGCGCCGTCGCGTCGCAGCGCGGGCGGCGGCTCACGCGCTCGAGGTCGTGGACCTCGGCACGCCTGAGGGTGACGAGCAGGCGGTCACCGCCCAGCTTCAGCAGCTCGACGTCATCGCCTGGCAGGTCCAGGACGATGACACGGCGCCCGCGGGCGCCTACGAGACCGCCTTCCGCAGGGCGCGAGCGGTCAACGCCTACGCACTGTCGCGCTTCGGAGGGAGTCCTGACGACGCGCTCTACGAAGCTCTCCACGCTCTGGGTGCGCCGAGCGATGCCGGCTCCGTGCTGGACCTGTAGCTGACCGAGCCCAGGGACTCGGGTACCGCCCTGGAGTGACAGGCCAGGCCGGGGTCATGCGGGCCTGTCGCCACACCCCGGTGAAGTGCGCGTCCGCGAGCTTCGACCGTGCCCGCCCACCCACCCCTTGACCCTGTTCCGAGAACACGGTGTCTCCTCGGGTCGTGATCGAGAACCGCTCGATCCACGACTCGCAAGGAGACGACATCATGACCCCGTTGCAGGAGCTCATCGTCAGGTTCCAGGAGCTCGTGGCCCAGGTGCCCGAGTTCTTCCAGCCCTTCATCATCATGCTCGCCGCCGCCGTCCCGTTCGTCGAAGGGGAGCTCGGCGCGATGGTCGGGCTCGTCGGCGGGCTGAACCCGGCCGTCGCGGGCGTCGCCGCCGCCACCGGCAACTTCCTGTCCGTGGCGCTCGTGGTGGCGCTCACCGGACGGGCCCGCACGGCCGTCGTCCACCGGACGCGCGTGAAGGCGACCGTCGGCGGCCCGGCCACCCCGGACGTCCACGCGGTCGACGGGTTCGCCGAACCGGAGCCCGCCCAGCCGCTGTCGAAGGGGCGCCAGCGCGTCCTCACGTGGCTCAACCGCTTCGGCGTCCCCGGGGCGAGCATCCTCGGTCCGTTCGCGATCCCGACGCAGTTCACCGCGGCGATCCTCGTCGCCGGCGGGAGCCCTCGCCGTTGGGTCCTGCTCTGGCAGGCCGTGGCCATCGTGCTGTGGACGACCCTGACCACGGTGGGGCTCTGGCTCGCGCTCACCCACGTCGTGGGGGTCTGACGGCATGAGACCCCGGATCGAGACCTCGCAGCGATGTCGCCGTCGCGGCCCCTGTGGCCGCGGCGGCACCCGCACACCCGAACCGGAGGACAACGAGGAGGACCCATGACACGCAGGACCGCGACGGTGCAGCCCGGCGACGGGCACGCGCTGACGCCCTACCGCCCCTGGCACCTGCTCACCCGCTCCCTGTTCCACCTGCACCTGACGGACCCGGCCGGCGCGCCGCGCACCTGGTCCGTCGACGTCCGGCACGGCGGTGACGACGACGGCGAGGCGCGGGCCGAGCTCTACGTCGACGGTCTGCACCACGCCACCGCGAAGCTCCCCGCGGCGTTCGGAGTGCCGGACGGCACCATCGAGGTCGCGGCCAGCGGGTACGGGCTGCGACGCATCCACCACGTGCGGCACGACGGGTCGGTGCGCCAGCTCGTGCCCGACCCGGCCACGGCCGAGGGGTGGCGTGCCCGCCTGGACCGGAACCACCCGGCGGTGAGCCGCGCGCTGGCGCTCGCGTCGGTGAGCGTGCTGCTCGTCGCGCTCGTGCTCGGCGCCCCACAGATCGTCGAGCAGCTCACCGCGATCCCGCCCGTGGCGCAGGTCATCGGCCCGTGGACCGGCCCGTTCCGCCTGTCGGAGACGGCGAACATCGCGCTCGTGGTCGCGACGATCGCCGCGAGCACGGAGCGCGCGCTGCGGCTGCGCTACAGCCGGTTCCTCGACGGCGGGTTCTTCAGCGGCGGCGAGTAGCGCCCGGACCGCCCGCCCGGCTGGACTCCGGCCGGACTCATCGGCTCACTCAGGGCTCCGCTCACTCACTGCCCTGCACGGCACGCCTGACGAGGGTCATGTCGGCGCGGGCAGGCCGGCGGAACGATCCGCCCTCGGCGAGGTAGTCGTCGCCGTGCGTCGCGAGGTGGCGTGCGAAGAGCGGGCAGACCGGCACGACCGTCAGGCCCTCCCGCGCGCTGTCCGCCAGTGCCTCGCGCAGCAGCAGACCGGCGAGACCGCGGCCCCCGAAGCGCGGATCGACCTCGGTGTGGAAGAAGACCCGCTCGTGGGACTCCGGCCCTTCCAGGAAGTCGGCCCTGCCGACGCGTTCGCCGGCCACGCTCACGGTGTAGGCGCTCACCGGCTCGGCGCGTTCGAGCGCGATCGTCACGGGGGTGCCGGTGCGGTCCACGAGCTCGCGAGTCATCTGGCTGTCCCTTCGGAGGCGGGGCAGGCCGGTCGGTTCAGGTGTCGAGATGTACGGCAGTTGACCAGCTCCGAGCGTCGTTCCTTGACCAGCCAGCCGTCCCGGGGCTCTCGGTTGGTCAAACTATCCGCCGGGTTGCTGCGCGTCATGGTGCTGCCGCCCGCCGAGGCGAGAGAGGGATCGACCGGCGGGTGGGACGGCCGGATCGGTCGCGCCGGACGCAGTGACCCGAGCCCCGGGGTGGCGACACTCCGGATACGAGGGTTGTGTCGTCGCCGCGCTGACGTCCGACGTAGTGGACCAGGTGCGGCACAGGGCGTTGGTCACCGTGGAAGACCTCCGTCATGGGATCCGCCACAGCGCTGACCTGCTGCATCATGACCTTGAAAGTAGCCGCCCGGAAGCAACAATGGCCAGGGGGGAACGACGCTGGCGGGTCCCTTACGCAGCCTCGCCATCTGCGAAGGATCGCGACGCCGACCATTCCTGCGGATGAGGTTCAGAAACTCACGTTCGAGGAGGGGCGGGTCTGCGACTCCGCGGAGGTGCTCCTAATGCTGTGAGCAAGGCCTGCGCCACAGTATGGCCCGTAAGTGCAGCAGTCCCGACTGAGTCACGCTGTTGCTCGGGCCCGGTCGAGGTTCGCGGCGATCCGGTCGGGGATCGGGGCAGTCCCGCATGCGGTGGCGTACTGCTCGAGCAGGGCGAGTTCAGCAGCGGTGTCCTTGTTCGCGCGCAGGATCATCCCGAGCTGCGTAGTGGGCCACTGCTCCGGGGCCCCACCCCTCACGCGAGCTTCTGCTTCCGCAGCGGTCACGCACCGTTCGAGGAGTGCAGCAGCCTCGGCGATGCTGCCGTTCTTCTTGAGCTGGGTCACGACCGGCTTGCGGATCGTCCAGTGCTCACCGTCGAACGACCCGGCGGCGCGCGCGGTGGCTTCCAGCTGATGCTTCGCGGCCTTCTCCTGCTCTCGCGCCCGGCGCGCTTCGGCCTTGGCCGCCTGTTCGGCCTCGGCTGCGATCCGCTCGGCACGGTTGTCGCGTTCACGCCCGGAAGCACCGTGCTCGAGCGTGACACGCGAACGCCAGGTGCCGTCCTCGGCGGTTGCCCAGATGCGTGCGCCGATGACCGCGACGTTGCCCCGACCGATGCGTGCCACGGAGTTGGAGACCATCGACGCGTTCGCGGCTCCGACGTACCCGACCGGTTCGCCGAAGACTTCCACCCGGACCCGCCCCCGTCCTTCGGGCAGCAGGCGCGCCTTCTGGAACGTCTCACCACCTTCGAGGTACCCGATGTGGTGGAAGATCCGTGCGATCTGCGCACGGTGGAGGTGCTCGTCGTCGACCTCGATGGGCCCCCACGACTGGCCTCGCTCGACCTCGCGCAGGTCGTCGTTCCACCCGCGCGCCGGTACGCGCGCGGCAGCGTTGACCTCATCACGGGCGCGTTGCGCCACCTGGGCTGCCTCGTCACGGGCGCGCTGGACCTGCGCGGGTGGGATCAACCCCGACAGGGCCTTGAGCGTCATCCCTCGCGCGCCGGCCGGAAGGCCGATCGCCCCGACGACGACGCTCGCCGGCCCGTCGAGCCCCGGTGCGATCGCCCACTGCCCGACCTGCGGCTCCTGAGCAAACGGCCACAGGTACGCGTACCCACTCTCGGGGGAGAAGTGGCGCAGCGGGTCCGGTGCGGTGAGCTCACGGAATGCGACAACGACCACCTGCTGGGCTCGGCCGGTGGTGGGCGGCGTGGTCGTGGCGGTCTTCCCGAACAGCTTGCTCCAGAACCCCATGGGCACAGTGTGACGGTCGGGTCACGCTCGCGGGGCGGGGTTGCTCAGATAGCACCCGTTCAGCATTTAGGCAGCCGTCCACACCAGACATTCCCGGTTTTTCGTACTGCCGCTAGGACGCGAAAGACGGATCGCGCTCGGCTTCAGCGAGACGGCGATCTCCCGCTGCTCGACGGTGAGAGCCTCGAGATCCCTCCGTCGCAGGAGGTCGCCATTCGCACGTCGCACCCAATGACGACCAGCACCGTCGCGAAACTCGACTTCCAGCACCACGCCGTCACTTAGGGCACCCCGGTTGGGTACCCGCATCACTTCCTGAGAGCGAGGGTTCGGCTCCGGGGGGAAGGATCGAATGGAACCAGGACCCTCGCAGATCAGACTCTTCCCTCTGTCCGCGTCACGCACAAGGGGAACGTTCAAAGTACCGCACCGCGACGTCGTAGATCGCAGCATTCGAACTGTTGAAGACGCCGTGACCTGCGCCGAGGGCTCACCGAACCCCGTGTTGTCTCAACAGGCTCAACACCCACCACCCGCCGAGCGCGGTACTCAGCCGCCGAGCGCGGGGGAAACGAGTACCGCGCTCGGCGGTCGACCACCGCGCTGGGCGGGGGGGTGGCGGGCGGGCGAACCCGCCGGGAGGGGTGGTTCCGTGCAGGTGTCGGCCCCCGGTGCCACCATCGGGGGCCATGAGCGACGACACCTTCGGCACGATCCCGCCCGGTGAGCACGTCTCCAGCGGTGCGCCCCGCCTGCGCGCCACGTCGATCACCATCGGCACCCCGCGTCCGCACGAGGCCGCGCAGTTCTACGCGCGGCTGCTCGGAGGGCGGATCACCGCGCTCGACGAGGCGGCGCCGGACGAACCGCACGGCATCATGTGGGCGATGGTCAAGCCCATGCCGGGGGAAGTGGGCATGACCATCAACCTTGAGCACGAGCGTGAGTGGAGCCCACCGGTGTGGCCCGCGCGCCCCGGCGAGCAGCGCTCGACCCAGCACCTGGACATCCAGGTCGACGACCTGCCGGCGGCCGTCGCGTGGGCGCTGGAGTGCGGTGCCCGGGAGGCGTCGCCCCAGCCGCAGGACGACGTCCGGGTCATGCTCGACCCGGACGGCCACCCGTTCTGCCTGTTCCTGTGAGCGACTCGACCAGTCGTCCGCCGACGCGCCGCACCGTGCTCGGGTTGGGCCTCGTCGCCCTCGCGGCCGCGTGCGCCCCGGCCGGCCCCGACGCGGGCATGACGCCGTCGCCCACCCGCGCGCCCACCGCGTCGCCGACTCCCTCACCCACGCCGCCGCCGCTGGACCTCACCGCCGCGCTCGCGGACGTCGAGGCGCGCCACGGCGTGCGCCTCGGTCTGCACGCGCTCGACACCGCGCAGGGCGGCACGGTGAGTCACCGCCCGGACGAGCGGTTCGCGTTCTGCTCGACCTTCAAGCCGCTGGCCGCGGCCGCCGTGCTCGCGACGCGAGGCGTCGGCGGGCTGGAGGAGGTCGTCCCCGTCACCGCGGACGACCTCGTGTGGTACTCGCCGCTCGCGGAGGCCCGGGTCGGCGCCGGCATGACGTGGCGCGAGCTGGGCGACGCCGCCGTCCGGTACAGCGACAACGCCGCGGGCAACCTCCTCCTGCGCGGCGCGGGTGGGCCGCAAGGGTTGACGGCCTGGCTGCGGGGGGCCGGCGACGACGTCACGCGCAGCGACCGCTGGGAGCCGGACCTCAGCCGGTACACCCCCGGCGACGAGCGCGACACGAGCACGCCCCGCGCGCTCGCTGGGACGTACGGGGCACTCGTCCTCGGGGACGTGCTCGCGGCCCCCGAGCGCGACGTGCTCACCGACTGGCTCGTCCGCAACACCACGGGCGACGCGCTCGTGCGGGCCGCCGCACGGCCCGGGTGGACGGTCGGGGACAAGACGGGGTCGGGCGCGTACGGCACCCGCAACGACGTCGCGGTCGTCTGGCCGGGCGCGCCCGGGACACCGGACGGCACGCCGGTCGTCCTCGCCATCTGCACCGACCGGCCGGACCCGGACGCCGACAGAGCCGACGCGCCGCTGGCCGAGGCTGCCCGGATCGTGCTCGACGCGCTCGTCGGGGCGCGGACGCGGTGACCGCCCCGGCCGTGACCGTCCCGCAGGCGCTCGCCTGGCGGCTGCGACGGCACGGCCTCCTGGAGGCCGGGCCGACCACGGCCGAGGACGTCGTGGGCGGCCTCGTGGCGGTCGCCGCGCAGTCCGACGTCGACCTCGCGGTGCGGACGCGGCAGGCGGCGCCCACGGCAGGGGAGGTCGCCGCGGCGCTCGCGGACGGCCGGCTGATCCGGACGTTCACCTTCCGCGGCAGCGTGCACGTCATGACGCCGGACGACGCCGCGGTGCACCTGGCGGTCCGGGGCTCCGGGCGGCAGTGGGAGCTGCGGAGCTGGCGCGAGCACTACGGCCTCGAGCCGCAGGACTGGCCGGCCTTCCGTGCGACCGTCCGCGAGGTCCTGGACGACGGCCCGCTCACGCACGACGAGCTGGTCGCAGCGCTCACCGCGCGGCCCGCGTACCGGCACCTCGGGCCGGCGGTCGAGGGCGGGGCGTGGACGCTGCTCAAGGCGCTCGCCTGGCAGGGTGACCTCTGCCTGGGACCCACCCGCGACCGTCGCACGACGCTGCAGACGCTCGCGCACGTCCCCGGGTGGCCGGGCGTCCCGGACCTCGACGGCGCCGGGCCTCGCGCGGTCGAGGCGTACGTCCGGGCGTACGGCCCGACGACGCCTGACGGTCTGCAGTACTGGCTCGGCAGCGGGCTGAGTGCGGGCCGCAGGCTGGCGGGGTGGACGTCCGACGTGGCCGACCGGCTCGCGACCGTGCAGGTCGGCGGCCGCGACGCGCTGGTGCTGCGCGAGGACGTCGACGACCTCCTTGCCACCGAGCCCACCGACGCGGTGCGTTTGCTGCCCGGGTACGACCAGTGGGTGCTCGGCCCCGGCACGGCGGACCGCGACGTCGTCCCTCCCGCGTGGCGGACCGCGGCGACCCGCGGGACGCCGCTGGTGGTCGTCGGCGGCGTGGTCGTCGGGACGTGGGCCGAGCGCGACGGCGACCTGACCGTGCGGTGGGCGCACGAGGGCCCGGCGGCCCGGCGCGCGCTCGACGACGGCGTCGACCGGCTGGCGGTGGGCCTCGGTCGTCCGCTGCGGGTCACCGTCGAGGCGGGGTAGCGCGAGCGGGCCGACCTGCCAGGGACGGCGGGTCGGCCCCCGGGTGCGGTGTCACGGGCGCCCACTGTCGACGGTGGCGCCGGTGGCCGCAGGCCCGTCAGCCCGGGAGCGGCGCCGTGCCGATGACCGCGGCCGTCGCGACCACGGCACCGGCGAGCTCGACGACACGGCCGAGGACCGCGTCCGCGTCGTAGCCCAGCGAGGTCAGGGTGCCGGCGGCCACCGCGGTGGTGACCCCGTACGTCGCGTACAGCCCGACCGGTACGACCATCAGCCACTCGCGCCACGACCCGGCCGACCCCAGCACGGGCAGTGCGACGTTGCCGCCCGAGCGCCACACGTCGCGCAGCACCGGGGTGCGTCGCCACCAGCGCGGCGGGCGCGGCTCCCACGGCCACAGCAGCGGCACCCCGCCCGTGGTGAGCAGGTCCCCGACGACGTGCACGCTCGCCCCGAGCCCGACGGCCACCGGCAGCCACGTCCACTCCGTCGGCGCGGCGACGGTGACGAACCCGGCCAGGGCGAGGGCCAGCGCCCACGCGTGCAGGCGTCGGTTCCCCCCGAGCCGCAGCGCCTGCGCCGCGAACGCCACCAGCAGCAGCGACAGCACCCCGGCCCCGAGCGCGAGCTCGCCCAGCGCCTCGGTGTCGACGGTCAGGTGCCCGGCCGCCCACGCGACACCGGTGAGCACCGCGACGCCCAGCAGCGAGTGCGTGCCGTTGCGGTGCCCGCCCGCGACGGCGCCGACGGCGTCGCACACCCACTGCGAGACCGGCGGCAGCGAGTTCGCGATCGTCGCGTCGTGGTGGTCGGCGTCCGGGGCGAGCGCGGCACCCGCGCACACGAGCGCGCCGGCCACGACGCCCAGCGGCGACACCGGGTACCACCCGAGGGTGTACGGCGCGGTGGAGGCGACCGCGACCCACGCGGCCGCCCCGCACGCGGCGTGGTGCGCCCCCATCATCGTGCGGCCGGTCCCGTCGCGTCCGTGCGGCGGGGCGGGACGGTGGCGGCGAGCACGCGGACCTCCGGTGCAGGTCAAGGGGGTGGGTGACGCCCCACCTCAGCCGTTCGGGTGACCAGCGTCAAACGCCCGGTGTGTCCCACCGGGGCGTGTCCCACACCGGCACGCTGCCACGCCCGGCGGGTGCGGCCACCGTGCACGCCTCGGGTCGCGCCCGGCCTCCTGGGTCGCGGGCTACGTCGTCGGTGACGTCGGGAGCGCGGACCGGTGCAGCGTCGTCATGCGTCGACCGCGTCGAGCAGGTGCGCACCGAGGTGGGCGGTGAGCGCCCGGACCGCGTCGGGGACGAGGGTGTAGTACGACCAGACCCCGCGCTTCTCCCGGGTGACGAAGCCGGCGTCGGTGAGCACCTTGAGGTGGTGGGACACCGTCGGCTGCGACAGCCCGACCGGCTCGGTGAGGTCGCACACGCACGCCTCGCCGCCGTCGTGGGCGGCGATGAGCGACAGCAGCCGCAGCCGCGCCGGGTCGGCCAGGGCCTTGAGCGTGCGGGCGGTGCGCTCGGCGTCCTCGGCGCTCATCGTCGAGCCGGTGGCGGGGCTGCAGCAGCCCGTCGACGCGGTCGAGGTCACCGGGAGCAGGTCGAGAGCCATGCAGGCATCATGCGCCACGCATTGACGCCTGTCGATGTTGACAGCCGTCGATGCCTGGTCCACTCTCGGGTATCGACGGGCATCAATATGAGGAGAAGTGATGGCACAGGACATCCGGGAGCAGGTCCGGGCGCGCTACGCGCTGGCAGCCGTGCAGGGCAGCGGGGACGCGGGCTGCTGCGGCGGGGACCCGGTCGGGGGGTGCGGGCCGACGGACGGGCCGACGGACCTGGTGATCGACGAGCGGTTCGGCGCCGCGCTGTACGGGGCGCAGGACGCGGCGGCGGTGCCGGCCGAGGCGCTGGCGGCGTCCCTGGGCTGCGGCAACCCGCTGATGGTCGCCGAGCTGCGCGAGGGTGAGCGGGTGCTCGACCTGGGCTCGGGCGGCGGGATCGACGTGCTGCTGTCCGCCCGGCGGGTCGGAGCGACCGGGTTCGCCTACGGCGTCGACATGACCGACGAGATGCTGGACCTGGCCCGCGCCAACGCGGCCAAGGCCGGTGCGACGAACGTGGAGTTCCGCAAGGGCACGATCGAGGACCTCCCGCTGGACGACGCGACGGTCGACGTCGTCATCTCCAACTGCGTGGTGAACCTGTCCCCGGACAAGCCGGCGGTGCTGGCCGAGGCGTTCCGGGTGCTGGTGCCCGGCGGCCGGTTCGGGATCTCGGACGTCGTCGCCGAGGACCATCTCACTCCCGAGCAGCGCGCCGAGCGCGGGTCCTACGTCGGGTGCATCGCCGGGGCGCTGTCGCGCACCGAGTACCTCGAGGGCCTGGCGGCGGCGGGGTTCGTCGACGCCGAGGTCGAGTTCACCCACACCGTGGCCGACGGCATGCACGGCGCGATCGTGCGCGCCCGCAAGCCCGCACCCCAGGACGCGTGATCGACGGCGGTTCACCAGCGCGAGCCGCCCCCGGGCGTGGCCGGTCCCGCTGCCCGGCGCGAACCGGACGCGAGGGCCGCACCCACCCGGGGTGCGGCCTTCGCCGCGTCCGCGTCAGGCGGTGACGGGCTCCACGCCGAGCTCGGCGAGCAGGGCCAGGACGCGGCCGCGGATCTCGTCGCGGATCGGGCGGACCGCCTCGATGCCCTGGCCGGCCGGGTCGGCCAGGGCCCAGTCCTCGTACCGCGTGCCGGGGAAGATCGGGCAGACGTCGCCGCAGCCCATGGTGACGACGACGTCGGACGCCTCGACCGCGTCGGCGGTGAGGACCTTGGGGCGCTCGGCCCGGATGTCGATGCCCTCCTCGAGCATCGCCTCCACGGCGACCGGGTTGATCTTCTCGGCGGGCAGGGACCCGGCGGAGCGGACCTCGACGGCCCCGCCGGACAGGTGCCGCAGGTACCCCGCAGCCATCTGGGAGCGGCCGGCGTTGTGCACGCAGACGAACAGGGCGGACGGCTTGGTGTCGCTCATCGGGTCTCCACGGGGGTCACGTGCTGGGCAGGGTCAGGTCGGGCAGCAGGTCGGTGAGCAGCGCGCGGACGCGCCGGTCGATCTCGTCGCGGATCGCGCGGACGCCGGCCTCGGAGGCGAGGGCCGGGTCGCCGACGACCCAGTCCTCGTACCGCTTGCCGGGCAGGACCGGGCAGGTGTCGCCGCAGCCCATGGTGATGACGACGTCCGCCGCCCGGACGGCGTCGTCGGTCAAGGGCTTGGGGAACGCGTCGTCGTCCGCGCCGAGCTCGGCCAGCAGCGGGCGGACCGCGGCGTGCACGTCCGCGGCGGGCGTCGACCCGGCGGAGCGGACGGTGACGGCGTCGCCGGCGTGGTGGCGCAGCAGGGCGGCGGCGAGCTGGGAGCGGCCCGCGTTGGCGACGCACACGAACAGCACCTGCGGGCGGGTGCCCGCGGCGTCCAGCGACCGGGCGGTGTCGGTCAGCCGCTGGCGGGCGAAGCGCTCGGCGTTGACGACCAGGTGCGAGCGGAGCGCCGAGGACCGGGCCAGACCGGTGTAGGACTCGCGGACCACGCTGAGCACCGCCCCGGGGTCGCGGTCGGGGAAGGTCGCGACGAGCCGGTCGGCGATCCGCACCAGGGCGTCCTCGGCGTCGGTGAGGCCGGCCAGCGGCACCGCGGTCGCGGCCTGCGCCGCGGCCGGGGCGAAGGAGTCCAGCAGCGTGGTGACCGCACCGCGCAACGCCGGCTGCACGCGGTAGTACACCCAGGTCCCGCGGCGCTCGGACGTCAGCAGGCCGACGTCCTTGAGCAGCCTGAGGTGGTGGGACACCGTCGGCTGGGAGACGTCGGCGACCGTGGCCAGGTCGCACACGCACGCCTCACCGGTCGGCGTGGCGGCGATGAGCGACAGCATCCGCAGGCGCAGCGGGTCACCCAGCGCCTTGAGGGTGGCGGCGACGTGGGCCGCGGCGTCGGCTCCCATCGCGCGGTCGGCGGGCGAGGTCTGCGGTGTGCAGCCACCGCCCGCGGTGACGTCGGTCGTCGTCATGAGCGTGCCTCCTGCGGCTCGGCGGCGGAGGGGGAGGTCGGGGAGGGCGGGAACCAGCGGTCCCGCGCCCAGAGGCTGACGTAGACCAGCGCGACCAGGACCGGGACCTCGATCAGCGGACCGACCACACCGGCCAGCGCCTGGCCCGAGGTCGCGCCGAACGTCCCGATCGCCACCGCGATCGCGAGCTCGAAGTTGTTGCCCGCGGCGGTGAACGCCAGCGTCGTCGACCGCGCGTAGCCCAGCCCGAGGCCACGCCCGGCGGCCAGGCCCACGGCCCACATGACCCCGAAGTAGACCAGCAGCGGCAGCGCGATCCGGGCGACGTCGAGCGGTCGCGACGTGACGGCCTCACCCTGCAGGGCGAACAGCAGCACGATCGTGAACAGCAGCCCGTACAGCGCCCACGGACCCACCCGCGGGACGAACCGCTCCTCGTACCAGTCGCGCCCGCGCGCCCGCTCACCGATCCACCGGGAGGCGAAGCCGGCGAGCAGCGGGATGCCGAGGAACACGGCGACGTTGACCGCGATCTGCCCGACGGAGACGTCCAGGCCCGCGGAGTCCAGACCCAGCCAGCCCGGCAGCACCGTGAGGTAGAACCAGCCCAGCAGCGAGAACGCCACCACCTGGAACACCGAGTTGACCGCGACCAGCACCGCGGCGGCCTCACGGTCGCCGCAGGCGAGGTCGTTCCAGATCACGACCATCGCGATGCACCGTGCGAGGCCCACGACGATCAGCCCGGTGCGGTACTCGGGCAGGTCGGGCAGCAGCAGCCAGGCGAGCGCGAACATCAGCGCCGGCCCGACGACCCAGTTCAGCGCGAGCGAGCTCACCAGCAGGCGCCTGTCACCCGTCACCGCGGCGACCCGGTCGTAGCGGACCTTCGCGAGCACCGGGTACATCATCACGAGCAGCCCGAGCGCGATCGGCAGGGAGATGCCCCCGACCTCGAGGCGTGCGAGCCCGTCACCGAGAGCGGGGACGAACCTGCCCAGCACCAGGCCGGCGACCATGGCCGTCCCGATCCAGGCCGGCAGCCAGCGGTCGAGCATCGAGAGGCGCGGCCTCCCGTCGGCTTGGTTCGACATGGCTCTATATTGACAGAGATCAAACCAACGCCGCGCGAACGCGGGATGACGAGTCGTCGTCCCGCGTGCGCACCGCGGCCGGGTCAGCGGACCCGGGCGAGCCGGCGGCGGTCGGCTACCGCGCTGCGCGGGCGGGTGCGGGCCGGCGTGCGGCCAGCACCACCGCGGCGACGGCGGCGCAGGACGCGACGCCCGCGACGACGCGCAGCGCGACACCCGTCGACGAGTGCACGCCACCGGACACCCCGAGCTCGTCGGCCACGGTCATGCCCGTCGAGAACGTCACGACGAACCCGACCGGCCCTCCGAGCGCGAGCAGGACCAGGTAGGCGGCAGCCACCGCGCGGGCGGGCGGGCGCAGCCGTGCGACCAGCACCACGCCGACGGCCGGCAGCAGGACGCCGAGCGCCACCGCGACGAGCACGAGCGTCCGCGCGGACCGCCAGTCGCTCCCGGCCAGCGCGTGCTCCAGCTCGGCGGGGGTGAGCCAGGGGGCCGCGGCCCGTGGGTCGAGCACCAGGGCGTCGACGCCGAGCAGGACGGCGTAGCCGGCGACGAGCACGCTGCCGGCCAGCGCGATCACGGTCCGAGCAGCCACGCCCGGACGGTAGGCGCGACCGCGCCGTCGGGGCGTCCTCCCGTGGTCGGACGCCTGTCCGCGGCACGCGCGGAGGTCCCGGGCTACGGTCGGACCAGGCCCACACGAGGACCAGGCCACGGAAGGACCACCGGCGATGGCGCTGCTGACCTGTCACTTCTTCTCCGAGGCGCTTGGGGTGAGCACGGCCGCGACCGTGCTGCTGCCCGAGTCGGCGCGCGGCCAGATCGGCATGGGTGGCGCCGACGTCGAGGGTCCGCCGCCCGTGCTGTACCTGCTGCACGGGCTCTCGGACGACGAGACGATCTGGACGCGCCGCACGTCGATCGAGCGGTACGTCGCCGAGCGAGGGATCGCGGTCGTCATGCCGCGTGGTGGCCGGTCGATGTACGCGGACGAGGTGCACGGCGGCGGGTACTGGACGTTCCTGTCGCAGGAGCTGCCGCGGGCCGTGCAGCAGTTCTTCCGTGTCTCCGACCGCCGCGAGGACACGTTCGTCGCCGGCCTGTCGATGGGTGGGTACGGCGCGTTCAAGTGGGCGCTGCGCGAGCCGTGGCGGTTCGCGGCGGCGGCGAGCCTGTCGGGGGCGCTGGTCGTCGGCGGGGAGCGGGCGCGGTTCGTGCGCGACGAGCTCGTGCCGCACGTGTGGGGCGGCGCCGACCCCGCGGGCACCGACGACGACCTGCTCGCCCTGCTCGACCGCGCCGATCCGGCCACGCTGCCCGCGCTGTACGCGACCTGCGGTGCGCAGGACGAGCTGCTCGACACGCAGCACGCGTTCGTCGAGCGGGCTGCGGCGCGGGGCGTCGACGTGGAGGCGCACGTGCACCCGGGTGACCACGACTGGGCGTTCTGGGACGAGCACATCGTGAACGTCCTCGACTGGCTCCCGCTGCGGCGGTGAGCGGGAGGCGCCTGCTGCCGCGGAGGGCCCTGGTGCCCGGCGGCCAGCTCAGATCGGATCCAGCACCGGTCGGGCTCTCGGACTCGTCGACGGCGCGAACCCCGTGAGGTGAACACGCCGCCGAGGTCGGTGCGCTCGCCAGCAGGCCCGACGTAGGCCGGCCCAGCCCGGCCCGCCTACCCGGCGACCGACCCCAGCACCTCGGCGAGCTCCGCCGGTCGGCTCACCATCGGCCAGTGCCACGTCGGCAGCTCGACGTACGTCCAGTCGCCCTCGACCATGTGCGCGAACAGCGGCACGTGCCGCGCCATCTCGCGCACCTGCTCGACGCCGAAGGTGCACAGCACCCCGTTACGGGGCAGCCGCTCCCACGCGCCCGTCAGCGTGACCGGCTCGGTGGCGGTCCGCCAGGGCTGCGGCTGCGAGCCGGCGACGAGCGCGGCGACGGCGGCGTCGTCGACCTCGGGGACGCCGGCGGCGAGCACGGCCCACGGCGGCGGCGGGAGCCTCCAACCGTCGCCGTCGGTCATGACGACGCGCTCGTTGGCCGAGCGGGCCTCCGGCCCGTCGAAGTCGGCCTGGGCCGTGCCGTCCGGCAACGGGCCCGTGTCGACGTACACCAGGCGGGCCACGCGCTCCGGCGCGCGGTCGGCGGCGCCGGTGATGACGAGCCCGCCGTAGCTGTGACCCACGAGCACGACGTCCTGCAGGTCCTGCTCCTCCAGCAGCCGCACGACGTCGTCGACGTGGGTCGTCAGATCGGTCGCGGGCGTGGCGAGGTGGGCGCGCTCGCCCATGCCGGTGAGGTCGACGGCGTGCACGACGTGGCCCTGCTCCCGCAGCGCGTCCGCGACGCTGCGCCAGGCCGAGGCGCCGAGCCAGAAGCCGGGGACGAGGACGTAGGTGGTGGTCATGACCGCGACGCTAGTGTTCATTGTGGACAGGATCCGCCCGGTATGCAGAACGAGTCCGACGGGTCACCGCCCGCGGTGCGGAGGAGGCTCGTGACCCGCCCGACCGCTCGCGTCCTCGCGATGCTCGAGCTGCTCCAGACGGGCAGGCAGCGCACGGTGGCCGACCTCGCCGCCGTGCTCGGCGTCGACGAGCGCACGGTCCGCCGCTACGCCGACCACCTCGCCGACCTCGGCATCCCCGTCGAGTCGCAGCGCGGCCGGTACGGCGGGTACCGGCTCGCGCCCGGCCACAAGCTGCCGCCGCTGATGCTCACGGACGACGAGGCCGTGGCCGTCGTCCTGGGTCTCACGCTCGCGGAGCGTGCAGGCCTCGCCACCACCGGCAGCGTGGCGGCCGCCGGCGCGCTGGCCAAGGTGACGCGCGTCCTGCCGCGGGCCCTGAGCGGACGGATCGAGAGCCTGCTGTCGACCGCGCAGTTCACGGCGCCGGTCCGTGCTGCCGTGCCCGCCGGCACGGACACGCTCCTGCGTCTGGCCTCCGCCGCGCAGGCGCGCCGCACCGTCGCGATCGCGTACACCGCCTGGGACGGCCGGGAGTCGCGACGTGAGCTCGACGTCTACGGCGTGGTCCTGCACTCCGGCCGCTGGTACGTCACCGGGCTGGACCACGGTCGCGGCGAGGTGCGGACGTTCCGCCTGGACCGCATCGCCTCGGTCGGGCAGGCAGACGGCTCCTACGACGTGCCCGCCGACTTCGACGCGGGCGCGCAGGTGGTGGCGGGCATCGGGGCCGTGCGGTGGTCGCACGAGGTCGCCGTCGTGCTGCGGACCACCCTGGCGGAGGCGCGCGAGCAGCTGCCGGCCAGCGTGGGGCGCCTGAGCGAGCACGCCGACGGTGTCCTGCTCGAGGCGCGCGCGGAGCGCCTCGACGGCATGGCCCGCATGCTGGCCGGGCTCGGCTGGGACTTCGAGGTGGTGACCCCGGACGCGCTGCGGGACGAGATAGCGGTCCTGGCGGACCGCCTCCGGGCCGCTGCGGCACGCCGCGCCGCGCGTCCCTGAACCGCATCGCTCCCCGGCGGCGAGGTGCTGACCTGGACGGATGTCCACGGACCGGGCACGAGCCGACGGCGTGGCCGGGTCGTCGGTGGCCTGCGGCCCGCCCTTGACGAATCCTCCTGTTCGCGTAGGTTAGGCGAGCCTCACTTAGGCAGTCCTCACCACGCGTCCGTCCGCGGCACGCGTCCGTCCAGGGGGAGTACGACGCGTGCCCGAGCTGCTGTCCGCCGCGAGCGCCGACGCCTACGTCGACGCGCTGCGCGGCACCGTCGACCGGGTCGCGACCCGGTTCCGCACCACCACCCAGCCGTTCTCCGGCGCGAGCCGGGAGCACCTGCAGGCGCTCGTCGACGCGGTCGACCTCGACGGCCCCGGCTGCGGCACGCCCGCGGCGCTGCGGGAGGTCGACGAGCTGTTCGCGCAGCACGCCGTGTGGTTCCACGACCCCGCGTACACCGCCCACCTCAACTGCCCGGTCGCGCTGCCGGCCGTCGCGGCCGAGGCCGTGCTCGCGGCGGTCAACCCGAGCGTCGACACGTACGACCAGTCGACGGTCGGCACGCTCATGGAGCGCCGGCTCGTGGCGTGGACGGCGGGACGCGTCGGGTTCGTCGCCGGGGGCGGGGTCTTCACGTCGGGCGGGACGCAGTCGAACCTGCAGGCGCTGCTGGTCGCCCGCGAGCACGCCCTCGCGACGCGGCCCGGGGCGGTTCTTGCGGACCTCGTCGTCCTCGCGACCGCGTCCAGCCACTTCTCGGTGCAGCGGTCCGCGCGCCTCCTGGGTCTCGCGCCCGACGCGGTCCGCCTCGTGCCCGTCGACGAGCGCGGCCGCATGCGCCCCGACGCCCTGGCGATCGCGCTGCGGCACGTCGAGCGCGACGGCCGCCACCCCATGGCCGTCGTCGCCACCGCGGGCACCACCGACCGCGGCTGCGTCGACCCCCTCGCTGCCGTCGCGGACGCCTGCGACGCCGCCGACGTGTGGCTCCACGTCGACGCCGCGTACGGGTGCGGGCTGCTCGTCAGCCGTACGTGCCGGCACCTGCTCGACGGCGTCGAGCGCGCCCGCTCGGTGACCGTCGACTTCCACAAGGCGTTCTTCCAGCCTGTGTCGTCCTCCGCGCTGCTCGTGCGGCACGCGGCGGACCTGCGGCTCGTCGCGCACCACAACGACTACCTCAACCCTGCGGGCGAGGACGAGCCGAACCAGGTCGACGTGTCGCTGCAGACCACCCGCCGGTTCGACGCCCTCAAGCTGTGGGCGACGCTGCGCGCCCTCGGCCCGGACCGGCTGGGGGAGATGGTCGACGCGACCATCTCCCTGGCGGCCGCCGTGCACGACGTCGTCGACGCCGACCCCGACCTGCGGCTGCTGTCGCCCACCGACCTGTCGACCGTGCTGTTCCGCTACCAGCCCGCCGGGCTCGACGACGCCCGCGCGGACGCCCTGGTCGGGCGCGTGCGGCGCGTCCTGTTCGACTCGGGCCGCGCGCTCGTCGCCCGCACCACGCTCGACGGCCGCCCGTGCCTCAAGCTCACGCTGCTCAACCCCGCGACCACGGTCGACGACGTCCGCGGCGTGCTGGACCTCGTGCGGCAGACCGCCGCCGCGCTCCTCGAGGGCGAGGAGCTGCTCCGCCAGGACGAGGCGGTGGCCCGGTGACCGCGCGCGCGACCGTCCGTCCCGACGCCCCCGTGCACGACGTCGTCGGCGTCGGCATCGGCCCGTTCAACCTGGGCCTGGCCGCGCTCGCGGACCCGCTCGATCTCGACACCGTCTTCCTCGACCGCGCCCCGGAGTTCCGCTGGCACCCCGGCATGATGCTCGACGGTGCGACCATCCAGGTGCCGTTCCTCGCGGACCTCGTGACGATGGCCGACCCCACCAGCCCGTACTCGTTCCTCGCGTGGCTCAAGGCCACGGGGCGGCTGTACCCGTTCTACATCCGCGAGAGCTTCTACCCGCTGCGGGCGGAGTACGACGCGTACTGCCGCTGGGTCGCGCAGCAGCTCACGAGCCTGCGCTGGGGCCGCGACGTGACGGCGGTCGAGGTCGACCCGCACGACGACGACCTCTACGTCGTGCACGCCCGTACCGCGGACGGCGTCGAGCAGTACCGCACGCGGCACGTCGTCCTGGGAGTCGGCACCCAGCCCGTGGTGCCGGCCGCGCTGCGAGGGCTCGACGGGCCTGTCGTCCACTCGTCGCAGTACCTGCCGCACCGCGACCGGCTGCGCGCCGCCGGGTCGGTGACGGTCGTCGGGTCCGGCCAGTCGGCTGCCGAGATCTACCGCGACCTGCTCGACGCGACCGGCCCCGGCGGTCCGCGCCTGGACTGGGTGACGCGCTCGCCGCGGTTCTTCCCGATGGAGTACACGAAGCTGACGCTGGAGATGACGTCGCCGGAGTACACGGACCACTTCCACGCCCTGCCCACGGCCCTGCGCGACCGCCTGGCGCGCGAGCAGCGCGGCCTGTCCAAGGGCATCAGTGCTTCCCTCGTCGACGACATCTACGACACCCTCTACCGCATGAGCGCCGCCGGGCCCGTGCCGACGACCCTGCTGACCGACACCGAGGTGCGCGAGGCGGTGTGGGACGGTGAGCGCTACTTGCTGCGGCTGCACCACGCGCAGCTCGGCGTCGAGCACGAGCGCACGACCGAGGCGCTGGTGCTGGCCACGGGCTACGCCGCCCGCACGCCCGCCGCGCTCGCGCCCATCGCCGAGCGCCTCGACCACGACGAGCACGGGCGCCTGGCGGTCGGGCGGGACTACTCCGTCGACGGCGGCCGCCGCCGCGTGTTCGTCCAGAACGGCGAGGAGCACACGCACGGCGTCACCGCGCCGGACCTGGGCTTCGGTGCGTGGCGGTCGTCCACGATCCTCGCCGCGGTGTGCGGCCGGGAGGTGTACCCGCGCGAGCAGCGCATCGCGTTCCAGGAGTTCGGGATGCCGACGGACGGCGCACCGGCGCCCGCCGGGACGGTCGCGCTCGCGGGCGGGGTGGCGCGGTGACCACGTGGCGGTCCATGCAGACCGAGCCGCTGTCGGCGCAGACGGTCCGCGACGAGGCGTGGAAGCGCATCGGGCCCGTGCGGCTCGACCGCGTCGTGCCCGAGCGCGACTCGCTGGTGCTGCACCACTGGCTGACGCACCCCGCGTCGGCGTTCTGGCGCATGACCGACCTCGGGCTCGACGACGTCCTGGCCTACGAGCAGCGCCTCGCCGCCTCGACGGACGAGCACGCCTGGATCGGCCGCGTCGCGGGCCGTCCCACGTTCATGGTCGAGACGTACGACCCGGCGCGCGTGCTGCTCAAGGGCCTGTATCGGGCACGCGCGGGCGACGTCGGGATGCACCTGCTCGTCGCACCGCCGCAGGGCGCGCCCCTGCACGGCCTCACCGACGCCGTCATGGCCGCGACCCTGCGGTTCTGCTTCGGCACGCTGCGCGCGCAGCGCGTCGTCGTCGAGCCCGACGTGCGCAACACCGCCATCGCCGCCAAGAACGCCGCCGCGGGCTTCCGCGTGGTGCGCGAGATCGAGCTGCCCGGCAAGCGCGCGGCGCTGTCCGTGTGCACGCGCGAGGACTTCGCGACCAGCCGGCTCGGCGCCGCCACGACCCACCAGGAGCACCGGTGACGCTCACCGACCTTCCCGTCGCGCCGCCCGCGGCGCCGCACCCCGCGGACGGGCCCACCCACCGTCCGCCGCACCCCGCGGACCACCTGACGCCCGAGCACCTGGAGGCGGCCCAGCGGCACCTCGTCACCAAGGCCCTCGCGGAGCTCGCGCACGAGCGGCTCCTGGCCCCGGCGCTCGACCGCGCGGCCACCGCAGGCCCGCAGGGCGAACGGGCGTACGTCCTCGCGCTCGACCCCCCCGGCGGCCGCACGGTGTACCGGTTCCGCGCCCGCCGCCTGGCCCTCGAGCACTGGGCGGTCGACGGCGCGACCGTGACCCGGGAGGTCGCCGGGCGACCCGCGCCGCTCGACGTGCTGGACCTGGTGCTCGAGCTGCAGCCCTTGCTGGGCATCGACGACGACCTGCTCGCCGTGTACCTGGAGGAGCTGTCCGCGACGCTCGCGAGCAACGCGTACCGGCGTGCGCACGGCGGCCCGACCAGCGCCGACCTGCTGCACGCCGACCTGGCGACCGTCGAGCAGGCCATGACCGAGGGGCACCCGTCGTTCGTGGCGAACAACGGGCGGATCGGCTTCGGCGTCGCCGAGCACGACGCCTACGCCCCCGAGGCGGGCCGGCCCGTGCGCCTGGTGTGGCTCGCCGCGCGGCGCGCGCTCAGCCACGTCGCCACCGGCGCGGGGCTCACGGAGGACGCGCTGTACCGGCACGAGCTCGACGCCCCCACCCGCGCGCGGTTCGAGGGGCGGCTGCGGGACCTGGGCCTCGACCCCGCCGACTACCGGTACCTGCCCGTGCACCCGTGGCAGTGGGAGCACCGCGTGGCCGTGACGTTCGCCCCCGACGTCGCGCGCCGCGACCTCGTCCTGCTGGGGGAGTCCGACGACACCTACCGCGCGCAGCAGTCGATCCGCACGTTCCTCAACGTCGACCGCCCGGACCGGCACTACGTGAAGACGGCCCTCGCGATCCAGAACATGGGGTTCCTGCGCGGGCTGTCACCGGCGTACATGCGCGCGACGCCCGCGATCAACGACTGGGTCGCGGACCTCGTGGACACCGACCCCGAGCTCGTCGGGTGCGGCGTCCGCGTCCTGCGCGAGCGCGCGTCCGTCGGGTACACGGGCGACGTCTACCACCGCACGCCGCGCCCCAACGCGCACCGCAAGATGCTCGCGGCGCTGTGGCGCGAGCAGCCGTTCGCGTACCTCGCCCCCGGGCAGCGCGCGACGACGATGGCCGCGCTGCTGCACCGGGACGCCGCGGGCGACGCGTTCGCGACGGTCGCCGTCCGCGCGTCCGGGCTCGACCCGGCCGACTGGCTGCGCGCCTACCTGCGCGTCTACCTGCGCCCGCTCGTGCACTGCCTGCGCGCCCACGACCTGGCGTTCATGCCGCACGGCGAGAACGTGCTGCTCGTGTGGCAGGACCACGTGCCCGTCGGCGCGCTGCTCAAGGACATCGGCGAGGAGGTCGCGGTGCTGTCCGACCGGCCCCTGCCGGCCGCGGTGCAGCGCATCCGCGCCGTCGTCGACGACGACGAGAAGGCGCTGGCGATCTTCACGGACGTGCTCGACGGCGTGCTGCGGCACCTCGCCGCGGTGCTCGTCACCGACGGCGTGCTCACCGAGGGCACGTTCTGGGGTGTCGTCGCCGAGACGATCGACGCCCATGCCGCGGACCACCCCGACCTGGCGTCGGGCGTCGACCTGCGCGCCTCGCGGTTCGCGCACTCCTGCCTCAACCGGCTGCAGCTGCGCAACACGCTGCAGATGGTCGACCTGGCCGACCAGTCGTCGTCGCTCATCTACGCCGGGACGCTCGCCAACCCGGTCGCGCGCGGCGCCGTCGCCGGGCAGGACGACGACCGGACGGGTGGCGCGGGCGGGCCGACCGCCGAGGCACCGGCCGCGGCGCGCGCGACCCGCGAGACTGCCTGACGTGACGTTCGAGGTCTTCCGCGACGCGTGGGGCGTGCCGCACGTCCGCGCGTCCGACGAGCTCGCGCTCGCGTACGGCCAGGGCTGGGTGACGGCCCGCGACCGCACGTGGCAGGTGCAGACGGACCGGTGGCGCGCCGAGGCCCGGCTGGCGGAGCACATCGGTGACGGCGGCATCGCGTGGGACGTCGTCGCGCACCGCCTGGGGCTGCCGGGTCTGGCGCAGCGTGCGTACGCCGCGCTCGGCGACGACGACCGGGCGTGGGTCGACGCGTACACCGCCGGGGTCGACGCTGGGCTCGCGTCGGCACCGCGGCCGGTCGAGGTCGACGAGCTCGACCGCGTGCTCGGCGGCAGCACGCCGGACGACCCGTGGCCGGCGTGGGCGCCGCTCGGGATCTTCCTCGCCGACCACGCGCTGTTCTCGACGTTCCCGCGGGTGCTGTGGCACGACCACGTCGTGCGGGCCGCGCGGTACGCGCCGAACACCGGGCTCGCCGACGTCGACCCGCCCGACCTCGTGCGGCTCTTCGACCCGGCGTCCGACGGGCCGACCAGCGGCTCCAACGCCTGGGCCCTGCACGGCTCGCGCACGGACTCCGGGGCGCCGCTGCTCGCGGGCGACCCGCACCGCGTCCTCGAGCTGCCCGGCCCCTACCAGCAGATCCGTCTGGCGTGCCCGGAGTACGACGTGCTCGGTCTGGCGTTCCCCGGCGTCCCCGGGCTGCCGCACTTCGGCCACACCGGGGACGCCGCGTGGGGCATCACCAACGCCGTCGCGCACGCCACCGAGGTGTACCGCGAGTTGCTGCTGACCCGCGACGACGGCCGCTGGGAGGCGATCGGCCCGCAGGGCGTGGAGCCCGTCGCCTCCCGCGCCGTGCAGGTGCGGGTGCGCGGCGGGGAGCCGCTGACGGTCGACGTCCTGGAGACCGCCCGGGGGCCCGTCGTGGTGCGGGGCATGCCGCCGGGACGTCCCGTCGACCAGGACGGCGTCGTCACCGGGGCCCTGCCGCGCGCCGGGCTCGAGGAGGCGCGGTCCGTGCGGCTGCAGGCGCAGGTCGACGCCGACCTCGGGTTCGCGTGCTTGCGTCCGTTGCTGCGCGCCCGCACCGCGCACGACGTCGCCGCCGCGCTCGCGGGCTGGGTCGACCCCGTCAACCGCGTCCTGGCCGCCGACTCGGCCGGGATGGTGCTGACGTTCGACGCGGGCCGCGTGGCCGACCGCGCCCCGGACGACCGCCTGCTGTCGCTGCACGCGTGGGACCCCACGCACGCCCCGCGCCCGTGGCGCGTCCTGGCCGCGCCGCGCGAGGTCACGGACGTCGCCGTCGACGCGAACGAGCGACCGGCCGCCGCGGAGCGTGACCACGGCAGCGTCCACGCACCGGACCGCGCGGCGCGCATCGCGCACCTGCTCGCGGGACGCCCCCTGTGGCGCATCGACGACCTGGGCGACGTCCACGGCGACACGCACTGGGCGGGCGCCGGACGGCTGCTGCGGTACGCCGCCGACCTCGACGGCCTGAGCCCTGCGGCCGCCGCGGTCCGGGACCGGCTGCTCGCGTGGGACCTGCACCTGGACGCGGACTCCGCCGAGGCGGCCCTGCTCGCCGACCTGCGCGCCGCCCTGGTCGCGCGTCTCGTCGAGGAGCCCGCCCTCCGCGCGCTCGACGTTCCGCACCACGCCGGCCCCGCGTTCGACGCGTGGTTCGGCCTGCGGGGGCGCGTGGGCGCGGCCCTGACCGCACTCCTCGGCCGCGCCGACCTCGGGATCGACGGGCCCGCGCACGTGCGGGCCGCGCTGGAGGAGGTCGCCGCCCGCGCGGACGGCGGGACCTGGGGCGCCCGGCACACTGTCCTCCCGGCGCACGTGCTGGCCGACGTCCCGGGCACGACCGTGCCGTCCGTGCCCGCGCTGCCGCTCGGCGGCGACCAGGACACCGTGCGGTGCACCGGGTCGGTGCCGGGCGTGACGGACCGTGCGTTCCGCGGGTCGGTCGCACGGTGGGTGTGGGACCTGGGCGACCGGTCGCGCAGCCGCTGGGGCGTGCCGTTCGGCAGCAGCGGCGACCCGCGCAGCCCGCACTTCGCGGACCAGCACCCGACCTGGGCGGCGGCGGGCACCGTCGAGGTGGTCACCGACTGGGCGCTGCTGACGCCCGAGCGGGCGGTGGTGGGGGAGTGAAGGACGTCGGCCTGACGGCGCGGTGGGCCGGCCTGCCCGGCGGGACGGTCGTCGACGAGCGCACCGTCGACGGCCTCGGCCGCCTGACGACCACCGTGCTCGACCTCGACGCCGACGTGCCGACGCTGCACGCGTGGTGCACGGCCCGCGGCACGGCGTTCTGGGGCCTGGCCGACCTCGGCGTCGACGAGCTGCGGGCCACCTACGCGGGGGTCGCCACGGTCGACCACCACCACGCCCTGCTCGTGCGGGCCGACGGGACGCCCGTCGCGCTGGTGCAGGCGTACGAGCCCGCGCACGACCCGGTGGGCGACGTCTACGACGTGCGGGCCGGTGACCTGGGCATGCACGTGCTCGTCGGCGCGCGGCCGCCGCAGGTCCGCCCGGGCACGGCCTACGCGCACCGGCTCGTGCCCGCCGTCGCGCAGGTGCTCGCGGACGCGACCGGTGCGACGCGGGTCGTCGGCGAGCCCGACGCGCGCAACGCGGCGATGCTGCGCGTGGCCGAGCGCTCGGGCGCCGTCCTCGGCCCCGAGGTCGACCTGCCGACCAAGCGCGCCCGCCTGACCTTCTGGCACCCGGACCCCTGCCCACCCCCCACCGCCGAGCGCGGTACTCGACCGCCGAGCGCGGGGGAAACGAGTACCGCGCTCGACGGCTGAGTACCGCGCTCGGCGGGCGGGTGCCGCTCGGCGGGCGGGTGCCGCCCGCGCGGTCAGCGGCCCAGGAGACCCAGGTCCAGCGCGCGCAGCACCGCGCGCGTCCGGTCCCGGACGCCCAGCTTGAGCAGGACCGCGGACACGTGGTTCTTCACCGTGCCGGACGCGAGGTGCAGCGTCTCGGCGATCTCTCGGTTCGACCAGCCCGCGGCCAGCAGGCGCAGGACGTCCAGCTCGCGCGCGGTGAGCGGCTCGGGCCGGTCCGCGCCCTCGACGCCGGCGCCGTCCAGCAGGGCGGGCCGGTCCAGCAGCGCGCGCAGCAGCCGGTCGCTGACGGCGGGCTGCCACAGCCGCTCGCCGGCGGCGACCCGGCGCACGGCGTCGACGAGCTGGTCGAGCGTGACGTCCTTGAGCAGGTAGCCGCGCGCTCCGCCGCCCAGCGCACGGGCGACGAGCGCGTCGTCGTCGAACGTGGTCAGGACGAGCACCGGAGTGGGGTCGTCCGCCGCCCGCAGGGCCTCGAGCACGGCGATGCCGTCACGGCGCGGCATCTGCAGGTCGAGCAGCAGCACGTCGGGGCGGTGCTCGGCGACGAGCGCGAGCGCGTCGTCGCCGTCCGCGCCCTCGGCGACGACGTCGACGGCGTCGGTCAGCGCCAGCAGGCCGCGGATGCCCTGCCGCACGAGCGTCTGGTCGTCGACGACCACGACGCGGATCATGCCGGCACCCGCGCGGTCACCCGGAACCCGCGGCCCGGGCCGGGATCCACGGCCAGCGTGCCACCGAGCGCGGTGACGCGCTCGCGCATGCCCCGCAGCCCGTGCCCGGGCGCCCACGCCACGGCGCCGGGCCCGTCGTCGTGCACGTCGACCTCCACGACGTCGCCGTCCCGGCGCACACGCACCGCCAGCCGGGTCGCGGCGGGCGCGTGCCGCAGCGCGTTCGTCGCCGCCTCCTGGACGCACCGCACGACGGCGACGAGGCGCTCGTCGTCGAGGCCGAGCCCGGCCTCGACGTCGAGGTCCACGTCGAGCCCCGGCAGTGCCAGCACGCCCTCCAGCGCGGACTCCAGCCCACCGGGCGCGCCCCGCAGCTCCCCGACGACGGCGCGCACGTCGCGCAGCAGGTCCTTCGCGACGTTCCGGGCCCGGGCCACGTGGGGGCCCGCCTCCGCGTCAGCGGCCGCCCGGTGCGACGCGATCTCCAGCTCGAGGGCCAGCGCGGTGAGCTGGTGGCCGACGACGTCGTGCAGGTCGCGGGCGATGCGCAGGCGCTCGGCGTCGCGGCCCGCGGCCGTGAGCAGCGCGGTCGTGGCGCGCAGGTCGGCGTGCGCGGCGGCCAGGTCCGCGTGCGCGGCGGCGAGCGCGGCGTGCGCGGCGTCCGCCTCCCTGCGGGCCTGCGCCTCGCGCGTGGCCGTGCGCACCGACATCACCGCGAACACCTGGAACGCGGTGTAGATCGCGACCGTGAACGGGATCCCGACCATCCCGCGCCCCTCCAACGCCGCCCCGACGGCCGTGACGACCGCCTGCAGGGTGACGACGGCGACCGCGCCGCGCGTGCCGAAGGTGACGGTCGCGGACACGGCCGTGACGACGAACAGCACCGACGTCCAGTCCGTCCCCGGCTCCGCCAACCACGCCACCGAGCCGGCGACCACCTCCACCACGACCAGGACCTGCGCGGGCGGTGCCCGCCGCACGCGCACGAGCTCGGCGTCGATCGCGAACGTGACGACGTAGAGCGCGAAGGCGGCCCACCAGACCACGCGTCCGGGCACCGCCCCACCGGGCGCGGCGACCTCGGTGACGAGCCGCGCCAGGCCGATGACGAGGACGGCGACCATGCCGGCGCCGGCGCCGAACCGCTGGACCGGCCGGCGCGCGGTCGGGGCGTCCGGGTCCGGCGCCCCACCCGTCGCGGCGTCGAGGCCGACCGGCCGGTCGGGCGAGGGCGCCCCTGTCGTGCCGGTCGCCTGCCTGCGGGGGACGTCCACGGCACGACGGTAACCCGGGCCCGTCGACGGCCGGGAGTGCCGGAGGTCATGGTCCGGATCGATGACCGACGGCACGTCCGCGGCGGGGTCCGTCGTCCCTAGCGTCGACCGAGACGCAGCGCACCCGGCCGGGGTGGGCGGACGAGGGAAGGGGCGGGCCGTGACCGCGGTGCTGGAGCTGACGGACGTGCACAAGGGGTACGGGGGTGTCGCGGCGCTCGACGGCCTCGACCTGCGCGTCGACGAGGGGGAGCTGGTCGCGCTGCTCGGGCCGAACGGCGCGGGCAAGACGACGACGTTCGAGCTGCTGCTCGACCTGGTGCGCCCGACGCGGGGAACCGTCCGCGTGCTGGGCGCGGCGCCGGGTGCGCGCCGCGGCCGGGTCGGCGCGATGCTGCAGGGCGCGGGGCTGCCGGAGCAGGTGACCGTGCGTGAGCTCGTCGGGCTGGTCGGGCGGGCGTACCCGCGTGCCCACGCCACGGACGACGTGCTGGAGCGCACGCGCCTGGGCCGGCACGCCGGGAAGGTCGTCACCGCGCTGTCCGGTGGCGAGCGCCAGCGGCTGCTGCTCGCGCTCGCGCTCGTCGGCGCCCCCGACCTGCTGCTGCTGGACGAGCCGACCGCCGCGATGGACGTCGCGTCGCGTCGCTCCTTCTGGGAGCGGGCGCGCGAGGCCGTGGCCGACGGCGGCACCGTCGTCTTCGCGACGCACGACCTGACCGAGGCGCAGGCCGTCGCTGACCGCGTCGTCGTCCTCGCCGACGGGCGCGTGCGCGCCGACGCGACGCCGGACGACCTGACCCGCCACGGGCGCGACGACCTCGAGCAGGTCTTCCTCACCCTCACCCAGGAGCGCTCGAGCGCAGGACCGGACGGAGACGACTCATGAGCACCGCACCCCGCACGCCCACGTCCCCGGGGGGGACCCCGGCCGCGTCCCGAACAGGTGGCACCGCGCCACGGGACACCGGCGGACGCACCGGCCTGGTGGCCCGCACCGCCGTGGTGCAGCTGCGCGCGTCGTTCCGCAACGCCGAGTTCGCGGTCGGCGCCGTGGCCGTCCCCGTGCTGCTGTACGCGATGTTCGGGCTGCCGAACGCGTCGTCGCAGCTGCCGGGCGGCACCCGCATCGGACTGGCGATGCTCGTGTCGCTCACCGCGTACGGCGTCGTCTCGCTCGCGCTGTTCACGTTCGGGGAGAACGTGGCCAAGGACCGGGGCCGCGGCTGGCTGCGGACCCTGCGGGCGACGCCGTTCCCCACGGCGGCGTACCTGGGCGGCACGTCCCTGACCGCGGCGGTGCACGCGCTGCTCATCGTGGCCGGCACGGGTCTGCTGGCGGCGCTGGCCGGCGGCGTGCGGCTCGACGTGGGCCGGTGGGCGGCGTTCGCGGGGATCATGACGGCCGGCGTGCTGGTGTTCAGCACCCTCGGCTTCGCGATCGCCTACCTCGCGCGGCCGCGCGCGGCCACCGTCATGGCGAACCTGCTGTTCCTGCCGCTGGCGTTCGCGTCGGGGTTCTTCTTCCCGCTGTCGGAGCTGCCGGCCGTCATCGGGGACGTCGCGCCCTACCTGCCGACCTTCCACTTCGGGCAGCTCGCGTACCGGGCCGTCATGCCGGCGTCCGACGTCGCGGCGTTCACCGGTGCGGCCACGCAGCCCGTCGCGCTGCACGTCGCGTGGGTGGTGGGCAGCGCGGTGCTGCTGGGCGCGGTCGCCCTGCTGGCGGCGCGCCGCGAGGCGGTCACCCGCCGCGGCTGAACCGGCCCGCCCTCGACGTCGCCGAGCGCGGTACCCGACCATCGAGCGCGGTACCTGGTGGTACCGCGCTCGGCCGTCGAGTACGGCGCTCCGCGGGTGCCGCCGTCAGGTGCGGTCGGCGAGGCGGTCGCGGAGGAGGACCGCGATGTCGGCGACCTCGGGGACGCCCACTTGTGCAGACGCAGGGACCGCCGCGGGCCGGCGCGGGCCGGCGGGCTCCTGGGTGCCGGTCGCCGCCGCGCCGGGTGCCGGGCGGGTGCCGTGGTCGACGGGCGTGGTCCCGTCCGCGGGACCGGCCGTGTCACCCGACGCCCGTGCGTGCGCCGCGACCCCGTCGCTGAGCATGACCGTGCAGAACGGGCACGCGGTGGCGATCGCGCCCGCTCCCGTCGCGACGGCCTCGGCCGCGCGGACGGTCCCGATGCGCTCGCCGATCGTCTCCTCCATCCACATGCGCGCACCGCCCGCGCCGCAGCAGAAGGACGTCTCCCGGTTGCGGGGCATCTCGGCGAGGGTGACGCCCGCGGCGGCGAGCAGCTCGCGTGGCGGCTCGTACACCTGGTTGTGCCGGCCCAGGTAGCAGGGGTCGTGGTAGGTCACGGTGGTGCCCGTGCCGTCGTCGCCGGTGCCGGGGGCGAACCGCAGGCGCCCCTCGCCGACCAGACGGTCCAGCAGCTGCGTGTGGTGGACGACGTCGAACCGTCCGCCCATCGCGGGGTACTCGCGCGACAGGGTGTTGAAGCAGTGGGCGCACGTCACGACGATCCGCTGCGCGCCCACCTCGTTCAGCGTCTCGACGTTCTGCGCGGCCAGCGTCTGGTAGAGCAGCTCGTTGCCGGCACGGCGGGCGGGGTCGCCCGTGCAGGTCTCGCCGTCGCCGAGCACGGCGAACGTGACGCCCGCGGCGTGCAGCAGCTCGGCGACCGCGCGCGTCGTCTTCCTGGCGCGGTCCTCGAACGCCCCGGCGCAGCCCACCCAGAACAGCCAGTCGACGTCGGCGGCGGACTCGACGTCCACCCCGACGACCGGCACGTCGAACTCCAGGCCCTTCGCCCAGTCGAGGCGCTGGCGCGCGGGCAGGCCCCACGGGTTGCCGCGCCGCTCCATCTTGGTGAACGTACCGCCGAGCTCCGCGGGGAACGCGGACTCCATGAGCGTCTGGTAGCGGCGGATGTCGACGATCGTGTCGACGTGCTCGATGTCCACGGGGCACTGCTGCACGCAGGCGCCGCACGTCGTGCACGCCCACAGGACGTCGGGGTCGATGACGCCCGACGCGACAAGGTCGACGCCGAGGTGCGGGTCGGCGACGGCCTCGTCGGAGGCTCCCGCCGCACGGGCCGCCCGGACGTACGGGGCGGTGGCGGCCGCCTGGTCCCGCAGCGCGAGCGTCAGCAGCTTGGGGCTCAGGGGCTTGCCGGTCGCCCACGCCGGGCACTGGTCCTGGCAGCGGCCGCACTCGGTGCAGGTCGCGACGTCGAGCAGGCCCTTCCAGGGCAGGTCCTCGACGGCGCCGACGCCCAGCCGGGCGTCGTCGGGGAGGTCCTCGACCGCCGTGAGGTCGAGCGGCTCACCGGTCGCGTCGCGCAGCGGCGTGAGGGGACCCAGGGCCGTCGTGCCGTCCGCGTTCCGCTGGGCGTACACGTTGGGGAACGCCAGGAACCGGTGCCACGCGACGCCCATCGTCGGCAGCAGGCCCACGACGACGAACCAGGCCATCGAGACCAGGATCTTCACGAGGGCGACGACGAGGACCGCGGTCTCGAGCGTCGCCGGCGCGACGCCCACCCACGAGGCCCCGAACCACGCGGTGAGCGGGAAGTGCACGGCCGTCGCCCACGTCTCGCCGTCCTGGACGCCGAGGGCGTACTCGAGCCCGCGCAGCGCCAGCACGGCCAGCACGACGAGCAGCACCGTCGCCTCGACCACGTACGCCCACGCCTGGTTGGACCCGAAGAACCGCGACCGGCGCTGCGCCGGGTCCGGCTGGCTGTCGCGCGGCCGGACCCGCTGACGCAGCACGATCAGGTACCCGATGCCCAGCAGCCCGAGCCACGCGAACGCCTCGACCGCCCACTCCATCGGCGGCCAGTGGCCCAGCAGCGGCAGGCCGTACCGCGGGTCCACGAGCTGCCCGTACCCGGTCAGCAGTGTCACGACCAGCACGGGGAACGACACCATGACGACCCAGTGGGCGACGCGGACGACCGGCCGCTGCTGGAACCGGCCGTGGCCCAGCACCTCCCGGACGAGCGTCGCCAGCCGCGGGCCGACCGGCGCCCAGCGCCCGGGCAGCGGCCGCCCGATGCGCACGGTCCGCACGATGACCACCACGCCGCGGACGAACGCGACCACCCCGACCACCGTCGCCACCGCCGCCAGGACGACCGCGACCACCTGCGCTCCGCTCACCGGCCCAACCTAGCCGTCGTGGCGGCCGCGGCACGGGGTCGTTCCGCCGCTGCTGCATGCGGTCCGCCGATTCGCAGCGACGAGCGCGCTGCGCCGATTGAGTGGACTGGAGGACCGGCAGACTGACGCGACAACCGGGGGCGGTCGGTGTTCGGAATGACGCGTGCGAGGAACGGCAAGAAGGCCGGCTCATCGGCCCATGACGACCTCGTCGTGCGCCACTTCAGGCCGACGCACAGAACCGGCTGTGGCTCTGGGACATCACCGAGCACGCCACGAGCGAGGGCAAGGTGTACCTCTGCGCGATCGAGGACGTGTTCGCCAACCGGATCGTCGGATACTCGATCAGCGACCGGATGACGTCCCAGATCGCTGCGGATGCCCTGTTCAGCGCCGTGCAGCGGCGTCGCGACGTGACCTGATGCGTGATGCACTCGGACCGACGCCGCCACTTTCGCAGCCGGAAGGAGACCCGCGTCCTGGCTCGCCACGACCTGGTCGGGTCGATGGGCCAGTCGGTTCCGCGGGCGACAACGCCGCGATGGAGAGCTTCCTCTCCCTGCTGCAGAAGAACGTCCTGACCCGGCGCCGCTGGTCCACCCGCGAGGACCTGCGGATCGCGATCATCACCTGGACCGAGAGGCATCCACCGCCGCCTCCAGTACCGGCCCGGACGGCTGAACTAATCGAGTTCGGGACCATCACGAGCACTCAAGGCGTATCCGGCACCTGAGACCGACTGTCACCTATCCGTGCAGCAGACCCATGCTCTGTTTGGGGGAATTGCTCGGGTCTAGCATGCGCGGGGGTCACGAATGGCACCCGGCGTGCCGACAGACGGATCGTGCGATCCGGACATCACCGTCCCCTGCAGGTCTGGGCGCGGCTTCTCGCGGCAGCGCTGGCTACAGCTGTTGCTGTCACGAGCGCCGCCGTCAGCTCATCCGCCACAGCGCCGGCAACGGCTGTGGCCGTAGCCGCGACGCCAACTCGCACTGCTGAGTCGCCAGCAACGGCTCTCCCGCCGACGGTCGTCACTATCGAGGCAGATCGCGCGGTGGTCAGCGCTGGTGAGGTCGCGACTCTGACTGCGGCAGTTGATCAGCCGCTCGAGGCGACGGGCAGCAGGATCGACTTCTGGAACACGACGCTCGGCGCATCTGTCGGCTACTGCTCGATCGGCACTACTTGCCGTGTCCAGGTTCAGGTCCGCACAGGTGCCGAACATGTGTTCGTGGCGCGAACGGGTTCCCTCGTCTCGGCGCCGGTCAGCGTGGCGCGTCGACCCTGGTCGGTGTCGTTGAGCGTGGACAAGACGGTCTTCGCCGCCGGCGAGCAGGTCCGGCTGACAGCGGCACCCAACCAGGACCCGCGCAAGACCGATTACACCTACGCGCTGTACTTCGCCGACCAGACCACCGGTCGGATCATCGAGTCCTGCGAGGTCTGGTCCAACGACCCGCTCTTCGCCACCGACAACAGCTGCTCGTTCTCGACGAAGTTCCTGACCGGTGACGCGCACACCTATCGCGCCTACATCGCCAAGCGCGACACAACCGTGGCTAACGGGGGCCTGATCACCGCCCTGACCGATATCCAAGCCGTCAGCAACGACGTCAGTGCTGCCCGTCAGCCCTGGTCGGTGTCGTTGAGCGCGGACAAGACGGTCTTCGCCGCCGGCGAGCAGGTCCGGCTGACAGCGGCACCCAACCAGGACCCGCGCAAGACCGATTACACCTACGCGCTGTACTTCGCCGACCAGACCACCGGTCGGATCATCGAGTCCTGCGAGGTCTGGTCCAACGACCCGCTCTTCGCCACCGACAACAGCTGCGCCTTCTCGACGAAGTTCCTGACCGGTGACGCGCACACCTATCGCGCCTACATCGCCAAGCGCGACACAACCGTGGCTAACGGCGGCCTGATCACCGCACTAGCTGACATCCAGGCCGAGTCCAACGACGTGGTTCTCGAGCGTGATGCCTGGTCGGTGTCGTTGAGCGCGGACAAGACGGTCTTCGCCGCCGGCGAGCAGGTCCGGCTGACAGCGGCACCCAACCAGGACCCGCGCAAGACCGATTACACCTACGCGCTGTACTTCGCCGACCAGACCACCGGTCGGATCATCGAGTCCTGCGAGGTCTGGTCCAACGACCCGCTCTTCGCCACCGACAACAGCTGCTCGTTCTCGACGAAGTTCCTGACCGGTGACGCGCACACCTATCGCGCCTACATCGCCAAGCGCGACACAACCGTGGCTAACGGGGCCCTGATCACCGCCCTGACCGATATCCAAGCCGTCAGCAACGACGTCAGTGCTGCCCGTCAGCCCTGGTCGGTGTCGTTGAGCGCGGACAAGACGGTCTTCGCCGCCGGCGAGCAGGTCCGGCTGACAGCGGCACCCAACCAGGACCCGCGCAAGACCGATTACACCTACGCGCTGTACTTCGCCGACCAGACCACCGGTCGGATCATCGAGTCCTGCGAGGTCTGGTCCAACGACCCGCTCTTCGCCACCGACAACAGCTGCTCGTTCTCGACGAAGTTCCTGACCGGTGACGCGCACACCTATCGCGCCTACATCGCCAAGCGCGACACAACCGTGGCTAACGGGGGCCTGATCACCGCCCTGACCGATATCCAAGCCGTCAGCAACGACGTCAGTGCTGCCCGTCAGCCCTGGTCGGTGTCGTTGAGCGCGGACAAGACGGTCTTCGCCGCCGGCGAGCAGGTCCGGCTGACAGCGGCACCCAACCAGGACCCGCGCAAGACCGATTACACCTACGCGCTGTACTTCGCCGACCAGACCACCGGTCGGATCATCGAGTCCTGCGAGGTCTGGTCCAACGACCCGCTCTTCGCCACCGACAACAGCTGCTCGTTCTCGTTCCCCGCCCCCGCCGGCGCATCTCATGTGTACCGCGCCTACGTCGCCAAGCGCGACACAACCGTGGCTAACGGCGGCCTGATCACCGCCCTGACCGATATCCAAGCCGTCAGCAATGGCTTCTCCGCGCCGAATGCGGGCGGTCCCACGCTGCCGGGTGAGACACGGGGCGGCTCCAATCCGTCCCAGGACTGCAGTCAGCGCTGCCACGGTGACCCGGTGAACTCGGTCACCGGTGAGTTCTGGGAGACCGCGGCCGACCTCGAGGTGCCGGACTCGGGCCCGGGCCTGTCCTGGTCGCGGTCGTTCGCCACAACCCGCGCTGGCACCGCCGGCTCTCTTGGCTTCGGCTGGTCCACCAACTACGACGTCCGACTGACGTCGCAGGGGGGCAGTGGCCTGTCGTCGGCTTCGTGGATCGAGGTCGTCCAGGAGAACGGCTCGACGACGACGTTCACCTCGGACGGTGTCGGGGGGTTCACGGCTCCTCTGCGTGTGTTCGCCACGCTCGAGCGGCTGGAGAACGGCACGTACCGCTTCGTGCGTCGCGGCAGCCAGGTCTTCCTCTTCGACCAGTCCGGCAGGCTCACCCGCGTCGAGGACCGCAACGGCAACGGTGTGGACGTCGCCTACGACGACACCGGGCGGTTGCACCAGCTCAGCGACGACGACGGCCGCAGCCTGACGATCACCTGGTCCGGTTCGCGGATCGACGGGGTGACCGACAGCACCGGACGCGTCGTCTCCTACACGTACTCCGATGCCGGTGACCTGACGCGGGTGAAGCTGCCTGACGGCTCGGTGAAGGGGTACTCCTACGACACCTCGCACCGGGTCGTGTCCCTGACTCACCCCGACGGCGGCATCACACGCAACGAGTACGACTCCTCGAGCAGGGTGGTCGCACAGAAGGATCCGCTCGGCCGGGTCACGACATTCGCGTACGCGGCCGGTCAAACGACGGTCACCGACCCGTCGGGCATGGTGACGATCGAGAAGTACACCGACGGGCAGGTGACCTCGGAGACGAAGGGCGCCGGCACGCGGCTGGCGGCGACGACGACGTTCACGTACGGGCCGACGAACCAGGTCGAGGTGACGACCGACCCGCTGGGGCGGGTCACGCGGTTCACCTACGACGGCCGCGGCAACCGGACCTCGGTGACTGATCCGCTGGGGCGCACCTCGACCACGACGTACGACGCGTTCAACAACCCGCTGGTGGTGATGAACGCCGAGGGGGAGTCGACGACGTTCGCGTACGACGAGCGGGGGAACCTGCTGTCGATGACGGACCCGACGGGCGCCGTGACGGCGTTCACGGTCAACCAGGACGGCACGGTCGCGACGGCGACCGACCCGCTGGGTCGGGTCACGACGTACGCGTACGACGCCCATGGCTTCGTCGCGTCGGTCACCGGGCCGGACGGGGCGGTGGTGACCACGGTGCACGACACCCTCGGCCGGCTTACCGCCACGACCGACCCGCGCGGCACCGCACCGGGCGCTGACGACGACGACTTCACCTCGACGTTCACCTACGACGCCGCCGGCCGGCGCCTGACCGCGACCGACCCGGTGGGCGCGGTCGTCGCCTCGGCGTACGACGCCGCCGGCCGTCCCGTGAGCATGACCGACGCGGCTGGGGCGACCACGACGAGTGAGTACGACCTGGCTGGGCAGGTCACGGCGGTCGTCGACGCGACGGGTGCCCGCACGGCGTTCACCTACGACGGTGCCGGCCGTGTCACCGCAGTGACCGACCCCAGCGGTGCGACCACGACAACGACCTACGACCAGCTCGGGCGCCCCACGGCGGTCACCGATGCGCTCGGTCGGGTCTCGCGCAGCGAGTACGACGCCGGCAACCGGGTCACCGCCACGGTGTCCCCGTCGGGCAAGCGCACGACGTACACCTACGACGCCGCCGACCAGCTGCTGACCGTGACCGACCCCCTCGGGAAGGTCACCACCACGACGTACGACCGGGCTGGCCGCCCGGTCACGGTGACCGACGCGGACGGGCGCGCGGTCACCACCAGCTACGACCGCGCCGGGCGGCCGGTCAAGGTGCTGCGCGCCGATGGCAGCGCCCTGCGGTGGGAGTACGACGCCGCCGGCAAGGTCACAGCGACGATCGACGCTGCCGGTGCTCGCACCACCTACACCTATGACGCGGCAGGCAGACGTGCGACGGCCACGGACACCGCCGGACGGACCACGACCTTCGGGTACGACCCCGCCGGGTTGCTGACCACGTTGACCCAGGCCGACGGTGCGGTCACGACCTACACCTACGACGCGGCGGGTCGACGCACCGGCACGGACTACTCCGACGCGACGCCGGACGCGTCCACCGTCTACGACGTCGCCGGTCGCCCGGCGCGCGTCACCGATGCCACGGGGACCACCACGTACGACTACGACGTCCTGGGCCGGGTCCTCGAGGTCGCCAACGGCGCCACCTCCGTCGGGTACGCGTGGGACGCCCTGGGCCGGCTGACCGAGCTGACCTACCCGACCGGGCAGGCGGTGCAGCGGGAGTACGACGCCGTCGGGCAGCTGACCACCGTGACCGACTGGGCCGACCGCGAGTACACCTACACGTACGACGTTGACGGGCTGACCGAGCAGATCGCCTACCCCAACGGCGTGACCACCGGGTTCGACCGTGACGACAACGGCCAGACCATGGCCGTGACCACCACCGGTAACGGGATCGACCTGCTCGAGCTGGCCTACGGGTACACCGATGCCGGGCTGCTGGCCGACCAGGGCACCACCCGCTCGACGCAGTCCCGCGCCCCACCGACCACCCCGAGCACCAGCAGCACGTACGCGTGGGACGACCTGGCCCGGATCTCCCAGATCACCGGGGACCACGCCGGCACGTTCGACTTCGACGCCGCCGGCTCGGTGACCGCCCTGGCCGACGGCCGCACCCTGACCTACGACACGGCCCGGCAGCTCACGACCCTGCTCACACCCACGACCACGCCCGACGCAGTCCCCGTCACCACCGGCTACACCTACGACGGTCGCGGCAACCGCGCCACGGCCACCACCGACACCGGCCCGACCGCCGGCACCGTCACCCACGCCTACAACCAGGCCAACCAGCTGACGTCGATCACCGGCGCCGACAGCAGCACCACGACGTACACGTACGCGGCCACCGGCCTGCGAGCCACTGCCACCACCGGCGCGACGACCGAGCAGTACACCTGGGACACCCTGGCCGGAATCCCGCTGCTGCTCACCGACGCGACCTTCGCCTACGTCTACGGCAACGGCAGCGTCCCCCTGGCCCAGGTCGACCTGACCGACGGCGGCATCGACTACCTGCACACCGACACCCTCGGGTCGGTCCGCAGCACGACCGACGCGACCGGTGCGGTGACCTCGGATGCCGACTACGACCCGTACGGCCGGCCCGAGGCACCCACCTCCGACCCGACCGCCCAGGTCACTCGCTTCGGGTACGCCGGGGAGTACACCGACCCCACCGGATACCTGTACCTGCGCGCCCGCTACTACGACCCCGAGTCGGCGCAGTTCCTCACCCGCGACCCCCTCGAAGCCACCACCGGCAACCCGTACGGCTACACCGATGGGAACCCGTTGCAGTTCACCGACCCGTTAGGTCTGGACTGGCTGCAGAACGTTTCAGACTTTGCTGCTGCATTCGGTGACCGAGTGAGTTTCGGCGGGACTCGATGGGTTCGCGAGCAGTTGGGTGTGGACGGTGTCGTCAACTATTGCTCTACTGCATACAATTCGGGCGGCTATGGGGGGGCAGCCGTGGAAGTCGCCCTCGCATTAACCGGGATCGGAGGTCTCGCCAAGGGGGCTGTCGGCGGCATCAAGAACGCCGTCCAACTGTCCGCGCGCCAAGCGGACACAGCCGTAGGAACGGCCGTCGTTCGTTACGACGCGAACTTCGCCCTAGGGCAGCTCACCGCAAATGGTCGCGCAACGGCATCTCAGCTCGACGACTTTGGCGCGGCACAGGGGTGGGTGCGCACCCAGACTGCTACTGGTCCCGTCAAGTTCGTTGACGAGAACGGGGTCGTGAGGCTAACCATCAAGGGTGGCAGCGACCGGGCTCCTGGTAGCGCACTCCCGCATGTCGAAATGCGTAATGCATCTGGCCAGCGAGTAGACTCGCTCGGTACCCCCGTTACGAGGAAGAGCCCGGGCAACCACACCCCCATCACGTGGGATTGGTGAGATCTAATGAGCAACTACTGGAACATGGAGGCTCTCAGCGACCTCTACCTGGAGGACAGTTGGATTCTTGATATTGTCGCACGGCCCGGCCTTCTTGAGTTCGCGGTGGAGTTCGTGCTGCGAGACTCGCACCCGCTGTACCAGCCACCTATGCAGGGAGAGAGGCACTCCTATCGGCCCGGGGCTCTGCGCTTCTTAGACGTTCGATCGCTCAGCTGGACGCACCAGGGAGAGATCTCTCCGGCCACGGATGCCACCGGTGAGCGCGACTATGGTTCGATCGACTCATGGGAACAATCGACTGACACCCACACGCTCATAGGCGATTTTGGCCACATCGTGGTAGTTGCATCCGCACCTTTGGTCGAATATCAAGATGGCGACACACTGTCCGCGGCATTCTGAGTGCAGGACCGGTATTGCTCAATACAGGCTTTGCACGGCGTCGCTCAGCGCAGCGTCGTCGGGTCAAGTAGCCATCTGACGCGATAGACGATGGTCTCCGGTGCAAGATTCTGGGTACCCCCAGGCCTTGTCCCTCAGAGAAGCGCTCAGGCCCGCGTAGGTCTCGAGCACGGGCTGCGCCCCACACTCGGGATTGATCGCGACCGGTCGACGACCACTCGGGCTGTGTCCGCATGAGCCGCGCCGTTGACGTCGTCGGGCGTGAGCAGCGCGTCCCGGATCCGCCAGCTCGGTACAGGTGCCGTGCACCAAGAACCGGGCGTGCCGTGACTGCTGGCCGGCGGCCGCGCCCCGTCGGCCGCCTGGGCGGGCGCATCAACTGGCGGATGCCCGCGGCCTACGCCCTCGTGACCTGCCCGCCGAAAGCTGCACCGTACGGCAGTATCCCCGCACTGGGACAGCCTCGCCGGGGTCCCGCTGCTGCTCACCGACGCGACCTTCGCGTACGTCTACGGCAACGGCAGCGTCCCCCTGGCCCAGGTCGACCTGACCGACGGCGGCATCGACTACCTGCACACCGACACCCTCGGGTCGGTCCGCAGCACGACCGACGCGACCGGTGCGGTGACCTCGGATGCCGACTACGACCCGTACGGCCGGCCCGAGGCACCCACCTCCGACCCGACCGCCCAGGTCACTCGCTTCGGGTACGCCGGGGAGTACACCGACCCCACCGGCTACGTCTACCTGCGCGCCCGATACTACGACCCCACCAGCGCGCAGTTCCTCACCCGCGACCCCCTCGAGGCCACCACCGCCAACCCCTACGGCTACACCGACGGCAACCCCCTGCAGCACACCGACCCACTCGGGCTGGACTGGCTCCAGGACGCCGGTGACTGGAGCGCCGCCTTCGGCGACACGATCACGCTCGGCGCCACCAAGTGGGTCAGAGGCAAGCTGGGCGTCGACGACGCCGTCAACTACTGCTCCACGTTCTACACCTGGGGCGGCGTGGGTGGTGGCATTGCTTCCGTTGCCCCGGTGGGCGCGGCTAGCCTCGGCCTTGGCCGAGCCGTCAGCTGGGTCGCAGGTAGGAGCCCTGCGATCGCAGCGGGTCTCGGACGTGCCGGCGCCGTGGCGACGGCAGGGATGAACCGCATCGCAACCGCTGTTTCCGCGCGAGTCGGCACCGCGCTGGCTTATGAGGCTGATCGCGGGGCTGTCGCGCTCGGACGTGCCAGGGCTCTCGGAGACGACGTGGTGCTCGCGCGGGGTGGTGCGACACCGCCGATCGCTTTGCTGGTGGCTCAGGCGTCCATGTGAACGCTCAGGGGAACCTGTCCGGAGTCTCCGTTTCTTCGGGTAGTTCGATTCGTGAAGCAACACGAGGAATACCGCACAATCAGGTGGGAGTGACGACAGTTGGAGATGTGCGCGCCGCGGGGGGTAGCGTTGTTGCCGACCCGACTCGCGCGAACCCGAATCACTGCCTCGTGAGTGGCTGCAGCGCAGAAACCCTCGAACGCCTGTTCAGGCCAACAATCAAGAACCCTGGAAGTGCACGTGGACATAACTGAAGCCAAGCTGGTGTGGCTGCAAAATCTGTCGGATCGCTGCGATCCGCCCCCGTGGTCTGCAATGGTTGAGGGTCGGGACCATGTGGCAGGCGAGAGTTTTATCATGGTGGGCGGAGAAGGAGATCGCGGTGAGGATATCTACGTCATTCGTGACAGTGGCCCTGCAGGCGCCTCGTATTTGGACCTGATCGCCGCTTCTCGCACCTATCTGCCCGCCTTGATTGCAGAGGTTCGCAGGCTACGCGCGGCGCTCGAGTGGTCCGAGTCTGACAGTTGAGGCAGTGATGGTCATTCCCGGGTGAAGGCGTCCGGCGCGTCACGTCTGCACTCGGAGACCGTCAGCGCCGTCGGCGGGCGCGGAGTCGACGTCCGGGTGGTGCCCGAGCGGGGCGAGGTCTGCGTCGACATCGTCGTCGCGACCACCTCGCAGGCGCACGGTGCCGTGTACACGGTGGGGGACGTCGACGACCGGCCGTGGGTCCTCGAGCAGATGCGAGAGCACGGCCACCTCGTGCGGGGCTGAGGGTGGCGGACGGGCAGCGCCCTCCCCGCCGAGCGGTGCACCGGCCGGCAGCATCCCCGCACCGGAGATCGCCACTGTGCCGCCGTCGCGGGGCGCACCCGTCCGACCTGCCCGTTTCGCGGCGTGACATGGGCCACGTCGGGGCCGCGGGCGGGGTCCTCGACAGGGGGCACGCCGTGCCGTTGATAACATCAACGGGTCCCCCGCACCCCTCACGACGCGCCTGACCAGCGCCGCCCTGCGCCTGCCGGACGAGCTGGTCGCCCCGCGCCGTGGGTGGTCGCACCTCTCCAGCCAGGGGCGTGACCGTCCCGCGCAGGTGGGGTCGGACAGCGTTCCCCGGTCGTCGTCGTCGACGGCCGGTCACATCGACAAGACCCCGACCGACCACCCGCCCCCCACACGGACGGAGCCGGACGTGCTGCTGCTGCTGACGGTCCACCTCGCAGCTGCCCTCGTCGCGCCCGTGCTCTTCCGCTGGTGGGGGCGACGTGCGTTTTGGGCGCTCGCGCTGCCCCCCGCGTCGGCCGCGGCGTGGGCGCTGTCGTGGACAGGCGAGGTGCAGGCGGGTCGGGGGCCGGCGCAGAGCGTCGAGTGGATCCCCGCGCTCGGGCTCGAGCTGAGCTTCCGGCTGGACACCCTGTCGTGGCTGATGACCCTGGTCGTCGGCGGCGTCGGTGCGCTGGTCCTCGTGTACTGCGCGGCGTACTTCTCGCCGACGGCGTCCGGGCTCGGCCGCTTCGGCGGCGTGTTCACCGCGTTCGCGGGCTCCATGCTCGGTCTGGTCACGGCCGACGACATGCTCCTGATGTTCGTGTTCTGGGAGCTGACGACGGTCACGTCGTACCTGCTAATCGGGCACTACGCCGACCGCAAGGCGAGCCGTCGCGCCGCCATGCAGGCGATCATCGTGACGACCGCGGGCGGTCTGGCGATGCTCGTCGGCGTCGTCATCCTCGGGCACGCGGCGGGCAGCTACTCGATGTCCGCGCTGATGGCGGACCCGCCCGCGGCGTCGGGCGTCGTGGTGGCCGCCGTGGTGTGCCTGCTCGCCGGGGCGGCCACCAAGTCCGCGCTGATCCCGTTCCACTTCTGGCTGCCGGCCGCCATGGCCGCGCCGACGCCCGTCAGCGCGTACCTGCACGCCGCCGCGATGGTGAAGGCCGGCGTGTACCTGGTCGCCCGCTTCGCTCCCGCGTACGCCGACCTGCCCGTGTGGCGCTGGACCATCGTCGTGCTCGGCTGCGGGACGCTCGTGCTCGGCGGGTACCGCGCGCTGCGGCAGCACGACCTCAAGCTCATCCTGGCGTTCGGCACCGTCAGCCAGCTCGGCCTGATCATCCTGCTCGTCGGCCTCGGCACGCAGGCCACCGCCCTGGCGGGCCTGGCCATGCTCGGCGCGCACGCGATGTTCAAGGCGGCCCTGTTCCTCGTCGTCGGCACCGTCGACGTCGCGTGCGGCACGCGTGACCTGCGACGCCTGTCGGGCGTCGGCCGGCGCCTGCCGTGGACCGCGGCCGCCGGTGGGCTCGCGGTCGCGTCGATGATCGGCCTGCCGCCGTTCGCCGGGTACGTCGCGAAGGAGGCGGGGCTCGAGGGCGTCGCCCACCTCGAGGACGGTGCCGTCGGGTGGATCGTGCTCGCCGCCGTCGTCGTGGGCTCCGCGCTGACCGTCGCGTACGGCCTGCGGCTGTGGTGGGGGGCGTTCGCCACCAAGGGCGCGCTGGTGCCGCAGTCCAAGACCCAGGACTCCGAGGGCGTGGCGACGACGACGTCGCTGGCGGCCGGCGGCGACGAGTCGGTCGAGCCTGCGCCGGTGACGCGCCCGTCGTTCCTGCTGACGGCGCCCGCGCTCGTGCTGTCGTTCCTCGGGCTGGCGGTGGCGGTGCTGCCGCAGCTCGGTGAGCACCTGCTGTCGCCGTACGCGGCGACGTACCCGACCGGTGAGCCCGGGCACCTGCTGCTGTGGGGCGGGTTCGGGCTGGTGCTGTGGCTGACGGTCGGCATCCTGGGTGTCGGCGGGCTGCTGTTCCTCGCCCGTGACAAGGTCGAGCGCTGGCAGGCGCGCGCGCCGCACGTCTTCGAGGCGGACCTGACGTACCGCCGGTTCATGCGCAAGCTCGACGACCTGGCGGCCGACGTCACGGCCGTCACGCAGCGCGGCTCGCTGCCCCTGTACCTCGGCATGATCCTCGTGGCGTGGGTCGCGGCCGTCGGCGGCGCCCTGCTGACGGGCACGAGCCTGCCGCGCGAGGTCCGCCCGTGGGACTACGCCGCGCAGACCGTCTTCGCCGCGGTGACGATCGTCGCGTCGATCCTCGTGGCCCGGGCGCGACGGCGCCTCAAGGCCGTGATCCTCGCCGGCATCAGCGGCTACGCGATCGCCGGCATGTTCCTGCTGTACGGCGCGCCGGACCTGGCGGTCACGCAGGTGCTGGTGGAGACGGTCACGCTCGTGGTCTTCGTCCTCGTGCTGCGCCGCCTGCCCCCGTACTTCTCCGACCGGCCGCTGGCGACGTCCCGCTGGGTGCGCCTGGCCGTCGCGCTGGCCGTCGGCCTCGTGGTGGCGGGCGTCGCGCTCGTCGCGCCGTCGGCCCGCGTGCACGCCCCGGTCTCCGCGGACTTCGCGACGGAGGCCTACGAGTTCGGGGGCGGGAAGAACATCGTCAACGTGACCCTCGTCGACATCCGCGCGTGGGACACGATGGGCGAGATCTCGGTGCTGCTCGTGGCGGCGACGGGTGTCGCGTCGCTGGTCTTCCTCTCGGCCCGCGGCGGACGCATCTTCCGGGAGCGGGAGGCACCCGCCGACCGCGCCGTCTGGGGCGGCAGCCCGGACCCGATGGCGCGGCTGCGTCGTCCGCAGGTGGACGCCGGCGCCACGGACGGTGACGAGCCGGACGTCCCCACGGACGGGCGTCGGCCCGCACCGGTGACCCCCGCCGGCGGCACCGCGCGGCCCGGGTCACGCGCGCGGGAGTGGCTGCGCGCCGGGCGCACCGTCGCGCCGCAGCGACGCTCGGTGATCTTCGAGGTCGTCGTGCGGCTGCTGTTCCACACGATGATCGTGTACTCCGCGTTCCTCCTGTTCAGCGGGCACAACCAGCCCGGCGGCGGCTTCGCGGCGGGGCTCGTCACGGGCATCGCGCTGGCCGTGCGCTACCTCGCCGGCGGCCGCTACGAGCTGGGGGAGGCGGCACCCGTGCAGCCCGGTGTGCTGCTGGGCACCGGCCTGTTCCTCTCGGCCGGTGCCGGGATGGCGGCGCTGCTCGTCGGCGGCAACGTGCTGGAGTCCTGGATCCTGGAGTTCCAGCTGCCGATCTGGGGTGACGTCAAGCTCGTGACGAGCCTGTTCTTCGACGTCGGGGTCTACCTCGTCGTCGTGGGGCTGGTGCTGGACATCCTGCGGAGCCTCGGCGCGGAGATCGACCGTCGCGCCGAGTCCGGCGAGGACGACGTGCCGGACTCCGCGGTCAGCGGTGACGACACCGCCGTGCTCGCGCGCGGCATGTCCTCCACGGGGCACGCGCCCGGCGGGCCGCGCGACGAGGGGGTGGCACCGTGACCGACGTCGTCATGAGCCCCAACATCGTGTTCGTCGTGACGATCGCGGTGCTGTTCACCGTCGGGGTCTACCTGGTGCTCGAGCGCAGCCTGACGCGCATCCTGCTGGGGATCATCCTGCTCGGGAACGGCACGAACCTGCTGATCCTCGTCGCGGGGGGTGCCGCGGGCGCGCCACCGCTCATCGGGGTCGCGTCCGACCGGCCGATGAGCGACCCGCTGCCGCAGGCGCTCATCCTCACCGCCATCGTCATCACGCTCGGCCTGACCGCGTTCCTGCTGGCCATGGCGTACCGGTCGTGGCAGCTGCACCGCCACGACGAGGTGCAGGACGACGTCGAGGACCGGCGCATCGCGCGTCTCGCGGCACGCGACGAGCGCGCCTTCGAGGACGACGACACCGAGTCCGACGGCGAGTCGCTCGACGAGGAGGCCGCCACCGCCCGCGACGAGATGGACGAGGGCGAGGCGCTCGACGCCGCGCCGTCCGAACGGCCGCCACCGCACACCGACCACCGGCACGGGGAGGAGGGACGATGACCGACTGGGGCTGGCTCGTCCCCCTGCCCGTGGTGCTGCCGCTGTCCGCCGCCGGGCTGGCGCTCGCGCTGTACCGCCGGCCGCGCCTGCAGCGCATCGTCACGCTCGTGACGCTGACGCTCGTCGCGATCGTGTCGGGAGCGCTGCTCGTGCTGGCCGACGCGGGGCCGGTCGTCGTGGAGGTCGGCGACTGGGCCGCGCCCGTCGGCATCAACCTGGTCGCGGACCGCCTGTCGGCGCTGATGCTCACGGTGTCGTCCGTGGTGATCCTGTGCGTCCTGGTGTACTCCCTGGCGCAGGACCGGGAGGACGGCGAGCGGTTCGCGCCCATCTCGATCTTCCACCCGACGTACCTCGTGCTGTCCGCGGGCGTCGCGAACGCGTTCCTGTCGGGCGACCTGTTCAACATCTACGTCGGCTTCGAGATCCTGCTCGCCGCGTCGTACGTGCTCATCACGCTGTCGGGGACGACCGAGCGCATCCGCGCGGGCACGATCTACGTCGTCGTGGCGATCCTGTCGTCCGTGCTGTTCCTCGTGGCGATCGCCGCGGTGTACGCCGCGGTCGGCACGGTGAACCTCGCGCAGCTCGCGATCCGGCTCCCGGAGATCGACCCCGGCGTGCGGCTGGTGCTGCAGGCGATGCTGCTCATGGCGTTCGGCATCAAGGCCGCGGTGTTCCCCCTGTCGGCGTGGCTGCCGGACTCCTACCCGACGGCGCCCGCGCCGGTCACCGCGGTGTTCGCCGGCCTGCTCACCAAGGTGGGCGTGTACGCGATCATCCGCACGCAGACGCTGCTGTTCCCCGGCGGCCGGCTCGACGACATCCTCATGTGGGTGGCGCTGGCGACGATGGTCGTGGGGATCCTCGGCGCGGTCGCGCAGGACGACGTCAAACGTCTGCTGTCGTTCACGCTCGTCAGCCACATCGGGTACATGGTGTTCGGTGTCGCCCTGGGCAGCGTGCACGGGTGGACGGCCGCGATCTACTACGTCGCGCACCACATCACCGTGCAGACGGCGCTGTTCCTGGTCGTGGGGCTCGTCGAACGGTTCGGCGGGACGACGTCGCTCGACCGGCTCGGTGGCCTGGCGAAGATGACGCCGGTGCTGGCGGTGCTGTTCTTCGTGCCCGCGATGAACCTCGGCGGCATCCCGCCGCTGTCCGGGTTCCTCGGCAAGGTGGGGCTCCTGGAGGCGGGCGTCGAGCTCGGCACCCCGACGGGGTACGCCCTGGTCGTGGGATCCGTCGTGACGTCGCTGCTGACGCTGTACGCGCTGATCAAGGCGTGGAACAAGGCGTTCTGGCAGAGCCCGCCGGAGCCGCTGCCGGCCAACCACGTGCCCGCGCACATGGTCGTGCCGACCGCGGCGCTCGTGGTGTTCAGCCTGGCGCTCACCGTGTTCGCCGGCCCGTTGTACGCGTACACGGGCCGCGCGGCGCAGTCGCTCGCCGACCGCCTGCCGTACATCGAGGCCGTCCTGCCCGACGGGCAGCGCGGCGAGGGCGAGTCGCAGCGCGCCGCGGACGAGGGCGCCGACGACCCGGACGGGGCCGAGGCCGAGGACACGCGCATCGGGGGTGACGGATGAGCCTGCACCCGCGCCGGGCCGCCTGGCGCTTCCAGTGGGCGACGATCGCCTGGCTCACCGTCGTGTGGGTGCTGCTGTGGGGCGACGTGACCTGGGGGAACGTCGTCAACGGCGTCCTGCTGGGCCTGCTGGTGACCCTGGGCCTGCGCATGACGCCCGTCGACTTCCACGGCCGCGTGCACCCCGGCGCGCTGGCCGTGCTCCTGGGCCGGTTCGTGTACGACCTGGTCCGGGCGTCGTTCGAGGTCAGCATCGTGGCGCTGCGGCCGCGGTACACGCCGCGCGGCGCCGTGATCTGCGTGCAGCTGCGCAGCCACTCCGACATCTACCTGACGATGACGGCCGAGCTCGTCTCGCTCGTGCCCGGCTCGATCATCGTCGAGGCGCACCGGCTGACCGGCCGGCTGTACGTGCACGTGCTGGACGTCGAGACGAGCGGCGGCATCGAGAAGGCGCGGCAGAACGTCCTCGACCAGGAGGCGCGGGTGCTGCGGGCGCTCGCGTCCGACGACGAGCTGGAGGCGGCCGGCCTGGGACGCGGCCTGCGCGCGGTGCAGGGGGTGGCGGGATGAGCCCGTTCGACGTCGTCGTGGTGGCGTGCAGCGTGCTGCTCACCCTGGGCGCGGTGCTCGCGATCGTGCGTGCCGAGAAGGGCCCGTCGATGCTCGACCGCACGATCGCGCTCGACATCGTCGTGACGACGATGATCGCCGGCATCGCGCTGTACGCGGCGTACTTCCGCCGTGCGGACGTCGTGCCGCTGCTCGTCGTGCTCTCGCTCGTGGGCTTCGTCGGGTCGGTGACCGTCGCACGGTTCGCGGCCGTCGAGCCCGAGGGCGAGGGACGCGTGCGTACGCGCGAGGAGGTCGCGGCCGAGGAGGCCGAGAAGCGCCGCCTCGAGCAGGAGGAGGAGGAGTCGCGCCGCCGGCGGCGGCACGCGGCGGAGAGCGAGGCGCTCGCCGCCGCGGACGGTGCCGGGGCGGCCGGGCCCGTGCCCGAGCCGCCGGCCGGGACCGACGAGCCCACGCCGCACGGCTCCCGCGCGACCGTCGAGCCGGAGCCCGACGACGAGCACCACGGCGGCCCGGCCGACGAGGAGACGCGATGACGCAGGAGTTCTGGACCACCCTCGCGGACGCCGCCTCGATCGTCTGCCTGCTGGGGGGCGCGTTCTTCGCGTTCGCCGCGGGCGTCGGCGCGCTGCGCTTCCCGGACCTGCTGGCGCGCATGCACGCCGCGACGAAGCCGCAGGTCCTCGGCCTCATCCTCGTGCTCGTCGGCCTGGCGCTGCGGCTGCGGGAGGGCGGCGCGGTGTGGGCGCTCGTGCTCGTCGCGATCTTCCAGATGCTGACCGCGCCGGTCGCGGCGCACATGGTCGGCCGGGCCGGCTTCCGCACCGGCAAGGTCCGCAACGACCTGCTGGTGGTCGACGAGCTGTCCCGCGACCTGGACGCGACGCGCCCCGGGGAGACGCTCCCGGACGGGACGCGCTCGGACCCGTCCGCCCGCTGACGGGCCGGCCCCGGCGCCGCTGCGCCGGGGCCCGTCCGTGTGCGGGGACTAGCTGCTGCGGGCCGCGCGCCCGGCGAGCTTCGCGGCCCCCCGGGTCGCGAGCACGCGGGACAGCGAGACGGCCGCGCCGGTGATCGCGGCGGCGGTGGCGACCTCGCTGAACTTCACGTCCTCGGCCATGGAGTCGGCGGCGGGCGGCTTGTGCCCCCGGGTCTTCTCCCACACCTTGTCGATGACCTTGTTGACCGCCCACACGGCCGCGAGCGCGACACCCGCGCCCACGATCTTCGCGACCATCGACTGCTTGTTGTTCTCGTCCGACATGCGTGTGCCTTTCGTCGTCGCTTCCCCGGACGCTACCCGGCATCGGACGATCGCACAGGTCGGGGATAGGATCGCCGGTGAACGACAGGGGAGCGTCGGACGCCGGGCCCGTGAGGGTGCGGCGCGAGGACGCTGAGAGTGCGGACCACCGCAGACCCTCGAACCTGATCCGGGTGATACCGGCGTAGGGAGTCGGGCATTCTCTCCTCCCGTGGTCGTCGTCCCGCCACCACGGGACGGCGACCACGGGACCCCTCCGACGACGACGGAGGACGACCGCTTCATGACCACCCCCCGCACCACCCCACCCCTGCGCCGCGGCGCCGTCGCCGTCGCGGCCGGCTGCTCGCTCGTCGCCCTGACCGCCTGCTCCGCGATCGGCGGTGCGAACGCCGACGACGAGGCGAGCGCCGCCGGCACCGTGACGCTCGTGACGCACGAGTCGTTCGGGCTGTCCGAAGGGCTGCTCGAGCAGTTCGAGGACGAGACCGGGCTGAGCGTCGAGATCGTGCAGCAGGCCGACGCGGGCGCGCTGGTCAACCAGCTCGTCCTGACCAAGGACGCGCCCCTGGGTGACCTCGTGTACGGCATCGACAACGCGTTCGCGTCGCGCGCGCTCGACGAGGGCGTCGTCGTGCCCGCCGACGTCACGGCGCCCGCGGGCGCCGACGCCGCGGCCCACGCGGTGCCCGGCGACGACGACGGCGCGCTGACCGCGATCGATTTCGGCGACGTGTGCCTCAACATCGACACCGCCTGGTTCGCGGCGCAGGGCGTGCCCGAGCCGACGACCCTGGACTCCCTGCTCGACCCGGCGTACCGGGACCTGCTCGTCGTGCCCGACCCCGTGACGTCGTCGCCCGGCCTGGCGTTCCTGCTCGCGACCGTCGGCGCGTACGGCGAGGACGGCTGGGTCGACTACTGGGCGGGCCTGCGCGACAACGGGCTGCAGGTCGCCGACGGCTGGTCCGAGGCGTACTACACGGACTTCACGGCGGGCGGCGGCGACGGGCCGCGACCGGTCGTGCTGTCGTACGCCTCGTCCCCGCCGTTCACGGTGCCCGAGGGCGGCGACGAGCCCACCACGTGCGCGCTGCTCGACACGTGCTTCCGCCAGGTCGAGTACGCGGGCGTGCTGGCCGGGGCCGCGAACCCCGAGGGTGCCGCGCAGCTCCTGGACTTCCTGCTGTCCGACGAGGTGCAGGCCGACATCCCCGTGTCGATGTACATGTACCCCGTGAGCTCGTCGGTCGACCTGCCGGACGAGTGGGCCCGGTGGGCGCCGCTGTCCGACGCGCCCTACTCGGTCGCCCCGGGCGACATCACCGAGCACCGCGAGCAGTGGCTGACCACCTGGTCCGACACGGTGATCGGCTGACGCGTGCCCACTCCCGCGCAGGCCATCGCCGACCGTCCCGCACCCGGGGCGGTCGGCGGTGCGCCCGTCGGCGGGCGCGGGTCGCCGGGGCGTCGGGGGTCGGCGGCGTGGCCCCGGCGCCTCGGGTGGACCGTGGCCGTCGCCGTGCCGGTGCTGTTCCTCACCGTGTTCTTCGTGTGGCCGGTCGCCGAGATCGTCGGGCGGGGGTTCGTCCTCGACGGGCGGTTGGACCTCTCCGGGTTCGGCGAGGTGTTCGCGCGGCCGCGCACGTGGCGCGTCGTCGGGCAGACGCTCGCGCAGGCGACCGTCGGGACGCTCGGCGCGCTGGTGCTGGGCCTGCCCGGTGCGTACCTGCTGCACCGTTGCCGGTTCCGCGGGCGCGGAGCGCTGCGCGCGTTCGTCACGGTGCCGTTCGTGCTGCCCACCGTCGTGGTCGGCGTGGCGTTCCGCTCGCTGCTCGTCGACGGCGGCCTGCTGGGCGGCCTGGGCCTCGACGGCACGTTCACCGCGATCGTGCTCGCGCTCGTGTTCTTCAACTACGCGGTGGTCGTGCGGACCGTCGGGGGCATGTGGGAGCGGCTGGACCCGCGCGCCGAGCAGGCCGCCCGCGCACTGGGTGCCTCGCAGTGGCGCGTGCTGCGGACCGTCACGCTGCCCGCGCTCGGGCCCGCGATCGCGTCGGCCGCGTCGCTGGTCTTCCTGTTCTGCGCCACCGCGTTCGGCACCGTGCTCGTGCTCGGCGGGCGGCGCTTCGGCACGGTCGAGACCGAGATCTGGATCCAGACCACGCAGTTCCTCGACCTGCGGGCCGCCGCCGTGCTGTCGGTCGTGCAGCTCGTCGTCGTCGTCGGGGCGCTGGCCGTCGCCGGGCGCGCGCGGGCCCGCACCGAGCGCGCGCTGCCGCTCGGCGGCCCCGAGGCCGCGCACCCGGTGCGCCTGCGCGACCCGCTGGACGCCGTGGCGGTCGCCGTCACGGCCGTCACCGTCCTGGGGCTGCTCGCCGCGCCGCTGGTCAACCTCGTCGTCCGCTCGCTGCGCACGCCCGACGGCTGGGGGCTGGGCAACTACGCCGCGCTCGCGGTGCCGCAGGACACGCTCGCGGTCTCGGCGTGGCAGGCGGCCGGGACGTCGGTGCGCACGGCCGTCGACGCGACGCTCCTCGCGCTGCTCGTCGGAGGGCTGGTCGCGCTCGTCGTGTCGCGCCGGCCGCGCCGGAACTCCGCCCGGCGCGCCGTCGCCGGGCTCGACGCGCTGTTCATGCTGCCGCTCGGGGTGTCCGCCGTGACCGTCGGGTTCGGGTTCCTCGTGTCGATGGACGCACCGCTGGGGCTGCCGATCGACCTGCGGACCTCGGGCGTGCTGGTCGCCGTGGCGCAGGCCGTCGTCGCCGTGCCGCTCGTCGTGCGGACCGTGCTGCCCGTGCTGCGCGCGATCGAACCACGCCAGCGCGAGGTCGCCGCGACGCTCGGCGCCGCGCCCGGGCGCGTGCTGCGGACCGTCGACCTCGCCGTCGCGCTGCGGGCGCTGGGGCTCGCGCTCGGCTTCGCGTTCGCGGCGTCGCTGGGGGAGTTCGGCGCCACGTCGTTCCTCGCGCGGCCGCAGGACCCGACGTTGCCCGTCGTGATCTTCCGGCTGCTGGGACGTCCCGGTGCCGAGAACTACGGCGCCGCGCTCGCGGCGTCGGTGCTGCTGGCCGCGCTGACCGCGGCCGTCGTGGCCGTGTGCGAGCGGCTGCGCCGCCCGGGGATCGGAGGTGCTTGGTGAGCGACGGGCTGCAGGTGCTCGACGTCGTCGTGCGGTACGCGGGCGCCCCGGCGCCGGCCGTCGACGGCGTCGACCTGACCGTGCCGACGGGCGAGGTCGTCGCGCTGCTCGGGCCGTCCGGGTGCGGCAAGTCCTCGCTGCTGCGCGCGGTCGCCGGGCTCGAGCCGCTCGCCGGCGGCGACGTCGCGTGGGACGGGGTGTCCGTCGCCGGGGTGCCCGTGCACCGGCGCGGCTTCGGCCTGCTGTTCCAGGACGGGCAGCTGTTCGCGCACCGCGACGTCGCCGGCAACGTCGCGTACGGGATGCCGACGCTCGTGCGCCGGGACCGGGCCGCACGGGACGCGCGCGTCGCCGAGCTGCTCGACCTCGTCGGCCTGCCCGGCACGCAGCGCCGCGACGTCGCGACGCTGTCCGGCGGCGAGCGCCAGCGCGTCGCGCTCGCCCGCGCGCTGGCCCCGCGCCCGCGGCTGCTGCTGCTCGACGAGCCGCTGTCCGCGCTCGACCGCGCGCTGCGCGAACGTCTCGCGCTCGACCTGCGCGAGGTGCTGACCGCCACCGGCACGACAGCGCTGTTCGTCACGCACGACCAGGACGAGGCGTTCGCCGTCGCGGACCGCGTCGCCGTCATGGACGCCGGCCGGCTGCTGCAGGTCGCGGCCCCCGCTGCGCTGTGGGCCCGGCCCGCGTCGCGGCGGGTCGCGCAGTTCCTCGGGTACGAGGCGTTCGTCGACGTGCCGTCGCCGGGTGCCGACGCCCCCGCGGCCGTCCGCGCGCTCGTCGACGCCGCCCGTGCCGCCGGGGTCGCGCTGCTGCCCGCCGGGGGCCTGCTCGCGCTGGCCGCGGGCGCGTTCGTCGTCGCGCCCGGCGCGGCCGACGGCGTCGTCGTCGGGACGGTGCGCGTCCTGCGCTCACGCCGCGGACGCACCGAGGTCGTCGTCGACGTCGACGGGGTCGGCCGCGTCAGCGCGCTGGCCCCCGCGGGCTGGACGTGCGCGCCCGGGGCCGACGTGGCCCTGCACGCCGATGCCGCTGCGGTCGCGGGGCTGCCGGGCTAACGTCAGACCACCGGGTGCGACGTCGTGGTCCGTCGGCCGGCAGAGAGCTGCACCCACCGACACAGCGAGGTGAACGGTATGCCCCTCCAGCTCCGTGAGATCGTCTCCGTCGACATTCCTGCCCCCGTCGCCACGGTCTGGGAGCACCTGCGCGACCCGCAGCTGATCCGGCGGTGGTTCGGTTGGGACTACGACGGGCTCGACGCCGAGATCCGCGAGATCTTCGTCGACGACGTGCACGAGGAGAGCCACGAGGCCGACGGGACGCAGACGCGCACCCTGGTCTGGCGCAACCACGACCGGCTCGTGGTCACGTCGCGGGAGGACGAGCCGGAGCGCACCCACGTGGCCGTCCTGCGGCCGGGCGACGGCGGCCTGCCGACGTTCGAAGCGGCCTTCGACGAGCTGGACGAGGGCTGGACCCAGTTCGTCCAGCAGCTCGCGTTCGCGCTGCGGGTCCACCCAGGGGAGGACCGGGTGTCGCTGCAGGCGCACGGGCTGGACGCCGGCGACCGGCGCGAGCCGCTGCTGTTCCGTGCGGGCCTGCACGGCGTGCGCGGCCTGCCCGTGGGTGCGCACGTCGAGGGGACGCGCCCGGACGGGTCGCGCGTCGGCGGGACGCTCGTCTACAAGACGCAGCACCAGGTCGGGATCCACCTGCACGGCATCGCCGAGTCGCTGCTCGTGCTCGTCATCCGCCCGGCCGGGGAGCGGCCGCCGCACGGGACGGTCGACGCGACGCTGTCGACGTACGGGCTGGACCAGGATCTGCTCGCCGAGTCGCGGCGGCGGTGGGCCGGGTGGTGGGGGGTGCGGACGTCGGCGGTGTGAGCCAAGGGCGTCGGGCTGCGGTGCCGGGCGGCGTGAAGGGTCACTCACAGGCGAAGCGGTGAGCACGACGTCCTGGGGCGCCGTGGCTGCTTCGTACTCAGGACCGCTACCCGCGGTTCGCGAACCGCTGTGTGTCGCACGTGCCAGCCGAGTGATTGCAGGCACGCCGCGGGAGGTGGGGCGTCGTTATGAACACGGACACAAGTCGAGTTCGGAGATTCTGGGCTAGCGTCGGGTCACTGCTGGGTCCAGAGTCCGCAGGCGGCGGACACCTCCAGACCCTCACCAGCGCGCACATCGATCGTCACTCCAGCCGGCGCGTACCCGATGAAGTCGTTGTCGATGATCTCGCCCCCACCGGTTGTGCGCGACCAGTAGCAGTCTTTGATGTCTGTGCCAGTCGTCTTGTACGTCCCGACCGGGATGTCCGTGCCGACCTCGTACGTGCCAGAGTCGAAGACCTGGCCAGCGTCGACCCTGGTTTGCATGTCGGTGAACATCCCCGAAAACTCCGGGCAGGCTGCGACGAACTCGCCCATTGGGACAAGGGTGACGCTGGACGGTAGGTGCACTTGTCCGCTGGTCACGGCGTTGTACGCCAACTCGGCGGCCGAGAACCGCGGGTCGCCGATCGCTGTCCGGTACGGTCCGCATAACTGAGCCTCGCGCTGCGCCGCGGCCGCCTCAGCGATGAGTGCAGCTGTGGCGGCCTCTCGTTCCGCCTCGGCGGCCTGAGCGGCGGCCCTTTCGTCGGCCGACATCTCCAGAGTCACGAGCACGGCATAGCCCTCGCGCACTCGGGCCCCGGCTGCTGGGTCCTGCACGCTTACCGCCGAGCCTTCCCCCGAGCTGACCACGTCGAACCCAGCGCCCTCGAGAGCCTGCTTGGCGTCGTCGAGGCTCATACCGACCACGTCGGGCACTGCCTTCATGTCCACTGTCGGTGTGGGCGTTGGAGCCGCAGTTGGTGCCTCTCCCGGGCCGCCGCACGCAGTGATCATCGCCAGCAACAAGGTTCCGATCATGAGTGCACCGGTGTGCCGTCGCTGAGTCATGAACTGATGATCTACCGGCCCTCGTAGGCGTGTGCACCAAGTGTGACCGCAACTGCGAATTCACCCACCGGCGTCAGTGCCTGCCCGAACTTCCTGCCCCCACCGCGGGTAGCCCGCTGATGCTCTGCCGTTGATGCATAAGTGCAGCATCCGTGGACGCTCAAGCCCGCGGCGTCCTGGCCCTTCCTGCGATGAACCGCTGGCAGGTCTTGCTCGGGACGCGGTGTGTCACCGTCGCAGCATGGACGGCGGTTCGGCCGCCTACGTGCGGGTATCGACCGGCGCCGCGTCCTGGCGTCCGCCCAGTGACCGCCGCAGCGACTGCGGGTCGGTCTCCGGCAGGTCGCAGACGAACCCGCGGCATACGTACGCGGTCGGCTGCCCCTCGCGCAGCGGACGGTCCCGCAGCAGCGGCACCCGGTGCCCGACGCCGTCGGCCTCCGTGCCGCCGGTCCCCGCGTCGTCACCACCACCCACCGCGACGACCGCGCCCGGGGCGGTGCCGCCGCGCGCCGCGGCTACCAGCGCGTGCGTCGCCGGGTCGTCCGGGCGCCCCACGACCGCCACCTCGCGCGGTCCGTCGAGCACCGCCTCGGCCACGGCCAGCGCCCACCCGGCCGCCCGCGGGTAGCGCCCGGCGACCGCCAGGGGTCGGTCGAGCGCCTGCTCGGCGGCCTCGCGGTGCGCGCTCGACCCGCTGAGGGCGGCGTACGTGAGCAGCGCCCCGGCGGCGGCGGACGGTCCGGACGGCGCCGGCCCGTCGGCGATCTCCTGCGGTCGCTGGAGCTGCGCGAGGACCGCGTCGGTCTCGTCGTCGGCGGTGTCCCAGAACCCGCCCGCGTCGTCGCGGAAGTGGGCGAGCACGGCGCCGAGCAGCGCACCCGCACGCTCGAACCACGCCGGGTCGCCCGTCGCGGAGAACAGCGCGAGGTAGCCCTCGGCGACGTCGGCGTAGTCGGCCAGGACGCCGGGGGAGCGGCCGGCGACGCCGTCGCGTGAGGTGCGCGTCAGGCGGGGTCCCGTCGCGCCCGGGCGGACGTGCAGGGACCACAGCAGCTCGGCCGCGTCCGTCGCGGCCGACACCCACGCGGGCCGGCCGAGCAGCGCTCCGGCGTCGGCGAGCGCGGCGATCGCCAGCCCGTTCCAGGCGGCGACGACCTTGTCGTCCCGGCCCGGCTGGGGGCGGGCGTCGCGCGCCGCGAGCAGCCGGGCGCGGACGTCGTCGTACCGCGCGTGGTCGTCGGGGTCGGCGTGCAGGGTGAGCACCGACGTGCCGTGCTCGAACGTGCCGTCGGCCGTGACGCCGAACAGGTCCGCCGCCCACGCACCGTCCTGCGGCCCGAGGACGTCGGCCAGCTCTTCCGGCGTCCACACGTACGTCTGCCCCTCGACGCCCCGGGTGTCCGCGTCGAGCGAGGCCGCGAACCCGCCCTGCGGCGTGCGCATCTCGCGCAGCAGCCACGCGGCACCGTCCTCGACGACGCGCAGCGCGAGCGCGGACCCGGTCGCGCGCCACCGGTGCGCGTACACGCGCAGCAGCTCGGCGTTGTCGTCGAGCATCTTCTCGAAGTGCGGGACCGTCCACGTCGCGTCGACGGAGTACCGCGCGAAGCCGCCGCCGAGCTGGTCGGCCATGCCGCCGCGGGCCATCGCGTCGAGCGTGCCCTCGGCCATCGCGAGGGCGCGCTCGTCGCCGGTGCGGGCGTAACGGCGCAGGAGCCACTCGAGCACCATCGACGGCGGGAACTTCGGTGCTCCGCCGAACCCGCCGGACCGTGCGTCGTACTGGGCCGCCAGCGCGTCGAGCGCGCGGGCCGTGTCCGCCTCGAGCGACGCCGGGTCGAGCGGGCCGGGCGCGCCGGCCGGGCCCACCGACGCGAGCGCGTCGCGCAGCGCGGAGGCGTTGTGCGCGACGTCGTCGCGCTGCTGCGACCAGGCGTGCGCCATCGCCTGCAGCAGCTGCGGGAACGAGGGCATGCCCCCGACGGGGCGCGGCGGGTAGTAGGTGCCGCAGTAGAACGGCTCGCCGTCCGGGGTCGCGAACACGGTCATGGGCCAGCCGCCCTGGCCGGTCATGGCCTGGGTGGCGGCCATGTACACCGCGTCGACGTCCGGGCGCTCCTCACGGTCGACCTTCACGGCGACGAACGACCGGTTCATGAGCTCCGCGGTCGCCGCGTCTTCGAAGGACTCGTGCGCCATCACGTGGCACCAGTGGCACGCGGCGTACCCGACGGAGATCAGCAGCGGGACGTCGCGGCGGCGCGCCTCCGCGAACGCCTCGTCACCCCACTCGTACCAGTCGACGGGGTTGTCGGCGTGCTGCTGCAGGTAGGGGCTGGTGCTGGCGGCGAGGCGGTTGGCCATCACGGGATCCTTCCGGCGTCGTGGCGGTCCGGCCGCAGCCCACGGTCGCACACGGCCACGGCGCGCGCCCGGCGTCCGCGGCGCACGGGGCCCGCGGCGTCATCGTGGCGCGAGAGGAGGTTGTCATGACACCATCGTGGTGTCATGATGGCGTCATGGATCTCACGCACTACGTCGACGACCTCCAGCAGCGGCTGATCACCGCTGCCGACGCCGGCGGCGAGGACGCCCGGCAGCTCGCGCAGCGCCTGACCGCGCCGCTCGACGCCGCCGTGCGCCTCGTCCTGCTCGACGCGCTGTCCGCCGCGGCCGGGGAGATCTCGGCCGAGCTCGCCCCCGGGTCGGTGGACGTGCGGCTGCGCAGCGGCGACCCCGAGTTCGTCGTCACCACGCCTGCGGCCCGGGCCGACGCACCCCCGGCAGCGGCGCTGCCCGCGCCGCCGGAGCCGCCCGCCCAGCCGGGCGGCGACGCCGACGGCGCCACCACCCGCACCACCCTGCGGCTGCCCGACCACCTCAAGGCCCAGGTCGAGGTCGTCGCCGCCCGCGACGGCGTCTCCGTCAACACCTGGCTCGTCCGGGCTGTCGCGGCCGCGCTGGAGCGCGGCGCCGGCGCCGGCCCCGCGGGCCGTGCCCAGACGCGCGGCAGCACGACCCACCTCACCGGCTGGGTGCGCTGACCACGATCGCGCCCCGCCCACCATCCCGGTCCACCACAAGGCGACACCACCACGACACCATCCCTGGAGCCACCATGCCCACGTTCCCCGTCGCCGGACCCGTGCCGCTCGTCATCGACGTCCCGTTCGGCAACCTGCACGTCGTCGCGAGCGACCGCGAGGACGTCGTGGTGACCGTGCTGCCGGCCGACCCGTCCAAGTCCGGCGCCGTGCGCGCCGCGAACGAGACCCGCGTCGAGCGGGACGGCGACGGCGTCTCGATCGTCTACCCGGGGTCCTGGAAGCAGTACGTCCTGCCGTTCTCCGCCGGCGGTGCGGTCGTCACGATCGAGCTGCCCACCGGGTCGGACCTGCGGGGCAAGGCCGGGACGCTGTTCGCCGAGGGGCGCCTGGGCGCGGTCGACCTGATCCTCAACGGCGGCGAGGCCCGCCTCGAGGAGGCGTCCCGCCTGGACCTGAAGGTCACGGCCGGCAGCGTCGTCGTCGGCCGGATCACGGGTCCGACGCAGATCAAGGCGTCGGCGGGCGCGGTCCGCGTCGCCGAGATCGTCGGCGACGGGACCATCCGCGCGAGCAACGGCCCGACGAGCGTCGGCGCCGTCACCGGCTCGCTCGAGATCGTCGGCGCGCACGCCGAGATCGCCGTGGACCGCGTCCGCGGCGACCTGTGCGTCCGGTCCGCCAACGCCGGGATCCGCGTCGCGCACGTCGAGCAGGGCAGCGTGCGGCTCACCACGGCGTACGGCGGCATCGAGGTCGGCGTCCCCAAGGGGACGGCGGCCTGGCTCGACCTGACCACCGAGCACGGCACCGTGCGCAACCAGCTCACCCCCACCGAGGGCCCCGTCGCCGACGAGTTCACCGCCGAGATCCGTGCGAGCAGCGGCTACGGCGACGTCCTGGTCCGGCGTCCCTGACCCGACCGACCGACCGACCGACCGACCGACCGACCGACAGGAGCACACCATGACCAGCGACCTCGCCGTCGACGTGCGCGGACTGCGCAAGTCCTTCGGTGACCTGACCGTGCTCGACGGCGTCGACCTCGCCGTCCCGACGGGTACCGTCACCGCACTGCTCGGCCCCAACGGCGCCGGCAAGACCACGGTCGTCGGCATCCTGTCGACGCTGCTGCGTCTCGACGCCGGCACCGCGCGCGTCGCGGGGTACGACGTCGTCACGCAGGGGGCCGCAGTGCGCGCCTCGATCGGCGTCACCGGGCAGGTGTCCGCCGTGGACGACCTGCTCAACGGCCGCGAGAACCTGCAGCTCATGGCCTCCCTGCACCATCTGGGCCGCCGCGCGGGACGCGAGCGCACCGACGCGCTGCTGGCGCAGTTCGGTCTCACGGACGCCGCGGGCAAGCCTGTCTCGACGTGGTCGGGCGGCATGCGCCGCAAGCTCGACCTCGCGATGACGCTCGTCGGCACGCCGTCGGTCGTGTTCCTCGACGAGCCGACCACGGGCCTCGACCCGCGCAGCCGCCGCACGCTGTGGGACGAGGTGCGCGCCCTCGTCGCGGCCGGCACGACGATCCTGCTCACGACGCAGTACCTCGAGGAGGCCGACCGGCTCGCGGACCGCATCGCGGTGCTCGACGGCGGCCGCATCGTCGCCGGGGGCACACCGGCCGACCTCAAGGCTGCCCACGGCACGGGCTCGCTGGACGACGTCTTCCTGCGTCTGACCGAGCCCACCACCGACACGGACACGACCACGAAGGAGGTGGCCTCATGACCACCGTCGCGCTGCCCGCTCCCACCGCCGGCGCCCGTCCGCTGGCCGACACCATGATCATGGTCCGTCGCAGCCTGCTGCGGGCCGTGCGCTACCCGGGCCTGACCGCGTTCCTCGTCCTGGGGCCCCTCGTCGCGCTGCTGCTCTTCGTCTACGTCTTCGGCGGGGCGTTCGGCGCCGGTGTCGCCCCCGGCGTCGCGCCCGGGGCGGAGGCGCGGTCGGCGTACCTGGAGTACATCGCGCCGACGCTGCTGATCCTCACCATCGTCGGAGGTGCGCAGTCGGTGGCGATCAGCGCCGCGATGGACGCGTCCAGCGGCATCATGGCGCGGTTCAAGACGATGGCGATCTCGTCGGGGTCCGTGCTGTCCGGGCAGGTCGTCGGGTTCGTCCTGCAGGCCCTCGCGGCGGCCGTCCTGGTGCTCGCCGCCGCGCTGGCGATCGGCTACCGGCCGGGCGCGGACCCGCTGGACTGGCTCGCGCTGCTCGGCCTGTTCCTGCTGCTGGGGATCGCGCTGAACTGGCTGTGCGTCGGCATGGGGCTGAACGCCAAGAGCGTCGAGACGGCCAGCAACACCCCGATGCTGCTCATGCTCCTGCCGTTCCTGGGCAGCGGGTTCGTGCCCGTCGAGACCATGCCGGCCGGGGTGCGGTGGTTCGCCGAGTACCAGCCCTTCACGCCGATCATCGAGACGGCCCGCTCGCTGCTGGCGGGCGCCGCGCTGGAGACCACGACGACGGCCCTGGCCTTCGGCTGGTGCGTCGTGATCGGCGTCGCCGGGTACGTCTGGTCGCGGGTGCTGTACCGCCGCGAGCGGAACTGACGCCGGACGGCCCGCGACGCCGGTGCGTCGCGGGCCGAGGCGTGTCAGGCGGGCTCCACCCGCCGCTGCCACACCCCGCAGCCGCCCGCCGGACGGAAGCCCAGCGCGACGTTGATCGCGAGCATCCAGCGGTTCTCCTCGGCGTTCCACGTGCTGATGCGCCGCACCGCGGGGCGGCGCTCGGCCAGCTCCTGCAGCTGCACCGCCTTGACCAGCATGCCGAGGCGGTGGCCCCGGTGCTCGCGCAGGACGAGGGTGTCCTCCTGCCAGACGAACTCGTCGGTGTGCGGGGGGAACATGAGCTGCGAGTACGCCACCAGCCGGCCCGACGGCACGTGCTCCACCACGGTCGTCAGCAGCTGCTCGTCCCGGTCGAGGCTCTCGGCGTCGTCGTCGCGCACGCGCTGCGCGTCCCACGCCTCCTCCTCGACGTCGAGGCCGGCGGTCGGCTCGTCGGTGCTCATGCGCGTGTGCAGCTCGGCCATCTGGTCGAGCCAGCGGTCGGGGGTCGCGTCGGTCCAGGTGACGGTCCGGTAGTCGCGGCCCGCCGCGGTCGCGGCCGCCTCCCGGTGCGCCGCCAGCGCGTCGGCGTCGAGCGGGAGGGTCAGCCGCGAGTGGCGGGCCACCTGCTCGAGCTGCCACCCGTGGGCGAGGGCGAAGCGGACCGACGGGTCGTCGCGTGACACCCGGCCCTCGCCGGTGGGCGCGGACATCGTCGCGTCCCCGGGTGCCGGCTCGCTCGCCTGCTCGGTCTCGGTCATCAGGTGCGTGCGGCCGGCGCCCTGCGCGACCGCGAGCGCGGCGGCCAGCAGCGACGTGCCGATGCCCTGGCCGCGGTGGGCGGGGCGCACGCCCAGGTCGAGCCAGCCGGTGTGGGTGTTGTCCCGCAGGGGCAGGTCCAGCCGGGCGAAGCCGAGGACGTGCTCGGGGTGGGCGTCGTCGACGGCGAGCAGCCGAAGGCGCCGGGAGACGTCCTGGTGCTGCAGGAGCGACAGCGTCCGGCGCGGTGTCACCGCGAAGTCGTCGCTGCCCCAGGCGGCGCGCGTCACCTCGTTCTGGGCGTCGACGAGCGCGTGCAGGAGCCGCCCGTCCGCGCTCTGCGGGGACGTCGGCACACGGAGCTGCTGGACGGACCACGTCGTCATGGCGCCCACGATCCCCGCACCGCGACGCCGCGTCGACGTCAATTGCGCGTGCCGGGCCCTAGCCTGCGGGCATGCCGTGGTGGGAGGTCGTGGGCTGGGCCGGGTCGCTGCTCGTCGTGCTGTCGCTCGTGCAGGCGCGCGTGTGGCGCTTCCGGGTGATGAACCTGGTGGGCGCGGTGCTCGCGACCGCGTACAACGCGGTGTTCGGCATCTGGGCGTTCGCCGCGATGAACGGGGTGATCGCGGTCATCGACGTGTACTGGCTGTGGCGGCTGCGCCGCGAGCGGTCCGACGCGCAGGTGTACGCCGTGGTCGAGGTCGCGCCCGACGACGCCTACCTGCGGCACGTGCTCGACGTCCACGCGCAGGACGTCGCGCGGCACCGCACGGTCCCGGCGGCCGGCCCGGCCGCGGGTGCCGCAGCAGGAGCCGACGAGCTCGCGTTCCTCGTGGTCCGCGGCGACGAGACGGTCGGGGTGGTGCTCGTGCGCGACACCGGTGGCGGCACCGGCGTGGTGCTGCTCGACTGGGTGACACCGCGGTTCCGGGACTTCACGCCCGGCGAGTTCGTGTACCGGCACTCCCGGGTGTTCGCGGACCGCGGGCTGCGACGGCTGGTGGTGCCGGCCGCCCCGCCGGGGGGCGACGCGTACCTGGCGCGCGTGGGGTTCCGCCGCGTGGGTGACGGTGCGTGGGAGAGGCCGGTCGTCGCGCCGGAGGCGGCGACTTCCGGGTAGTCGACATGTAGAGTTCGGCCGTGCGAACTTCCGTCGAGCGGGCGACCGGCACACCCCGCGTCCCGGTGCTGCTCGGCCCCGCGTTCGTCGCGGCCATCGCCTACGTCGACCCCGGCAACGTCGCCGCCAACCTCACGGCCGGCGCGCGGTACGGGTACCTGCTGCTGTGGGTGCTCGTCGCGGCGAACGTCATGGCCGTCCTCGTGCAGTACCAGTCCGCCAAGCTCGGGCTGGTCACGGGCCAGTCGCTGCCCGGTGTGCTGGGCGACCGGCTGCGCCGCGGCCCCCGCCTGGCGTTCTGGGCGCAGGCCGAGATCGTGGCGGCGGCCACCGACGTCGCGGAGGTGGTCGGCGGTGCCATCGCGCTGCACCTGCTGTTCGGCGTCCCGCTCCCGGTCGGAGGGCTGATCGTCGGCGTCGCGTCCATGGCCCTGCTCGTGACGCAGGACCGGTACGGCCAGCGACGCTTCGAGGGCGTGGTCGTCGCGCTGCTCGCCGTCATCACCGTCGGCTTCCTCGTGGGCCTGCTCGTCTCGCCCCCCGACGCGGGCGGCGTGCTCGGTGGCCTGGTGCCCCGGTTCGCGGGCGCCGACTCGGTGCTGCTCGCCGCGAGCATGCTCGGCGCCACGGTCATGCCGCACGCCATCTACGTGCACTCCGCCCTGGTGCGCGACCGGCACGGCCGTGCGCCCGAGGGGTCCGGCCGGCGCCTGCTGCTGCGGGCCACGCGCTGGGACGTGGGCGTCGCGCTCGTCGTCGCGGGGGCCGTGAACATCGGCCTGCTGCTGCTCGCCGCCGCAGGGCTGCAGGGCACCGAGGGCACCGACACCATCGAGGGGGCGCACGCCGCGATCGTCTCCGCCCTCGGTCCCGCGGTCGGTCTCGCGTTCGCCGTCGGCCTGCTCGCGTCGGGTCTGGCGTCGACGTCCGTCGGCGCCTACGCCGGCGCGACGATCATGGAGGGCCTCCTGCACCGGCGGGTGCCCCTGCTGCTGCGCCGCGTCGTGACGCTGATCCCCGCGATCGTGCTGCTCGCCGTGGGCGCCGACCCCACGTGGACGCTCGTGCTGAGCCAGGTCGTGCTCAGCTTCGGCATCCCGTTCGCGCTGGTCCCGCTGGTCGTCCTCGGCCGCGACCGCGAGCTCATGGGTGCCGACCGCAACGGGCCCTGGCTGCACGCGGTGCTGTGCGTCGTGGTCGGGCTGGTCGTGGTCCTCAACCTCGCGCTGCTGGTGCTGCTCGTCGTCTGACGTCACACCCGGTGCACGTCGGTGACCACGACGTCCACCGTGACGACGGACTCCGGCAGGTCGGGCGCGCCGAGCACGTCGCGCAGGTGGTCCGCGACCGTGCGGCGCACGTCGGTGGCCAACGGTGCGATCGGCTGCAGGTACGCGGCGGACACCTCGACGACGGCCTGCTCCAGGACGTCGTCCGGGCCGGTCCGGAACGCCAGCCGGCGCACCCGCACCCGGGTGTCCCGGTCCAGCCGGGCGCGCACCGACGTGCGCAGGACGTCGGCCGCGACCGTGTAGGTGCCCGCGGCGTGCCGACCGCGCACCGGGCGCGACGGCCGCAGCGCGGCGACCGCGGACGCCACCACGCGCGGCGCGACCGCGACCCAGCCGTCGTCGGTGTGCCGGCGCAGCCGGGCCGTCGCCAGGTCGAGCAGGTCGTCGACCCGCCGCGCGTCGTTCAGCGCCATGTCGAGAACCTCCTGCTCAGCGACTGCCGCGCGCGCGCCAGCGACCCGCGGACCGCCGCGTGGGTGGTCCGCAGCACGCTCGCCGCGTCGGCGTAGGACATGCCCTCGACCTCCACCAGCAGCCACACGGCACGCTGCGACGCCGGGAGCGCGGCGAGCGCACCGTCGAGCGCCGCGCGCAGGTCGACGGCGAGGAGGTGGCCGACCGGGTCGCCGACAGGCGCGGCGCCCGTGCTGGGCGGCGCGTCGTCGTCCCGCACGTCGACGGGGACCGCGGTGCGCGCCCGGCGGCGGGCGGCACGTCGCACGCAGTTGGTCTGGATGCCGAACAGCCACGTGCGCACGCTCGCGTCGCCGCGGTACGCGTCGGCGCCGAGCCACGCGGCCGTCAGCGCGTCCTGCACCGCGTCCTCGGCGTCCTGCGCGGACGGCAGCAGGCGGCGCGCGTACCGGTAGAGGGCGGCGCCGTGCCGGGCGACGAGGGCCGCGAAGGCGGACTGGTCGCCCAGGGCGGAGCGCTCGACGAGCACGTCGTCCGGCTGGTCGGTGCCGGGCGGCTCGTCCGGCTCGTCCCGGGTGTCCGGGTGGTCGCCGGGCCTCTCGTCCCCTCGACGCGCCGGTGGTCCCGGGTGCCCGTCGGGCAGGGGCGGGGGGGCCGAGGGGGTCGCGGGCGTCGTCGCCGCCACCTCGTAGGTCGTCACGACGGGCTCCGCAGCCACGCGACGAGGCACGCGGTGTGACCCAGGTCACACCGCGTGCACCGTGACGACGCCGTCCGGGAGGGCACTCACCCAGTGTCGGGGCCCTTCTGCCGGTCGGCACCCCGGGGCACCAGGCACGTCCGCACGATCCGGCCCACAGCACCAGGAGCACCGATGAGCGAGCAGACGACCACACCGAGCGCCGCCACCGACAACCCCGGTCCGCGCCTCGGCAACTCCGGCACCAGCAGCTCGACGCGCGCGAGCAGCACGCCGCTGCAGACCAAGTACGGCACGACGACCATCGCCGACGGCGTCGTCGCCAAGATCGCCGGCATCGCCGCGAGCGACGTCGCCGGGGTCCACGCGCTCGGCGGCGGCGCAGCCCGTGCCTTCGGCGCGATCCGCGAGCGCATCCCCGGCGGCACCACGAACCACAGCCAGGGGATCAGCGTCGAGGTCGGCGAGCAGGAGGCCGCGGTCGACGTCGACCTCGTCGCGGAGTACGGCGTGTCCGTCGTCGACCTCGCGGAGGGCGTGCGGCGCAACATCATCACGTCCGTCGAGCGCATGACCGGCCTGCGCGTCATCGAGGTGAACATCAGCGTCAACGACGTCCACCTGCCGCAGGACGACCCGCAGCCCGAGCCCGCACCGCAGCCGCGCGTGGCATGAGCGGCGACCGCCCCGGGCCCGACGAGCCCGTGGTCGTCGTCCGGGAGGAGACCGTCGTCGTCGTGCCCGTGCCGGCGGACCCCGCCCCGGCGGTCCCGGCACCGGCACCCGGCCCCCCGGAGCCGGCACCGGTCCCCGGCCCGCCGGTCCCGGCACCGGACCTCGGCCCTCCGACCCCGCCGGACCCCGCCGAGCTCGCGGCCGCGGCCGCGCTCGCCGTCCCCGGCGTCGCCGGGCTGTACCCGGGCGCGTTCGGCGAGATCGGCACCCACCTGCCCGGCCGGCGCGTGGCCGGCGTCCGCACCCGCAGCGGGCCCGACGGCAGGTCGACCGACGTGCACGTCGTCGCCCGGCTCGGGGGCGACCTGCGGGCGCTCGCGGCCGACGTGCACCGAGCGGTGCAGGCGGCCGTGGGCGGTGACGTCCACGTCGTCGTCGACGACCTCGTCGCCTGATCGCCGGGACGTCCCGGCCGGACCCGTCCGCACGCAGCACGTCCCGAACCGAGGAGCACCTCATGTCCCTGTCACTCGCCGGTCTGCTCACCGGGCTGCTGCTCGCGATCGCAGCGGTCGTCGGCGGCTTCAACGGCTTCCTGCTCGCCGTCGTCCTCGGCGCGGTCGGCTGGCTCGTGGGCGCTGTCGTGGAGGGTCGCGTCGACCTGTCCGCCCTCACGGGAGGTCGTCGTGGCTGACGACCACCGCACCGTCGACCCGGCGGTGCGCGGCTCCCTGACGGTCGGCGACCGGGTCGTGCAGAAGGTCGCGCTGGCGGCCGCCTCACGTGTCCCGGGCGTGGCGACCGCGACGTCGAGCCTGCTGGGCCGTGACCTGCCGCGTGCCTCGGCGCACACCCACGGCACCCGCGCCCGCGTCGAGGTCGACATCGCGCTCGCGTGGCCCGCCCCGGCCGCGTCGACCGCGCAGCGCGTGCGCCACGCGGTCGGCGACGCCGTCACCCGGTACGCCGGCGTCCAGGCCGACCGCGTCGACGTGCGCGTCGTCGGCGTCACCGACCCGGCGCCCGCCACCACGGTGCGTGTGCGATGAGCGCGCTCGCCGACGCACCCGCCACGGACCTGGCCGCGCAGCCGCCCGACCCGGTGCCGTTCGCCCAGCCGCGGCCCGCCGGCGCCCTCGGCTGGATCGGCGTCGTCCTGGCCCTCGTGGTCCTCGGCGTGGCGGTCGTGCTGGTGCACGACGGCCTGGTCGCGCTCGACGTCCTCGGGGGTGACACCTGGCTGCTCGCGGCCGCCGACGCGGTCGGGCGCATCACGCCCACCTGGCAGGTCGCGCTCGTCGGGGCCGTCGTCGCGCTCGTGGGCCTGCGGCTGCTCGTCGTCGCGCTGCGTCCGCGGCGACGTCCGGCGATCCCGCTCGCCGCGGGCGGGGGCCAGTACCTGCTGGGGCAGGACGTCGCGCGGCTCGCGTCCGGTGCGGCGGCGCAGGTCGACGGCGTCTTCGACGTGCGCAGCACGTGGGGCCGACGGGCCGTGACGGTCGACGCGACCACGGACGGCGACACGACGGTCACCGACCAGGTCCGCTCGGCCGTCGCCGAGCGCCTCACCGCGCTCGCGGACGTGCCGCGGGTCGCCGTGCGCGCCCGCAGGGCGAGCCGCACGGACGGACGGGGAGGTGTGCGGTGAAGCGGGGGGTGCGCGCGACGAACCGCGTCGTGGCGTTCGTCGTGGGGCTCGCGCTGCTCGTCGTCGGCGTCGCCGCGGTGCTGTGGTGGACCGGCGTGCTCGGGGACGTGTGGGCGCAGACGCCCACGGCGCTCGACCCCGGCCGCGTCTCCGAGGTCACCGACGCCACGTGGTTCGGCTGGGCGGCGACGGTGTCCGGCGTCGTCCTCGGCCTCCTCGCGCTGTGGTGGCTGCTCGCGCACCTCGGCACACCGCGCGTGGGCACCCTGACGCTCGCCGGGTCCGACGCGTCGGGACAGCTCACCATCGACGTCGGCGCCCTCGCCGGGCACGTCGCGGACGAGGCGCGCCGCCTGCCGGGAGTCGTCGGCGCCCGGTCGACCGTCGACCTGGACCGCGGCCGGTACGTGCTGGTGAGCACCCTGCAGGTCGACCCGGAGGCCGACCTGCCGGCGCTCGCCGACGACGTCGCCGCGCTGGTCGCCCGCGCGCGGGACGTCGTCGGGATCCGCCGGCTCGCGGCCCGCACCCACCTGGCGGTGCGGCGGCGCGCCCGCGGAGGGCCGCGCGTCGTGTGACGTCCAGCGGGCCGGGCCCGGCGCGGCGGGGGGCGTGCCGAGCCCGGCCGCTCTCGGTGACCAGTGGTCACCGGGGTGGGTCGCCAAGTGACCAGTGGTCAGTTGGGGGGTTGCCGGGTCCTCTTCGGCCCTCCCAAGTGACCAGTGGTCACCGGGGTGGGTCGCCAAGTGACCAGTGGTCAGTTGGGTGACGCCTCGCCCCGCGCCTGCGCCAGTCGATCGCGCAGGTGCTGCCGTTCGGCGTCGGCCGGCACCAGGGTCAGCGCACGCTCCAGCTCGGCCGCCGCCTCCGGTCCCCGCCCGGCGCGCAGCAGCAGCTCGCCGCGCACGGCGGCCAGCCGGTGGTGGTGCGCGAGGGTGCCGTCCAGGCCGTCGAGCAGCGCCAGCCCAGCCTCCGGTCCGTCGACCTCGGCGACGGCCACGGCGCGGGCGAGCCGTACGACGGGTGACCCGGTGCGTGCCTCCAGCACCGCGTACACCCCGGCGACGACGTCCCAGCGGGTGTCCGCCGCGGTCGGTGCGGTCGCGTGCTCGGCGGCGGCGAGGGCCTGCAGGCGGTGGTCCTCGGCGAGCCCGTCGAGCGGTGGCAGCGCCGCCAGCAGGGCCACCCCTTCCTCGATGTCCTCGGTGTGCCAGCGCGAGCGGTCCTGGTCGGGCAGCAGGACGATGCGGCCGTCGTCGTCGACGCGGGCGTCGCGGCGGGAGTGCTGCAGCAGCATCAGCGCCAGCAGCGCGTGCACCCGCGGGGAGCCACCGAGCAGCCGGTCGAGCTCGCGGGTGAGGCGCAGCGCCTCCTCGGCGAGGTCCACCCGCAGGCCGCCGGGCACGTCCGACGGCTGGTACCCGGCCGTGAACAGCAGGTACAGGACGGTCGTCACGGCGTCGAGCCGCTCGGCGAGCTGGGCGGGCGGCGGCACGACGAACGGCACGCCCGCCGCCGCCAGGCGCTTCTTGGCCCGCGTCAGCCGCGCCGACATGGCGGTGTGCTGCACGAGCTGCAGGCGCGCGATGTCCGCCGTCGCCAGCCCGACCACGAACCGCAGCGTCATCGCCACCCGGTCCGCGGGAGCCAGCGCCGGGTGGCAGCACGTCAGGACCAGGCGCAGCTGCTCGTCCGCGACGTGCGCACCGGGGTCCTGCGTCGCGGCGGCCAGCGACCGCATCTCGTCGTCGACGACCATGAGGGGCTCCTTGCGTCGGTGCACGGCCTGCGACCGCAGCCGGTCCAGCACCCGCCGGCGCGCGGCCGTCAGCAGCCACGCGCCGGGGTTGGTCGGCACGCCGTCGCGCGGCCAGGTGCGGGCGGCGGCCTCGAAGGCGTCACCCGCGGCGTCCTCGGCCAGGTCGGGGCTGCCGAACTGCGCGACGAGCAGCGCGACGACGTGCGACCAGTGCGCGCGCCACGCGGCGCCCAGGGCGTGCGCGACGTCGTCCGCCGCCGGGCCACCGGCTGACGGGGCGGCCGGTGGGCGCGGCGGCGGGGTGGGACCGGGCGTCACGGCTCGACGCACTCCCGGATCTCGTGCGTCGTCTCGGGCAGCAGCCGCACCAGGCCCTCGAGCGTGGGCACGTCGGGCGCGTCGACCAGGTAGAAGCCGCCGAGCTGCTCGGTGGTCTCCGCGAACGGCCCGTCGGTGACCTCCGTGGCGTCGCCGACGTGCCGCACGGTGCGGGCGTGCGCCACCCCGGCGAGCGCCTCGCACGCGAGGATCGTCACACCGACCCCGGGCGCCTCCCGGGCGAACGCCTCGTGCCCGCGGACGTACCGGGCGCGGCCCTCGGCGTCGGCGCTGCGGTACGTCTCCTCGTCCTCGTAGACCAGGACGACGAGCTTCACGACGCGACCGCCGCGTCGACAAGCGGTGCCGCCTGCGCGTCCTGCCCGCCCACGGGTCGCAGCTCGATGGTCCCCGGGTCGTTCTCCAGCAGTCCGGCGGCCAGGTGCAGCAGACCGTCCGGGTCGGCCGTGCGGACCAGGTAGAACCCGCCGAGGTGCTCCGTGGTCTCCGCGAACGGTCCGTCGCTCAGCTCCGGCCCGTCCGCACCGACGCGCAGCAGCCGTGCGGCGTTCGGGCTCGCGAGCTCCTCGCCCCCGAGGATCTCGTGGCCGTGCGCGGCGCAGTCGGCGGCGAACCGCTCGTGCGCCGCGTAGGACGCACCCAGGTCGAGGCAGGCGTCGGGGTCGCCCCACAGCAGCAGGGTCCAGGTGCGCGGTGTGCTCGTCATCGTGCGGCCTCCGTCGTCGGGGGCACCCACTGTGCCCGCTCGTCCGCATGACGCGCGAGCAGGTGCGGATTCGACAGCGCCGTCATCCTGCGACCGGCACGCCGTCGTGCACCATGCCGCGCACCTCGACCGTGCCGCGGCCCTCGGCCTCGACGAGCGGCGCGGCGAGCCGCAGCAACGCGTCCGGGTCGTCGGTCCGCACCAGGTAGTACCCGCCCAGCTGCTCGGTGGTCTCGGTGTAGGGGCCGTCGCAGAGGACCGGCTGCCCGGCGGGGGTCGTGCGTACCAGTCGCGCCGCGGTGTGCGGCCCGAGCTCCTCACCGCCGACCACCCGGTGCCCCTGCTGCTCGCACGCGGTCACGAACGCGTCGTGGGCGGCGAACACCGCGTCGAGGTCGAACGCCCCGGCGGGGTCGCCCCGCAGCAGCACGAGGTGCAGGGGAGCGTCGCCCGGGGTGGTGCCGTCGTGCGCGGCCCCGTCGTCGTGCAGCACCTCCGGGCGCAGCTCGAGGGTGCCGCCGTCGTGGGTGACCAGCGGTGCGGCGAGCCGCAGCAGGCCCTCGGGGTCCGCGGTGCGGATCCGGTAGAGGCCGCCGAGCTGCTCGGTGGTCTCGGCGTACGGACCGTCGGTCAGCCTCCCGCCGACGGTCAGCGTCCGCGCGGTCGCCGCGTCGGCGAGCTCCTTGGCCAGCAGGACCTCGTGGCCCTGCGCGGCGCAGTCGGCCTCGAACCTCTCGTGCGCCGCGTACGCGGCCCGGGGGTCGAGCAGCGCGTCGGGGTCGCCCCACAGCAGCATCAGGTACGTCGTCGGCGTCGTCATGGTGTCCTCCAGCGCGTTCTCGGGCACCCACTGTGCCCGGCACGCCCACGACGCGCGGGGACCGCCGGATTCGACACCCCGCGCGCTACTCCACCCGTGCGACCCCCCGGGCCTCCAGCCCCGACTTGTCGGACAGGGCGACCTCCTTCATGAAGAACGCGACGACGAAGCCCAGCACGGCGAGCGGCACCAGGTACCAGAACGCCGGCGCCAGGGCGTGGGCGTACGCGTCGACGACCACGTCGCGCAGCGCGGCCGGCAGCTCGCGCACCGCGTCCGGGGTCAGGGACTGCGCACCGAACCCCTGCGGCACGTCCCCGGGGGGCGCGTCGCGCAACGCGTCACCCAGCTGCGTCGCCAGGCGGGCGGTGAAGACGGTGGAGAACACGCTGGTGCCGACGGCCGCACCGATCTCCCGCAGGAAGTTGTTGGTCGACGTCGCGACGCCCACCAGGTCGGGGGACACCGAGTTCTGCACCGCGATGACGATCGTCTGCATGACGAACCCCAGGCCGAGCCCGAGGACGAAGATCATGGCGCCGAACGTGACCATCGAGATGTCCGGCGTCAGCTGCGTGAGCCACGCCAGCCCGATCGTCGCGATGCCCATGCCGATGATCGGGTACGGCTTGTACCGCCCGTACCGCGTGATGGCCAGGCCCGAGCCGAGCGCCGTGATCATCAGGCCCACGGTCATCGGCAGCATCATCAGCCCGGCGTCCGTCGCGGTGGAGCCGCGCGCCATCTGCAGGAACGTCGGCAGGAACGACAGCGCCGCGAACATCGTCATGCCGAACAGCAGGGCGATGGTCACCGAGACGGTGAACGTGCGGCTGCGGAACAGGTGCAGGGGGATCAGGGGGTCGGCCGCGCGGGACTCCGCCACCAGGAAGGCGATCAGCGCGACGACGGTCACCACCACCAGGGCCCACAGCGCCGGGTTGCTCCAGTCGTACCGGCGGTCGGAGGAGATCGTGCTCCAGCTCGTCAGGAAGACGATCCCCGAGGTGGTCAGCGTCAGCAGCACGGCGCCGACGACGTCGAGCCGGGTCGTCGCCCGCCGCGTCGGGAGCCTCAGCCGGAACCACGCGATGCCCAGCGCCACCAGGGCGACGGGCACGTTGAGCCAGAAGCACCAGCGCCACCCCGGACCGTCCGTGAACCAGCCGCCCAGCAGCGGCCCGATCACCGTGGCCACCCCGAACACCGCCCCGATCGGCCCCATGAACTTGCCGCGGTCACGGGCGGAGACGATGTCGGCGATGATCGCCTGGCTGAGGATGACCAGGCCGCCGGCGCCCAGGCCCTGCAGGGACCGCCACACCACCAGCTCCGTGAAGGACCCGGCGAGTGCCGAGCCCGTCGACCCGACGAGGAACAGCACCAGCGCGACGAGGAACGGGGTGCGCCGACCCCACAGGTCGCCGACCTTGCCGTACACGGGCATGACCACGGCGATCGCCAGCAGGTACGCCGTGACGATCCAGCCCTCGCGGTCGGCCGCGCCCAGGTCGCCCACGATCGTGGGCAGCGCCGTGCTCACCACCGACTGGTCGAGGGCGGACAGGAACATGGCCGCCAGCAGGGCGCTGAAGATGACGTAGACCGTGCCCCGGGACAGCACGAACTCCGGTTCGCCGGTGTCCGTCGGGGGGTGCGTGGTGCCGCTCATGGGCGTGTCCTGCCTGCGCGTCGGGACGCGGCGTCCACCGACCGCACGGTGCGGCGTCGCGGGTGAGCACTGCCGGAGCGCGCGACCGGCCGCCGTGCCCCCTCTCCGAGTGTGCTTCCGGGCCGACCGCCCCGCACGGCGTGCGGGACCGCGCCGGGCGTGCTTACCGTGGCGGGCGCCGCCCGGCGACCCCGGGCGCCCCACCATCTTTCGAGGAGGCACCCATGTCCGACACGGACCTTCGCGGCCGCCGCGTCCTGGCCGTCGTCACGAACTACGGCGTCGAGCAGGACGAGCTGGTCGTGCCCGTCGAGCACCTGCGAGGCGCCGGCGCGACCGTCGACGTCGCCGCCGTCGACGACGCCCCGATCGAGACGCTCGTGGGCGACAAGGACCCCGGACGCACCGTGCAGCCGACGACGACCATCGGCGCCGTCGACGTCGACGCCTACGACCTGCTCCTGATCCCCGGCGGCACGCTCAACGCCGACAGCCTGCGCCTGCAGGACGAGGCGGTGGGGCTGGTCAAGGCCTTCGCGTCGTCCGGGCGTCCCGTCGCCGCCATCTGCCACGGGCCGTGGCTGCTCGTCGAGGCGGGGCTCGTCGGCGGCAAGCGCCTGACGTCGTACCCGTCGCTGACCACCGACGTGCGCAACGCGGGCGGGACCTGGGTCGACTCCGAGGTCGTCAGCGACGACGCGAACGGCTTCACGCTCGTCACGTCGCGCACCCCGGACGACCTCGACGCGTTCCTGCGGCACGTCGACGCCGCGCTGACGGCCTGACCCCCACGGTGCCGGTCACCAGCGCGGGCCTGCTGCTCCACCACGGACGCGGCGCGGACGCGCACGTGCTCATTGCCCACATGGGCGGGCCGTTCTGGGCGCGCAAGGACGAGCGCGCGTGGTCGGTGCCCAAGGGGATCGTCGAGCCGGGCGAGGACGTCGCGACGGCGGCCCGGCGCGAGTTCGCCGAGGAGCTCGGCGTCCCCGCGCCGGACCTGCCCGCCGTCGACCTCGGGGCGTTCCGGTACTCCTCCGGCAAGGTCGTGCACGTGCTGGCGGTCGAGGTGCCCGCCGGGATCGTCGGGTCGCCCGACGACCCGGCGTGCCCCGACCTGACGACGCGTCCCGGGATCAGCACCGTGCAGGTCGAGTGGCCGCCGCGCTCGGGCCGCCGCCTCGAGGTCCCGGAGGTCGACCGCGCCGCGTGGGTCACCCTCGCCGAGGCCCGACGCCTGCTGGTCGCCGGGCAGCAGCCGGTCGTCGACGCGCTGGAGTCGGCGACCTGACACGGGCCGGGCCCCCGGCCGGCCGGTCGCCTCAGGAGTCCGGGCGCAGCTGCTCCATCAGCTCGAGCACCTCCGGGTCGCGCTGCTCCGCCCAGCCGAAGCCGACCTCGTCGTGCCACGGCACGGGCTCGTCGTCCACGCGGACCTCCCACGTCGTGCCCGGCAGGGCCCGGCGGACCTCGGTCAGGGCGCGGCACCAGTGCGCGAGCCCCAGGAACGTGGTGAACGGGTCCTGCTCCGGCAGCGTCGTCGTCCCGTGCAGCGCGTCGTCACCCGGTGCGGCCAGCGTCAGCAGCTCGGCCTCGAACGGGAAGGTCGCGTTGTGCACGGCGACGAGGCCCCGCGCGACGGCGACCTCGTCCTGCGTCAGCGGGTGCGACCGTGCCGCGCTGTAGTGGAGCCGAACAGCCATGTTCCGGAGGATACGGGACGGAACGGGCGCGCAGCAGGGGTTGTTGGACGCTTGTCACGGAGTGTCGGGACGGCGCTTCTGCGGGTACGGCGTGCGGCCCTCGGCGAGGTCGGCCACGAAGCCGGCGATGCGCCGGGCGCGGGTGTCGGGGCGCTTGGCCTGGCTGATCCGGCTCAGCACCGCGTACCGGTTGCCCGACGTGAGCGCGTCGAACCACGCGCGCGCCGCGGGCACGGCGGCGAGGGCCGCCGTCAGGTCGTCGGGCACCTCGATCGTCGCCGGGCCGGGGTAGGCGGCCTGCCACCGGCCGTCCGCCTGGGCGGCGGCCACCTGGGCACGTCCCGCGTCGTGCATGCGGCCCTCGCGCTCCAGGCGCTCGGCCCGCGCCACGTTGACGGCCGACCACGGGCTGCGGGCCCGGCGCGGCGTCATGCGCTGGAAACTGCTGTGCTCGTCGCGCCGCCGGCCCTGCCCGTCGATCCAGCCGAAGCACAGCGCCTCCTCGACCGCCTCGACGTACGTCAGCGTCGTGACGTCCCCGCCCTTCTTGTGCAGCACGAGCCACACGCCGGTCGGGTCGGCGTGGTGCTCCGTGAGCCAGACGCGCCAGGCATCGGCGTCGGGGAGCAGGAGCTCCGGCAGGTCGTCGGCCACGGCCTCATCCTCCTCCTGACCTCCGGCACTCACTCGCCGGTGGTGCCGTCGACCGCCTCCCGCAGCAGGTCCGCGTGGCCGTTGTGCCGCGCGTACTCCTCGATCATGTGGACCAGGATCCAGCGCAGCGAGACGGGCTCGCCGGTCAGCCGGTGCGGGCGCGCCGACACCTGGTCCAGCCCGCCGGCCGCCAGCGCGGCAGCGATCGTGCGCTGCGAGCGCTCGACCGCGTCGTCCCACAGCGACCGGAGGTGCTCCGGGGAGTCGTCGGCCGCGCTCGTCCACTCCCAGTCGCGGTCGGCCTTCCAGTCCACCGACACCCACGGCTCGACGTGCGGCGCGTCGTGCCACACCACGCCGAACCAGTTGTCCTCGACCATGGCCAGGTGCTTCATCAGCCCGCCGAGCGTCATGGTCGACGGCGGCAGCGGGCGCCGCAGGGCGTCGGCGTCGAGGCCGTCGAGCTTGAGCAGCAGCGTGCGGCGGTGGAAGTCGAGGAACCCGAGCAGCGTGCCGGCCTCGTCACTGCGGTGCGGCGGCTCGTCGCGCTCGGGCGTCAGGCGGGCGGGGCTCAGGTCGACGTCGTCCATGGACGGAGCCTGGCACAGGCCACCCACACCCGTCAGGGAGCCGCCGCGTCCGATGGCGCCGGGCGCGCGTCGGTGTGCGCGACGTGCCGCAGCTGGCGCCAGATCAGCACGACGAACACGGCCGACCCCGCGAACGCGAACCAGAACGGCGCGGTCACGCCCCACCGCTGCGCGAGCAGGCCGCCCACGCCCGCCCCGACGACGAGACCGCCGAAGACCCCGATGAGGTTCACGCTGTTGACGCGCCCCTGCAGGGCGGCCGGCACGGCGCGCTGGCGGATCGTGATCGACGTCGTCCCCCACACGAACGCGTGCGCGCCGAAGACGAGGAACACGGGCATCGCGACCCACGGGCTGGTCGTCAGCGCCAGCGCCAGGTGGGTGAGGGTCTCGACGACGAGCCCGACGCGCAGGAGCGTCGCGAGGGTGACGCGCGCGGTGAGCCACCCGTAGCAGGTGACGCCGACGAGCCCGCCGACGGCCTGCACCGTCGTCACGAGGCCGAACCCCACGTCGCCGAGACCCAGGCGCTGCTGGGCGTACAGCACGAGCACCGACCACGCCGCACCGAACGTGACGTTGAAGATGAGGATCGTCAGCACCAGGGTGCGCACGGCCGGGTGGTGCCAGGTCCACCGCACGCCCTCGGCGATGTCCGCGCGCACCGTGCCGCGCTCGTGGACGGCCCTGCCGTGCGGGGGCAGGACGACGCGGGAGACGAGCGCCACCCCCGCGGCCATGAGGACCGCCGCACCCGCGAACGGCGACCACTGCCCGGCCGCGAACAGGGCCGCGCCGATCGGCGGCCCGGCGAGCTGGTTGAGCCCCACGAAGCCGGCCTGGGCGCGGGAGTTCGCGACCGCGAGGTCGTCGCGGTGCACGACCATCGGCACGAGGGTCCCCGACACGTTGTCGGCGAACGTCTCGGCCGTCCCGAGCAGGAACAGCGCCGCGAGCACCAGCCAGATCGGCGACGCCCCGACCGCGACGCACGTCGCGAGCACCGCGAGCACCAGGACCCGGACCGCGTCCATCGCCATGACGAGCCGACGACGGTCCACACGGTCGGTGACCGCGCCGGCGAACAGGCCGAACAGCAGCGGCGGCAGCCACCCCAGCAGCGCGGCCAGGGCCACGAGGAACGCGTCGTCGGTGCGGGACGCGACCAGCAGCGGACCGGCGGCGAGCACCAGCCCGTCACCCAGGTTGGAGGACCACGACGACCCGAGCAGCCACCGGAAGGGTCGGCCCAGGCGCTCGGGCAGGGCGGTCTCGAGCACGCGCGCCGGCACCGGACAAGGCTAGTGCGCGCCCGGCGGTGCCTTCCGCCGCGCCGGTCCGCCCTGCCAGACTCCCGGCATGACCGCTCGCGACGACGCGTTCCTGCTCGCTGCCGAGGCCGCCCTGGGCCTGGTGGACCGGCCGGAGGTCGCGGCGCGGTGGTCGGAGCCGAGCGCGCTGCCGGGGATGAGCGTCGGGGCGCTGGCCGTCCACCTGGGCCACCAGGTGGTGCGGGCCGCGCAGGCCCTCACGCGTGACGCGGGGGACCTGCCCGTCCTGCGCGACGCCGACGAGCACTACGCGCGCTCGGCGTGGCCGACGGCGGCCCCCGAGGACCCGGTCAACGACCGCAGCCCCGACGAGGAGGCCGCGCTCGCCGGGCCCGGGGCGCTGCACGACCGGGTCGTCGCGGACCTCGACACGGTGCGCGACGCCCTCGGCTCCGGTGCCGCGCGCGACGTCGTGCCCGTGGCGTGGGCCGGGTGGGCGCTGCGCCGCGAGGACTTCCTGCTCACGCGCATGCTCGAGGTCGTCGTGCACGCCGACGACCTGGCGGTGAGCGTCGGCATCGACACCCCGACGTTCCCCGCCGAGGTGTACGACCCCGTCCGCGACCTGCTGGTCCGCCTCGCCGTCGCCCGGCACGGGCAGGCCCGCGTCGTCGCGGCCCTCACCCGCCGCGAGCGAGCACAGCCGATCCACGCCTTCTGACGTGGCGGTGGTGGCTGCTGCCGGGTGACCAGTGGTCGGTTGGGGGTGCTGCGTGGGCCGGCGGCTGCTCCCAGGTGACCAGTGGTCGGTGAGGGCTGCTGCCCGGTGACCAGTGGTCAGTTGGGGGTGCTGCGTGGGCCGGCGGCTGCTCCCAGGTGACCAGTGGTCGATGACAACTCCTCCCAGGTGACCAGTGGTCAGCTGGGGGTGCTGCGTGGGCCGGCGGCTGCTCCCAAGTGACCAGTGGTCGGTCCGTGCCCGATTCGTCTTGTCCGTCCGTCCTCCCCGGTCATAGGTTCTCGGTGCGGCGGGGACCGCCACCACCGGGACCTGAGGGAGTGCGCAGTGACGACGACCGCCGACGACGTCCGGCCCACGCTGCGGGGCCTCGGCCGTCGGTGGCGGCAGCGCCGGGAGGCCGCGGGGCACCTGCGGCGCCTGCTCCCGTACGCCGGGCCGGGGCTCGTCACCGCCACGCTCGCCGTGCACGTCGTGGCCGGTGCGGCGCCCGTGGCGTTCATGGCGGGCACCGGGTTCGCGCTGCAGCGCGTCGTCACCGGCGAGCCGGCCACCGGCTGGCTCGCGGTCGCGCTCGTCGCGTTCGTCGTGCAGCAGCTGCTCGCACCCGTGCAGCTCGTCCTGTCCCGCAAGGTGCAGCGACGCGTCGACGCCGCGTGCATCGAGCGGCTGACGTCGTTCGCGTTCCACGGCGCGACGCTCGCGGGGCTCGAGCGGTCCGACGTCGCCGACCGTCTCGCGCAGGCCGAGGAGGCGTTCGAGCAGTGGACGCTCACCCCGGGTGCCGCCCTGGAGGGTGCCCTGGCGCTGACCGCCCGGTACGTGCAGCTGGTGGGTGCCCTGGTGCTCCTCGTCGTCGTCGTCGGGCCGGGCGCGGCGGTGGCCGCCGCGGTGGTGGCCCTGGTCGCGCGCCTCGGGCAGACCGAGGGGTTCTTCCGGTGGGGCCGGCTGATCCGCTCGTTCGGCCCGCTGCGCCGCCGCGTGACGTACGTGCGCGAGCTGGCCACCGGCACGCGTGCGGCCAAGGAGATCCGCACGCTGGGCCTCGTCGGGTGGCTCGAGGACCGGTACGTCACCGAGAACCGTGCCGTGCTGGAGCCGACGTGGCGGTGGCGCCGCGAGGTCTACGGCGCGCCCTTCGTCGGGTACGCGCTGGTCGCCGCGGTGGGGTCCGTCCTCGCGCTGCTGCTGGTCGCACGGTCGGGGGCGGACGTCGCGGCCGTGAGCATCGCCGTCCAGGCCGTCGTGCTCTGCGGCCGGTTCGGCGTGATGTTCCCCGAGTCCGACGTCAAGCTCGTCTACGGCCGTGGCGCGTGGGAGGCGATGCTCGAGCTGGAGGCCGCCGCGCGCCGCACGGGCACCCCGGCGGCCGCCGGTGGCGCCGTCGTCCGCCCGGTCCGGCAGATCGCGCTGCGGGACGTCCGGTTCGCCTACCGCCCGGACCACCCGGTGCTCGACGGGCTCGACCTCGAGCTGCCCGTCGGCACGTCCACCGCGCTCGTCGGCGTCAACGGCGCCGGCAAGACGACGCTCGTCAAGGTCCTCACCGGCATGTACGCCCCGGACGCGGGTGCGGTGCTCGTCGACGGCACCGATCTGCGCGGCATCGACCCGGACGCCTGGCAGCGTACGTTCGCGGCGACGTTCCAGGACTTCCTGCGCTACGAGCTGACGCTGCGCGAGAACGTCGCGATGGGCGCGATCACGCACGTCGACGACGACGAGGGCGTGACCGCCGAGCTGCGGCGCGTGGGGCTGGGCGAGTGGCTCGACGGGCTGTCGCAGGGCCTGGACACGCCCCTGACGCGGGCGGTGCCCGGCGGGCGCGACCTGTCGGGCGGGCAGTGGCAGCGCGTCGCCCTCGCGCGCTCGCTGTTCGCCGTGCGGCACGGCGCGGGGGTCCTGGTGCTCGACGAGCCGACCGCGCAGCTCGACGCACGCGGTGAGGCGGAGTTCTACGACACGTTCCTCGAGCTCACGCGCGGCGTGACGAGCCTGGTGATCTCGCACCGGTTCTCGACCGTGCGCCGCGCGGACCGGATCGTCGTCCTCGACGGCGGCCGCGTCACGGAGGCCGGCACGCACTCCGAGCTGGTCGCCCTGGGCGGCGCGTACGCGCAGATGTTCGAGGTGCAGGCACGGCGGTTCGCGGACGAGCCCGCACGGCCCCTCGGCACGACGACCGACGACCACGTGGAGGTGGCGCCGTGAACGAGGTCCTGTTCTGCGTGGGTCGGCTGCTGGCGATCGCGTGGCGGCTCGACAGGCGGCGCCTGCTCGTCGGGGCGGGGCTCCTCGTCGCGGGGTCGGTCGCGACGCCGCTGGTCGCGGTGGCGGCCGGGCGCGTCGTCGACGCCGCGCTCGCGGGCGCGGGGTCCACCGCGGCGGTGTGGGCGGTCGTCGCGGGTCTCGCGCTGACGGGCGAGCTCATGCTCGGCCACTTCGCGCACCTGTCGTACTTCGCGCTGGCCGAGCTCACCGAGGAACGCTTCAACCGCGACCTCGTCCGGCTGGTCAACGGCACCGACCATCTCGACCGGACCGACGACCCCGCCTTCGCGGACCGCGTCGACCTGCTCCGGCAGGACGTCATGCAGGTGCGCACGACCGTCCAGTCGGGCCTGCAGCTCGGGGCGACGGCGGTGCAGGTCCTGCTCACGGCCCTCGTGCTGAGCACGGTCTCGCCGTGGCTGCTGCTGCTCGCGGTCGTGGCCGTGGTGCCCGTGCTGCTGGGCCGTCGGGCGGAGACCGAGCTCGAGCAGGTCCGCGAGGCGCAGGCGCCCACGACCCGCGGCATCCGGCACCTGCGGCGGCTCGCGACGAGCCCGGCGTCGCAGAAGGAGATCCGCCTCAGCGGCGGCGCCGACTTCCTGCTCGCGCGCCAGCGCGTCCTGCTCGAGCGGTACGACGAGGCCATGACGCGTGCCGACGTGCGCTACGCGGCGCTGCGCACCGCGGGGCAGCTCGTGTTCGGGCTCGGGTACGTCGCCGCGGTGGTCGGGGTGTTCGCGCTCGCGGGGCAGGGCCGCGCCAGCGCAGGCGACGTCGTCGTGACCGTCACGCTCGCCACGCAGCTCAGCGTGCAGATGGCGACGGGCATCGCGCTGCTCGGCTCCGTGCACCGCGCGGCCGTCGGGCTGCGCCGGTTCCTCGCGTTCGAGGCCGAGGTGGCGACGTCCGTCGCGCCGTCGACGGGCGTGACCGTCCCCGACCGCACGGGCGACGGCATCCGTCTCGTCGGGGTGACGTTCCGTTACCCCGACGCGGACGCCGACGCGCTGAGCGACGTCGACCTGCACCTGCCCGCCGGGACGTCCGTCGCGCTGGTGGGGGAGAACGGGGCGGGCAAGAGCACGTTGCTCAAGCTCCTGACCGGTCTGTACCGCCCGACCGCCGGGCGGGTCGTCGTCGAGGGCGTCGACCTCGCGGACGCCGAGCCCGCCGCGTGGCGCGCACGCACCGCCGCGCTGTTCCAGGACCTCGCGCGCGTCGAGCTGTCCCTGCAGCACAGCGTGGGGCTGGGGCACCTCCCGGACGTCGACTCGCCCGACGCCGTCACCACCGCCACCGACCGCGCGGGCGTGGCGGCCCTCGCCGCCGAGGTCGGCCACGACGGCGTGCTGGGCACCGGCTACGCCGACGGCCGCGACCTGTCGGGCGGGCAGTGGCAGGGCGTCGGCTTCGCGCGCACGCTCATGCGCACGGACCCGCTGCTGCTCGTGCTCGACGAGCCCGCGTCCGCCCTCGACGCCATGGCCGAGCAGCGCCTGGTCGACGCCTACCGCGAGGTCGCCGCGGAGGTCGCCGCCACGGTCGGCGGCGTCACCCTGTTCGTCACGCACCGCATGTCGACGGTGCGCCTCGCGGACCTCGTCGTGGTCCTCGACCACGGGCGCGTCGTCGAGCAGGGCACGCACGACGGGCTCGTCGCCGCGGGCGGCCGGTACGCCGACCTGTGGGCGATGCAGTCGCGCGCCTACGCCGCGGCGGCCGACTGACCTACCGGGCCGGCGGGTCGAGCTGCTGCTCGCGCGTGCGCACCATGTACCGCGTCGGCTGCGGCAGCGGCGTGAAGTCGAACCGCTCGTACAGCCCGTGCGCGTCCGCGGTGGCCAGCAGGACGCGCCCGAGCCCGAGCCGCTCGAGGTGCGCGACGACGCCCGCGACGAGCCCGGTCCCCACGCCGTTCCCGCGCTCCGACTCCTCGACGAACACGTCGCACAGCCACGCGAACGTCGCCCCGTCGGTGACGACCCGCGCGAACGCGACCTGCCGCCCGGTCGCCCGCTCGAGGACGCCGAAGCACAGCGACCCGTCGAGCGCGGCGTCCTGCACGGCCCGCGCGCGCCCGTGCGCCCAGTACGAGTGCTCGGACAGCCAGCGGTGCACGGTCGCACGGTCGACGTCGGCGGGGTCCGCCGTGAACCGGTAGCGCGTGGCGTCGAGGCCCGGGGCCGTGTCGGGCGTGTCCTGCGTCGTCATCCCCCGGACGCTACCGGCGCGCGGCCGGGCGGGGGCGCCTGCCACGGGTGCGCGGCGAGCACGGCGACGGGCTGCGGCGCCCCGTAGTGGTACCCCTGCGCGGCGCGGCACCCCAGCTCCTCGAGCAGCGCGGCCTGCTCCGCCGTCTCGACGCCCTCGGCGACGACGAGCATGTCGAGGTCGGCGCACAGCCCCAGCAGGGCACGGACCATGACGGTGCGACGCGTCGACGTCGTCAGCGACGTGAGGAAGGACCGGTCGAGCTTGAGGAGGTCGGCCGGCAGCTCGTCGAGGCGGCTCAGCGACGAGAAGCCGGTGCCGAAGTCGTCGATCGCGACGAGCACACCCGCAGCCCGCAGGGTGCGCAGGGCGCGCAGCGCCGCCGGCCCGGACGCCTCCACGACGCTCTCCGTCACCTCCAGGACGAACTGCGTGACGGGCCAGTGCGCCGCCTCCAGCGCCCGCAGCAGGCGGTCGGCGTAGCCCTGCTCGGTCAGCTCGCGCCCGGAGACGTTCACCCCCAGGTGCACGGCCGAGCCCCAGGCGTCCTGCAGCACGTGCGCGTCGGCGCAGGCCAGCGCCAGCACCGCCGCGCCGAGCTCGTCGATGAGCCCGGCCTCCTCCGCGGCGGCGACGAACTCCGCGGGCGGCACGGGACCGAACCAGGGGTGGTCCCACCGCGCCAGCGCCTCCACGCCGCTGACGGTGCCGGTCGGCAGGTCGACGACCGGCTGCAGCTCGACGCGCAGCCCGCCGGCGGCGAGGGCGTGCGCGAGGTCGTCGGCCAGGCGGTGCCGGCGTCGCTCGGAGAGCACGGTGCGGCCGCGCCCGGCCGCCTTCGCCGCGTACAGCGACGCGTCCGTGCGCCGCAGGACCTCGGCGGCCGTCTCGCCGTCGGCGTGCTCGGCCACCCCGGCGGAGGCGGCGGTCGGGACGGCCCGGCAGAGCCGGTCGGCGACGGTCAGCGCCTCGGCGCCGGTCCGGCCCGGCAGCAGCGCGGCGAACTCGTCGCCGCCCCGGCGGCCCAGCACCATGCCCGGTACCTCGACCGCGCGCCACGCGTCGGCGGTGGCGCGCAGCAGGTCGTCGCCCGCGGCGTGGCCCTGCGTGTCGTTGACGTGCTTGAAGTGGTCGATGTCGATGAGCGCGAGCGACAGCGGCACGCCCCGGCGCCGGCACCGGTCGATCGCCTGCTCGAGCCCTGAGTCCCAGCTGCGCCGGTCGGCCAGCCCGGTCAGCGGGTCGATGCCCGCCGTGGACGCGTACCGCGCGAGCACCCCCATCGCGCCGGCGACGCCGCACCACAGGACGACGTACGCGGCGCACACGCGCGGCGGCACGTCGTGCACGACCAGCAGCGGCAGGACCTGCCACGCGCTGGCGAGCCCGACCACCACCCACGCGTCCCGCGGCCGCAGGAACAGCATGGACTCCACCGCGACGAGCATCGCCAGCGACGCCGACGCCAGCGCGAGGGTGAGCGACGGCGCGAGCGTCGTCCCGGCACCCAGCAGGCCGGCCCCGACGAGGACCCCGACGCCGACGGTGCGGGTGGGGATCCGCGGGCCGGCGGCCAGCAGCGCGGGTCCCGTCAGGGCGGCCGCGACCGCGAGCAGGAGCAGCACACCACCCCGCCGGTCGCCGGACAGGACGACGTCGGCGGCCAGGAGCGCCGCGGCGACGCCGCCGACCATGAAGAGGAAGGCGGTCGTGCGCACGAGGACGTCCGACGTGCCGGTGCGCGTCGACGGTGGGGCCACCAGCCCACCTTGGGGGCCCGAGGGGTGCGCGTCCAGACGGGGAGCCCGTCCGGCGGCGGCAGCGGCCGCAGGATCACCCGCTCGCGTGCTGCGTCACCAGCGGCGGAAGCCGCCCTCGGTCGACAGCACCTGCCCGACGACCCACCGTCCGGCGTCGGACACGAGCCAGGCGATGAGCCGTGCCGGGTCGTCCGGCTCACCGAACCGCCCGCCGGGAAAGTGCGCGAGGACGGCGTCGAGCACCTCGGGCGGGCGGTCGGCGGTGTCGACGTCGAGGTAGCCGGTGTTCACCGGGCCCGGGTTCACGGTGTTGAGCACGATGCCGCGCGCGACGAGGTCGTCGGCCACGGACGCGGTCAGCCCCGCCAGCGCCGCCTTCGACGCGGCGTACGCGATCTCGTGCGGCATGGGTCCCAGCGCCTGGCCCGAGGTCATCCACACGACGCGCCCGCCGGGACGGCCGTCGTGCCGGGCGGCGAAGGCCTTGGTCGCCAGGATCGTCGAGCGCGTGTTGACCGCCCAGTGCGCGTCGAGGCTCGCGGCCGTCTGCTCCGCCAGCGGGCCGTCGCCGCCGCTGCGCGCGTGGTTGCAGACCAGCACGTCGAGGTGCCCGAGGGCGTCGGCGCCGCGCTCCACGAGCTCCTCGCCCGCGGTGGGCGCGGCGAGGTCCAGGCTGGTCGACGCGAGTCGCGCCCCGGGGACGAGCTCCGCCTCGAGCGCACCGAGCACGGCGTCGACGTCGTCGGCGCCCCACGGCTGGTCCGCGTCGTGCGGAGCCCAGTGCTGCACGAACAGGGACGCGCCCGCGCGGGCCAGCCGCGACGCGACCGCGAACCCGATGCCGCGGCGGCGGCTCACCCCGGTGACGACAGCGGTCCGGCCCTGCAGGTCCTCGCTCATGGCCGCGACGGTAGGCGACGGCAACGGCGCCCCGCCACGGGATTCGCCGGTCCCGGGCCGGCGCGCGGCGGCGTACCGTGACGCCGGCGCCGCGGGGCGCGACGGACGGAGGGTCATGGACGCGGACGCGGTGCCCGGGCCTGCCGCGCCGGTGACGACGACACCGCCCGCGGACGCCCCGGTGGTGCCGCCGCTGCCCGCCGCCCTGCTGGTCGCGGCCGGGGGGACCGTCGGCGTGCTGGCCCGCGCGCTCCTCGGTCAGGCCGTCGCGACGGCACCGGACGGCTGGCCGTGGGTCACCCTCGGGATCAACGTCGCCGGGTCGTGCGCTCTCGGTGTCCTGCTGGCCGTCCTGCAGCGCGGCCCCGACGTCGGCCGCCGCCGGGCGGTGCGGCTGGCGGTCGGCACGGGCGTGCTCGGCGGGTTCACGACGTACAGCACGTTCGCGCTCGACGTCGTCGGGCTCGTCGAGGGCGGCCGGGTGGCCGCGGGCGTCGCGTACGCCCTGGTCAGCGTCACGGCCGGGGTGGGCGCGGCAGTCGTCGGCCTGGTGCTGGGCGCGCGGGTGCGGCGTCCCGGTGCCGTCGCGCGCGCCGGGGGAGCCGCGTGATCGTCCTGCTCGCGCTCGCGGGCGGCCTGGGGGCCGCCGCCCGGTACGTGGTCGACGCGGCCGTCGTGCGCCGCCTGCCGACGTCCGTGCCGGTGGGGACCGCCGTCGTCAACGTGACGGCCTGCCTGCTGCTCGGCGCGCTCACGGGGTGGACGCTGCGCGGGTCCGGCCCCGACGCGCTCCACGCGGTGCTCGGCGTCGGGTTCCTCGGCGGGTACTCGACGTTCAGCACCGCGAGCGTCGAGGCCGCCCGCCTGCTCCTCGTCGGCCGCGGGCGGGCCGCCGTCATCCACGCGGTGATGATGCTGCTGGCGTGCCTGGCGGCCGCCGTGGCCGGCCTCGCGCTGACGGGCCCCTGATGCCGGCCCGCGCCCCGTGGGGACGCGCGTCGGCGGGTCGCGCCGGTCACCAGGTCGGCGCGACCCGCCGGTCCCCGGACACCGGGGCGGCCCCCGGCCGGCGTGCACGGATCGCACCGGCCGGGGTGGTGGTGCAGCTCAGCTGCGGGCTCGGCGCGCTGCCGCTCCCGAGGAAGCCGAAGGTCGCCGTACCGCCGGCCGGCAGTGCGCCGTTCCAGGTGACGTTGCCGACCACGACGAGGTCGCCCTGCAGTGCGGACGTGCCGTTCCACACCTGCTCGACGCGCTCGCCGGCGGTGCGCCAGCTCACGCTCCAGCCGGTCGTCGCGGCACCGGCACGCACGGTGACCTCACCCTGGAAGCCGCCGGGCCACGAGTTCACCGTCCGGTACGTCGCCGTGCAGCCACCCGTGGGCGGCGGGGTCGGCGTCGGGGTGGGCGTGGGCGTCGGGGTCGGGGTGGGCGTGGGTGTGGGTGTGGGCGTCGGGGTCGGCGTGGGGGTCGGCGTGGGCGTGGGCGTCGGGGTGGGTGACGGCGTCGGGGACGTCAGCGACGTGAAGAACTGCCAGATCTCCCCGGGCACGTGCGACTGCTGCTTGCCGCGGTCCACGGCGGCCCACTGGTGGTCGCTGTCGTTGGCGATCCACACGACCGGGTAGCCGTCGCGGCACTGGTAGGTCGTCTTGGTGTGCGGCTGGCCGCTGTTGCCTGCCGGCTCGGGCGCGTTCTGCGCCTGGCAGCCGTTGTTGCGCAGCGCGCGGTCCCGCAGGGCGCGGCCCTGGGAGATGTTGAGGACGCTGTCGACGACGCCGTGCGACCCGAGGTACGCGATGGGCTGCGTGCCGCCCTCGCAGCCGGACAGCTGCGCGCCGTTGAGGACGGCGACGGCGCGGAAGACGGTCGCACGGGCGCAGGCCAGCGCGTTGCTCATGCCGCCGCCGTAGCTGAACCCGGTGGAGAACCGCTGCGTGGTGTCGACGCACAGGGCCGCCTCGACGGTCCGCAGGATGTCGTCGATGAACGTGACGTCGCGCCCGCCGGTGTTCGGCCACGCGTTGTCGATGCCCTGGGGCGCGACGAAGATCGTGCTGTTGTTCGCCAGCGGCTTCAGGCCGTAGAAGTTCTCGTTGACGACGTCCTGGGACGTGCCGTGCCACCAGTGGATCCCGAGGACGAGGCGGTACTGCTTGTTCGGGTCGTAGTTGGCGGGCACGTCGAGCCGGAACTGACGCTGCTGGCCGCTGCTGGTGATCGTGTGGTTGCCGGTGCTCAGGCGCGGGGCGCTGCCGCAGCCGGCGGTGGCGGCTGCCGGGAGGGCGCCGCCCGGGGCCGCGGGCGCGGGCAGCGCCGACGCGGGGCCGGTGACGCCGCCGAGGACGAGCGCTGCGGCGCAGGCCGCGAGCACGGCTCTGAGACGTGTGGTCGGGGTTCGGAGTCGCACGGGGGTTCCTCCCTGCCGGTGCGTCGGGCGACGGTGCCGGACGCAGGTGGCCGTGAGGTCGGTGAACGTTCACGGGTGCCGTGAATGTAGCGATAAAGCACGAGGCGGAGCAGGGTCCGAAACGGTTCGGGGACCTCTCAGTCCGTGCCAGGGTCCTTCGTCCACACGAGCGCGTACCGCCACAGCGGCAGTCGCCGCCAGCGGGCGCCGGGCAGCACCTCCCGGGCGATGTCCCGCACCTGCGCGTACGTGTGGGGGCAGGGCCAGAGCGTCGGTGCCGTGTGCTCCCAGTAGGTGCGGGTGCGGCGCAGCACCTGGTGCTGCACGACCCCGGCGACCTCCCAGGGCGCGTCCCGCCAGCCCACCGACCGGGCCATGCCGACGTCGACGAGCACGCCGCCCGGCGCGACCAGCGTCGACAGGCGTCGCAGTCCGTCGGCGAGGTCGGGCAGGTGGTGCAGGACCGCGATCGACGCGACGACGTCGAACGACCCCGCCGGGAACGGTGCCTCCAGGGCGTCGCCCTGGATCCACGCGACGTCGTCCCCCGCCGCGCGGGCGCGGGTCAGCACGTCGGCGTCCAGGTCGATGCCGACGACGTGCGGCACGCGACGGCGCAGGTCGGCGGCCAGCAGGCCGTCACCCGTCCCCACGTCGAGCGCCGTGCGGGCGTGCGCGGGGACCGCGTCGAGGACGAGGGGGTGGTAGTGGAGGTTGTGGTTCCACCGGTCCCGGGGCGCGCTCACGACGTCCCGGCGAGGCGGTCGGTGGGGTGGTCGGCGGGGTTCGCGGCGCGCAGCACGGGACGACCGTACCGAGACGGGCCGATCGCCGGGCCGGCTCCGGGGAGCCGTCGGTCGGCGGTCGGGGCAGGCCGTGCGGGTCAGGCCGTGCAGGTGACGAACGGCGTCACAGTCGGTCCCGTGCCGTAGACCCCGAAGGTCGCCGTGCCGCCCGCCGGCACGTCACCGTTCCACGCCGCGTTCTGCACGACGGCGAACGGGCTCGTCAGCGTCCCGCCCCACACCTGCTGGACGGCGCCACCGCCCGTCGACCAGGTGACGCTCCAGGCGGAGATGGCGTTGCTGCTGAACACGGTGACCTCGGCCACGTAGCCGCCGGGCCACGACGCGATGGTCCGGTAGGTCGCCTGGCAGGCCCCGGCGGGGCGCGGGGTGGGCAGCGTCGAGGTCGCCGGGCTCGGTGCCGGGGCCGTGGGCGCGACGGACGAGGCCGACGTCGGGACGCCGACCGCGACCGCCAGAGCGAGCGCGAGCGTCACGAGGGACAGGCGCGCGCCGCGAGCTCGTGCGGTGACGTGAGGCATGGCAGCTCCTGGTCGTCGCGGCGTCCGGCGGTCCCGGCCGTCGCCACGGACGCTAGTGCGGGCCCTGTCGCCCGGCACCGGCACGAAAGGATTCCGGGTGACTCGATCGACCTCTCGCGGTCAGGGGGTCAGCCGCGGGCGCCGTGGGTGCGCATCGCGTGCGCGACCGCGGACGCCTGGGCGTCGTCCTGCGCGTCCAGCCCTGTGACGACCCCCGCGTGGTCCGCGGCCGAGCGGTTCTGGCTCAGCTTCGCCTTGGCCTCGACGTGCTCGATCCGCACCTCGATGCCGACGACGGCGCGCAGCTGCCGGGTGACGAAGTCCGTCGGCGCGTCCGTGACGTGCCAGCGGTCGGCACGGCCCTCCTCGTTGCGGTCGGTCAGCAGAGTCACCGCCTCGCGGAGCCACGCCTCGTCGGTGCGCACGGACGCGCGACCGGTCACGTGCACCGCCGAGTAGTTCCACGTGGGGACCATGCGGCCGTGCTCCGCCTTGCTCGGGTACCAGGACGCCGACACGTAGGCCTGCGGTCCGGTGACGACGGCCAGCGCCGGGGCGTCGTCCCCGATGGTCCGCCACTGCGGGTTGGCGCGCGCCATGTGGAAGACCAGTCGGGCGTCGTCCCAGACCACCGGCAGGAGCGTCGAGGTCGGGTAGCCGTCGGGGCCGACGGTCACCAGCTCGGCGCTGCCGGCCGCGGCGACGAGCGCACGGATCTCGGCGGCGTCGTCGAGCGCGTTGAACACGGGGACGTACATCACGGTCCTCTCGGCGGCTGGGCACGACGGTAGTGGACGGCGAGGCGATACGTCCGGTGCGTCCGAGGCGTCCCGTCCCGTCAGCGGGTGGCGATGCCGAGCAGGTGGCTCGAGACGTCGGCGGCCTCGCGGTCACCCTCGGCCTGTCGCGCGAGCAGCAGGGCGGCCTCGACCGCGTCGTCGTGGGGACGGGACAGCTCGAGCGCGAGGCTGCCGGGGCCCTCGACGCCCGTCACCCACGGGTCGCGGAACCCTGCGGCGGCCAGCTCGTCGGCCAGCTCGTCGGCGGTGTGGAAGTGGCCGCCGGGGAACTCGCCCTCCGGGTTGCGGATCTCGTCGGTCACGTCGCCGGTCTCCAGGAGCCGGACCAGCGCCTGCCCGGGCAGGTCGGTGAAGCGCCGTCGCAGCACGACGTCGAGCGCGGCCATCGTCCGCGAGATCACCACCGTGAACACGTGCCCGCCCGGCCGCAGCACGCGGGCCGCCTCCCGCAGGGCGAGCAGCCGGTCCTCACGCGTGACCAGGTGGTACAGCGGGCCGGCGAGCAGGACCGCGTCGAACGCCCCGTCGGCGGCGGTCAGCGCCCGGGCGTCGCCCACCTCGGCCGCGAACGTGCCGACGGTGCGCGCGGCCTCCACGTGGGACGGCACCGGGTCGACGAGGGTGACCGCGTGCCCGGCGGCGGCGAGCCACGTCGCGTGCACCCCGGCGCCACCACCCACGTCGAGCACGCGGGAGCCCGGCTCCAGGCGCGTGGCCACCAGCTCGCGGACGCGTGCGAGCTCGGCACGGCCGACCGCACCGGTGGTCAGCCGCGCGGCCTCGTCGAAGTGCCCGCCGTAGTAGCGCTGGATGCGCGCGTCGAGCGTCCGCTGGTCCATCCGGCGACGGTAGCGACGGCGGGGAGCGGGGTCCCGGTGATATCGGCCGGTCGGGGTGGGCGTGGGGGGGCCGCGCTCGCGGACGTCCTGTGGCTGCTCACCCGGTGGGTCTCAGGGTGGGCGGCTCCGGTGACCACTGGTCAGTTGGGGGGTGCTCCCAGGTGACCAGTGGTCGGTGGGGTTGGGGTGCCGGTGACCACTGGTCAGTTGGGGGGTGCTGGGTGGGGTGGCGGTGCTCCCAGGTGACCAGTGGTCACTTGGGTTCGCGTGCTGGTGACCACTGGTCAGTTGGGGGGTGCTGGGGGGGTGCGGGTGCTCCCAGGTGACCAGTGGTCGGTGGGGTGGGGGTGTGGGTGACCACTGGTCAGTTGGGGCGGGATGTGGGTGGCCGGGACGCGGACCGGGCCGCCCTCCCGGGGGGAGGACGGCCCGGTCGTGTGAGGCGTCGTCAGCGCGGTGCGCAGGTGGCCGACGGCGTCGAGCTGTTGCCGCCGGAGTAGTACGTCACGCCGAAGCTGTTGCTGCCGGACGACGTGAACGTGTTGCCGGAGCGGGTGGCGTTCCACGAGCTCTGGATCGACTGGCCCGAGCCGGGGTTGACCGTGACGGTCCAGCTCGTGGCGCCGGACACGGTGTAGGTGACGTTGAAGCGGTCGGACCAGGACTCGGCCTTGGTCGCCGTCACGGTGCAGGAGCCCGTGCTGCCGCCGCCCGTGTTGCCGCCCGTGTTGCCGCCGGTGTCGCCACCGCCGGTGCTGCCGCCGGTCGGCGCGACCGCGCGGCCGGTGGAGGCCGAGATGTGCCCGGTGCACAGGTTGCGCGACTGCAGGTCCTGCAGGATGCCGGGCAGTGCCTGCACGGTGGCCGCCGGCCAGTCGTGCATGAGGATCGTCTGGCCGTTGGTCAGGCGCGACGCGGCCTGCCGGATCGACTGCGACGACGCGTTGTTCCAGTCGTTGGAGTCGACGTCCCAGGTGACGACGCGCAGCCCGAGGCCGGAGGCGACCGAGTTGACGGTGCCGTTGACCTCGCCGTAGGGCGGCCGGAAGACCGTCGGGGTGACACCGGCGGTGCTCTGGATCGCCTGCTGGGTGCGGGACAGCTGCGACTGGACGTCGCTCTGGCTCATGTTCACCAGGTGCGGGTGGTCCCAGCTGTGGTTGCCGATCTGCAGGCCGGCGTTCTTGTAGGCCTGCATGAGCGACGCGTTGTTCTGCGCGTTGGAGCCGGTCGGGAAGACGGTGGCTGTGGCGTTGGCGGCCCGCAGCGCGCTGATGATCTGGTTCGTCGTGCCCGAGTTGGGTCCGTCGTCGAACGTGAGGGCGACGTAGCCCGCGGAGCAGCTCTGCGTCCCACCGCCGGTGTTCCCGCCGGTGTTCCCACCGGTGTTCCCACCGGTGTTGCCGCCGGTGTTCCCACCGGTGCTTCCGCCCGCGGCCGCGCACGTCGCCGCCGGGACGGTGCTGTTGCCGCCCGAGTAGTACGTGACGCCGAAGCTGTTGGAGCCGGACGACGTGAACGTGTTGCCGGAGCGGGTGGCCGACCAGGAGTTCTGGATGGACTGCCCGGAGCCAGGGCTGACCGTCACGGTCCAGGCGCTGGCGCCGGAGACGGTGTACGTGACGTTGAAGCGGTCGGACCACGAGTCGGCCTTGGTCGCGGTCACCGTGCAGCCGGTCGAGGTGCCCCCGCCGGTGTTGCCGCCGCCGGTGTCACCACCGCCGGTGTTGCCGCCGCCGCCCGCGGTGCCCTCGGACACCGTGATGTTCGAGGAGCCGGACGACTGGTACCCCTCGGTCGCCATGATCTGGTAGTTCTGGTTGCCCAGCTGCATGCCCTTGGACGCCCACGCGCTGAAGTGGTTCTGTGCGGTGATCGTCCCGCCGACGCGCTTGGACTGCCGCACCGACCAGAACTGCTTGAACGTCGAGCTGTCGCCCTCGATCGACGGCGCGTTGGTGCGGGTCGTCTCGTAGATGTCGTACGTGCCGCCGTCGGAGGTGACGGTGCCCTTGAACGTGCCCGTGGGCCGGTACGTGCCCCACGAGTCGACGATGTAGTACTCGACCAGCGGGCCCGTCGTCCACCCGTACAGCGTGAGGTAGGCGTTGCCGGACGGGTTGAACTGGCCGGAGTAGGACACGGCGCGCCCGGTGCCGGTGGACCAGCCCTTGCCGGCCACGAAGTTGCCCGTGTTGGACCACTGTGTCGTGTAGTTGCCGCCGCTGCCCAGCTCCATGGACACGCTGCCGGGGCTGTCGGTCCAGAACGAGTACCAGTACCCGTTGTTGGTGCCTGTGCCGTTGCTGGTGATGGCGGCGGCGGGGGCGGCCATCGCGAGCCCGGCGGCGACCATGGCGCCGGCGGCTGCGACGCTCGCCAGGGCTCGGAGCGACCTGCGTCGCCTGGTGACGAAACTATCGATCATCGTGAAGCACTCCCTCGTGCGAGGACTTGGTGTGCGGATGGGTCGCGGCCCGGTCGCGCCCGGTCAGGGGCGAAGGGGTCGCCGCGGACGCGCGTCGCGTACTCGCGGGTGCGAGAGGCGGAGAGTCGACATGGGGCGAGTCTGGACCGGGTGAACGTGCAGGTGAACAGCACGAGAGCGGTCCGAAGCGTTTAGCCCGGCAGTCGTCCTCCGTTGGTGGGGCGGACGTCCTCGCAACGTCGGTGGCGCGGCGCGCTCACGGCCCGTCTCGGCTGCGTCAGACCGAAATTGTCGGAGGCGCGGTCGGGGGAGACGCCGAGGGCGGGGGCGCCGACCAGGTCGACGCCCCCGCCCCGCGGTGTGGCTGCAGCGACTACGAGCAGACGCCGGTGGGCGTCCAGTTCACGTTGTTGCTGCCCTTGTAGTACGTCACGCCGAAGCTGTTGGAGCCGTTGGGCGTGAAGGTGTTGCCGTTGCGGTTGGCGCCCCACGAGCTCTGGATGGACTGGCCGTTGCTCGGGTAGACCGTCACCGACCAGTTCGACTTGCCGGACACGGTGTAGGTGACGTTGAAGCGGTCGCCCCACTCCTCGGCCTTGGTCGCGGTCGCGGTGCAGGAGCCACCCGTGTTGCCGCCGCCGTTGTTGCCGCCGCCGTTGTTGCCGCCGCCGTCGGCGGAGCCGGTGCCCACCGTGATGTTCGACGAGCCGGACGACTGGTAGCCCTCGGTGGCCATGATCTGGTAGTTCTGCCGGCCGAGCTGCATGCCCTTGGACGCCCAGGCGTTGAAGTGGTTCTGGGCGGTGATGGTGCCGCCGACGCGCTTGGACTGCCGCACGGACCAGAACTGCTTGAACGTCGAGCTGTTGCCCTCGATCGACGGCGCGTTGGTGCGGGTCGTCTCGTAGATGTCGTACGTGCCGCCGTCGGTGGTGACGGTGCCCTTGTGCGTGCCGGTCGGGCGGTACGTGCCCCACGAGTCGACGATGTAGTACTCGACCAGCGGACCGTTGGTCCACCCGTAGAGCGTCAGGTAGGCGTTGCCGGACGGGTTGAACTGGCCGGAGTAGGACACGGCGCGCCCGGTGCCGGTGGACCAGCCCTTGCCGATGACGAAGTTGCCGGTGTTGCGCCAGGACGTCGAGTAGTTGCCGCCGTTGCCGAGGACCGCGGACACGGTGCCCGGGCTGTCGGTCCAGAAGGAGTACCAGTACCCGCTGTGGGTGCCGGTGCCGTTGCTGCTGACGTTCTGCGCCGCGGCCGGGCCGGCGAGGGCCACGCCGCCGGCCATCAGGGCGCCGACGGCGAGGGTTCCCAGCGACGCGCGGAGCTGGCGGCGGCGCGACGAGAGTCGTGCGGTGCCGAAAGTGTCGGTCATGTGGAGGCACTCCCTAGTGCGGTGGAACGAGAGGGGGGTGGAGCGGTGGGCCCGGCTCGCACTCGTGCCGCGGGCTCGGGTCCTGCTCGGCGGGACACCTGTCGTCATCGACAGGGTCGATACCGATATCGAACGAGTGTGTGACGTGGGAGCGCGCCCTTCCCAGGGTCCCCGCGACGGCGAATGCTTTAAGTTCGGCCGTCGTCACTCGTGCTGGTGCCGTGCCACGGTTCGCACGGGTCTATCGCAACTTTCGGCCCGTGCGTCGGCTGGTGCAGGCAGCCCTGGGGGCGCGCCCCGCGCGGGCTACCCTCGCGTCGTGACCGGTGCCCGGGACGTGGTGACGATCGACGGCGGCGACCTGGGGTGCGCGCGCCTGCTGCTGCTGCTCCGCGACCGCGTCGCGACACTCCCCGCCGGCGCGGTCGTCCACCTGATCACGGCGGACCCCGTCGCCCCGATCGACCTGCCGGTGTGGTGCCACCTCACCGGCCACGCGTACCTCGGCACGGTCGACGGGACGCCGCGCCCGACGTACGCCGTCCGCGTCGAGGAGCGCGTCGTCCCGACCGACGCGGACAACCCCTGGCGAGCGGCCCGGCGTGGCGCCTGACCTGGGTGCTCGTGCCAGTCTTCCGGCATGACGCACGACTACTTCGCCGGTGACCCCCGCACCAACCGCGAGCGGATGCTCGCCGGTGACCTGTACATCGCGGACGACCCCGAGAGCGAGCAGGTCGCCAAGCGCGCGTTCGCGCTCACCGACGCCTACCACCGCGCCGTCGTCGCGGACGAGCCGGGCGCCCGCGACCTGCTCGAGCAGGTGCTGGGCAGCCTGGGGGAGGGCGCGTACGTCAAGCCGCCGCTGTACGTCGACTACGGCGAGAACGTGCACATCGGCGCCCGCACCTTCGTCAACTACAACCTCACGGCGCTGGACGTCGCGACGATCACGATCGGCGAGGACTGCCAGATCGGCCCGAACGTGCAGCTCCTGACGCCCACGCACCCGGTCGAGCCGCAGCCACGCCGCGACAAGCTGGAGGCCGCGCAGCCCATCGTGCTGGGCGACAACGTGTGGCTCGGCGGCGGTGTCATCGTGTGCCCGGGCGTGACCATCGGGGACAACACCGTCGTCGGTGCCGGGTCGGTCGTCGTCAGGGACCTGCCCGCCGACGTGGTCGCCGTCGGCAACCCCGCGCGCGTCGTGCGGCGCCTCTGAGACCCTGCCGCCGGTTCGTCCGGCGAGCGTCCGGGCCCACGCAACGGGCGCCGTCGACCCGACCCCTGCGTTCCTGGGACAATGGTCGGCACCGGCTCGCGCGGCTCCCCGTCTCCCACCCGGCGTGGGGGACCGGTCCGCGCGTTCCGGGCAGCGGTCCGCCCGCTGCCCGGAGGTGGTCCCGCGTCCCGCGCGCGGGCCCCGGCACGGTGTCGCGTCAAGCAGAGGTGCCCCCATGAAGCCCGCCATCGGTCAGATCGTCGTCCACCCCCATCACGGTCCCGCCACGGTCGTCGGCATCCTGGAGCGGACGTTCCGCGGTCAGACGCACCAGTACCTGCAGCTCGAGGTCGTCGGGAGCGGCATGGCCGTGTCCCTGCCGCTCGACAAGGCCGACGAGATCGGCCTGCGTCCGCTGTACGACGCGGAGGGCGTCGCCGCGCTCCTCGCCGTCCTCGGCGCGCCGAGCGACCACGTCCAGGAGGCGTGGACGCGGCGCTTCAAGGAGAACCAGGCGCGGATGCGCAGCCAGGACCAGCTCGTGCAGGCCGAGGTCGTGCGTGACCTGACGCGCCGCAGCGCCGAGCGCGGGCTGTCGGCCGGCGAGAAGGAGCAGCTCTTCCTCGCGACGCAGCCGCTGCTCACCGAGCTCGCGCTCGCCCTCGGGATCGAGCGCGAGCGCGCGCAGGAGATCGTCGACGCGGCGGTCGTCGGCGAGGACCTGCCGCAGGAGCTGCGCGTCCTGTCCTGACGCCCCGGCGTCAGTCCCGCGGGACGACCCGCAGCGTCACGTCGACCACCTGCGGTCCGACGACAGTGCCGACGATCGCCGGCCCGTGCCTGTCGTACTTCGCGTGGTACGCGGCGTCGAGGGCACCGTGCACGTCCGCCGGCGGCGCCTCGAACGTGACGTCCTTCTCCACGCCGCCGGCCCGCACCCTGCCCGTGCCGGCGGCCCGGGCGCGTCGGAACCAGCCGTTCTCGGGGCCGTACGCGGACCGGACGTACAGCGCGTCGCCCGAGCGCACCCCCCAGATCGTCACGTACGGCCGCAGCGTCCCGTCCGGGCGGTACGACGCGATCTCCAGCTCCTCCGCGTCGCCCACGCGGGCGAGCTCGTCGGGTGCCCAGGCGCTCACGGTGCCTCCTCGGTCCGGTCCTTCGTTGCGATGGTCGTCCCCACAGGTGCGCGAACGACACCGGCGGGGGGCGCGGACGGCGGCATCACCGTGCGTCCCGCTCCCAGCATGACCGCTCGAGACGGGTTGTCCGAGGTCCCGCTGCGCTCAAGGCGACGCGCCGACGCCCGCTGGACGGGCCGGGGAGATGCGCTGGATCCGGGCCAGGGTCGACCGCTGCAGCAGCACCGGCCAGCCGTGCAGCACAGCACCTGCCGCCGCGGTCAGCCCGGAGCTGACGGTCGCCCCCACCAGCAGGCACGCGAGCGCGACGACGACGTGCACCGCGGCACCCGCCCCGTGCCCTGCCATCGCCGCCTGGACGTGCCGCTGCAGAGCCGGCAGACCGGAACGACCCGGCCGGTCCGGCCCACCCCGCATGGCCCGGACCACTCGGTTCCAGCCGACGACCTCCAGGACCCGGTCGAAGCGGCCCACCCCCAGACGACGGTGCCACCGCACCTCCGCGCACGACACGATCGACCAGCGCTGCGGCAGCACCGTGGCGAGCCCGGGACCGACGAACGCTGCCGCCCCGAACCACAGGCAGGAGACCAGCGCGGGGAAGAGGAGGTGATCGGGACCGACCACGGACCACGCCGCGATCACGAGGCCCACCGCTGCTGAGGCGCTGACGGCAGCTCCTAGCACGACGGCGGCGCCCTGGTCGGAACGAGTCACCCGTCCAGCCAACCACGACCCCCGACGGTGGGGGACGTGACGAGCCAGAGCGCGCTGTCGGAGGCGACCTCGACGGTGCGGATGCGCCTGTGCTCGCGGTTGAACCACAGGCGCTCGGTGGTGGCCGGGTCAGCGGTCTGCGTCCTCCCGGCCCGCCGCGTCGTAGCGCCGCGCCAGCCGCGCGAAGGCCTCCCGCAGCTCGGGTGGCCCGTCCACCCGCACGTCGGCGTCGAAGCGGCCGAGCGACGCGGCCAGCGCTGTCCACGACCACGACCCGGAGGTCAGGCGGCAGCGTCCGCCGCCGAGGTCCTCGACCACCCCGTCGCCGGCGAACGGGGCGACGGCGTGGGCCGGCAGGTCGAGGACCACCGTGCCGCGGCACGGCCACGTAGCGGCGGACGTCGACCCCGTGAACCGCGCGGCGAGGAAGCGCTGCACGTCACCGCCCGGGACGTCGCGGGGGGCGAACCGCGGGCCGGTCGGCACGCGTGGCGTCATGCGGTCCGCGCGGAACACGCGCCAGTCGGCACGGTCGAGGTCCCACGCCACGAGGTACCAGCGACCGGCGGTGGCGACGAGGTGGTGCGGCTCCGCGCGCCGCGGCCGGCGGGCGGCGTCGTCGGCGTCACCGGTGTAGTCGAAGCGCAGGACCTCGCGGGCGCGCACCGCGGCGGACACCGCGACGAGCACGTCCGTCGCGACGGGCGCGGCCGGCCGGGTGGCGTCCGGGACGGCGCGGAAGGTCAGGGCATCGGCGTGGCGGCGCAGGCGCGGCGGCATGACGCGGCGGATCGTGCCGAGCGCCCGCGCGGCGGCCTCGTCGAGCTGCGTCCCGAGCAGGGGTGCCGCCTGCAGCGCCGCGGCGACGGCGGTGACCTGGTCCTCGTCGAGCAGCAGGGGTGGCAGCTCGGCTCCGGCCTCCAGCCGGTACCCGCCGAGCGACCCGCGGTCGGCGTGGATCCGGTACCCCATCTCCCGCAGCCGGTCGACGTCGCGCCGGACGGTCCGCGGGCTGATCCCCAGCCGGTCGGCCAGCACGGGCCCCGGCCAGTCGCGCGGCGTCTGCAGCAGCGACAGCAGCCGCAGCAGGCGCGACGTGGTGGTGCCGGACGAGCTCATGGCCCGAACCTAGCGACACATGCGGTCACATCCTGACCTGATGACGCGGCACCGTCGTCCTTGCCGGGACAGTCCCGGCGCACGACGACGGGGAGCCACCATGGCCATCAGCACCACGACCCACCTCAACTTCCGTGGCCGCGCCCGCGAGGCGCTCGAGCTCTACGGGTCGGTGTTCGGCGGGGAGCTGGCCGCGGTCACCTACGCCCAGGCCGGGGCCGTGACCGACCCCGCCGAGGCGGACCAGGTCATGTGGGGCCAGGTCGCCTCGCCCGCCGGGTTCCGCGTCATGGCGTACGACGTGCCCGGGCACGCCGCCTACGAGGCGGGCGTCGACCCCGTGTTCGTCTCGGTCCGGGGCACCGACGCCGACGAGCTGCGCGGCTACTGGGACACGCTCGCCGACGGGGCCATGGTCCGCGTCCCGCTCGCCGAGGCGGCCTGGTCGCCGCTGTACGGGATGCTCACCGACCGTCTCGGCGTCACCTGGGTGCTCGACCTGGAGGTCCCCTGGTCCGCCTGACGCCTGGCCCTGGGCGCACCACCCACCTGCCGGCGCCCGGGCCCGGCAGGTGGGTGGTCACGCCAGCGCCGCGAGGGCGGCGGTCAGCTCGCCCCGGGACCGGACGCCGAGCTTCGTGTACACGTTGCGCAGGTGGTACTCGATGGTCTTGGGGCTGAGGAACAGGGCGGCCGCGGCCTCGCGCGTCGTGCGCCCGGCGGCGAGCGTGCGCGCCACCTGCAGCTCCTGGGGAGTCAGGTGGTCCAGCCCGGTCACGTCGCGGCGGTGGACCGTCTCACCGGTCGCGCGCAGCTCGGCCGCCGCCTGCTCGGCCCACGGCCTCGCGCCGAGGGCGTCGAACGTGGCGAGCGCGGCACGCAGGTGCGGGCGCGCGTCCGTGCGACGTCGCGCGCGGCGCAGCCGGTACCCGTACGCCAGGTGCGTGCGCGCCTCCTCGAACGTGTCCGGCGTGCGCGCGTGCAGGTCGAGGGCCTCGGCGAAGGCCGCGTCGAGGTCGTCCGCGGACGCCGTCAGGCCGCGGGCACGGGCCGCGCGCGCCAGGGACCACGGCTGGCCCTTGCCCACCGCACGCCGCACCAGCCGGGACGTCAGCGCCGCCGCCTCGTCGGCGCGGTCGAGACGGACGAGGGCCTCGACCATCTCGGCAGCGGGCCACCCGTCCACGTCGCCGAACCGCTGCGCGGTCACCAGCTCGTCGACCGCCGTGTACGCGTCGAGCGCCTCCTGGGTGCGGCCCTCGCCGAGCGCCAGGTCCCCGAGCGCGAGCAGCGCCCACGCCCGGAAGAAGCCCAGGTGGTGCTCGGCCGTCAAGGCCAGCACCTCGGCGGCGTGCGCGCGGCACGCGTCCGCGTCGCCGCGCCGCGCCTCGAGCCACGCGAGGCCGCCGAGGCAGGCGGCCACGTCGGTGACCTGACCGGCCTCGCGGGCCAGGTCGACACCCTCGGTGTAGGTGGCGACGGCGTCCGTCCAGCGGTCGGTCGTCGCGAGGTCCCGCGCGACGAGGAACAGCAGGATCGGCAGCGCGCCCAGGTCGGCGCGACGGCGCAGGTGCGCCACGACGGTGGGGACGACGGACCGGGCGGTGCCGGCCTCCCGCAGGTACAGCGGCCCGAGGACCAGCCACGGCGCGAGCTGCGGGTCGGCCAGGAGGGCGGCGTCGTCGAGGGCGCGGCCCATCGCCTCCCGGATGCGGTCCGGGCCGCCCTGCCCGCCGATGATGCCCGCGACCCCGGACGCCATCTCCCCCAGCCAGCGCGCGCGGGACGAGCGCACCGCGGGCAGGAGCGCGTCGATGCGCGCGGCGGTCCGCGCGGCGGCCATGACGTCACCCGCGTACTGGGCGGCGAGGACGGCGTCGGCGAGCAGCGGGACCGCCAGGTCCGCGTCCTGCGCGGACGTGCCCGCCGCGACGAACACGTCCCGGGCGTGCTCGATCGACCCGGTGCGCGCGGCGACCGTGCCCTCGAGGGTCGCGGCCCGCAGGCGCAACGCCGGGTCCCGGGGCAGCGTGGCCGCCCGCGCCAGGAGGTCCAGCGCCGGCCCCGGGCGGCCCGCGCGCCACGAGAGCTCCGCGGCGGTGACGAGCCGGGCCGCGCGGTGCGCGGGATCGGGGGTCAGCGCCGCGGCCCGCGAGTACCCGAGGCCGGCGACCGCGTGAGCGCCGCGGGCGGCCGCGCGGGCGGCTGCGGCGTCGAGCGTCCTCGCGACCTGCTCGTCCGGCTCGCCGCCGGCCTCGCCGAGGTGCCAGGCGTGCCGGTCGGCATCACCCGGCGGCACCGTCGCCGCGAGCGCACGGTGCACCTCCCGGCGGTCGGCCGGGGACGCCTCGGCCCACACCGCCGAGCGCACCAGGTCGTGCCGGAACGTCACGCGTCCCGCGGTCACCGTCACCAGGCCGGCCGCGGACGCCTCGTCGAGGTCGGCCGTCCCCACCCGCAGCAGCGCGCACGCGGCCGCCGTGCTCGCCGCGTCCCCGCCGCCGGCCGCCGCGACGAGCAGCGCCGTGCGGGCCGCGGGCGACAGCGCGTCGGCCCGCGACGCGAACGCCCGGGCGAGGGACGCGGGCACCGGGAGGGGTGCGTCGTCGGGCAGGGAGTCCAGCGTCGCGTCGTCCGGGAGCTCGAGCAGGGCGAGGGGGTTGCCGCCCGTGGCCGCGAGCAGCCGCGCGCGCGCGGCTGCCGTCAGGTGCCGCCCGACGAGCAGCGCGTCCGCGTCGCCGGGGCCGAGCCCGCCCAGCGGCAGCGTCGGCAGCCCCGACTCGGTGACGACGGACGGCGCCCCGAGCCGCGCAGTGAGCACGACCGCGACCGGGTCCGCCGCGAGCCTGCGCGCCGCGAACGCGAGGGCCTGCGCGGAGGGCGCGTCCAGCAGGTGCGCGTCGTCGACGACGACGGCGACGGGCTCGTCCTCCGCGACGCGGCTGAGCAGTCCGAGGACCGCCGCGCCCACGGCGAACCGCTCGGCGGCCGCGCCCGGGCGCAGTGCCAGGGCCGCCCCGAGGGCCTCGGACTGCGGTGCGGGCAGCGCGTCCAGGTGGCCGAGCACCGGGCGCAGCAGCTGGAGCAGCCCGCCGAACGGCACCTCACGCTCGGCCTCGACGCCCGCGGCCTGCAGCACGCGCATCCGCGCGTCCGTCGCCGTGGTGACCAGGTCCCGCAGCAGGGCCGACTTGCCGATGCCCGCCTCGCCGACGACCACGAGCGTGCCGCCCTGCCCGACACGCGCGGCCGCCGCCAGGGACCGCAGCACCTGGCGCTCGTGCTCGCGCCCCAGCAGCATCCTCACGAGTCTAGGGAGCATCCCAGGGGTACCCCCTGATACGCGGGGGCGGCCTGCGGGGCGAGGGTCGAACCGGACGAACCGTCCACCTCCGGCCCGACCCAGGGAGAGCATCGTGACCATCCAGGCAGACTCACCGGCCCGCACCGTCGACCCCGACAAGCTCATGGCGTTCGTGTTCCGCGCCGTCGAGGAGGTCGGCGCGACCCTCAACACCGCGCTCGTCGTCATGGGGGACCGGCTCGGCTACTACCGCACGCTCGCGGACGGCCGCCCCACGACCCCCGCCGAGCTGGCCGAGCGCACCGGCACCGGTGAGCCGTACGCGCGCGAGTGGCTGTCCGCGCAGGCCGCGGGCGGGTACGTCACCTACGACCCGGCGACCCGCCGCTACACGCTGCCCGCCGAGCACGCCGCCGCGCTCGCGGACCCCACCAGCCCCGCGTACCTGCCGGGCTTCTTCCAGCTCGCCGCCGGCACGGTGCGGGACGCCCCGGACGTCCTCACGGCCGCGACCGACGGCGACGGCGTCGGCTGGCACGCGCACAACGGCGACGTGCACCACGGCTGCGAGCGGTTCTTCCGCACCATGTACAACGGGCACCTGGTCCACGACTGGCTGCCGGCGCTCACGGGCGTCGTTGCCAAGCTCGAGGCCGGGGCGCGCGTCGCGGACGTCGGCTGCGGGCACGGCGCGTCGACGATCCTCATGGCGCAGACGTTCCCGCGTTCGACCTTCGTCGGCTCGGACTACCACGCGGAGTCGATCGAGGTCGCGCGCTCGCGGGCCGCCGAGGCGGGCGTCGCGGACCGGGTGAGCTTCGAGGTCGCGCCCGCGTCCGCGTTCACCGGCACGGGGTACGACCTGGTGGCGACGTTCGACGCGCTGCACGACATGGGCGACCCGGTCGGCGCGGCCCGGCACGTGCGGCAGGCGATCGCCGACGACGGCACGTGGCTGGTCGTCGAGCCGATGGCCGGCGACCGCGTCGAGGACAACCTCCACCCCGTCGGGCGCACGTACTACGGGTTCTCGACGCTGCTGTGCACGCCCGCGTCGCTGTCGCAGGAGGTGGGCCTCGCGCTCGGCACCCAGGCCGGGCCGGCGCGCATCCGCGACGTCGCGACGACCGGGGGGTTCACGTCGTTCGCCACGGCCGCCACGACGCCGTTCAACAACGTGTTCGAGATCCGGCCGTGAGCACGACCGTGGGGGATGACCGCGGGGCCGTGGCGGCGCACACTCGACGTGTGAGCCACGGCCCTGCGGCCGCGCCCGTGCCGCACCCGAGCCGGGCGGCGACCCCCGACGTCGAGGGCGTCGTCGAGCGGGACGGCGTGCGGATCGCGTACGCCGTGCACGAGCGCGCCGGAGCCCCCACGGTCGTGCTGGTCCCGACGTGGGCGATCGTGCCGTCGCGGTTCTGGAAGGCGCAGGTCGGGTACCTCGCGCGGCACTTCCGGGTCGTGACGTTCGACGGGCGCGGGTCCGGGGCGTCGTCCCGACCGGAGGGGGCCGCGGCGTACACGGACACCGAGTACGCCGCCGACGTGCTGGCGGTGCTCGACGCGACCGGGACGGACGCCGCCGTCCTGGTGTCGCTGTCCTGCGGCGCCGCGTGGGCGGTGCACGTGGCCGCCCGGCACCCGTCGCGCGTGCTGGGGCTGGTCGCGATCGCGCCGTCGTGCGGCATGAACGTCCCGACGCCCGGGCGCGACCACGTGCCGTGGGACGAGCCGCTGGACTCCACGCAGGGGTGGGCCACGTACAACAAGCACTACTGGCTCGGCGGCGGGTACGACGACTTCGTCGAGTTCTTCTTCGGCCGGATGTTCTCCGAGCCGCACTCGACCAAGCAGGTCGAGGACTGCGTCGCGTGGGCGCACGAGATCACGCCGCAGGTGCTCGTGGACTCCACGGCGGGGCGGCTGGGCTGCGACGGGGCGGTGTGCGAGTCGATCGAGCCGCTGGCCCGCGCGGTGCGGTGCCCGGTGCTGGTCGTGCACGGGTCCGACGACCGGGTCCGGCCTCTCGCGTTCGGGGAGCGGCTCGCGGAGCTGACGCGCGGTGAGCTCGTCGTCCTCGACGGCGCGGGGCACGGGCCGCCCGCGCGGGACCCGGTGCGGGTCAACCACCTCATCCGGGAGTTCACCGAGCGCGTGGCGCCGACGCCGCGGCCCGCGTCGCGGCGCACCTGGACGCACGCCGCGCACCGCACCCCGCGGGTGCTCTACCTGTCGTCCCCGATCGGCCTGGGCCACGCCCAGCGCGACGTCGCGATCGCCGCGGCGCTGCGCGAGGCGCGCCCCGACGTGCAGGTGGACTGGCTCGCGCAGCACCCGGTCACCCGCGTGCTCGCGCAGCACGGCGAGCGCGTCCACCCCGCGTCGGCGTGGCTGCGCAACGAGTCCGGGCACATCGAGCACGAGGCCGGCGAGCACGACCTGCACGCGTTCGGGGCGGTCCGGCGCATGGACGAGATCCTGGTCAACAACTTCATGGTGTTCGCCGACGTCGTCGCCGACGGGGAGTACGACCTCGTCGTCGGGGACGAGGCGTGGGACGTCGACCACCACCTGCACGAGAACCCCGAGCTCAAGCGCTTCTCGTTCGCGTGGCTCACCGACTTCGTCGGCTGGCTGCCCATGCCCGACGGCGGTGCGCGCGAGGCGGCGCTGACCGCCGACTACAACGCCGAGATGATCGAGCAGCGCGCCCGGTTCGCGCGCGTGCGGGACCGGTCGGTGTTCGTCGGGTCGCTCGGTGACGTCGTCGACGTGCCGTTCGGGCCCGGGCTGCCGTCGATCCGGTCCTGGACGGCCGACAACTACGACTTCGCCGGGTACGTGACGGGGTTCGACGCGGGTGCCGCCGCGGCGGGTGCGGCCGACGTGCGCGCGTCGCTGGGCGTGCGCGACGACGAGCGCCTGTGCGTCGTGACGGTCGGCGGGTCGGGGGTGGGTGCGCCGCTGCTGCGCCGCGTGCTCGACGCCGTGCCCGCGGCGCGGGCCATGGTGCCGGACCTGCGGTTCGTCGTCGTCGCCGGGCCGCGCATCGACCCCGCGTCGCTCCCGGTGCCGGACGGCGCGACCGTCCTGGGGTACGTCCCGGACCTCTACCGGCTGTCCGCCGCGTGCGACGTCGCGGTCGTCCAGGGCGGGCTGACGACGTGCATGGAGCTGACCGCGCTGCGCAAGCCGTTCGTGTACGTCCCGCTGCGCCACCACTTCGAGCAGACGTACCACGTGCGCGCGCGCCTCGACCGGTACGGCGCCGGCCGGCACCTGCCGTACGCCGACGCGCTCGACCCCGACGGGCTGGCCGAGGCGGTCGCGAAGGAGGCCGCGCGCGAGGTGGCGTACCGGCCGGTCGAGACGGACGGGGCCGCGCGCGCCGCGGCGATGCTGGCCGGGCTGGTGTGACGCGCGCGTACCGGACGGTCACCCCGCGACGAGCTCGACACGCAGGATGCGGTCGTCACCGGGCCGCGGGTCGGTGCCGCCCCAGGTCGCGCCGTCGGTGTTGGACGTGACGAGCCACAGCGCGCCGTCGGGCGCGACCTCGACGGTGCGGATGCGGCCCTGCTCGCCGGTGAACCACTCCACGGGGTCGCCCGCGGGCCGCGGGCCGTCGACCGGGAGCTGCCAGAGGCGCTGCCCGCCGAGCGCGCCCATCCAGATCGAGCCGCCGGCGTAGGCGATGCCCGACGGGGACGCGTCGTCGGGGTGGATCGTGAAGACGGGCGGCTCGCCGTGGTCCCCGGCGGTGCCCTCGGACGCCGGCCAGCCGTAGTCGAGCCCGGGCCGCAGGACGTTGAGCTCGTCCCAGGTGCGGTGCCCCAGCTCCGAGGCGTACGCGGTGCCGTCGGGGCCGAACGCGATCCCCTGGACGTTGCGGTGGCCCGACGAGTAGATCGGCGAGCCCGACGGGTTGTCGTCGGGGACGGTGCCGTCCATGGCGATCCGCAGGATCTTGCCGTTCAGCGAGTCGGGCGTGGCGGCGTTGGCCGGCTCGAAGGCGTCCCCGGTGCCGATCCACAGGTGGCCGTCGGGGCCCACCGCGATCCGGCCTCCGTGGTGCCGGTCGGCTGTCTCGATGCCGTCGAGCAGCAGGCGGTCCACGCGCATCGAGCGCAGGTCGGCCGCGACGGTGAGGGCGACGACGCGGTTGGTGGGGGACGACGAGACGTAGGCGTAGACGGTGCGGTCCTCGGTGAAGTCCGGGGAGGCCGCGATGCCCAGCAGGCCGCCCTCGGAGCTGAGCTCGACGTCGGGGACGACGCCGACCACGGTCGGTGCCGCGTCGGGTGCGAGGTGCAGGATCTCGCCGGTGGAGCGGCTGGAGACCAGCGCCGTGCCGTCGGGCAGGAACGTCAGGCCCCACGGCATGACGAGGTCGGTCGCGATCTCGGTGACGGCGCCGGGGACGAGCCGCGGGCCGTCCGGCGAGGCGGGGGAGTCGGGGGACGTCGCCGAGGGCGCCACCGTCGTGGCGGAGGGTGCGTCGGCGCCCTGCGTGCACCCGGCCAGCAGCAGCACGGAGGCGGCCGCTGCTGCCGACCAGCGCACACGGCCGGGTGGTCTGGTGCGGGGGGATGTGGGCATCGTCGTCTCCTGTCATCGCGAATCACCGATAACAGCGACGCTAACACTTCGGCGCTAGCGCCGATAGCCGCTAGATGTGAGCACTGTTCCAGGACGGGCTCGACGCCTGTTAGCGTCGCTGCGTGAGCGACGCCGTGCGGGCCAGGATCATCGACGCGGCCCTGCGCCTGCTGGACGAGGGCGGGCCGGAGGCGATGTCGACGCGCGCGGTCGGCGCCGCCGCAGGAGTCCAGGCCCCGACGATCTACCGGCTCTTCGGGGACAAGCAAGGGCTGCTCGACGCGGTCACCGCGCAACGGTTCGAGGAGTACCTCGCGGCCAAGACGCAGCGCGCCCGCGCCGACGACCCGGTGGACGACCTGCGCCTCGGCTGGGACCTGCACGTCGGCTTCGGGCTCGCGAACCCGGCCGTGTACGTCGCGATCTACGGCGCCCCGCGCGCGGGGGAGCCGGCGCCCGCCGTACGGCGCTCGGAGGAGATCCTCGTGGCGATGATGCGCCGGGTCGCCGCCGCCGGCCGCCTGCGCGTCGACGAGGACACCGCGGCCCAGGTGTTCCACGCCGCGGGACGCGGGACGACGCTGCTGCTCATCGGCACGCCCGCGCCCGAGCGTGACGAGCGGGTGCCCGAGATCGCCCGCGAGGCGATGATCGCCGCCCTCACCACGCAGGCGGTCGACGCGCCCGCCGCGGAGCCGCTGGAGGTGGCCGCGCGCACGGTCCGCGCCGCGCTGCCCGACGTCGACGTCCTCAGTCCCGGCGAGAAGCAGCTGCTCGCCGAGTGGCTCGACCGGCTGGCGGTCCCGGGAGTGGCGGCCCGAGCCGGCGCGTGACTCCCGCGGCCGACCACCGCCGCGACGTCGACCGGTAGGCGGCGACCGCGCGGCGTCCTCAGCCCGCGTCCGCCCACCGCAGCACGCGCAGCGCCAGCAGCGTCACCCAGCGGCTCGGCGCGCCCTCGTCCTCGCCGAGCTCGACGAGCAGCCGGTCGTGGTGCCGCTGCCCCAGGAGCCAGCGTCCGTCGTCGCCGCGCGCGGACGCGAGCACGTCGAGCGCCTCCCGCATCCGCTCGTCGGGCGCGGGCCGTGTCAGGCGCAGGTGGTCCAGCGCGCGTCCGACGTCGTAGTACCAGCCGTGCGGGAACGCCAGGCGCTGCCAGCGCTCCTGCCCGACCTGCCCGTCCGACAGGCGTCGCAGCAGGTGCCGGTCCAGCAGGTACTCCTCGCCGCGGACGCGGGCCGCGCTCACCGCGGGGTCGGCCTCGACGCGTCGCTCGTACTCCCGCAGCCCTTCGAGCACGTTGATCGTCGTGTCGAACGACCCGCGCGTCGAGCTGTTCTCCTGCTCGCAGTTCCACCCGCCGTCGGCCATCTGCTCGCCCAGCAGCCGCTCGACGACGCCGCGCACGTCCTGCCCGAAGTACGCACCCGTCGCGACCGTGCGTCCGTTGATGCAGGGCTCGACCTCACCGTCGAAGAACCGCAGGCGCGGGTCGTACTCCCAGCGCGCCGCCTCGTGCACGGGGGCGAGCGCGCGGCGCGCCTGCAAGCTGTCCGGGTCCAGGCCGAACGTGCGCAACAGCCGCAGCGTCGCCTCGGTCGAGACCCACTCGGGGAAGAACGTGCCGCCGCTCCACCGCCCGTCCGGGTCCTGCGCGGCCAGCAGGTGCGCGCCCCACCCCTCGTGCGCGACGCGGGCGCGCTCGCGCGCGACCTCGTCCGGCGGTGCGTCGGTCAGGTCCCGCAGGACCTGCCAGCGCAGGGCGGGGTCGGAGTCCAGGAGCCACGCGACGACGTCGTCCATCCCACGATGCTCCCGCGCCCGCCCGTCAAGTCAAGGGCCGCCGGAAGGCGCCGGACCACGAGCTCGGCGGTCAGCCGGGGGTGCGGACCATGCCGAAGACCGTGCGGCGCCGCAGCCGGAAGCCGAGTCGCTCGTAGATCGCGATCACGCCGGTGCTGGTCGCGGCGGCGTGCAGGAGGACGCGGTCCCCGCGGGCGCGGGCGTGGTGCGCGACGTCGAGCACGAGCCGCGTCGCCAGGCCCTGTCGCCGGTGGTCGGGGTCGGTGCACACGGCGCTGATCTCGGTCCAGCCGGCGGGCTGCAGCCGCTCGCCGGCCATCGCGACCAGCCGGCCGTCGCGCCGGATGCCGACGTACCGACCGAGCTCGTGCGTGCGGGCCGCGAAGGGTCCCGGTTCGGTCCGCGCGACGAGTGCGAGGATCTCCGGCACGTCCGCTGCACCGAGCACCACGGCCTCGTCGTCGGGCCGTGCCGCCAGCGCGTCCGTCTCGACGAGCTGCACGCCCGCGCCGCTGTCGATGACCTCCCACCCGGCCGGCAGCACGGGCGCCTCGGCGCCCGCCAGCGGGAACGGCCGGCCCGGCCCGACGAGGTCGACGATCGCGTCCCACACGTCGGGGTCCTCCCACGAGCGCACCGCCGCGAACGGCGACACCTCCGGCAGGTACCGCCGCACGAGGTCGTTGCCCTCGGACAGTGCCGCGTGCCGCCCGATCAGCGAGTACCAGGCGGGGTTGTCGAGCACGTCGACGTCCGTCGGCTCGAGCGTGCGCCCCTGATCGCGTCCCACCGGTCGTCCTCTCCTCGCCCCCGCTGCCGTGGCGATCGTAGGCACGTGCTGCGGCGAGGCCACGCACGCGGCGGGCCGGGCCCGCTGCGGGGGAGTCCGCCGGTTCGCGTCGTCAATCGTTTCGCCGGTGGATCCGCGGGGTGGGCCGCTGCCTAGCATCCGAAGGTCTCCACCCCCCATCGAAACGGCTGGTGCTCGCATGAGGACGATCCCGACCCTGGTCACCGCGGCCGCGCTCGCCGCGACCACGCTCGCGCTGGCGCCCGTCGCGGCCGCCGGTGGCGGGCACGGCCCCGGGCAGGGCCACGGCCAGCGCGGGCCGTGCGCGCGGACCGACGCGCTGTTCTGCGAGGACTTCGAGTCCCAGCCGCTGGGCGGGCCCGCGAGCCTCGACTGGGGTGTCGACACGCGCCGCGGGACGCTGACGGTCGAGCGCGCGGGGCGCGCCGGCAAGGTGATGCGCGTGCACACCGAGGACAACGGGCAGGCGTTCCTCGAGGTCACGGACTTCGCGGTGCCGGGCAACACGTTCTACGGCCGGCTGCGGATCAAGGTCGACGACTTCCCGACGGCCCCCGACTGGGCGCACTTCACGCTGGTCGAGGTCACCGGCTCGGGCAGCGACGAGATCGTCCGGCCACTCGGCGGGCAGTTCGCGCCCACGGTCGGCCCCGACGCCACGTTCTGGGGCGTCGGCGCCGACGGCGGGCCGACGGGCGACTGGACGAGCTGGCAGGAGTCCGCGCCCACGGTCGAGGACCGCTGGCAGTGCGTCGAGTTCGAGTGGTACGCCCCGGAGAACCGGGTCGCCGTGTGGTTCGACGGCGTGCCGCAGCCGGACCTGACGGTGACCACGACCGAGCACGGCGGCGCCGACGTCGACTTCGTCCTGCCGACCGCGGACACCGTGCGGATCGGCTGGCAGCTCTACCAGGGCGGGTCGACGCCCGGCGCCTACGACGTGTGGGTCGACGACGTCACGCTCGACACCGAGCGGGTCGGCTGCCGCTGACGACCCGGTCCGGCCGGACCGTCAGAGGAACGGGCGCAGCTCGACGCGCCGTCCGCAGGCTCGGGACGCGTCGGTCGCCAGCCCGAGCGCCGTGGCGTGGTCGGCGGCCTCGACGACCCAGAACCCGGCGACGTACTCGGTCGTCTCGAGGAACGGGCCGTCGGTCCGCAGCGGCGGGCCGTCGCCGGTCGCGTCGACGACCGTCGACGCCCAGGGCGCGGCGAGCCCGCCGGCGAGGACCCACTGGTCGGCCGCGACGAGGCGGTCGTTGTACTCGTCGATGGACGCGATCTCCGCCGCTGTCGCGGTGCCGGTCGCGTCGTCGATCACGGACATGAGGTAACGGGCCACGGGAACCTCCGGGTGCTGGTCACGCCCCGTGCGGAGCGTCTCGACACGGTGACGCACGGGGTCGCGCGCTTTCGACACCCGGCTGAGCGTGCCAGGTCCGCCGCGCGTGCGGCGTACCGCGCCGGCCTCCTGGGGATCGAGGCTTCCCGGCGGTGGGGCACGCCGGTTACGGTCGTCGGACCGACGGCGACGAGGAGACGTCATGGCGACGTTCGACCGGTCCGACGACCTGCGCGGCGCGACGTTCGTCGGCGTCGACCTCACCGGTGCCCGGTTCCGGGGGTCCGAGCTGTCCGGTGTCGTCATGCGCGGCGTCGAGATCGGCGGGGCGGACGTCGACGCGCCGTGGCTGCCGCACGCGGACTTCTTCCGCGTCAACGGGGTCGACGTCATCCCGCTGGTGGAGGCCGAGCTCGACCGCCGGTTCCCCGGTCGGGAGCTGCGTCGGGCGGGTGACCCCGAGGGTCTGCGCGCCGCCTGGCGCGCGCTCGAGCGGACGTGGGAGGCGACCACCGCGCGGGCGGCGGCGCTCCCGCCGGGTGCGGTCGACGTGTCGGTCGACGGCGAGTGGTCCTTCGCCCAGACGCTGCGCCACCTGGTGATGGCGACGGACACGTGGTTGCGCCGCGCCGTCCTGGGGGTCGCGCAGCCGTACCACCCGATCGGTCAGACGGACCACGGGTACGCGCTCGACGGCAACGACCCGTCCGTCTTCTCCGCTGTCACACCGCCGTACGACGAGGTCCTGGAGGTCCGCGCGGGACGGCAGGCCATGGTGCGCGAGCTGCTCGCGACGGTGACACCGGAGGAGCTCGCGGTCGAACGGCGCAACCCGTGGGCGCCGGAGCACCCGGAGACGACGCTGTCGTGCCTGCACGTGATCCTCGAGGAGGAGTGGGAGCACCACCGGTACGCGGTGCGCGACCTCGCGGTGATCGAGGCCCGCGGCTGAGCCGCGCGGCGGCGGCGTGCCCCCGGCCGCTCAGCGGCCCACGTCCCGTCGCCGGAAGCCGGCGAACCCGACGGCGACGAGCCCGGCCGTCACGAGCGTGAGCCACCCGAGCCCCGTCCAGTCGGGGGCGGCGGCCGTCGCGTCGGGGACGTGCCAGAACGGGCTGATGCCCAGCACCCAGTCGTCGAGGCCGAACGTGGGGCCCAGGAGCGTGAGCATGAACGACGCGACCAGGCCCGCCCAGGCGGCGAGCGCGGCCGCCGGCCGGGCCCCGACGGCGGCGACGGACACCGCGACGACGGTCCAGACCGCCGGGACGGTCGCGAGGGTCTGCAGCAGGACGTCCTCGACCGTCACGCCGATGTCGGCGCGCGACGCCATGACGGCCACGACGACCCCGGCGCCGAGCACGTAGCACGTGACCGCCGTGAGGGCGACGGCGACGTGGCTCGCGTAGTACCGCCCGCGGCCGAGCGCCCCCGCGAGCAGCGGCTCGACACGGTCGTCCAGCTCCTCCGTGCGCACCCGCACGACGGCCTGGATGCCGGGGACGGCGGCGATGATCCCGACGAGGCTGAGCACCGTGCGGATGAACGCACCGGTGATGGCCTCGGGGCTCGTCGCGCCGGACGCGAGGATCTGCTGCACGCCGGAGTCGCCGGACAGCACGTCCGTGATCGACGTCGTGAAGTACCCGAACACGACGCCCAGGGCGGCGAACGCGATCGCCCAGGTCACCAGCGTCGCCCGGCCGAGCCGCAGCGCCAGCCGCAGGGGACCGCGCGTGGCGCCGCGGGCCGGGCCGGGGCGCTGCGCGATCGAGCCCTGACCGAAGTCGCGGCGTGCCTGCAGGACGAACGCGACGGCCACGAGGGCGACGGTGAGCGCGACCGCGAGCAGCAGCGGCGCCCAGTGGTCGCCCGTGGCGGGGCGGGTCTCGAGCATCCAGCCCAGCGGGTTGGCCCAGACGGTCCACGTCGGGGCGTCCAGGGAGATGCAGAACCCGCGGGCCAGGTACAGGACGCCCAGGGTCCCGACGGCCAGGGAGCTCGCCGTCCGGGCGTCCGAGCCGAGCTGTGCGGTGACGGCGGCGACCGCGGCGAACATCCAGCCGCTCGCGGTGAACGTGGCGCCCAGCAGCAGGGACGCCTCCCAGGCCCCGCCGCACAGGGCGGTCACGACGCCGGCGACGACACCGGCGGCGAGCGAACCCGCGAGCGCGACGGCGACGCCGGTCAGCAGCCGCGCCGAGCGGCCCATGACCCCGGAGGCCAGCAGCTCGGCCTGGCCGGAGTCCTCCTGCGCGCGGGTCGTGCGCGTGACCGTGAGGACCGCCCCGAGGGCGACGAAGAACCCGCCGAGGGCGAGGCTGCGCCACGCGTTGAACCCGTCGACGGTGGTCAGGTCGTACGCGGGGCCGAAGACCAGGCCGAGGGCGGGGTTGGCCCCGATGGCGGCCGACAGCGCGAGCCGCGCCGGGACGTCGGGGAACACCCAGGGGAAGACGATCACGGACGACGCCGAGAGCACCGTGACGACCAGCACCCACGGTGCGAAGTGGCGCCCGTCGTGCCGGGCGGTGGCGCGCAGCAGGGGTCGCGCCCCCGTGAGGGTCGCGGTGGCCGCGGTCATCGCGTCGCCGCCGTCGCGTCGTCGCCGTACAGGCGCAGGAACAGGCTCTCGAGCGTCGGCGGGGCGACGGTCAGCGCCGTGATGCCGCAGGCCGTCAGGACGTCCATGGCCTCGCCGACGCGGGCGGACTCGACGGTGGCGGAGAGCCGTGACCCGTCGACGTGCACGTCCCCGAGGACGGGCGGGACCGGGTCCGGCAGCGGGCGGGACAGGGTCGCGTGGACGGTGGTGCGGGCCTCGCCGCGCAGGTCCGCCAGGGTGCCGGACCGCACGACCCGGCCGTCGCGGATGATGCTGACCCGGTCGGCGAGCGTCTCCACCTCGGCCAGGATGTGGCTGGACAGCAGCACGGTCGTGCCCCGCTGGTTGGCCTCGGTGAGGACCTCCTGGAAGACGTTCTCCATGAGGGGGTCCAGGCCGCTGGTCGGCTCGTCGAGGAGCAGCAGCTCGACGTCGGACGCGAGCGCCGCGACGATCGCGACCTTCTGCCGGTTGCCCTTGGAGTACTGCCGGCCGCGCTTGGTGGGGTCGAGCTCGAAGCGCTCGACGAGCTCGGCGCGGCGGCGCTCGTCGATGCCGCCGCGCAGCGCCCCGAGCAGGTCGATCGCCTCCCCGCCGGTCATGCCCGGCCACAGCGAGACGTCGCCCGGCACGTACGCGAGGCGCCGGTGCAGCGCCACGACGTCCGTCCAGGGGTCCCCGCCGAGCAGCCGGACGGTCCCGGCGTCCGCCCGGAGGAGGCCGAGCAGCACGCGGATGGTCGTCGACTTGCCCGCGCCGTTGGGGCCGAGGAACCCGTGCACCTGCCCCCGCTCGACGCTCAGGTCGAGCCCGTCGAGCGCACGGAACCGCCCGAACGACTTGGACAGCCCGCGGATCTCGATCGCGGCGTCGGACGTGCTCATCGGCTGCTCCTCCGGGACGGACGTGTGACGCGTCGGGCGTGGGACCAGTTAACTCCACACGTAGGGAATTCCACAAGTGGAGAACTCATCGCATGCGGAGATAGGGTGGCCCCATGTCCACCGAGACCGGCCGTGCGCGACCCAGCGGCCGGCGCCCGGGGGACTCCGGCACCCGCGACGCGATCCTGACCGCCGCCCTCACGCTCTTCGCCGAGCGCGGCTACGACGGCAGCTCGATCCGCGCGATCGCGACCGCAGCCGGCGTCGACCCGGCCCTGGTCCGCCACTTCTTCGGCGACAAGGACGGCCTGTTCGCCGCGGCGATCGGGTCGGTCACGCCCGGGCTGCTCGTCGTCGCGCTCGGCGACGACCCGGCCGCTGCCGGGCGCTCGCTCGCCGACGCGTACCTGGGCATGTGGGAGAACCCGGCGACCCGGCCCGTCCTGCTCGCGCTCGTCCGTTCGGCGACCACGTCGCCCGCCGCGGCGCACATGCTGCGGGAGGTCATCGGCGCGAAGCTGCGGCACGTCGCCGGCCTCGACGGCGTCGCCCCCGACAGGGTGGCCCTGGCCGCCTCCCAGCTGCTCGGGGTCGCCGTCGCGCGGCACGTCATCGGGCTCGAGCCGGTGGTGGCGCTCAGCCACGAGGAGCTCGTGGAACGCGTCGCCCCGGGCATCCAGCGGTGCCTGACGGGCGACGGGTGACCGGCGCCGCGCCGGCCCGCGGCGGTGTCAGGCGTCGAGCAGCGCGGTGTACCGCAGGTGCACGTCCAGCGGCAGGCCGTCCTCGGTGTCCGCGTCGTCGACGACCTCCCCGGGCACGGCGCGCAGCATGACGTCGGGGACCGGGTAGGGCTCCGGGTCGTCGCCCTCGCCCTCGGTCCAGTCGATCTCGTCGTCGTCGGTGGGGTCGAAGCCGATGCCGTGGTCCGCCCAGAACCCCGCGGCGTACCGCTCCTCGATGGTGCGCAGCAGCTCCCACGTCGCACGGTCGGGCTCCGGCACCTCGTCCGCCGACGCGTAACGCGTGTAGTAGCCCGCGCCCAGGATCCAGTACGCGGCCAGCGCGCTCGCACGGTCGGTCGTCGGGTCGTCGAGCACGAACCGGACCAGCGTGTCGTCGTCGTAGCCCGTGCGCCGCACGAACGTGTGCCGCTGCTGCGGGCTCGCCGCCCGCAGGAAGTCGCGCAGGAACTGCTCGGCCGCGTCGGGTCCGGGTGTCTCGGTGCTCACGCTGCGAGGCTAACCCGGAGCCACGGCCGGTTCCGCACGCGCGCTGCGCGGGCTCAGTCGTGGTGCGCACCCTCGTGGGGGCGGTGCCCGGCGGGCTCGAGCTGGAACGTGCAGTGCTCCATCGCGAAGTGCGTCTGCAGGCACGCGTCGAGGGCGTCCAGGACGTCGCCGGGGCGGCGCCGGTCGATGCACGCGTCGTCGACGACGACGTGCGCGGACAGCGCGGTGGCGCCGCTGGTGATCGTCCACGCGTGCAGGTCGTGGACGTCGAGCACGCCCGGCACCTCCCGGATGTGGTCGCGCACCTCGTCCAGGTCCAGGCCCCGGGGGGTGGCCTCGAGCAGCACGTCGACGACCTCGCGCAGCAGCGACCAGGCCCGCGGCAGGATCAGCAGGCCGATCGCGAACGACGCGATGACGTCGGCCCGCGCGTACCCGGTGGTCGCGATGACCACGCCCGCGACGACGACGGCGACGGACCCGACCAGGTCGCCCAGCACCTCCAGGTACGCGCCGCGCAGGTTGAGGCTCTCGCGCTGACCACCCCGCAGCACCAGCAGGCTCACGAGGTTCGCGGCCGCGCCGACGACCGCGACGACGAGCATGAGCCCCGAGGCCACCTCCGGCGGGTCCTCCCACCGGCCGACCGCCTGGACGATCACCCACACGGCCAGGCCGGCGAGCAGCAGGCCGTTGGCCAGGGCGGCGAGGATCTCGGCGCGCTGCAGCCCGTACGTCCGCGCCTTGGTCGCCGGGCGTGCGGCCAGGGTGCTGGCGACCAGGGCGACGGCGACACCCGTCGCGTCGGTGAGCATGTGCCCGGCGTCCGCGAGCAGCGCGAGCGACCCCGACACCAGGCCGCCGACCACCTGGACGCCGACGACGCCGAGGGTGAGCGCGAGCACCAGGAGGAGGCGCCCGCGGTGCTGCCCGGTCGCGGTCCCGTGGGCGTGGGCGTGCCCGCTCATCGGGCGCACCCGGGGTCAGTCGTCATCGTCGTCCCCGTCCTCCACGAGCTCGCCCTCCCAGGCCTCCCTGCCCTCGTGCACCGCGAAGGCCGCGATGACGAACGCGGCCACGGGGTCGAGCCACGCGGCGCCGGTGAGCTGGAACAGCACCACCCCGGCGAGCGTCGAGATGCTCAGCAGCACGCAGATCCGCGTCTCGGCGGCGTCGGCGAGGATGAGGTTGTCCCGCAGCGCCAGGCCGACCCGGCGCTTGAGCGCCGCCAGGACCGGCATGACGACGATCGAGGCCACGAGCAGCACGACGACGGGTGTCGAGGTCTCCGGGGTCTCGCCGCCCAGCAGGCTGCGCACCCCCTCGAACGTCACGTAGCCCGCGAGCAGGAAGAACGTCGCGGCGACCAGTCGGAGGGTGAGCCGCTCCTTGCGCTCGTCCGGCTCCCCGTGACGCAGCCGCCCTGCCAGGCGCAGCGCGACGAGGACGGCGGCGACCGACTCGATGCCGGAGTCGATGCCGAACCCGACGACGGACACCAGGCCGGCCAGCACGCCGAGGGTGATCGCGACGACGCCCTCGACGACGTTGTACGCCACGGTCAGCTGCGCCAGGCGCAGGCCCCGGCGCGTGAGCCGCTCGACCTCCACCGCGTCGAGCTCGCGGACCTCGCTCACGACGACGCCGTGCCGTAGGTGGGGCACAGGGTCACCGCGTCGCCGGTCAGCGCGAGCAGGCGTTCGGCGGCGGCGAGCAGGTCGGCCAGCGCGTCGGGGTGCGTCAGGCGGAACACCGACGCGCGGCCCTGCGGCCGGGACTCCACCAGCCCGCAGTCGCGCAGGCACGCCAGGTGCCGGGACACGGTCGACTGCGCGAGGCCCAGGTGCTCGGTGAGGTCGACGACGCGGTGCTCCCCGAGTGCGAGGTGGCGCAGGATCGTCAGCCGGGAGGCGTCGCCGAAACCGCGGAACAGGCACGCCGCCGCCTCCAGCGCGTGCTCGGCACCGGGCGCCCCGACATCGTGGGTCGGCTGTGTCATCGTCACAGGGCGATGCTAGCCCACGCCCCCGGGCCGACGGCCCCGCTCAGGACGCGTCCACCCAGTCCGGTGCCGCCAGCAGCGCCTGCACCTCCTGCACCAGCCGCGCGGTGTGGAAGCCGTCGGCGGCGGCGTGGTGGACCTGGACGGCGAGCGGCAGCAGCACCCGCCCGTCGCGCTCGTGGTGGCGGCCGAGCGTGAAGATCGGCGCCAGGTGGCCCCAGCCGGTCTGCACCTGCAGGTCGAACCCCGTGAACGACACCCACGGCAGGCTCGACACGTCGAACGTGTTGGCCGGCCGCGGGCCCTGCGGGAAGAGCGTGGTCGCGGTCCGGTGCTCCGTGAGCAGCGCGCTCGCCGCGTCGTGGAACGTCGCGAAGTCCGGGTCGTAGGGCGTCCACACGCTCGCGAACGTCTCGCGCTCGGGGTTGAGGACCGTGAACGACGGGTGCACGGTCGACCAGGCGGCGGGCTCGCCGGCCTCCGTCACGCACAGCCGGAACTCGACGTGCCGGTTGACGACGTGCGCGAGCGCCCAGACCTGCGCGACGTACGTGCGCCGCGCGGAGCGGCGCAACGCGTCGACGAAGGCGGTGACGTCCAGCTCGACCGTCATCGCGTACGTGCACGGGACCACGTGCCGGTAGTGCTCGAAGTGCTCGCGACGGGGCCAGGTCGCGAGGTCGATCGGGGCGGCGGCGTCCATGGCCGCCAGTGTCCTCGTCGGCGCTCGCCGCGCACAGGCGAACCGGTGCGCCTACGTTGGGCCGATGACTCCCGCCGCCGCCCTCGTCGACCGTCTGATCCAGGGCTACCAGCGCAACCTCTCGCCCCGGAAGGGGTGGAGCTGCGCCCACCTCGTCGCCCACGGCGGGCAGTCGTGCTCGGCCGCCGTCCGCGACCTCGTCGCCCGTCGCGGCGTCACGCGCGCGGCCGTGCCCACCGCCGTCCGCTTCGTCGCCTGCTACCAGGCCGCGCTCATGCTCGCGCAGACGGACGTGCGTGGCGTCTGCTGCTGCGGGGGCATCCCGATCCCGTTCCGGTTCTGACGGGCGGTCGGCCGCTCAGGCGCCGCGGGCGGGTGCCGGCGTGCGCGGCGGCAGGCGGTGCAGCACGACGTCCGTGACCTGCCCGCCGCCCAGCGTGCAGGTCAGCCACGTGTGGTCGGGCTGGCGGCGGCGGTCCGTGGGGGAGCCGGGGTTGAGCAGCCGCATGCCGCGGGGTGTCACGGAGTCCCACGGGATGTGGCTGTGCCCGAACACCAGGACGTCGACGTCGTCGAACCGCGTGTCGCAGCGGCGCTCGCGGCCCGTCGCCGCGCCCGTCTCGTGGACGACCGCGAGCCGCACCCCGCCGACCTCGGCGCGGGCGACCTCCGGCAGGCGGGCGCGCAGGTCGGGGCCGTCGTTGTTGCCGTAGCAGGCCAGGAGCCGGGCGGAGCGCTCCTCGAGCCGGTCGAGCAGGCCCACGTGCACCCAGTCGCCCGCGTGCACCACCAGGTCGGCGGCGTCCACGGCGGCCCACAGCGCGTCGGGGAGGTCACGTGCGCGGGCGGGCACGTGCGTGTCCGACATGACCACGGCACGCACGGGCCCGGCTGTCGTCACGGTCGTCACGGTCGCCGCGGCACAGAGCGCCGGTCGCGGCCCTCGCGCGGCCGCAGCGCCGCCCGGCACCGCGGGCAGACGTGCCGCACCGCGTCGGCGTGCGCGCCCGTCGCCGGCTGCGCGTCCTCCCAGGCCACGTGCGGGAACCGCGCCAGCGACGCGCGGGCCAGCGGGATCCCGCAGACGGTCTGGTTGGTGCCGGGCAGCCAGCCGTGCACGTCGGCGGCGGGCGTCCGCACCCCGTCGGGGTCCGTCCACGTGCTCGACGCGGCGACGCGCGCGCCGGCAGGTCGCTTCGCCATCGTCCGCCCTCCCGGGTCGGTGCACGTCCGGCTGACGCGCGGGTGCGAGCCAGCCTCACACGCCCCCGGCGCGCCTGCCACGCGTCACGGCCGGGACGTCGCGGGGAACCCGGTCCAGCGCAGGTCGGCCGGCAGGTGGGACATGTCGTTGAACATCACGAGCGTCGGCGGCAGCCCGGGGCGGAGCTCGAGGACGGTCAGGGCGGCGTTCGCGCTGTCCAGGCCGAGCCACCGGGCCTCCGGCGCGTCCAGCGCGTGCCGCACCAGCCACGCGATCTGGTACGCGTGCGTGACCAGGACCTCGTGGGTGTCGGGGCCGCCCGGTCCCGGCCCGCTCCCGAACCGCGCGGTGAGGGCGTCGGCGAGCGCGCGGCCGGCCCGGGCCTCGGCCTCGTCGTAACCGTCGAAGAAGCCGCGCCAGGGCGGCGGCGTCTGCGCCGGGGCGGGGACGTGCGGCACGTGGTCCACCAGCTCGTCGGCCGCGGCGACGGGCACGCCGGGCAGGTGCCGCGCGAGCTCGTGCGCGCTGGCCGCGGCGCGCGGCAGCGGCGAGTGCCACACGGCGTCGGCGGGCACGTGCGCGAGGCGCTCACCGAGGAGCCCGGCCTGGCGGCGGCCCGTCGCCGTGAGCTCACCGAAGGCGTCGGCCGCGCCGTGGCGCGCGAGGTAGAGGTGCCGGGTGGCCATGGGGTCGTCCTCACGTCGGGGTGTGCGGAACGGTGGTCACGGTGCCCGCGGTGCCGTTGACGGTCACCGTCGCACCGTCGTGCAGCACCGCCGTCGCGCCGGGGACGCCCAGGACCGCGGGGATCCCGCGCTCGCGGGCGACGATGGCGGCGTGCGCGAGGACCCCGCCGGTCTCGGTGACCACGCCCGCGGCGAGGTGGAGCAGGGGCGTCCAGCCGGGATCGGTCCAGGGGCACACGAGGACGTCGCCCCGGCGGACCCGGGCGAAGTCGCCCGGGCCGCGGACGACCCGCGCGGTGCCGGTCGCGGTGCCGCGGCTGCCGGGTGTCCCGGCCAGCGTGGCGCGCGAGGCCGGCGGCGACGCCGACGCGGGCAGGTCGGCGGTGACGGGCCGGGCCTGCAGGACCCACGGCTCGCCGTCGACCACCGCCCACTCGACGTCCTGCGCACCGCCGAGCACCTCGCTGACGCGCCGGCCGAGCAGCGCCAGCCGGGCGGCCGTGGTGTCGTCGAGGCAGGGTCGGTGCCGGTCGGCCGCGGCGACGGGGGTGCTGACCACCTGCGTCCCGCGCCGGTCGGTGCGGCTCCGCTTGTCGGCGACGGTCCGGGCGACCGTGCCGTCGGCGGCGACGGCGTACGCGTCGGGCGTGACCGTGCCGCCGACGACCCCGGCCCCCAGGCCCCACGACGCCTCGATCCGCGTCGTCCCGTCCGGTGCGCCCGGTGTGAACATCACGCCCGCGACCTGCGCGTCGACGAGGCGCTGGACGAGCACCGCCATCACCGGCTCGCCCGCCGCGCCTGGGGTCGCCCGCCGGTAGGCGGTGGCGCGCGCGGAGTCCAGTGACGCCCAGCAGGTGCGGACCGCGTCGGCGACCTGGTCGACGCCCCGCACCGCCAGCACCGTCTCGTGCTGGCCCGCCGCCGACGCGCCCGGGGTGTCCTCGTCGCCGGCTGACGAGCGCACGGCCACGGGTGGCTCGCCGAGGGCGTCGAGGGCCGGCGCGAGGGCGTCGTGCAGGGCCGCCGGGTCGGCGCCGAACGGGACGACGACGCCGTCGGGCACCGGCAGCCCGGCGCGCAGCAGCCGGCCGAGCGTGCCGGCCTTGCCGCCGCACGTGGCGGTCGCGGCGTGCGCGAGCGGGACGAGCACCGGTGCTCCTCAACGAATCGTTGACAACGTTCTGTTGAGTGTGCACGCTCGGTGCATGGAGCACAAGGACGAGATGCGCGAGGACGCCGCCCGCAGCGACGCGGCTGCCGCGGCCCGGGCCGACCAGGCCCAGGCGCGCCGGGAGCAGGAGGCCCGCGAACGGCTCCTGGCGCTGGGGGCGGACCGGCTGGACGACCGCCCGTGGCGGCCCGCGCCCGTGCCGCCGTCCGCCGTCGACCTCGTGCAGTACGCACTCTGGCGGTCCGCGGACCTCGCGCCCGAGGACGTCGCCGCCGCGCTGTCCCTGCTGCCCGCGGCTCGTGCCGAGGTCGACGGGCTGGAGGACGGCCTGCTGTTCGTCGCCCGCGGCGCGGGCCTGACCTGGGCGCAGATCGCACAGGCCACGGGCTTCAACTCACCGCAGGCGTGCCAGCAGCACCACGCGCGCCTCGCCACCCGCAGGGCGAGCGCCCCGTGAGCCACGACTCGGCGCCGGACCTGCTCGCGCTGCACGCCGTGCGGGTCGTCGGCTTCGCCGACACCCCCGCCCTCGCCCGCCGCTTCGCCCTCGACCCGGGCGAGACGCAGGAGCACCTGCTCGACGCGCAGGCGTGCGGCTGGGTGGCGCGCTCGGCGTTCGCGGACCTCGCCGGCTGGTCGTTGACGGCGTCGGGCCGCGCGCGCGACGAGCACCTGCTGGCCGACGAGCTCGCCCACGTCGAGGGCGGGGACGAGGTCCGCGCCGCCCACGAGGCGTTCCTGCCGCTCAACGCCCGGCTGCAGCGCGCGTGCACCGACTGGCAGCTGCGACCCGCGGCCGGCGACGCGCTGGCACCGAACGACCACGCGGACGCCGCCTGGGACGGCCGCGTGCTCGACGAGCTGGCGGAGGTCGAGCAAGGGCTCGTGCCGCTCGTGCACCGGCTGGCGGGGATCCTGACGAGGTTCCGGGGGTACGACACCCGGTTCGCCGCCGCGCTTTTCCGCGCACGCGCGGGCGACGGCGGCTGGGTCGACCGCACCGACGTCGACTCGTGCCACCGCGTCTGGTTCGAGCTGCACGAGGACCTCGTCGCGACGCTCGGCGCCGACCGGGGCGCACCCGCCTGACGCCGGGAAGGGCGCGGCCGCGACGCCCCGCGAATCGCCCTTGCCCCCGTCGCGCACCACGCCCTAGCGTCGCCGCCGATGGACGTCAGACGCCGCTGAAGCAGCCCGCCGAGCCGCCGCGCTCGTCGGGCCGCCGCGCCCTGTCTGCCTCCCGCCGAAAGCGACCACCACCGTGTCCGAGCTCGCGCGCGTCCGTCCCGACCTCTCCCTCACCCTGGCCCTCGCGGCGGCGTCGTTCGCCGGGGGCCTCTTCCTGCCGCTGTCCCTCGTGTACTTCACCGTCCTCACCGACCTCCCGCTGCCCGTCCTCGGTGCCCTGGTCAGCGGCAGCGTGCTCGTCGGGCTGCCGCTCCCGCTCCTCGCCGGTGCGCTGGTGGACCGCCTGGGCCCTCGGCCCGTGGTCGTCGCGGCGCTGGTGCTGCACGCCGTCGCCTACGGCGGCTTCGTGGTCGTCCGGGACCCCGCGCCGGTGCTCGTGGCGTCGGTGGTCATGGTGGCCGGCACGCGGCTGTTCTGGTCGTCCGTGTTCACGCTGCTCGCCGACCACGCCGAGGCCGGCAGCGCCCTGTCGACGGAGCAGTGGTTCGGGCGGCTCAACGCCGCGCGCACCGTCGGCATCGTCGCCGGTGGCCTGGTCACGGGCGCGGTCGTCACCCTGGACGACCCCGACGCCTACGTGCTCCTCGCCTGGGTGGCCGCCGCGTGCACCGCGCTCGCCGCCGGCCTCGTCGCCGCCCGCGTGCGCCCGCCGCGGGCCGTGGTCCCGGCCGACGGCCGCGCGGCGGGTCTCGGCGTGATGGTCCGCGACCGCGCGTTCTTCGTCCTGCTGGGCACCAACAGCGTGTTCGCGCTGTGCATCCTGTTCCTCGGGCTCGCGCTGCCGACCGTGGTCCGCGCCGGCCTGGCGGGACCGGGGTGGCTGACCTCCCTCCTGCTCGTGGCGAACGCGCTGCTGGTCGCCGTGCTCTCCGCGCGCGGGGCCGCCGCCGCCGCGTCCCGGCCGCGGACCGCCGTGCTGCGCCGGGCGGGCGTCCTGTGGTGCGCGGCCTTCACCGTGCTGGCCGTCGCGGTGTCGGTGGGGCTCGCGGTCGCGGCCGTGCTGCTCCTGGTCGGCATCGTGCTGCTCAGCGTGGCCGAGGTGCTGCACGCCCCGGCGTCCGCGGCCCTCGTCGGCGCCCTGGGCGGTGCGGCCCGGGGGCGTTACCTCGCGGTGTTCCAGTACTCCTTCGTGGCCGCCGAGCTCGTGGGCCCCCTGCTCTTCACCGGCCTGTTCGGGGTCGTGCCCGCCCTGCCGTTCGCGGTCGTCGCCGCGGCGAGCCTGCTGGCGGCCGCCGTGCTGCACCGCAGCAGATCCCTCGGAGCCCGCAGCAGCGCCACCCCGTGACCGGCTCCGGAGTTGCGTCCGGCCCACCGATGCGGACACTGATGTCCGCTCCATCAGGACGAACGCCCACATCTCGCGTTACCCTCCTGCGCGTAGTCCTTCGGTCGGGCCCGTCACCAGGAGCTCGGCCACCGGCACGCGAGGGAGCGTTCATGACCGTCCAGGCAGCTGGTGTCCGTGAGCAGTACGTCAGCGACTTCACCGCCCTGAACCGGATGGTGCAGGAGACGGGTCTGATGCGCCGCCGGTACGGCTACTACTGGACCCGGTTCCTCGTGCTGACGGCCCTGCTGGCGCTGACCGTCGTAGCGTTCGTGCGGCTCGGGCCCTCGTGGTGGCAGCTCGTCACCGCGGTCGTCCTCGCCTTCCTGCTGGGGCAGGTGATGTTCCTCGGCCACGACGCCGCGCACCGCCAGATCTTCGAGTCCCGCCGGTGGAACGACTGGGCCAGCCTGGTCATCGCCAACCTGTACGCCGGGATGAGCTACGGCTGGTGGCAGAGCAAGCACTCGCGGCACCACGCCAAGCCGAACCAGATCGGCGCCGACCCCGACATCGGCACGGGCGTCCTGGTCTTCCACACCGAGGACCTGACCGAGCCGCGCAGCGGCCTCAAGGGCTGGTTCGCGCAGCGGCAGGGCTGGCTGTTCTTCCCGCTCCTGCTCCTCGAGGGCCTCAACCTGCACATCTCAGGCATCAAGACCATCTTCGGGCGCGGCCCCGTCAAGCGACGCCCGGTCGAGATCGCGTTCGTCACGCTGCGCCTCGGCGGCTACCTGGCGCTCGTGTTCTGGCTGCTGCCCGTCGGCATGGCCTTCGCGTTCCTCGGCGTCCAGATGGGCCTGTTCGGGCTCTACATGGGTGCGGTGTTCGCCCCCAACCACAAGGGGATGCCGCTCGTGCCCCGCGACGGCAAGGTCGACTTCCTGCGGCGCCAGGTGCTCATGAGCCGCAACGTGCGCGGCGGCCGTCTGACCGACCTCTTCATGGGGGGCCTGAACTACCAGGTCGAGCACCACCTGTTCCCCAGCATGCCGCGGCCCCACCTGCGCAAGCTGCAGCCGATGGTCCGGCAGTTCTGCGCCGAGCGCGAGATCCCCTACACCGAGACGACCCTGCTCGAGTCGTACGGGATCGTCGTGCGGCACCTCAACAAGGTCGGCCTGGCCGCGCGCGACCCGTTCCGCTGCCCGCTGGCCGAGCAGCTCAGGTAGGCCGGTCGGCGACGCCGCCGGCCATGCCGGCGATCCGTCGCAGCTCGGCCAGGTGGCCGTCCAGCGCCGTCCGGCCCGCGTCGGTCAGGGTGAGCCAGGTCCGTGTGCGCGACGCGTGCGGGACCTTGGCGACGCTGACGTAGCCGGCCTCGGTCAGCACGCGCACGTGCTTGCTGAGGACCGAGTCGCTGACGCCCAGGGAGTCCCGCACGGCCCCGAACTCCAGGGCGTCGACGGGCGCCAGCATCGCGCAGACCTGCAGGCGGTTCGGCGCGTGGATCAGCTCGTCGAAGACGGGTCGGGCGCTCACGTGCCCGCGACGACCTGGGCGCGCAGGCGGGCGTCGATGCGCCGCTCCCGGTCGTACGTCACGACGAAGGCCACGGCCCCCGCGGCGACCAGCGCGAGCGGCACGTCGAGGAACGCCTGCAGCACGAACCCGAGGGCGAGCAGGCCGAACACCTGCAGGTACCAGGGCAGCATCCCGTGCACGTAGCGGTCGACGGCGACCCCCGTGGCGCGGTGCAGGCAGTACATGAGCACCGCGGGAGCCACGCACGCACCGAGGACCACGAGCAGCGTCGACGCGCTCTCGGCGTCGCTGCCGGCCGCCGGGCGGCCGACGACCAGACCCATGCCGACGAACATCGACGCGGTGCTCAGCGCCGCTCCCAGCCGGTACCACCACGGGGAGCCGACCCGGCCCGCGAGGCTCTCACGCGCGGTGTCGACGTCCCGCAGCAGGGCGAGCGCGTCGTCGGGGGTCGGGGATCCGCTGCTTTCCATGGTGGAAACCTAGGCGCTGCTTTCCATCACGGCAAGTGGTTCGTCGGTCCCGTCGTCGCGGGGCTGCCGGGCGGCGGCGTCGTCGCGGTCAGGCCTCCGGTCCCTCCCACGGGTACCCGTGGTCGACGAAGGCCTGGCGGATCTGTGACGCGTCGCCCTCGACGTCGCCCTCGAACAGCGTCCGCCCGGACTCGGTGACGATGACCAGCTTCGAGCCGCGCGGGTGCACGGCGCCGACCTTGGCCCGCTCGACGACCCGCTCGACCTCGCCGCGACGACGGACGCGGATGCGGTCCGGCCCCACGTCGAGCACGGGCGTGTCGACGACGACCCACGCGGCCACCGCCAGGCCGAGGACCAGCCCGACCACGGGCCGGCCCCAGGCCAGCCACGGTTCGTCGAACGACCCCAGGAGCCGCAGCGGGCCCTGGAACGGCATCCAGGGCAGCTCGCCCGCCCACCGCGCGAGCAGCGGCAGCAGCGCGCCGAGCGCGGCGCCCCCGGCTCCGAACAGGCCGGCGACCCAGGCCCGCCCGGAGCGGTCGAAGCCCCCGACGGTACGGACGGGCGGGGCGTCGTCGCCGGTCGTCATGGCGGCACCGTAGTGGAGCGTGCCGCCGTCGCCCAGGGTGTCAGGTCACCTGGTGGCCGACCGGCGGGCGGTGAGGGACGCGATGACGGGGGCGAGCGCGGCGACGACGGCGGCGGCGAACGCGGCGGTCGCCACGGTCTCGTCGACGAGCGGCCCGTTGGTGCGGCCGAGGCCGATCCACATCAGCCCCCACCCCATCGCCAGGCCGATCGGGATCACCAGGGCCGGCCGGCGGCGGCCGTACGCGCCGTACGCGACGGCCAGCAGGGCGGCGGCCGAGACGAGGACGACCGACCAGCCGGTCGCGCCGAGGCCCAGCTCCCCGACCTCGGCGTAGGCGAGGAAGGCAGCGGTGTTCGCGAGCGTCGCGACGCTGACCCAGCCGGTGTAGAGGCCGACGGTCACGTCCGTGATCACGGACGGTGCCGTGGCCGTGTGCGGCATGCGCACGAGCTTGACGTACATCGTCGCCAGCACGGCGAGCAGCACGACGATCACGACGACGCTGCCGGCGACGGAGTCGGCCTGCACCGCCCCGATCCACAGCGCGTTGAGCAGCATCGACGCGAGCACCCACCACGAGATCGCGCGCAGGCGCGGGTCGGCGCCCTGGCGGGGCAGCGCCTGGACGACCGCGAAGACGGCCAAGCCGGTGTAGATCACCGACCAGATCGAGAACGCCGGGCTGTCGGGCGCGACCGGGGTGGCCGTCGCCGACAGGGCGCCGCCCGCCGCCTCGGCGACGGGCTGCCCGCCGAAGGCGCCGGAGCCGATGGTCGCGCCGACGATCGCGACGGCGGCGCCGACGAGGACCGTGACCTGACGGACACGGTCGCGGGACGTGGTGCGGCCGACTGCGGCGGCGGGGTTCATGGTCTCCATGGCACAAGAGTGACAACAGTCAGCAGGCTGAGCATCTTGAGAGACGTCCCGTCCGTCCGGATCGTCCCCCGCCGCGTAGCCTCCGGTGCATGGCTGCGCTCGAGCTCGTGGTCCTGCTCGGCACCGTGATCGTCGTGGGCGGCGTGCTCAGCCGCCGCCTGGGGATCGCGCCCCCGGTGCTGCTCCTGCTGCTGGGCGTGCTGCTCGGGTTCGTCCCCGCGCTGCGGGAGGTGCACCTGCCGCCCGAGCTCATGCTCCTGGTGTTCCTGCCGGCGCTCCTGTACTGGGAGGCGCTGACCGCGTCCCTGCGGGAGATCCGCGCCAACCTGCGCGGCATCGTGCTGGTCAGCACGCTGCTCGTCGCCCTGACCGCGTGGGCCGTCGCCGCCGTCGCCCACGCGTTCGGCATGCCGTGGGGCCCGGCGTGGGTGCTGGGCGCGGCGCTCGCCCCCACGGACGCCACCGCCGTGGCGACGCTGTCACGGCTGCTGCCGCGCCGCCCGATGGGTGTGCTGCGCGCCGAGGGCCTGGTCAACGACGGGACCGCGCTGGTCATCTACGGCGTCGCCGTGGGCGTCACCGTGGGGGAGGAGGCGCTGACCGGCGGGCGCGTGACCTGGCTGCTCGTCGTGTCGTACGGCGGGGGGGTGCTGGCCGGCCTGGCCGTCGCGTGGCTGGGCCTGCAGCTGCGCCGCCGCCTGGACGACGTGTACCTCGGCAACACGGTCACCATGCTCACGCCGTTCGCGGCCTTCCTGCTGGCCGAGCTGGTCGAGGCGTCGGGGGTCCTCGCGGTCGTCGTCACGGGCCTGGTCATGGGGCAGGCGGGGCCACGCGTCGTCGGGGCGGCCGTCCGCCGGGTCGCGGAGCCCTTCTGGTCGTTGGGCACGTACCTGCTGAACGCCGCGCTGTTCGTGCTCGTGGGGATCGAGGTGCAGTCCGCCGTACGCGGTGAGACGGGGTCGGCCATCGGTGGGGCCGTGGTCCTGGCGTTCGCCGTGTGGGGCACGGTCCTCGTGGTGCGCTGCGCGTTCCTGTTCGGGTCCGTGTACGCCATCCGGCTGCTGGACCGCCGCCCGTCGCAGCGGCTGCGCCGGGTCAGCGACCGCTCGCGCATCGTCAGCACCGTCGCGGGGTTCCGCGGTGCGGTGTCGCTGGCGGCGGCGCTCGCGGTGCCGACGACGGTCGCGTCGGGCGCGCCGTTCCCGGACCGCGGCCGCATCGTGTTCGTCACCGCCGTCGTCGTGACGCTCACGCTCGCCGTGCAAGGGCTCGCGCTGCCCGCCGTCGTCCGCTGGGCGCGCTTCGCGCAGGACGACGGCGCGGCGCAGGAGCGCGTGCTGGCCGAGCGGGAGTCCACGCAGAGCGCGCTGGACGCCCTGCCGGGGATCGCCGCGGGCGTCGGGGCGGACGACGACGTGGTCGAGATGGTCCGCGCGCAGTACGTCGAGCGGCTCGCCCTGCTGGACGCACCGGACGCGGACACCGAGCCCGACCGGCGTCGGCAGCGGACGGAGACGGCGCTGCGGCTCGCCCTGCTGGCGCACAAGCGCGGCACCGTCATCACCCTGCGCGACGAGCGTCGCATCGACGACGCCGTCCTGCGGCAGGTGCAGGCGCGTCTCGACATCGAGGAGCTGCGGCTGTCACGGGACGACCTCACGCTCGACTGAGGCGGGGCGTGGCCGCGGTCGGCGCTGCGGGGCTGTGGCGCTGCCGGGCCGTCGCTAGCGTGGGTGGGTATGGAGCCGGAGCGGCGGGCGTGGGTCCCGCCGGCGTGGGTGGCGTGGGGCGCGGTCGTCGCAGCGTTCGCGTTCGCGGCCGTCAGCCTGCTGTGGGCGACGGGCAGCACGCTCGGCCTGGACACGCTCGGCGGGTCCGTCGAGCGGCTGGGGCGCGGCCGCGACCCGGCCCTGCTCGCGGCGAACGCCGTCGCGCTCGTGCTCAAGCTGCTCGGTGGCGTCCTGGCCCTGGCGCTCGTGCAGCCGTGGGGCCGGCGCCTGCCGCAGCGGCCGCTGCTGGCCCTGGGGTGGCTGGGGTCCGCGGTGCTCGTGGTCTACGGCGTCCTGCAGGTGACGACGCTCGCGCTGGTGGCCGCCCACGTCCTCGTGCCCGACGAGCCCTTGAGCGACCGTGCGCTGCGGTGGCGGCTCCTGCTGTGGGAGCCGTGGTTCCTCGTGTGGGGGCTGCTGCTGGCCGGTGCGACGCTGCGCTGCCGACGGCTGCGTCGTGGGGTGTGAGGAGGGCGGCCTCGCCGTGCAGCGGGCGCGCACGCCGACATCCGGCGCAGACCGCCCGTTCCGCAGGCGGGATCGAGCATCGCGCAGCAGGATGACCAGCGACACCGACCCCCAGCGAGAGGTGAGACACCCGTGGAGCACTGGACGATCGCGACCGTCGCGCAGCAGAGCCCGGACTTCCGGCGCGTGCTGTGGACCGGCAAGCACAGTCAGCTCGTCATCATGACGATCCCGCCGGGCGGTGAGATCGGTGAGGAGGTCCACGAGGACATCGACCAGATCCTCACGTTCGTCTCCGGCACGGGCAAGGCCATCGTCTCGGGCCAGGAGCGCAACGTCGCCCAGGGCGACCTCGTCGTCGTCCCGGCCGGGCGGACGCACAACTTCCTCAACACCGGCGAGAACCCGCTGATCCTCTACACGGTCTACGGCCCGCCGGAGCACGCCGACGGCGCCGTGCACGCCACCAAGGAGGAGGCGGACGCGGCCGAGGAGTCGGGGCAGGACGAGCCCCCGACCGAGTGAGCCGTCCCGCAACCTGAGACGCGACCGCCGCGAGGCCGGGCTCAGGCCGCTCATCCCCAGGGATGCGCCGCCTCAGCCCGGTCTCGCGGCGTCGTCGTCCCGGATGACGGACGCGCTCACCACTGCGAGCGGGCGTAGTCCTTGAGGAAGCAGCCGTACAGGTCCTCGCCGGCCTCGCCGCGCACGATCGGGTCGTAGACGCGCGCGGCGCCGTCGACCAGGTCGAGGGGGGCGTGGAAGCCCTCCTCGGCCAGCCGCACCTTCGTGAAGTGCGGGCGCTCGTCCGTGATCCAGCCCGTGTCGACCGCGGTCATGAGGATGCCGTCGGTCAGCATCTCCGCCGCGCTGGTGCGCGTGAGCATGTTGAGCGCGGCCTTGCTCATGTTGGTGTGGGGGTGGCCCGGGCCCTTGTAGCCGCGGGAGAACACGCCCTCCATCGCGGACACGTTGACGATGTACGTGCGGCGCGCGGGCGACGCGGCCAGCGCGGGGCGCAGGCGGCTGATGAGGATGAACGGCGCCGTCTGGTTGCACAGCTGCACCTCGAGCAGCTCCATCGGGTCGACCTGCTCGACCGTGGCGACCCAGGAGTTGGTCTCGGCGACGTCGGGGATGAGCCCGCCGGCGTCGATCGACGTGCCGGCGACGAGCCGCTCGAGGCTCGCGGCCTGCGCCGTGAGGGACTGCGCCACCAGCTCGTCCGCGGCGCGGGTGGCGCGCTCGATCGCCAGCGCCGGGCTGGTGAGCTCGCTGACGGACCCGGCCAGCGCCCGCGGGTGGGCGTCGCTGGTCTGGCCGAAGGTCGTGATCATCCCGGTCACCTCGGCCGGCAGCGGCGCGGACTCCGCGTCGGCGAGCTGGGCGTACGCGCCCGGCGAGCGGCGCACGGTCTGGGCGGCGTTGTTGATGAGGATGTCGAGCGGGCCCTGGGCGGCCACGTGGTCCGCGAGCGACACCACCTGCGACGGGTCGCGCAGGTCGATCCCGACCACGTGCAGCCGGTCCATCCAGTCGGCCGAGTCCTCCATCGCGCCGAACCGGCGCACGGCGTCCCGCGGGAACCGCGTGGTGATCGTCAGGTCGGCGCCGTCGCGCAGCAGCCGCAGCGCGATGTACATGCCGATCTTCGCGCGCCCGCCGGTGAGCAGCGCCCGGCGGCCCGTCAGGTCGGTGCGGGCGTCGCGCTTGGCGTGGTGCAGCGCCGCGCACGCCGGGCAGAGCTGGTGGTAGAACGCGTCGACGACCGTGTAGTCCTCCTTGCAGACGTAGCACGGGCGCGGCTTGAGCAGGGTGCCCGCGATCGCCCCGGTGGCCGACGAGGACAGCGGGATGCCGTTCGTCTCGTCGTCGATCCGGCCCGGGCTGCCGGTGGCGGTCGCGGCGATGACGGCGGCGTCGGCCTCGGCCAGGATGCGGCGCTTCTCCCCTCGGCGGTGCTTCTTGGCGGCCTTGAACAGGCCGGCCGCGCCACGGCGGGCGGCGGCGTGCTGCGGGTGGTCCTGGGGCAGCACGGCGACCTGGTCCATCACCCGCAGGAACGTCGCGAACTCGGCGGGGTCGACGCCGGCGCCGGTCGTCGCGTCGGGGGTGTCGGGGGTGTCGTCGGTGGGGGGCACCGGCGTGGTGGTGTGCGCGGGCATGCGCCGTCCGTCCTGCAGGGGAAGAGCCGTCTCGGGGGGTGAGGGCCGCAGAAATGGTACGCGTCGCGGGTGTGCGGACCACGGCGGTGCGACCACCGTCACGTCGGCGCACCCGGTGCAGCACCCGCGGACGAGCCGCCCGCTCAGTGCGCGGCCAGCACCCGCTGGACGATCCACGCGTGCATGCCGACCTGCCGCACCCGGTCGAAGTCGTACTGGTCGAAGAGCTCGACCGTCCCGCTGAAGAGGAAGCGGCCCTGTGCGTCGCGTCCGGCGGTCGTCTCGGAGATCGCCTCGACCAGACCGCCCCCCTGCCGGGCGATGGAGTCGAGCGCGCCCTCCAGGGCGACGCGTGCGACGCCCTGCCCGCGGTGCCGCCGGTCGACGTACACGCACGCGATCCGCCAGTCGGGCATCGGCGGTGGTTCCTGGTCGTACCGGCGGCGGTGCTTGATGTTCGGCAGCTCCTGCGGGCTGCCGTACTGGGCCCAGCCCTGCGCGAGGCCGTCGGCGTCCACGACGAGCGCTGCGTGGGCGCCACCGGTCCGTACCCGCCGCTCCTTGACGTCCCGGTGGCTGATGCCGCGCTGACCGCACTCGGGGTGCCAGCCGATGCACCAGCAGCCGCCGAAGATGCCGTTGTTCCGCTCGACGAGCTCGGCGAACGCGTCCCACGTCGAGGCGTCGAGCTCGTGCACGGTCAGGGCGGTGGCGCCGGAGCCCGGCGTCGTGGTGGGCGGTGCGTCGTCGTCGGGCACGGGACCTCCGGCACGGGCAGCGCGGCGGTGAGGTGGGGCGCCGGGCCGCGCCGCCACACGTGCTCACCGCCGAGCCGCGGCTCCACCACCGAGCATGGCAGGGACCGCCGACACCCGCGTCAGGCACCCTGACCGGACCGTGGTCACGTACGACCCGCGCGGGACGTCTCCGGTCCGGCGCGCAGCACCGTTGTCGCGCGGTCACGGTGTGGCTACCGTCAGCAGGATGGACGAACCGGGCATCACCGTCGACGGGCGCCGGGTCGTCGCGCTCGGGCCGAGTACGTGGGACGCGTTCGCGGGCCTGGCCGAACGGCACAACGGCGTCTGGGGCGGCTGCTGGTGCACGTACTTCCACCTGTACCCGGACCCGAAGGAGGAGCGTCGGGAGCTCGGCCACCGCGAGTTCAAGCGACGCCTCGTCGAGGCAGGGCGCACCCACGCGGCGCTGGTCGTCGAGGGGGACGAGGCCATCGCGTGGGCCCAGTACGGGACCGTCGACGAGCTGCCGAACATCCACCACCGCAAGCAGTGGGAGGCGGACCTCCAGCGCCGGCCGGACTTCCGGATCACGTGCCTGTTCGTCGACCGCCGCTACCGTCGCGCAGGCCTGGCCGCGGTCGCCGTCCGGGGCGCGCTCGCGCTCATCGCCGAGGCGGGCGGTGGGCTGGTCGAGTCGTACCCGCACGACGTGCCGCCGGGCAAGAAGCCGTCCGCGTCCCACCTCTACAACGCCACCCGGACGATGTACGAGCGGCTCGGCTTCACCTACCAGCGGCCCAAGGGGCTGGGGAACTGCGTGATGACGCTGGAGGTCGCCCCCGCGGCGGCGTGACGTGCGCGGTCGCACCTGGGCCGTCCTGCACGGGTGGGGCACGACCCTCGACGGTGCGACCCGGGTGCAACGTGGAGGGTCGACGGGCCACCGGGAGGTGCCGGATCGCGCGCGTACCTCGAGGCCGTCACGGACGGCAGCCGCCGTCTCGACGAGCGGTTCGGGTTCGGCGCGACCGGCCCGTTCCGGCTGCCCGGCGCTGCCGCGACGGCGATGCTGCGGCCCGCAGGGGGCGGCTGACGGCACCGCGCCGGTAGGTTGCCACGATCCCGACGGACCAGGTCTGCGTCACGATCACGCGACGGTAGGGCGCCCGCCGCGGCCGCCGGGCTCCGCCCTTCAGCCGCATGGCGCTGGAAGTTGCGACCGCGCCGGCGTGACGTCCATCGACGCCCGGGCGCGCTCGACCTGTCGTCTGCGCCTCGTCCCGCCTTCCCTGGTTGCCCGCTGGATGCGTCCCGGTCACGGTTGCTCGGCCTCTTGCGACGGCCCGAGCGGGGCCGTAGCCTCATCGTGCCCAAGGCACTAGCCGCGGGAAGTCGAAGGCTCGAGATAGCTCCGGATGGTGTCTACGCTCGGGCCTTTCGCATGCCGGAGGTCAGGCGGAGACGACGCGGCGGATCACCGGTGCGGCGAGCCGGGTCCATTCGCGTCCTCGCGCGTGCGCCCACCCCACCGCGTCGGGCACCCACAGCAGTGGCTCGGCGTAAGGGCTCTGATGCTGGTAGCGCAGGCCGTGGCACCCAGCACGACGAGTGAGAAGTGCCAGGTCCTGCCGGTCCCTGCGGTCCTGGGTCTCGTCGCTCTCGAGCGTCAGCAGGGTGCAGTCAGCCGCGATGTCGGCCACGAGACGCTCCAGGCATGCGTGGCGCCTCTCGATGTTCGTCCGGTGCGCAGCGCGGGCGACATAGAGGTCGACCTGCACGGGCTCGTCGGTGAGGGCAGCCAGGATCTTGCGGCGAAGCGGGTCGGACTCAGACACCATGTGCAGCCGGCGTTGCCCGCGGGGCAGGAGCCCACGAAGGCTCCTGCGCACTGCGTCGATGTCCCCGGCCGCGACCACCGCCGCGGCCACCACGTACCCCTTGGCCTTCGTCTCGTCGACGTACACCTGCGTCTGCACGTTCCGGCCTCCCTCACGGGCGCCGGCTACTCGGGCCCATCGTCCGGAGCAGAGTGTGGCGTGGCTCGCCGACACGCACGTGACGGGCGGCGGCGCAAGGAGACCATCGCGCCGGACGTCAGCCGACCCAGCGGACCTCGCCGTCGACGACTGTGGTCGTCGCCCGCAGGCCCACCGCCCGGGCGACGCCGGCCGACGCCTCGTGGTCGGGGTGCACGTGCGCGAGCAGCCCGTCGACACCGCGCTCCCGGAGCCAGCCCGCGACCACGACCGCGGCCTCCCGCGCGTACCCGCACCCCTGCTGGTCGCTCGCCACCACCCACGCGAGCTCGGCGTGCAGCTCGTCGTGCTCGTCGCGTTCGAGCGTCGCCTGCACGGTCCCGACCAGGCGGCCCGTGTCCTGGCGGCGCAGCATCCAGTTGAGCCAGCCCTGCGACCTGTCGCGGGAGCACCCGAGCACCTGGTGGGCGAAGCGGGCCTCGAGCTCGTCCCGTGAGGCGGGCTCCCCACCGGTGTACGTGTGCAGGCGGGGGTCGTCGAAGACGTCGAACGCCTCGGCGGCGTGCTCGACCCGCAGCGGTTCGAGCGCGAGCCGGGCCGAGCGGAGCGGGGCGGCCTCGAGCCAGGTGGTAGGTGTGGTCATCGTCGCAGGTTACGGCGGCCGGCGGCGCGACCGGGTGCCCGCCGTCGTCCGGTCGTACTGTCGAACCCTGAGGCGAGGGGGCGTCCGATGCGCAGCGTGACCTACTCGATGAGCGTCTCGCTCGACGGCTACGTCGCCGGCCCGGACGGGCGCTCCGACTGGGCGGTGCCCGACGACGAGATGCTCGCGTTCAGCACCGAGCAGCTCCGCGACGTCGGGGTCCTGCTGCTGGGCCGGCGGTTGTACGAGGCGATGCTGTACTGGGAGACGGCCGACGAGGACCCGTCGCTGGACGACGCGCGGCGCCGGTGGGGCGCCCTGTGGCGGGCCGTCCCCAAGGTCGTGTTCTCGACCACCCTGACCGCGGTGCAGGGCAACGCCCGCCTGGCCTCGCGCGGTCTGGTGCGGGAGGTCGAGCGGTGGGAGGCCGAGCCGGGCGACGGCGACATCGCGATCGGTGGCGCGACGCTGGCCGCCGAGGCGGCCGCCTACGGCCTGATCGACGAGTACCGCACGAGGGTCTGCCCCGTGCTGGTGGGTGGCGGCCTGTCGTCCTACCCGCAGCACGAGCGCCACGTGGACCTCGAGCTCGTCGAGACGCGGACCTTCGCCTCGGGGATCGTCTACCTGCGGCACCGGGTCCTGCGGTAGCGCCGCGGGTCAGCGGGCCCGGGCCCGTGCAGGGCCGTCCGGCGTGACGAGCGGCGCGAGCACCGCCAGGGCGGCCGCCGCCGCCAGGTGCCACACGGCGTGCCCCTGGAGCACGGACGACGCGTCGCACAGCGGCCCGCCCGTGCGGGACAGCGCGCCGACCAGCGCGCCGGTGCCCAGCACCGCCAGGGCCACGGCGACCCGCCACCGGACGGCGGGTTCCCGGTGCGCCCGCGCCAGCAGCAGGACCGCGGTGACCGCCGCGACCCCGACCTGCGCCAGGTCACCCGCTCGCGGCCACGCGACCACGGGCACCATGAGCACGGCCGTCGGCACCGCCCACCACCACCAGCGGCGCGGCGCGCGATACAGGGTCGCAGCCGCGTCCGCCGCCAGGAAGCACAGCACCCCGACGATGGGCAGGTCGTGCGCCGGGTCGGACCACGCCGGGTCGGGCCCGTGCTGCACGACCGACCCGACGCCGACGCCCGCCACGAGCACCACGTAGGCCCACGGCACGGGCAGCCCGGCACGTCGTCGGAGTGCGACGACGACCACGGCCGCCACCACGAACGCCAGCGAGGTGACGGCCGACACCGGCTCGACGAGCGGGCCGGCAGCCGACGACTCACAGCCGGGCCCGAAGGTGACCTCGTCCACGTCCCCATCCCAGCCCTGGCCGCGCGCCCTGTCACCCGGAGCGGCCGGCCCCCACGTCAGCCGAGCGTGCGGAACGGCGCCAGGGTCGCGTGCACCGCGTCGGCGGCGCCCCAGTCGTCGTCGAACTGCGCGATGACGGCCAGGTGCTGGCGCAGCTGGACGATCGGCATGCGCGCGCGCCACCCGTCGTCGAGGCCCGTGAGCTCGGCGTACCGCTCGAAGAACACGGCCGACTCCGGCGGGGCCGCCGTGGTCCACAGGTGCGCGAGGTCCACCTCGGCCCACGTGTACGACACGGCGGGGTCGATCAGGGCGGGCGCGCCGTCGGCCGTCGCCAGGACGTTGCCCGCCCACAGGTCCCCGTGGACGAGGCACGCGGGGCGCTCCGGCAGGAGCTCCGGGAGCCGGGCGCACAGGTGCTCGAGCGCCGCGCGGTCCGCCGGGCCGACGGCGGAGGCGACCCGCGCCTCGTCCAGCCACCGCAGCAGCCGGTGCTGCGCGAAGAACTCGAACCCGTCGTCATGCCACGTGTTGACCTGCCGGCGGCGCCCGAGCCAGTTGTCGCGGTGCCAGCCGAAGCGCGGGTGCGTCGTGCTGGTGTGCAGGTGCGCGAGCGCGTGCGCGAGCTGCTCCCAGAACGCCGGGTCGTCCGGGCGGGGGCGCAGGGCCTCGAGGACGAGGAGGTCCGGGCCCACGATCACGACATCGGGCGTCGTCGCCCCGCCGAGCGTCCGCAGCGCGTCCAGCCCTTCGGCCTCGGCGGCGAACGCGTCGTCCGACGGCGCGTCGACGAACCCCTTGGCGAACACCGACGTCCCGTCCGCGCGGCGCGCCAGGCCCGCGACGGCCGCTTGCCCGCCGGCCGCGTGCTCGACGGCGACGACGTCGGTCAGCCCGGCGGCGTGCAGCCGCCCCAGCAGCAAAGACGTCGGGTCGGTCGTCGTCCCGCTCACGGGGCACCCGTCACGACTGCCGCCGCCGCTGCGGGGTCCGGGCGGTCGATCACGGTCTCGGAGGAGCGCGACGTCATGCACGGCACCGTAGGGGTGCTGGGGTGCCCGCAGCCAGGGTGTTCCGGTGCGCGACGCGCGAACCGGTGAGTTCCGCCGGCGCCACCGGTCGGACGGGTGGAGGCGCGCCGCGCCTGCGGACGACCCCGGGAGGACCCGATGACCGACACCACGCCCCACCGCACGCTCGACGTCCCCGGCGCGACCATCGCGTACGACGTGCGCGGCCCGCTGCCGACGGCCGACGGCCGGCCGCCCCTCGTGCTCATCGGCCAGCCGATGGACGCGCGTGGCTTCGGCACGCTGGCCTCGTACTTCCCCGACCGCACGGTCGTCACGTACGACCCGCGCGGCATCGGACGCAGCACGCGGCACGACGGGCTGACCGTGCACGACCCCGCCGTGCAGGCGCAGGACCTGCACGCGCTGGTCACGGAGCTCGGCGGCGGTCCGGTCGACCTGCTCGGCAGCAGCGGGGGCGCGGTCACGGCGCTCGCGTGGGTCACGGCGTACCCGCAGGACGTCCGCACGGTCGTCGCCCACGAGCCGCCGATGATCGCTCTGCTCGACGACGCCGACCACGCGCGTGACGCCTTCGCCCGCGTCGACGCCGCCTACCAGGCGCACGGCTGGGGAGTCGGTATGGCGGCGTTCATCATGATGACGTCGTGGCAGGGACCGTTCCCCGCCGGCTTCCTCACCGACCTGCCCGACCCCGCCCAGTTCGGCCTGCCCGCGCAGGACGACGGGTCGCGGGACGACCCCCTCATGTCGGGCGCGTCCGCGCCCGTCACGGCGTTCGTGCCCGACGTCGCGGCGCTGCGCGAGGCACCGACCCGGGTCGTTCCGGCCGCGGGGATCGAGAGCGAGGGCATCATCACCTGGCGCACGACGCACGCGCTCGCGGACCGTCTCGGCGCGCAGGTCGCGGTCTTCCCGAGCAACCACGGCGGGTTCATGGGTGACGAGTACGGGATGCCGGGGCAGCCGGAGGCGTTCGCCGCACGCCTGCGCGAGGTGCTGGCGGAGGCCTGACGGCGGGGTGCCCCTGATCGCGACGGACCGCGATCATCGGGAACCGTGCGGTGCCGCCACGTCAGGGTGGATGGCGGAAGGGAGCACCGTGATCGCCTGGCTCAACCGGCTCGTGGACCTCGTCGAGGAGCGCCTCGTCGAGGAGCTCGACGTCGCCCGTCTCGCCGCCACGCTCGGGACCACCGAGCACCACCTGCGTCGCATGTTCTCCGCGCTGGCCGGCATGCCGCTGTCGGAGTACCTGCGCCGCAGGCGCATGACGGTGGCGGCGGCCGAGGTCGTGACGGGCTCGGCGGACCTGCTGACGATCGCCGTTCGTCACGGCTACGGCTCGGCGGAGGCGTTCGGGCGGGCGTTCGCGTCCGTGCACGGCATCAGCCCGGGACGCGCCCGGCGTGACGGTGGCCCCCTCCGGTCCCAACCACGCCTCAGGTTCCGCCTGACTGTCGAAGGAGCACACCCCATGGACGTCCGTCTCGTCACGCGACCCGGATTCCGTCTCGCCGGCCACGCCGCCCGCGTGCCGCTCGTGCACCACGGGGTCAACCCCGCGATCCAGCAGCACGTCACCGCCCTCGCCCCGCAGGAGCACCAGCGGCTCAAGGCGCTGGGCGACGCGGAGCCGCAGGGCCTGCTCGCGGTGAGCGCCGACCTCGACCCCGACCGGCAGGAGGGCAGTGAGCTGACCTACCTGCACGGCGTGGCCGTCACCGACGCGGCCGACGTCCCGGACGACCTCGACGTCATCGACGTCACGGCCGGTTCGTGGGCCGTCTTCCGCGCCGCGGGGCCCTACCCGGACACGCTGCAGACCGTCTGGGCAGCGACCGCGACGGAGTGGTTCCCGTCGAACCCGTGGCGGCTGCGAGAGGGGCCCGAGATGGTCGCGGTGCTCGACCGCGCGGACGACTTCAGCACCGCGACGGTCGAGCTCTGGCTGCCGGTCGAGGCGGCCTGACGCGCTCGTGCGTCGGCTCCGTCGGCGGGTGTCCCACCGCGACGGGGCCGGCGCGTCACCGCCGTCAGGCGCTCGTGACCTGCGTGAAGTGCTCGACCACGGGGAACGGGTCGTAGAAGTGGTGCAGCAGCTCCCGCCACCGCTGGTACCCGGGCGAGCCGCGGAAGCCGACGGTGTGGTCCTCCAGGGACTCCCACTCCACGAGGAGCAGGTAGGTGCCGGGACGTTCGACGCACCGTGACAGCGTCAGGCCGCGGAAGCCGGGCATGCCCGCGATGATGGTCCGGGCGCTGTCGAAGGCCTCCTCGAACTCCGGCTCACGTCCGGGGACGACGGGCAGCAGCGCGTGCTCGAGGACCATCCCGCGATCGTGGCAGAGGCCCTGGCGGTGCGCGCGGACCGTCCACGGCGGTCCCGGTCGGTGCGCGTGGCGGTGGTGGGCTCGGGTGGGGCTTCTGGGCCTCCCGCAGCCGCCGGTCACCTCGGCGGCGTGACACCGGCGGACGCCGGCCAGCGGTCCCGGGCGCCGCGGGGCGCTGTGGCCAGCAGGGCCAGGGCCGCCGCCGCCGTCCACGCGGACGCCACCCACGGGTCGTAGGCCGTCCCCGCCCCGGGCGACGCCGCCCAGGCGACGTTGTAGGACGCGTGCGCGACCACGGCCGGCCACATGAGGTTGCCGCTGCGAACGCTCAGCTGCACCAGCAGGACGCGCAGCACCACCGTGAAGACGCACTGGCCCGCGATCCACGACGCGCTGTGCCCGCCCTGGGCGTAGGGCACCACGTGCCACAGGGCCCAGAAGACGCCGATCAGCACCCCGGTGACCAGCGGCGTCGCGAGCAGCGCCATGCGGGGCAGCGCGAACGCCGACCACCCCGCGTTCTCCAGCGCGGCGCTGACGAGGAACACGGCGACCAGCGCGAGCACCCCGCCCACCGGCAGCGGGTCCGGCGTCCCCGCCGGGGCGCGCGTGCTCAGGACGACGACCGCGGGCATCAGCACCGCGGCGACCACCCACGCCCACCACGGCGCCCGCCACCGACGCAGGACGGCGACCCAGGCGCGCAGCGTCCCCTCGCGGCGCGCGACGAGGTAGGCGGCGACCGGCGGGCAGACCACCATGAGCGCCGCAGCCGGCACGGCCGCCCGCGTGAGCGCCGACAGGTCCCCGAGCACGGGCCCGAGCGCGGTGAACGCCGCACCCAGCACGGCCGTGATGACCGCGTACCTCACCATCGACGTGCGTGCGGCGGACGCCTCCGGGGCCATGGGCGCATCCTGCTCCCGGTCGCCGGGTTTGTCCCGTGGGAGTCAGTCCCGCAGGTCGGCGTCGTCGACGATGTGCCGCAGGTAGCGGCGGGGGTCGTCGAGGAACCCGCGGTACCCCCGCACGAGGTCGAGGTCCTCCCAGTCGCACGTGCGCAGGCCCCACTCGCCGACCTCGTGGACCGTCGCGCCGGGGACGGCCGCGAGCACCGGGGAGTGCGTGGAGAGCAGGACCTGCGACGGCGTCGCGGTGACCAGGGTCGTCAGGTGCGCGACGAGGGAGAGGCACCCGGTGAAGGACAGCGCCGACTCCGGCTCGTCGAGCACGAACAGGCCGGGGTACCGCGGCTTCATGCGGCTGGTCACGAGCTCGAGGAACGACTCGCCGTGCGACATCTCGTGGAACACCGGCTCCGGCCTGCGTCCCGGGTTGTCCTCGAGGTACGAGTAGAAGGAGTGCATCGTCTCCGAGCGCAGGAAGAACCCGCCGCGGGGTGCGCCGATGTCGCGGTCGAGGTGCAGGTGCCGCCACAGCCCCGACTCGCTGGCCCGGGTCGCGTGCCGGGAACCGGTCGAGCCGCCCTCGGCCCCCATGCCGTAGGCCATGGCGACGGCCTCGACGAGCGTCGACTTGCCGGCGCCGTTGTCACCGACGAGGACGGTCACCCTGTCCAGCGGCCACCCCTCGCGCAGCACCTGCGCGACGGCGGGGACGCGCCCGAACCAGGCGTCCGCCGGGACGGGGTCGTCCGCCTGCGCCCGGACACGGCGCACGGGCAGAGGGCTCATGGGGCCACCTCATCACGTGGGTGCGACCGGGGGTGCCGGTTCCGGGACGCCGGGGTCTACCGTGCGTCCATGCCACGGCCACCGACGGTGCTGCGTGCCGCCGGCCCCGCGGACGCCGAGGCCGCCGGGACGGTCCACCACGCGTGCTGGGTCGAGACGTACGCCCAGCTCGCGAACCAGGAGTTCTGGGACCGGGTGTCGCCGAGCGCAGCGTCGGGACGTGGCGACGCCTGCTCGAGGAGGGGCTCGACGCGACGGTGGCCGAGGTCGGCGGCGTGATGGTCGGCGTCGCGGTCGCGGGCGCCGCCGCCGAGCGCAACGGGCAGCCGCCGGCCCGCGACCGCGAGCTCAGCAACCTCTACGTGCTGGCCGCGCACCACGGCACGGGCGTCGGCCGGACGCTGCTCGATGCCGTCCTCCCGCCGGGGACTCCGGCCCGGCTGTGGGCGGCCCGGGACAACCCCCGGGCGCGCCGCTTCTACGAGCGCAACGGGTTCGCACCGGATGGCGTCACCGACGACGGGTCGACGTTCGGCGGGATCGCGTCCTTGCGGATGGTCCGCTGACCCCGCCCATCACCGGACGGCGCGTGCGGCCTCCAGCAACGCCTCCATCGCCCGGGCCACCAGGTGCTGCACCTGCACGCGCGCTCGCGAATGCCGCAATAGTGGGCGTCCTGACACAAAAGTGTCACCGCTGGTGCGGTGGGAGTGCTGCACCGGAAGGCGTCACGCCTCCCGGCGCAGCACGAAGACGTACGGTCGGGGATCGCCGCCCACATCCATGACGCCCAGCACGGTGTCGGCGTCGACCCGCCGGAACGCGTCGACGATCGGCTGGCGGTCGTAGACCATCGCGGCCGAGACGGCGCCGCGGTGCTCGATCCTCCGCAGCCGGGCCTGCGGACGCCGCGTCGTCATCAGGGGGCGCACGAGGGGGAACGCCCGCGCCACCACCGCGCGCGGCACGGCCGGCGCCACCCGCAGGGCCGCGCGCAGCGGCAGCCACGTCGGCGTGACCGCCACGAGCCGTCCGTGCCGCGCCCGGAAGACCAGCGGGTGCACCCGCTCCGGCGTCTCCATGCGCTTGCCGTGCCAGCCGGCCGCCTCCAGCAGGCCGTCGAACGGGTGGCCGGTGGGGATGCCGCGGCCTGCCCAGGAGCCGAGCATCTCGTCGACGTCGATCGCGGGCAGGGAGTCGAACAGGGCCAGGGCCTCGGCGGCGGTCGTGCCGTGCTCGATGCCGCCCAGGCCGGTCACGACGCCAGCGCGTCCGTGAGCAGCCCGACCAGGGCGTCGAGCTGCACGTCGGTCGACGAGTCCACGTCGTCGTCCCCGGCGCCGTCCAGCGCCCGGGCGGCGAGCCCGGACTTGCTGTCGATGAGCTCGGCGATCCGGGCGTCGATGGTCTGCGCGGCGACGACGCGCCAGGCGGTGACCGGCTGGTCCTGCCCGATCCGGTGGATCCGGTCGATGGCCTGCGTCTGCTCGGCGTACGTCCACGACAGCTCGGCGAGCACCAGGTTGGACGCGACCTGCAGGTTCAGCCCCACGCCGGCGGCCGTCAGCGAGCACACGACGATCGACACCTCGGGGTCGTCGACGAACGCGGCGATGTTCTTCGCGCGGGCGCGGGGCGTCTGGTCGCCCCGGATCGAGGCGTAGCGGATGCCGCGGTCGGCGAACGTCTGCTCGGCGGCGTCCATGACGTCGACGTGCTTGGCGAAGAACACGACCTTGCCGACGTTGCGCGCCAGCTGCGCGGCGTAGTCGGCGGCCAGCCCGGCCTTGGCCTGGCCGATGCGGCGGACCATCGTGAAGACGTTCTCCCCGCCGGCCTTGGAGCTCGAGTCCTTGAGCTCGGCGGCGGCGACCCGACGTGCGAGGTCGAGGTCGACCTCGTCCGTGGCCGCGTCGGCACCGCGCGCCTCCAGGGCGGCGCGGTAGCGGCTGACGAGCCGCTGGGCGAGGGCCGCCTCGGCTGCGCGGATCGAGCGCCCGACGGCACCGTCGAGCTCGACGGGCAGGTCCGCCACCCGGCGTGCCGGGATGTCGGCGACCACGTCGATCTTGCGTCGGCGCACGATGCCCATGTCGATGACCGCGGACCGCGCGGCGGTGTAGAAGCCGCGGTCCGCCGGCGTCAGACCGGTGTCCTCCAGGGCCGTCATGAGCTTGCCGAGCGGCTTGGTGTCGTCGATCCACCCGAGGAACTGCCAGATCGCCCGGAAGTCCTCGATGTCGTTGATCAGCGGCGTGCCGGTCAGCGCCATGAGCAGCGGGCGGGCCGTGCGGGTGCGGATCTGCTCGGAGAGCGCCAGGACGTGCTGGGAGCGCTGCGAGCTCTTGTTCTTGATGAAGTGGGCCTCGTCGACGACCATCCCGCGGAACCCGAGGTCACCGAGCCAGCCGACGTGCCGGTCGAGGATCTCGTAGTTCACGATGACGACGTCGGCGAACGCGTCGACCTGCTCGCCGTCCCCGTGCACGACCGTGGCCTGCCGGAACGGCGTCCACAGCCCCACCTCGTGCGCCCAGTTCGTCTTCACCACGTTGGGGGCGACGACGAGCAGCGGGTAGGCGTCGGCGGCCTGCGCGCAGAGCAGCGCCTGGGCGGTCTTGCCGAGGCCCGGCTCGTCGGCGAGCAGGAAGGTGCGGTGGCCGCGGGCCGTGGCCGCGACGACGCGGGCCTGGTGCGGCATGAGCTCGCGGCCCGGGGGGACCGGCACGTGGCGGGGCTCGGGCAGCGCCATGCAGGCGGGCGTGCCGTCGGCCGCACGCTCGAAGGACTCGAAGAGCGGCTCGAGCAGCTCCCACCCGGCCAGGCGGCGGGGCCGCGCGGCCATCCGCTCGGCCGCGGCCTCGAAGTCGGGGGCGAGGAACGGGTTCGCGAGCCGGCGGGAGATCACCGACTGCGGCACCGCGCGGGTCTCCGCGACGGGCGCCGCCGCGGGCGGCGGGGTCGGCTCGGGCTCCTCGGGCGGCTCCATACCGGCCGCGCGCATCATCGTCGCCCTCAGCGCGCGCGCCGCGTCGGTGACGCGGGCGTCCTCGGCGAGCAGCGCGAGCAGGGAGGTGTCCCGGGCCGCGGTCCTGGCCAGGAGCGTCGCGATCTCGTCCAGCCGCTTGAGCTGCTTGGTGCGCCGGTCCTGGGGGCCGCCCTCGGCCATCACCCGCGCGCGCTCCTCGCGGACGAGCAACGCCACGACCTGGAACTTCGTGCGCACCGCGGGGCGCGTCGGCTGCCGCTGCACGGCCCTGTCGACCTCACGAGCGGCGTCGGCGAGCACCGGCAGGAGTCCCTGCTCGGTGGCACGCGGGGCGCGGCGGCGCTGTGCGCCGGCGTCCGTGCGCGCGCCACCGGACCGGCGCTGGCCTGCTCTTGCCACCTTCTCCTCCTTCGCAGCTGCCGCCGCGCACACGACGCAGCGCCGTGCCGTGGCCCACCGGGGCCGGTCGGCGTGGGACCCCACCGGCGTGCGGTGGGTCGACCAGGCCGACGCAGCGAGTCCGGGCTGAAGCGTCGTGGCGCTGCCCGTCCGCGCCGCCCGCTGCTCGTGCTCACGCTGATCGTGCCACGTCGCCGGGCGTCTGCGTGAACGCCTCGCGGCGGCCGGGGCGGGCTGCGCGGCCGTCGACGTACCTGACGCCACCATTATCGCGCACCCGACGGCGGGCGACTCGCCCGTCGCCCCGCCGCGGCGTCCCGCGCACGACGCCCGTCCCCCGGGCGCTCGGATCGGCCTTGCCCCCGCGCTCCCGGCCTGGTGGGGTGAACCCGTGCCTGCCCTCGTCCTGCCGCCCAAGGCCGTCCCCGGCGACCGCGTCGCCGTGGTCTCACCCTCGTTCGCCGCCCCGGGGTTCGCACCCGCGGTGCACGAGCAGGCCCTGCGGCGGCTGGTCGAGGCGACCGGCCTGGTGCCCGTGGAGTACCCGACGACGCGGCAGCTGGGGGCCTCGCCGCAGGACCGCGCGCGTGACCTGAACGCGGCGTTCGCCGACCCGACGATCCGCGCCGTGCTGGCCACGATCGGCGGGGACGACCAGATCCTCGTCGTGCCGCACCTCGACGCGGCCGCGGTCCGGGCGGACCCCAAGCCCTTCCTCGGCTACAGCGACAACACCAACCTCCTGGCCTGGCTGTGGCAGCAGGGCGTCGCCGGCTTCTACGGGGGCTCCACGCAGGTGCACCTCGGCCCCGGGCCCGCCGTCGACGACGTGCACCTGGCGTCCCTGCGCGCGGCGCTGCTCACCGGCGAGACGCTCACGCTGACCGAGCCGGGGGAGTCCGAGGACCTGGGTCACGACTGGCTCGACCCGCGGGCCCTGACCGAGCACGGTGAGCGGGAGCCCACAGAGCCGTGGACGTGGGCCGGCCCGGCCCGTTCGGTCACCGGCCCCACCTGGGGCGGCTGCCTCGAGGTGCTCGACTGGCTGGCCATGGCCGACCGGTTCCCGCCGACCGCCGATCTCGAGGGCGCGGTCCTGCTGCTCGAGACCAGCGAGGAGCTGCCCTCGGCGCAGACCGTGCAGCGCTGGGTGCGCTCGCTGGGCGAGCGCGGGCTGCTCGCGGCCGTCGCCGGCGTGTGCGTCGCGCGCCCGCCGGTGACGGGGTTCGAGGTGCGGCTCGACGCCGAGCAGCGGGCCGCCCGCCGTGCGGAGCAGCGCGACGCGGTCGTGGGCGAGGTCGCCCGGTACAACCCGGACGCCGTCGTGTGCGTCGGCGTGCCCTTCGGCCACACGCGGCCGCAGTGGATCGTCCCGTACGGCGGTCGGATGACGCTCGACGGGGCCACGCGGACCGTGACGGCGTCGTACGCCTGACTACGTCACGGCGGTGTTCCGCCTGACCAGTGCCGCACCGATCCGGGCCAGCTCGGCGCGCACCGCCGCGGGCTCGACCACCTCGACGTCCCCGCCCCACCCGGCGAGGTGCCGGGCGACGTCGAGCGCGGTCGGTGCGGTGACGTGCGCCCGGGCGCGCCCGTCGTCGTGCGTCCCGGCGGGCGAGCAGTGCCGGCCCATCCGGTCCTGGAGGATCGGCAGGAGGTGGGCGTCGAGGAGGACGGTGGCGCGCAGCGTCGAGCGGCGCGCCTCGACCTCCTCGACCGTGCGTTCCCAGAGCCGCCGGACGTCGAGGCCGTCGGGACGGTGCGCGGGCTCGTCCGTGACGTCCGCGTGCTGGATGCGGTCGAGCCGGAACGTCCGCGGGCCGTGGCTCGTCCCGGCGAGCAGGTACCAGGTCCCGTCCTTGTCGGCGAGGCCCCACGGGTCCACGGCGCGCGCGGACGGCCCACCGGTGCGGCTCGCGTACCGCAGGTGCACGCGCCGGCGGCGGACGACGGCGCTCTCGAGCTCGTCGGCGAGCGCCGGCCGCGACCGGCCCTGCTCACCCCAGCCCACGGGGTCCACGACCACGGCGTCCGCCGCCGCGGCGGCCTCCGCGCGGAACGTCCGCGGCAGCGCGCGCAGGACCTTGCGCAGCGCCGAGCGTGCCTCGGGGCGAGCACGTGCGGAGTGCGCGGGCCCGACCAGGGCGAAGAGCGCGCGCGCCTCCGGTGCCGTGAGCCCGGTCAGGTCGGTGCGAGCCCCGCCGACGAGCTGCCACCCGCCGCCCCGCCCGGGTCGGGGGTAGACCGGCACACCCGCTGCGGCGAGGGCCTCGAGGTCGCGGCGCGCGGTCGCGAGGGACACCTCGAGCTCGCGCGCGACCTCGGCGGCCGTCGTGCGGCCGCGCGTCTGCAGCAGCAGGAGGGTGGCGACGAGCCGGTCTGCGCGCACAGGTCAAGAGTGCTCCCGAAAGTGCTCACTCGGTGAGCACTTCACCCACGACTGTGGAGAGGTGAGGCGGGACCGCCCCGCCCCGGACCGGAAGGACGATCGCCATGCTCCGCGGACTCGCCACCGTGAACATCTACGCCGCCGACCATGCCGCCGCGAGCCACTGGTACGCCGACCTGCTCGGCATCGAGCCGTACTACCAACGGCCCGGGTACCACGAGTTCCGCATCGGCGACTACGAGCACGAGCTCGGGATCATCGACCGCCGGTACGCACCCGAGGGTGAGCCGGACGTCCCCGGCGGCGCGGTCGTGAACTGGTACGTCGACGACCTGCAGGGCGCCGTCGCCCGGCTCCTCGACCTCGGCGCGACGCTGCGCGAGCCGATCACCGAGCGCGGCGAGGGCTTCGTGACGGCGTCGGTCGTCGACCCGTTCGGCAACGTGCTGGGCGTCATGACCAACCCGCACTACCTGCAGATCCTGGCGCGCGACCGGGCGTGATCCGCGGCCGGCGCCGGACCGCGGCCACGGGTGGTGCCCCGTGCCGGCCTGCGCGTCGGCGTCCGGCCGCCGGTTCACGCCGCCAGGTGGAACGTGGCCGCGAAGCGGCCGAACAGGTCGGCGCGGCCGTGCAGCACCTCGACCGCGCCGCTGGTGATCGCGTCGTCCGGGGCGAGCTCGCCGGCGATCACCCGGTGGATGCCGGGGCCGGCCGTGAAGGCGAGGTCCGCGTCCCCGTCGCCGCGCGTCACGGCGAGGGAGGGGCCGTGGACGTGGATGAGGAGGCCGGCGTGGCCGACCCGCGCCGCGTAGGCCGTCGCGGGCAGCGCGGCCGCGACCTCGGGCCGGAAGGTGGTGCGCAGCGTCATGGTCAGGGCGTCCGGGGTGAGGACCTGCTCGTCGCGCGGCTCGCCCAGGGCCCGGAAGCCCCACGCGCCCATGGCCAGCACGACGGGCTCGAGCTCGCGTCCGTACGGCGTCAGCTCGTAGACGATGACGCGGGAGCGCGGCGCCCGGCGCAGGATGCCCGCCTCCTGGAGCTCCTTGAGCCGCGTCGCCAGGACGTTGCTGGGGATCCGGGGGAGGCCGGCGGCGAGCTCGCCGTAGCGCCGCGGCCCGACGAGCAGGTCGCGGACGATGAGCAGCGCCCACCGTTCGCCGACCAGCTCCAGGGCACGGGTGACCCCGCAGTGCTGCCCGTAGTCGCGTGCGGCCATCGACCTCAGGCCTGCTGGTTCACGACGGCGTCCGGGCCGTGCTCGGCGGCGACCGGGTCCATCCAGCCGAGCTCGAGGACGTTGCCGTCGGGGTCGGTGAGCTGGCGCTGGTACATGAAGCCGTAGTCGGCGGCCGGACGCTCCTCCACGCCGCCGGCGGCGATGCCCCGGGTGATGGCCGCGTCCACGGCCTCGCGGTCGTCGAGGAAGACGGCGGTCGTCGCCGAGACGGTCTGCGTGGGGTCGCCGACCGGCCGGTCGGAGAAGGCCTGGAAGTACTCACGCGTCAGGATCATGAACGCGCTGTGGCCCTCCTCCACGACGACGCAGGCAGCGTTGTGGTCCGTGAACAGCGGGTTGATGCTGAAGCCGAGCGCTGTGTAGAACGCCTTCGCGCGGTCCAGGTCGGTCACGGGCAGGTTGACGAACATGGTGGTCATCGCGGGTCTCCCTCATGGGCGGTTCGTCCTGTGTGTCCCGGATCACACTTGCAAAAAACAAGTGCCCGGTCAAGGGGTGGGGGAGGTCCGCCCGGGGTGCTCGCGGGGGCCGAGGTCGGACTCTCCCGGCGAGTCCGTCGCGCCGGCGTCCGCTCCTGCCGCCGTCGGCTCCGAGGCCGCGCCGGAACCGTGGCCGGGGCGCAGCACCGACGTCTCCGGCTCGGGGTGGCGGCGTCGCTGCACCACGATGATCGTCACCCCGATCAGGACGGCGGCCAGCGCGCCCCACACGTTGGCGGGAAGCCCCAGTGGCGTCACGCTCGTGGGGTCGATCCGCAGCAGCTCGAGCCACATCCGGCCCGCGCCGTACCAGACCAGGTAGGTGCCGAACGCGGTGCCCCACCGCAGTGCCACCCGGCGCTCCAGCAGCAGGATCAGGGCCATGCCGAGCAGGTTCCACGTCATCTCGTACAGGAAGAGCGGGTGGAACAGCGTCCCGGCCGGCAGGCCGTCGGGGAAGGCGGGGTTGCTCGCCGGGATCTCCAGGCCCCACGGCAGCGTGGTGGCGCTGCCGAACAGCTCGTGGTTGAACCAGTTGCCGAGCCGCCCGATGGCCTGCGCCAGCAGCATCGCGGGTGCGAGCGTGTCGGCGAACGACCACAGACGCACCCCGACGCGGCGGCACCCGATGGCGGCGCCGACCGCCCCGCCGATGAGCGCACCCAGGATCGCGATGCCGCCCTCCCACACGTAGAGGACGTGCACCAGGTCGCGGCCGGGCCCGACGTAGTCCCCGAGGTGCGTGAGCACGTGGTAGATCCGGGCGCCCACGATGCCGCACGGCACCGCCCAGAACGCGATGTCGAGGGCCGCGTCCTGAGGGCCGCCGCGGGCCGTCAGCCGCCGCGACGTCAGCCACACCGCCGCCGCGATCCCGGCCATCAGGCACAGCGCGTAGGTGTGGACCGTCAGGGGCCCGATCGAGAACCCGTCCCACGACGGGTCGGGGCTGGGGATCGACAGGGGCGCGACGGCACCGGATGCGTGGATCACCGGGTGAGCATCCCCCGTGGGCGCTCCTGCGGGAAAGTGCGGGGCGGTACGGTGCCGTGATGACGCGCGCCCGGTACGTCCGCCTCGTCCTCCTCGCGCCCGTCCTCGTGGGCCTGGGCGCGTGCGCGAGCCTGGGCGGCGCACCGGCCCCGGCCGACGCCGAGGCGATCGCCGCGCGGGTGCAGGCCGTCGGCATCGCGCCGGACCTCGTCTACGTCACCGACCTCGACGGGTTCGACCTGGCAGCGCAGTCCGTCGGCGTCATGGGGAACGACGGCATGTCCGCGACGTACACGCGCGTCGACGGCGCGACCATGGCCACGGTGACGCTGACGACCTCGCGCCCGACCGACCCGCAGCCCGACCCGGCCCCCGTGCCGTGCGCGGACCTGCCCGACGCGGACGCGCCCGTGCTCGCGTGCCAGGTGGAGCGGGGGGAGGCGCTGGTCCGGCTCGACGGGCAAGGTGTCGATGCCGCGACGCTGCGCGCCGCCGGGAAGGCGGTCCGGGTGCCCGGCGCCGGAGAGCTCGACACCGTCTTCGCCGACGTCCCGGAGGAGATCGGCCCGCCCGTCGAGCGCGGCGACCTGCCGGAGCACGGGGACGGCGCCCCGATCAACCCGACGGGCGAGGGCGGCTGAGGCGCGCCACCGCGGGAGCGCTCAGGCCTCCGCGATCTCGCGGTGGGGGACCCCGGCACGGGGGTCCACGGAGGGCTGGAGCGCCGCCCTCAGGGTCGCGAGCAGCTCGGCCAGGCGCTGCGCGTCCACCGCCGGGAGCAGCGGGCCGATGATGTCGCGCGTGGCGGCGTCGAACACAGCGGCGGCGCGGTCGACCGCCGCCGAGCCGTGGGGTGTGAGCGTCAGCGTCGACGAGCGCCCGTCGCGGCGATCCGCCGCGCGCCGGCACCAGCCCTGCTCCTCCAGCCGGTCGACGGCCTTGCTCGCCGCGCCGACCGTGAGCGAGATCGACCTCGCGACGTCCACCACCCGGCAGCCCGGGACGTCCCGGATGACGCTCAGCAGCTCGAGCTGCGGCAGCGTGAGGCCGCCGGCGTCCTTGAGCCGTCCGTCGACGAGGTTGTAGAGGGTCGTCTCGACGCGGACGAGGTCGATGAGCAGCGTGCCCCGGTCGGCCTCCACGCGTCCGCCCCCCAAAAGTAGATTCCTTGGAATGCATCTGCCCCACGGATGGTTAACCAGGAATCTATCGCGGGACCGTCAGGAGGCAGACATGTCACACGACCAGCTCGTCGCCATCGACCAGGAGCTGCGCAGCGGGGGCGGAGGGCAGGCGGCTCTCGCCGACCAGCGCGCCGGGTACGAGCAGTTCTGCGCACGGCCGGCCGAGCCCGACGTCACCGTGACGGACGTCCTGCTCGGCGGCGTCCCCGCGCTGCGGGTCGAGCCGCCCACCACGACCGCCGGCACGCTGCTGCACCTGCACGGCGGCGGGTACGTCATCGGCTCAGCGCGCTCCGGGCTCGCCCTGGCCGGCGCACTCGCCCGGCGCGCCGGGGCGAGCGCCCACTCGCTGGGCTACCGCCTCGCACCCGAGCACCCCTTCCCGGCAGCCGTCCACGACGGCCTCGCCGCGTACCGGGCGCTGCTCGACGCCGGGTGGACCGCCGACCGGATCGCCCTGACGGGGGACTCCGCCGGCGCGGGACTGGCCATCGCGACGCTCGTCGCTGCCCGGGACGCCGGCCTGCCGCAGCCGGCCGCCGTCGTGGCGATGTCGCCGTGGGTCGACCTGACGCTGACGGGCGACACCCTGCGCACCCACGAGGCGATGGACGCCATCTTCGACGCCGCCGACATCGCCGGGTACGCGGCCCTGTACCTCGGGGACGCCGATCCCGCCCACCCCGCCGCGAGCCCTCTGCTCGCGGACCTGCGCGGCCTGCCGCCGCTGCTGGTCCAGGTGGGGACGAACGAGGTGCTGCTCGACGACGCCACGCGCCTGGTCGCACGCGCCGCCGCGGCCCACGTGGACGTCACGCTCGAGGTCGTCGCCGGTGCGCCTCACGTGTTCCAGAACTTCGCCGGACGGCTCGACGAGGCCGACCGTGCGCTGGACCGGGCCGGCCGCTTCCTGGCCGACCACCTGGGGCGGTGAGGCAGGGCGCTCAGGTGCGGGCGCACCGCGTCAGCGCAGGTGGGCGACGTCGCCGACGGTGACGACACCCCGGTTGTGGAAGTACCCGTCCTCGCGCAGGGTCGTGATGCTCCCCGAGGGGACGGGGAACGCGACGTGGCCGGCGGCCTCGAGCGGCATGCCGATCCACGCGGCGACGACCATGCCGGCGGTGAACCCGTGGGTGACGACGACGAGCTCGTCGTCGTCCCGTCCCAGCAGCTCGGTCATGGCCCGGTAGGCGCGGACGGCGACGTCGAGCCGGGTCTCGGAGCCCGTCACCCCGTCGTGGTGCCGCATCCGCTCACCGACCGCCCGGGGGCGGCACCAAGCGGGCGTCGAGCCACGCCTGCGGACGCCCGCCCGCCTCGCCGTACGACTTCTCCCGCAGCCGCGGGTCGAGTGCGGCCTCCACGCCCAGGACCGCGCCGATGATCTCGGCCGTCCGGCGGGTCCGGCGCAGGTCCGACGCCACGAGCCCGACCCGGGCCGACCCGTCGATGCGGGCGTGGAGCGCCGCGGCGATCGCCGCGGCCTGACGTTCCCCGCGCGGCGTCAGGGCCGAGTCGAACTGGCCGCCGACCAGGCCCTCGACGTGGTGGGTCGCCTCGGGGTGCGTCACGACGGTGACGGTGCGCTCGCGCGGCGGCACCCGGCCGGGGACGGGGGGCGGCGGGAAGCTCGGCGGCGGGGCGTCCACGGCGCCAGGCTCCCACGACCAGGCTCGCCCCTGGCGTTGCCGAGGCGGGTGGTGCACCTGCGGCACCGCGTCGTCCGGTGGCGGACGGGCCCGAGTCCGGGGCCGGGCGGGTTACGGTGCGCGCATGAGCAACCTGAGCGACGTCGGTGACCGGGACGCGTGGCGCTGCTGGCTGTGCGACGAGCCGGTGGACCCCGACGCCTCGGTGAACTCCGACCTCGGCCCGAGCGTCGACGCGGGGGCGCTCGTCAAGACGAAGAAGGGGACGACGGGCGTCGAGCGGCTCGCGCACCGCGCGTGCAACACCCGCAAGGGCGCGGTCAAGCCCGTGGTGGCGTGGTCGCCGGACCTCTTCGTCGTCGACCCCGCGCCCATCGCCGAGACCGTGGAGCGGCTGCGGCGCAAGGGCGGGCGCGAGGTCGTGGCGCGGTGCCCCAGCCGCGCGGACGCCGACGCCGCCGCCGACTGGTTGGTCGACCGGCTGTCACGGTTCGCCCCTGACCTGCCGGTCACGACGCAGGTCGAGCCCGGCGGCGGGCAGTTCCTCCTGGCGCTGCGGGCGGGCTGAGGCGGCGCGCTCACCAGCCCCGCGTGCCGTCGGCGCCCTTGAACGGCCCCACGACGCGGCTCGTGCGCCAGCCGCCGTAGAAGTCGCCCTCCTGCGCCTCGACGACCTCGCCGTCGACCGTGCACCGCGTCATGCGCCCCGGGTAGAGCGCGACGTACCCCGCCAGGGCCTCGTACCCGGGGCTCGGCTCGGGATACGCCCAGGCTGCCCGGTGCGCCCGCACCTCGCGGCCCGACGCGTCGCGTCCGACGACGTCCCAGTACCGGGCGCGGCCCTTGAACTCGCACCACGACGACGCGCCCGGCACCTCCCGGAGCACGCCGGTGGCCACGTCCTCGGGCGGCAGGTAGTACGTCGGCGGGTGCGAGGTCTCCAGGACGCGCAGGCTGCGGCGGGTGTCCGCGACCACGGTCTCGCCGAGCACGACGACGACGTGGGCGGTGCTCGGCTCGACGCGCGGCGGACGCGGGTAGTCCCACACCGACTCCTGGCCGGGCCCGGGCTCGACGGCCCGTCGCCCACCCGGCGGCGCGGTGCGGGGGCGCCAGGTGCCGCTCACCGGGGATCCCCCGAGGCGCTCGGCTCCCACCCGCGCCCGGCGGCTCGTCCGTCGTCCGCTGCCGGGTCGTAGTAGTCGTCGTCGTCCGCCGGGTCGTGCGCGGGGACCCGGCGGGCCGCCGGCGCGACCTCGTCCGCGGCGTCGTGCTCGGGGTCGTCGGGGTCCTCGACGACGACCACGAGCGTGACGTCGTCGCCCAGCTCGACGCCCTCCGCCCGGCGGGCGGCGACCTTCATCGGCACCATGAAGCCGCCGTCCTTGGGGAAGATCGACGTCGTGAACGTCGTCGCCCCCAGGGTCACGGTCGCCGGGATGCAGCCCCAGCCGTAGGTCACGCGCGAGGAGACGACGCGCAGCCGCGCGGCCTGCGGCTCCGGCAGCGCGACGAAGTGGTACGGCGTCGGACCGCGCCACCACACCACCTCGCCGACGAATCGCAGCTCCACGGGGTGAGCATGGCAGCGTGCGCCGACACCGGCCCGGCGAGGCGGGGGGACGCCGCCGCCCTCCATCCTTCGATGCAACCGCTGCAGTCCGTCCCTTCGCCCGGCGCGACCGCACCCGGCCGGCCCCTACGTTCGGGTCCGTCAGCCCGACCCGACGAGAGGACCGTGATGGGTGCCGTCAGCGCGCCGCCGCCCCCGCAGGAACCCGTCCGTGATCCCGTCACCCTGCCCGCACCGGCGCGTCTATCGTGACGTCGGTGACCGGGCGTCCCGCTGCGTACCGCCGCCGGCCGACGGACGTCGTGCCCCTGGCGGTCTGGGCGCTGTCCGTCGCGCTGGTCTCGGCCTCCGTGGTCCTCAACCAGGCCGACCCGGCGGCGGCGCGCGGCGTCCCGGGGTTCGGTCAGGCCGCGTGGTGGTGGGCGGTCGCGGTGATGGCGCTGCAGGCGGGCGCGCTGGCCCGGTGGGGCGACCACCCGCGCGCCGCCCTGCTCGCCGTCGCCGCCGGGGTGCCCGCGCTGTTCGTGCTGGGCGACGCCATCGGCTCCGGGCTGCTGGTCGTGATGGTCGCGGCGTACCGGGCGGTGCTCGCCCGGCCCGCGCGGCGCCTCCTGCCCAGTCTGCTGGGCGCCGCGGTGCTGGTCGCCCTGGGCGTGACCGCGTCCGTGGTCCGCACCGGGGCCGAGGGCTGGATCGTCCTCATCGGAGGACCGTTGCAGGCCCTGGCGGCCGTCGGCCTGCCGGCGGTGCTCGGCAGCGTCCTCGCGTCCCGGCGGGACGCCCTCGACGCGCTGGCCGCCACCGCGCAGGCGCAGCACCGCGAGCGTGACGCCCTCGTGCAGGTGGCCGTCGAACGGGAGCGGACGGCGATGGCGCGCGAGCTGCACGACATCGCGGCCCACCACCTGTCGGGCATCGCCGTGATGACGGGGGCGATCGGGCGGCAGATCGACGTGGACCCGGAGGGCGCGAAGGTCGCGGTCGCGCAGGTGCGCGAGCAGAGCACGGCGATGCTGCGGGACCTGCGCAACCTCGTGGTGCTGCTGCGGGACGTCGACACCCCGCCCGAGCCCGGCGGTCAGGTGCGGATGGAGACGCTGGCGGGGATCGACGACCTCGTCGCGCGGGCCGAGGAGTCCGGGGCGCGGGTCGCGCTGGAGAAGGTCGGTCCGGTGGCGCAGGTCGCGGCCTCCGGTGCGGTCGGCCCGCTGGCGCAGCTCGCGGCGTACCGCGTGGTGCAGGAGGCGCTGGCCAACGCCGCCCGGCACGCGCCCGGTGCGCCGTGCGAGGTCCGCCTGGACGCGGGCGAGGAGGGCCGCGTCGAGGTCGTCGTCCGCAACTCCCGGCCCGACCCGGGAGAGGTGCCCGGGCACCACGACCCCGGCTACGGTCTGGTCGGGATGCACGAGCGCGCCGAGCTGACCGGCGCGTCCTTGCGGTACGGGCGGACCCTGGACGGTGGTTGGCAGGTCACCCTGTCGGTCCCCACGGCGGCCGGGCCGTCGACGAGCGAAGGGCAGGACCGATGAGCGAGGCTGCGTCCCCGACCGTCCGGGTCGTGGTGGCCGACGACCAGCCGCTCGTGCGCGCCGGCCTGGCCACGGTGCTGGCGACCGAGCCGGGGATCGAGGTCGTCGGGCAGGCCGCCGACGGCGCGCAGGCGGTGGACCTGGCGCTCGCGCTGCGCCCGGACGTCGTGTGCATGGACATCCGGATGCCCGGCAAGGACGGCATCACCGCGACGCGCGAGCTGTGCGGCCCCGACGTCGCCGACCCGATCCCCGTCCTGGTGCTGACCACGTTCGACGTCGACGAGTACCTGTTCGGCGCGCTCGAGGCGGGCGCCTCGGGGTTCCTGCTCAAGGACGCCGAGCCGGCGACGCTCGTCGAGGCGGTCCGCACGATCGCCGCCGGCCACGGCATGCTCGCCAACGGCCTGACCCGGCGCGTGCTGCGTGAGGTCGTCACGCGTCGCCGGACCCAGCCGGTGACCGCGGCCCGCGCCAGCGAGCTGCTGACCCCGCGGGAGCTGGACATCGTCCTGCTGCTGGCGCAGGGCATGTCGAACGAGGAGATCGCCCGCGAGCTGTACCTCGAGGTGTCGACGGTGAAGTCGCACCTGGCCCGGGTGATGCCGAAGCTGGGCGTGAAGTCACGCCTGCAGGCGGTGGTGTGGGCGTACCAGAACGGCATCGTGGACGTCGCGGGCTGAGAAGCAGCCGGCGGACCGGACGTCAGCAGCGTCGCGCCGCCCACACGTCCTCGACGTCGGACGTGGTGTGCAGCCGCGCACCGTCGACGGTGTCGACGTCGTAGTGGGTGCCGTGCGTCCACCGGACCGTGCGGACCTGGCACCGGTCGACGAGGTCGACGACCTCCTCGCGGGAGACGATCTGGCGCGGCTCCGGCTCCAGCGCCTGCGCGATCCCGTACCAGGCGCCGAGCGCCACCGGGACGACGAGCACCGCCCACCCGTGCACCCGGCGCAGCGTGGGCCGCGACCGACCCGCCCGGTAGAGCGCGACGTTGACGAGGAGGACCGCCACCACGCCGACGGACGCCGCCACCAGGAGTGCCGTCCCGAGGCTGTCGAACGTGCCGTTCACCCCGTTGGTCGCGTCGACGAGCAGCAGGACCACGCAGAGGGCGAGCGGCGCGAGGAGCAGGGCGAACAGCACCCGCCAGGGCCACGACATCGGGCTTCCCGCCTGCGGCGGCGCCGGCGCAGAGGGGGTCGGCTCGCCCATGTGCGCCTGCGCTCCTCGCCGTCGACGGACCGGATGCGGCACACCGTACCGGAGAGCATGATCGAGTCGGGCGGCGCGGGCAGAGGGCCCCCGCCGACAACTGGGGGGCACCAGATGTGCACAGGAATCAGGTTCTCGGACGGTAGCGGCCACCTCTATCTCGCGCGCAACCTCGACTGGACCAGCGGGTACGGCGAACGCGTCGTGGTGACGCCGACCGGGTTCACCCCGACGTCGCCGTTCGGCGCGGTGCCGAGCATCCGGCACGCGACGATCGGCATGGGGATCGTCGAGGAGGGCACGCCGCTGTACTTCGACTGCGGGAACGACGCGGGTCTCGCCGTGGCGGGCCTCAACTTCCCCGGCTACGCGCAGTACGCGACGGGCCCCGTCGAGGGGGCGACGAACGTCGCGGCCTACGAGTTCCCGCTGTGGGTGGCCTCGCAGTTCTCGAGCGTCGACGAGGTGGAGCAGGCGCTCGCGAACGTGGCGATCGTCGACAAGCCGATCAACGAGAAGTACCCGAGCTCGCTGCTGCACTGGATCATCGGTGACGCGACGCGCGCCATCGTCGTGGAGTACACGGCCGACGGCATGCACGTCTTCGACGACGACGTCGACGTGCTCGCGAACCAGCCGGGCTTCGCCTGGCACCACGAGAACCTGCGCAACTACCTCAACACCGAGCCGGACTTCCCGCAGGAGACCGTGCTGGGCCGGGCGAAGCTGTCCCCGTTCGGCTCCGGCTCGCACATGCGGGGGATCCCCGGGGACTACTACTCGCCGTCCCGGTTCGTCCGTGCCGCCTACGTCAACGAGCACTACCCCACCAAGACGACCGAGGAGGAGAACGTCAGCCGCGCGTTCCACACGCTGCAGCAGGTCGCGATGGTGGACGGCTGCGCCGCGATGAGCTCGGGGGAGTTCGAGAAGACGATCTACACGGGGCTCTTCTCCGGTGCGACGGGGACGTACTACTGGAACACCTACGAGGACCCGTCGGTCCGCAGCGTCCGGCTCGCGGACCACTCGCCCGACGGTGCGGAGCTCGTCGTGGTGTAGCCGCCACCTGCGCCTTTCGATGCAACTGCGGGGGTTCCACCCTGCGCCCGGCGCGGCCGGGGGTGTCCGATTCCTAACGTCAAGTCATGTCACAACGACTTCGACGAGAGGACACTCCGATGATCACCGTCACGCCACAGGTACCTGCACCGGCCGAGCGCGGAGGGGTGCTCGACGTCGTCCGGCGCCGCCCGCTCACGGCGTTCGTCGTCCTGGCGCTCGCCGCCAGCTGGCTCGCGTGGATCCCGCTGATCCTGTCGCCCTACGGCCTGGGGATCTGGGACATCCAGGTTCCCGGGGGTACCGGCGGCTACCAGCTCTTCCTGATGCTGCCCGGCGCGTACCTCGGCCCGATCGGCGCCGCGCTGTTCGTCACCGCCGTGACCGACGGCCGTGCCGGTGTGCGGGCGTGGGTGAGGCGTCTGTTCAAGTTCAAGGTGAACTGGCGCTGGTACGCCGGGATCTTCCTGGGCACCCCCGCAGCCGTCCTGCTGTCGTCGTACCTGTTCTCGGCCGGTGACGTCCAGGCGCCGCCGATGGAGAACCTGATCAAGTACCTGCCCATGATCCTCATGCAGATGGTGACGACGGGCCTCGCCGAGGAGCCGGGCTGGCGCGACTTCGCCCTGCCCCGTGCTCAGCGCCTCGTCGGGCCGCTGCGTGCGGCCGCCGGCATCGGTGTCCTGTGGGGCGTGTGGCACCTCCCGCTGTACCTGACCATGTGGGGCGATGCGCCGACCTTCCACCTGCTGCGCGCTGTCGGGTTCATCGCCTTCTGCGTCACGTTCAACGTCGTCATGACCTGGGTCTTCAACCGGACCGGCCAGAGCCTGCCGATGGCGATGCTGCTGCACGTGGGCATCAACACGACCGTCGGCCTCTTCGTCGCCTCCATGTTCCCCGTCGTCGGGGCGAGCTACGACCTGACGAACCAGGCGCTGCTGCTGATGGCGACCGTCGGCGCGGTCATCACGATCGTCGCGACCCGCGGGCGGCTGGGCTACCGGCCGGAGCCGGTGCACGCGGAGGTGACCGACGACCTGGAGGCGACCCGTCCTGCCGTGGCGGCGAGCCCCGTGTGACACCCGAACCTCCCGCTCACCGCGGCCGCCGGGCGACCAACGTCGCCCGGCGGGACGCTGCGTGCCGGGTGATACCGGTTCTTCGCCCGGCCTCCCTCCTTGTGCGGCACGGCGCGACCCCCTAGGAACGGACCAAACGGACACTGCGCACCGCGGTGCCGCACCTAGGGGGATCCGACATGACCACACGCCTTCGTCCTGCGCTCGGCGCGGGAGTCCTCGCGCTCGTGCTCGTGCTCGCGGGGACCCCCGCGCTCGCCGGACCGCCTCGTCCGGCCGGGTGGACCGCCGTCGAGCTGGGCACGCTGGGCGGCGCCCGCACCACCCCGGCCGCTGTGAACGACAGGGGGCAGGTCGTCGGCACGTCGCAGGTGGCGGACGGCCGGTGGCACGCGTTCCTGTGGGACGACGGCGTCATGACCGACCTCACGCCCGACGCGCAGAGCGGCACGGCCACCGACGTCTCGAACCGCGGCCACGTCAGCGGGTACGTGCAGCCGGCGCCGGGGGAGGAATCCGACGCGTTCCTGTGGCGCGACGGCACCACGACGGTCCTGGCGGAGATCGGCTACGGCATCGTCGTCAACGAGCGCGGCCAGGTCGGCGGCGGCGTCGCCAAGCCCGAGGCGTGGTCCGACAACCCGTTCGTGTGGACCGCGGGCACGCGGACCGACCTCACGCCGCCCCCGTTCCCGGGTGCGCGCACCAGCACCTCGATCATCGACCTCAACCGCGGCGGGACGGTGCTCGGCCTGGGCGAGTACGAGGACGACACCGACCTGGCGTACGTGTGGTCGGCGGGCGTGTTCACCGAGCTGCGCGCCGACGGGCTGGTGCTGCGCGGCACGGACCTGAACGACCGCGGGCACGTCGCCGGCACCGTGCACCTGGGCGGCGGGCTGCGGGAGGCCGCGCTGTGGCGCGACGGTGCGATCACGCGCCTCGGGCTGCTGCCCGGCACGGTCGCGTCGCGGGCGCTCGCGCTCAACGACCAGGGCGTCGTCGTCGGCGTCGGCGAGGCGGCCCCCGGGCAGCCGGGCACGGGGTTCGTGTGGCAGCGCGGCGCCCTGCGGCCGATCGGCACCGTCGGGGACGGCTGGAGCGTCGCGAGCGACGTCAACGAGCGCGGTCAGGTCGCCGGGCAGCTCGGCTCGACCACCGCGGACGGCACCGCGCTCGCGCAGCCCTTCGTGTGGCAGCGCGGCACCCTGACGCCGCTCGGGGCGCCGACGCCGGACGACGTGACGGTCGTCGACCTCAGTGAGAAGGGCCATGTCGTGACCGTCACCGGAGACTTCCTCGCCGAGCGCGGCGTCATGTGGGTGCCGCCGCAGCGCCGCTCCTGACCAGCGCCCACCGCAGGGCGTCGGGCAGCAGGACGCCCCCGTGGTTGGGGCTGTGCCCCCCGTCGCCGAGGACCAGGCGGAAGTCGTAGCCGGCCTCGGCGAGGGCGGCGGCGACCCGCAGGTTCTCGGCCAGCCAGTTGCGCGTCGGCGCGTTCCAGTTCAGGTCGCGGTGACCGGCCTGCAGGAAGATCCGCAGCGGCTTGCGGTCGGTGCGGGGCAGCAGGTTCGGGTACGGGTTGCCGCCGGGCATCTGGGTGAAGCTCGACAGGAAGCACACGGCGCGGCGGAAGCGGTCCGGTCGCATCCAGGCGGCGGTGAACGCGGCGTCGCCGCCGCTGCTGCCGCCGCAGACGACCCACCGTTCCGGGTCGTCCGTCACCGCGTACCGGGCGGTGACCATCGGGACGATCTCGTCGAGCAGGAAGGTGACGTAGCGGTCGTCGAACGCGTCGTACTCGACGTTGCGGTTCTTGGGGTGCTCGGCCCCGACGACGACACCGGGGTCCACGAAGACGCCGATCGTGAACGGGATGTCGCCCCGGTGGACCAGGTTGTCCAGGACGATGCCGCCGCGGACCTCCCCGTCGGGGTCGAGGTACAACCAGCCGTCGTTGACCACCAGGAGCCCGGCGGGCGGCGCGTCGTCGTCGTGCGCGGGGACGTGGACCCAGACCCGGCGGGACGTCCCCGGGTAGGCGGCGCTGTCGGTGAGGACCAGCTCGACGGTCTCGCCCACCGGCACGTCGGCCTGCCGGGAGGAGTCGGGGCCGTGCGCGTACCTGACGTCCGGGCGGAGCGGCAGAGGCCGGTAGGGCACGTCGGCGGGCACGCCCCCGACCCTAGGGGTGCGGGTGGCGGAGCGCACCGTGATCAGGGGTCTGGGAGCACGCGCGCTCAGCCGGCCCAGTGCTGCGTGAGCACCTCGGGAGCCCGGGGGTCGTCCTGGACGCGGTGGCCGGCGCCGTCGAGGGCCACGTGCTGCGCGCCGAGTGCGACGAGCGCCTCGGCGGTCTCCTCGTACATCCGGCTCGAGCCGCCGGTGACCACCAACGTCCTGGCCGGCAGGCCCTGCTGCGTCCGCAGCCCGATGCCCCACGGCGGACGCAGGGCGCGGAGGCGGTCGACGCTCGCCCGCAGCTGCTCGTCCGGCACGTCGGGGGGCTCCGTCCCCATCCCTGCCGCGAAGCGCAGGGAGAAGTCCCGCGCCGACACGGACGGGTCGTCGGCGGCCTCGAACACGGGCGTCATCGCCGCGATGTGCTCCTCGACGGCCGGTCTGCCGCGTGCCAGGTCGAAGCACGCGGGTTCCAGGAGCGCGAGCGACCGCACCAGGGCGGGCTCGAGCTGGGCGGCGAGCACCGCGGCGTTCGCGCCGTACGAGTGGGCGACGACGTGCCCTCCGCCGCGAGCACGGAGCCATCCCAGGAGGCGTCGAGCGTCACGGGCGGCGTCGTCGGCGACGCCCTCGCGGGTCAGGAACAGCCAGCCGGGCTCCGCGGCCGCGGCCTGCTGCGGCCAGGCGGCGGCTCCGTGCCGCCCCGCTCCGTGGACGAACACGACATCCCTGGCACGCATGCTCCCGTCCTCCCGACGCCCGGCGGTGGACCGCGACGCGTGGCGGGCCCCGGGCGGGATCGTCGGCCCCGCCGCGTTCAGCTGCTCGATCGCGAAGCCCGCGGCGGCCTTGTACCCGGCCATGAAGGCGGCACGCTCGCCCGCGGGGACGACGTCGTCGATGTCGTCGAACTCGCCGCCGCAGCGCTCGTCGACCAGGTCGAGCAGACCGAACGGCCCTGCCCCGCGGTTGCGCAGGACGAGCTGCGAGACCGGCCCGCACAGGCGGGCGTCGACGGCGGCGAGCGCGTCCGGGGTCGGACCGTGCTCCAGGATCGCGGCGCCCAGCACACGGGCGTCGACGATCGCCTGGCCGGCCCCGTTGGAGCCCGTCGGGTACATCGCGTGCGCCGCGTCACCGACCAGCAGCACCGGTCCGTCCTGCCAGGTCGGCACCGGGTCGCGGTCGATCATCGGGTTCTCGTACGCGACCTCGGCGCGGCGCAGCAGGTCGGGCACGTCGAGCCAGTCGTACGTCCAGTCCGCGAAGTGGTGCGCGAACTCCTCGACGGCGACCTCCCGGAACCAGCCGCTGTCCCGGCCGCAGGTGGCGTCCACGGTGAGCTCGGCGATCCAGTTGATCGTGGCCAGGCCCGTGCCCGGGTCGGGCGCGGAGATCGGGTAGACGACCACGCGGTGCCGGGCCGAGCCCACGCCGACGAACGACGACCCGGTGCGGATCGGCCTGGCCTGCGTCGTGCCGCGCCACATGAGCGTGCCGCCCCAGTGGATCGGCGGCTGGTCGGGGTGCATCTGCGCGCGGACGGCGGAGTGGATGCCGTCGGCGCCGATCAGCAGCGTGCCGCGCTCCGTCCAGGTGGTGCCGTCGGCGTGCCGCCCGGTCGCCGTCACGGACCCGTCGGCGTGCGTCTCGTACCCGGTGACGCGGTGGCCCAGCCGGATCGCGCCCGCCCCGGCCCGCTCCCGCAGGGTCCGCGCGAGCAGCAGCTGGAGCTGCCCGCGGTGGACGGCGTACTGCGGCCAGCGGTAGCCGGCGAGCAGGCCGCGCGGCTCGCTGTAGATCTCGTGGCCGTTGCGTCCGACGAGCGCCCACTCGCGCGTCGCGACGCCGACCCGGTCCAGGGCGTCGGGGCCGATCCCGAGGTCGTCGAGCTCGCGCACCGCGTTGGGCTGCAGGTTGATCCCCACGCCGAGCGGGGCCAGCTCGCGGGCGCCCTCGAGCACGGTGAACGGCACGCCGATCTGGTGCAGGGTGAGCGCCACGGCGAGCCCGCCGATGCCGCCACCGGCGATGAGCACGCGCGGTCCTGTCATTGCCGGAGGCCTCATCCCACGCTGTAGAGGTCGATCTGCACGGAGCTCGCGTCGCGCGCGCCCGTGCCGACGAACACCATCCGGTTGAGCCACCGGTAGTCCGGGTGCCCGCTCTCGAGCCGCGCCGTCGAGCGCATGTAGTACGACTCCGGCGGGGTCGGCGCGCCCGACGCGAGCCGCTGCATCACCTCGGGCGGGCCGTACCGGTAGCCCGTGTTGACGATCTCGACGAGCGCGCCGTCCGGTGTCTCGAAGACGTACCGCGCGTCGAGCTCGGCCACGTCGTCGTGGGCGACCGACTGCCAGTCCGCGCCGAGGTGGAGGATGGTCCCGCTCACGCGGCCCGTGACGCGCCCGCCGACGATGGGGACGATGCGCCGCTGCCCGTACCGGCCGAGCCCTAGGTCCATGACGGGGGCGAGCTCGACCTGCAGCGTGCAGAACGGGCTCACGGTCGGTGGCGGCAGTGCCAGCACGGTGTCCTCCGGGGGCGTCGGGTGCACGGCACCCTACCGGCGGACCGACCGGCGCTCGCCGGACGACCAGGACGGGCGGCCAGGCTCCACCGCGCCGTGCCGCGCGCCATCGGCGCCGGCTTCGTCGCGGTCCCGACGTCCCGCCGCACGGTCGACGGCCGTCCGGGTTGCATCCCTGGTCAGCGCCCCAGCGCGGTGCCATGCTGGCGCGATGAAGGCGCGCACCCCCCTCGCGCTCGTCGTCCTCGTCGCGGCCGCGCTCGGCGGCTGCACCTCGTCCACGGTGCCCGCGCGGCCACCCGAGGTGACCGGGACGGTGTCCGCCGACGCCCCCGGCGACGAGCCGTTCCTCTCGGGTGCGTCGGACGGCTACTACGAGGGCATGCCGCTGCGGCTGGCGGACGCCGTCGTCGTCGACGCCGGGGACCGCCCGGTGGGCGAGCCCGCCGACGGCGAGCAGGTCGAGGTGTGGGTCGGCGAGGCGTGCAACGAGTCGTTCCCCGTCCAGTGCGACGTCGTCGCGGTCCGGGTGCTCGACTGACGGGCTCCGCGTGGCCGGTCTGAGCCCCGACCGTCGGGCCCGCCACGACCTCGTCGCGGCGTCGCTCGCGGCACGCGACGACGAGCAGCTCGCGGCGCTCCTGCGCGCTGCCCCACGGGGCGCCGTGGGCGTCGGTGGCGGCTCGTCGGTGATCGACGTGGACGGCGTCCGGGTCTTCGCCAAGCGGATCCCGCTCACCGACCGCGAGCTGGCGCACCCGCGCAGCACGGCGAACCTGTTCGACCTGCCCATGTCCTGCCAGTACGGCATGCACCCGCTCGCCGGCCCGGGCTTCGGCGCGTGGCGCGAGCTGGCGGCGAACCTCTCCGCGACCGAGGGGGTTCTCGCCGGTGAGTGCGCGTCGTTCGCGCTGCTGCACCACTGGCGCGTGCTGCCCGGGCGGCCGCCGGTCGCGCCCGAGCACCGGGACGTCGAGGCGGTCGTCGCGCAGTTCGGGGGCGACCCGGCGGTGCGGGCCCGCTTCGAGGAGCTGGCCGGTGCCCGCGCCAGCCTCGTGCTGTTCCTCGAGCACGTCCCCGACCGCCTGGGCGCCTGGCTGGCGGACCCGCTCGGCCGTGCCGAGAGCGTCGAGCGCCAGCTCCTCGACATCGTCGCCTTCCTGCGCGGCCGCGACCTGCTGCACATGGACGGGCACCTCGGGAACATGCGCGCCGACGACGAGCGGATCCACCTCGTCGACTTCGGGCTGGCCACGTCACCGCAGTTCGAGCTGTCCGAGGACGAGCGCGGCTTCGTGGCGGACAACATCGAGCACGACGCCGACCACGCGGCGATGCGGCTCGTGAACTGGCTGGTCACCACGGTGTGCCGGGTGCCGGTGCCGGCCGACGCCGGCCCCGTGGCGCGCAACGCGTACGTGCGGCGGTGCGCGAGCGGCGACGTCCCGCCGGACGTGCCGCAGCCCGTCGCCGGCATCCTGGCCCGGCACGCCCCGGCGGCGGCCCGGATGAACGACTTCTGCTGGCGCCTGGTGGCCGGGGACGTCGACGCGCGGTACGCGTCGTCGGTGGGGGACGGCTGACGCCGCCCGCGCGTGGCGGATGAACGAGCGCCCCGGGGCGGTTGACCCGGACGTGAGCCGCCCCGGCACGGAGGAGCCGTGATGACCGCCGACACGTCGCTGACCGCCGACGACCTCGAGCTGCTGCGGCGCCCGCTGCACGGGTTCCTGACGGTCGCGGCCGGGCCGCTGCCGCCGCAGCCGCGGCCGGTGTGGTTCGAGGTCGCGGACGACGGCACGCTCCAGCTGTTCACCGGTCCCGACACCCTCAAGGTGCGCCGCCTGCGCCGCGACCCGCGCGCCTCGATCGTCGTCGCCGCCCCCGTGGGCGAGCGGGAGCACTGGGTGTCGGTGGCGGGCACGGTCACCGTGGAGGACGACGGCGCGCACGACCTCGCGGCACGCCTCGCCGCCCGCTACTGGGACCTGAGCGACCCGGTGCGCGCGGGGGACCTCGCGGGGATCCTGGCCGAGGACCAGGTCCGGCTCGTGCTCCACCCGGAGAGTGTCAGCCGGTACGTGTACTGAGGGTGCATGGTGATCGACGTCCGCCCCGCGCTCGGCCGGTTCGACGACTTCGCGACGGTCGTCGGCACCCGGCGCCCCGACGCCGAGGGCTGCTGGTGCGTCGCGTACCGCGACTCGAGCCTGCCGAACGACGCGCGCGCGGGGTTCATGCGCGAGCAGTGCGCGACCGACCCCGGGCCGGGCGTGCTCGCGTACGTCGACGACGAGGTCGCGGGTTGGTGCTCGGTCGCCCCCCGCAGCACGTACCGGCGGCTCATGCGCTCGCGGACCATCCCGTTCGTCGACGACCGCGACCCGTGGAGCGTCGTGTGCTTCGTCGTCCGGCCGCGGTTCCGCCGGCAGGGACTCATGCACGTGCTGCTCGAGGGCGCCGTCGCCCACGCCCGGGCGCACGGCGCGCAGGTCGTCGAGGGCTACCCCGTCGAGACGGGCGGGACGCGCGTCGACGTCATCTCCGGGTACGTCGGCACGGTGGACCTGTTCGAGGCCGGCGGGTTCGAGGTCGCCGCCCCCACGACGGGGCGCAGCGGTCACCGTCCGCGGGTGGTGGTGCGCCGGTGGCTGGCGTCCGGGGCCCGCGACGAAGGGCGCTGACCTGCGCTGTCAGGGGGCCGGGATGCGCGACACCGTGAACGGCCCGGGCGTCCCGCCCGTCTCCCGCGTGCCGAACTGGCTGTTGACGACGAGCAGGCTGCGGCCGGCCCGGGCGATGGTCGTCGGGTCGTCGAAGCTCGGGTCCGAGGTCCGCGACACGACGGTGCCGGAGGCGTACCCCCGGTCGAGGTCCACCGCCACGATGGACGAGACGTCGCCCTGCCACTCCACGGCCAGCAGCCTGCGGCCCTCGAGCAGCAGACCGTCGCCCTGGACCAGCTCCCCACCGAGGTCGATCGCCTCGACGCTCCGGTCGGTCAGGCCGATGCGGAACAGCGTCGACGTGCTCGTCTGCGCGACGACCGCGTACCGGCCGTCCCGCGAGATCGCGATGCCGTTGGCGTTGAAGCTGTCGGTGTACTCGAACTCCGTGCCCTCGAACGACACGAACGGCTCGAGGACCTCCGTCCCCGTCGTCCTGCGCTCGCGGGCGTCGATCCGGTAGAGCACCGGGCTCAGCGAGTCCGTCACGTACACGTCGCCGCGAGGGCTCACCGCGAGGTCGTTGACGAACACCGGCGTGCCGTCCTGCGCCGCCTGCCACGATCCCGTGAGCTCGCGTGTCCGCAGGTCGTACGCCCACACGCGTCCCGTGGACCCGCCGGCGACCAGCAGGGTCCGGCCGTCGACCTTGATGCCGACCGCCATCGTGCGACCGTCCTGCCCGCCGGGCAGGAACGGCGTCGCCGTCGGCTCGTCGAGGTCGCCGCGGTAGATCGTGCCGTCGGTCGTGCTGGAGACGTAGAAGTCGTCACCGCGCACGGCGACGCCCTCGGGGTAGATGTCGTCGGCTGCAGGACCCGAGGGATCGAGGAGGTACGTCGTCGGGCGGTCGGGGCGCGGGTCGCCATGGCCCCGTCCGTCGTGAGCAGCGGCGGGGACGGCGGTCAGGAGGGCGAACGCCGCGACGGCGGCGAGGGAGGTCGCAAGGCTGGAGCGCATCGGTGTACCCCTTCGGCGGGAGCCGTCGGTCTCACCGGACGCGTGCCCCGCTGCCGCCCCCGTGAGTGCGTCGGTCACCCGGTCGGGCGTGCGGCGCGGTCACCCACACTAGGGACCGCGCCCTCCGGCGCGCCAGAGATCGACCGACCGCGGGGAGCGCCTGCCGCCCTCGCTCTGCCGCCCCGGATCACCGGCTGCGGCGCCGGTTCTCCTTCATGATCGCGTCGACGAGCTCGGCCTTGCTCATGCTCGACCGCCCGGCGATGTCGAGGCGCTTGGCGAGGTCGTACAGGTGGCTCTTCGAGGCGTTGGCGTCGACGCCCTCGGCGGTCTCGCGCGAGGAGCCCCGGCCGCCCTCGGCCCGGGCGTCCGAGGGGCCGTTCTCGTCCTTCGGCTCCCAGTGGTCCCCGACCTTCTCGTGCGTGTGCTTGAGGGCGGAGTAGGCGACGCGGTGCGCGCGCTCGGCGTCGTCGTACTCCCGGCGGCGGCGTCGTGCGCCTTGGCGAACGTGCGCTGGGCCTTGGCGCCCGACTTCTGCAGCGTGCTCGGCAGCTCGTCCTGCTTCGGCTTCCCGCTCTTCGTCGTCTTGGGCATGGTCGCTCCCGTCGGCAGCCGGATCCCTGCGAGCCATCCTGCGACGACCCGCCGCCGCGCGCACGCGGGTGCACCGAGGGTCCTGGCGCGGTGACCGGAGGCCGGGCCCGTTCTGGCAGGGCGTGCCCGTCAGGTGGGCGCGGTCGGTGGCGGCGCGGTCAGCGGCCGCCCTTGACCCTCGCACGGATCTCGACCGTGGCCCCGCTGCCGACCTTCACGGTGCTCGCGGCGCGCACCTGCGGGACCGTCCCGGACGGCGCGCGGAAGTACAGGGTGCGCACGGATCCGGCCGTGTCCACGGTGAACCGGACGCGGTACTCGCCGGCGGACAGCCCGGCGAAGGAGAACGCGCCCTGCGCGTCCGTCCACGTGGGCCGGTACTCGCTGTCGCCGCGGACGGCCTCGAGCACGACCTCGACGCCCGGCAGGGGCCCCGCAGCGCCCGTGAGGACGCCCGTGACCCGGGAGGCCGCCTGCGCGGTGATGTCGATGCCGGTCGTGTCGGCCCCGTCGACGACGACGACGGGCAGCGCCCCGTCGGCCGTCGCCGAGTCCGGGTAGTAGCGCGTCGCGATCGGCGGGGTGCCGCCCGCGGCCTCGACGTGCACGGTGTACGACCCCGGGAACATGTCGGCCAGCCGGTACGTGCCGTCGGCGGCGACGTCGGCCGCGCGGACCCACAGCCGCGGGTCGTTCAGGGGCTCCGCGACGACCCGGACCTGGGACGGGTCGGTGCCGGCCGGCAGGGTGACGGTGCCGGTGATCCCCAGGCTCGTCTGCAGCGTGACGTCCAGGCCGTCGAGCCGCTGACCGGCGGACACCGTGACGGGGGTCGCCGTCGCCAGCCCTCGCGCGGCCGGGTAGAAGGTGGGTCCCCAGACGCTGCCGGCACCCGGGACCACCCGGATGACGTACGAGCCCGGGTCCAGCCCGTCGACCTGGTACGTGCCGTCGGCCCCGACGGGCGAGCCCCCGTAGGTCCCGCCCGCTGTGCCGTCCACCATGACGACCGTGCCGGTGGGCACCGTGCCGTCCGGCGCGACGACGCGTCCGCCGAGCGTCGCCGTGCGCGCCAGCCGGGTCTGCAGGTCGCGCACCGACGCGCCCTCGGCCAGCGTGACCACCGCGGCCGTCGACGAGTCCGGCGCGTCGTCCCACCACTCGTCGACGAAGCCCTGCTGCCAGCCGGTGAACGACACCCGGTACGACCCGCCGGGCAGGCTGCCGACCGCCCACCAGCCCTGGGCGTCGGTGCGGACCGACTCCTGACCCGCCGTGGTGCTCCACACCGTGACCCACGCGCCCTCGACCGGGGCGCCGTCCTCGTCGGTGACGTGGCCGCCCAGCGTCGACGTGCCGAGCGGGATGCACGCCTGGGGGGACGACATGGGCATGGGGACGGGGCTCGTCGTCTCGGGTGCGGGGACCGCCGACCGCGTCGGGCACGGCTCCGGCGCGGGCCACGACGACGACGGGCTCGGTGACGGCGCCACGCCGGCCGCGGGCGCGGTGGCGACGACGACCGCGACGAGAGTGCTCGCGACGAGGGAGAGGAGGGCTGCGAGGGTGGGGCGGTGGGAGCTGCGCACGGGACGCTCCTTCGGGTCACCGGAACCGCGGGTGCCCGGAGCATGCCAGTGCGTCCCGTTCTGCGCACCGGGGTGAAACGGTCCGGGTTCGCGAGCGTGGGGAGGCGTCGACGCGCCTCGGCCGACGCCCGGCACATCACGGGGCAGACGATCCACGTCGACGGCGGTGCGCACACCACACGCTGACCCGCGGCCTGGCGGTGCCGGCGATCCGCCGGGGAGGATCTGCGGCCAGTTCGCGATGCACGTCCCGGCGCCCGGCAGGGGGACACTAGTGCGGAGCACCACCAGGGATCGATGAGGAGTACAACCGTGCCGCAGGGAATCGTCCGTTGGTTCGACACCGAGCGAGGCTTCGGCTTCCTCGACCTCGGGGAGGATGCCGAGGACCTGTTCGTCCACGCCTCCGAGATCGTCGGGGACGACAACCGCAAGGTGCTGCGGGAGGGGCAGGAGGTCGAGTTCGAGGTCGGCGAGGGCGACCGCGGACCGCAGGCGCGCAAGGTCCGGGTCATCGGCGAGTACGCCGCCGACACGCCCGTGGGCCAGCTCGGCACCGTCTCCTGGTACGAGCCGGCCAAGGGGTACGGCTTCATCACCCCGGACAGCGGCGACGCCGAGATCTTCGCGCACAGCTCCGCCATCGTGGGCGGCGGCGTGCTGCGCGAGGGGCAGCGGGTCGCGTTCATGGTCGTCCCCGGTGAGAAGGGCCCCCAGGCCGACCACCTGCTGCCGCTCGGCGCGAACGCCGCCCCGGCCGCGGTGTCCGACGGTGCCGACGGCACCGTCACGTTCTTCGACGCGGACAAGGGCTTCGGGTTCGCCCGGCCGGACGCCGGCGGCGAGGACGTCTTCGTCCACGCCAAGAACCTGGTCGGGACGGTCAGCCTGGCCGAGGGCGACCGCATCAGCTTCACCGTCGCCGAGAGCGACCGCGGACCGCAGGCCCAGGAGGTGCGGCTCGTCGGCGGCCAGGCGCGGCGGCAGGCGCCCGCGGCGGGCCGGGGCCGCTCCGAGCGGCCGCGGTCGTCCGGCGCCCCCGCGCGCGGCGGCCAGGGCACGGTCGCGCGCTACGACGCCGAGCGCGGCTTCGGCTTCATCACCCCGGACGCGGGCGGCGACGACCTGTTCGTGCACGTGTCGGTCGTGCGCGGGTCCGACGGCCTGTACGAGGGCGACCGGGTCCGCTACGAGGTCCGCCAGAGCGACCGGGGACCCCAGGCGGACCGCGTCGAGCTGATCTGACGCCACCCGCCCACTCGCCCTCTATCGCTCGCCCGGTTGACCACTGGTCAGTTGGGGGCACCCCGTGTGACCACTGGTCAGTTGGGGGCGCTGATCTGCCTCTCAGCTGCTCCCAAGTGACCAGTGGTCAGCCGAGGGCGGGCACCGGTCACGCGCCCGCGCGCCAGGCCTCGAACAGGCGCAGCTTCGCGAACAGGTCCTCGAGGACGAGCCGCACGTCGACGTGGGTCCACACCCGCATCGGCGGGGCGTCGGGTCGCTCGACGTACCGGCCGTCGTCCGTCAGCCCCGGCCTGGGGCGCGTGACGAACCGGCACGACGACGCGTCCCCGGTCCAGTAGGTCCGCAGCGCGGTGAGCGCCACCAGGCAGGAGTCGCCCAGCACGTACGTCTCGCTGGGCGGGCGCGACGGGTTCGCGTGCCGCCGCATCTCCGCGCGGAGCTCCTCGTCGAGGTGCCGACCCAGTGGCCCGGCCGCCCGCACGCGCGTGCGCGACTCCGCGTCCGACAGCACGCACGTCGCGTACGTGCTGCGGGGGATCTGCCAGAGGTCCAGGCCGGGCGCGCCGAACACGACCTGCGCGGCGCGCACGTCGATCGACAGGTTGTACTCCTCGTCGACCGCCCGGGGCGCGGCGAGCCACGGCACGGGCTCGTGCTCGAACCCGCCGATCCACACGACGGTGAACCGGCCAGCGATCTCGGGGTTGGCCAGGTACGCGGACGCGAGGTCGGTCAGCCCGCCGCCCGCCACGTAGAACAGGGGACGCGGGTCGTCGCGCATCGCCTCGGCGACGATCCGCTCGGTCGCCGCCGACGGCTGCGGCGTGCGCAGGTCCGTCAGCGTCTCCTCCGAGCCCGCCACCACGACGTCGCTCGACGTCAGACCCATGCGCGCGAACACGTCCTCGACGACCCGGACGCCGTCGGCCGCGCTCGTCGCCGACCGGCCGTCGTGGTCGTGCCGCAGGCGCGACGACACGACCAGCGGGACCTCCACCGACGGCGACAGCAGGTGGTGGACCAGCTGGAACAGGTCGTCCGGGTCGCCGGCGAAGTCGTTGTCGAGGATCACCCGCGCCGACGCAGGGGCGGGCGCGGCGTCAGCGAGCCACGGGTGCTCGCCGAGGCGCCACAGCGGGCCGACGGGGACGGCGGGGACGGGCGGGACGGTCGCCATGTGGCGAGGGTAGGCACGGCCGGGACGCTGGCCGCCGGGCCCGGGGGCGTGTCGGGTGGGTCGTCGCCGCATGCCGCCTTTGCCCCGGGCGTGCCGCGGCGGTGGGATGGGCGGGTGGACGCGGTGGCTCGGGTGGGGTGGGCGCAGGTCGGGGCCGGCGGGCACGTCGCGCGGCGCACCAGCGCCTGGTGGGAGCGCCTCGTCGCGGCACGCGAGGGCCGTGCCCCGCAGCGGCTCGTCCACGCGGTGCTCGAGGTCGCCGTCGACGGCGCCGTGCGGAGCGTGGACATGGCCCCGACGTGGGGGCGGTCGCCCGGGGCGCGGCGCGTCGTCGTCACCGGCCCGGTCGGGTCACGGCTCCTGGCGTGGTGCCCGCTGTTCCGCTACGAGCTGCGCGTGGTCGACGCGCCCGCCCCGCCCGGCCACGTCCTGCACGTGAGCGACGAGCTCCGGCTGCCCGGCGGCGTGCTCGACGACCTGCTGCTCGTGCCGCCGCTCACGTGGGGCCGCGACGAGGCGCGCGTCGGGGACATGTGGACGTCGAACTCGGTGGTGTCGTGGCTGATGGAGCGGCACGGCGTGACGTCGGTGGGCCCACCGGCCGGTCACCGCGCCCCGGGCTGGGACGCCGGGCGGCGCGTGGCGCGGCGGTGACGCGCTCAGCCGGTGGGCACGCGGTACCGCCGCGTGGCCCTGCCCTCGCCCCGCACGACGTCCTGCAGCACCCCGCCGCAGCGCTCGATCGTCCGGATCGACCCGACGTTGTCGTCGTCGCACGTCACCAGCGCGTCCCGCACGCCCACCGCGCGTGCGACACCCAGGGCCTGGCGCAGCATGGCGGTGGCGTACCCGCGGCGGCGGTGCTCCGGCAGCACGCCGTACCCGATGTGACCGCCGACCTCCGCCAGCGCCGGGGTCAACCAGTGGCGCACCGACACCCGCCCGACGATCACACCGCCGACCTCGGCCACCAGGAAGGTGTCCGGCACCCACCCGTCCGGCAGGCGGACGCCGGCGCGATGGTCCTCCATGCGGCGCAGGTAGTCGGACCAGTCGCCGTCCTGATCCGGCCCGAGCAGGAACTCGAACCCCTCGCGTGCCATCACGTCATGCGCGCAGCGTGCCGCGGCCTCGTCCTGGGGTGCCAGCGCTCGCAGGCGCAGGGGGTGCTCGGGTGCGGCGGTCATCGGTGCATGCTGGCACCGGCCGCGTCGGGCGTCGTGGGGTTTTCGCGCCCGCCAGGTGCCCCGCCAGGGATGCGACGCTGCGCGCGATGACGCCTCCGCAGCGCGGTCCGCGCCGGCTCCCGTCCCCCGTGCTGACGAGCACGTGGGCGCCGTCCAGGACGGCGATCCGGATCGTGAGACGGCCGTCGCACGAGACCGGGCTGGGTCGGCGTATCGGGTGGCATGCGCTGCCCCAGCCCGGTCTCGCGGAGCGCCCGTCTCAGGTACCGGACCCGGCGCGGGCGCGGCGCACCGGGGGCGGGCCGCTGAGGGACCTGGGTGTCGGTCGTGGCAAGGGCCGTCCGGGCGCCGGGTGCTCGACCACGGTCCCGCGCCGGAACCCGGCGCTCGCCTGACGGTGCGCGGCGTGGGCCCGGCAGGGCAGGGTGGGGTCCATGAGCGGCATGGGGTCCGTCGTCGTCACCGGCGCCAGCGGGGGCGTCGGGAGCGCGATCGCCGAGCACCTGGCGGCGCTCGGCCACGTCGTCGTCAACCTCGACCCGGCGCCACCGCACGGCGCGACGCCCGGCGTGCACCACGTCGCGGCGGACGCCGGTGACGCCGCGGCGGCGACGGCCGCGGCGGAGCTCGCGGAGCGGCACGCACCGCTGACCGGCTGGGTCAACAACGCCGCCGTCTTCCAGGACGCGGACCTCGTCACGGCGACCCCCGCGCAGGTCAGCGAGCTCGTCCGACGCAACCTCGACCTCGCCGTCGTCGGCTGCTCCACGGCCGTGCGCCACCTGCTCGCGCACGGGCGGCCCGGTGCCATCGTCAACGTGTCCTCCCACCAGGCGCAGCGGCCCGTGCGTGGCGCGCTGCCGTACGCGGTGGCGAAGGCCGCCGTCGAAGGGCTCACGCGGGCGGCGGCCGTCGACCACGGGCCGGCGGGTATCCGGGTCAACGCCGTCGCGCTCGGCTCGGTGACGACCGCCCGGTACGAGGAGTACCGCCGCGAGCACCCGGAGGTCGACGCGCAGATGGCGACCCTGCACCCGCTCGGGCACGTGGGGCGCCCGCAGGACGTGGCGCACGTCGTCGCCTTCCTGCTGTCACCCGACTCCGCGTTCGTGACCGGTGCGGTGCTGCCCGTCGACGGCGGTCGCGCCGCGCTCGGGCAGGACCCCGAGACCGTCTAGGGAGCCGTCACTGCCCGTCGACCCCGGCCCGCCACCACGGCTGGCCGCGGACAGGGCCGAGCGTGCCGCGCTCGAGCTGCAGGGGAAGCCACTGCTCGAGGTACTCCGCCCCGAGGACGCCGCCCGGCTGCCGGCGGCCCGCCTCGCCGGCCGAGACGTCGGCTCGGACGGGTACGCCAGTGGTGACCCAGTACTCGTAGGCGGTGCCGAGCCCGACTGCGGTGGAGAGAGCGAGATCTGCCCCGGGTCCGTGTGCGACCCGCCGCCGTCGGTCGTCCCGCGCCAGAGCTGACCCTTGGCCACACCGGGGCCGGGGTCGCAGGCGGACCGCGCCGACCCTTCCTCCGGACCACCCTCCGGGCATACCGTTGGCATACCAACGACTGGCGACGACGCCACCGAGGAGGCCACCGTGCACCAGATGGACGGCACCGCCGACACCCCGGAGCTCCAGCAGCTCTACGCCGACTTCGAGGCCGAGAGCCTCGCACCCCTGTGGACGCAGCGCGACGACCTCATGCCCATGGCCCCCTCGCCGAAGGCCGTGCCGTACGTCTGGCGGTGGAAGGCCCTGTACGACATCGCCCGGCGCTCCGGCGACCTCGTCCCCGTCGGCCGCGGCGGCGAGCGACGCGCGATGGGCCTGGCGAACCCCGGCCTGCCCGGCACCGCCTACGCCACGCCCACGCTGTGGTGCGCGATCCAGTACCTCGGCGGCCACGAGACGGCCCCCGAGCACCGGCACAGCCAGAACGCCTTCCGGTTCGTCGTCGAGGGCGAGGGCGTGTGGACGGTCGTCAACGGCGACCCCGTCGCCATGCGCCGCGGCGACCTGCTGCTCACGCCGGGCTGGAACTACCACGGGCACCACAACGACACCGACCAGCCCATGGCCTGGATCGACGGCCTCGACGTCCCGTTCTCGCACTACGCCGACGTCGGCTTCTTCGAGTTCGGGTCCGAGCGCGTCACCGACGAGGCGTCGCCGGACGTCTCGCGCTCCGAACGGCTGTGGGCCCACCCGGGCCTGCGGCCGCTGTCCGGGCTGCAGGACCAGACGAGCTCACCGCTCGCCGCCTACCGCTGGGAGCACACCGACCGGGCCCTGACCGAGCAGCTCAGGCTCGAGGACGAGGGGCACCCGGCGACCGTCGAGCAGGGTCACGCCGCGATCCGGTACACCAACCCGACGACCGGCGGTGACGTCATGCCGACCCTCCGCTGCGAGTTCCACCGGCTGCGCGCCGGGGCCGAGACGCCGGCGCGCCACGAGGTCGGGTCGGCGGTGTGGCAGGTGTTCGAGGGCGAGGGCACGGTCGTGCTCGGGGACACCGAGCACCGCGTCGAGACCGGTGACCTGTTCGCCGTCCCCTCCTGGGTGCCGTGGTCGCTGCACGCCGACACGCAGTTCGACCTGTTCCGGTTCACCGACGGGCCGATCATCGACCGGCTGCAGTTCACGCGCACCTACGTGCCCGGGCAGCGCAACGAGGACCTCGCGTGAGGCTGGGGACGCTGCGTCTGTCCGCCCTCGGCGACGGGGAGCCGACGGCGACCGTCGCGGTCCGCCTCGACGACGACCTCGCGGTCGAGGTGCCCGGCGTCGCCGACGTCGGTGCGCTGCTCGCCGCCCTCGACTGGCGCGAGCGTGCGGCAGCGGCCGACGGGCGGCGGCACGCGCTCGCGGGCCTCGAGCCCCGCGCCTGGGCGCCGCCCGTGCTGCGGCCGTCGAAGATCGTGTGCGTCGGGCTGAACTACCGCAACCACATCCTCGAGATGGGCCGCGATCTGCCCGAGCACCCGACGCTGTTCGCCAAGTACCCCGAGGCGCTCATCGGCCCGTACGACCCGATCGTCCTGCCCGCGCACGCGGCGGACGCCGTCGACTGGGAGGGCGAGGTCGCCGTCGTCGTCGGCGCGACCGCCCGGCGGCTCGACGAGGCCGCCGCGGCCGACGCGATCGCCGGGTACGCGGTCCTCAACGACGTCACCATGCGCGACTACCAGTACCGCACCGCGCAGTGGCTGCAGGGCAAGACGTTCGAGGCGACGACGCCGTTCGGGCCGTGGCTCACCGTCACGGACGCGCCGCCCGCCGGTGAGCTGCGGACCGTCGTCGACGACGAGCAGGTGCAGCACACACCCGTCGACGACATGGTCTTCGGCCCGGCCGCGCTCGTCGCGTACGTCTCGCAGATCCTCACGCTGCACCCCGGGGACGTCATCGCCACGGGCACGCCCGGCGGCGTGGGCCACGCGCGCAAGCCCCCGCGCTACCTGCGGCCGGGGCAGGTGCTCACCACGTCCGTCACCGGCCTGGGCGAGCTCCGCAACGACGTCGTCGCGGAGGCCTGACGTGCCCGCACGCACCGACCGGACCACCGACCCGGACCTGCTCGCGGCCCTGCTGCTGGCCCGGCGCGGGCAGGCGTACTTCTCCCGCAAGCTCAACGAGCTCGGCAACGACGAGCTCGACGTGCCGTCGCTGGTGCCCGGGTGGACGCGCCGGCACGTCGTCGCGCACGTCGGGCTCAACGCGCGCGCGCTCACGCGCCTGACCGAGTGGGCCGCGACGGGCGTCGAGACCCCGATGTACGCGTCGCGCGAGGAACGGGACGCGGAGATCGAGTACGGGGCGACCCTGCCGGCGCGGGCCCTGCGGAGCCTGTCCGCGCACGCGGCCGTGCACCTCGACGTCGAGTGGCGCGACCTGCCGCCCGCGGCGTGGGCGGCCCCGGTCCGCACCGCGCTCGGGCGCACGGTGCCGGCGAGCGAGACGGTGTGGATGCGCACGCGCGAGGTCTGGGTGCATGCCGTCGACCTGGACAACGGGGCGTCGTTCCGGCAGCTGCCGCCCGAGCTGGTCGACGCGCTGCTCGCCGACGTGGCCCGGATGTGGGGTGCGCGGCCGGGTGACGAGCCCGTACCCGTCCTCGAGCCGACGGACCGGCCGCGACCGGCGGCGCAGTCCGCGGCGGGTGCCGTGGCCGGTGCCGGTGCGGAGGCACCCGTCGGCGACGGCGTGCGCGTCCGCGGCCGTGCCGCCGACCTCGCGCGGTGGGCGACGGGCCGTGGCGGTGCCGCCCTGCTGACGACGGCGGACGGTTCGCCCGTCCCGTCACCGCCGCGGTGGCTGTGAGCGACCACCCGCGCGGACAACGCCTCAGGTGCCGGGACGTGCGCGAGCTGAGACCCCGGCCCCGCCTGGGACGATGGCGCGCGTGACCGAACCGCTGGACCTCGCCCACCACACCGGGTTCCTCGTGCGCCGCACGCAGCAGGCGCACCTCGCGGCCTGGGCGCAGGAGGTCGGGCCGCGGTTGACGAACGTGCAGTTCGGCGTGCTCAACGTGCTGCACCGCCGCGGCGAGGCCAGCCAGCGCGAGCTCTGCGACGACCTGGACCTCGACCGCTCGACCATCGCGGGGCTCGTCGCGCGCCTGGAGGCCCGCGGGTTGGTCGCGCGCGTGCGCGCCGCGGACGACCGTCGCCGCAACGTCGTGCGGCTCACCGACGACGGCCTCGCCCTGCTCGACGAGCTGGTCCCGGCGGCCGCGCGCGTGGACGACGTGCTGACGTCCGCGCTGACCCGTCAGGAGCGACGGACGCTGCAGGCGCTGCTCACCAAGATCCTGGCGGACGGCCAGGCGGCCCCGACGGAGGACTGAGGGACGGCCGCCGGGGACCGTGGCCTGGCAGAGTCGGCGCATGGTCCTCTACGACGACATCGGCAGGACGTACACCGCCACCCGCCAGGCCGACCCCCGCATCGCCGCGCAGATCGACCGGGCTCTCCAGGGCGCGTCGACCGTCGTGAACGTCGGCGCCGGCACGGGGTCCTACGAGCCGCCGACCACCGTCGTCGCCATCGAGCCCAGCCTGACGATGATCGACCAGCGCCCCGTCGGGGCTGCCCCGGCCGTGTGCGCGGTGGCCGAGTCGATCCCCCTGGAGGACGACGCGGTGGACGCGGCCCTGGCGGTCCTCACGGTGCACCACTGGACCGACCTGGAGCGCGGGATCGCTGAGATGAGGCGGGTCTCACGTCGCCGCGTGGTGGTCCTGACGTTCGACGAGACCATGACCCGTGACTTCTGGCTGCTGCGCGACTACCTGCCTGCCGCACGGGAGTACGACCGGGCGCACGCCGTCCCGATGGAGCGTCTCGTCGCGGCGCTCGGCCCGTGCGAGGTGGAGGCCGTCCCCGTGCCTCACGACTGCGTCGACGGGTTCGCCGCCGCCTGGTGGAGGCGGCCCGCCGCCTACCTCGATCCCGCGGTCCGGGCGGGCATCTCGGTGCTGAGCCGGGTCGGCGACGCGGAGATCCGCCGCGGTCTGGAGCGGCTCGAGAACGACATCGCGACGGGCGCGTGGGCCGAGAGGTACGCCGACCTGCTGGCGCTCGACGAGCTCGATGCCGGCTACCGTCTCGTGACCCTCGACCTGTAGGCGGAGCCGAGAGCTGTCACAGAGCCGTCCGCGACGAGCGCGGGTAGCGTGACCGGATGCCTGCCCGAGAGCCGCTGCGCCGTCTGCTCGCGTGGTACGCCGACCGGCCCGTGCTCCGGGCGGTCCTGCCCGGCGTCGCGCTCATGGCTCTCGGCCTGCTCGTCTTCTGGGGCATGTTCGACGCGGTGCAGGAGCGTGACGACTTCTCCCTGTGGGACCGGCCGGTCCTCGAGTTCCTGGTCGGCACCCGCAGCGACGTCGTCACCGCGGTCCTCGGCGCGCTCACGTTCGTCACCGGTCCGACGGTGCTGCCGGTCATCATCCTGGTCGCGTGCGTGGCCTGGGGCCTGCGCGCGCGCGAGTGGTGGCGGCCGCTGCTGCTCGCCGGCGCCATGATCGCCTCGACGCTGCTGTCGCTCCTGGTCAAGGGCCTCGTCGCCCGGCCCCGCCCGCCGGAGGAGACCATGTACATCCCCGGCTCGGAGACGACCGGGTCGTTCCCGTCCGGCCACACCATCGGGACGGCGACCTTCCTGCTGGTCGCCGGGTACCTCGTGGCGAGCCGGAACCGGACCTGGCGGGTCGTCGTCGGCTGGCTGGTCGTCGGTGTCGTCGGTGCCGCCGCGGTCGCCCTGAGCCGCCTGTACCTCGGCTACCACTTCCTGACGGACGTCGTCGCGGCGGGCGGCCTGGCCGTCGTCGTGCTCGGCGTCGTCACCGTCGTGGACCGCATCCACGTGATGCGCGGCCTGCCACCGAGCGAGCCGGAGCCCGGCTGGAGCCCGGAGCCGCCGCCCGGGCTCACGCAGTCCGCGAGCCGCCTGACGGACGACTCCTGACGGACGGCCACCTGGCCCTCACGCGTCCGCCGGGACCGCCTCCCCGCGCTTCGCGCGCTGGATCTGCTCGTACACCTGCGTCCGCAGCTCGGTGAACCGCGGCATCGCCCGGGTCGTCAGCTGGTCGCGGTGGGCCGGCAGGTCGATCGCCAGGTCCTGCTGCACGACGGTCGGCGACGACGACAGCATCAGCACGCGCTCGCCCAGGTACACGGACTCGTCGATGTCGTGGGTGACGAACAGGACCGTCACCCCGAGGTCCTGCCACAGCCGCCGGACCAGGTCCTCGAGGTCGGCGCGGGTCTGGGCGTCGACGGCGGCGAACGGCTCGTCCATCACGAGGACCTCGGGCTGGTAGGCCACCGCGCGGGCGATCGCGACGCGCTGCTGCATGCCGCCGGACAGCTGCCACGGGTAGGTGTCCAGCGCGTGGCCGAGCCCGACCTCGGCGAGCGCCCGCTCGACCGTGGCGAGACGCTCGCGGCGCGGCACGCCCTGCGCCTTGAGCGGCAGCCCCACGTTGTCGCGGACCGTCAGCCACGGGTAGAGGCTGCGGCCGTACTCCTGGAACACCACGGCCATCTTCTTCGGTGGCGCGCTGACCTCGGCGCCGTCGAGCGTGACCGAGCCCGCGGTGGGCGGGAGCAGGCCCGACAGGCACTTGAGCAGCGTCGTCTTGCCGCACCCGGACGGGCCGACGATGCAGACCAGCTCGCCGGGGCGCACGTCGAACGTGATGTTCCTGATGGCCTCGACGGGCCCGGAGGCGCCCTGGTAGGTCTTCTTCAGGTCCCGGACGGACAGCAGGGGCGTGTGCTCAGGCACGGGCGACCTCCTTCGAGCCGTGGTACCAGTGCAGCACCCGGCGTTCGACGAGCTGGAAGACGGCGGCGACGGCGACGCCGATGATCCCGAGCAGCAGGATGCCGCTCCACATCTCCGCGACCATGTACTGCCGCTGGAAGTACACGATCTGGTAGCCGAGCCCCGACGACGAGGCGAACATCTCGGAGATCACCATGAGGATCAGGCCGATCGACAGGCACAGCCGCACCCCGGCCATGATCTGCGGGCTCGCGGCGGGCAGGACGACGTACCGGTACGCCAGCAGCCCGCGGACCCGGTAGGACCGCGAGGTGTCGACGAGCACCGGGTCGGTCCCGCGGACACCCTCGACCGTGTTGAGCAGGACGGGCCACACGCTGCCCGAGACGATCACGGCGAGCTTCATGGTGTCGTCGATGCCGAGCACGAGCATGAGGACGGGCACGAGCACGACGGGCGGGATCGCGCGGAAGAACTCGAGCATCGGCTCGAGCAGCGCCCGCAGCCACGGCGTCGCACCGATCGCGGTGCCCAGGACGATGCCGATGACGATCGACAGCAGCACGCCGACCGCGAACCGGCCGAGGCTCGGCAGGACGTCGTCCACGAGCGTCTGGGGCGCGAGCCACGTGGTGACGAAGGCGTCGAGCACGCGCGCGGGCGGGGGGTAGTAGAGGTTCGTCGTGCCGCGCGTGGCCAGCGCCCACGCGAGCACGAGCAGGACGGGCAGGCCGGCGGCGTAGCCGACGGACGCGAGCACGCGGCGCGCGGCGGCCATCACGCGGCCGTCTCGCGGCGGACGGACGGGTGCCAGTGCAGCACGCGCCGCTCGACGATCCGGGTGGCGAGGTTGACGAGCAGCCCGAGCAGGCCGGTGACCAGCACGAGGGCGTAGAGCCCGGGCGCGTCGGGCGCGGAGCGGTACACGTCGATCTGACGGCCGATGCCGGGGTTGCCGATGACGAGCTCGGCGGTGATGGTCAGCACCAGCGCGATGGACGCGGCGAGCCGGAAACCGGTGATGACGTACGGCAGGGCCGTCGGCAGGACGACGTGCCGCAGCCGTTGCAGGCGGCGCAGGCCGAAGCTGCGGGCGGTGTCGTCGGCGACGGTATCGACGTCCGCGATGCCGTACAGCACCTGGATGAGCACCTGCCAGAACGGCGCGTAGACGACGACCACGAGCGCCGCCTCCCGGGAGAGGCCCGCGACGAGCACGGCGAGCGGGATGATCGCGACCGAGGGGATGGGGCGCAGGAACTCGATCGTGCTGTGCGTGGCCCGGCGCAGGAACGGCACGAGGCCGATGACGGTGCCGACGACGACGGCGGCGACGGACGCGATGCCGAGCCCGAGCGCCCAGGTGACGACCGTGTCGCCCAGGGCCGACCAGAACCGCGGCTCGCCCAGCTCGGTGACCAGCCGCGCGGCGGTCGTCGTGAACCGCGGCAGGTACGCCGGGTCGACGACCTCGGCCAGGGCGACGAGCTGCCACGTGACGGCGAACCCGAGGACGCCCAGCGCGCCGAGCGTCGCGGAGCGGGCACCGCGCCGTCCCGGGCCGCGCTGTCCCGTGCCGCGCTGTCCGGTGCCGCGACCGCGACGGCGCGTCCCGGCGTCGTCCGGGCGTCCGGCCCGGGACCGGGCGACGTCGCCCGGTCCCGGGCCGGTGGCCGTGCTGGTCAGCGGGGTCACTGGTGGATGAGCTCGTCGAGGTCGGGGGCCTGGTCGAAGAACTCGTGCTCGACGGCAAGGTCGGCCAGGCCCTGCAGCACGTCCTCGTCGATCTCGGTCGAGAACTCGGGGAGCGGGAGGTTCGCCGCTGCGGCCTCGGGCAGCGACATCTCCGTGACGAGCGAGGCCCGCACGGCCTCGTCGTTCTCGGCCGCCCACGCGAACGCGGCGGTGAAGGCCTCGCGCACGGCGTCGACGAGCTCCGGGTCCTCGGCGACGGTGGCGCCGGTGGTCTGCAGGACGAGCGTCGGCAGGCCGGGCAGCGCGGACTGGTACGGGTCGACGACCCGCGCGCCCCCGCCGCCGACGATCATCGAGACGAACGGCTCGGGCACCCAGGCCGCGTCGATGTTGCCGGCGGCGAGCTGCGCCTGGGCGTCGGGGAACGCGACCTCGACGAACTCGATCGTGCCGGGGTCCCCGCCGTCCTCCTCGACCGCGGCCATGATCGTCAGGTCGCCGGCCGCGCCGAGCGAGTTCACGGAGACCTTCTTGCCGGCGAGGTCGGCCGGCGACGTGATGTCGCTGCCGGCGCCGACGACGACCGAGTTGATGTCGTCGCCCTCGGTGAGGCTCTGCGCGTAGTTGGCGACGATCGCGACGTCCAGACCCTGCAGGCTCGCCCGCATGGCCCCGAAGGGCTGACCGAGCGAGAAGTCGATGTCGCCGTTGAGGAGGGCGGGCATCGCCTGGGCGCCACCCTGGATCGGCTGCACCGTGACGTCGAGGCCGTGCTCGGCGAAGATGCCGGCCTCGACGGCGGCCCACAAGGGGGCGGTCTCGCTGATGGTCAGAGCCCCGATGGTGACGGCGCGGGGGGAGTCGGCGTCCGGGGCGCCCGACGCCTCGGCCTCCGCCTGGGGCGCGGGGTCGGACGACGAGCACGCGGCGAGCCCGAGCGACAGGGCCGCGACCAGCGCCGCCACGAGAGCAGGACGTCGGTTCATGGGGGTCCTCAATTCCTCATCGAATCTCGGTGACGGGCGGTAGCTCCGCACGCCGTCGGGACCGACCGCGCTCGGACCATGCATGACACTCGTCCAGCAATCGTGCAGTTGAATGTCATACGTGTCAATGATCCGCAGGCGGCCCGACGTCCGTGCGTGACGAGCCGCCGTGCGAGAATCGCGCCCATGTCGACGCCGCTCGAAGGCGCGCCCGCGCCGGACGGGGCCGCCGCCCGGCGACGTCCCGAGCAGCTCCTGCTGGCGTTCACGGGCGAGCTCATGCTGGCCGGTGGTGCCGGCCCGGTGCCGGCGGCGGTGCTCATCTCCGTGCTCGGTGAGCTCGGTGCCGGCGAGGCGGCCACGCGCGCCGCGCTCACGCGCATGGCCGGCCGCGGCCTGCTCGCGCCCGTCCGCGTCGGGCGGACCGTGGCCTACGGGCTGACGCCGCAGAGCGAGCGGGTGCTGGGGGAGGCGCGGGACCGGGTGTTCGACGACGACCCCTTCGCCCCGCGCGGCACGGGCTGGACCCTCGTGAGCTTCTCGGTGCCGGAGACCCGGCGCGACGTGCGGCACCGGGTGCGCGCGCAGCTGGTGTGGGCGGGGTTCGGGCTGCTGCGCGACGGGCTGTGGATCGCGCCGGGGGAGGTCGACGTCGCGCAGGCCCTCGGTGGTGTGCGCGACGAGGACCCGGACGAGGGTGTCGAGCTGCTGGCGTTCCGTGCCCACGAGGTGCCCGGCTTCTCGGCCGCCTCCAGCGTCCGGACGGCGTGGCGGCTGGAGGAGATGCGGCAGCGCCACGAGCAGTTCCAGGAGCGCTGGGCGGGCCGCGAGCCCGACGTCGCGCACGCGCTGCGCGACGTCACGGCGCTCGTGGCCGACTGGCTCGACCTGCTCCGGGCGGTCCCGCGCCTGCCTGCCGAGCACCTCGCCGTGGACTGGCCGGGGGCGCGGTCGGTCGGGACGTTCCGGCGCCTGCACGCGGCCCTCGCGGGTCCGGCGCGCGCCGAGCTGGCCCGTCGGCTGTCCTGACGCACCCTTCCGTCATTCGACGTCTGCCTGACGACCGTCACGGAAATGGTTGACGTCCGGTGTGCCCGGAGTGCACCATCGGTCGTCATCAGCCGTCGCCCCCGGGCACGGCCCGCCCACGAGGATGTGAGCAGTGGCAGACGTCCCGTCGTCGTCCCGTGACCTCGACCGCGCCAACTACGCGGCCGTCTGGGACGCCGTGGCGCGCGCCGTCCCGGACCGGGTCGCCGTGCGGGCGGACGGCGCGGCCGTCACGTACGCGCAGTTCGAGCAGACGGCCGCGCGGCTCGCGGCGACCTTCGTGGCGCACGGCCTGGGCGTGGACTCGACCGTCGCGATCTTCATGTACAACCGCGTCGAGTACCTGACGACGCTGTACGCCGCGTACAAGATCGGCGCGATCCCGGTCAACATCAACTTCCGCTACCAGGGCGCCGAGCTCGCGGACCTGCTCGAGATGTCGCGGCCCTCCGCGCTCGTCTACCCCGCCGGCCTCGCCGCCGCGGTGGTGGACGCCGCCGACTGCGTCACGCTGCCGGGGCTCGTCCTCGTCGTGCCCGACCCCGTGCCGCCCGGCGTGCCGACGGGCCCCGGCGTCCCCTTCGCCACGGCGCTCGACGCCGACCCCCTGCCGGCGCAGCCGTGCGGTCCGGAGCACAAGATCTTCATGTTCACCGGCGGCACGACGGGGCGCCCCAAGGCCGTCGTGTGGACGCACGGCAACCTGTTCGACAGCCAGCAGTTCTCGATCTACGGCTCGCTGCCCGTGGACCCGCCGACCTCGCTCGACGACGTCACGCGGATCGCCGCGCGCGACGACCTCCCCGCGACCGTCTGCCTGCCGCTGCCGCCGATGATGCACGCGACCGCGCTGTTCAACGTCATGAACGCGATGGTCCTCGGCGGCACCGTCGTGTTCCTGCCCGCCGCGCGCCTCGACCCCGGCGCGGCGGTGCGGGCCATCGCGGAGCACGGCGTCACGCGCCTCGTCGTGGCCGGCAACGCGATCGTCGGGCCGCTGGTCGACGTCCTCGACGCGGGGGCGGGTGCCGACGTCTCGGGGCTCACCACGGTCCTCAGCAGCGGCATGGTGTGGTCCGACGGCCTCAAGCGGCGCCTCCTCGCGCACGCGCCGCACGCGACCCTCGTCGACATCATCGGCTCGAGCGAGGGCGGGCCGTTCGCGTACGGCGTGGTCCGCGGCCCGCAGGACCTGCCGTGCCACCCCCGCCTCGCCCCCGGTGCCGTCGTGCTCGCGCCGGACCGCACGCCGGTCGAGGAGGTCGGGCAGACCGGGGTGCTCGCCTACCGCGGCGCGATGCCGCTCGGGTACCACGACGACCCGGAGCGGACCGCCGAGACGTACCCCGTCATCGACGGCGTGCGCCACGTCGTGCCCGGGGACTGGGTGCGTGTGCTGGGCGACGGGTACGTCGAGATGCTCGGCCGCGGGTCCGGGGTCGTCAACACCGGCGGCGAGAAGGTCTACCCCGCCGAGGTGGAGAAGGTGCTGCTCGCGATGCCGGGCGTCGTCGACGCCGTCGTCCTCGGGCTGCCGGACCCGCGCTGGGGCGAGGTCGTGACCGCGGTCGTCGTCGCCGCGCCCGGCGCGGGGGTCACCGCCCAGGACGTCCAGGACGAGGTGGGCCGTCGGCTCGCCGGGTACAAGAAGCCGCGGCGCGTCCACCTGGTCGACGAGGTGCAGCGCAGCCCCAGCGGCAAGGTCGACATGCACCGGCTGCGCCGACGCCTCACCGACGCCGCCGAGCCGCCGGGTCTCGTCGACCCCGTCGTCGCACCCGACCGTCCGGGGAGGACCCGATGAAGTTCACCGACGCCCACGTCCCGTTCGGCCTGAGCTGGACCTCGCCGTTCACCCGGTGGCAGGGCCCGCTGGCCGAGGTCAACAGCCTCGACCTCGCCGTCGACGTCACCGGCCGGGCCCTCGCGGACCGCGGGCTGCCGCCGCAGGAGATCACCGAGTGGGTCCTGGGCTGCACGGTCCCCCAGCAGTTCGGCTTCTACGGCGTCACCGGCGTCACGCGCCGGCTCGGTGCCGGCGACCACGGCGGACCGTGGGTCTCGCGGGCCTGCGCGACGTCGGTGGCCGTCGTCGAGCACCTCGCCGCCCAGGTGCAGCTCGGTGCCCACACGACGACGATCGGCGTCGTCACCGACCGCACCAGCAACGGCCCGCTCATGCTCTGGGGCAGCGGGCGCGGCCCCGGTGGCGCACCGGTGAGCGAGCACTGGGTGCTCGACCCGATGAGGCTCGACCCCACGACCGGCCAGAGCATGAACGACACCGCGGAGAACACCGCGCGCGACGCGGGCTACACGCGCGAGCAGGTCGACGAGGTCGCCCTGCTGCGGTACGAGCAGTACCGCAGCGCACTGGCCGACGACCGTGCGGTGCAGCGGGCCTACATGGTGCCGGTGCGCGTCCCGACGCGCCGCGGCGAGGAGTGGGTCAGCGAGGACCACGGGGTCCACCCGACGACGGCCGACGGGCTGGCCCGGCTGCGTCCGGTGGCCCCCGACGGCGTCGTGACGCACGGCGCGCAGACCCACCCGGCCGACGGGTGCGCGGGCGTCGTCGTCGCGAGCGCCGCACGGGCGCGCGAGCTGGGCCGCGACGGCGTGACCGCGCAGGTCCTGGCCACGGGCTTCGCGCGCGCCGCGCCCGCGTACATGCCGAAGGCGCCCGTGCCCGCCGCGATGCGCGCGCTCGCGGACGCCGGCGTCGAGGTCGCCGACCTCGACGTCGTGACGACGCACAACCCGTTCGCGGTCAACGACCTGTGGTTCGCCGAGCAGACCGGGTTCGCCCTCGAGCAGATGAACCCGTACGGCTCGTCGCTGGTCTACGGGCACCCGCAGGGCCCCACGGGAGCCCGCGCCCTGACCGAGCTGATCCACGCGCTGCACGCGCGCGGCGGCGGCACGGGCCTGTTCACCGGCTGCGCGGCGGGCGACTCCGCCGGCGCCGTCGTCGTCCGCGTGGACGGCTGACCGCCGGCCCACCCGCCACCGCCCCGGCTGCCCGCCCCGACCGCCGAACCCGAGGGAGCACACCATGACGCCCGAGCCCACAGCGCCCCCGGCGCCCGCCGAGCCCACCACCGAGCCCACCACCGAGCCCACGCTGACCAGCGTGCCGCTGGCCGACCTCCCGTCGCTGGTCGGCACGACGTTCGGCCCGTCGTCCTGGCGCACGATCACCCAGGACGAGGTCGACCGGTTCGCCGACCTCACGGGCGACCGCAACCCGATCCACCTGGACCCGGTCCACGCCGCCGGGACGCCGTTCGGCGGCACGATCGTCCACGGCTACCTCACGCTCGCGCTCGTCGTGCCGCTCATGGCGCAGGTCGTCGAGGTGACCGGGGTGACCACCGGTGTGAACTACGGGCTGGACAGGCTGCGGTTCCCGGCGCCGGTGCGCGTCGGCTCGCGCATCCGCGTCACGTCCCGGCTCAGCGACGTCACCGAGGTGGCCGGCGGGTACCAGGCGGTCTTCGAGAACTCGTTCGAGGCCGAGGGGCTGGCCAAGCCCGCCGCGGTGGCCGTCATGATCGTGAGGTACTACGCATGAGCACCGACCTCACCGGCAAGGTCGCCGTCGTCACGGGCAGCGGGCAGGGCCTGGGGCGGGCGTACGCCCGGGCGCTGGCCGCCGCGGGCGCCGGTGTCGTCGTCAACGACCTCGACGCCGGGGCCGCGCAGGCGACGGTCGACGCGATCGTCGCCGACGGGGGTGCGGCGCTCGCCGTCGTCGCGCCCGTGGGGCCGACCGCGACGGCCGACCGGCTCGTCGCCGCGGCCGTCGACGCGTACGGACGGCTCGACGTGCTGGTCGCGAACGCCGGCGTGCTGCGCGACCGCGTGCTGTGGAAGACGTCCGACGAGGACTTCGACCTCGTCGTCGACACGCACCTGCGGGGGACGTTCACCACGGCCCGGGCCGCCGCCGTCCACATGCGCGAGCGGGGCGAGGGCGGGCGGATCGTGCTCGTCGGCTCGCCCGCCGGGCAGCACGGCAACTTCGGGCAGACCGGCTACGCGGCCGCGAAGGCGGGGATCGTCGCGATGGCCCGGACGTGGTCGCTCGAGCTGGCGCGCGCGGGCATCACCGTCAACGCCGTCGTGCCCACCGCGATCACCGCGATGACCGCGACGATCCCCGTCTACGCGGACGTCGCCGCCGCGTACGGCCGCGGCGAGCCGCTGCCGCGCACGGTGCGCCAGGACCACGCGCTGGGCGGCCCGGAGGACGTCGCGCCGCTGGTCGTGTGGCTCGCGTCCGACGCGTCGGCCGGTGTGACGGGGCAGGCCATCGGCATCGGCGGGGACAAGCTGTCCCTCTACTCCGTGCCGCAGGAGGTCGGTGTGACGTTCCGGGAGGGCGGCTGGAGCGCCGACGCGATCGCCGCGGCGTGGGAGGGGACGTTCGGACCGCACCGGCAGCCGAGCGGGATCACGCTGCCGCCGCTCGACCCGCCGGCCTGACGGTCGCGGCCCGGGTCGCGGCGGCTCAGCGACCCGCGGGGGCCGCGACCCGGGCCGGAGCCGCGGGCCGCGGCCCGGGCGGGTCGGCCAGGACGGAGAACTGGACGACCTGGTCGGCCAGCTCGGGCGCGTACGCGCCGATCACCTGCCGCACGCGCACCGAGGCGGGCGCACCGAGCTGCTCGTAGGTCTCGAGGAACAGGTCGCGCGCGTGGTCCCGCGGCCAGTCCGCGGGCAGCAGCCGGCGCGGCAGGTCCGGGTCCAGGCCGGGGAACGCGCGCCACGCGTCCATGAGCGCGGTCCGTCGGACCAGTGCGTCGACGGGGGAGATGGCGCCCTTGTTCAGCGCGGCGTACGTCGGCTCCCACGTGGTGACGAAGTCCCGGTAGAGCTCGGCCAGCCCGTCGAGGTCCCACGCGCTCGCGGGGGCCAGGGCCCCGGCGGGCAGCTCGGGGCAGGTGGCGACGAAGGCCGTGGCGTGCGTGACGCCGAGCTCGCCGAGCTCGGCCAGCGCCTGGTCGTGGCGGGGGTGGGGGGAGACCCACAGGGCGTCGTAGAGCGGCGCGAACCCGAGCCAGCGCAGGCGCGTGCGCAGCGCCTCGCGGGCGGAGCGGTTCGCCTCCGGGACGGAGAACGCGACGAGGCTCCAGCGTCCGTCCCAGTCGGCGTCGTCGCCCGCACCGAACGCGACGATGCGCACGGCGCCGGCGCGCATGACGCCCTGGGCGCGCGGTGTCATGGCGTAGAAGGTGTGGCGTCCGCTGCGGGTCGAGACGAGGAGCCCGTGCTTGACCATGCGGCTGAGCGCCGCCCGCGCGGCGACGTCGCTCACGCCGAAGTCGGCCAGCAGGTCCACCAGCGCCGCCGAGGGCAGCGGCTCGGTCTGGCCCCACCAGTAGTCGCCGAGGAGGGTCAGCAGGAGGCTCGGGGGCGAGCCCGCGCGTGTCCGTGGTGTGCGCGTGTCCTGCTCGCCCGTCCGTGCCATGCCCGCTCCCTCCCCGGTCACCGGCGTGCCCGGCGATGGTTGACATATCTTACGTCGTGCGCTGATAGTCGTGTCACATTTGAGCGACCGGGAGCCTGACGATGAAGCTGGCCAGCACCGTGGACGCACGCCTGCACGCCGTCCTCGCCGACCGCGCCGTCGACCTCACCGACGCCCTGGCGCTGCGACCCGGCGCGGGCGGCCCGCTGCTGGCGTTCCTCGAGCGCGGGGGCACCGTCGCCGAGCTCGCCGCGCTCGACCTCGACTCCCTGCCGTCCCGGCCGCTCGCCGCCCTGCGGCTCGCCGCCCCCCTCGCCCGCCCCGGCAAGATCGTCGGCGCGCCCGTCAACTACCTGGACCACCAGGCCGAGATGGGTGAGCAGCGCACCATCGCCGACTACGGGGTCTTCCTCAAGGCGAGCTCGTCGGTCATCGGCCCGGGCGAGCGGATCCGGCTGCCGTACCGGGACGTGCGCACCGACCACGAGGGTGAGCTGGCCGTCGTCATCGGCCGCACCGCGAGCCGCGTGCCCGCCGGGGCCGCGCTCGCCCACGTCTTCGGCTACGCCCCGGTCCTCGACATCACGGTCCGCTCCGGGGAGGACCGCTCGACCCGCAAGTCCTTCGACACGTTCACGCCCCTGGGCCCGTGGGTGACGACCGCCGACGAGGTCCCCGACCCCGGCGCGCTCGGCCTGCGCTGCTGGGTCGACGACGAGCTGCGGCAGCACGCGTCGACGGCCGACCTGATCTACGACGTCGCCGAGCTCGTCGCGTACACGAGCCACGTCATGACGCTGCATCCCGGTGACGTCATCGCCACGGGTACCCCGGCCGGCGTCGGGCCCGTCGCCGCCGGGCAGCGCGTCGCCGTCGAGATCGACGGGCTCGGGCGCCTCGAGGTCGGGGTCACCGACGACGGCGCGATCGCGTACGCGGACCGTCCGGGGCACCGGTGACGGCGCAGCCGGCGGCTGTGCACCGCCCGGACGGCCTCGCCGTGATGTTCCGGCCCGCGAGCATCGCGGTCGTCGGCGCGTCCGCCCACGAGGGCAAGGCGGGCCACGCGATGGTCCGGGCGCTGCGGCACTTCCCCGGCACGCTGCACCTCGTCAACCCGCGCGGGGGCGACGTGCTCGGCCGCACCGCCCTGCGGTCCCTGCGCGAGGCGTCCGACGTGGACCTCGCGGTGCTCGTGGTCCCGCCGGACGCCGTGCCCGGTGCGCTCGCGGACGCCCGCGACGCCGGCGTGCGGGCCGCGGTCGTGTGCGCGGGCGGGTTCGCGGAGTCCGGGCCGCAGGGCGCCCGGATCCAGGAGCGCGTCGTCGCGGTCGCGCAGGAGGCGGGCATCCGGCTCCTGGGGCCCAACACGTCGGGGTTCATGAACCCCGTCGACCGGACCACCGCCAACTTCATGCCCGCCGTCGCCGACCTCGCACCCGGCTCGGTGGGCGTCGTCGCGCAGTCCGGCGGCGTGAACCTCGCCCTCGCGTTCCTGCTCGCGCGTGCCGGGGTCGGGCTGCGCCTCGGCGTGGGGCTCGGCAACGCCGTCGACGTGGACTTCCCCGAGGTGCTCGACCACCTGGCCCGCGACCCGGCGACCACGGCGGTCGGCCTGCACGTCGAGGGCGTCGCCGACGGCCCGGCGCTCGTCGCCGCGCTGCGGCGCACGACCGCCCGCAAGCCGGTCGTGGCGTTCAAGGTGGGCCGCTCCGACGTCTCCGAGTTCGCGCGGTCCCACACCGGCGCGCTGACCGGCTCCTACGCGGTTACCCGTGCGGCGCTGGAGCAGGCCGGTGCCGTGGTCGTCGACAGCCTGGAGGAGATGGTCGCCGCACTCGTCGCGCTGCGGGCCGTGCGGCTGCCGGCGTCCGAGCGTCTCGGCGTCGGGCTGCTCACCGGGCAGGCCGGGCCGGGACTCGTCGTCACGGACGCGCTCGGCGCGCGGGGCATCGCCCTGCCCGTCCTCACCGACGCGACGCAGCGCCGCATCGCCGAGCTCCTCCCGCCCCTGACGTTCCAGCGCAACCCCGTCGACACCGGGCGGCCGTCGCCGACGTTCGCCGACGTCGTCGGAGCCGTCGCCGGCGACCCGGGGGTCGACGTCGTCGGCGTGTACGCGCTCGACGAGCCGGGTGCGCTCGATCCCGTCGCCGCGCTGCGGCCGGTGGGCGGCCGTGTGCTGTTCGCCAGCGGCGGCCCGCCCGACGCGCTCGCCGCCCGGCGCGCCGCGCTCGACGCGGCCGGCATCCCCCTGCTGTCCGGGCCCGGCGACCTCGCGACGGGTCTGGCGGCCGTGGTCACCGACGCCCGGGTGCGCGCCGTCGCGGACGCGCCGCCCCTGGCGCCCACCCGGAGCGTCGGCCGCACCCTGGACGAGCACGAGGCCAAGGCGCTGCTCGAGGCGTACGGCGTGCGGACCCCCGTGCGGTACGTCGCGTCCGGCCGGGCGCAGGCCCGCGCCGCGCTCGCGGACCTCGTGAGCGACGGCGGGCGGGCCGTCGTCAAGGTCCTCGACGCGGACGTGCTGCACAAGTCCGACGTCGGCGGCGTGCACGTCGGCGTCCGTGACGTCGCCGGGCTCGAGCGGGCTCTCGACGCGATCGACGCGATCCCCGGTGCCGTGGAGGGGACGGCACGCCGGTACCTGCTCGAGGAGCAGGCCGCGCCGGGGTTCGAGGTCATCGTCGGGGCCGTGCGGGACGTCGCGTTCGGCCCGGTCGTCCTGCTCGGGCTCGGCGGGGTGACCGCCGAGCTCGCCGCCGAGCCCGTCCTGCGGCTCGCCCCGCTGTCGGTGGCCCGGTCCGAGGAGATGGTCCGCGCGCTGCCGGCGGCGGTCCTCGGCGGCTTCCGCGGCCTGCCGCCCGTCGACGTCGCGGCGCTGGCCGGGGTCCTGCGGGCCGTCGGCCAGGTCGTCGGCGAGCACGGTGACATCACCGAGCTCGACCTCAACCCGGTCCGCCTCACGGCCGACGGGCCGGTCGTCCTCGACGCCGTCGTCGTCGCCCCGGCCGCCGCACCCGCGGCGGTCGTGCCCCTGGGAGGAGACACATGTCCGGCGTGAGCGCACCCGGTCCGCGCACCGAGGTCGTCGTCGTGGGCGCGGGCCCGGTCGGGCTCACCGCGGCCCTGGCCCTGCGCGCCTACGGCGTGCCCGTCACGGTGCTCGAGGCCGGGCCCGAGGGGCGGCAGCGACCGGGCAGCCGCGCGATCTTCACCCACAGCCAGACCCTGCAGATCCTCGACCGGATCAGCCCGGGGCTCGGCGCCGAGCTCGCCGAGCACGGCGTCTACTGGAACACCCAGCGCACCTTCCACGGCGGCAGGGAGGTCTACGCCAAGACCTACCCGGACCCGCCCGCCGGGGTGTACCCGCACTTCACGAGCCTGCCGCAGGTGCAGATCGAGGCGCACCTGCACGCGCGGGCCGTCGCGGCGGGCGTCACGTTCGCGTGGGAGCAGGAGGTCGCCGACGTCGCGGTCGACGACGACGGCGTCGTGCTCACCACCGCGCGCGGGCAGCGGTGGGAGGCGGCGTACGTCGTCGGGGCCGACGGGTCGCGCTCGGTCGTGCGCAGGGGAGTCGGCGCCCGCATGGAGGGCACGCGTGACGAGGGCTGGTACGTCGTCGTCGACGTCGCCGAGAAGGACGAGCCGACGCTGCCGTGCGAGCGGCACTTCCACTACGCCCACCCGGCGGTCGACGGGCGCAACGTGCTCGTCGTGCCGTTCGCCGGCGGGTACCGCGTGGACCTGCAGCTCGTCGACGGCGACGACCCGGACGCGCTCGCGTCCCCCGACGGCGTGCGGACGTGGCTCGACGCCGTCCTGCCCCCCGGCTACGGCGAGCGCACCACCTGGGTCTCGACGTACCAGTTCCTGCAGCTCGTGGCCCACGACTTCGCCGACCCGCACCGCCGCGTCCTGCTCGTGGGGGAGGCCGCGCACCTGTTCGCGCCGTTCGGCGCGCGGGGCCTGAACTCGGGCGTCCCCGACGCGGAGGCCGCCGCGATCGCGATCGCGGCCGCGTCCCGCGCGTCGGGCGCGGCGGCACGCACGCCCGTCGAGGCGTTCGCGCTCGCGCGGCGCTCCGCCGCGCTGTTCAACCGCGACGCCGCGGGGGAGGCGCTCACGCACCTGCGGCCGGACGCGGACACCGCGGCCCGGATCCGTGACGCCGCCGACCGCGCACCGGCCGACGACGACGCGTCGGCGTGGCTCGAGAAGGCCCCGTACGGCCCGCGCGGGGTGCACCGCGCCCAGACCGTCTACCGGTACTGACGGACCTGTGGCCCGGCGGTGCCACGGAGGAACCTGCTCCCGGCGTGACGACGGCGGCGTCAGGCCGGGGTCACCGGTCCTCGCTCACTCCGAGACCCGCGAGCGCGTCCGCGATCATCCGGTGCCCCTGCTGCTCGAAGGCCTCGTCGCCGACCAGGTACGCCCAGGCGGCGGTCCCGACGGCCTCGCGCAGCAGGTCCCGCTGCCACGACCGCGGATCGCGGGGGTCCGCGCCGTACCCGTCGAGGAAGGCGTCCTCCAGGTCGGGCCGCCCTCGCAGCTGCTGGGCGTGCAGCCGGCAGACGTCGGTCGCGGCCGGGCGCCAGTCCGCCCGGCCGAAGTCGACGGCCGCGACGCGCCCGTGCTCGTCGACGATCCAGTTGCGCGGCTGCCAGTCGCCGTGCGTGGGCACGAGCGGCCGGGGCGGCACGGGGTGCGCGAGCTCGGCCCGCACCCGGTCGACGACCTCGGGGGCGATGCGGTGCCGGCCGTCCAGCCACGCCAGCGTCCGCGCGTCGGCACGCTGCTCGTGGTCGCCGGCGTCCCGGGTGCCGACGGCGTGCAGCAGGGCGAGGATCCGCCCGGCCTGCCGGTAGACGTCCGGCTCGTGCTCGGCGGGCGTCCCCTCGACGAGGACACCGGGCAGGAACGTCGTCGCGAGCAGCTTGCGCCCGGCGTCGGCGTGCAGCATCCGGGGGGTGAGTCCACGTGCCGCCAGCGGCCCGACGACCTCGCGGTGCGCCCGGATCTCGCGGTCCATGTGGTGGTCGTCGGGGAGCCCGGCCTTCACGACGACGTCGCGCCCCCCGTGGTGCAGCTGGAGCACGGACCGCCCGAGCGCCCAGCTGTGGTCCGCGACGAGGACGGCGCCCGGGAACCACTCGTCGACCGCCGCCTGCTGCTCGGGCCGCAGGCCGGGGTGCGTCGTCATGGCCGGTCCCTGCTAGACCGTGACGGTCCGGTAGTGGTCGACGGCGGGGACGAACGCGACCGGGACCTCGGGCACGAGGTCCGTCAGCCAGCGGGCGTACTCGGCCATGCCCTCCTGCTCCGACGGCGCGTGGCCGACGACGACGGCGCCCGCGCACACTCCCGCGGTGACCGCGTCGGCGGCGTACTCGCCGGTCTCCCACTCGTGGCCCTCGCCGATGACGATCACGTCGATGTCCGGCCGGGCGAGCAGGCGCCGGTTCCACTCGAACCCCTGGAACCCCGGCTGCAGGCCGACGGCCGACACCGGGGCGTCGGGGTCGCCCACGTAGCGCAGGGCACGTGCGCCGAGGGAGCGGGAGACGTGGGCGGCCAGCTCGCCCAGCGTCGTCGGCACCAGGTCGTAGACCCCCGGGTCGCCTGCCCGCTCGGCGTCGAGCCAGCCGAGGGCGCGGGCCGTGCCCGTCAGGATGCCGTCGGGCTGGCGGTCGTGCCAGGAGTCGTGCTGGTGCAGGACCACGAGCCCGTGCTCGGCGACGAACGCCGCCTTCGCCGCGTACACCGGGTCGTTCTCCGCGGCGAAGACCTCGTCGGACGCTCCCTGGTGGTCGAAGTAGAGCGGCTCGTGGGTGATGACGAGGTTCAGCCCTTGCTCCGCCGCGCGCTGCAGCACGTCGAGGGTCGCCATGACCGTCACGGCGACGCCCGTGATCGGTGCGTCCGGGTCCCCGGCGAGGAAGCCGTCGACCGTCGTCGCTCGCGGCGCCACCCCCACGTGCGCGCCGATCCGCTCTGCCACCTGCTGTCCGGTCAGTGTCACGGCGTCACCCTAGCGACCGGGAACCACGCCGGGGGCGGACCTCACGGCGAACGGCGAGCGTGCCACCACCTGCGCGGGCGCCTCACGTCCCCACGTGCCGAGCGAGCCGGCCCGACGCGGTCACCAGTCCCTGGACGCGCAGGCCGTGGGGCCGTAGCGTCGGGGCCGCGACCCCCAGCACGCGTCCCGCACCTTGCACAGACGGGTTCCCGCACATGGAGATGCTGACCGGTGACGAGATCACCCAGGCCGCGCTGACCGACTGGCGCAAGCTGGCCCAGGGGCTGCACGCCCGTTACCTGGTCGACGACTTCGGCACGGCTGCACGCTTCGTCGCCGCGGTCGGTGAGCCCAGCGACGCGCTGGGGCACCACCCGACCGTCTCGATCGGCAAGGGCTATGTCGACCTCAAGCTCGTCAGCCTCGACGCGATCTACCGGGACGGGGACACCGAGCACGTCGTGGAGTGGGTGACGCAGAAGGACGTCGACCTGGCCCGCCGGATCACGCAGGTCGCCGCCGACCACGGGCTCGCCGCCGACCCGGCCTCGGTCAGCGTCGTCGAGCTCGGCCTCGACACGGCGCGCTCGGCGACCATCGCCCCGGTGTGGGCCGCCCTGCTGATGGGGGACGCCGAGTCCCAGGGCCGCGGGTCGCCCAGCGACGAGATCCGGGACGCGACGGGCCGGGTGCCGAACATGTGGTTCGGGGACGCCGACGAGCAGGACGGCCCGCGGCAGCGGTTCCACGTCGAGGTGTACGTGCCGCCCGAGGTGGTCGAGCAGCGGGTCGCCGCCGCCGTCGCCGCCGGCGGGACGGTCGTGGACGACAGCGACGCGCCGTCGCTCACCGTCATCGCCGACCAGGACGGCAACACGGGCGTGGTCTGCGTCGCCTAGGACGCGTCCGACCGAGGGACGGCGCCGCAGCGGCGCAGGATCTCGTCGACCACCTGGCCGAGCGGTGCGGTGGCGTCGATCACGACACCTGCCGGGACGGTCTCCCTGGTGCGGTGCCACCGCGTGAGGAGGGCACGGTCGGTCGGCCTCCCGTCACGCCAGTGCTCGTCCGGCCGCGCGTCGAGGCGCCGGTGCAGGGTGGCCAGGTCGACCTCGAGGACGAGCACCGTGTCGAACGCGTCGACGAAGGCGGGGAAGTTCCGCGAGCCGCCGCAGAAGAAGGTGACCTCCTCGCCCTGGTCGGCCATCAGGGCGCGGACCTTCGCGACGTCCCAGATGTGGTCGTCCCGGCCGCTGACCGCCAGCGGCGCGCCGGTCTGCGGGTCGCCGGGGTAGGCCAGCTCCCGGTCGCCGTCGACCGCCTGGAAGCCGCGTCGCCGCAGCTCACGGCACACGGACGACTTCCCGGTGCCGGAGAGGCCCTCGACGAGGTGGTTGGCCCTGCCCACCCGACCGACGTTAGCCGGACGCCCGGTTCGCGTCACCGCGCCTGGCCCCGCCTCGATCGCGTTCCTCGGGGTGCTGCGACCGCCGGGTGATCCGGCGGGAGTGGACGCCGACCGGTATCCACCACGCGGCTGCGCGGTCCTCCCAGCAAGCCCCGGGAGGCCCGCATGCCCGACGACGACCGCCTCGTCCTCGACCGCCCCGACGACGTCGCCCATGCGGCGCGGCTCCTCGCGGACGGCATCCCCGTCGCGCACGGGTTCGGGAACATCTACGCCCTGACCGGCCGCGGCGACGCGGTCGAGCGGATCAACGCCCTCAAGGGCCGGCCGCGGGACCAGACGGGCAGCCTGACCGCGTCGGCCGGGCGGGTGCTGAGCGCGTTCGACCTGTCGGCGCTGCCGGCGGGCGTGTCGCCGCGCCTGCTGGCGGACGTCCTCGAGGCCTTCTGCGCCCTGGGCCCGTTCGGGTTCCGTGGCCCCGCGGCCGCGCACGTGCCGCCGGGTCTGACCGCGTCGGACGGTTCGGTGACGACCACCCAGGTGATCGTCCCCGGCGACGCGTGCCCGTCGCAGCGGTTCCTGGCGGCGGCGTCGGACGCCGTCGGTCTGCTCGCGATCTCCTCGGCGAACCGCTCCCGGCACGTGACGGGCGAGGTCGATGCGCCCGTGCACTGGCGTGCCGAGGCGCTGCGCGCCGAGCTGGCCTGCGGCGACCTCGTGCTGCTGGAGCACGGGGACGAGGCGGTGGCCCGTGCCCGGTTCCCTCGTCACACGCCCGTCTCGACGACGATCCTGGCGTTCCACCGGGCGGAGCGTGTCCGCGGTCGCGTCCACCTGAGGCTCGAGCGGCACGGATCCCTCGCCGCCGACGAGGTCACGCAGGTGCTGGCGGCGCTGGGCCTGGGCGTCACGACCGGCCCGCGCGCTGCCGTCCGGCTCGCTCCGCGCTCGTACGACGACGGCCCGCGTCCGACGAGGGATCGACGCGCCGCCCCCGGTCAGGCGGGCAGCGGCGTCCGGACGTCCACGGGCGGGCCGAAGTCGGTCCGGACGCCGCGCGAGAACAGCACCGAGTCCGGCCGCCGGAGCGCGACCCCCGGGATCCCGCACGCGGCGACGAGACGGTCGTCGAGCGTGACCAGCTCGGCGGCCTGCAGCGGCCAGGTCTCGTGACGGTTGGGCACGTACAGCGTGCGGCCGAAGGCCCGCGTGTGCAGGCCCCAGCGCGCGGTGAGGAACTCGGCCTCGGCGTCACCGGGCGCGAGCGGCTCGCCCGGCCGTACGACGACGTGCGTCGTGGCGTCCCGCGGCGCGGGCCAGCGGCGTCGCGACGTGTACGTCAGGACGCCGTCGGACTCGCTCACGCGCATCCGCGCCCACGTGTACGGCAGCGAGAACACGGCCCGGGTGCCGAGGACGAACGCCAGCCGGGACGCCTCGAGCGTGAGGAACACGACGCCGCGGCGCCCCTGCTCGTCCACCGAGTACAGGCGGACGTTCGTCTCGGGGAACGTGCCGAGCCACGGGATGCCGGGGCCGACGCCGGCACCCACGCCGACCATGCGGAACGGCACGAGCCCGACCCAGCTCGACCCGTCGTGCACGTCGGGTCGCGTGCCGGCCGGCAGGAGGGGCGCGACCACGTCGGGCGCGACGCGCCAGTGGACGAAGGTGAGGTCGCGCCACGACTGCCGCGTGATCGCCCGGCCGGCCAGCGCGGGGGCAGTCACGGTCACGGGCTGCGGGTGCATGGCGCCACTATGCACCCGGGTGCCGGCCGGACGGCAAGGGGGGCGCTGCGGGATCGGCACGCCGCTGCCGTGTCAGGACCGACCGCCCGGTGCCGCGCCCGGCCGGGCGGTCGACGGCTCCTGCGCGTAGTGCGCGATCTTCCCGTCGAGCACGCTGACGGCGGCGAGGATCCGCTGCGCCTGCTCCTGGAGCTCGGCGCGGCGTGCCCGCAGGAACGCGACGCGGTCCGCCGCGCCGGCCTCGGTGCGCAGCAGCTCGGTGAACCGGCGCAGCTCCGCGATCCCCAGCCCCGCGTCGCGCAGGCAGGTGACGAGGCCGATCCACGCGACGTCGTCGTCGTCGTACCGGCGCTGCCCGCCGGTCGACCGGGCGATCGGGCCGACCAGGCCCTCGCGCTCGTAGTAGCGCAGCGTGTCCACCGACAGGCCCGTGCGCTGCGCGACCTCACCCGGTGCGTACCCCGTCATGGCGACCATCGTGGCAGCGCCCGTCAGGCCGGGGCGTCCAGGCGCGCCCGGACCTCGTCGGGCAGGGCGAGGTCGCGCGCCGCCATGGCCTCGGTCAGCTGGTCGAGCGAGCTCACGCCCAGGATCGGGCTGATCCCCTGCGCCAGCAGCCAGGCGAGGACCACCTGGTTGCGGGTCGCGCCGAGCTCGTCGGCGACCTCGGCGAGGACCGCGAGCCGCCGGTGCGTCCCGGGGTGGTCGTAGCCCTCCGAGAGTGGACGGTCGTCGCGCACGTACGCCCCGGTGAGCAGCGGCGAGTAGGCCCACACGTCGAGCCCTTCCGTGCGCGCGTGGTCCAGCTGGTCGCGCTCGGCGTGCACGTGCCCGCCCTCCGGGAGGGTCGCGCCCGGCCGTGGCCAGACGTACGAGTAGCGCAGCTGCACCGCCGACCACGGCTCGACGCCGCGCTCGCGGGCGATCGCGCGCCCCTGCTCGACGCGCCACGCCGCGTGGTTCGACGCGCCCAGCCGGCCGACCTGCCCCGCGGTGACGAGCGCGCCGAACGCCTCGACCGTCTCGGCGAGGGGGACGTCGCGGTCCTCCGCGTGCGCCCACAGCAGGTCCACCGCGTCCAGGCCCAGCCGGTCGAGGGACGCCGCGAACCCGCGGGCGATCGCGTCGGCGGACAGGCCCTCGGAGGACGAGGGCCACTCGTGCGGGACGAGCGGCTGGTGGCGGACCTTCGTCGCGAGCAGCACGCGCTCGCGGACTCCGGGGCGCGCCGCGAACCAGCGGCCGAGGACGCGCTCGCTCTGCCCGCCGACACCCGAGGGGTCCTCCCAGAACGAGTAGCAGTTGGCCGTGTCGATCCACCGGCCACCGAGGTCGACGAACGCGTCGAGGAGGTCGGTCGAGAGCGCCTCGTCGGCGCGGGTGCCGAAGTACATGGCCCCGAGGACGGGCTCGGGGGTCCGCTGCGTGATGTCCATGACGACGAGCGTGCAACCTGGAGCGCGCTCGAGGTCAAGAGCGCCGGCTTTCCGGGAGGCGGCGCCGGGCGCACAGTGGAGGTCCGTACCGAGAGGGAGAACCCATGCGCGGCGTGATCATGTACGGCCCCGGTGACGTCCGGGTCGAGGACCGCGAGGACCCCACGATCGTCGAGGCGACCGACGCCGTCATCCGGATCACCGCGACGTGCATCTGCGGGTCCGACCTGTGGCCGTACCGCGGGGCGGACCGGGTCGACCGCGCCAAGATGGGGCACGAGTACGTCGGGGTCGTCGAGGAGGTCGGCCCCGAGGTCAGGACCGTGAAGCCCGGCGACTTCGTCGTCGGGTCGTTCGTCATCTCGGACGGCACCTGCGAGATCTGCCGTGTCGGCTTCCCGTCGAGCTGCGTGCACCGCGTCTTCGTCGACGGCGCCATCGGCACCCAGGCGCAGAGGGCGCGCATCCCGTTCGCGGACGGCACGCTCGTCGCGACGCCGGGACAGCCCGACCCCGACCTGGTGCCGCACCTGCTCGCGGCCTCCGACGTCCTGGGCACCGGCTGGTTCGCCGCCGTCGCCGCGCAGGCCGGTCCCGGCAGGACGGTCGCGGTCGTCGGGGACGGCGCCGTCGGGCTCATGGGCGTGCTCGCGGCCAGGCAGCTCGGCGCCGAGCGGGTCATCGCCATGTCACGGCACGCCGGCCGTCAGGAGCTCGCCCGTCACTTCGGCGCGACCGACGTCGTGGAGGAGCGCGGCGACGCGGGCGTCGCACGAATCAAGGAGCTGACCGGCGGGCTCGGCGCCCACTCGGTGATCGAGGCCGTCGGCAGCCAGGAGTCGATGACGCAGGCGATCGGCGCGACCCGGCCCGGCGGCAACGTCGGGTTCGTCGGCGTCAGCCACGACGTCCGGCTGCCGGGTCAGCTGCTGTTCTTCTCCCAGGTGCAGATCCTCGGCGGCCCCGCACCCGTGCGCCGGTTCCTCCCCGACCTGGTCCAGCGCATCTGGGACCGGACGATCGACCCGGGCAAGGTCTTCGACCTCACCCTGCCGCTCGAGCAGGCCGCCGAGGGGTACCGGGCCATGGACGAGCGGCGCGCCACCAAGGTGCTCCTGACCGTCTGACCGTCTGACCGTCTGACCGGCGGCAGGGTGGCCTGCACCCTCTCCGTCGGCGGCATCCGGACCGCGGCTACCCCACGGCGCGCAGGAGGAACACGTTGCCGTCGGGATCGGCGAGCCCGGTCGTGCCGTCCGGCCGCGGACCGAGCGGTGTGGCGCCGATCGCCGTCAGGCGGGCGACCTCGTCGGCGAGGTCGCCGCCGGCCACGGTCAGGTCGAACCGCTGCCGCTCGCGCCCACGTCGGGGCGAGGGCGGCCCGTCCCACGAGACCTTCGTGCCGCCGCGCGGGGACTGGACGGCCGTCTGCGGTCCCTCGTCCCAGACGAGTGGCCAACCGAGCGCCGCGGCCCAGAAGAAGCCGACGTCCCGCGAGCCCTCGCACGTGAGCTCGGCGAGGAAGCCGCACCCGGCGAGGAAGGTGGTGCCGGGCTCGATCACGCACAGCTCGCCGCCCTCGGGGTCCGCCAGCACGACGTGCTGCTCCTCCGGGAGCTGTCCGACGTCGAGGTGGCGCGCGCCGAGCCGGAGCGCCTTCGCGACGGTCCTCCGCTGGTCGGCGGCGTCGGTGCTGTTGAGGTGCAGGTGCATCCTGTCGCGGCCGACCTTCGGCTCGTCGGTCGCCGTGAACCGCAGGCCCAGCTGCGTCCCCGACCCGGGGACGAGGACACCGTCGGCACCCGTGCGTACCTCGCGGCCGAGGAGGGCCGCCCAGAACCCGCCGGCGCGGGCAGGATCGTGGACGTCCACGTTCAACGCGGTCAGCCGAGAGGGCACGACTCGCACGCTAGACCGACGTGACGCCACGCGCACGGGGGCCGGCGTCAGGACCCCGTGATCGCGGTGATGATGCCCTGCTGGGTCACCGTCGCGGACTGCCGGTCGAACAGCCCGAACCCGTACTGGCCGTTGTACCCGTTGTCCCAGTAGGCCGTGGCCGCCCCGTACTGCTTCGCCAGGGTGACCAGTGTGCGGGCGTAGTCGGCGCGGTACCGGTTGTTGGTCGGGTCGGCGGTCGTCTTGTCGATCGACCCGTACTCACCGATGAACACCGGGTAGCCCTTGGCCACGAACGCGTCGTGCACCTTCTTCAGCTGGCCCTCCATGTACGTCTGGTCGCCCCACGTCGCACTGCGCGAGGGGTCGGTCACGTTGGGGCCCCACTGGGTGGTGGCTCCGCTCTCCGTGCCGGTGAAGTCCCACGGGTCGTAGTAGTGCACGGAGATCATGATCCGCTTGTCGGCGCTGGGGATCGCGGAGGACCGGTACTGGTCGGTCGGGATCGTGAAGCCGTAGCCGCCGGTCGTGTAGTCGATGTTCGTGTTCCAGCCCGGGACGAGCAGCCACCGCGAGGCGTTGGTGCCGCCGGTGCGGCGCACCGTGTCGACGAAGACCTGGTTGTACGCGTTGATGTTCGAGTAGCACGGCTCCGTCGGGGTGCCGTACTGCCCGTCGAAGTTCTCGTTCATCGACTCCAGGACGAGCCGGCCGCCGTAGTCGTTGAACGTCGTCGCGACCTGCTGCCAGACCTTCTCGTACTTGGTGCGGATCTGCTCCTGGCCGGACGCGTCGCAGATGAGCCACGCGCCGCTGACGCTCTTGTAGCCGTCGCCGTGCATGTTGATCACGACGTACAGCCCGCGGTCGTACGCGAGGTCGACGACCTGCTGGATCCGGGTGAGCCAGGCGCGGTCGACGGTGTAGTCCGGTGCCGCGCCGATCTTGCCGAGGTAGGAGACCGGGATGCGGACCGTGTCGAAGCCCGAGGCCTTGACCCGGTCGAGGAGGGCGCCGGTGATCACCGGGTTGCCCCAGGCCGTCTCGCTGGGCATCCCGTCGATGCTGGCCTCCAGCTGGTTGCCCAGGTTCCAGCCCTGGCCCATCTCGGCGACGAGCCGCGCGGGGTCGGCCGTGACGGGGCCGGTGGACGGCGTGGGGGTCGGGCTGGGGGACGGGCTGGTCGTCGGCCGGGGCGACGCGGTCGGTGTCGTCGACGGCGACGGCGTGCTGGACGGGGTGACCGGCGCCCCCGTGCACGTGACGCCGTTCAGCGTGAACGACGTCGGTGCGGGGTTGCTGCCGGAGAACGTGCCGATGAAGCCGAACGACGCGGTGCCGTCGGTGGGCACGGACCCGTTGTACGCGGCGTTGCGCACGGACACCGCCGACCCGGACTGGGTGACGGTGCCGTTCCACGCCTGGGTGACGCTCTGCCCGGCGCCGAAGGAGAAGCGCAGGTCCCACGAGGTGAGGGGGTCGCCGAGGTTGGTCACCTGCACGGCGGCGTTGAAGCCGCCCGGCCACTGGCTGGCCACGGTGTAGTCGACGCGGCAGCCGGCTGCGGCGCTCGCCGGGCTGGTGACCGCGACCGATCCGACGAGGGCGACGAGTGCCGCCGCGGTCGCGGTCAGCGCCTGACGGAGAGCGTGCACGGGGAGTCCCTCTCAGGAGTGGGTGCGAACGCGCCCAGCCCACCAGGGACAGCGCTTTCGCGCAGGCGGCGAAGCGTTTCACGTCGCCGGTTCACCACCCGGCCTCCGCCAACCCCGGCAACGAGCCCCCGGTGCTGACCACTGGTCAGCTGGGAGCACCCCGAACCCGGGTGGGGCCACCTGGCGGTGACCACTGGTCAGTTGGGAGCACCTGGAGCCCGAAAAGCGACCCCCAACTGACCAGTGGTCACCCCGAGGGGCAGGCCCGGGGCGTCAGCCCGTCCGTCGGACCTCCGCCTGGAGCGTCACGGTGCCGTCGGGTGCGGTGGTCTGCCGGTACACCCCCGTCGCGCGCAGGCCGCGGTCCGCGAGTGCCGCGTCGAGGCCGATCCAGGCGTCCGCCACGTCAGGGGGCGCGTCGAACGTGACTGCGACGCCCTCGTCGACCGCCGCGACGTCGACCACGGTCAGACCGTCCACGGGGGTCGGCGTCCCGGCCGTGACCAGGATCGCGTCGTCCGCGGTGCCGTCGTACAGCAGCACGACGGCGTCGTCGTCACCGAGCCGATCGCGCAGCTCGCCGCGCAGCCGACGTGCCGCGTCGGGGATCTCTGTCTCGTCCCGCACCGAGGCGCGGACGCCCCACAGCCGCAGCGCCGGCAGGGGCGCCAGGTCGAGTGTGCTCATGACGGTGTTCCGTCCCTTCTCGAAGGTCGCGAGGCGCGACCGCACCTCGGCGAGCCGGCGCGACGCCTCGTCGACCTGGGCGACGAGCTCCTGCTCGCGCGTCCGGAGCAGGTCGACCAGGCGCCGCTCGTCGAGGTTCCCGTCGAGCAGGTCGCCGATCGCGTCGAGCCCGAACCCCAGGGCGCGCAGGGACGCGACCGCGCGCACCCGGCCGACCTGGCTGGGTGCGTAGCGGCGGTACCCGGTCATGAGGTCGGTCGACGCCGGCTCCACGAGTCCGAGCTGCTCCCAGTGGCGCAGCATGCGCCGCGAGACGCCCGTGCCCCGCGCGATCTCCCCGATCCTCAGCATGTGGTCCATCGGACCTCCTCACACGGTGTCAGAGTCAACACCGGCCGGTGCCGGGAAGCGGCCGCCCTGACGCCGCGGGGTGTTGACTCGGGCGATGGCCTTCACCCCGATGCCGGCCCGGCTCGACACCGAGCGGTTCGTGCTGACCCCCGAGGAGCCGTCGGACGTCCCGTGGCTGGCGGAGCTGTTCGCGGCACGCGGTGCGGGCGCGGTGACCCCCGACCAGGCTTGGCAGCGCATGGTGGCCGCGCACGAGCGGACGCGCCCGCACGGGATCGGGGTCTACGTCCTGCGGCCGCGTGACGGGACCGCGCCCGTCGGCTACGTCGGCCTGGTCGTGGGCCGCTGCACCGTCGAGGAGCCCGAGCTCGCCTACGAGCTGCTGCCCGCCGCCCACGGTCGCGGCTCCGCGACGGAGGCGGCGCGCGCGATCCTCGACGCCGCCTTCGCGACGGGCCGCGACAGGATCTGGGCGACCTTGCGCGAGTCGAACGCGGCGTCGCTGCGGGTGCTCGCCAAGCTCGGCGGCTTCGCGGTGCGCAGGGTCACGGCCGACGAGCGCGGGCGGGTGCTGTGGCACGTGCGCGAGCAGGACGCCTGACCGCCGCGCGATCGGCCCGTCGGGGCAGCGGCTCGCGCCGGCCGTCGTCGCGGCCGCACTCATGACCCGGCCGCGAAGGCAGCGGTCAGTGGTCGTGTCGCAGTGCGCGGGCTTCGGCCTCCAGGTCGTAGGACAAGGCGATGGTCTGATCGACGCGCGCCGAGTCCCACACCACGTCGGGGTCCGGCTCGAGGAAGGACAGCACGGCTGAGGTGATCGCGTACGACTGCGTCGTCCACGGCGACCGTTCGGTCGAGCCGAACGCACGCATCTGGACGGCAGGTCCGGTCGGGACGATCGCTGCGCGCCCGACAAGTCCGACCATGAGTGCTCCGGTCGTCGCGGCCATGAGCGTGTACCCCGAGCTCGCATCGAGCCACGGCACGAGCCGGTAGCCGAGGACGCCGGGAAGCCGTGAGTAGACGCGCGCGCGGTGCTCGGTGAACGCGCGTTCCGAGGCATGGAGAGCGGCGGCGACGGCGTCGCGCAGGTCACCGGCAGGCAGGCTCGAGCAGGTGGCTCTCAGTGCGAGATGGTCGCGCCACCGCCGCGAGCCCGCCAGCCGACGGAAGTCGCTCTCGGTCGTGATGCGCAGGCTCTCGACGACGAGGGTCCGGCGCCCCTGCTCGGTCACGAGCGAGTCGCGAGACGTGGCGATGCGGTCGCGCACCGCGGCGATGTCGGCGTCGCTCTCCGGCTCGAGACGTGCGTCGTGCACCACGCGCAGCAGCACGTGGCGCAGGAAGTCGGACCGGTTCGGCCACCGCCGGTACGCGGTGGCGCGAGACACCCCGGAGGCGGCGATCGCCTCCTCGAGGCTGATGCCGTCGAGCCCGACCTTCAGCCCTCGCTGGTGCACGAGCTCGACCGCGGCGGCGACGACGCGATCGGCCGCGCCGCCCACGGGAGGTTGACCGGGATCGGGCATGAGCCTATTGTCCATGAGACATCATGTCTCACCTTGGCGAGGACGATCTCATGCCTGCTCATGTCGTGCTCGGATGTGTCGCTCTGCTCGTCGCGGTCCTGGTCGCGACGGCTGCACTGGTCTACGCCCTCGCCCCGTCCGGCCGTCCCTCCCTGCGGTGGCCACTGGTCGCCGGGACGGCCGTGGGTTTCGCCGTCGCGGTGGTCGCCGGGCAGGCCGGGGGCAGTCTGCTCGACACGGTCATGTCGTCAGGGTCGAGCCTCGAGGCGGCCGCGGCCCAGGCGCACGGTCACGGCAGCGACGCGTTGGTCGTCTCGCTGTTCTTCCTGCTCGTCTGGGTCCTCGTCTCGACCTGGAAGATGCTGCGCCCGTCGCGGGACAGCCATGCCAGGTCCGCGCGGATCGCCGCCGGCGTGCTCGTCCTCATCGCGGTGGCGACGATCGCCTCCGCCGCACTCGTGCTCTACCAAGCGCTCCAAGCCGTGAGCCTCGGACACCCCAGCTGGGGAGGCGTGTAGCCATGAACGTGATCGTGATCGTCGAGTCCTGCTTCGGGAACACCTACCAGGTCGCCCGCGCGATCGCCGACCGCCTGCACGACGCAGGCTCGCAGGCGGAGCTGGTCGACGCGGCTGCGGCTCCGTCGCTTCCCACCGCCGACCTGATCCTCGTCGGCGCACCGACGCACAACCTCGGTCTGCCCTCGGCCGCGACGCGTGCCAAGGCGGTCAAGAAAGGCGCAGCCACGCCCGCCGCGGGGGTGCGGGAGTGGATCGACCGCGCTGAGCCGACCGACGCGAGGCTGTTCACCTTCTCCACCCGGTTCGACAGCTCCTGGTCGGGATCGGCGGCCAGGGCGGCAGCGAAGAGCCTGCGGCGACGCGGCGTCAGCGCGGAGCGAGGCGAGGACTTCGTGGTGACCGGGGTGAGCGGGCCGCTCGCTCCGGGCGAGCTGGACCGGGCTCGCGACTGGGCAGCAACCCTGGCGCCTTGACTCGAACCGGGGCAGCGTGAGCACTCGCCCGTATCCGATACCGTCAGGAAACGCCCTCGTCGATGCGGGCGGTGACGGTTGCCGCCACGTCAGGAGCTGACATGTCCCTCGTCCGCGTGCACAACTTCTCGGTCTCGCTCGACGGCTTCGGCACGGGGGAGGGGCAGACGCTCGAGGCGCCGTTCGGGCACGCCGGCTCGCGGCTGATGGAGTGGGCCTTCGAGACGCCCACGTTCCGCGCGATGGGCCTCCACGGGGTGACGGAGGGCTCCTTCGGTGTCGACGAGGCGTTCGCCGGCTCGTGGGCGACCGGGATCGGCGCGGAGATCATGGGCCGCAACAAGTTCGGTCCGCAGCGCGGTCCGTGGCTCGACGAGGAGTGGACGGGGTGGTGGGGCCCCGACCCCGTCTTCCACACCCCCGTCGTCGTCCTGACGCACCACCCGCGGCCGACGCTCGAGATGGCGGGCGGGACCACGTTCCACTTCGTCGACACCGATCCCGTCTCCGCGCTCGCGCTCGCCCGGGAGCTGGCCGGCGGCCTCGACGTGAGGATCGGCGGCGGCGTCAGCACGGTCCGCCAGTTCCTCGCGGCGGACCTGATCGACCGGATGCACCTCGTCGTCGTGCCGGTCCTGCTGGGCAGGGGCGAGCGGCTCTGGGACGGGCTGGAGGGTCTCGACGAGCGCTTCAGCATCGAGGCGACCCCGTCGCCGTCGGGCGTCGTCCACCTGGCCTTCGCGCGTCGGTAGGCACCCGCCGAGCGAGGGTGCTAGCCGGCCGGGTCCTGGTCGAGCGGGTGGGCGAGGGCCCGCTCCGCCCACCCGGTCGCTGTCAGCGCCGCGGCCGCACAGCCCGGTTTGCGCTCCGCCTGGTCCTCCAGCAGGCCCACGAACGCACGGGCGAAGCCCTGCCGCGGGTACGCGGCGACGAGGGCGTCCGTGAAGGACGGGTCGAACTCCTCCAGGCCGGTCCCGGAGACGTCCGCGCTGGTCCCCACCTGCAGCAGCCGGCTCTCCACGTCCACGTCCGGCGCGACGTCGTCCCGCATGTGCAGCACGATCACCTCCGCCGCCCGGTCGCGTCGCTCGCCGGACCAGCCGAGCCCGGCGGTGACGACGCGGGCCAGGTGCCCGCCCGCCTCCTCGAAGGCGACCGTGTGACTGTCGAACGGCGGCGTGAGGGCCAGGTCGTGCAGCATCGCCGCGACGAAGAACAGCTCGCGGTCGAAGTCGAGGCCGCGAGCCTGCGCCCAGGCGGCGCCGACGACGTACGACCGCACGGAGTGGTGGTGGAGGGCGGGGTCCGCGTACTCCGTGCAGACGGTCCACGCCGCGTCCGCCGCCCGCCCGGCGGGAACGCGGACCCCTGCGACCTCGACGGGCAGCGCGCGGCCCGGCCTCACAGCGCTGCGGCCCGTGGGCGTCGTGCCCACACCGGCACCCGCTCGGGCCGCGGCCCGATGCCGACGAGGCGGGCCGTGAGCGCGCCGAGCGCGGGCACCCGTCGGAAGAGCCGGGGGCCGCGGTCGGGCGCCGCGGCCTGCTCCCCGGCGATCGCCGGCCCGATGGCCCGCGCGTGCATGACACGCTGCACCCCCTGCAGGACCGCCGTGGGCAGACGGCGACGAGCCTGCACGCGTGCGACGACGTGCGCGGGGAACGCGTCGCGGAACGCCCCGGACCGCAGCGGACCCGCCAGGACGCGTGCCGCTGCGATCGCGTCCTGCACCGCGAGGTTGACCCCGATGCCGCCGATGGGGGACATCGCGTGCGCGGCGTCGCCGAGGCACAGCACGCCGGGAGCGGACCAGCGCCGCAACCGCTCGAGGCGCACGTCGAGGTGCTTGACGTCGTCCATCGAGGCGATGCGGTGGACGTCGTCGGCGACCTCGGGGACGAGCTCGGCCACCTCCGCCCGGAACGCCTCGATCCCCCGCGCCCGCAGCGCGGCGTCGGTGCCCTTGGGGCCGAGGTACGCCATCTGCAGGTACCCCTCGCGGGGGATCGTCACGAGCGCACGGCCCGGGTGGACGCGCGGCACGAGCGCACCGCCGACGGGTCGGCTCGTCGGGACCTGGAACCACCAGGCGTCGAACGGGACGGGGAAGTGCCGGGAGGGGAGCCCGACGGCGCGTCGGACGACCGACCAGCGCCCGTCGCACGCCACGACCAGGTCGGCCCCCAGGGTTCCCTCACCCTGCGGCGTGCGGTACCTGACGCCGGTCACGCGTCCGCCGGTGCGTACGACGTCCGTGACCTCGTGCTCCCGCAGCAGCGTGAACCCCGGCTCGGCGCCCGCCGCGTCGGCGAGCAGGTCGAGCAGGTCCCACTGCGGGACCATCGCGATGTACGGGTACGCCATGCGCAGGCGCGAGAAGTCGACGACGGGCACGGGCGCGCCGCCCGCCGGGTCGGGCAGCGTGATGGCCTCGACGCGCGAGTGCGGCAGCGCGAGGAAGCGGTCGATGAGCCCGAGCTCGTCGAGCGCCTGCATCGTGGACGGGTGCACGGTGTCGCCGCGGAAGTCCCGCAGGAAGTCGGCGTGCTTCTCGAGGACCGTGACGTCGACACCGGCGCGTGCCAGCAGCAGGGCGAGCACGAGTCCGGCGGGCCCGCCGCCCACGACCGCGCACGTCGTCCGGTCCTGCGTGGTGCCGTTCGACGTCATCGCCGCCCCCCGTCCTCGGGGGACATCCTGCCCGATCTGCGCCGTGTGTCGAGGTTTCGCGCGTGCTCGCGGGGTCGCCGCCGGTGTCAGATGGCGCTGCGCACCGCGTGGTGCACGTAGACGACGCCGTTGGCGAACCGACGGGTGTCCAGCAGCTCCAGGTCGAGTCGCACGCCCCGCGGCAGGGCCGGCTTGCCGCCGCCCACGGTGACCGGGCACAGCAGCAGCACGCACTCGTCGACCAGGCCGTGCCGGAACGCCTCGGCCCCGAGGATCGCGCCGCCGACGCTCAGGTCCGCGACGGACTCCTCCTTGAGCCGGCGTACCGCGTCGGCGTCGAACTGCCGCTCGATCCGCGTCCGCGCCGTGGACACCGCGTCGAGCGTCGAGGAGTAGACGACCTTGTCGGCGTCGCGCCAGATCCCCGCGTACTCCCGGACGACGGCCGGCTGGTCGGTCAACCAGTCGTCGTCCTCCCAGACGCGCATCGTCTCGTACATGCGCCGGCCGTAGAGCGACGTGCCGATGCCGCGCTCGTGCTCGTTCCAGAACGCGTGCACCGCCTCGTCGGGCACCGACCAGTCGAAGGCGCCGGTCTCGTCCTCCAGGTAGCCGTCGAGCGAGGTGTTGGCTGCGTAGATCAGCTTGCCCATGAGTGTCTCCGGAAGGTGGGGGGGCTCAGAGGTGGGGAGCGTCGCGGCCGGTCCCGTCCGGCGCCGCGAAGATCGCCTGCATCTTGTCGATGCACTGCTCCTGCCCGGCCTGCGACTGCGCCCGCGTCTCCTCGTCCACGTACCCGGTCTCGGTCAGGGTCAGGCGCGTGCGCCCGTCCGGCAAGGGCTCGAGGAGGACCACGTGCGGCACCTCGACGGGCACGGTCGCCGGCACGCCTGCCTCGCCCGGGGTGAGCGCTGTGCCGGCCTCGTCGACGAACGTGCTGACGAACGCGAGGCGCTCCGGTGGTTGGACGACGCGGAACGACCACCGGTTGTGGATCCGGAAGCCGCCCCACTCGTCGGGTGCCTGCATGGTCACGACGGTCGAGCCACCGACGCGCACGTCGACGTCCGCCCGGGGGCACGTGAAGCCCGTGGGCCCCCACCACCGGCGCAGCAGGTCCGGGTCGCTCCACGCCGTCCACGCCACGTCGGGCGGGACGTCGAGCTCTCGGGAGACGACGACGGCGTGCTCCGTCCGGGGTGCGTCCGGCCGGTCGTCGGTGGTCATCGGTTCTCCTCGCGTCGTGGGTTCGCGGTGCAGACCGCCGACGGGCCCGGGACTCATCGCCCCTGCCGTGCCCGGACGCACGACCGGCCGGGGCGTCCTCGCCCCGGCCGGTCGTCGCAGCGCCTGTCAGCCGGCGGTGCAGGTGGCGCTCAGGTTGCTGCCGGTCCCGCTGGCGATGAAGCCCGCGGTCGTCGAGGCACCCGCGCCGAGCTTGCCGTTCCACTCCGCGTTGGCGAGCGTGTCGCTGCCGCTGAGGGTGGAGCTCCACGCCTGCGTGATCGTGGCGCCGTTCACGGTGACCACCCAGCTGTTGATCGCCGCGCTGCCCGCCTTCACGGTGACCTCACCCTGGAAGCCGCTGCCCCACGAGTTGGCGGCACGCACCGTGGCGGTGCAGGCGCCGTTGCCCGGCTGCGGTGCCGGGGTCGTCGTGGTCGGATCCGGTGCCGGCGTGGTCGTGGTCGGCGTGGGCTGCGGTGCCGGGTTCCCGCCGGGCGTGATGTACGCGTCGATGCACTGGTAGAACGCGTTCACCGTGTCGGCGATGTTCCACCGGACGAAGATCTTGTGGTTGCCCTCGGGCAGGTTGTTGATGGTGTGGGTGAACCGCTTGGGCGGCTGGGCCCCGTTGTCGTTGATCGTGGTGTGCAGCCGGCCGTCCACGAAGTACTCCCACGTCGACGTGGAGTGGTTGGCCACGATGTCCCAGGTGAAGGTCTCGTTGGTCGTGAGGTTCTGGCGCGGCCAGGCCCGGGACTCGTTGTCGAGCTCGGTGAAGCGGCCGCCGCCGGAGCAGAGCATCGAGCCCTTCTTGGCCTCCACGCTCCACGGCTCGTACTGGACGGGGCCGCAGTCCTTCACGGCGCCGGTGTAGCAGAGGTCCTGCCGGCTGGGCGGGTCGGAGATCCACCCGTGCGCCTGGGCGGACGGCGCGGGCATGGCGGTGAGCATCGCGAAGGCCAGTGCGACCGCCGCCAGGGCGGACAGGAGCAGTCTCACGGCGGTGGGTCGTTGGGCGCGGGGGAGGGCGGAAGATCTCATGCTGGGTCACCTCGACCGGGTGTGGGTCGGACATGGACGGTCGCGGTCGAACGTACGTGCGTGCGTGCGGGGCAGACAGGGCTAGAACCGTTTCACCAACGGCTGCGGAGGTCTTCTCCCAGGTCGTCCAGACCGCTCGGTGACCGTCTGCCGCGTAGCCCGGCGTCCCGGTAGGGACTGCGTACGAGACGTCTCTACCGGGACACGTCCTCACCCCAGGGGACGAGACAAGCGGGAACAAGGACTCGCGCTGATCGAGTGTCAGGGCTCATAGCTCGGCACCTGGGTGTCCGCACCGTCGCGCCGGATCGTCAGCAGGTCGTCTGCTGACATCCCCTCGTGCAGTATCGGCAGTACCCACGCCCAGTCAGCAAGGATCACCGTAGAGCCGGCGGCAAATCCGGGGATCGAGGTGATCACGGAGACCACCTCGGCGAGAACCTCCGGCGCCCGCCAGTCGATGTCGAGTCCCTGCCCCGCCACGGTCACCTCGACGAGCGCCTCGCCGTCGTTCACGACGATCTGGCCCGCGGACACTGTCGCGACCCGGCCGCTCGCGGCATTGAACGTGGTGGCCGGCCACACGGCGCGCAGGGTGTCGAAGACGACCGACGGGTCGAACCGGAACTCACCGTCGGCGACGGCGACGATGGAGTTGGGCATCCTGCCAACCTTTCACGGGACGATGCGAACGTAACCGCGCAGCCCGAGAGCGATCATGCGACTCTCAAGAAACTGTGCCGCGAGCTGGGTGTTGGTGACGTACTCAATCACGCCTGTTCCCCCGAGCTGCTCGGCGGCCTCCGCGAGCCGGGCGAGCCGCTTGTCCATGACTTGTGCCGCGACGACCTCGAGGCTGCTTCCCGGCGGCGGCTCGTAGAACTTGCTCGACGTGCCGGGCCCGACATGCTTGGCATCGCCCAGCGCGCCGTACGTCGAAGTGAACCCATCGGGTTGCACGCGCGCTTCGGGCAAGTCGATGCGTCGCTCGTTGTCGCCGTAGATCCGCAGCTGGTACAGCAGGTCGTCGTCCTGGGCGGAGACAGGAAGGCGTGGGAGCGCCTCGTACCGCGCCACCGCGGCGGCCTCGTCCGCTGCGGACAGGGCAGGCTGGACCGACCCGTCAGCCAGCGGGACGGGTTTGCGGCCCAGGAGCCAGTCCATGTCGATGGCGCCGACGTCGGACCGGTCGGCGAGCATCGCGCGGCGTGTCGCCATCCACGCGGCGGGGTCGGCGATGACGTCGTCCACGACTGTTCGGACACCACGGCCGACGGCGGCACCAGCGAAGTTCGTCGGGGCGAACGTCAACGCCGCACCCACGGTGTCGGCCGCCAGCTGAGCGGGTGTGGCCGTCGCGAAGTAGTCGCGAGTCGCTTGCTCAGGATCCTGGACCCACGTCGCGATCCCGTGGGACTTGTCCAGGCCCCACGTCAGGACCCCCGAGACGCCGAACGCGAGGGCGAGAGACCCACCGGACAGTGCGATCGCGGCAGCGATGCCCGCACCGATGAGGATCTGGGTACCCACAGGCTGGTCGTGCCACCAGTCGCCGACGGCGTTCATCACACCGGCGAGCCACCGGCTGCGGCCGAACGGCAGCATCCCGACGTTCGCGGCGGTTCGCGGCGCCAGGACCAGCGCAGCGAGCAGCAGGACAGCCAGGGCGCCGCCGGCCACGGCACGTCGGGCACCGGGGTGCACCGGGGCCGCCAGGGCGTCGTACGTGACCTCACGGGCGGCGCGCTGCGCACTGGGGACCACCGCAGCGCGCCGTGCGATCTCCCAGCGCTTCTGTCCGGGTTGCGGGGTGTGCGCGGCGAGCTGTTCGCGCAGGTCTCGTGCGGTGAGCCAGACCAGTGCGGCAGCGGCCTGCAGGACTGTTCCCGCGGCCCGAGCGAGCGTGTGCGTCCGTGAGTGCGGGAGCACGTCACGAGACGCATGCACCCACCGGGGTCTCGGAACGGTGCGCAGGTTCGACCCGGGCACCCTGCTGAGCCTGGACGCGTCGACGAGCAGGCAGACCACGACGATCAGCACGAACAGTGCAGGGCGTCCGTGCCCGTGCCCGAGCCAGGACCACGGGACGCGGATCCACCACGGGATCGTCGAGGTCGCCGGGTCCAGCCACAACGGTGTGCCGTCCGGCCCGAGGTTGTGCGCCCCTTGGTTCTGCACGTTGTACCCGGCGTGGTCGGCCGCTGCCGAGACCAGAGCGAGCAGCGGAATCCCGACCGCGGCGACCCGGACGGCCGTGGCCGTGATCCCGCCGCGGCCTCGCACGGACCGCGATGCCGCGAGCGCGAGCCCGACCAGGCCGGTGACGATCGCGGTCATCACCGCGTGCCCGCCGAACCCTGCCGGGCCCTCCTGCCACGACGTCGGCACCGGTGCGAGCTGGAACCGGATCCAGTCCTCCGGGACACCGTTGATCGTCCAGAGCCGGGCCATCAACGTGCCGAGGTTGTCCACGACCAGCAGGTAGACGCGCCGGACCCCTTCCTCCACGGCGAGGAACGCGGTACCGGAGGCGACACCGAGCAGCGCCCAGTCCACGGTCGCGAACCGTGCCGCGCGGCGGGGCGCCAGCAGGGCGACCAGTGCGATCGGGACCAGCTTGAGGGCTTCTTCGACGACCCCGGCGATGACGACATTCGCTCCTGTGGAGCTCACCGTCTCGCCGATCGCCGTGGACAAGAACATCGAGAGCAGTCCGATGCCGATCGACCAGGGCAGGCACGCAGCGAAGAACCGCATGAACCCCGACCAGGTGAGCGTCTTGGTGCGGGCAAGCGCCCACCACGCGACGACGACCCACACGCTGCCCAGGTACGCCCGCAGACCCAGGCGCAGGTCCGGCATGAACACGAACAGTCCCAGCAGCCACACCAGCGCGACCCACAGCCCGATCGCGCGCGCTCGAGCCCATCGTGCGGTGAGCGCGGGCCGTGCAGCCCACCACTGCGCGCGTCGTTGCGCCCAGACCTGCCACCACTCACGGGGAGGTGCAGCACCCGCCAGACGTTCCTCGACGACAGTCGCCGATGCCACCACGAACCTCCGGGAGCAGATGTGCAGAACGGACGCCGCGCACCGTAGCGGGCGAAACGCCTGCCCGTCATCGGCCGTCCGGGCGCACCGAGACCCGCGCACGACGTCGTCGTCGCGCACGACCGTGAACCCCAAGGGCCCCCGCCCCACGCGGGTGGCCCGCAAGACGCTGCTGGCCGTCGCCGGGTTGGTCAGCGTGCATGACCACACCTGGACGACCGACCGTTCCCGCGCCGTGCGACGGTGGTGCGAGATCGAGCCCGCGCTCGACACCGACGGCGTCGCCGCGGCCGTGGCGGAGCGCCTCAGCCGCCTGATCGGGCTCTGGCCGGACGCCACGTGAGCTGCCGGTAGGTCATGTCGCGAACCGGTCGATCGCCCGACGTGTGAGCCCCATCTCCAGCTCTCCTCCGTGGCCCTCCGATTCCACGACGTGGAGCTCGCTGCCCGGCCACGCCCGGTGCAGCCTCCACGGCGTGATCGCCGGACCGCTGATGTCGCGGCGCCCGTGGATGAGGACGCCCGGGATCCCCTCCAGCTGGTGGGCGCGCGCCAGGATGCTCTGGCTCCCGGGGAGGAAGCAGTCGTGGGCCCAGTAGTGCGTGACCAGGGTGGCGAAGTTCGCCCGCTCGCGGGGGTCGTCGTGCAGGGGCCCGGGTGCCCAGCCAGGGGCGAGCGAGATGTGGGTCGACTCCCACGTGTCCCACGCGTCCGCGGCCGCGGACCGCACGGCGGGGTCGGGGTCACGCAGCCGCCGCGCGTAGTCCTCGACGACGCGTCGGCCTGCGGGCGTCGTCGCGGCGAACCGTTCCCAGGCCTCGGGGAAGACCCTGCCCACGCCCTGCGTGATCCAGTCGATCTCCTCGCGGCTCCCGGTCGTCACCGCGGTGAGCACGAGCTCGGTGACGCGGTCGGGATGGGTCAGCGCGTAGGCCAGCGCGAGCGTCGACCCCCACGACACGCCGTGGACCAGCCACCTGTCGATGCCGAGGTGGGTACGCAGTGCCTCGATGTCCGCGACGAGGGCGGGGGTGGTGTTGTCGTCGAGGTGATCGAGGTCGTCGACGGCCCACGGGGTGCTGCGCCCGCAGCCTCGCTGGTCCAGCCCGACGACCAGGTAGCGCTCGGGGTCGAACCGGCGGCGGTAGCCACCGCCGCCCAGGCCGCTGCCGGGCCCGCCGTGCAGGTACAGGGCGGGACGGCCCTCGGGGCTGCCCGACGTCTCCCAGTGGAGGCGGACGTCCCCGGGCCGGGTGATCCACCCGGAGTCGAGCGGAGCGAGGGGAGGGGGCACCCGGCCACGGTACGGGCGCTGACCTGTTCTCGTGCCGGTACTCGTCAGCCCGCGATCAGCCGACGTTCCGGCCGGCGCTGGTCCTGGCCCCCTCAGCACGCTGTCGGTTGCCGGTCATGCCTGGAGGAGCTCGCGCGATCTGGCCGGGCCGCGAGCATCTGGCCTGCGAGTGGACAGATGCGCTGGGCAAGCGCCGGGCGCTGTGCCCCGTCCGCTGATGCCGCCGTCCGCGCTCCTGCCGGGGCTGCGACATGATCGGACCATGCCCGTCGATCGCGATGTGCCGCCTGATCGCCATCAGCGCTGGCTCGTCCGGCACACGGTGGCCTACCGCGCCGTCGTCACAGCCGTCGCCGTCGCCGGCGTCGTCGCAGCCATCTGGATGACGACCGGTGACGGGTTCGGCTACTGGTGGTTGATCACGCTCGGCCTCGTGCTCAACGCCTGGGTGGGTTGGCGGAGCACGAACGAGCTCGGGCGGTTCATCGCCGAGTACGACCGCACCCACCCTCCCGTCGCCGGGGACGCAGTCCCGAGGCAGGACTGACGAGGGGGTCCGGTGATGCCGGCTCGCACCGCGGCCGGCACGGACTCGTCACGTACGACCGGTGCGGTCCCGCCAGCGGGCCTGCTTCGCGCGGTTGCCGCAGATGCTCATCGAGCACCACTGGCCGGTGCGGGAGCGGGACGTGTCGTAGAAGCCCCAGCGGCAGTCGTCGGCGGCGCAGACCTTGAGGCGTGACCAGGTCCCGTCGGCGAGGGATGCGGCGACCGCCGACACGATCCGTCCGTAGACGGCGTCGGCGCCTGTCCCGACGGGTCGGAGGGTCGGTCCGTCGGACGTGAAGCGCACCGTCAGCCGGGAGCGGGTCGCCGCGGCGTCGAGGGCCTCGATCGTCGCGGGCGGCAGCGGCGCGCGGTCGTGGTTGGCGAGGAGGGCTGCGCGCAGCGCCTCGCGGAGCCGTCGGCCGAAGCGGAGGTCGGCGGCAGTCGCCTGGGAGGCGAGCCCGTGCGCGCCCGCCCACGAGGCCCACGCGTCCGGATCGCGCATCAGGTCCGCTCCCGACTCGATGTCGAGGGTGTTGACGAACGCGCGCACGATCTCGAGCTCACCCGGAGCAGGCGTGACGGGAGAGGACGTGGGCACACCGGAAGAATAACTGCCATTGCGGTGACGATGGTTGGTCCATAACCTCTGTCAGCATGACGACGGTTACCAGCGCGTGGCGGGTCCCGGCGTTCCGGCGCGTCTGGGGCGCCGGGGCCTTCTCGGCCCTCGGGGCGGAGATCGGCGAGCTGGCGGTCCCGGTCCTCGCGGTGGTCACGTTGGGAGCCTCCGCCTCCGAGCTCTCGTTCGTCCGGGCCGCGCTGCTGACGCCGTACCTCGTCCTCACTCTCGCCCTGGGGGTGCTCGTCGACCGCGTGCGGCGACGGCCCCTGATGATCGGCGCCGACCTCGCCCGCGGCCTGCTCCTGGTCGCGGTGTGCGCCCTGGCGGTGAGCGGCCGGCTCACGGTGCCGATGCTCGTCGTCGCGGCCGCGCTGATCGGGTCGCTCACCGTGCTCTACACCTTGGCGGACTTCTCCTTCCTGCCGCTCGTGGTCGAGGACCGCGCGCTGATCGACGCGAACGCCCGCATCACCGCCACCCAGTCCGTCATCGGCGTCGCCGGTTCGGGGGCGGGCGGCCTGCTCGTGCAGGCACTGACCGCTCCGATCGCGGTCGCCCTGAACGCGCTCGGGTACCTGCTCTCGGGCGCGTTGCTCGCGCGCGTCCGGGTGCCCGAGTCCCGGCGTCCGAGCGCTCCGCGCGGTTCCGCGCTCGCCGAGCTGAAGGTCGGCCTGGCCGCGCTGTCGCAGCACCGGATCCTGCGCGCGCTGGTCGCCGAAGCGGGCCTGTGGAACTTCGGCAACGAGATCCTGCTGCTCGCCCTGACGGTCCTGGTGCTGCAGACGTTCGGGTGGGGGCCCGTCGTCCTCGGCGCCGTGAGCATGGCCGTGGGTGTCGGCGCGGCCGTCGGCAGCGCCCTCAGCCAGCGACTGACCCTCCGGTTCGGGTACGGGCGCTCCCTCGTCGTGGCGATGCTGGTCGGGAACACCGCTCCCCTCGCGGGGGTCGTCGGCGCCCGGGAGCCGAGCTGGCCGGCGCTCGCCGGCCTCACCGTGGCCTTCGTGGTGTCCGGCGTCGGGATCGGCGTCGCCAACTCCCAGGCCGTCAGCCTGCGCCAGCTCGCCGTGGCCCCGGAGCTCCGCGGTCGGGTCAATGCCACCTACCGCCTCGCGTCGTGGGGCAGCCTGGCCGTCGGGGCGCTCGTCGGGGGTGTCCTGGTGACCAGCCTCGGCCCGTGGCTCGCCGCCGTGATCGGCGCCCTCCCGATGGCCCTCGCGAGCCTGCCCGTCGTCGCCTCCCCGGTCAGGCGGATGCGCCGGATCGAGGAGGTCGTCCCCGGGGAGGCAGGGTGCTGACACGTCAGTGGCGGTGGTGACGGACCGTCCGACGACGCGCTGTGCGGCGGGCAACCGCCGTCGAGACCTGACGATCCGGCGGTGACAATGCCGCATGCGTCTCTTGCTGCTGCGGCACGGCCAGACCCCGTCGAACGTGCGAGGACTCGTCGACACCGCCATCCCGGGCCCGCGGCTCACCGCGCTGGGCGAGCGCCAGGCCGCTGCGGTGCCGGCGGCGCTGGAGGGCCGCCGCATCGACGCGATCGCGGTCTCGACCCTGCTGCGCACGGCGCTCACCGCGGCCCCGCTCGCGGATCGCCTGAGCCTCGCGCCGACGACCTACGACGGGCTGCGGGAGGTGGACGCCGGCGACCTGGAGATGTCCAGCGGTCACGAGGCGCACCAGGCCTACCTCTCGACGGTGTTCGCCTGGGCGCGCGGCGACACGCACCGGCGCATGCCGGGCGGGCCCGACGGGGCGACGTTCCTGGCGCGCTTCGACGACGCCGTCGCGCAGGTCGTCGCCGCGGGCGGGAGCACCGCGGTCGTGGTCTCGCACGGAGCCGCCATCCGCTGCTGGGTGGCCGCCCGTGTCGCGGGTGTCGACGTCGACGACGTCGAGCGGACTCCGCTGGACAACACCGGTGCGATCGAGATCGACGGCGACCCGGCCGGCGGATGGCGGCTCGTCGCGTGGTCGACCGACCCCCTGGGCGGCCCGACGCTGCGCGACGACGCGGGCGACGATCCGACCGGCGAGCCACTCGACGCGTGACGGCGCACGCCGTTGCCTGCCACACGGGCCTCCCATCAGGAGGTTCGCTCACCCGGTCGCCATCGCCGCAGCGTCAGTCAGCGGGCGGATCCGATGGCTCGTCTGCGGGCGTCGTGGGTTCCTGATAGAGGCCCACGACGCTGCCACCGGGGTCGCGGAATCGAGCGGTCAGCTCAGCCGGATCCCCTCCGACCGGCTGGACGATCTCGCACCCCTCGGCCCTGACGCGCTGGACGGCCGCGGCAAGGTCGTCGACCCAGATGTACACGAGCATCCCGGGCGGGGTCGGCTCGCGGTGGGGGACCCAGTGACCGCTGACCTCGTCGGTCGAGTCCTCGAAGAAGTAGGTGCCGTGCTCGGCCCGCACCTTCCAGCCGAAGACGCGGGCGTAGAACTCTGCGGCCTTCTGCGGGTCGTCCGCCGGCAGCTCGACGTGGCAGATCTTGCCGTGGCCCAGGGTGGCCATGAGCATCACCTCCACTCGATGGTCGCGCACGCCTGGGAGCACGGTCCAGAGAGAGGTCGCCGACGTCGCGGCGAGACCAGGGTTCTTGCGGACCCGCTTCGCAGGTGTTCTTCCTGGGAGGATCGGCTGCATGGCCGACTGGATGATGGTGCGCACGGCGTTGGTTCGAGCGCGCGACACCTGGGACGGATAGGCAAGGTGGGTGCTCGCGTAGGCCTGTGCGGCTGGACCGTCTCGCAGGCGTCGTACGTACGTCGCTTCCCCGTCGTCGAGGTGCAGCACACGTTCTACGAACCACCCTCTGACGCCGTGCTGATGCGCTGGCGAGCCCAGGTGCCGGCCGGTTTCGAGTTCACGATCAAGGCGTGGCAGGTCGTCACCCACGAGTCCAACAGCCCCACCTACCGGCGGATGAAGCAGCCTCTGCCGGACAGCGCACGTGGCCAGGTCGGAGCGTTCCGGACCACGCCCGCGGTCCTCGCGGGGTGGCAGCGGACTCTCGAGTGCGCCCGGATCCTGCAGGCCACCGCCGTCCTGCTGCAGTGTCCGAAGAGCTTTCGCGCGACGGCCGACAACGTCGGACGGCTGCGCACCTTCATGACGCAGGTGGAGCGGCCCGCGGGGCGGCTGCTGTGGGAGCCCCGTGGTGAGTGGCCCACGCAGCTGGTCACCGAGCTGTGCGCCGAGCTGGATCTCGTTCACGTCGTCGACCCGATGCAGACAGAGACCGTGACGCCCGAGCAGACCTACTACCGCCTGCACGGCACGACCGGCTCGCGTCACGTCCACTCCGACGACGAGCTGCGCCGGCTCCGGGACATGGTCGACGGTCGACCGTCCCCCTACGTCATGTTCAACAACCTCCCCCGCGTCGGCGACGCGGAGCGGTTCCTCGCCCTGCTCTGATCACGCCAGGTGCGTGAGGGCATCGCGCCACTCGTCCCGGCTGCGCGGCCGTGCCTCAGAAGGTGGAGGCGGTCCGCTCGAGGTAGCGGGCGACGATCCCCAGCTCGTCCTCGCTGAACTCGGCGTCCGTGCGTTCGAGGCTCTGCGTGTACTGGTCGTAGCGGCCGATGATTGGCTCGATCCTCTCGGCGACGAGCTCGATGTTGATGCGGCGCCGATCCTGGGGGTCGCGCACGCGGCGGACGTAGCCCGCGGCCTCCAGGCGGTCGAGGACGCGTGTCACGGTGCTGGTCGGCAGTCCCGTGGTCCGGCTGAGCTCCTTGGGCGTGCGGACGTCCTCACGCAGGACGAGCAGGTGCAGCGTCTGGAGGTCGGTGACGAGCAGGTCGAGCTCGCGCGCGATGCGCTCGTTCCCGAGCACCGCGTTGACCAGCGCACCCTGGAGCGCCCGGCGGATCCGGTCGCCGTTCGGGCTCGACATCTCCCACCCCCGGTGCGTAATCTCTCCAATGCGGGACTATCCCGTTGGCGTCACATCCCGGCTCGGGATGATCCCGAGTCGAACACTACCGGGGAGAGAGCCCGGTCCTCCCGGCGACGTGCAGGAACCAGGATCGTCGCTGTCGACGCGACGTCATCACCGACGCCGCTGGCCGCCGCGCCACGAGCCGGCCCTGGAAGGGAGCCACCCCATGTCCGACACCGGCACCTTGCCCGGATGGTTGAAGCCCGCCAACCGCCTCGTGAAGCTCCTGCACCGGCTCGGCGTGCCGCTCGGGACCATCCACATCATCACGATCCCCGGCCGCACCACCGGCGAACCGCGGTCGACGCCCGTCTCACCGCTCACCGTCGACGGTCGCCGTTACGTCATCGCCGGGCTCGCCGACTCGAGCTGGGCCAGGAACGCCCGCGCCGCCGGTCACGGTCGCCTCACGCGAGGACGCGCGCACGAGGACGTCGACCTGGTCGAGGTCACCGACCCCGCCGTTCGCAGGCGCGTCATGACCGCGTTCCCGACCGAGGTGCCCCACGGCGTCCAGTTCTTCATCCGCCTCGGGATCGTCGAGGGCGCCGAACCTGCCCAGTTCGCCGCAGCCGCGGACGAGGTCGCCGTCTTCGAGACGCGTCCCGCCGCGCACCGGCCCGCCGCGGCGCAGCCCTGACGGCGACCGTCCCGGCGCACGCTGCGGACCACGTCAGAACAGCCGTTCGCCCAGCACCCGGTCGAGCGCCGCGCGTCCCGCCGGCCCCCACGCGGGCTTCCCGCCGGGCAGGCCGCGGTCCCCGTTCTGGCCCATGAGCATCAGGAAGAGGCTCTTCACGGCGGCCAGTCCGCGGGCACGTCGGACGGTCGCCTCGTCCGCCTGCGCGTAGGTGGCGAAGAAGCGCGCGGTGACGCCCGCCGGCAGCAGGAGCCACGCCGCCGCGAGGTCCCACGCCGGGTCGCCGGCGAACAGGTCGCCGAAGTCCACGACGCCGGCCAGCGTCCCGTCGGTGACGACGACGTTCGCCGGGTGCAGGTCCCCGTGCACCCACACCGGCAGGCTCCGCCAGGCGGGGGCGGCGACGGCGTCGTCCCAGACGGCTCGGACGTCGGCGGCGTCCCGGCCGATCGCCTCGGCACCGACGGAGCCGAGGAAGTGCTCGAAGCCGTCGGTGCAGTCCCGGGGGTGCGCGCCGCGGTCGGTACTCACCGGCGCGTCGGGGGGCGCCTCCACGTGCAGCGCCCGGAGGAACGCCGCCAGGGCGTCGGCCGCGTGCTCGCCGCGAGTGATCGACCCGTGGTCCAGCGGCGTTCCCGGGACCCACGTCATCACCGTCCAGAGCTTGGGGAACCGCGCGGACGGCGCACCGTCGCGCACCGGGACGGGAACGGGCAGCGGCAGGCGTGGGGCGAGCAGCGGCAGCCACCGGCGCTCCTTGAGCTGGTGGTCGGGCGTCGTGTCCATCCGCTGGATCCGCACGGCCAGCTCGCTGCCGAGGCGCCACATCTGGTTGCCCCAGCCGCCGTCGACCTCGCGGAGCGGGAGATCGGCCAGGTCGGGGTGCTGGTCCCGCAGCAGGTCGCGGACGAGATCTGCGGTGATCTCGCTCGTCGTCATGCGGAGCCACCCTAGTGAGCAGAGCGTCGATGCCCGCGAGGGCTGCTCCGTGTCCTGCGTGGCAGCGTCCTCGGCACCCGCCGGTTGCGCACCTGCCCCGACCGCCCTGTCGAATCCCGCGACCCCTGCCCGTCACAGTGGTGTCGGGCCACACGGGGCGAGCACGCAGGAGGAGCGTCATGACGCAGTACGCCATCTACTTCCAGCAGCAGTGGGTGGGGGACCACCCGGCCGAGTGGTTCCGCAGCCGCGTGGAGCCCAGCACGGCGGTCGTCCGTGACATGGAGGCGGCGGGGGTCCTGGTCTTCGCCGGCGGGCTCGAGGAGGACCCGGCCGACGCGTTCACCGCCGACGCGACGAGCGGGACCCTGTCGATCACCGACGGTCCCTACGCCGAGACCGTCGAGCAGCTGGGCGGGATCACGATCATCGACGTGCCCGACCTGGACACGGCCAAGATGTGGGCGGGCAGGGTCGCCGAGGGGTGCGGCTGGCCCCAGGAGGTCCGGGTCGTCCGGTAGGTCCCCGGAGGCTCGGCGGGCCAGCCCGTCGGGCCGTCGCTCGTCCGGACTCGTCTGCCTCCTGCCGACCGGATCCTCGCCGGGCGCTGCCCGTCAGCGGGTCTCGTGCAGAAGCCCTGCCTCGTGCGCGAGGACCGCGAGGTGCGTGCGGTCCTTGACGCCGAGCTTGACGAACATGCGCCGGAGGTAGGTGCGCACGGTCTCGGTGCTGAGCACGAGCTGGTCCGCGATCTCCTGGTTGCTGCACCCACGGGCCACCAGCCGGACGACCTCGAGCTCGCGCGGGGTGAGCAGCCGCCCGACGAACGTGTGCGGACGTTCGGGGCGGGGTGGGGCGAGCTGGCGCAGGAGCCGGGCCGTGACCTCCGGGGCGAGGTGGGCGTGGCCGGCGTGCGCGGTGCGCACGCCGGCGAGGACCTCCTGCGGCGAGGCGTTCTTGAGCAGGAACCCGGAGACCCCCAGGCTCAGCGCCTCGTGCACGTAGTCGTCGAGGTCGAAGGTCGTGAGCATGACCACGCGCACGTCGGGCACGTCCTGGAGGATCTCGCGCGCCGCGTCGAGGCCCGTGCGACGCGGCATCTGGACGTCCAGGAGCGCCACGTGGGGCTGGTAGGCCCGCACGAGGCGGACGGCCTCGTCGCCGTCCCCCGCCTCGCCCTCGAGACGGAAGCCCGGGGTCCGTTCGAAGAGCTTGCGGTAGACGCCCCGGAACGACGGGTCGTCGTCGGCGACGACGACCCGGATGGACGGTTCGGTCATAGCACGCAAGTATCCCGGGCCACGGCCGGCCGCCGGTGCCGGATCGGGGTGGTCTAGCATCCGTCGCATGCCAGGCTCTGCGCTCGCGGCGCCGTCGCCGCACGAGTCGTCGGCGCTGGTCCGGTGGTCGGTGAACGCTGTCGCCGCGGCGGTCGTCCTGGGTGTGTTCTGGCTGCCGCCCGCGATGGGCGCGGACGATCCGTGGCATCGCGCGGTAGGGCTGTCGCTCGCGGCGTTCGTCGGGGTGGCGATGCTGGTCAGGGAGCGGCTCCCCACCCTCGTCGTGGCGGGTGTCGGGCTCGCGACCCTGGGCGCGATGGCGCTCGGGGTCACGGAGGACTTCATGCTCGCGGTCGCGTGGTGCCTGTACCCGTTGGCGGTGCGTCGTGCCGCGAGCGCACGCCGGCTGGTGATCGGGCTCGTCGCCGTGCTGCTCGTCGTCCTGGCCGTGTCGGGTGTCCCGGACGACAGCCGGCAGGTGGCGCAGTGGATGGTCCTGTCCGTGGCCGCGCCGGGCGTGGCGTGGTTGCTCGGCACGGCGGTCGGCCGCCGGATCGAGGTGGCGGCCGAGGCCGCGCGGGTCGCGGCGCGGCTGGAGGTCGCCCGTGACGTGCACGACGTGGTGGGTCACGCGCTCGGCCTGCTGAGCGCGGAGGCCGGGGTGGCCCGCTCGCTGCCCGACGCGGACGAGGACGAGCTGCGTGAGGCGCTGGCCGACATCGAGGTCCGGGCCCGCGGCACGCTGGAGGACGTCCAGGGCCTGGTCGGCGCCTTGCGGACGTCGTCGTCGGACGCGCCCGACCAGGGCGGGCTCGCGTCCCGTCTGCAGGAGCTGGTGGCGCGGACGCGTGGTGCAGGTGTCCACGTCGAGGCGCTGATCGAGGTCGACGAGCGGGTCGACGAGGCGACGAGCCTGGTGGTCTTCCGCATCGTCCAGGAGGCGCTGGCCAACACGGTGCGTCATGCGCCCGGCGCCCCGTGCACGGTGGTGGTCGGGTCGGAGGGGTCGCACGTGAGCGTGCGTGTCCGGGACCGGGGTCCGGGCGCCGGGGGCACGGAACCGGGATACGGCCTGACGGGGATGCGTGAGCGCGCCACCCTGGTGGGGGGCACCGTGGACTGGGCGGACCACCCGGCGGGTGGGTTCGAGGTCCTTGCCCGCCTGCCCGCGACTCGGCAGGTGTCTACTTCCGGGTGACCCGGGCGCCGGTGGGGTGCGGACAGGATCGAGGCGTCCTTCCCGCACGTCCGTGAGGTCCACGTGATCACGATCGAGCACCTGTCCAAGCGGTACCGGCAGTCCATGGCCGTCGACGACGTGACGTTCACCGCGGTGCCCGGCCGCGTGACGGGGTTCCTCGGTCCGAACGGCGCCGGCAAGTCGACGACGCTGCGCATCCTGCTCGGACTGAGCTCTGCGACGAGCGGCACGGCGACGATCGGCGGTCGGCGGTACGCCGAGCTGCGGGACCCCCTGCGGACGGTGGGGGCCATGCTGGACGGCGCGGGTGCGGTCCCGGAGCGTCGCGCGGTCGACCACCTCCGGTGGATCGCCCAGTCGAACCGGATCCCGCGGTCGCGGGTCGACGAGGTGCTCGGACTCGTGGATCTCGAGCGAGCCCGGTCGCAGCGGGTGCGCACGTTCTCGTCGGGGATGGCGCAGCGTCTGGGCATCGCGGCGGCGCTGCTCGGCGACCCGCAGGTCGTCGTCCTCGACGAGCCGACGAACGGCCTGGACCCCGCGGGGATCCGGTGGATCCGCACCCTGATGCGCGAGTTCGCCGCGCAGGGGCGCACCGTGCTGGTCTCGAGCCACCAGATGGCGGAGATGGCGGACACGGTCGACGACCTGGTGATCATCGACCGCGGTCGGGTCCTCGTGCACGGGACGCTCGGCGAGGTGGTCGCGGGGCACCTCTCGCTCGAGGACGCGTTCTTCGCCGCACTGGCCGCGGGCGCGGCCCGGTGAGCGCGCTCGTGGCGGTCGTGCGTTCCGAGCTGACGAAGATCCTCACGCTGCGCAGCGTGTGGCTCACGCTCGGTGGCGTGCTGGCGCTCCAGGTGCTCGTGGGTGCGACGTCGTTGTCCCTGTACTCCGACGCGGTCGCCGCCATCACGCCCGACGGGATCATCGAGATCTTCGTCGGGCAGCCGCAGGACGCGGAGCAGGCGATGCTGGAGAGTCTCGTCGCGTCGTCGCTCGAGACGTGCATCTTCCTGCCGGTGGTGGCGGCGGTGATCGCCGGGCAGGAGTTCCGCGGGCGTCAGCTGCGCACGAGCATGCTCGCGGTGCCCGCGCGCGGGCACCTGGTCGCCGCGAAGCTCGGCGCCGCCGGCATCTTCCTCCTCCTGCCTGCGTTGCTGGTCGCCGCGGTGTCGACGCTGTTCACCTGGCTCGCGGTGCGGCAGTGGCAGTCCGGGCTCGTCGTGAGCCAGGCCGCGTTGTCCGCGCAGGCTCGGTTCGTCGTCCTCGCGGTGGCGCTGTGCCTGGTGACGTACGCGGTCACGCTCGTCACGCGCAGCGTGGTGATCGCGGTGATGGTGGCGGTGGTCCTGACCGCCGTGGCGATGTCCCAGGCCCTCGCGCCGACCCTGGACCGCTGGCTGCCGGTCAGTGCGGGTCGCAACCTGCTGCTGGACCCCGTGTCCACGCCCGACCTGACGTCGGGGCGGACGCTCGCGGTCGCGGTGCTGGCGACGTGGGTCGTCGTGCTCGGGATCGCCGCGGGTACGGCGTTCACCCGCCGGGAGGCGCCGTGAGCGCCGTGCTCGCCGCGGAGCTCACGAAGGTCCGCACCCTCCCGTCGGCGTGGGCGGTGGTGGGCGCCGCGCTCGTCGCCGACATGGTGCTGGCGGTGCTCGCGCGCGACGACACGCTGCGCCTGGCCGGAGCCGACGGCGGGACCCCGCTCGGCCAGGTCGGCAGTCTCATGCTCGCGCCCGTGTACGTCTTCGCAGCGCTCGGTGCGATCGCGGCGGGGAGCGAGTACACCGGCGGGCAGCTGCGCTCGAGCCTGCTCGCGACGCCGGACCGCGCCCGGTCGTTCCGCGCCCACCTGGCCGTGGCGGCGGGCGTGAGCGCAGCCGCCGCGCTCGTGGTCGTGGCGCCGGCATACCTCGTCCAGCACGCGGGCGCCCTGGGCGCGGGCACGCTCGGGCCACGTGATGCCGTGACGGCGGTGCTCGCGCTGGTGAGCGCGTACACGTTGGTGTCGGTGCTCGCGTTCGGGTTCGCGGTGCTGGCTCGTGGCGCGGTGGTGCCGCTGGTCGTGCTCGTCGTCGCCGCCCTGCTCGTCGCACCGACCCTGCGCGGTGCGCTGCCGCAGGTGATCGCGCTTCTCCCGCAGGACGCGGCGCTGAGCGCCGTCGGGACGCCCGAGGGCCCTGACGCGTTGACGCGTGGGGCGGGTCTCGGGGTCCTGACGGCATGGGTCGCCGCGTGCGTCGCGGCGGCGTCCGTGACGTTCGCACGACGTGATGCCTGATGTCGCAGGACGACGCCCGGGCGTTCGTCGACGCGAGCACGCAGGACGCCCGCCGCTCCGGGTGGATCGCCGTGGTGTTCACACCTCCGACGCGCTCACCGGGCAGCAGCGCGACGAGGTGGTCGGCGGGCTCGACGGGCTGCACGTCCGACTGAGCGCCGTCCGGCGGCGCGTCGGAGCCGCGTTGCGGGGTGTAGCGGGCACGCGGATCCAGCGGCTCCGGACCAGGCGGGTGGGTCTCAACCCCGACGGGCCGCGGCCTCGTGGATCGTGGTGACGCCCTGGATCACGACGGCGTCGATCGCGGACTCGTCTGGGGCGCGTCGCTCCCACACGAGGCCCGGCTCGAGCGACTCGTCGACCGCACCGTCGGGACGACGGGGCCACAGCTGCGTGCGCGGGTAGGTGCCCGTCAGCGCGAGCGACCACCCCGTGCCGGCGACACGCTCGTCGACAGCGGTGACGATCTGCTGCTCGATCTGCCGCGCCGACTCGGGCGCCCCCGGGTCACACCTGGCGATCGCGAACGCCACGGCCTCGGTGTGCTCGTCCTCGTCGCCGGCCCACGCCCGTGCGATCTCCTCCAACGCCGCCAGCAGCACGGGGTCCGCGAGCTCTGCCGCCGCCTCGAGCACCACGAGCCCGATGAGCCTGTCGGGTTCCTCGATCAGAGCCAGGACCCGGGCGAGCGCCGCCGGGTCCCCGCGGCGGGCCAGCCCCAGCAGCGCCTCCGCTGCTGTGTCGGGGTCCTCGTCGTCCAGCCGCGCGAGCAGGGCGGCGCGGATCGCGGGTGAGTCCTGCGACCACTGGGAACCCAGGCCGAAGGTCGCCCAGTCACGGACGCGGGGATCGGGGTCCGACGAGAGCGTGATCAACGTATCGAGAGCCCGCTCGGTCGGGGGTGCGGCGTAGGGCATGCCCGGTACGGACATCGCCACCGCGCGGCGCACGCCGGGAGCCGGGTCCCCCGCGAACGACAGCAGCTCGTCGAGCCACGCGACGTCCTCCGCCTTGCCCAGGGCGTCCACCAGGTCCTCACGGACGTCGTCGTCCCGCTCCGCGCGAGCCGCGCGCAGCACCTCGGGGAGCACGCGCGCGCCGAAGGGTCGTCCCTCCGGGTACCCGAACTGTCCGAGGACCCACGCCGCGGCCCGGCGGTGCCACGGGTCGTCGTGCGACAGCGCGCTCAGAGCCAGCTCGAGGACGGACTCCGCAGCCTCGACCTGGAGCTGCTGCACCAGGGACGCCGCCTCGTCGTCCACGTCGGCGTCCTCGGGCCCCTGACCCAGCGCGAGCAGCCGCACCCACCGTGCGTCGACCTCAGCCACGACGCGACGGTATCGCTCACTCCCGGGCACAGGGGGGGATACCGTCGCCAACCTCTCGGTGCTCGAGAACGGACGTGCCCGTGCCGTCCGGTCCTCCACGCTCACCGCGATCTGCGACGCGCTGGACCGTCGCCCCGGCGACATCCTGGACGTCGAGGCACGCGCCGCTCCACCCCGCTGATCGGTGCGGACAGTTCCGTATCCTGCGTGTCATGGCACTGAGCGCGTTGTTCATCGGCGGGACCGGCATCATCAGCACGGAGGCGGCCCGGCGGGCGGTCGCGGAGGGTGTCGAGGTCACCCTGCTCAACCGTGGTCGGTCGTCGACGCGGCCGGTGCCCGACGGCGCCCGCGTCCTGCACGCCGACGTCCGCGACCCGCAGTCCGTGCGCGCCGCGCTGGGTGACCTGGAGTTCGACGCCGTCGTGGAGTTCACGGCGTTCACCCCCGAGCACGTCCAGGCCGACCTCGACCTGTTCACCGGCCGCACCGGGCAGTACGTGTTCATCAGCTCCGCCTCGGCGTACCAGACGCCGCCCACCCACCTGCCCGTCGTCGAGTCGACGCCGCTGCGCAACCCGTTCTGGGAGTACTCCCGCAACAAGATCGCGTGCGAGGACCTGCTCGTCCGGGCGTACCGCGACACCGGCCTGCCGATCACGATCGTGCGCCCGTCGCACACCTACGACGCCACGCTCGTCCCGATGGACGGCGGCTGGACGGTCGTCGACCGGATGCGCCGCGGCCTGGAGGTCGTCGTGCCCGGGGACGGGACGTCGCGGTGGACGATCACGCACAGCGCCGACGTCGCGGTCGGGCTGGTCGGGCTGCTGGGTCGCGAGGAGGCGATCGGCGAGGCGTTCCACATCACCGGCGACGAGGCGCCGTCGTGGGACCAGATCTTCCGCGCGATGGCCCGGGCTGCCGGCGTGGACGAGCCGCGGCTCGTGCACGTCGCGTCCGACGCGATCGCGGCCGCCGACCCCGAGCTGGGCGCCGGGATCCTCGGCGACAAGGCGCACACGATGATCTTCGACAACTCGAAGATCCGGCGGCTGGTCCCGCAGTTCTCGCCCCGCATCCCGTTCGCGCAGGGCGCCCGCGAGATCGTCGCCTGGCACGACGCGGACCCCGCGCGCCGGGTGGTCGACCCGCAGTTCGACGCCCTCACGGAGCGCCTGCTGGAGGCGTACCGGCCGCGCCCTCTGTGAGGGCTCAGCCGCTGGGCTGACGGTCCACGGGCTTCAGCAGGATCTCGCCGTCCCCGCGTGCCTGACGTCGGACGTGCTCCGTGACGGGCGCGGTGACCCGGTGCAGCGCGTCTGCCTCCTGTTGCCCGCCGGGCTCGCGCTCAGCATGGCGAAACCGCTCCTCGGCTGAGCGATCCGCGCGCCCACCTGCGCCGGCGGCCCTTGCAGCCTCAGCGGTTTCGTATACGAAATGCACATGGCTGCTCGCGGCGAGATCCACGGCAAGCCGGTCGACGACGCCCAGATCCAAGCATGGGCCGACGAGGCCGAAGCCGGGCACGACCCCGCCGCCCTGCGACGCCGCGGGCGGCCCACCGCCGGTGAAGGGCCCGGTGTCGTCAGCACCCCCGCGCTCAGTGACCCTGGTCTAGGCCGAGTCCTCGAGGAAGTCGAGGATCGCCTCGGCGAGCCGCTCGGGCTGGTCCTCGGGGACGAGTGTCGAGGAGTCGGCGATCTCGACGAGGCGTCCGGCCGGGTAGAGGGCCGCGAGCCGCGGCCCGTGCTCGCGAGGCATCATCGGGTCGTCCTGCGCCCACACCACCAGCACGGGGCCCGTGAAGTCGGCAAGCCGCTCGGACCAGGCCAGGAGCGTCGCGCGATCCGGTGCCGAGGCCGCGAACGCCGCGAAGTCGCGCCGGATCGCCCGTGACCTCAGCGCGGGTGCGATCCAGTCGTCGAAGACGTCGTCCGGGATGCCGCGCAGGCTCATGGCGCCGTAGGCGCGTGGGCTGTGCCGGAACCAGCGGGTTCGCATCAGCTGCACGACGAGCCAGATCCCGCCCGGCACCCGGGCGGCCGCCGCCAGGGCCTTGGCCGGTGCGGGCGGGAAGTTGTCGAACGCCTCGCACGCCACCAGCACCATCCGCCCGACGCGTTGCGCGCGGCCCTCGGAGACGAGGAACTGGCCACCGCCCCAGTCGTTGAGCACGAGCGTCACGTCCGTGAGGTCGAGCCGCTCGAGGAGCTCGCCGAGCAGCAGCGCCACGCCGCGGTGGGTCAGGTCCGCACCCGGGCGCATCGGCTGCCGGTGGCCGCCGAGCGGGAGGGTCGGCAGGATGCACCGGCACCCGGTGAGCAGTGGCACGACCTTGCGCCACTGCGTCTCGTTCATGGGGACGCCGTGCGCGAAGACGAGCACGGGTCCGTCGCCACCCGTGTCCACGTAGTCGATGCGGCCCGCGCTCAGCTCGATGTGATCGCGCATGGTTCACGCTGGCACGCCCCGGTGCGGGCCGTCGACCGTCACGGGGCGACCGTCATGACCGTCACGAGGCGACCGTCGTGGTCAGCGTCAGGCGAACCGCACGGCGATGCCCGGGTAGTCGAGCACGAGCCCGTACGTGTCGTAGGTGAGGACGGCCTCGAACCCGCCCTCCGCCCGGTAGGCGAAGTGGTCGTCGTCCAGCCGTCGGTAGGACTGGTCGAGCCGCCGGACGGTCAGGTCGGCCGCCTGGACGTAGACGGCGGGAGTGGCGACCTCCTTCCCGACGGGCAGCGTCAACCGGTGGACCGGGAACGTGTTCGTGCAGGCGGACGCCTCGAGGTCGACGTCGAGCAGCCCGTCCAGACGGGGTGCCGGTCGGCCGTCGACGGTCCATCTGCCCTGGCCGTCGGAGAGGAGCTCGGTGGTGCGCAGCCCGCTCACGGTGTCGGACGAGACTCGGACCGACCGGGTCCTCCAGTTGTCGTCGAGCGTGATCTCGTACGCGACGGCGTGCGCCCGGCCGTCCTCGACGGCGGACGTGTGCCCGCGCAACCTGCCCGGCTCGAGGTAGACCACCTCGAACCCGTCGACCGCTCCGGCGAACCGCCAGGCGGCGAACGGCGGGAGCGCCATGTCCACCGTTCCAGGGAACCAGGCGGGTGGACGGTCGCCAAGGCCCGCCGTCCATGACGAGGCTCGGGCGTGGTGGGGGTCGGCTAGCCTGCGCCGGTGAGCTGGGACGTGTGAGCGCGCCGGGTCCGGGACCCGAGGCTGCCTCTGAGGCATCGATCCAGTGCGCTGAGGTCGCTGATCAACCTCCACGCCCCTCTCGGGTTCGAGGGCACCGAGCGGCACCTGCGTCAGCTGGTGGGTGTCACCGACCACCGCGGCGGGCGGCTCGGAGCACGTCGAACGGACGACTGGACCGAGGTCACGCTGCTGGCGGCGCTCGAGGTGCTGGAGGCGTCGCGGGGGAGTCGCCTGCGTTACACGGCGGTCTTCGCCGAGCGGCGCCGGCGCGAGAAGGCAGAGCACCGGCGCCAGCCGACGCGGGGCGACTCCCAGGCGCTGCACCGCGCGGAGTGGTTCAAGGACGTCGACGAAGCCGCGAGGCGTCAGCCGAGCCGTCGGGAGATCCGCCGAGCACGTGGCTGACGGGCGCGCCCGCGACGTGCGGGAGGTCATGTCACGAGCGCGCGGCACGCCTCCCGGTCCTGGGGGAGGCCGCAGTCCTCGAGGACCCGGCGCGCCTCGTCGTCCCCGGACGTCCAGACGCGGTCGGTGTCGACGAGGGCGTCGAGCAGGGCCCGCTGGGAGTCGCTCAGGGGGCGGTCCGGGCCGTACGGCTCAGGGAAGGCGAAGCGGGTCACCGCGCCCCAGCCGTCCGCCACGCGGAACGGGTTGTCCCTGACGAAGCGGCACGCCGCCGGGGCGATCGTCTCGAAGCTCGGCCGGCGAGGAGGACGCGCACATCCGCCCCGAGGTCCGTGAGCACGTCGACGAACTCGTGCCGAGGCTCGGTGCTGCGGTCCATCGCCGTACGGATGAGCGCGGCGGCCTCCTCGCGCCGGTCCGCGAGGGGCGGCAGGAGGGCGATCGCCCCGAGCGGGCGCGCGTACAGGTAGGCGTCGCCGGGTGAGGACCTCTCCACCAGCGTCCTGACCGCCGGGTACCCCTCCGCGAGGGCGTCGACCCCCAGCGGGAGCATCCACGCCGGGGAGCCCCACTGGATCCAGTCGTCCATGCACCAGGCGGTCTTCTCGAGGAAGCCCACGATCCCCTCGACGGTGTCGGGGTGCGCCCTTCCCTTCGCCAGCAGCATCGTCACCACCCGGATGGCCGGCGGGCCGGCGCTGAGCACCGCCCCTGGTGGAGGATCGAGTCCCGGAGGTGCCGCACGGCCGCCTCGCGGGCTGTCCCGCTGGGACTGCGCTCGAGGGCGTGGAGGTGGCCCGGTGCCCCGGTGACGCGCCCGCTCAGCCCACCTTGACCAGCTGCCACTGCTGGTTGGTGCCGTTCCAGTCGGAGTACTGGACGATGTTCCCGCCGTCGCTGGTGGAGGCACCCTGCACCTCGACGGCCTTGCCGCTGTTCCGGGCGATCAGCTGGACGTAGGCGTCGATCGTCTGGATGCTGAACTGCTGGTTGGTGCCGCCGTGGTCGCTGTACTGCTGGATCGCCGCGCCGTCGGCGGTGGAGTTCCCGCTGACGTCGAGGATCTTGCCCGACAGCCGCGACTTCACCTTGTAGTAGCCGTTGCCGGTGCTGACGAACTGCCACTGCTGCTGGTTGCCGCCGTTGCGGGACCACTGGGTGATGCGTGCGCCGTCCGCGGTGGACAGGTTGTACACGTCGATGGCCTTGCCGCTGTTGCGGTTGACGAGCGTGTACCAGGCCGAGGTGTCCACCGGACCGGTGCCGGGGTCGGGGGTCGGGCTGGGCGTCGGGGTAGGGGTCGGCGTGGGAGTGGGGGTCGTGCCCCCCGACGGGTTGCCGATGCTCCCCGGCACGGCACGCAGCGCCGCGTACCAGGCGGCCGCCATCTTGTCGTAGCCGTTCGCGTTGGGGTGCACGCCGTCGGGGAGGTCGGAGAGGCTGACCGCCCGGTTCATGTCGACGAGGTGCACGCGCTTGCCGGCGTTGGCCCTGCTCGACACGATGCCGGGGATGGCGGAGTTGTAGGACTGCACCTGCGAGTTCGCGTACGAGACCGGGATGAGGGTCGCGACGAAGACGTCGGTCTGCGGGGACGTGCTGGTGATCTTGTCGATGACCCCCGCGAGCCGGTTCGGTGCGTTCGCCAGGTCGCGGTTCTGGCTGATGTCGTTGGTGCCGATGTGCAGCAGCACGGTGCGCGGCTGGTACGTGCGCACCCAGTTGACGACGTTGGCGTCGATCTGGTCGATCCGCCAGCCCGAGTGCCCCTCGTGGTCGTGGTCCCACAGGCTCGACGGTCCGTTGAAGCCCGACCCGACGAAGTCCGTGGTGTAGCCGTCCTGGGCCAGGCGCTGCCACAGGCCGACGCGGTAGCCACCGCCTCCGGACATGCCGATGCCTTCGGTGATCGAGTCGCCCAGGGGCATCACGCGGGTGCCCCCGTTGCTCTCGGCGGAGGCGGGCACGGTCCCAGCCGCGACCCCTCCGGCCAGTGCGACGCTGAGCGTGACGGCGAGCAGCAGCCGTCGGGCTGTTCGATGCATGTGGTCTGCCTCCTGGAGCCGGCCGCGCTGGCGCCCCGTTGCGCCGATGTGAACGTTCACGCGCGGATCGGCCACACTCTGGCACGGGGCTCGTGGACGTGCGATCGGCGCAAACGATTAGGTGCGGGGTGTGGGAGCCGGGGTGTGGGAGCCGGGCGTCGGGGGCGGCGTGGAACGACGCCGTGGGATGTGGGGGACGTGCGCGGAACCCGCACGGGGGCGCATCGACTCCAGGGAGGCCCTGTGGCTGACGCTCGTGAGCTCCTCGACGCCAACCTGCACCGCGTGTTCAGCGACAGGGACGCGGACGCGCGCCGTCGCGTGATCGACGACATCCACACCGACGACGTCACGTTCACCGAACCAGAGGGCACCGTGCACGGCCGCGTCGCTCTCGCCGAGCGGGCCTCTGCCCTGCTCGGGAGAACCCCGAGCACCTTCGAGTTCGTCGAGGACGGGCCCCGGTACGTCGGCACCAGTACGGGTGCGCTCGCCTGGGCCGGCGCCGCCGTGATGGGTCGATGGGTACCCGGGTCGGTTCCGGGCTCCGGGCTCCGGGCTCCGGGCTCCGGGCGCCGCGCGGCGCCGCGGATCGCCCGGAGCCTGAGACCCTGTCGCCCGCCGCTGGGCCGGCCTGGAGGAACTCTCCTCGAACGAGTCCGAGCCCGATGCGATGACCTGCGGTGGGGCACGTCTGTGAGACGGCGCGAGTCTGACCAGCGTGTCCGAGTCCTCAGTCCGGCGGACGAGGGCCGCGGCGTTCGCCCGAGAGGGCGCCGGACGGGAGGGCGTCGAGCGCCTCGATGATCGTTCGCTCCTCGTACGCGAGGTGGGACTCGAGGATGGCCGCGAGCCCGTCGACCTCGGCGCGTACCTGGGCGAGCTCGTCCGCGCCCGCGTCCGGCGACGTCGCGGTGAGGCGGTGCGCGCAGGTCGTCGCCCGGCTCTACGGGCTGCAGCTCGAAGAGCTGAATCGCTGACGTGGCGGAGTTCGTCCGCTCCGACCCGAGCATGTGGGAGGCGATCTTCGCCGACCCCTCTGTCCCGCTCGACCGGGCGGTGGTCCGGCAGGTCATCGACGACCAGCGACGCCCGCCCCGGCGCTGGCTCTACCCGATCGCGATGGTGCTCTCGCGGGTGCTCGTCACGATCATCCGCGTGCTGAAGCGCGTCCTGCCCTTTCGGTGGATGCCGCTGGGGACGATGGACTTCCTCTGCGCTGGTTCCTGCGGCGGTGCGTGTCACCCGACGCCGTGGACCCGCTGCTGCGCCACTTCGCCATCGAGACGAACCCGGTGAACTTCATCATCCGCAACACCCCGGTGGGCATCGAGCCCGTCACGCTGCGTCCCGAGTCGTTGTCCGAGCTGGGCGACCAGGCCGTCGTCGAGCACGACGTCAACGTGTACGACGTGCTCGTCGCGCTGGACGTCGTGCCGCTCGTCGCGCGTGACCCGCTCGACTTCCGTCAGCTGACATCCCGCCGCTCGACGCCGAGCGGCACCGCCGGCGACTGGTCCGCGTCGACATCCAGACGGCGCTGTGCTTCATGAACATCCCGTCCTCGGTGGCGCTTAGCTCGGACGAGTACCGCCGAGCGGTGCACTCCCTGCGGTTCGACGACTCCTTCCTCGAGATCCTCGCCGTCATCACCGGCGACGACGCCTTCCGGCACTGGAAGCTCGACGTGACCTGGCGTAGATCGCACAGTCGAAACGCGAAACGCCGGACAAATCACCCCCGCATGCAGGAGCATCGGTGCGCCGGTAGGTCCGGCACGACTTCTGGGGGCATCGATGTCGCACGCGCGCCGGATCTCTGCACGCTCGTCCTGGAGGGCTCCCGTCGTGCTCACGACGGTTCTCGCCCTCGTGCTGGGCCTGGCCTGGGCGCCTCCGGCGACCGCGGCGACTGCGCCCTCCGCCGGCCCGATGCCGGCGGCGGTGGCGGACGCTCCGCCACCGAGCCTGCAGCCAGGGGCCGGGCAGTTCGTCCCGCTCACGCCGAAGACGCTGCTCAACGGAGTCGGGCTGGCGTCCGGCGGTACGACGTCGATCACGGTCGCAGGCGCCAACGGCGTGCCCGCCGCGTCCGAGGTCTCGGCCGTGGCGGTGCAGGTCGTGATCAAGGGCAGCGGCACCGCCGCCGGCTGGACGCAGCTCTGGCCGACCGGTGCCACCCGCGGGTCCGACAGCACGGTCAACTTCATCACCTCGACCTACCGCGCGAGCTACGACGTGGTGCCGACGTCTGCCGACGGCGCGATCTCGGTGTACTGCAGCCAGGCGTGCACGGCCTACGTCCGCCTGCGGGGCTACTACACCTCGGCCGCCACGAGCTCGGCCGGGACCACCTACGTACCCCTTGCGCCGAAGGCCGTGATGAACGCCGCGGCGTTCGCCGCCGGCGACGTCAAGACGCTCACCCTCACCGGGGCCAACAGCGTCCCTGCCGCCGACCAGGTCGCCGCGGTGGCGCTCGAGGTGATCAACGCGTCCGGCGGGTCCGGCACGGTCAAGGTCTACGAGGCCGGCACCACCACCGGGGCCGAGGCGGGCACCGTCTGGGTCGGCGGCACCGGTCAGACGCGGAGCAACTTCGAGACGGTCAAGACGGCGACCACCGGCCGGGTCAGCCTCTCCAGCACGGCAGCCGCGACGGTCACCGTCATGCTGCGCGGCTACTTCCTGAAGCCGACCGCGACGACGGCAGGGGCGACCTACGTGCCTCTGGCACGCGCGGCCGTGGTCAGCGGCGCAGCCCTCGCGGCAGGGGGCACGACGAGCCCGTCCCTCGCCGGTGCGAACGGCATCCCTGCGGCGTCCGCGGTCGCGGCCGTCGCCCTCAACGCCGTGGCCTCGGCCCCCACCGGCAACGGTTTCCTGCAGGTGTACCCGACCGGCACGACACGACCGACCGATCGGTTCGTCTCCTACACCTCGGGGTCGTCGATCAACGGGCACGACGTGGTCCGGCTGTCCGATGCGGGGAAGGCGACGTTGTACGCCTCGGCCGCCACCGAGCTCACCACCCGGCTGCGCGGCTACTACCAGAAGGCGACCGCCCCGCAGGCGCCGACCGGCGTCAGCGCTGTCGCTGGCAACGCGAGCGCGTCCGTCACCTGGACTGCACCTAGGGACGGCGGTGCCACGATCACCGGCTACACCGTCCGGTCGACCGCCGGCGGCGACACGATCTCCGTGCCCGGCAACGTCACCACCGCGTCGTTCTCCGGCCTGGCGAACGGCACGGCGACGACCTTCACCGTCACGGCGACCAACGCCGTCGGCGCCGGGGCGGTGTCCGCGGCCTCCGCGGCCGTCACGCCCACGACGAGCCCGGCCGGCGGGCCCGTCATCCTGGGTGCACTGCCGCGCGACGGCGCCCTGACCGTCTCCTGGGCACCCCCGGCCCTACGGGACGCCGGTCCGATCACGGGCTACGTCGTCACGACGCACCCCGGTGGCGCCAGCGTGACCGTTGACGCGGACGCCGTCGAGGCCACCGTGGCGGGGCTGACCAACGGCATCGGGTACTCGGTGTCGGTGGCCGCCACGGACGCAGGCGGCACCGGCGTCGTCACCACCCATCCCGTCCCCGTCGCGCCCGAGCCTGCGAGCGTCCCGCTCGCGCCCGTGCTCCAGTCCGCCCTGCCGTACGCAGGCCGCGTGGACCTCCAGTGGGTCGCGCCCGTCGACGGGGGCTCCGCCATCACCGGCTACCAGGTCACGATCACGCCCGGGGGGAGGGTCGTCGACGTGGCCGCCGACACGACGGTGACCTCGGTCAGCGGCCTGACCAACGGCATCGCCTACACGTTCGCGATCACCGCCACCAACGCGGCGGGCACGAGTGCCGCTGCGACGAGCGAGCCAGTCGCCCCCGTCGCGAGCCGCGTGCCGGGCGAGCCCGTCGACCTGACCGCCTCGGTGACGGCTCCCGGTGCGATCAGCCTCTCCTGGACGGCACCCACCGACCCGGGAACCTCCGCGATCACCGGGTACCAGGTCGAGAGGCTGCCCGACCGCGTCCTGACCGACGTCACCGGGACGACCCTCGACGTCACGGGGCTGAGCACGGCGACGAGCTACAGCTTCGTCGTCAGAGCCCGGTCCGCCGTCGGCCTCGGCACCGGACCGACCAGCACCGCCATCGCACCGGCGCTGCTGGTGAAGGAGACCCCGGTCGTCCTGACGGCAGAGTCGATGGCCACCCTCACGGCGCTGAGGTCGGACGGTTCCCTGGTCTTCTCGGCCGCTCCCTCCCAGGTCGTCGGGCTGACGCCCGGCACGATCGTCATCTCCGATGCCGTGCCCACCGCACCGCGGGGCTTCATCGGGCGCATTGCGTCGGTGACGACTGCCGAGGGAACGACCACCGTGACGACGACCGAGGTCGGTCTCGACGAGCTGCTGACCGCGGGTGCGACAGCCTCCACGGACACCGTCAGCGCGAGCGACGACGTCGTGTTCGAGGCCGCGATCCCGGGCGCGCGACTCGCTGCGGCGACAGAGGGGGCCCGCGCTGCGGCAACGCAGGGGGCCTTCGCTGCGGCAACGGACGGGCCCCGTCACCGGGCCGGGGATCCCGGCACCGGGATCGGGCTGCAGAACGGCAGCGTCGTCATCCAGATCGACACGGAGCTCGGCTCCATGGGCAACTTCGCGACCCGCCTGGAGTCCACCGTCCAGCTGACCCCTGAGTTCGACCACGAGATCAGCTGGAGCCAGGCCGACGGCCTGAAGACCCACTTCGGCCTCGCCACCACGGTCGCCGCCGAGGCCCGGCTCAAGCTCGGGGGTGGCTTCGACGACCTCGATCGGGAGATCTCGGTCGGTACGCTGCGGCCCGGGTGCACCACGGTGCTGGTCGGACCCGTGCCCGTCGTCCTGTGCTCCGAGATCGCGGTGACGGCGAGACTCTCCGCGGACGTCTCGGCGGGGGTCACGTTCGCGGCCACGTACTCGCGGACGGTCGGTGTCGAGATCCACACCGACGGCGGCGAGGTCACGGCGACCCCCATCGACTCCGGTGGGCAGGAGGGCGTCGAGAAGCCGGTCCTCTACGGCGACGCCACGGCGCGGGTCGAGGTGGGACCTCAGCTCGGCGTGTTCCTGTACGGGCTCGCAGGGCCGGGCGTCGAGATCTCGCCCTACCTGGAGGCCAGGGCGGACACGAGCGCCAACCCGTGGCTCGAGCTGCGCCTCGGCTTCAAGGCCCGCGCCTACCTGGAGCTGAAGGACCTCTTCGGCGTCGGCTTCAAGTGGGACAAGGTGGTGTTCGACACCTGGGTCTCGATCTGGAACAGCGGAGGTCCCCTGGCAGGCATCACGGCCATCCCGGGCTCCAAGAGGACGACCGTGGGTACTCCGGTCACGTTCACGGTGAGACGGCACCTGATACCCGAGTCCACCGCAGTGACCTGGAAGGTCGTCTCGGGTCCCGGCACGGTGGACTCGTCGGGCGTGTACACCCCAACGTCCGCGGGGACGGCAGTCCTGGAGGCGTCCACCTCGGACGGTCGCTTCACGACGAGGGTCACGGTGCTGGTAGGACCGTCCGCGCCACCCGGCGCCCCGACGGACGTGCAGGTCTACCCGGCGCTGCAGGGCGTGAACATCACCTGGACACCACCGAGCGACACCGGTGGCGCGCCGATCACCTCCTACACGGTCACGACGGTCCCGGCCACGACCACCGTCACGGTCCCCGGGACGGCAACCTCTGCGACCATGATCCTGCCTGCCGGCATCTACCAGGCGCGGGTCCTGGCGACCAACCGCCAGGGACTGAGCAGCCCGTACTCACTGCTGTCCCCGGCTTTCGTCATCCTGGACGTGCCGGGGGGTGTCGAGGGGCCGCCGAATCTCCTGTCACGTGCCGCCGACGGCAGCCCGGACAGTGCAGCGAGCTCGGGTCGTCTGGGCGTCCGCCTGTCGGACGACGGGCGGTACGTCTTCCACTTCCTCTCGACGAGCAGCAACCTCTCCCCCGTGCGGGAGGGCTCGTGCTGTGGTGGCGACTACATCGTGCGGTTCGACCGCCAGACCGGCGAACGTGTCCCTGCGAGCGTCGACGCGCTGGGCAACAGGGAGGTCCCGGATGGAGCGAACGAGTCCGCCTGGGCTGACCAGCCGGCCTTCGACACCGACGCCGACGGTCGGCTCCTCGGCTACTCACCCCAACGGTCGAGGACTGTGCGCATCCGTGACCTCCGCACCGGGTCCGTGCTGACGCTCGACACGAGGGGCCTGACGTCCACCGAGCAGGTCGACCAGCTCGAGCTCAGCAGCGGCGGCGACAGCATGGTCTTCTCCACCTATGACAGCTCGGCGCGCGATCGGCGCGTGTACCGCTGGACACGCACGGACGGCGTGGTCGAGCGACTCGACCTGTGCCAGCACCCGGCGGGCGCGGCCTGTGCCGGCCCCGTGGAGTGGCACTCGTCCGCGGACGGTTCGGCGATCGCGTACACCGAGTACGTCGAGGCCGGCAAGTACCACGCGGACGTCATGGTCTGGACGAGTGCGGGCGGGGCCATCCGCAACCTCACCGCCAATACGCCCAACTGTCCTGGCGACGGTTGCATGTTCCGGCAGGCGCCCCGGCTCTCCGGGGACGGCCAGGTCGTCACCTTCACCGCGACGAGAAGGCAGCGCACCGCGACGTCCGGGCTCGAGTACGACGACGTCGGCGGTGTCGTGATCGGCCGGGCGACCGGGGACCTGTCGACCGCGTCGCCGATCCTGTCGGACACGACGGTGCGGACGTACGACAGCAGCGGCAGGGTCGTCCGGAGGGTCTCGACCCGTCACTACCCGGCGGCGGTCGACGCCACAGGCCAGCGGCTCCTGGTCAGCGTCTCCGGCGACGAGGTGTCGGACGTCCTGGTCACCGACGCGGCCGGTGCGACCAAGGGCAGCCTGGGAGGCTCGGGCATCGGCGCCGAGATCGGCGTTGCACACGCCGCGCTGTCCGGTGACGGACTCTTCGCCGTCTGGACCCTCGCGGGGAGGGCCCCCCAGGTCCAGAACTGTGACCAGAAGGTGGGAACGCCGAACACCAACTGCGCGAACGTGTTCGGGAAGACGCTGAGCTGACCCTCGAGCTGCCCCGCACCGGCCACCGCGTCTCCTCGGAGACGGTCACCCGGTGGCCGGTGCGGCTCGGGATCGTCGGGCGCCGCGACATCGACCCCGGCGGGTCCGCGATCCGGGCTGACATCCGACCGCTTCGCTGTCATGCCGGGTGGGCGACGTCGGCGGTGTCCTGAGAAGTCGCGGAGGTCACGGCGCGCAGACAGTCGAGCCGTCAGCAGCGACGTCGCAGTCCCACACCTGGGCCGCCTCGACGACGTCCGCAGGGACGCTGCTCACCAGTGACCGCATGACCGAGCACCGGCACGAGCGTCGCCCTCATCGGCTTCCTGTTCGTCGGGCCGTTGTCGTCGGTGCTCGTCATGACGTGGGTGGCGTCGGGGTGGCGCCCCTGAGTGCCTCTGGAACTGCGCACGTTGGCAGACCCTTCGCTACGGTGGCGCGGAACCCCCCGGCGCGCACCGGCCTCGCCACGTCACGGCGTCTCCCATGAACCACGATCCCCGGCGCCTCCGGATCGGAGCGCCGTGCGCCCGCTGACCGTGCCGCTCGTGGTGGACTGCCCGAGCTGCAACGGGTTCTTCGGGCTCGAGGCGCGCGACCGCCTGGAGGCCGTGATCCGCCGAGGCGCACGACGGGGCCGACGGGTCTCGGCTGCCGTCCGCCCGCTCGACGCACGTTTCGAGGCGGCGACCGTCCCGACGGGGTCCGCAGCCTCCCGCGGTGGTCTGGCCTACCCAGATGCCGTCAGTACTCCTCCCACCCGGGCCAGACGATGCGCACGACGGGGGCCTCGTCGCAAGAGCGTGGCCACAGTCGAAGCCGGTAGCGCTCCTGCGGCTCCTCGCTGTGATCCGACAGCGGTGCGAACCCGCCTCCCGACACCCGCAGGCGGTACGGCCCTCGCGGGATGCCATTGACGGAACCGCCCTGGTCGGTGCTCAGCTCGAGGTCCAGGCGCCCTGTGTGCAGGTCGAGGTCGAGATCCACCTCGTGGTCCCACCCCGGGCCGGCTGGGTCCCCGGACGGGGGTTCCGCCTGCCACACCTCCACCTCGACCGGGGTGCCCGTGCTGTCCTCGGAGGGGGTGACCACGGTGACCACCCCACCGGCCGTGCCGACGAACCGGCCTGACGCGGTCGCGTCGTCGAGCGCGTCCCCGGCTCTCGCGCCGTCGCCTGTGCCGTCGTGCAGCCAGAAGTGCCCGTTGTCGACGGGCAGGACGACGTGCGCCACGGCCAGCGGCCTGATCGTCATCGCAGCTCCCGCCTCGTGTGCGTGGGCGGACGCCGGCTCGGGTGGTCGGGGCGGGCACGGCGACCGCCCGTGCCCGCCCCTTGCCCTGGGCTCAGCGTCGCGAGCTCACCGCTGGATGGTCACCCGACCGGACCGAAGCTCGCTCGGCTGCGCCTGGTCCAGGTCGTAGCTCGAGCCGCGGTTCGTGTCGTAGCGGGGGAGCTCCGCCGGGTAGCTCCCGGCCCCACCTTCCCAGACCACCGTCCGGAACCGGTCGGGACCAGGTCGGCACCCCGCGACGCCGCCGTTGTCGCACCCGTCGTACCCGTAGAAGACGACCCCGCTGGGCACCCCGCCCACGGTGCCCCGCGCCAGCGCCGCGGTCTTGCCGTCAGGTGTCACGACGAGCCAGTCCATGCTGCTGTCACCGGGGGCGTCGAAGCGGAAGGTGCTTCCGTCCACCCAGGCGCGCGCGGTCCCGACCGGTGTGGTGGCGCCGGCCGAGTAGTAGCGCCCTGTGAGGTGGAACCAGCCCTGAGCTGCCGATCCCGAGCCGGACAGCGAACCGGCCGGCGCGTTCAGGGAGCCGTCCGCGTTCGTGAAGCCCGCCTGCGGGTCGTAGACGACGATCATCCGGTCCGCCGAGTCCGACGCCCCGTCGTCGTCCGTGACGGTGACGGACATCGTGAACATGCCGGCGCGGGTGAAGGTGTGGCTCGTGTCGCACGTGCTCGACGTCGCCGCGTACTCGCTGCTGCTCCCGTCGTCCCACGTCACGGTGCACCGGTGCGAGTCGTCGCCCGCGTCGGTGAACGGGGCGTCCAGGTCCACGGGCGTCCCGACACGGAACAGCTGCCACTCCCGGGGGCCTTCCAGGCGCAGCACGGGAGCCGCGTTGGCCACGGTCACGAGTGCCGTGTCGCTGACCGCCTCGTCCGAACCGTCGTCGGAGGTCAGCGTCACCTCGAAGGTGCCGTCGTCCGTGCACGTGATCCAGGTGTCCGTCGCGTACTCGTCCGTGAAGGTGCACGTCGCCCCCGCGTCCACCCCGTCGAGCGGGCGGACGGACCACCGCAGCGACTCCTCCTCGGCGGCATCACCCTCGCCGTCCAGGAAGATCTCGGTGCCCTCCGTGCCCGTCACGTCCGGGCCCGCGCTGACGACGGCGTTGCCCGGAGGGTCGCCCGGTTCGCCGTCGTCCGTGATCGCGACGTAGAAGGGGTCCCGGTAGTGGAAGATGCGGTCGCCGTCGAAGTAGTGCCCGAGCGTGCTGCCGGCTGATCGGTTCTGCCCGCGGTTCACCGCCTTGACGGAGAAGTCCCAGTCCGGGTTCGCGGCGCCCTCGACGGTCGACCGGAACGGGTACTCGTCGCAGTCCTGACCCGTGCCAGGCCTCAGTGCGGGCGGCAGGCCCAACCCCACGTACTGGCCCGTCGCTTTGCAGGCCCCGTTCTTGTGGCTGGTGTTCAGCTTCGTCTGGGGGTCACTGTTCGGTAGGCGGTGAAGCGGCGGGTCGTCTGCATCACCGGTGAACTTGCCAGGGATGCGCTTGGGGCGCTCCGGCGACACCTTCGGGTAGGTGGAATCCGGGTTGTCCTGCGCCTCGCGGATGTGCTCCGCGACCTCCTTCTGCTTCAGGCTCACCGTCGAGTACCGGAGGTGCGGGATGACGTCGAAGAAGACACAGGCGTCACCTTGGTTGCGGAAGTACGTGCCCGAGTCGCAGCGCAACGTGCGGCTCGCGGACTTCCCTCTCGTGATCACCTTGTACTGGTCCTCGTCGGACCCCTGATGCGTGACGAACCATTCGTGCAGCAGGCTGAACTCGGGGTTCTCGGAGGTCTCCGGCTTGCCGGCGACCACGGTGAAGGAGATCCACTCGGAGCCTTCGTCCCACTCGCTCCAGGTCCGGACCACGGGCGTCGGGTCCACCGCGCAGCGCAGGTCGGAGATCTCCAGCGTGCCGCACTGGACGTCCAGCGAGAGGTGCATGCCCGGCGCGGTGAAGTTGTTGTCGATGGGGTCGCCCCAGTCGTACTCCGCCGAGTCCTCCTCGGTGCGCAGGAAGACCCGGATGGCGCGGCCCTGCTTGCTGCCGTACGCGATGAGCGAGTAGTCGATGGTGCTGGTGCCTGCCTTCTCGACGGGCACACCCTTGTTGTCGACCTCCCAGTACTCCGTTTCCAGATCGGCCTTCCGGCAGAACAGGAAGCGGTTGTGCACCCGGCCGAGCTGCGTCTCGGCACCGGGTGCGGACAGGCAGTCCTGCAGGTCTCCGGCCAGCGGTGCGGTGGGCAGGTCGACGCCGACCGCGGCAGCGGCCATCCCCCCGGCCTCCGGTCCTCCCGGCTCCGCCGGGTTGCCGGACGCAGAGGTGGCTGGCTCCTCGGTCGCGGCCGCCTCCAGGTCGTCGGCGTCGCGGAAGGTGTACTGGTGGCCCTCGAGGGCGCGTGCCCGCGCCCGCTCCAGCAGCTGGTCCTGCGTCAGGGGCGTCGCGTCCGGCGCGGCGTCCCGTACGGGACCGGTGGCAGCGACCGCTGGGGAGGCTCCCTCGTCGGCGGCGTTGCCCGAGGCGGTCCATGCCGTCGCGGGATCGGTCTCGGCGGCCGCTGCGGCCGCCGGTTGCAGGGTGAAGGACGTGGCGACGAACGCGGCCGCCGTCGTCAGGACCCACGCAGAACGTCGTCGGTGGTCGGCAGATCTGGCCGGAGTCGTCGCCCGGCTCGATGAGCGCCGGGACGTGGCCCCGGCGCGCCTGACGGCAGGCAGCATGGAAGAACCCCCATCTCACGATGCGTGATCGGCGCCGGTGCCACCCGCCCGCCGCCGTAGCGGCCGCGTCGTGACGTCCGACGTCGCGCCGTGACATCCCCTGTAGTTGCCTTGTGCGCCGTAGCGCCTGCTCCGGTAGGCGATCCCCGCCGGTCGGCGCGAACGCACCGGCGGCGACCGGCCTGACCGGAGGCGCGACCCCCGTCGTGCGCTCGCCAACCTAGCCGCCGTCGCGGGGGTCGGTAAGCGAATTCCCCATTCCAAACCTTTAAGTCATGGCGGGACCTGCGACGACCCCCGGGCGGCCGGAGGCGGACCGGCCCGCTTCGTGACCTGCCTCCGCCGGGCCTACCGCAGGGCGCGCAGGTCGTCGAGGTCGCCGTCGAAGACGTTCATGTCGATGAACGACTCCTCGCCGTCGTACCCGTCGAGGCGGTCCCGGTTCGAGTACTGCCAGAAGGTCCACACCCGTTCGTCCGACATGGTGGGCGGCACGATCACCGACCGGATCCAGATCGGCGTGCCCGGGAAGTGGCCGGCGACGTACCGGTCGTACGCGCTGCCGGTCGCGTAGACGATCGGCTCGATGCCGTGGTCGCGCAGGGTCTCGATGAGCGCGGTCAGCTCCGGGCGGACCTGCGACGCATCCGGGGGGTCGGCGTGGAACGTCCCGTAGTACTCGACGTCGATGGCGACGGGCAGCAGGTCCTCGTCGTCCGGCACCGTCGCGAGCACGTGCTCGGCCTGCGCCCTGCCGCTGCTCTCGAAGCTGAAGAAGTGGTACGCACCGACCAGCAGCCCGGCCTCACGCGCCCCGCGCAGGTTCGCCTCGAACTCCCGGTCGACGAACGACGAGCCCTCGGTGGCCTTCACGTACGCGAAGTCGACGTCCTGCCGGGCGATCGTCGGCCAGTCGACGGTTCCCTGGTACGCGGAGACGTCGACCCCGCGGACCTCGTAGCGCGCCGCGAACAGACGGTTCGGCCACACCAGCCCGCGTTCGACGAGCACCGCCCCGAGCGCGACGACGACGATCGTCCCCGTCAGGGCGATCAGCAGGACACGGATGCGACGGCGGCTCGGCACCGCGCCAGTCTGGCGTCGTCGCGCGTCCTGCGCGCGCAACGTCCACCCGACCGGCCGCGGACGCTGCGTGCCACGACCTGGTCGCCGAAGCGCGCACCGCGCCCGGTCATCGGGTGTAGGAACTCGCGGAACTAGTCCGCCGTCCGACGCCCTGACCCCGACGTGGACAGCTCCCTGAGAACGCCGCCGTCTCACTGTCGTGTCCGAATCCTCAGAAGCAGTACGGGGCGGGCTGAGCTGCAGGGGTGCGTATGACCGGGCCGATGGCGGGGCCTCGATATCGTGCGGCCCATGTACCGCGGCCTCCTCGTCGACCTGTACGGCACCCTCGTGCACGAGGACGACGAGGTCCTGGCACCGATCTGTGCCCACGTCGCGCAGCTCGCCGGTGTCGAGCCCGGCGCCGTGGCGCACGAGTGGTGGCGGCGCTTCGGCGAGGCCAACCGCGCGGCCCACGGTGACGCCTTCCGTCTGCAGCGGGACCTCAGCCACGAGACGCTCGCGGAGACGATGCAGCACTTCGACGTGCGGGGCGACGCGGAGGACCTCTGCCGGCCCCAGTTCGACTTCTGGCGTCGTCCTCCGGTCTTCGCCGACAGCCTGCCGTTCCTGCAGCAGGTCGGGGCGCCCGTGTGCGTGGTCTCCAACATCGACCGGGACGACGTGCAGGCGGTACTGGACCTGCACCACCTGCCGGTGGACGCCGTCGTCACGAGCGAGGACGCCCGCGCCTACAAGCCTCGCCCAGAACCGTTCGAGCTCGCTCTGAGCGCTCTGGGGCTGCAGGTCGACGAGGTCCTGCACGTCGGGGACTCGCCGTCCGCCGACATCGGTGGTGCCCGGGTGCTCGGGATGGCTACGGCATGGATCAACCGCAAGGGCCGGCGTGCCCCGGCGGGCTGCGAACCGACCTTCACGGCGGGCTCCCTCCACGAGCTGTCCGAACAGCTGCGCCTCGGCATGCGGCGCAGCTGATCGACACGAGGAGGCGAGCGCGCAGACGGGGGGGCAGGACCCGTCCAGATCCTCAGTGGTGCGCGGACACGTCAAGGCGACGGCGGGCACGCGCCGGACACGCTGACGCGAGCCGGACAAGCGGGATGCGAACCCACATCAGGTGGCTGTAGGAGCTCATCGAACCTGTCCGGGGGCCGAAGCTCTGGCCTGCGGTGGGACAAGTAGGTGAGGCGGCGCGCGTCTCAGTTGGCTGTCCCAATCCTCGGATGCGCTGCGGCCACTGGGTGGTGCGTCAGCTGTGCAAGTGGCGATGTCGTCGACGGTGAGAGCCGGTTGCCCGCGGCGGGCGGCGGGTCACGGGAGCCAACGACAGCGGCGGCTCAGTGCCTCGGCAGCCCGCGCGTCGCCATCGGGCGCGCCAGGACGCGCAGGAGCACTGATCACCGTGAGCGACTCGCTAGGTTCGGGATCGTGGTCGTCACCTCCCTGCGCCGCTACCCGGTCAAGTCGATGGGTGGAGAGGCGCTGGCCTCAGCCGAGCTGGACCATCGCGGGTTCCACGGGGACCGCTGGTACGCCGTCGTGGACGGCGACGGCCGGTTCGCGTCGGTCAAGGACACCCGCCGGTTCCGCCGGCGGGACGCCGTCGTGCGCTACACGGCGTCGACGACGGCGGACGGCCAGGTCGAGGTTCGCTCGGACGACACGAGCTGGCTCGTGGGCGACCCGCTGCTCGACCGGCACCTCACCACCGCCATGGGGAGCGAGCAGCGCATCCTGCCCGAGGCTGCCGTCTCGCACCAGGACGCCGGTGCCGTCTCCCTCGTCGGCACCGCGACGATCGCATGGTGCGCAGCCCGGTGGGGCGGCAGCGACGACCCTCGGCGGCTGCGCGTCAACATCGTCGTGGAGACGCAGACGCCGTTCATCGAGGAGACGTGGGTCGGCCACCAGATCGCCCTCGGGTCCGCCGCGCTGACGGTCGTGGAGCGGATCCCACGGTGCCGGATGATCGATGTCGAGCAGGACGGGACCAGCCCGCGTGCCCCATGGCTCCGGTCGCTCGGCTCCGAGCGAGATCTGTACCTCGCGGTCTACGCCGACGTCAGCCGACCGGGTGTGATCACCCTCGGCGACGAGATCTCTGTGCTCTGAGCCGAGGACGGGCCGCAACATCCGACCGGACAGGGTGCGTCAGGCGACGCTCGGCGCACGGCCCACCGTCGCCCTCCCAGTCAGTCGGAGTGTAGGAACTCATCCGGCTTGTCCGAAGAGCGACGCTGTGACCTGCGATCGGACAAGTAGATGAGACGGCGTTCGTCTCAGCAAGTTGTCCGGATCCTCAGGTACTTGCTCCGCGGGTTCTACATCAGCCTCGGCAGCCCGTACATGAATGCGATGGTGGCGAGAGTGGTGGAGAGGACCGGGTGTGCCGTGACGATCCAGAACGCTTCGGGCCACCGACGGCGGGCGTCCTTCAACCGGTTGATCGGCAGGTTGACCCGCGCCGTAGGGACATCGAGTGGTGCCCAGCGTGCGCGCATGGCTGTGTCGCTGGCGGTGATCGTGTCCCGCACTCGGAGGAGCACACCTCCCGTCGCACCTATGACGAGGTGGTGGTCGACGGCGATGTCAGTGCCCCGGCTGCCCTGGTCGAGGAAGGGCACTGTCTGGACGAGCTCGATGCGGGAGATCCGGGATCGTTCGATGCGCCGCTGACGGCCGGCCCGGCTCCTCCACTGGACAGCCTCGGACGTCACGACCGCTCGCTTCCAGCTGGTCCGGAGTGCTCGCGGGTAGCGGGTGCGAGCCGCGTCCGGCCGCACGCCGAGCAGGAAGTCCACAACGATGCGCCGGACCCCGGGACGAACAGGTCGCGACGATGTGCCTGCCGGGTCGTGTTGGGCCACTTCCACGCATCGGCCTCGACAGGCGCCAACTTCATCGTTCCGCAACGCTCGGCCGACGGCCTGAGCTGCACGGTCGCGACGTCGCCGGTGCCCAGACTGGGGGACGGGGTGGCGTAGGGGGCAACAAGACGGCTGATGCACGAGTAGGCGACACCCGGGAACAAACTCCGCCCACCCAGAGTTGAGCCCATCAGACTCAACTTCCGCCGCCTCCAGTTGCCTCGCGCCCCCGGCGCACCGCAGACTTGAGCCCGGCGGACTCAAGACGTCTCAGACCACAGCACGTCGGAGCCTCACCCGGCTCCAGGAAGAAGGCACACACATGGCACGAGCAGTCGGCATCGACCTCGGCACCACCAACTCGGTGGTCGCCACCCTCGAGGGCGGCGAGCCCACCGTCATCGCGAACGCGGAGGGGTCGCGCACGACTCCGTCCGTGGTCGCGTTCTCCAAGACCGGCGAGGTGCTCGTCGGTGAGGTCGCCAAGCGTCAGGCGGTCACCAACGTCGACCGCACCATCTCGTCCGTCAAGCGCCACATGGGCACGGACTGGTCGGTCACCATCGACGACAAGAAGTACACGGCGCAGGAGATCAGCGCCCGCATCCTCGGCAAGCTGAAGCGCGACGCCGAGGCGTACCTGGGCGAGCCCGTCACGGACGCCGTCATCACGGTCCCGGCGTACTTCAACGACGCCGAGCGTCAGGCGACGAAGGACGCGGGCACGATCGCGGGCCTCAACGTCCTGCGCATCATCAACGAGCCCACCGCCGCCGCCCTCGCCTACGGGCTCGAGCGCGGCAAGGAGGACGAGAACATCCTCGTGTTCGACCTGGGTGGTGGCACGTTCGACGTGTCCCTGCTGGAGGTCGGCAAGGACGACGACGGCTTCTCGACGATCGAGGTCCGCGCGACCGCCGGTGACAACCGCCTCGGCGGTGACGACTGGGACGCCGCGATCGTGGCGCACCTGGTCACCGAGGTGAAGAACACCACGGGCGTCGACCTGTCGAAGGACAAGATCGCCCTGCAGCGTCTGCGTGAGGCGGCGGAGCAGGCCAAGAAGGAGCTGTCGTCCGCGACGAGCACCAACATCTCGCTGCAGTACCTCTCGATGAGCGAGAACGGCCCCATCCACCTGGACACCAAGCTGACGCGCGCGCAGTTCCAGCAGATGACGCAGTCGCTGCTCGACCGCGTGAAGGCGCCGTTCCACCAGGTCATCCGCGACGCGGGCATCTCCGTGAAGGACATCGACCACGTGGTCCTCGTCGGCGGCTCGACCCGCATGCCGGCCGTCTCCGAGGTCGTCACCGAGCTCACGGGCGGCAAGGAGCCCAACAAGGGCGTCAACCCGGACGAGGTCGTGGCCGTCGGTGCCGCGCTGCAGGCCGGCGTCATGAAGGGCGACCGCAAGGACGTCCTGCTCATCGACGTGACCCCGCTGTCCCTCGGCATCGAGACCAAGGGCGGGGTGATGACCAAGCTCATCGAGCGCAACACGGCCATCCCCACCAAGCGGTCCGAGATCTTCTCCACGGCCGAGGACAACCAGCCGTCCGTCCTCATCCAGGTGTTCCAGGGCGAGCGCGAGTTCGCACGCGACAACAAGCCGCTCGGCACGTTCGAGCTGACCGGCATCGCCCCTGCCCCGCGCGGCATGCCGCAGATCGAGGTCACGTTCGACATCGACGCGAACGGCATCGTGCACGTGTCCGCCAAGGACCGCGGCACGGGCAAGGAGCAGTCGATGACGATCACCGGTGGCTCGGCCCTCCCCAAGGAGGACATCGACCGCATGGTGAAGGACGCCGAGGAGCACGCCGCGGAGGACAAGAAGCGCCGCGAGGAGGCCGAGACCCGCAACACCGCGGAGCAGCTCGTCTACCAGACGGAGAAGCTGCTGGCCGACAACGCGGACAAGCTGTCCGACGACGTCAAGGGCGAGGTCCAGGGCGCCGTCACGGAGCTCAAGACCGCGCTCGAGGGCACCGACGTGGACGCCGTCAAGGCGAAGCACGCGGCCCTGCTGACCGCGAGCCAGAAGATCGGCGAGGCGCTCTACGCCAACCAGTCCGCGGCCCCGGCCGCTGACGAGGCCCCGGCGGGCGCCGGCTCGACGACCTCCGACGAGGACGTCGTCGACGCCGAGATCGTCGACGACGAGGACGACAAGAAGTGACCGAGGACCGCACCTCCTCGGGGCGCACCCCCGACCCCGAGGAGACCCCCCGGTTCACCGACAAGCGTCGCGTCGACCCCGAGACGGGCGAGGTGCGCGAGCCCACCCCCGAGGAGGCCGTGCTGGCCGAGGCCGAGCAGGTCACCACGGAGGCGGAGGAGTCGGTCGTGCTCGAGGGCCTCGTCGAGGCCCAGAAGCTCGCGGCCGAGCGCCTCGACGAGCTGCAGCGCGCCCAGGCGGCGCACTACAACCTCGAGCAGCAGTACAACGCGTACGTGAAGCGCTCCAAGGCCGAGGCGATCACCGCCCACGACCGCGGGGTCGCCGCCGTCGCCGAGGCGCTGATCCCGGTCCTCGACGACATCGAGCTGGCACGCCGGCACGGTGACCTGTCGGGCCCGTTCGCGTCGATCGCGGAGAAGCTCGAGGGCACGCTGGAGCGCTTCGGCGTCGTGCGGTACGGCGAGGCCGGCGAGGCGTTCGACCCGGCCGTGCACGAGGCGCTGATGCACTCCCACGCGGAGGACGTCACGGAGCCGACGGTGCAGCAGGTGCTGCAGCCCGGCTACCGGACCCCCGACCGGATCCTGCGGGCCGCGCGCGTCGCGGTCGTGGACCCGGAGGCCTGAGGACCAGCATCATCAGCACCACACGACGCGGGGGCGGCGGCCGGACCACCGGCCGTCGCCTCCGCAGCACCGGGAGAACCACCACGGACACGCAAGCGGACCACAGGAGGGAGGCGCCGTGACCGGCCAGGACTGGATCGAGAAGGACTTCTACGCCGTGCTCGGCGTCACCAAGGACGCCGACGCCGCGACCATCAAGAAGGCGTACCGCAAGCTCGCCCGCCAGCTGCACCCGGACCAGAACCCGGGTGACGCCAAGGCGGAGGCGCGGTTCAAGGACATCGGCGAGGCGTACGCGGTCCTGTCGGACCCCGAGCAGCGCCAGCAGTACGACCAGCTGCGGGCCATGGCCGGCGGCGCCCGCTTCACCGCGGGCGGTCGCGGGGCCGGCGGCACCGCGGGCTTCGAGGACGTGTTCGGCGGCATGTTCGGCGGCGGGGCCAACGGCCCCGGCGGGCGGGTGCGGTACTCCACCGGCGGCGCCGGCGGCGCGGGCTTCGAGGACATCCTCGGCGGCCTGTTCGGCGGTGCCGGCGGGTTCGGCGGCGCCCGCGGCCCGCAGCCGGGCATCGACCTGACGGCGACGACGACGCTGCCGTTCCGCACGGCCGTCGAGGGCTCGACCATCTCGCTGTCCGTCGAGGGGCGCACCGTCAACGCGCGGATCCCCGCGGGGGTGCGCGACGGGCAGAAGATCCGGCTGCGCGGGAAGGGCCGGCCCGGCGACCCGGGTGCCCCGGACGGCGACCTCGTCATCACCGTGCACGTCGAGCCGCACCCGGTGTTCACGCTCGACGGGACCAACCTGCGGGTGACGGTGCCCGTGGCGTTCGACGAGGCGGCGCTGGGCGCGACCATCGAGGTGCCGGCGCTCGACGGGTCGACCGTGCGCGTCAAGGTGCCGGCCGGCACGCCGTCGGGCCGCACGCTGCGCGTCAAGGGCAAGGGCGTCGCGACGTCCAAGGGCACGGGCGACCTGCTGGTGACCGTGCAGGTCGTCGTGCCGCAGAAGCTGTCGACGGCCGCCAAGGAGGCCGTGCAGGCGTTCGGCATCGCGACGTCCGGCGAGGACGTGCGCGCCGAGCTCATGGCGCAGGCGCGGCGCTGACACGACAGGACGAAGGGGACGGGCGAAGGGAGGGACGATGGACGAGGACTCCAAGGTCTACGTGATCTCGGTGGCCGCTGAGCTCGCGGGCATGCACCCGCAGACGCTGCGGCAGTACGACCGCCTCGGCCTCGTCCGTCCCGCCCGCACGCGCGGCCGGGGCCGCAGGTACTCGATGCGTGACATCCGCATGCTGCGCGAGGTGCAGCGCCTCTCGCACGACGAGGGCGTGAACCTCGCCGGCATCAAGCGGATCCTCGAGCTCGAGGAGGAGGTGCAGGCCATGCGCCGGCAGGTCGAGTTCCTGCGCACGCTCGTCGACCCGGGCCGCCGGGTGTTCCGCGCGGACCCGACGGGCAACGTCGTGGCCGACCGGTTGCACCCGCTGGCCGAGGCGACCGCACCGCGGCCCACCCGCTGGGTGCCGCGTCAGCTCACCTCGGGACCGCCCCGCCGCGGCCGTGAAACCGGCGCGGTCGGCTGAGTCCTCGCGGGGCCCAGCCCCACGGGCAGCGTGGACAGGCCGTGAGTCGTGGCGCTGTCGACGGACGCGAGGTCGTCGGCCGCGACGCTGATGCGGGCCTCCGGGAAGCGGTGGACGAAGCCGACGAGCGCCCGCTCCGCCAGCACCACCGCGAGATGCTGCCCGAGGCAGCGGTGCGCACCGTGGCCGAACGACAGGTGCCGGTGCGGTGTGCGTGCCAGGTCGAGGGACTCGGCATCCGCGTACTGCTCGCGGTCGCGGTTCGCCACCGGTGGGGACGAGAAGACGACGGCTCCCTCCGGCAGGTGCGTGCCACCCAGCACCAGGGGGGCCGTGACGCGTCGGACGACACCCAGGTTGTTGGACGGGACGTACCGCAGCAGCTCGTGCACGGCGACGTCGTGCGGGCCGGCGAGCAGACCGTCACGCGCGTCAGGGGACTCCAGGAGCAGCCGCAGCGCCATCGCGAGGAACTGCACGACCGGGACGTCGCCTCCGATCTGGAGCGACACCAGCACGCTCGACAGCTCGTCGTGCGTCAGCCGGCTGTCGGCGCGGAGCCGGGCGACGACGCCCGCAGGGTCGAGGTCGTCGCTCGCGGCCACGGCGTGGGCGGCTCGCCACGCGTCGAACACGGCGGCTCGCCACGCGTCCTGGTCCAGCTCGGGCGACTCCATGCGCTCGATCGCCTCGGTGAGGGCGCGGTGGTCGGCCTCGCTCGTTCCGAGCGTGAGTCGCATCATCCGGCGTGCCAGCGGGACGCAGTACTCCGCCACGAGGTCGGCGTGCCCCGGTCCGGCGACCAGGTCGTCGAGGGTGTCGTCGACCATCTCCGCGACCCGGGGGGTCAGGGTGCGCGCGGCGCGCGCGGTGAAGTGCGGGACGACGACGCTGCGCACCGCCGCGTGGTCGGGGCCGTCCAGACCGAAGAACCACCCGGGTACCTCACCGCCGCCCTCCCGTGGTGGTGCCGCGTTGATCGACGAGCTGAGACGTTCGTCGGTCAACGCCGCCCGCACGTCGGCGTCCCGTGTCAGGAGGTAGGCCGTGCTGCCGCCGGGGAAGGTCAGCAGTCCGACGTCACCGCGGTCGCGCAGCTCCTCGTACTCGCGCGGCGGCGCGAACGGGCACCGTCGCGTCGTCAGCTCGGGCAGCGGGACCGGCGTCGGGGCGTGGCCGGTCACGGCTGCTCACCTCCCGCCCGAGCGGGCGCGTCACTCGTCGAAGGCGACGTCTGCGCCGTCGGGTCGAGGGCGCCGGCAGGCGTGGTGACCGGGCGCGCGAGCAGGAGCGGGGAGACGGCCGCGAGAAGAGCCAGGAGCGCGACCCCGGAGATGCCGGTCGCCGTCGTGATGCTCGTCGCGGACCAGAGCACGCCGAAGACGGCGTCGGTGAGTGCCATCGACAGCCCACCCGCGACTCCCATGATCGACACCATGGTGCTGCGGAGGTGGTCCGGGAAGGTCGCGTGCGACCACATCCCGACGACGGTCAGGACGAACCCCAGGGCCGTCTGGCCGACGACCAGCGTGACGACGACCGCCGCAGCCCCCCATCCCGCCGTGCACAGGACGGCCGCCAGGGTGAGCGTCCCCACCGTGACGGCCGCGCGATGACGACGCTCCCCGAAGCGCGCGAGGGCGGCACCACCCGCCGAGGCGACGGTGAAGACGACGAGGACCGCACCGAGCGACGGGACCGGCAGCCCGGCCTCGACGGCGAGCGGCTGCCACGACAGCACGACGACCGCGAACCCGGCCGAGCTGATCGCGGTGACCACGGCGATGACGCGCAGCTCACCGACGACGGCGGCACGCGCCCCCTCGAGGAGCGTGTCGCGGACGCGGCCCGCGCGGCGAGGGCTCTCGGCCCAGGTGAGCCGGACCCAGCCGGCAAGCAGCAGCAGCAGGACGCTCGCCACGGCGATCACCATGCCGGTGTCCGCCGCGTCGACGAGGAGGAAGACCGCCAGGGCCCCCGCGGCCGAGGCGATCCAGCGGGTGACGTGCGTCCGCCGGACCGTCGAGGCGATGAGGTCGTCCCGACCTGCCGCCCTCAACCCGTTGATCACCATGGCGTACGGCATGCCGGAGTAGCAGGCGATGCCCGCGGCCCACAGCACGAGCGCGATCGCGATGGTCCAGGCGGACGACGCGGCGCTGAAGAGCAGCTGCCCGGAACCCCACAGGACGAGGCCCACGACGAGCATCCGGCGCTGGCCGAAGAGGTCGCCGAGCGCTCCGCTGGGGGCCTCGACGACGGTCGACGCGATGCCGGCCACCGCCAGCACGAGGCCGATCGTCGGGGGTGCCAGACCTGCCGACGTCATGTGGACGACGTTGACGGCCCCGAACGCGAAGTCGGCGACGGCGACGACCGCCACGAGCGCGGCGAGCTGGCGCCGCAGGGCGGAGGGGGTCGGGCCGGCCTGAGACGTGCTTGCGGTCATGCCGGTCCCCTCGACGAGTCGCTCACGGTCCGGAGCGTGCCGTCCCCGCCGCGCGGGAACAACAACGTCCTGTCCACACCGGACAGTCCGCAGAGCACCGCGACGAGGCGCTCCCACCCGACGAAGAGTCCCACCATCCCGGGCGGGGCGACCTCGCCGGACCGGTTGAGGTAACCGAGGTCGGCGGCGGCGCCGGCATCCGCCGCCTGCTTCGCCAGGTCGTCGACCGCCGCGTACTCCCGCACGTGGACGACCTCCACGCCGCCGAGGTGCAGCTCGGCGTCACGGATCACGGTCCGTCCGTCCGGTGTGGTCGTCCTCGCGGAGGTGAAGGACCGCACGGCGAGGCTCGAGTCCGACTGCTCGCCGTCCCCCCACTGCAGGTCCGGGTGCATGCTCCAGGTGGGGTTCCACTGGAGCGCGACCAGACGGTCGACGTCGTCGCCCGCACCCGCCATCGTGCCCGCCACGTCGAGGATGCGGCGCACGCGCCCGCCGTCGTCGGCGGCGGGCAGGGCACCGAGGCGCACCTCGCCGCCGGTCCCCGTCACGGGGTCGTCCTGCTCGAGGGCGGACGGACCGTCGCTGTCGAGGCGGTACAGGCGTGCGCCCGCGTCACGCAGGCGGTCGGTCAGGAGCTCGCGTGCCCGAGCGGGCCACGACGACGGGATGGAGAAGAGCTGCAGGTCGTCCAGGGTGACGGTGCCGGCGGCGCCGGACGCGCCCCGGCCGTCGAGGACGCGGTAGTGGTCGTCGGTGATCGTGACACCGACCCGGGCCGCGAGATGGGCGACGAGGTCCTGGGCGGCCCGCATCAGCTCCTCGAGGGACGTGTGGGACGCACCGACGACGAGCTGCTCGAACTCCAGCAGGTAGTTGCCGTCGCGATCGGGGTCGTGGACGACCTCGTGGCGGTAGCAGCGGGCGAACGTCCAGCACGGTTCCAGTCCTTCGGCCAACGCGAAGAAGAGGGGAAGCTCCGGGGACTGGAGGAGCCGCAGGTCGTCGCGCGCACCGAGCGCGGGGTGACCGAGGGCGTACTCCGTCGCGCCGTACTCCTCGGTGCGGAACCACACGTGCGGCAGCGTGACGTGGGTGTATCCGCGACCGGCGAGCCACTGCTGCACCTCCAGACGCAGCCGCGACGCCTCGCTCAGCTCGGTCCGACCGTGCACGACGTGGTCGGGCCGCCTCGGGGCCGGCGTCGCGGCCAGCGCGCCGACGCGGAGCTCCTCGACACGGACGGTCATGCCGTCGAGGGTTCCGCGCACACGTGCCGGGACCTCGGTGCCGTACCCGCGTGGGACGTCCGTCAGCGTGAACCAGCCGCGGCTCGTCGCGAGGTAGTGCTGGCCCTTGTCACGGATGAGCCAGCCCGTCGAGTCGAAAACGTTCATCTCCAGCCGTTCCTCTCCTGGCGTTCTGATGGTGTCCCGGGTGCTCTGTCGGTGGACGTGCTGAGGGGCGGGCCGCCCACGGTCACACCAGCACGAGGCAGTCGAGCGAGACGCACGAGCCCGGCCGCCGGTCGGCGGCCGCACGCTCCTTGGCGGCGAGGACGTCGTCCGGGTCGCTCGAGACGACGTCCCCCAGGGCGACCGCGGTGCGCTGGGTGCACAGGGCGATGCGGCCGTCCGCGTCGATGAAGACCCCGCGTTCGGCCGCCCGGCAGCGCGCGGAGGCGTCCACCGTCCCGGTCTGGAGGTAGCGGCGGAAGCGCGCGTAGTAGCCGGGCCGCTCGCGGGCGCCGGCGCCCGCGAGCTCAGCCGCGAGCTCTCCGCGGTCCTGCTCAGGGAGCGACATGAGGCTCAGGGGGTGGTGGGCCGGCAGGGCCACGGGGATCAGCTCGAGCGCGTACCCGTGCCGGTCGGCGAGCTCGCGCACGGGCGTGACCTCGCGATGGTTGCGGCTGGTGACCACCATGCACAGCTGCGCGTGCTCGACCCCTGACGTCGCGAGCGCCTCGATCCCGCGCAGGGTGGCGGCCGTCCCACCGCGGACCCGGTCACCGAGACCGGGGGAGACGTGGTCGATGGACACGTGGACCTCGCAGCGCGCCGCGCGCAGTGCCGCGAGGATCTCGCCGCCCAGCAGGAGCCCGTTGGTGAAGACGCTGACGTTGCGCGCCCGGCGTGACGCGACCGCCAGCAGGTCGCAGAAGTCCGCCCGCAGCAGCGGCTCGCCACCGGTGATGTTGATCTGCCGCAGGTCGACACCGCGGTCGACGCACCGCCCGAGCCAGCGGTCGTACACGCCAGGGCTCAAGGACTCGGTGACGTACGACGCGGACCCGGTCTCGTACCAGCAGTACGTACAGGACAGGTTGCATCCGTTGGCGATCATGAAGGTCTGTTCGCTCAGCACAGCGCTGCTCCCGTCTCCAGCGCGACCGGAGAGCCCGGCCGGCGCTCTGCTCCGAGCTCCTCGCCCGTGGACGAGGCACGGACGCCGAGCGTGCGCATCGACGCCCACGACTCCGTGGCCGCCGCAGCGGCGCGCGAGACCGTCGCGTGAGTCGTCGGCTCGTCCCGGACGAGCGCGAGGACCTGTCGCCCGCGCTCCGCCAGCTCTGTCGGTCCGCTCTCTCTCGCTCGCTCGTGGACGCGGGTGAGGGCGCGGGCCTGCACCGGTCGGACGCGGCGGAGCACCGCCAGCGCGAGCGCGTCGGTGACCCACTCGGCGGCGTCGTCACGGCTGCCCTGCGTGCGCACCAGGCCCCCGAGCCACTGGTGGACCAGCTCGTGGACGAGGTAGACCCAGCGCAGCTTCCCGGGCGACGCGAGCAGCTCGTCCGCGAGCAGCACGAGGCCGGGGAACGCGAGCGCCCGTGGCCACTCGAGCCCGCTCGCGACCACGACCACCTCGTCCCAGGGCAAGGGCCCCAGGGCCTCCAGCAGGCCGCACCAGACGGCGTGGACGTCGGGCTCGAGGGCGTAGCCCGTCCCCGGCGTGCCGTCCGTGCGGAAGCGTGCGACCTCGTTCGTGCGCAGACGGCCGCACGGCACGACCGCGACGTCCGCCAGCCGGGGGTCGCCGAGCGTGTGCAGCACCGACACGTTGGTGAGCGAACCACCGCGGCTCGGGTGCCCGACGAGGTGCGCACGCAGGTCGGCGGCGCCCAGCGTGCGGGTCTCGTCGCCGTCGGTCACGGTGGTGCCCAGCACCGCCGGTCCCGAGGCGTCACGCGCACGTGCCACCAGCACGTAGCCGGTCTCCGAGACCACGCACCAGTCGCCGTCCTCGGAGTCGACGACGAGCTCACGCGCCAGACCGCGAGGACGGGTCAGCACGAGACGGCTCCCCGGTGCGAGCGAGACGTCGCTGTGGTCGTCGGCGACGGTGCCGCCGCCGATCAGCGCGCTGTCCCCGGACCCCAGGTGCAGCCGACCACGGGTCTTCTCCCCGAGGGAGGCGCCCGGCAGCCACGGGGCCCGGTCGTTGGTGCCGACACCGAGCTCCACCACGGCACCCGCGGGCACGGCCGGATCGCCCCGCCATGGTTCCGTCAGGTCGACGAGGAGCGAGTGCCGGGCGCCGTCACGCACGCGTGCGCGGCCCCGCGTGCTCCCGGGTGCGAGCACCGCCCACGCCTCGCCGAGAGGTACCTGCACCACGGGGACGTCGCGCTCGAAGGACGTCACGTCCGTCCGGACGTCGAGCACCTGCGTCGTGAACCGTGCGTCGTCCGCCTCGACCCGCAGGGTCGGGGAGGACGCCATCGCCGCGGCGTAGGCACGGGCACGGGCCTCGGACTCGTACCAGGGCACGGCGAGAGCGTCGAGGTAGCGGTCCTCGAGAGCGGAGGACAACGCCGGGTCGCGCAGTCCGTGCGGGTAGTCGACGACGATGAGCGGGCTGGTCCGGTTCCGGAGCGTGTCGAGTCCTGCCTGCCCGGCGGGGTGTGGCCCGAACGGGTCGTGGTAGACGTCGATGCTCGCCGGGGTGCCGTCGTCCGCGGGTGGTGCCCATCCGTGGTCGTCGTCCCGCGAGGCCGTCACGACGACCGTGAGCCCCCGGATCCGGAGCTCGCGCGCCCACGCCTGCCAGACCCGCCCGTGCCCACGGTGGTAGATCCGGGCGTGTCGTGCGGCCGGCGCGAGGCGCTGCACCAGGTCGCCCAGGGCGACCGCCGCACGTGTCTCCCGTGTCATCCTTCGGTGAGCACGAGCGTGGTCATGGTCCGGACGAAGTCGCAGCGGTCGGCACTGAGCTTCGGACCCCACAGGAGCTTCTCGAGCGTGCACGGGCCGCCGCACATCTGGCTCGCCACGCACCCGTCGCAGCTCTCCGACGAGGGGCCCGCGAGGTGCCACTCCCGGCCACGGGCGTGGCTGTCCTCCGGCGTGGTCTGCACGCGGTGGTCGTTGTGGTGCACGAGGCACAGGGACCTCTCGCCGGACGCGCTGACGTAGATCGGCCAGGACCCCTCGCCGTCACCGAGGAGGTCCCCGTCGACGCAGTGGTCGGTCTGCGCCACACCGGTCCGGATGTGGGAGGGGATGAAGGTGCCGGGACCGTGGAACTCCACGTCCTTGGACCGGCAGTACGTCCAGATGTCGAAGACGGCGGTCGCCAGCTCCACGCCGCCCGTCTCCCACCCGGTGGCGGTCGGTTGGGGCGAGTTCAGCGCGACGGTCTCGATGGGCAGCCCGGACTCCTCCAGGAACCACCGGACGTAGGTCGGCAGGTGCGGCAGGTTGAGCTCGGTCGCGGTCATGAGGATCGCGCCACGACCTCCTGCCTCGGTCCACAGCCGCAGGCCGCGCGCGGCCTTGTCGTAGGTGCCGCGACCGTTCTTGAAGACGCGTAGCTGGTCGTTGACGGCGGGCGGTCCGTCGAAGCTCATGATGAGGTCGAAGTCGTGCTCCGCGAGCCAGGCAGCGCGTTCCGCGGTCATGACCGTGCCGTTGGTGGTCATGGTCTGGCGGAACTCGGAGACGAGCCCCGCGCTCAGGGCCTCACGCAGCATCTCGTCGCCGCGCTGGATGAGCGCCCACTCCATCATCGGCTCGCCGCCGAAGTACTGGATGGTGACGTTCTCGCCGCGGGCCTGATCGATGAACCACGACATCTCACGCTCGAAGGTCTCCAGGTCCATGCGGGGCTGCGCGTCCGGGTAGAGCGCCTGCTGGAAGCAGTAGCCGCATGCCATGTTGCAGCGCTCCGTGAGCGCGATGCGCAGCGTGGCGAACCGGCCGCCGCGCCGCTGTGCCCGCTCCATGCGCAGCTCGTTGAGCCGGGCGATGGCCGTTCCCGGGGCCTCGTCCTCGTGGACGACGAGGCCGGCTTCGAGGAGCTCCTGGGCCTGCGCGGACGTGACGTCGAGGGCGCCGGGGTCCTGGAGTGCCGCGACGTCGTCGGGCGCCAGCTCCCACGACTCGAGCGTCAGGCTGTTGAAGGCGACGGTACGTGCGGGTGACGACAGCACGTGCGCGTACCTGCTTCGGTGCAACGGCATAGCGGCTCCTCAACGTTCGGGTCGGCCCCCGGTGAACCCCCGGCGGGTTCACCGGGGGCCGGTGCTCACGAGGTCGCGAGCGTGTGGGACTCCTCCGCCAGCGCGGCGAAGAGCTCGGCCTCGAAATCGGCCTCGGGGTCGTTCCACTCCGCCCGCTTCGGGCGGTACGAGGAGCGGGCACAGAAGTCGCCTGCTCCCTCGATGGTGAGCGTCTGCTTCTTCATGCAAATCACCTCCATTCATCGGGTTTGGCCACCGTAGCGGGCGGGCGTCGTCGCGCGCCAGGGTTTGTCGCAATGTGTATGACGGCATTGACTCTGCAACATGACCGTGATATCTGGTGCCCGTCGTGGGCATGACGACGAGGGCCCCGTCGCTGGTGCGACGGGGCCCTGGGCGGGAGGTGCGGGTGCGTCAGGCGCCGACGAGGCGCTCCGCGAGGTACTGCTCGACCTTGTCGAGGGCGACGCGGTCCTGGGCCATCGTGTCGCGGTCCCGCACGGTGACGGCCTGGTCGTCGAGCGTGTCGAAGTCGACCGTGACGCAGAACGGCGTACCGATCTCGTCCTGGCGGCGGTACCTGCGGCCGATGGCCTGCGTGACGTCCATGTCGACGTTCCAGCGGCGACGCAGCGAGTCCGCGAGGTTCGTCGCGACGGGCTGCAGGTCCGCGGACTTGGACAGCGGCAGGACCGCGACCTTGACGGGTGCGAGTCGCGGGTCGAGCCGCAGGACGGTGCGCTTCTCGGTGACGCCCTTGCCGCTCGTCGCCTCGTCCTCGTCGTACGCGTCGACGAGGAACGCCATGAGGGAGCGGTTGGGGCCCGCCGACGGCTCGATCACGTACGGCGTCCAGCGCTCTCCCGACTCGGGGTCGAGGTGGGAGAGGTCCACCCCCGAGCTCCGCGAGTGCGTGGTGAGGTCGTAGTCGGTCCGGTTGGCGATGCCCTCGAGCTCGCCCCACTCCGAGCCCTGGAACCCGTACCGGTACTCGATGTCGACCGTACGGGAGGAGTAGTGCGACAGCTTCTCCGGCGGGTGCTCGTGGAGCCGGAGGTTGTCACCGCTGATCCCGAGCCCCGTGTACCAGGCGAGGCGCGTGTCGATCCAGTACTGGTGCCATTCTTCGTCCGTGCCCGGGGCGACGAAGAACTCCATCTCCATCTGCTCGAACTCACGCGTACGGAAGATGAAGTTGCCGGGCGTGATCTCGTTGCGGAAAGCCTTGCCGATCTGCGCGATCCCGAAGGGCGGCTTCTTGCGTGAGGTGCGTGCGACGTTGGCGTAGTTGACGAAGATGCCCTGCGCGGTCTCGGGCCGCAGGTAGTGCAGGCCGGACTCGTCCTCGACCGGGCCGAGGTACGTCTTCAGCATCATGTTGAAGTCGCGCGGCTCGGTCCACTGCCCGCGCGTGCCGCAGCCGGGGCACGCGATGTCGGCCAGCCCGTTCTCGGGCACGCGGCCCTTCCTGGCCTCGAAGTCCTCCAGCATGTGGTCCTCACGGAACCGCTTGTGACAGCTGAGGCACTCCGTGAGCGGGTCGGTGAACGCACCGACGTGCCCCGACGCGACCCACACCGGCGTCGGCAGGATCACCGACGAGTCGATGCCCACGATGTCGTCGCGCCGGGTCATCGCGATCCACCACTGGCGCTTGATGTTCTCCTTGAGCTCGACCCCGAGCGGGCCGTAGTCCCACGCAGAACGGGTTCCGCCGTAGATCTCTCCCGACTGGAAGACGAAACCGCGTCGCTTGGCGAGTGAGATGGCGGCGTCGAGTCGTGCGGGGGACGGCGTTGCGTTCACGGGAGCTCTCCATGGGACGGGTCCGCCGCGCGGTGGACCGGGAACGGTGGGGACGTCATGGGCGTCGGTGACCCAGCACTGTAGACCTCTTTACTTCTCCACCACGGGCGTCGCGCGCTCACGGGCGTGGTGGAGGCTGCCGCGGCGAGCCCGTCCGCGCGCGTTGGACCGGACGGGTGACAGCGGGTCGAACCCGTTGTCGGAAACGGACAATCCGGACGACGATGGCCCGACCACCGCGGCTGCGGCGGCCTGGCACCGCGGGCCGTCGCCTCACGAAGGGTCCGCCCGTGACCGACGCCCCCGCCAGGCCCCTGCTCGGCGCGCACGACATCGCCGTCGACCGCGAGCGGGTGCGCCGCCGCCGGGTGATCCGCCTGTGCCTGGTGGTCCTGGCGCTCGAGGCGTACGTCGTGTGGTCGGCCCTCACCGGGCGGCCGCTCGTGGCGCTGCCCGCCGTCGACCCGCTGGTCGTCGCCCCGGTGCTGTTCTTCGTCGCGCTGATCGGGCTGCTGCTGGGCACGCAGGTGGGCGCCGGGCGCTCGCCGCACATCACGTTCCGCCCGGAGCAGGTCGACGTCACGCTCGACGACGTGGTCGGCATCGACCCGATCGTGGACGACGTGCGCCGCTCGATCGACCTGTTCCAGACGCACCGCCGGTTCGCCGACAAGATGGGGGGCACGCCGCGCCGGGGCATCCTGTTCGAGGGGCCGCCCGGGACCGGCAAGACCCTGACGGCCAAGGCGATGGCGGCCGAGGCGGGCGTGCCGTTCCTGTTCGTGTCGGCGACGAGCTTCCAGTCGATGTACTACGGCGCGACGGCCCGCAAGATCCGCGCGTACTTCAAGGCGCTGCGTGCCGCGGCCCGCAAGGAGGGTGGCGCGATCGGCTTCATCGAGGAGATCGACGCGATCGCGCTGCGCCGCGGGGGTCTGCTGGGTGCCGCGCCGACGGCCGCGTTCGTCGGGCTGCCGTCGCTCTCGGCCGTGCTCGCCGGCCAGGGCACCGGGGTGGTCCGCAACGCGATGGTCTCCGAGGGCACGGGCGGCGTGGTCAACGAGCTGCTGGTGCAGATGCAGTCGTTCGACGAGCCCGTCGGCGCCGATCGCGTCTACAACCGCCTCGTCGCCGCCGTGAACCTGCTGCTGCCGGCGCACCGCCAGCTCAGGCTGCGGCGCCCCACACGTGCGCCGCTCCTGCTCATCGCCGCGACCAACCGCGCGGACCACCTGGACCCGGCGCTGCTGCGCCCGGGCCGGTTCGACCGGCGCCTGACGTTCAACCCGCCGGACGCGCACGGGCGGCGCGCGCTCGTCGACCACTTCCTCGCCCGGCGCGCGCACCACGCGGAGCTGGACGAGCCCGCGGCCCGCGACCGCGTGGCGGCGGCGACGAGCGGGTGGACGCCCGTGATGGTCGAGCACCTGCTCGACGAGGCCCTGGTCAACGCGTTGCGGCGCGGCGACGACGAGATGCGGTTCGTGGACGTCGAGACCGCGCGCATCACCGAGCTCGTGGGCCTCGGCCACCCCGTGACGTACACGGCGGGGGAGCGCGCGCTCATCGCGACGCACGAAGCGGGCCACGCCGTCACCGCGTGGCTCGTCGCCCCCAACCGCAACCTCGAGGTGCTGACGATCGTCAAGCGCGGGTCCGCCCTGGGGCTGCTCGCGCACGGTGACTGCGAGGAGGTCTACACGCACACGCAGTACGACCTGCGGGCGCTGGTGCAGATCGCGATGGGCGGCTGGGTCGCCGAGGAGCTGTTCTTCGGCCAGACGACGACGGGCCCGGCCTCGGACCTCGCGGCCGCCACGCGCACGGCGGCGCAGATGGTCGGCGCGGCGGGCATGACGGGGTCGCTCGTGTCCTTCGCTGCGACCGACAGGGACCTGGTCTCGGCCGTCATCGCCGACCGGTCGGCGCGCGCCCAGCTCGAGGAGGTGCTCGACAGCGCGCGGGGGACCGTGCGCCGGCTGCTGGCGAGCAACCGGGACCTCGTGGAGGCACTGCGGGACGCGCTGCTGGACCGTCACGAGCTGGTCGGCGAGGAGATCACCTCCGTGCTGGAGAAGGCCGTCGCGTCGCGTCCGGACGGGGATCGTCCGGTCCGTTCCGCGGAGCACCTGCGGATCGCCTGAGCAGTCGTCGCGCCTTCGGGTGAACCTGGAGCCCAGAGGGCCCTGCGGTGCCTTTGGTCCCCTTGACAGCGTCCGCATCGTGAGACGATGGCGGGGCCGGAGAACCCGGCCGCCGTATCCGTCGCACCTACAGGAGCGTGTTCCCGTGTCCGCCGCCACCTGGCACCGTCACCCGACGACAGCCGCCCCCCGTCTTCCCCTCCGCACCCGCCTGCGCCACCTCACCGAGACCGTGCGCTGGGCCCCCGCCCCGTACTTCGAGGGCACCGCACGCCAGCGCCTGCAGTACGTGGGCTACCTGCTCGGCTCCGTGCTCGTCTGGACCAGCGGCTCGCTGGTCGTCCTCGCGGCCCTCGGCCGCGCGCTCACGTCCTTCTGAGGCCACCGCCCGCACCGGGTGCGCGACGAGGCGCACCCGGCCCGGGCGGGCCGGACCCCGGTCCGCAGCAGCTCTCGAGCCCGACGTCCCCCCGCGGACGTCGGGCTCGTGCACGTCACGTTCCGGCACGCCCGTGCGGCAAAGCCGACAACGCGCGCGAAGCGCCTGTGGACGGCCCTGGGGACACGCCGCCGTTCGGTGTGCACACGGCTGTGGGTCGCCGCGGCGTGTCGGGTGGCGGACGCACGTCGCCGCACGTCAGGGGGCGGTCCCGGCGTCCACAGGGAGTGCGCGAAGCTGCGCACAGGGTGAAGAACGACACGTCTGTAACACAACACCTAGTGGCGGCTTGCTATGTCAGACCCCAGGTGTAGTGTCTAGACAGACGGCTCGCCCCGAACCACACGGGGGTCACGCGGACCTCGTCAGCAGCTCGGCAAGCCCCCTCGCGGGGGTGCCGGCTGACCGGCGAGGGCGACGCAGGACCTCCGGCCCCCGGGTGTCGCGGCCGCGACGGTGAACACACGACGACCACACAGCTCGGGGGAGCAGACATGACCATCACGGTGTACAGCAAGCCGGCATGCGTGCAGTGCACGGCCACGTACCGCGCCCTGGACAAGCTCGGCCACGACTACACGGTGGTCGACATCTCGCAGGACGCCGACGCGCGTGACTACGTCATGTCGCTCGGCCACCTGCAGGCGCCCGTCGTCGTCGCAGGCGGCGAGAACTGGTCGGGCTACCGCCCGGACCGCATCAAGGCGCTCGCGGACAAGCTGGCGACGCAGGTCGCCTGACACCACCGACGGGCCCCCGGCGGCCCGTCGCCCCGGACGCCCCGGGCCGACGCACGGCTCACGCCGCGTCGGCCCGGCAGGCTTTCGCCGAGCGGTCGACCGGTATGCGAGGCAGCCGCGGTGCGTCCGGACCCGGTCGGTGACGACGAGCAGCACGACGACACGGACAGGGAGGGCGGCGATGGACAACCTCGTCTACTTCTCCTCCGCGTCGGGCAACACCCACCGCTTCGTGCAGAAGCTCGGCCTGGGGGCGCGGCGCATCCCGCTGCGGCCCACGGACGAGTTCCTGCACGTCAGCGCGCCGTACGTGCTCGTGCTGCCGACCTACGGGGGCGGCAACGAGGGCGGCGCGGTGCCACGGCAGGTCGTCAAGTTCCTCAACGACGAGGACAACCGTGCGCTGATCCGCGGCGTCATCGCGGCCGGCAACACGAACTTCGGTGAGGCGTACTGCATCGCCGGCGACATCGTGGCCTCCAAGTGCCACGTGCCGTACCTGTACGCCTTCGAGCTCATGGGAACCACAGAGGACGTCACCCGCGTCCGCGAGGGATTGGGAAGATTTTGGCAGCGACAGTCACAGATACCCGCGTAGACCTGACGGGGCTGGACTACCACGCCCTCAACGCGATGCTCAACCTGTACGACGCGGACGGGAAGATCCAGTTCGACGCCGACCGGCAGGCCGCGCGCGAGTTCTTCCTGCAGCACGTCAACCAGAACACGGTCTTCTTCCACGACCTCGACGAGAAGCTCGACTACCTGGTCGAGAACAAGTACTACGACCCGGCCGTGCTCGCGCAGTACGACCGCGCGTTCATCAAGTCGCTGTTCCAGCACGCGTACGCGAAGAAGTTCCGCTTCCAGACGTTCCTCGGCGCGTTCAAGTACTACACGTCGTACACGCTGAAGACGTTCGACGGCAAGCGGTACCTCGAGCGCTTCGAGGACCGCGTGTGCATGGTCGCGCTCGCCCTGGCCGAGGGTGACCAGCAGTTCGCGACGAACCTGGTCGACGAGATCGTCTCGGGCCGCTTCCAGCCCGCGACCCCCACGTTCCTCAACCTCGGCAAGGCGCAGCGCGGCGAGCCGGTGTCCTGCTTCCTGCTGCGCATCGAGGACAACATGGAGTCCATCGCGCGCGGCATCAACTCCGCCCTGCAGCTGTCGAAGCGCGGTGGCGGCGTGGCCCTGCTGCTGTCGAACATCCGCGAGCACGGCGCGCCCATCAAGCACATCGAGAACCAGAGCTCCGGCGTCATCCCCGTGATGAAGCTGCTCGAGGACTCGTTCTCGTACGCCAACCAGCTCGGTGCGCGCCAGGGCGCCGGTGCGGTGTACCTGCACGCGCACCACCCGGACATCTACCGCTTCCTCGACACCAAGCGCGAGAACGCGGACGAGAAGATCCGCATCAAGACGCTGTCGCTCGGCGTCGTCATCCCGGACATCACGTTCGAGCTGGCGAAGAAGAACGAGCCGATGTACCTCTTCTCGCCGTACGACGTCGAGCGTGTCTACGGCGTGCCGTTCGCCGACGTGAACGTCACCGAGAAGTACTACGAGATGGTCGACGACGGCCGGATCCGCAAGACCAAGATCAACGCGCGCGAGTTCTTCCAGACCCTCGCCGAGATCCAGTTCGAGTCGGGCTACCCGTACGTCATGTTCGAGGACACGGTGAACCGGGCCAACCCCATCGAGGGCAAGATCACGCACTCGAACCTGTGCTCGGAGATCCTGCAGGTCTCGACGCCGTCGACGTACAACGAGGACCTGTCGTACGCCGAGGTCGGCCGCGACATCTCCTGCAACCTGGGCTCGATGAACATCGCGCTGTCGATGGACTCCCCGGACCTGGGCAAGACCGTCGAGACCGCGATCCGCGCGCTGACGGCCGTCTCGGACCAGACGAGCATCGAGTCGGTGCCGTCGATCAAGAAGGCGAACGCCGGCGGCCACGCCATCGGCCTGGGCCAGATGAACCTGCACGGGTACCTGGCGCGCGAGCGGATCTTCTACGGGTCCGACGAGGGCCTGGACTTCACGAACATGTACTTCTACACGGTGGCGTACCACGCGATCCGCGCGTCGAACCTGCTCGCGCAGGAGCGCGGGGAGAAGTTCTACGGGTTCGAGAAGTCGACCTACGCGACCGGCGAGTACTTCACCAAGTACATCGAGCAGACGTGGACCCCGCGCACCGCGCGCGTGCAGGCGCTGTTCGACGAGGCCTGCGTGCGCATCCCCACGCAGGACGACTGGCGCCTGCTGGCCGCGCTCGTCGCCGAGCACGGTCTGTACAACCAGAACCTGCAGGCGGTGCCGCCGACCGGCTCGATCTCGTACATCAACCACTCGACGAGCTCGATCCACCCGATCGCGTCGAAGATCGAGATCCGCAAGGAGGGGAAGATCGGGCGCGTCTACTACCCGGCGCCCTTCATGACGAACGACAACCTCGAGTACTACCAGGACGCGTACGAGATCGGTTTCGAGAAGGTCATCGACACGTACGCCGAGGCGACGCAGCACGTCGACCAGGGCCTGTCGCTCACGCTCTTCTTCAAGGACACCGCCACCACGCGCGACCTGAACAAGGCGCAGATCTACGCGTGGCGCAAGGGCATCAAGACGATCTACTACATCCGCCTGCGGCAGATGGCGCTCGAGGGCACCGAGGTCGAGGGCTGCGTCAGCTGCATGCTCTGACGCCCCACCTGCGACGACGCCTTCGACGAGACTGAGGAACGAACACATGATGAGCACGGGCAAGCTGAAGCTGGTCGACCGCGTGTCGGCGATCAACTGGAACCGGCTGCAGGACGAGAAGGACGCGGAGGTCTGGGACCGCCTCGTCGGCAACTTCTGGCTGCCGGAGAAGGTGCCGGTCTCCAACGACATCCAGTCCTGGGCGACCCTCACCGAGGCCGAGAAGACGATGACGACCCGCGTCTTCACCGGTCTGACGCTGCTGGACACCATCCAGGGCACGGTCGGCGCGGTCAGCCTCATCCCCGACGCGCTGACCCCGCACGAGGAGGCCGTCTACACGAACATCGCGTTCATGGAGTCGGTGCACGCCAAGTCGTACTCCTCGATCTTCTCCACGCTGATCTCCACCAAGGAGATCGACGAGGCGTTCCGCTGGTCGGAAGAGAACCCGAACCTGCAGCGCAAGGCCGAGATCGTCCTGAACTACTACCGGGGTGACGAGCCGCTCAAGCGCAAGGTCGCCTCGACCATGCTCGAGTCGTTCCTGTTCTACTCCGGCTTCTACGCGCCCATGTACTGGGCGTCGCGCGCCAAGCTCACCAACACGGCCGACCTCATCCGCCTCATCATCCGTGACGAGGCGGTGCACGGGTACTACATCGGCTACAAGTACCAGAAGGGCCTCGAGCTGGTCAGCGAGGCGGAGCGCGCGGAGCTCAAGGACTACACGTTCAACCTGCTGTTCGAGCTGTACGACAACGAGGTGGAGTACACGCAGGACCTCTACGACGACCTCGGCCTGACCGAGGACGTCAAGAAGTTCCTGCGCTACAACGCCAACAAGGCCCTGATGAACCTCGGCTACGAGGCGCTCTTCCCGCGCGACGAGACGGACGTCAACCCGGCGATCCTCTCCGCGCTGAGCCCCAACGCCGACGAGAACCACGACTTCTTCTCCGGGTCGGGCTCGTCGTACGTGATCGGCAAGGCCGTGAACACCGAGGACGACGACTGGGACTTCTGAGTCGCGGAGGATGAGGCGGCTCCGGCCGCTGGTCCTGAGACAACGAACGCCCGACTGGCAGGTCGGGCGTCCGAGGCACACGAGAGGCTCGTGCTGGGGTGCTACCCACGCAGGAGAACACCTCGACGTGCCGCTGTGCAAGCCGGCACGGGAGGAGGTGATCAAGTTGGCACGAAACACCCGGCAGACCGGTGCTAAGGCCGCCTCGGCCGCGAGCAAGGTCCTGGCGAACCCGAAGTCGTCGAAGGCGGCGAAGTCCGCTGCAGCGTCCGCCCTGTCCCAGAGCCCGAAGCGGGGTCGCTGAACAGTACGGCGGGCCGCCGAGCAGTCGAAGCGGCCCGCCATCTGCCGTTCCCGCCGCCAATGGGCTCAGCCGCCGCTCGTGATCTCCGACGTCGACGGTGGCGTCGGAGTCGATAGGGCGTGCAACTCATCGCACATGCTCGCGCGTGCTCACATATCGCGCGGCATGGACGCGGGTGCGCGCCGAAGGCGAGGCGCCGAGGAAGTCAGGGGCGGGCCGCGCTGAGCCCTTTCTCGACTCGCCCGAACGACAGGGCATGTAACACAAGCAGCAGTGCTCGGGTCTCCAGTCGACCGCTACCTGCGACCGGAGCGCTGCGACCTCGTGTCAGTTCCCATCGGTAGAAAGGAGGTGTGGCCGTGGCCGAGATCAGACGTGACACCGAGGTTGCGCGCACTGCGCTGGCCCGCGGGGTCGAACTGCGTGTGTGGGTCAAGGCCGCGGGCCGCTGTGTTCTGTGCGCGGCGTACCTGCTCGACGAGCGCACGTGGCACATCCACACCACCAAGGTCGGAGAGGTCGCACACATCGTCGGCGCGTCCTCGGGACCGAAGTCGCCGCGTGGCAACAGCCCGCTTGACGAGGAGGCCCGCGCTGCCGAGTCGAACCTGATGCTGCTCTGCCACGCATGTCATCGGATGGTGGACGACCCGCAGAACGTCGAGATCTGGACCGAGGGCGTGCTGTCCCAGCGCAAGGAGGAGCACGAGGCGCGCGTCCGCCGTGTCACTGACTTCTCGACCCTGCAGCGCACCCTCGTGGTGACCACCGAGAGCACGGTCCGGTCCGAGCGCGTCACCGTCGGAAGCCGGCAGATCACCCACGCTCTCGTCGAGGAAGGTCTGACCGCGCACATGGACGGGGGCCTGCGGAGCGACATCTGCGTCAAGCTCCCGGAAGCCCTCGACGACCCGTCCGACTGGGCCTACGCGATGAAGACCATCGTGGCCCAGGTGCGGAAGATCAGGAGGAGCATCGAACAGGGCGCCGATGCCGACCTGTCGGTGTTCGCGCTCGCGCCGATCCCGCTGCTGATGAACCTGGGTGCCCTGCTGGACGACACCACGACGGTCCGGGTGTTCGACCGGCACCGTGACGACCACGAGGCCAGGGCGTGGATGTGGCGAACCCGGCGAGAGGGACCCCCGGTTAAGTTCGACATCGACGTTCCGCGCGACGCATCCGCCACCGAACTGGTCATCGAGGTCGCCGTCTCGGGGACCGCGCGAGTCGGCCGACTGCCTGAGGATGTCGAGCCGCTGCCGCGCGCACGTATGGCCCTCACTGGGCAGGACGCCCGCGCAGGCGTGCTGGAGACGCGCGCGGACCTCGATGCCGCGTCCGCGGCATGGACGAGATCCCTCGCCCTCGTCGAGGAGCGGTGCCCGAACGTCCGGACCCTGCACGTCGTCGCATCCGTGCCCGCGAGCCTCGCGGTCCGCATGGGTCGCGCGCGCATGCGCGCGGCACACCCGGCCTTCGTGGTCTACCAACTGGCGAACGGTACGTACATGCCCACCCCCACGATCACCGACCCGGTTGAGTAGGAGAACGACGATGGAGCAGGTCAAGCACTTCGACACGCTGCTGCGTGACACGGTCAACCTCCCGCAGTGGCGACTGGACCAGCTCGACGACCGCGTCGAAACCATCTTCGGGGTGCTTCGCAGCGACGCCGAGGTCGGCGCCCTCGTCACGGGGAAGACCAAGCAAGGCTCCTGGGCCCACCGCATGATCATCAAGCCCCCGAAGGCCCAGGAGTACGACGCCGACGTCCTGATCCACATGACTGCGAACCCCGACTGGGAGAGCGACAAGGGTCGCTACATCTCCTCGCTCAAGCGGGCGCTCGAGCGCTCCGGCTACCAGGGCAAGGTCACGATGAAGACGCGGTGCGTGCGCGTGCAGTACGCCAACGAGTGTCACGTCGACCTGGTCCCGTACGTGGACACCCCCTGGGGGCAGCGGATCGTGAACCGCCAGACCGGCGAGTGGGAGGACTCCGACCCAGCGGGCTACACCGCCTGGATGAAGAAGCGCGATGAGATCACCCACAGCAACTTCCGCCGCTCCGTGCGCCTGCTGAAGTACCTGCGCGACCACAAGAACTCATTCACCGGCACCCCGTCGATCATCCTGACGACTCTGCTCGGCAATCAGGCGGACTCGCTCAAGGAGTTCGTACAGCCGGGCGCGTACAAGAACGTGCCCGTGACGCTCGTGGCGCTCATGGAGTCGCTCGACGACTGGCTGCAAGCCAGGCCGCTGATGCCGGACGTCGTCGACCCATCGTCGCCGCAAACGACGTTCAACCACCGGTGGTCGCAAAACTCCTACAGCTTCTTCCGTGCTCGGATCCACGCCCACGCCGCTCAGATGCGCGACTCGCTCGACGAGCCGGACGCCGAGGAGAGCACCCGGAAGTGGCGTGCCCTGTTCGGCGACGGTTTCGGGTTTGCGACTACGACGACGGCATCAGCCAGCCCGTTCGTCGTCGCCGGCGCCGCCCCGAGCAACGGCCGCGTCGGCCGTGCCGGGTGAACCGCCGTGACCCTCTCGGTACCCCGTACCAGGAGGGATTCCTCGCCGATCTGCGTGAGCTGCAGCGTGAGTCCCCAAAGACCCTCGTGCAAGTCGCCCGCGGGGCGCTGAACGGTGACCTTCTGAAGGTTCGGCTGCGCTTGGCGACAGGAAGCATGAGCCGGTCACCGGGCGGTATGGAGGCACACGACATCGAGGATCTCGTCGTCCTGATCCCGTCGAGTCCTCTCGCCCCGCCAGTCGTCGGCGTCACGCACGACCGGTTCCTCGGTGTCCCGCACGTTCTGAGCGACGGCCAGCTCTGTGTCTACCTCGACCCCGCACGGGAGTGGAACCCGCTCGTTGGCGCGCGCGGCTTCCTCGACCGGCTGTTCCGGTGGTTCGAAGACGCACTTGCGGATCGGTTCGACGCGGACACCGCTCTGTTCCACGCGGTCGGCGGACTCCAGTACGCTCACGGCAACGCGGAACCGGTCGTGTGCAGGGAAGAGTTCGACGACCCGCGCCGCCTCTCCTTGGCGTGGCTCAGCCGCCATGGAGCGAACGCCCGCCTCGACCTGCACCGAACGCAACGACGCCCGGAGGACGAGCGCGTCCTCGTCCTGCGGATGCCCGGGCCCCTATACACCGGAGCGGGCCGCAGCGTGTATGAGGTGCTCCGCGAGCTCGGCGAGCCCGACGCGGCGTCCGCCCTGCGCGCCTTGCAGGCGCGTGTCGCGCGTCGGCGCAGCGACGAGGCTGGGTCCGTCCACCTCGTCGTGAATGTTCCGCACCCAGCATCGACGGTCACCTCCCTGCTCGTCGGGCAGGTGGACCTGCGAGACGCGGCTGACATGTCAGTCTGTGACCGTCCCATCGAGTGGTGCCGTCTGTACGACGAGCGACCGTCGATCTCCACCCGTCGAGACAAGGACCGTCCCGTGAACGCCTTCCACCAGTCCGACGTCGTAATCCTCGGCTGCGGAGGGCTCGGCTCCTGGATCGCTGAGTACCTAGTGCGCGCCGGGTGCCGGTCGATCAACCTTGTCGATTACGGAGCTGTCAGTGGTGGACACCTCGTAAGGCAGAACTTTACGGAAGCGGATGTCACCGACGCGAAGGCCTCCGCCCTGGCAGAGCACTTGCGAGCGATCAACCCGGACCTCAAGGTCACCGCGAGCGTCGGTTCCACCCTCAGCCCTGATGCACTGGATGTGTTGACGGGGGGCGGCTTCATCATCGACGCCACCGTCTCCAACGCGATGGCCACCTATCTCAGCCTGCTCGACGTCAGTTCCTTTGAGCGGCGGGCCTTCGTCGCCCAGGTTGCGACCGACGTGGCCACCGGATCGCTCGGCATGGTGGTCGTGGCGGCCCCGGGAACTGAAGTACCGACGGTCGACACGGCGGCGGGCGTTCATGTCACCGCCACCGGAGAGCTCGAGGCGTACCGCACGTTCTGGGAAGTAAGCGAGGACGACGAGCTCGTCCCGGCCCGTGGCTGCTCTGTGCCGACGTTCCACGGATCGGCCGCTGACCTCGCGGCCGTCGCCGCGATCCAGATAAACATCATCGGCAGGCACGCGGGCCAGCAGACCTCCGGAACCTACCTGTTCGCGCTTCCCCACACAGGAGTCGCCCCGGGCTACGTCTTTTTGCCCCACCAGAGTGATACGTCAGGCTGAGAGGAGCGCGAGCCGGGATGCAATCGTCCAAGAGCGACACCAGGCGCTGGACCGTGGCTGGCTTGTCGGCGGCTCGCCCTTAAGCCGCTTCGCCTGGCACGTAGGCAGCATTTACCTCGTGGGCGGTCTAGCGGCAGGGCTTGCTGCGCACGAGGGCTTGACCGTGACGGTGCCTTCGTACCCGATCCCGGGCGGGCGGTCGCCGGCGTCGAGGCGCGGGCCCGCACGGTCGTCGAGAACCTGCCGCGCGACGAGACGGACGTCAACCCGGCGATCCTGTCCGCGCTGAGCCCCAACGCCGACGAGAACCACGACTTCTTCTCCGGGTCGGGCTCCTCGTACGTCATCGGCAAGGCCGTCAACACCGAGGACGACGACTGGGACTTCTGAGTCCTGCTCAACATTGCCGCGGCCCCGTGACCTGCTGGTCACGGGGCCGCGGTGCTGTGAGGGACGGCCTGCTCCGCGGCCCGCGCGCTGCGGCGAAGGTCCGCGCCGCACGGGACTCGTGCATACGCTGGTGGCACAGTGATACCAGGGAGGTCGGCATGTCGACGATGTCGTTGCGCATGAGCGACGAGGACAGCGCGCTGCTGCGACGCCTCGCGGAGCGCGAGAACCGGTCGATGAACGACACGGCGATCCTCGCGATCCGCCGGTTGGCCGAGCAGACCGTCGTCGAGGACGCCTACGCCGACGCGGTCTCGAAAGTCGCCGAGCGCGACGCCACCCTGCTCGACCTGCTGTCCCGGTGAGCGTCTGGTACCCGACCCTCGACACGGCGACTGTCGTGGCTCCTCGTAGCGTCGTTCTACGAGGTGAACGGGTACTCCCTCGTCGTCGACCCGCACGACGGCGACGGGTTCATCCGCGCAGTCGGGGGTGACGACCACCTGACGCTCGACGCCGTCGCCGACTGGTTGTCGGCGCACGCCGTCGCGCACTGACGGCTGGGCGCGCGCGACGCGTCGCACGGTGGCGCAGGCGCGGATCGATGCGTCGGCGGTCGTGGTGGGCGAGCGGTGTCGGGTCGGGCGTGCGCCGCGTAGCGTCGTGGGACACCGATCCCCGCGAGGAGAGCCCCATGACTTCTGCCCTTCCCGCGCTCGTCAGCCCCGAGGAGCTGCACGCCGCCGCGGCGGCGGTCACCGTGCCCCTCGTCGTGCTCGACGCCTCGACGGCCCTCGCCACGCACGGCGAGGCCGAGCCGTACACGGCGCAGCCGTTGCGCGCCGCGTACCTCGACGCGCACGTGCCGGGCGCGGCGTTCGTCGACGTGACGAACGAGCTGTCGGACACGTCCGCCCCGCAGCTGTTCACCATGCCCGCGCCGGACGCGCTGGCCGCCGCCCTCGGCGCGCTCGGCATCGGCGACGACACCCACGTCGTCGTGTACGACAACGTCGGCTCCGCGTGGGCGACGCGCGTGTGGTGGCTGCTGCGCTGGCTGGGCCACGACCACGTGTCGGTGCTCGACGGCGGGCTCGGCGCCTGGCAGGCGGCAGGGCTGCCCGTGGCGAGCGGGGCCGAGGACGACGTGGCCGCCCGTGCCACCCCGGGGCGGCTGACCCCGCGCGTCCGTCCCGAGCTGCTGGCGACGTTGCCGCAGGTCGAGCAGATCTCGTCGGGTGCCGCCTCCGGGCTGCTCGTCAACGCGCTCGACCCGGCGACGTTCCGCGGCGAGCAGGAGGTCAGCCCGTACCCGCGCCGCGGCCGCATCCCCGGCAGCGTCAACCTGCCGCTGTTCACGTTCCTCGACCCCGCGACCGGCCGCTTCCTGCCGCCCGCCGACCTCCGCGGCCTCCTGCAGGACGGCGGCCTGCTCGACGCCCAGGGCGCCGTCACGTACTGCGGCGGCGGGATCGCGGCGACCGTCCCGGCGTTCGCGGCCTACGTCGCGGCCGGCGTCGACGTCGCGGTCTACGACGGTTCCCTCTCCGAGTGGACGGCGGACGAGGGGCGCCCGGTCGACGTCGGCTGAACCCGCCGACCCTGTCCCGGTGGCCGTCCTCCCGGCACACCGGGACGCCGGCATCAGAAGGTGCTGCGCCAGTCCCGGATCGACGCGGCCACCGCGTCGAGGTGGGACTCGAGGAGGAAGTGGCCCCCGTCGAGGAGCTCGACGCGGGCGCCCGGTACGTCGCGGCGGAACGCCTCGGCGCCGGCCGGCCCGAAGATCTCGTCGTTGCGGCCCCAGATCGCGAGGACCGGGACCCCGGACGTGCGGAGCCAGTCGTGCAGCGCGGGGTAGAGGTCGCGGTTGCTCGCGTAGTCGCGGAAGAGGTCGAGCTGGACGGCGTCCTGGCCGGGGCGCTGCAGCAGCGCGATGTCGTGCTCCCAGGCGTCCGGGTCGACGAGGGAGGGGTCGGGCACGCCGTGCGTGTACTGCCACTCGACGGCTGCCCGGCCCAGGGCCGGACGCAGCGCGTCCCGTGTCGAGGCCGTGCGGTGGGCCGCGTCCGCCCAGATCGGCTCCCAGAAGTCCGGCACGAAGCCGTCCTCGTAGGCGTTGCCGTTCTGCGAGATGACGCCCTCGACCGCGGTGGGGTCGGCCAGCGCGAGACGCCACGCGATCGGCGCGCCGTAGTCCTGGACGTAGACGGTGTACCGGGTGACCCCGAGTGCCTTGACGAACGCGGCGGTCACGTCGGCGAGGGCGTCGAAGGTGTAGTCGAACTCGTCGGTGGACGGTGCCGACGAGCGGCCGAACCCGATGTGGTCCGGGGCGATGACGCGGTACGTGTCCGACAGCGCCGGGATGAGGTGGCGGAACATGTGTGAGCTCGTCGGGTACCCGTGCAGGAGCAGGATCACCGGGGCGTCCTGCGGCCCGGCCTCGCGGTAGAAGACGTCGAGCCCGTTGACGGTGACGGTCCGGTGGTGCGTTCCGGCGCTCATTACTAACCCCTAACGGTGGATTTAATGGTTAGCGGACCGTAGCATGGGGTCGTACGCTCGGCAATGGCCGACCGGCCGGCGGCTCAGGAAGGTGGCGGAGGATGCTCGAGGACGAGGACCTGCTCCTGGACGTGCTCAACAGCAGCCCGGTGGTCGACGGCGCCGTCACCGAGCAGCTCGACGGGGCGCAGGGGCAAGAGCTCGCCACCCGGTTCGGGGGCACGGGCTCGGACGTCGAGCTCCGTGCGCTGCGGCGCGCCCGTGCGGCGGTGCACGCGGCCGTCCGCGGGCACCGCGACGCGCCGCAGCAGCTGTCCGCCGCCATCGGCGACGCCGTCCTCGTGCCGCAGGTGACCGCCACGGGGATCGACTGGGACCTGCGTGCCCCGGCCGACGAGCGGCTCGCGGCACGCACCGTCCTCGCGTGGGCGCGGGTCCAGCAGGAGCTCCCGGGCCGTTTGCGTCCCTGCGCCAACGACGAGTGCAACCTCTTCCTCGTCGACCACAGCCGTCCCGGCACGGCGAAGTGGTGCTCGATGGCGACGTGCGGGAACCGTCTCAAGGCGCGGGCCCACGCGGAGCGCGTGCGACGTCAGGTCTGAGCGGGCAAGAGCTGGCGCGACCGCTCCGCCACGCGCGTGTGGACGGTGCGCGCTTCTCCCGCGAGGTGTAGACGGACGTCTACGCCTCGCCTACGGTGGTGGCGTGGCAACGGTCGGGACGCGGGACCTCAAGCAGAACCCTCTCGCTGTGGTGCGCAGGGTCCTCGAGACCGGCGAGCCGCTGGAAGTCACGACGCACGGGCACCCGACGGGTGTCGCGCTGGTGCCGGCGGCCCCAACGCCGCGGCGTTGGGTGCACGGGGCCGAGCTCACGAGGATCACGCCCATGAGCCCCGACGAGGCCCGCAGGTTCCGCGACGACCTCTCCGCTCTCGAGCACGACGACGAGCTGGTCGACCCGTGGGGGAAGCCCGCGTGATCCTGCTCGACACGAACGTCCTCGTCGACCTGCACCTGTACGCGCTCGACCCTGCCGAGCAGTACGCCGTGAGCATCCTGTCGCGCGCCGAGCTCGAGTTCGGCGTCCGCGCGGCGCGCTCCGCCGTGGACACCGCCGCACGCACGCGGAGGCTCAACGAGCTCGACGAGCTCTTCGACTGGCTGCCGTTCGACGTCGAGTGCACCCGCTCGTACGGGATCGTCGCCTCGACCGCGCGGGCGTCCGGTGCCAGGGTCCGCGGCAAGGACGCGCTCATCGCCGCGCAGGCGCACCGGCACGGCGCTGCCGTCCTGACGGAGAACGTCGCGGACTTCCAGCCGTTCGACCACGTCGTCCAGGTGGTCGCACCCGTCCGCCGCTGAGGTCGCACGCCGGCGGCACGGCACTGCGATGGCATCACTCTGATACCAGGGAGGCTCGGGATGCCCACGATGTCGTTGCGGATGAGCGATGAGGACAGCACGCTGCTCCGTCGTCTGGCGGAACGCGAGAACCGGTCCATGAACGACACCGCGATCCTGGCGATCCGGCGGCTGGCGGAGCAGACGGTCGTCGAGGACGCGTTCGACGACGCGATCTCCAAGGTCGCCGCCCGTGACGCCACGCTCCTCGACCTTCTCTCCCGGTGAGCCTCTGGTACCCGACGCTCGACACGGCCAGGCGGATCTGCGACCGCTTCGGTCTGCACATCCGGGACGCGGGCGCGCTCGCGTCGGCGCTGGCTCGGCCCTCGCAGGTCGTCTGGGTGGCTGAGGCGTACGTCGGGCTCCACCTGAAGGCCGCGGCCTTGCTCGACGCGATCAACCGGTCGCATCCGCTGCACGACGGCAACGAGCGATTGTCGTGGGTGCTCGTCTCGTCGCTCTACGAGGTGAACGGGTGCTCGCTCGTCGTCGAGCCGCGCGAGGGCGATGCGTTCATCCGGGGGGTCGGTGGCGACGACCACCTCGACCTCGAGCAGGTCGGCACCTGGCTGCCCGAGCACGTTGCCGAGCACCCTCACCCCGCCGACCACCGCGGTGCGGACCGGTCTCCCTGACCCGCGCCGTGGTCGCCGCCGTCAACACCGAGGACGAGGACCGGGCGTTCTGAGTCCTGCGTGAGGGACGGCGCGCTCCACCGACCTGCGCGGGGCGGCGCAATATCCCTCGCCCGCCGGTTGCCGCCTCGCGATACTCGACCTGTGCGCGCCATCCCCGCTCCGCCGCAGGCCGGCCCGACGTCGACGCCCGTCACCGGCCGGCCCGTGTGAGGGGGCCGACCGAGGTCGGCTTCGAGGGAGCCGACGGCACGGCGCTCGTCGCGCACATCACCGGTGCGGGGCAGCCGCTCGTGTGCCTGCCCGGCGGTCCGATGCAGTCGTCGTCCTACCTGGGCGACCTCGGCGGGCTGGCGTCGCACCGTCCCCTGCTGCTGCTCGACCCGCGGGGCACGGGCGGGTCCGCGGTGCCGGCGGACGTCGCCACCTACCGCTGCGACCGTCAGGTCGACGACCTCGAGGCGCTGCGTCGGCACCGCGGCGCCGACCGGCTCGACCTGCTCGCCCACTCGGCCGGCGCCGCGATCGCCGTGATGTACGCGGCGCGGTACCCGGAGCGGGTGCGCACGATGGTCCTCGTCGCGCCGAGCCCGCGGGTGCTGGGGGTCGAGGTCACGGACGCGGACCGCCGTGCCGTGGCCGAGCAGCGCCGCGACGAGCCCTGGTTCCCCACGGCGTGGGCCGCGTTCGAGCGCATCTGGTCGGGCAGCGCGACGGCCGCGGACGCCGACGCGATCACCCCGTTCCTGCACGGCCGCTGGGACGAGGAGCGTCGCGACCTGCTCCCGGCACTCGACGCCGGCCGCAACGACGAGGCTGCGGCCATCTACTACGACCTCGACCTCGACGTCGACGGCACCCGCGCCGCGCTCGGTGCCCTGCGCGCTCCCGTGCTGCTCGTCGCGGGCGAGCTCGACGTGGCCCTCCCGCCTGCCCGTGCCGCCGACTACGCCGCGCTGTTCCCGCGCGCGACCCTCGCGGTGCAGCCCGGGGCCGGCCACTACCCGTGGCTCGACGACCCGGAGGGGTTCGTGTCGACCGTGACCGCCCTCTGCGGGCACTAGAACGTGCCGCGTCTCGACGTGCGTGCTCGGGATGAACGACCGGTGTCGGGCCGGGCGGTGGGACGCCGTCCCCGGCGAGGAGCCCCATGACCTCTGCCGAGCAGGGCCGACTCGTCGAGGTCGGCTGACGCGGCGCCGCCGGCGGTGGGTGGCTGTGGGTCCGTGGGCGGCGGAGCGTGGTGGACGCCGCTTCGTCGACGCACCCGCTCGTACGGCGTCGTCGTCTCGACCGCCCGGGCGCCCGTGCAGGGGCGCGTGTCGGTGGTGCCGAGGACCATCAGAGGGTCGACGCCGATCCGAGGGGGACCACCATGCCTGCCACGCTGTCACCTGACGCACCCCAGGTCCTGCGGGACTACTACGAGGTCCTCGAGGGCGGTGCCGCCGCCTACGGCGAGGGCGAGGTGATGCGCCGCCTGGTGAGCGACCACCTGGACTTCACCGGAGCGCTCGCAGGCCACAGGCCGGACGCGACCGAGGGCTTCCTGCGCGGTGCGGCGGGCTTCGTCGCCACGGTCGAGGGGATCGACGTCCTCCAGGACGTGCACGACGACACCGGCTCGGCGGTGCTCTACACGGCGGCCATGCCCGGCGGCCCGGTGACCTTCGCCGAGTTCTTCACCGTCGACGACGGGCGCATCGCCACCCTGCGCCTGCACTACGACGGCCCGGAGTACCTCGCGAAGGGCGGCCGCTGACGGTCGGTCGCCGCGCGCAGCAGGATCGCTGACCCCGCGGCGTCCGGCGGGACGACCTGGTGAGCGAGGGCTGGATTGACCTCTCGCCGCGAAAATGATGTCGGTGTCGGTGTCGGTGCCGCGACGTTCGACGAGGTCAACGGCTTCTCACTCCTCACGGACGCGGTCGAGGGCGACGAGTTCGCTCGAACCGTCGGAGGTGACGAGCGCCTGGACCCGGGGAACTGGCCGGGTGGCTCGAGCGCCACGCTGTCCCGCACGACCTCGAGCGGTAGTCCGCTCGTGGGTGCGCACGGTCCGGCCACCACCCGCCGACCCGTGCCACCCTGGGCCGGTCGTCGTCCGGCCGTACCGGGACGCACACCCTGCCCCCGGCCGCCTTGCCGGTGCCCGCACCCCGCGTTCGACTGGACGGATGCGCACAGACCGTGGGACCGCGCGTCGGCTCCTGCGCCACCCGCGCGTGGAGCTGGCGCTGAAGGCGGCGGTGGCGGCGACCGTCGCGTGGGTGCTGGCGCGGCATGTCCCGGGCGCGCAGGAGTACGCGTTCTACGCACCCTTCGGCGCGGTCGCGACGACGTACTCGGCGGTCGTCCGGTCCGTGGCGGAGGCCGTGCGGACGGTCGCCGCCATCCTGCTGGGCGGGGTCGTCGGGGTGCTGGCCGACGTGGTGCTCGGCCCCGGCGTCGCCGCGATCGCGCTGGTCGTGGGGCTCGGGATGCTGCTCGCCGGCGTGCCGTGGTTCGGTGACGCGCGCTCGTACGTGCCGGTCGCCGGGATGTTCGTGCTGCTCGTCGGGCAGGGGGAGGAGCTCGGGTACACCGCGGCGTACGCCGGGCTGTTCCTGCTCGGGGCCGCGTGCACGGTCGTCGTCAGCACCGTCCGCCCGGCGTTGCCGCTGGAGCGGACCGATCGCGCGCTGGACGCCCTGCGCGAGGCGTGCGTCGAGCACCTGCGCTCGCTCGCCGCGGTCATCGACCCGGTTGCCGGCGACGGCGTCGAGCTCCCGGACCGCGACGGGCTGAGCGGGCCGCTCAACCGCGCGCGGACGGAGGTCGACGAGCTGCGGCAGGCGGCACGCGGGAACCGCAGGGCGCGGCGCCGGTCCGACGACGTCGCGCGGCGGACCGAGTACTTCCGTGCCCTGCAGCGTGCCGCGCTGCTCGTCGACGACCTCCAGGCGACGGTCGAGGACCAGCCCTGGGGCCTGAGCGTGTCGCACCTCCCCGAGGAGCTGCGCACACCCACCGCGGACGCCCTGCGCGAGCTGGCCGCCACGACGGCGGAGGCCGCGACGCACGACGTGGAGCCCGGGCGTCGCCGGTCGGCCGACCGCGCGACCGCCACGCTCGTCTCCGCGCTGCACCGCTACGGCGAGCGCGGCGGGTCGGACGCCGTCACGCTCGTCGTCTCGGCCGTCGTGACGACCCTGCGGCGGTCGTTGTCGGCGCTCACGCCGTGGGACCGCATCCAGCTGTCGACGAGCCCCGCCGAGGCGCTGGAGCTCGAGGACGACCGCACGGACCGCTGAGGGGCCGGCGCGCACCGGACGCAGCGGTCCGTCAGCCCGGCGGATCCTCGGCAGCGTTCTCCTGGATCATCACGGGCGACGCGTGGATGCAGATCATCCGCAGGTCGCCGTCGCCGGTGTTGGTGAAGCGGTGCCACGTGTCGGGTGGCACGACGGCGGTGTCACCGGTGCGTGCGACGACCTCGTGCTCCCCGATCCGGATGGTGGCTTCCCCGTCGATGACGGACCACGTCTCGGAGTACGGGTGGCGGTGCAGGACCGGCCCCTGCCCGGGGGCGTTCGTGACGAGGAAGAAGCTGACGCCGGAGCCGTGCTGCGCACCCTCGAACCGCAGGGTCCGGCTGCCGGCCATGCGCAGCCGGTCGGCGGGGATCACACCGGGGATCGTGGGCTCGTCCTGTCCGACCACGGTGACCGCCTCCCTGCGTCGTACCGCTCGCTACCACCGTACGGCCGCGCACCGACGTGGCTCCAGCGCGTCGTCGCTCCCACGTGACGCCCGACGGGTTCCGGACCGCCGGCGGTGACGCGCGGACCGCGGGAGTGCGGCACGATGCCCGCCATGGAGGTCGTGGTCGTCCACGGGGCCGGCCGGGTGGGTGCCGCGAGCTGGCCGCAGCAGGCAGCGACCGCGGAGCCCGGCTGGCTGTTCCTGACCCGCGACGGCGTCGCCGACGACGCCGGTCGGGACGCTCGCCGCGTCCTGACCCGGCTGCGGGCTCACGGTGGCGGGCACGTCGTCGCTCGCTCTGGCAGTAGCAGTCCCGAATCGCCTACGAGGAGGTAGTGATGTTCGTGAACGTGTCGTACACCCACCTGGTGATTGTCGTCGTCTACCTAGCGGCGATGATTGCGGCGCTCACCTCTGTCTGGCGGTCTTCCGAGACTGGTACAGGCTGGAAGGTGTACTGGACGGGCATCGTCGTCCTCCTGCCGTATCTCGGCCCGCTGCTGTGGGCGATCAACCTCGCCTTCAGCGCGAGACACCGGTCGACGCCCTCGGGCGCCTGACCTTCTGACAACGGACCCCGGGGCCACTCTCTGCGTCGTGCCGCTCGCTGCCACCGGACGACCACGCACCCGCACCGCCCGAGCACGCGTCGGCGGCCCCGGGCCCTCCCGGAGCCGCCGACGTCGCGCTGCCGTGGCGTCAGGACGCCCGGCTCCACTGGAACGTGCCCGCCGACGTGCACGTGCGCTGCTCGAGCGCGGCGCCGTCGGCGGTCGAGCCGCCGACCACACCCACGCACCTGCCGCTGTTGCGGGTCACCAGCTGCTCGTAGCCGTCGCCGGTGGAGCGCCACGAGAACTGCTGGTTGGTCCCGCCGTGGCAGGTGTACTGGATGAGGCGGGCGCCGTCGGACCCCGACGCACCGCTGACGTCGAGGCACTTGCCGCTGTGGACGCTGCGCACGGTGGCGTAGCCGCCGCCGGCGTCGACGACCTGCCAGCGCTGCCACGGCTGGCCGTTGCTCGTCCACTGGCCGACCACCGCGAGGTCGTCGCGGTTGGGGGCCTGCACGTCCATGACCTTGCCGCTGGCGCGGTTGATGATCCGGACGTCCCCGGACGGGGGAGTGGGCGTCGGTGTCGGCGTCGGGTCGCCGCCCCCGCCGCGCGTGAACTGCCAGCTGGTGACGTTGAACAGGCTGCCGCTGCCACCGGTGAACCGCAGGACCAGGTCCCGGGTACCGGTCGCGCCGCTGACGGGGCAGCTGACGGTCGCCCACGTCTGCCAGCCGCCGGTGACGGGCACCGTGCACGTGCCGACCACCGGGCCGGACGCGCTGTCGAGGCGCACCTCGATCCGCCCACCGCTGCCCGCCGACGCGACCCGCGAGGTGAACGTGGCCGCGCCCGTGCCGAACGCGACGCCCTTCACCCGCAGCCAGTCGCCGTTCTCGATCCACCCGACGTTCATGGCGCCCTCGGTGGCCGGTTCCGTCTCCAGGCCGCCGGCCCACGCCATCGTCTCGGCCTGCTGGATGACGTACGGGTCGAGCGGCTCGATCTGCGGTGGCCCGGCGGTCGTCATGCTCAGCTGGGGGATGGACCCGTCGGCGCCGTAGGAGAACTGCTCGACGGCGACCGAGCGGGTGAACCCGCCCCCGCCGGGCAGTGCACCGTTGTGGTAGAAGAAGTACGACCTGCCCCGGTAGTCGACGACGCCCGGGTGGTTGGTGAAGCTGCCGCCCTGCCGGGCCATCACCGTCCCCCGGTAGGTCCACGGGCCGGTCGGCGTGGGGGACGTGGAGTAGCCGATGAACTCGCTGCAGCACTCGGCGGCGAACACGTTGTAGTACGTGCCGTTGCGCTGGTAGACCCACGGGCCCTCCTCGTAGAGGGTGGGCCGCTGCGCGACGTTGCCCCGGCGGGTGCCGAAGCCCGCCGTCGTCAGCGGGATCCGGGTGGGGCTGCCGGCCAGCGAGATCATGTCCCGGTTGAGCTTCACGTACCAGAGGTTCGGGTTGCCGTAGTAGAGGTACGCCTGGCCGTCGTCGTCGATCATCACGCTCGGGTCGATCTCCGCGTTGTCGACCAGGGGCCGGCCGATCGCGTCGCGGAACGGGCCGGTGGGGCTGTCCGACACCCCGACGCCGATGGCGTTGCCGCCGCCGCGCTTGACGACCGGCACGTAGAAGTAGAACCGCCCGTCCCGCTCGACCACCTGACCGGCCCAGGCGTCGGACTGCGCCCAGGAGAACGTCGCCAGGCTCATGGGGGAGCCGTGGTCGGTCCAGTTCGCCATGTCGGTCGTCGAGTACACCCGCCAGTCCTTCATGGTGAACCAGGTCGAGCCGTCCTCGTCGTGGGTCGTGTAGACGTACAGCCGGCCGTCGTGCACGAGCGGGGCCGGGTCGGCCGTGTAGATCGTCTGGACGATCGGGTTGTCGGCCTGCGCCGGGACGGCGAGGGCGAGGGGTGCGAGCAGGGCTGCGGCCGCCAGCGCGGTGACCCGCCACCGCCGGGTCACCGCCGGCTCCAGACCTGGTTGGCGGAGCCGGAGCAGTGCCAGAGCAGGACCCCGGTGCCGTTGGCGGTGAGGTTGCGGTCGACGTCCAGGCACAGGCCCGACGCGACGCCCCGGATGGTGCCGTTGGACTCCAGCGTCCACTGCTGGTTGGTGCCGCCGTGGCAGTCGTAGAGCTGCACGGCCGTGCCGGCGGCGGCCCCGTTCGGGGCGTCGAGGCAGCGGCCGAGCACCCGCAGCTGGGTGCCGCTGACCTCCCAGCTCTGGTTCGCGCCGCCGTGGCAGTCCCAGATCACCGGCTTGGTGCCGTTCGTCGTCGCACCGTTCGGCGCGTCGAGGCAGCGGCCGGACGCGGCGCTGACCAGCATGGACGTCGAGCTCGTCGGCGGCGGGTCGGTCGGCGGCGGGGTGGTCGTGCCCGGCGTGACGCGGTAGAGCGCGACGCCGTGCGCGGGCACCGTGGCGGTGATCCGGTCGGACGTCTGGCCCGTCGCACCGGTCCACAGCTCGCGGTACGACGCGGTCCCTGCCGGCAGGCCGGCCTCGGCGAGCGTCGCGGAGATGCTGCGCGCGCTGTTGCCGCGGTTGAGCAGCGCGATCGCCGCCGACCCGTCGGCCAGGGGCTTGGCCCAGACCTCGGCGTCGCCGTCGTCCCGCACCCGGTCGGCCTGGCGCACCAGGGGGTCCTGGTCGATCGCCAGCACGTCGCGGTTGGTCAGGATGCTGCGGACGTCGGCGCTCATGTTCCGGATGTCGTTGCCCGCGATGAGCGGCGCCGACAGCATCGCCCACATGCTCATGTGGGCGCGGTTCTCCGTGGGCGTCAGGGTGTTGCGGACGCCGACCATGAGCATGTCCGGGTCGTTGTACTGCCCCGGCTTCGTCCACTCCCGCATCGGCTCGATGATGTCCAGCGCCTCGGTGATGCCGACGAAGCACCACTGGTCGGACGGCGGGCAGCCGGTCGACCAGGCGTCCTTGAGGTCCTCCGACGTGCGCCACATGTCCGCGAACGCACCCCAGCCGGAGTACGTCGGCGCCGTGTTGTCGTGCGCGCTGTTGGGGTTGATCGAGTAGACGATGGGGCGGCCGGTGGCCTTGAGCGCGTCGCCGAACTTCTTGAACAGCGCCGCCTGCTCCTGAACGTTCCCCCGCGGATCGCACCAGTCGTGCTTGACGTAGTCGACGCCCCACGACGCGAAGAGCTGCGCGTCGCGCGTCTCGTAGCCGTTGGACGACGTGCCGGGGCGGTTGCCGAAGTACTGGTCGCAGGTCTTCTCGCGCGGCGCGTGGTACAGCCCGAACTTCAGGCCCTTGGAGTGGATGTAGTCCCCGAGCGCCTTCATGCCCGAGGGGAAGCGCGAGGTGTTGGCGCGCAGGTTTCCGTCGGCGCCGCGCGTGTCCTGCATCCAGCAGTCGTCGACGACGACGTACTGGTAGCCGGCCGCGGCCATGCCGGAGCTGACCATGGAGTCCGCCGCCTGGCGGATCATCTGCTCGTTGATGTTGCAGTAGAACGTGTTCCAGCTGTTCCAGCCGAGCGGCGGCAGGGGAGCCGGCTCCTGGACGGTGGGGGTCGGGGCGGCCGCGGCGGGCGCGGCGAGGGCGGCGGCGGGCGCGGCGAGCAGGGCCAGGACGAGGGCGAGCATGCGGAGCCTGGAGCGAGGACGGGTGCGTGACACGGAGGTCTCCTCGTGGACGTGGCCCGCGGACGGGCCGGATCAACCCCGCGGACGTCGGTGTCCACCGGGGCGTCACGGGTGGGCGCCGAGTCACCGGGCGTCGTCTCGAGGCCGACGTGTCACGCGTCCGACCCAGCCGTGAACGTTCACAACGGCCTCACGGTGGCGTAGCAGGACGGCGGCATCCAGTGGTGAAACGCTTCGATGTTGCACGGGCGCCCGCGCGCCGATATGGGGGAACCCGTTTCTGCGGAATCGGGCCAGAATGCCCGAAAAATGCCGTTCAGGTCGCGTGACCGACTCCGGGGTGCAACGGTTGAGGTTCACGCACAACCGTTTCCCCCACTGGAGGCTTTCATGGCTGCACCCCGCACAAACGGTGGCAACGCCGACCACGAGCCTCGCCGCGCGGCGACCACCGGCCTGGTCGTCGCCGCCCTCGGGATCGTGCTGTTCAACATCTCGCCCCTGCTCAACTGGGTGAACCCGGGCGGCGACGCCGACCCGAGGACGGGCTACGAGACCGACTCGGTCGTCCCGTTCATCGCCTACCTGGGCCTCGGGCTGCTCGTCGCCCTGCTCTACGCGAACAAGCTGGCCCGGCGCGGCCAGCACCGCGGCCTCACGCTGGTCACCATGGCCGTCGGCATCGCCGCGGCCATCCAGTGCCTGGCCTTCGCGATCAACCCGATGGGCGGCCTCGAGCGCGGTGACGGTCTGGCGACCGACATCGGCGTGTGGGTCGGCCTGGTCGGTGGGGCGGTCTGGGCCGTCGGCGCCTTCCTGCTGGCGAAGGACGTGGAGGGTGACGACCGCGTCGACACCTACCAGCAGGGCGCTTCCGCCACGCGCTGACACGTCCGGACGAGCGGTGGAAGGGCGCTTACGGCGTCCCTTCCACCGCTCGTGCTGTACGTGCACCCTCGCGGGCACTTCTCGTGCGGCCGTCCGGGAGGCGTGGCACGGTTGTGGCGTGACGCCCACCCCACGAGTCGACATCTCTGCCCTGCTCACAGCCGCGGAGGACGTCTCCCCGGCCGACGCGATGTCGGCCGCGGCGGACGCCCTGCGGCGGAGCCTGGGCGTCGAGTCGGCCACGTTCCTGATCGCCGACGCGGCGGGGAACACCCTCATCGACCACGGCGACCCCGCCACCCGCTTCTCGCTCGACGGCACCGACCCGGGGCGTGCGTGGCGCGGGCAGTGCATCGTCCACGACGCCGCGCACCGGCGCGCGTACGCACCCGTCACCGTGCGGGGCGACGCGCTGGGCGTCCTGGCGGTGCAGCTGCCATCGAGCGACGCGACGGCGGACGGCGCAGGAGACGGCACGGAGGAAGGTGCGGACGCCGCCGACGGCGAGCTCGACCCGGTCCGCGCCGAGCAGCTCGCCGCCGTCGCCCACGCCCTGGCCTACGTGCTGGTCGCGAACCAGCGCCACACCGACACCTACGAGACGGCCATGCGCTCGGCCGAGTTCACCCTGCCCCGGGAGATCCAGCGTCGGCTGCTGCCGCTGGGCTTCGTGTGCGAGGGCGGGTCCTTCACGATCGCCGGCTGGCTCGAGCCCTCCGCCAGCGCCGCCGGCGACACGTTCGACTACGTGGCGTCCGGTGACCGGCTGATCGCCACCCTCACCGACGCCACCGGGCACGACCTCAACGCCGCTCTCATCGCGACGCTCACGGTGAACGCGCTGCGCAACGCCCGCCGGCAGGGGGCCGACCTGGTCGAGCAGGCGCACGCCGCCAACATGGCCCTCATCGACCAGGGCGTCCCCCACGGCGGTGCCTACGTCACCGGGATGCTCCTCGACATCGACCTCCGGTCGGTGGACGACAAGGAGGGCAGCGGCGAGGGCACCGTGGTCCGGATCATCAACGCCGGCCACCCCGGCGCGCTCCTGCTCCACGACGGTCACGTCACGACCGTCGCTCCCGCCAACAACCCGCTGCTCGGGATGCGGCCGCACGAGTACCAGGCTCAGGAGATCGAGATGTACCCGGGAGACCGGCTCCTGCTGATGACCGACGGCATGCTCGAGCGCAGCGCCGCCGCGTTCGACCTGCCCGCGGCACTGCGCGACACGGCGGACCAGCACCCCCGCAACGTCGCGCAGGACATCTCGCGCATGTTCCTCGAGAAGGTCGGCGCGGACGTCCAGGACGACGCCGCCCTGCTGCTGCTCGAGTGGCACGGCGGCTCCACGCACCGCCGGACGCACCACGGGGCGGACGCCGCCCGGTAGGCGCGTCAGCGGCTGACGTGGGCGCGGGCCCGGACGGTCACGGCCGCAGCCCCGCGAGCGCGATCGTCAGCCCGCGGTCGAGCGCGGCGTCGCGCGCGTCGTCGTCCTGGGAGGCGAGCACGCCCTCGACCATCATCAGGACGAGGTGGACGTCGGCGACCGTGACGTCGGGGGAGACCTCGCCCAGCTCGATGGCATCGGCCAGCGGCCGGGTCACCAGGGTGCCGATGCGCTCGCCCAGGGCGTCGAGGTGGCCGGCGGCGTCGGGCGCCGAGCGCAGCAGGGGGAACAGGCCCGCGAGCTGCCGCTGGCCGTCGGCGATGCGCCGGACGACGGCCTCGAACGTGCCGGGCTGCCCCGCGCGCTCGGCGGCGAGCCGCGCGGCGTCGTCGAGGTGCCTGCCGTAGAGCCCGGCGGCCAGCGCGTACCGGTCGGGGAAGTGGCGGTAGACGGTCGCGCGGCCGACCCCCGCCTCGCGGGCGACCTCGCTGAGCGGGGCGGACAGGCCCCGGGCGGCGAAGACGCGCTCGGCGGCGGCGATCACGGCGGCGCGGTTGCGCGCGGCGTCCCGTCGCGCGGAGGTCACCCGGGGAGTTTAGGACGTTGATCCCGGCGTCGCGGGCGGGCCGCCGGAATACTCGGGAACAGAAACGGACGCGGCCGTCCGTTTCGATCCCTTCCCTGATCGGAGCCCTGTGACGCGCCACCCCCGCATGCTCGAGCCCGCCCGCTGGGGCTCCCTCGAGCTGCCCAACCGCACCTTCATGCCGCCCATGGGCACCCACACGGCGAACGCCGACGGCACGATCTCCGCCTCGGGCGTCGCCTACCTCGTCGCGCGGGCGCGCGGCGGCGTCGGCCTGCTCATCACCGAGTCCATCCAGACGCAGGACGTCTACGACCTGCCCACCGGCTCGACCATCAGCCTCACCCACGACCGGCACGTCGCCCCGCTGCGCGACGCCGTCGCCGAGGTGCACCGCGCCGGCGGGCTCATCAGCGCCAACCTCACCCCGGGGCTCGGGCGGATCATGCCCGGCGGCCCCGGCGGTCTGCCCCCGTTCTCGGCGTCCGACTGCCCCACCCTCATGGACCCGAGCGTCCGCTGCCGCGCGCTGAGCACCGAGCAGGTCGAGGACATCCTGGACCGGTTCCGCGCAGCGACCCGCCGCGCACTGGAGTGCGGCTTCGACGCGATCGACCTGCACGGGCACACCGGCTACCTCACGGACCAGTTCATGGCCGCCGTGTGGAACACCCGCACGGACCGTTTCGGCGGGGACGTCCGGGGCCGGGCGACCTTCGCCACCGAGATGATCCGGATCGTGCGCGAGGAGGGCGGTGCGGACTTCCCGCTGTCCATGCGGATCTCTGTGCGCCAGGGCTTCCCGGGCGGACGCACGCCCGAGGAGGCGCGCGAGCTCGCGGTGATCCTGCAGGACGCCGGGCTCGACGTGCTGCTCGTCGACGCCGGCTCCTACGAGGCGATCGACTACTCGTTCCCGTCGTACTACATGGGCGACGGCGTGTACCTGCCGGACGCCGAGGTCGTGAAGCCCGTCCTGCGCATCCCCGTCGCCGTCAACGGCAACCTCACGCCCGACCTGGCCGAGCAGACTCTGGCCGCCGGCACGGCGGACTTCGTCGGCTTCGGCCGCATGGTCATCGCCGACCCCGACCTGGTCCGCAAGGTCGCCGAGGGTCGCCCCGAGCAGGTGCGTCCCTGCATCCGCTGCAACGAGCTGTGCATCGGCAACGTCGTCGCCGGCAAGGCGCTGGGGTGCTCGGTCAACCCGGAGGCCGCGCAGGAGGCGACGCGGGTGCTGCTGCCGACGCCGGTGGTCCGCGCGGTCACGGTCGTCGGGGGCGGCCCCGGCGGGCTGGAGGCCGCACGCGTCGCCGCCGAGCGCGGCCACAAGGTCGACCTCTACGAGCGTGGGCCGCGGCTCGGTGGCGTCCTCGAGCCCGCCGCGACCCCCGAGTTCAAGCGCGAGCTGCACCGCATGGTCGACTGGTGGGAGGGCGAGATGGCGCGCCTGGGTGTGACCGTCCACCTCGGTCACGAGGTCACCGCCGACGCCCCCGAGGTCACCGACGCCGACGCGGTCGTGGTCGCCACCGGCTCCACGCCCTGGGCACCGCCCGTCCCGGGTGCCGACGGCCTGTCCGCGGTGCACGTGCTCGACTTCCACCGCGGCGCGCACGTCGGACCGCGTGTGGTGGTCTGCGGCGGGGGCCTGTCGGGGGCCGACGCCGCGCTCGAGCTCGCGCTCGACGGGCACGAGGTGACGATCGTCGAGGCCGCGCCGCAGATCGCGGCGGACATGGTGGTGCACAACCGCGTCGCGCTGCTGCGGCGGTTGGCCGAGGTCGGTGTGCGCGTGCTCACGGGCCACCGGGTGACCGCCGTCGGCGGCGACGCGGTGGCCTGCGAGGGCCCCGACGGCCCGGTCGAGCTCCCGGCGGACACGGCGCTGCTGGCCTTCGGCGTCCGCCCCGACCGCGACCTGCCCGACGCGCTCGCGGACCGCCCGGCCACCCACGTCGTGGGCGACTGCGTGCAGCCCTCCAAGGTCGGCGACGCGATCCACGCGGGCTACGCCGCCGGCGCCGCGATCTGACCGACGGTGTGAAGGGTTGTTGCCGATATCCGGCAACAACCCTTCACACCCGTTGCGTCGACCTCGGCGTGCGAGGCCCGCGCGCCGGTGCGAACGTGGGGCCATGAGCGAAGAGACGACCGGGTACGACCCGGACAAGGACCCCGACACCGACCCCGCGAGCCTCAACCCGCGCACCGGCGCGGCGGCGAGCGGCGACCCGGACGAGGACGTCGACACCGACGCCGAGCCCGGGAACCTCAACCCGCGGGACGACACGTGAGCGAGCACCTGCCGGACAGCTTCGACGAGAAGCAGCCGGACCTGCCGTCGCTCGGCGTCGACCCCGACCCGATCCCCGACGACCACGAGGGCAACGCCCCGGACGGCGAGGGCGAGGCCGGGTCCTGACCGGCTGCGCGTCGGCGCCGCCGCGCGCTGAGCGGGGCCGGGCCCGCTGACCCGCGCCGGGTGCCGACGGTGGCATCGGTGTGACGTCCGCCCTCCCGGTGGCGGGTCCCCAGGGGTGGCGCAACGATGAGCGGGCGCCGAGCAGGGCGCGTGACCTGCAGGAGGAGCCCGCATGACCACCCAGCTGCCGCACCCCGCGCCCGCAGCCCTCAGTGCGCAGTCGCCGATGCCGCTGCCCACCCCGCGCGGCCCGCTCAGCGACGCCCTGCTGCAGGTGCTCGCCGCTGCGGGCGACCCCGCCTCGCTCGCAGGCGAAACGGCCGCGGTCCTCGCCGCACCCACCGGTTCCTGGCTCGAGGACGAGGATGTCCAGCTCTCACTGACGTGCATGTACGAGCTGCACTACCGCGGCCTGGACGGCGTGGACGACGACTGGGAGTGGCAGCCCGACGTCCTGGCCGCGCGCGCGGCGCTCGAGCGGGCCGTGGAGGGCGAGCTGCGCGCCCGCGTCACGGCCGCCGTCCCGCAGGAGACGTCGGCGCAGGCCGTCGCCACCGCCCTGTTCGACCTCACGTCGTCCGACGACGGCCCCAGCATGTCGCGCTGGATCGCGCGCCGGGCGCAGCGTGAGCACCTCGAGGAGCTCCTGGTGCACCGGTCGGTCTATCAGCTCAAGGAGGCCGACCCGCACACGTGGGTAGTCCCGCGGCTCGGGGGCGCGCCCAAGGTCGCGCTCATGGAGATCCAGTCCGACGAGTACGGCGCGGGCGACCCCGAGCGGCAGCACGCCGCACTGTTCGCCACCGCCATGCGCGGCCTCGGGCTCGACGACACGTACGGGCGCTACGTCGACAACGTCCCCGCGATCACCCTCGCGCACCCCAACGTCATGTCGATGTTCGGGCTGCATCGTCGGCTGCGCGGCGCGATCGTCGGGCACCTCGCGGCGTTCGAGATGACGTCGTCGATCCCCAACCGGCTGTACGGCAACGGCATGCGACGCATCGGCCTGGGCGGCGACGTCACGGAGTACTTCGACGAGCACGTCGAGGCCGACGCGGTGCACGAGCAGATCGCCGGACGCGACCTCGCCGGCCGGCTCGTCGAGCAGGATCCGACCCTGGGCGCCGACGTCATGTGGGGCGCGGCCGCGTGCCTCGCGCTCGACGGCTGGTGGGCGCAGCACGTGCTCGACCGGTGGGAGGCCGGTGGCACGTCGCTGCGGCAGCCGCTGCCGTGACGCACCACCCGGACGCCGTGTACGTGCTGCCCCGGCGCAGCGACGACCCGCTCGGCACCGAGGCCCTGACGTACATCGTCGGGCTGGTGCGCGAGGTGACCGTCGTGCTCGTCGACGGGTCGCCCGCGCACGTCCGGGAGCGCAACGCCCAGGTGCTGCCGCGCGACGTCGTGCACGTCGCGGCGCCGGAGCCACGGGCCGGAAGCAACGGCAAGGTCCTGGGGGTGCGCCGCGGGCTGGAGGTGTCGCACCACCCGCTGGTCGTCGTGGCGGACGACGACGTGCGGTGGGAGCCGGCGACGCTGGCCCGCGCGCTGCGCCTGCTCGACGAGGTCGACCTGGTGCGCCCGCAGAACGTCTTCCACCCCCTGCCGTGGCACGCCCGCTGGGACACGGCGCGCTCGCTGGTGAACCGCGCGCTCGGCGGCGACTGGCCCGGCACGCTCGTCGTGCGGCGCGACGCCCTGCCCGTGCACGGCTACGCGGACCACGTGCTGTTCGAGAACCTCGAGATGGTCCGCACGGTGCAGGCCCGCGGCGGCGCCGCCCACGTCGCACGCGACCTGGTCGTGCGGCGCGTGCCGCCGACGCCCCGGCGGTTCGCGGAGCAGCGGCTGCGCCAGGCGTACGACAGCCACGCCCAGCCCGCGCGCCTCCTGGCCGAGCTCGCGGCGGCGCCCCTGCTGGTGGCGGCCGCGCGGCGGTACGGCGCGGTGCGGGTCGCGGCGGTGGCGGTGGCCGTGGCGGTCACCGTCGCGGAGGTCGGCCGCCGGCGGGACGGTGGTGCGCGGCACTTCCCGGCGACGTCGGCCGCGTGGGCGCCGGCGTGGGTCGTCGAGCGCGCCGTCTGCTCCTGGCTGGCGTTGGGCTACCGCTTCTCCGGCGGGGTCCCGTACGCGGGCACCCGGCTGCGGGCGGCCGCGTCGTCGCCGCGCCGGCTGCGCCGGGGCCTGGGGCTCGTCGCATGACCGCGCGTGACGAGCCACGCGGGCCGGTGCGCATCACCCCCTGCCCCGACGGCCCGCTGCTGGTGCGCGGCTCCATCGAGATCGTCGGCGCGGACGGCGAGGTCCTTGTGCCCGCGCGTCGCACCGTCGCGCTGTGCCGCTGCGGCGGCACCGGCACCCCGCCGTGGTGCGACGGGACGCACAAGGTCAACGGCTTCCGCACGGCGGACTGACGCGCGGCTGCTGACGTCGGCCCACCCCCAGATACGGGGCTGCCCCCAGGTGGGCCCACCCCCAGGTGGTGAGAGTGCGATCCAGTCACGCCGGGGCGCGTCCGCCCGTCAGCACCACCAGCTGCTGGGTCGTGCGGGTCATCGCGACGTACCGGTCCACGGCCCCCTCGACGCCGTCGCCGAACGCGGCGGGGTCGACGAGCACGACGAGGTCGAACTCGAGGCCCTTCGCGGTCTGCGGGGTGAGCGTCCGCACGCGCGGGCCGGCCGGGAACGTCGGGTCGCCGATCACGCACGCGACGCCCTCGTGCGACGCGAGCCAGTCCTCGACGACCGTCGCCAGGTCGCGGCGTGCGCCGTGCACGACGGGCAGGCCCGTGGTCCGCACGGACGTCGGCACGTTCGCGTCCGGCACCGCGGCACGGATCACCGGCTCGGCCTCGGCCATGACCTCGACCGGCGTGCGGTAGTTGATGCTGAGCGACGTCACGGTGACGCCGCGCAGCCCGACGCGCTCCAGCCGCTCGGACCACGACTCGGGAAAGCCGTGCCGCGCCTGGGCGCGGTCGCCGACGATCGTGACGCTGCGCGACGGGCAGCGCGTCAGCAGCATCTGCCACTGCGCGTCGGTGAGCTCCTGCGCCTCGTCGACCACGACGTGCGCGAACGGCCCGGCGAGCAGGTCCGGGTCGGCGCCGGGCAGCCCGGCCTCGTCGACGAGCGCGCTGCGCAGGTCGTCGCCGCCCAGCATGTGCATGACGCCCAGCGTGGAGTCGTCGCCCGCGACGAGGTTGTCGACGACGTGCGACATGTACTCCCGCTCGGCCGCGACCGTCGCGGCGCGCCGGCGCCGCCGCCGGGACTCGGCGGGGTCGCCCACGCGGCGGCGGGCCGCGTCGAGCAGCGGCAGGTCCGCGTCGGTCCAGGCCCGCGGGTCGTCGCGCTGCAGCAGGCGGACCTCGTCCGGCGTCAGCCACGGCGCGCACAGGCGCAGGTACGCGGGCACGGACCACAGGTCGGCCACGACGTCGGTGGGCTCGAGGACCGGCCAGGCGCGGTTGAACGCGCTGGTCAGCTCGGTGTCGCGGGTCAGGGCGCGGCGCAGCTGGTCGGCCGGGACGTCGGCCCCGTGGCCGTCCGCGACGATCTCGACGAGCGCCTCCCACGCCTGGTCGCGCGCCTCGTTGTGCGGCGTGCCCGGGTCGGGGGCGTCGAACGCGTCGGCCCAGTCGTCAGGGCTGAGCGTCACCGCGGCCCACGGCGTCTGCACGCGCATCCCCTGCGTGGGCGGCCGCTCGGAGAACCGCACGGCCGGCTCGATCGCCCTGACCATCGCCGCCGACGCCTTCAGGCGCGCGACGCGGTCGTCGGTCTCGGCGGTCGCGACGGCGCCCTCGGGGACGAGGTCCCGCAGCGTGCACGTCTGCACGCCCTCCTCGCCCAGCCCGGGCAGCGCGTCCGCGACGTACGACAGGTACGGCTGGTGCGGCCCGACCAGCAGCACGCGCCCGTGCCGGTCCCGCAGGCGCGGGTCGGAGTGCAGCAGGTAGGCCGCACGGTGCACGGCGACGACCGTCTTGCCGGTGCCCGGCCCGCCGTCGACGACGAGCGGGGTGCGCGCGCCGGCGCGGATGATCGCGTCCTGGTCGGCCTGCAGCGTGCCCAGCACGTCGCGCATCTGCGGCGAGCGGCTCGCGCCGAGGCTCGCGATGAACGCCGACTGGTCGTCCAGCGCGGCCTGCTGGTCGTACCCGTCCGGCGTGAACACCTCGTCCCAGTAGTCGGTGATCCGGCCGCCGCTCCACCGGTACCGGCGGCGGCTGACCAGGCCCATCGGGTGCGCGAGGGTCGCGGCGAAGTACGGTGCGGCGCTGGCGGACCGCCAGTCGACGAGCAGGCGCTCGCCGGCGCTGCTCGTCAGCCCGATGCGCCCGACGTACACGGGCTCGGGGTCGTCCGCCAGGACCATCCGGCCGAGGCACAGGTCCAGGCCGTAGCGCTCCAGGAGCCGCAGCCGGCTGCTCAGGCGGTGGATGTCCTGGTCGCGGTCCAGCGCCGCCTGGCCGTGGCGGCCCGGGGCGCGACGCAGCTCGACCACGCGCTCCCGCAGCTCGGCGACCTGCTGCTCCAGCGTGGCCGCGAGCGCGGCGAGCTGCTGCTCGTCACGGCCGACCAGCGCCGGGTCGGCCTTGGCGGCGCGGCTCTCGGGGAGGGCGAAGGCGCGGGTGGAGACGGGAGGCACGGCATCAGCTCCGGGTCGTACGGCGCCGTCGGCGCGGGCGTGAGCGGTGATCATGCGCCGTCGACCGGGTCTTGCCGCAAGACCCCCGGTGCGCTATACGTTGGAAACGGAGGCGAGCCTACGCGCGTTGCTCGCAGGCATCGCCATGGCTGGGTAAAGTCCTCCCATGGCAATCGCTATCCACGTGTCCGTCCACGGATCCGACGACGCCGCCGGCACCCCGGACGCCCCGCTGCGCACGATCGACCGCGCGGCCCAGCTCGCCCGCCCCGGTGACACCGTCACCGTCCACGCCGGCACCTACCGCGAGTGGGTCCGCCCTCGCCGCGGCGGTCGCAGCGAGGACCGCCGCATCACCTACCAGGCCGCTCCCGGTGAGCACGTGCGCATCACGGGTTCCGAGCAGGTCACCGGCTGGGAGCCGGTCGGCGGCGGCGTGTGGCGCGTCGAGGTGCCGAACACGCTCTTCGGCGAGGTCAACCCGTTCGCCGTCGAGATCGACGGCGACTGGATCGTCCGCCCCGGCCGTGACGACCCGAAGAAGCACCTCGGTGCCGTGTACCTGGACGGCCGTCGTCTCCTCGAGGTCGCGAGCGTCGACGCCGTCGCGTCCGCCCCGCGCCGCACCGAGCTCGTGGACGACTGGACCGGGACCACCGTCCCCGTCCCCGACCCCGACTGGACGCAGCGCGTCTGGCACGCCGAGGTGGGCGCCGACGTCACGACGATCCACGCGGGCTTCGGCGACGCGGACCCGAACGCGGCGCTGGTCGAGATCAACGTGCGTCCCACGGTCTTCTGGCCGACCGACCACCACGTCGACTTCATCACCGTGCGCGGCTTCGAGCTCGCGCAGGCGGCGACGCAGTGGGCACCCCCGACGGCGAACCAGCCGGGCCTCGTCGGCCCCAACTGGGCGCGCGGCTGGGTCATCGAGGACAACGACATCCACGACGCGACGTGCTCGGCGGTCTCGCTGGGCAAGGAGGCGTCGACGGGCGACAACTACGCGTCCGACCGCGGCGACAAGCCCGGCTACCAGTACCAGCTCGAGTCGGTGTTCGCCGCCCGCCAGATCGGCTGGGACCGCGAGCACATCGGCTCGCACGTCGTGCGGCGCAACCGCATCCACCACTGCGGCCAGAACGCGGTCGTGGGGCACCTGGGCTGCGTGTTCTCGCGCATCGAGGACAACCACATCCACGACATCGCCAACGACCGCGAGTTCTACGGGCACGAGATCGCGGGTATCAAGCTGCACGCGCCGATCGACGTCGTCATCGCGAACAACCGCATCCACGACTGCTCGCTGGGCATCTGGCTGGACTGGCAGACGCAGGGCACGCGCATCACGCGCAACGTCCTGTGGGACAACAGCCGTGACCTGTTCATCGAGGTCAGCCACGGCCCGTACGTCGTCGACCACAACGTCCTGGCGTCGCCCGTGTCGGTGGAGAACCACAGCCAGGGCGGTGCGTACGTGCGCAACCTGCTGTGCGGGACCGTCGGCCTCAAGCAGATGCTGGATCGCGCGACGCCGTACCACCGGCCGCACTCCACGCAGGTCGCCGGCTACGCGATCACCCTGACGGGCGACGACCGCTGGATCGGCAACGTGTTCGCCGGTGGCGACCTCGACGTCGCGTACGCGCCCACGTCGTGGGGCCGCATCGGCTCGCAGACGGGCACCAGCGCGTACGACGGCTACCCCACGTCGCTCGAGCAGTACCTGACGGAGATGGGCGACCGCTGGGACGGCGACCACAACCGCTTCGCCAGCCGCGTGCAGCCGTACTGGTCGCGCGGCAACGTCTTCGTCGGCGGGGCGCGCCCCGCGGACGTCGAGTCCGACCCGCTGGTGCTCGACGGGCCGGCGCGCGTCGAGGTCGTCACGACCGACGACGGCGTCTGGCTCGAGGTCGACGTGCCCGGGGCCGACGCCGCCGTGCTCGACCTGGTCACGGGCACCGACCTGCCGCCCACGCGGCTGGTCGGGGCCGACTTCGAGGAGCCCGACGGCGGCACGCTGCGCCTCGACACGGACCTGCTGGGCGACAGCCTGGTCGGCACGTTCCCCGCCGGCCCGCTCGCCGGTGGCCTGACGGGCGCCCGGGTGCGCCTGGCCTGAGCCCCGCCGACGGGCACGCCCCGTGAGACAGAGGAATCCGGGCACTGAAGTCCCGGATTTCTCTGTCTCACGGGTGGGTCGGGGGGTGGTGGCAGGAGGCGCTAGCGTGGCGGGGGCCGTTTGGTCGTCGCGCCGGGTCGGCGCGAACCCGTCGCGGCCCGCCACAGCCCTCACCGACGGAAAGCCCGCATGCCTGACGACCGACCGACCCCGCCCTCCGCCGATCCCGCACCCGTGGTGGCCCCCGCCGTCCCCGAGGCCGACGAGTCCTTCTCGGTACTCGCGGCCCTGCGGTCCCCGCGTCGGCTGCGCACCGAGGTGCTCGCAGGGCTCGTCGTGGCGCTGGCCCTCATCCCCGAGGCGATCGCGTTCTCGGTGATCGCCGGCGTCGACCCGCGGGTCGGGCTGTTCGCGTCGTTCACGATGGCCGTGACGATCGCGTTCCTCGGTGGCCGGCCCGCGATGATCTCGGCCGCCACGGGGGCGGTCGCCCTGGTCGTCGCGCCGGTCGCGCGCGAGCACGGCGTCGACCACCTCATGGCCACGATCGTCCTGGCGGGCGTCATCCAGGTGGCGCTGGCGCTCCTCGGGGTGGCCCGGCTCATGCGGTTCATCCCGCGCTCCGTCATGGTCGGCTTCGTCAACGCGCTGGCGATCCTCGTCCTCATGTCCCAGGTGCCGCACGTCGTGGGCGTGCCGTGGCTCGTGTACCCGTTGGTCGCCGTCGGCGTCCTGGTCATCGTGCTGCTGCCGCGCTGGACGACGGCCGTCCCCCCGCCGCTCGTCGCGGTCGTGCTGCTCACGGGCGCCGCCGTGCTCGCCGGCCTCGACGTGCCCACCGTCGGCGACGAGGGCGCCCTGCCCGAGTCGCTGCCGTCGCTGCTGTGGCCCGACGTGCCGCCCACCCTCGACACCCTGCGGACCATCGCGCCCTTCGCGGTGGCCGTGGCGTTCGTCGGGCTCCTGGAGTCCCTGCTGACCGCCAAGCTCGTCGACGACATCACGGACACGCACTCGGACAAGACCCGCGAGGCGTGGGGCCAGGGCGGCGCCAACATCGTCACCGGGCTGTTCGGCGGCATGGGCGGCTGCGCGGTCATCGGCCAGACGATGATGAACGTGAAGATCTCCGGTGCCCGCACCCGGATCTCCACGTTCCTGGCCGGGGTGTTCCTGCTCGTCCTCGTCGTAGGGCTGGGCGACGTGGTGGCGGTCATCCCGATGGCCGCGCTCGTCGCGGTGATGATCATGGTGTCCGTGGGGGCCTTCGACTGGCACTCGGTCCACCCGCGCACCCTGCGCCGCATGCCGCGCTCGGAGACGGCCGTGATGCTCACGACCGTCGTCGTCACCGTCGCCAGCCACAACCTCGCCTACGGCGTCCTGGCGGGCGTCCTGCTGGCCATGGTCCTGTTCGCCCGCCGCGTCGCCCACGTCACCACGGTCACCCGGCTCGACGCGAGCGACGACGACGGCCGCCGCGTGTACGCCGTCGAGGGGCAGCTGTTCTTCGCGTCGTCGAACGACCTCGTCTACCAGTTCGACTACGCCGGCGACCCCGACGACGTCGTCATCGACATGAGCCGCGCGCACGTGTGGGACGCGTCCACGGTCGCGACCCTCGACGCCATCACGCACAAGTACGCGACGCGCGGCAAGACCGTCACCATCGTCGGCATGGACGCGCACAGCGCCGAGCGGCACGGCCGCCTCGCCGGCAACCTGGGAGCGGGGCACTGAGCCTGGCGACCGCCGGCGCGCGCCGAGTGCTCACGCGCCGAGTGCTCACGCGTCGAGCGCGCCCCGCACCACCGACACCCCGGAGTGCGCGGGCTCGCCGTCCAGCGGCTCGTCGCTGACGTCGACCACCGGGTACTCGGCGAGGTCCAGGTCGGCCGGTAGCGCGAACGTGCCGCTCGTGCCGTCGAGCGTCCCGAGGCTGACCAGGCCCGACACGTCGGGCCGCAGCAGCCAGACCTCGAGGAACCCGTCCCCCTGGGGGGCGGAGTCCAGGTCGACGACGAGCTCGCGCGACCCGTCGCGGGCCGTGCGCACCTCGGCCGTGCCGGTCGGCGACCAGCCGGGCAAGGGCTCCAGCACCGCGGACGCCAGGACCGTCGACGGGTCCGTCCGCAGCTGCACCCAGGCGGTCGCGCCGGCACCACCGACCACGAGACCGGCCGCCGCGGCGACCGCCAGCCACGCGCGGCGCACCCGCCGGCGCGACGCGAGCGGTGTGACGGTGGCGAGGGGCGGCTCCGCGGGCGCGCCGGGCGCCGAGGGGTCGGCGGCCGGCGGCGGGGGAGCGGTCGGCGCGGCGTCCGGGTGCTCGACGTCCGACCGCTCGACGTCCGACCGTTCCGTGAGCTCGCCGCGCGCAGCCGCGTGCGCGCGCTCGCCCAGCCCCAGCTCGGCCGCCACGCGGCCCCACACCTGCGGGTCGGGCGTCACGAGGTGCGGGTCGGGGCCGGACTCGCGGGCCAGGGCGGCGACGCCGTGCAGCGCCGCGAGCTCGTCCGCGCACCGCGGGCACGCCGCGACGTGGTCGTGGTCGTCGGCGGTGCCCACCTGCTCACCGAGCGCGAGGAGGGCGAGCGTCTCGTCGTCCACGTGCAGGTCATCGAACGGCACCATCCACCTCCCATCGGGTCCGCAGGCGCGCCAGGCTACGCCGCACGTGACTCTTCACGGTCCCGAGCGGCAGTCCCAGTCTGACGGCGATCTGGTCGTGCGTGAGGTCGTCGAAGAACGCGAGCCGCAGGATCGTGCGCTGCGGGTCACCGAGGTCGTCGAGGGCGTCGGCCACGACCACCCGGTCGACGACCCGCTGGTCGAGCGTCGCCACCGGGACGCGCTGCGGGTCCGCGGCCACCTCCGGCTGCTCGCGGACGCGGCGCTCGCGGGAGCGTCGTTCGTGGGCGTCGGCGACGGCGTGCCGGGTGATGCCCAGCAGCCACGCCGGCAGTCGGGCACGGTCCGGGTCGAAACGTGCACGCCCTCGCCACGCCTCCACGAACACCTGCTGGGTGACGTCCTCGGCCTCCGTCCGGTCGCCGAGCGAGCGCAGCGCGACCGTGTGCACCAGGGCCGACCACCGGCGGTACGCCTCGCCGATCGCCGCCTCGTCCCCCGACGCGAAGGCACGACCCAGCCCTTCCACGTCGTCGGGCACGGTGGCCGACGTGCTCACCCGCGCTCCTTCCGTCACCGTCCCGGTACCGCGCGCACGGGGTGCGCTTCACGGCGCTCATCCACCTGCGCCGTCCACGACGGGGTCGGCGGTCACCGCGACGTTGTCGGCATAGTGCCCCACTTCGCGGTCGAACGCTCCCCCACAGGTGACCAGGACGAGTCGTGGCGCCCCTTCGCGGTCGAACCACTGCTCGACCGGCGCGTCCTGCTTGGGCACCTGGGTGACGTCCCGCACGACGTACGGGTGCACGACGCCGTCCGCGGTGGTGACCTCCACGCGCGCCCCGGGCGCCACCTCGCGCAGGCGGGAGAACGGGCCGATGCCGGTCGTCCACGAGTCGACGTGCGCGGCCAGGACGGTGGCGCCGGCGGGGTCGCCCGGTGCGGGGTTGAAGCGGTACCAGCCGGCGCGGCCCGCGTCCTGCGGGATCTCCATCGTCCCGTCCTCCTCCACGCCCACGGCGTCGATGGGCATGTCCAGGCCCAGGTCGGGCACGACCAGCCGCGTCGGCGCGGGGGCGGCCGCGGGCGCCGGCTGCGCCCCGAGGTCCGCGTCGCGCAGCGGCACGTCCGGGCCGGCCGGCCCCGCCGAGGGCGACGTGGTCGGCACCGCCGACGTGGGCGGTGCCGTGGGGGGTGCCGGCGCGTCGGCGGTGGTGGACCCGCACGCCGCGGCGAGTGCCAGCAGGGTGGCCAGCGCCGCCGCGCGCGTGGTGCGCGCGCGGCGGCGGGCGGTGCGGGTGCCCGGCGACCGACCGTCTGAGGTCGGCCGGCCGCCGGGCACGTCGTGGGTCACGGTGCTCCGCCTCCGGAGGGTCAGCGACCGACCGTCGCGCGGCGGGACACCGCGCGGCCGGCCAGAGCCAGACCGGTGACGCCGCCGACGACGAGCATGGTCAGCGCGACCGGCAGGACCGGCGAGCTGTCGGCCGCGAGGCCCACCTGGCCGGCCTGCACGCCCGCCGGGTCGGAGTGCAGCCCCGTGACGGTCTGCGTCGCGAGCGCGAGGTTGCCCGCGTCGAGCGAGCCCCATGCGTAGACGACGGTCAGGGCGCCCTCGGTGACGGGGACGTCGGCCGGGCCGAGCAGCGCGGGCTCGGTGGTCCCCGCCGCGACGACGGAGGCCGACACCGTGCCGGCCGGCAGGTCGAGCGTCTGCTCGTTCGGGTTGCTCAGGTTGGTGATGACGGCCTGACCACCGGCGAGGACGTCGACGGCGGGAGCCGCGGCGACGTGGCGCACCGTGAGCCGACCCTGGCCGGCCGCGGTGGGTGCCGTGTCGTTGGTGAAGAGCGTGGCGGTCGGGGCGCCGGCGGCGTCGAGGTGCGCCACGGCGGTGTAGTTCTTGCCGCCCTCGAGCGGGAGGTCGACCGGGCCGATCGCCGGCGACGACGCGTCGGTCGCGTCCGCGGCCGTGATCGCCACGGTGTAGGTCCCGGCCGGCAGGTCGAGGGGGCCGGCGAGGGTGCCGGGCGTGAAGTCGTCGAGCGTCCGCTCGCCGTTCACCCACACGTCCACCGTGAGGTCGGGGACGCCGTGCAGCACCGAGAGCTTGGCGGTGCTGCCGGTGGCCGCGGTCGCGGGCAGTGCCGCGAACGTGGCGACGAGGCCGAGGGCCAGAGCACCGGCGGCCGTGCCGGTGAGGAGTCGTGCGCGCATCGAGGGGGTCCTTCCATGGGGCCCGCGCGATGGCGGGCGACGACGTGCTGACACCCCTACTTCCCTCGGGCGGGCGCATCCGGATGCACCCGGGGCGAGTTTTCTTCCGCGGGCCGCCGGCGCCGGTGCCGGGCGGGCGCCGTCGAGGGGCGTCCGGACCTGCACGGACGCCCTTTGCGCAACAGCGACCTTGCGTTAAAAACCGCCTCTGACCTGCAGGTAAGCCAGTACTTGCTTGCTGGCGGGGGCCGCCGGACGGGTCTAGCGTCGACACGTACGCCCCACGTCCCACTCCCCGGAGGTTCCCCAGATGAGCACCCTCGCAGAGCTCCCCCCCGTGGCCGAGTGCTCGGTCGCCGGCTGCTCGTACAACGACCACTCGTCCTGCCACGCCGCCGCCGTGACCATCGGTGGGACCGGGGACGCGCAGTGCGCCACGTTCATCCCGCTGAGCGTCAAGGGCGGCCTGGACCGCGTCGTCTCGCACGTCGGCGCGTGCCAGCGCCAGGACTGCTCGCACAACTCCCACCTGGAGTGCGGCGCGCCGTCCGTGCGCATCGGCGCCGGGCACGACCTCGCCGACTGCCTCACGTACGCGCCGCTCTGACGCGCCCGCCGGTCGGGGGTGACTGGTCGGTCAGGGGTGCGCGGTGACGTCCACCATCGCGCGCACGAGCGCCGCGGCCTGCGGGACGAGCTCGCGCTCGCCCGGCAGGAGCAGCGGCGCGACGGCGCGCAGGCCCGCCGCGTCCTCCAGCGCCGGGACCGGTGAGACGTCGCTGGCGTGCAGGAACGCCGCCAGCAGCACGCGGGCGGCCTGCGAGTAGTCGCCGCCGGCGTCGACGACGACCTCGGCGATGAGCACCGCGGTGATCGCCACGTCCAGCTCCGCGGTGCCGGTGCGCGCGTTGGCCCAGTCGACGACGCCGGGGCCGGACTCCGTGAGGATGACGTTGCCGGGGTGCAGGTCGAGGTGCACGACGACGGGACCGCCGCTCAGCGACGGCCAGTCGTGGTCCGCGGCGACCTTCCACGACTCGGGTGCGGGCACCCCGTGCAGCCCGGCGTGCAGGTCGGCCAGCACCTGCGCGGCGTCCGGGAGCGAGATCTCGCCTGCACCGAGGGCCTGCAGGAGCGTCGGGCCGTGCAGCCGCGTCATGACGATGTCCGAGCCCGACGCGTCCAGCACGTCCGGCGAGGGGAAGCCGTGGGCGTGCACGTGCCGCAGGAGCGCGACCTCGGGTGCCGCGTCCCGACCCTCGCGGTAGCGCCGCAGCACGCGCTCGTCGTCGAGCGCGTACACGTCGGCCGACGTGCCGGACGTCAGGAGCGGTCCGGGGACGTCAGCAGGCGGCGCCTCGCCGCCCTCCGGGATCACGTCGGCCGGGGGCATGCCATCGACGTTAGTCCTGTTCGCCCGGATCTGTCTCGGGGGCATCCGCACCCCGGGACGGGTCCTCCCGCACTCCGGTCGCCCCGTACGGCCACAGGTCGGCGGTCAGCAGGCCCGGCGGCAGCGCGGCGCCGAGGGCCTGGGCGTCGTCCGCGGGGTCGGCGGGGCGGGGGATGCCCGCCCACGGCTCGGGCCGGGCCAGGTGGGACAGCCGCTGGACGGCCTGGGAGTGCGTCTCGGGCAGCGGCTCCACCCACACGCGCGCCGGCTGGCGCACGCAGATGCGCACCTCGACGTCGTCGCAGCGCCGTGCCACGTCGGCACGCAGGTCCGCCACGCGGGCGTCGACGTCGTCGTCGGTGCGCACCAGGGCGACGAACACGCCGCCCCCGAGCGTCGCCATCGGGTGGCCGGCGCCGAAGGCCTCCCGCATCGCCGCACCCACGGCGGCCGACCGGGCCGCCCGCATCAGGCCCGAGACGTGGCCGGCCGCGACGTCGACCACCACGAGCCGGTGCAGCATCGCGGGGTCCACGTCGTCCTGCTCGGCGCAGAGGTACGCCTCGGCGAGCCGCACCGCCAGGTACTGCTGGGTCGGCAGCCCTGTCTCGGGGTCCACGCAGGCCCCGGTCGTGACGAGCGCCGCCTGGGCGTCGGACCAGCCCTCGTTGAGCGCGCGCACCGCGTCCAGGGGCGGCGTGGGGCGGCCCGTCGAGCGGTAGAGGCACACCAGGTCGTCCAGGGCCTCGCCGATGCCCACGCCGTGCTCCCCACGGGCGCGGCCGAGCTCCCACGCGGCGGGCGCGGGGTCCCCGCCCGCGAGCACCGCGACCGCGAGGCCGTCGACGGCGGGGTGGTACCAGTCGGACGGGCGTCGCCACACGGACCCGACGCTCTCGTCCCGCCAGCGCTCCCGCAGCCCTTCGGGCAGGGCGCGCCCGTCCTTGCCGATGTTGGTCGTCACACCGGTAGAGAGGGGGCAGGTGGCGGATCGTGACGCGGCTCCGGGTGTTTTCACCCGCTCGGCCGCACCGTCACCCGGTCGGCCCTGTCGTCACCCGGTCGAGCGAGTCGTCGCACCGACGGCGCGGCGCGCCGCGACCGGCCCGGAAGGGGCCTCTCACCTGGGCAGGCGCTTCACCGGACGAAGTACCCGCAACCCGGCGTCCTGTTCATCCCATCGGTCGGGTATGGCACGCTGTACCGCAGGTCGTGGGGGCACGACGACGGCCTGACGACGACCTGACGAGGACGCGGCGTGGTGCTAGGCGCGAACGAGGGCGGCGTCATCGAGGATGACGCCGGGCTCCTGCGCGCCACCCGCGCGGGTGACGCGGCCTCCTACGGTCACCTCTACGAGCGACACGCCGGTGCGGCGCTCGTCGTGGCCCGGCAGTACACCGACTCGGCCGCCGACGCCGAGGACGTCGTCGCCGACGCGTTCGCGAACGTCCACCGCGCGATCCTCGGCGGAGGTGGCCCGGAGGCCGCCTTCCGGGCCTACCTCTTCACCGTCGTCCGCCGGGTCGCCGCCGTGCACCGCTCCGCCGGACGCCGGGTCGAGCCGACCGACGACGTCGCGACCCTCGAGACCGCGTCGGCGCCCGTCGAGACCGCCGAGGCCCCGACGCTGGCGGGCTTCGAGCGCAGCGTCGTCGCCCGGGCGTTCCGCTCGCTGCCCGAGCGCTGGCGCGAGGTGCTGTGGCACAGCGAGGTCGAAGGGCTGACGCCCGCCCAGATCGCCCCCATCGTCGGCCTGACCGCCAACAGCACCGCCGCGCTGGCCTACCGAGCGCGGGAAGGGTTGCGGCAGGCGTACCTCCAGCAGCACCTGCAGGACCCCCTCGACGACGGCTGCCGTGCCGTCGCCGGAAAGCTCGGTGCCCACGTCCGTGGCGGGCTCGGCGCCCGCGACACGCGGCAGGTCGAGGAGCACCTCGACGGCTGCGGCGACTGCCGCACGCTCGTCCTGGAGCTCGGCGACGTCAACCACGGCATGCGCGCGGTCGTCGCGCCCCTCGTGCTCGGGCTGCTGGGCCTCGGCGCACTGCGCCACCCGCTGCCGGTCGGCGGCGGCCTCGCGGCCGGCACCGCGGCCCTCGCCCAGCCCGCCGGCGCGGCCGGGGCGTCAGGCTCCGGTGGCGCGGGAGCGGCGTCCGGCGGCGGCGCGTCGGGCGGTGCGTCGGGCGCGGGAGGGGCAGCTGTCGCCGGGACGGGCACGGCCGCCGGCGGGGTCGCGGCGGTCGGGGCCACCGGTGTCCTCGCCGGTGCGTCGGCGAGCGCGGTCGCCGCGGTCGCCGCCGTCGCGGCGGTCGTCGTCGTGGTCGTCGTCGGCGTCGTCCAGCTGCTGTCGGGTCCCGACGGCGCGGAGGCGGAACCGACGCCCGACGTGTCCGGCGCGTCGCAGACGGCGTCCGCCTCGCCGAGCGCCGACGTGGCACGGGGGCCGAGCAGCTCGCCGACGGGCGTCCCGACGACCTCCCCGGCGCCGTCGCCGGACCCATCCGACGACGCGACGACGCGGTCGACGCGGCACCGCGCGGCGGCGCGCGCGACGCCGCCCGCCCGCCCGCTGCCGGCCGGCGGGCCGACAGGCGGGGCCACCGGTGCGCCGACGGCCGCGGCGCCCGCGCCGACGGGTCCTGGGCCGACGGACCCGCCCGCCGCCTCGCCGTCGCCCGACCCCGACCCGCTGCCCGCCGACGTGGTGGTCGCGGCCCCCGCCGGCGGCATCACGCTCACCGCGGGTGCCGGCGGTCAGCCCATCGAGCTCACGGTGAGCAACGCCGGCGGGCTGCCGGCCGCCGGGCTGGTCGCCGACGTGGACCTGCCGGTCGGGGTCACGCTCGAGAGCGGCGGCAACGTGACCATCGGGTTCGGGTTCGCGCCCGGCGACCCGGTCACGTGGCTGTGCGTGACGGGCGCCGAGGGACGGACCGCGACCTGCACCCTGGACGAGCTGCCCCCGGGCCAGGACGCCCTGCTCGCCCTCACGGTCGGCGTCGACGAGTCGTACCACGCGTCGGGCGACGAGGCGGTGCGCGTGCGGATCGCCGGCACCGGGCGCACGTGGGAGCCCGCACCGATCCGGGTCACCGTCGCCTCCTCGCCCGCGCGCCTCGCGTTCGGTGACGGGGTGCCGTCGGACGTGCAGCTGGTGACCGGGCGCTCGCGGACGTTCGAGCTGCCGGTCCGCAACGCCGGTGGCCGCGCGGTGACACCCGGCGCGCCGGCCGTCGTGGAGCTCGACCTCCCCGCCGGGGTGACCGGGACGGCCGCCCTCCCGTGGGTGTGCGCTCCGGCGGACGGCCCGCGCCTGACCTGCCGGCACGACGCGCTCGCCGCGTTCGAGCACTCCACGCTGTCCGTCGTCCTCAGCGGCGCCCCCGGTGCGGCCACCGGGTCCGGTGCCGTGCACGTACGACTGACGCCGTCCGCGTACCGGCCGGTCGAGACCCGCGACGTCGCCTACACGCTCGTGCGGCCCGCGACGCTGGGCGTCGAGGCGCCCACCGCCCTCGACGTCGCGCCCGGGACGCCGGCCGTCCTCCCGCTCGTGGTGGCCAACGGCGGCGACCTGGCCGCGCCGGGCGCGACCCTGACCCTCGACGCGCCCGAGGGCGCCGTCGTCGAGGACGTCACCGGTGCCGGCTGGACGTGCACGCCCGCCGCCGGCGACGCGGTGTGCACCGCCGACCTGCCGGCGGGTGCCCGCAGCGCCGTCGCCGCGCGGCTGAGCGCGCCCGTGGGGACCGCGGGAGCGCTCGGTGCCGTCACGGTCACGGTCGGCGGTGCCGACGCCGACGTGCCCGCCGGGCCCGTGCCGGTGGCGGTCAGGGCCGTCGAGCCGCTGCTCGCGGTCACGGACGCGACCGCCGTCGTCGACGCGGTGCGCGGCGGCACGATCGCGTTCGTCGCGCGCGTCGCCCCGCACCGCCCCGACGGCCGGCCGGCCGCGGCCGCCGCCGACGTCCGCGCCACCCTGACGCTGCCGCCGGGCATCAGCGCCGACCCGTCGTCGCTCGGCCCCCAGACGTCCGGCTGCACGTCCGCCGGGGCCGAGGTGACCTGCGCCCTCGGTGAGCTGGCGGCCGGGGCCGTCGTCCCGGTGCAGGTGGACGTGCGGGCCGCCGGCGCGGTGCGCGGCACCGTGGGCCTGCGCCTGACCGCGACCGGGGCGCAGCCCGCCACGGCGTCCACGCAGGTCGTCGTGTCGTCCGCGAACCTCACGCCGGTCTGGTCCGGGACCGGTGACCTGGACGTCGTCGAGGTCGGGGCGCCCCTGCTCGGCTGCGTCGGGCCGTACGCGCCGACGTGCCCCGTCGCGATCGGCGACCGGGACAACAACAGCTTCACCATGCGCCCGCTCGACCTCGATCCGCCGGGCGGTCCGCGCGCGTCGGTGCCCGTGTCGTCGTCGACGCACCTCGACGTCCCGGACGCGCGGCCGGTCGTCTGGGCCGGCCTGTACTGGTCCGCGGTCCGCGGCCCGTCCGACCAGTGGAGCGCCCCGCGCGACACCGCGCGCCTGCGCGCCCCCGACGGGACGTGGACCGACGTCACCGCGGGGTCGGTGACGTACGTGACGGACAACGCCCGCCGGGAGTACTACCAGGCCGCGGTGGACGTCACCGAGCTCGTCGCGGCCGGCGGCGCGGGCGCGTGGGCGCTGGCCGACGCCGCGGTGAGCGCCACCCGCAGCGACCGTGAACCCAGCTACTACGGCGGGTGGTCGCTCGTCGTCGTGCACGGCACGCAGACCGAGCCCGGCGCCGCGGGGGCGTCCGCCGTCACGGTCCACCAGGGTGGCGCGTGGATCGGCACGTCCTCGACGGCGCCCGCGTTCGCGTTCGTCGCCGAGGCGGGTGCGCTCACCCGCATCGGGGTCGTCGCGTGGGACGGCGACCGGAGCACCGCCGGCGACCGGCTCCTGCTGTCCGGGGTCGGTGCGCTGACCCCCCAGCGGTGGGACGGGTCCGGGCCGGGCGGTGGGGGGTCGTCCGCCAACGCGTTCGACTCGACCGCGACGGGGTGGCGCCACGCCAACTCCCTCGGCGTCGACGCCAAGGGGTTCGCGGAGGTCGCGCTGCCGTCGGGTGTCGGCACGCTGACACCCACCACGGCCACCGACCAGTACCTCATCGGTGTGGTCACGGTGCGCACCACCGCCCCGCCCTTGCTCGGGTCGTCCCGAGGCTGAGCGCGGGTCCACACCGCGGGTCCCCGGTGCTGCCGCCGGCCGACCGCGTCGGAAGGTGCGCTGCCGGGCCGGTCGGGGTCCCCCGATCCCGGTCCCGACCCGGCAGCGCGTGTCCTCAGCCGGCGTCCCCCGAGCCGCTGAGGACGTCAGGGGTGCCCGGTGCCGCGTCGTCCGCGGGGCCGAGCAGGCGCAGGTGCGTGAGGCGTTCGCCGATCGTCCGGACGTCGCCCGGGGTGCCGTCGACGAGGGACAGCGCCGTGAACGTGTCGGAGCCCGGCAGCGCCTCCTGCGCGAGCTCGCGCAGGAGGTCGGCGGTCTCGGCGATCTCGGCCGTCGTCGGGCGCCGGCCGGCGGTGGCGCCGGGCTCGTCGTCGGGGATGCTGACGTAGAGCACGAAGCCGGCGCGGGGGCCGGGGGCGGGCGCGACGGGGGCCGCGGTCAGCGGCGCGGGGGACTGCCGGCGCGAGGTGCTGCGCAGTGGTGCAGACGAGGCCATGGGAGTTCTCCGTGAGCGGGGTGACCGGGCGGCGGGCGGCCACGGTCGGCGGGATGGACGGTCCGAGGGGTCGGTCAGGACCGACAGCAGCGCGGATACCACCCGCACGCATGCACGCGGCGGCCAGGGCCGGCGCACAAGGGGGACATCACGGGACTCACCGGACGATCGTGGCACGGCGAGCGGCGCTGCCCAAGCCGTTATCCGGCCCGTCTCAGGCCGTGGGACCGTCCGTCAGGACGCGTCGGCACCTCGCACGACGCGGTCGCGGGCCGGCGGCCGGCCCGTCGGAGGGCCGCGCCGCCGTGCCGGCGGGGTCAGACGATGCCGTAGAGGCGGTCGCCCGCGTCGCCCAGGCCGGGCACGATGTACGCGTGCTCGTCCAGGCGCTCGTCGACGGCGGCGACGACGACCTGCACGTCCGCACGGTCGCCGACGAAGTCCTCGACGACCTTGATGCCCTCGGGGGCGGCGATCAGGCAGACCGCCGTGACGTCCCGCGCGCCGCGCTGCAGCAGGTAGTCGATCGACGCGACGAGCGTGCCGCCCGTCGCGAGCATCGGGTCGAGCAGGAAGCACTGCCGGCCCGTGAGGTCGTCGGGCAGGCGGTTGGCGTACGTGATCGCCTCGAGCGTCTCCTCGTCGCGCTGCAGCCCCAGGAACCCGACCTCGGCCGTCGGCAGCAGGCGCGTCATGCCCTCGAGCATGCCGAGCCCCGCGCGCAGGATCGGCACCACGATGGGGCTGGGGTTCGCGAGCTTCACGCCCGTCGTCGTCGCCACGGGCGTGACGACCTCGACCTGCCGGGTGCGCACCTCGCGCGTCGCCTCGTAGGCGAGCAGCGTGACCAGCTCGTCGACGAGCTGACGGAACGTCGGGCTCGGCGTGCGGGCATCCCGCAGGACGGCGAGCTTGTGGGCGACGAGCGGGTGGTCCGCGACGTGCAGGCGCATGTCCGCCAGAGTAGTGCGCGCACGGCCCGGCAACCCTGGGATGCTGGTCGGATGTCCGGGTGGCGTGCGTCGCACCGGGGGTGCGGGCCGGCTCGGGGTGCGGGTGCGATCGGAGGTGCGCGGTGGGGGAGCAGCGGGACGTGACGGGCGCGTCGGCCGCTGGTGCGCGGGTGGAGCCCGACGTGCCGCTCGCCGTGGTCGGGGACCCGTCGCCGTACGCGACCCCGGCGGACGAGGCCGCGATGGACGTCGCGCTGGACGAGGCGCGGGCCGCGCTCGCGACCGACGACGTGCCGGTCGGCGCCGTCGTGCTGGGCCCCGACGGCACTCTCCTGGGGCGCGGGCGCAACGTGCGCGAGGAGGCGGCCGACCCGACCGGTCACGCGGAGGTCGTCGCCATGCGGCAGGCGGCTGCCGCGCTCGGCACCTGGCGGCTCGACGGGTGCACGCTCGTCGTGACGCTGGAGCCGTGCCTCATGTGCGCGGGCGCTCTGCTGCAGGCCCGCGTCGCGCGGCTGGTGCTCGGCGCGTGGGACGAGAAGGCGGGCGCCTGCGGCTCGCAGTGGGACGTCGTGCGCGACCGGCGCTCACCGCACCGCGTCGAGGTGGTCCCGGGCGTGCGGGCGGCGGAGTCGGCCGCCCTGCTGCGCGGCTTCTTCCACCGCCACCGCTGACCGCGCCCTCGAGCGCGGTACCTCACCCCCCGAGCGCGGTACTCAACCACCGAGCGCGGGTGTCGTTTCCCCCGCGCTCGGCAGTCGTGTGCCGCGCTCGGCGGGCGTTCGGGCGGGTGAGGGCGTGGGCAGACGGTCGGCGAGGTCTGTGAGGGTCTCGCTCGTGCCCGCGTCCAGGGTGAGGGTCGCGTAGCGGTCGCCACGCGTCGCGCCACGGTTGACGACGACCACGGGCTTGCCCGTCAGTGCCGCGTGCCGGACGAACCGGCGTCCCGACTGCACGGTGAGCGAGGACCCCGCGACGAGCAGGGCGTCGGCCTCGTCGACCATCGCGTACGCCCGCTCGACGCGTTCGCGCGGCACCGTCTCCCCGAAGTACACGATGTCCGGCTTCAGCATGCCGCCGCACTCGCCGGGCCCGCCGTCCGGGTCGGGGCCCCAGCACGCCTGCACCCGGAAGTCCGCGGTCTGCTCGACGACCGCGTCGGCGTCCGGCGCGATCTCCACGTCCGCGACCTGGCCCACGCGCTCGACGAACCCCGGGTTGAGCGCCTCCAGCCGGTCGGCGAGCTCCGCCCGCGGCACCACGCGCCCGCAGCGCAGGCACACCACGCGGTCGTAGCGCCCGTGCAGGTCGATGACGTGGCGGGAGCCGGCGGCCTCGTGCAGCAGGTCCACGTTCTGGGTGATGACGCCGTGCACGACGCCGCGGTGCTCCATCGCCGCCAGCGCCCGGTGCCCCGCGTTCGGCTGCGTGCGGTGCACGTGCCGCCACCCGACGTGGTTGCGGGCCCAGTAGTGCCGGCGGAACGCCTCGTCGCCGACGAACTGCTGGAACGTCATCGGCGTGCGCGGCGGGGAGTCCGGGCCGCGGTAGTCGGGGATGCCGGAGTCGGTCGAGACGCCCGCGCCCGTCAGCACCGTCAGCCGGTGGCCCGTGAGCAGCGCGACGACGTCTGCGAGCGACCCCGAGGTGACGGGGGCTGCCTGCGACGTGCTCACCCGGCCACGGTACGACGGGTCGCTGTGAGCGGCCCGGGGCGGATTGGGTCCGACGGCGCCGACCGGGTACTGTGACCCCCCGAGGTAGCGTGTCCGAGCGGCCTAAGGAGCACGCCTCGAAAGCGTGTGTGGGTGAAAGTCCACCGTGGGTTCAAATCCCACCGCTACCGCCGCGGGGTACTGACGAAACTCAGTGCCTGGAAGTGACAGAACCCCTCGCGGGGGCCCGGAAGGGCGTCTCGCGGGGGGTTTCGTCGTTCCTGGGTGCTGGATCGGGGCGGTCGCGCCACCCTGGCGCCGAGGCCGCAGCCGTCGGAGAACCGCGTCCGCCCACCGAGCGGTGGGGCGGCCACCAGCACCGTCCGGCAGAGGTCACGCGCTACGTGATCTCGGTCCACCGGATCCGCTCCGCCACGGGCCAGGACCGATCGACCTTCGGCAGCAGGGCCGGCTGGACCGCCCACGTGCCGTCCGGTTCGACCCGCCACGCCCCGCGGTCGAGCATCTCGTGCCAGCGCGCCACCCTGGCCGGCAGCGAGCTGTGCGCCACCACCTCGGTCCCCGACTGCGGGTCGTACCGGAACGTATCGGTCGACCCGTCGGGCCCTGCCGCCAGCACGAGCGGCAGCAGCCACGAGTCGAAGACCATCCACTCACGCCTCCAGACGGCGGCCTTCTCGCTGTCCGAGGCGTGCGGATCAGTCAGCACGTCGGCGTCGCCGCAGATGCCGTAGTACGTCAACGAGGTCTCGAGCGTCGTGCCGAGGTCGTAGAACGCCCCCGCCGGTCTGAGGCCCGGGAGCTGGGCACTCGTGCCGACGTCGGTGCCGACCCGTTCGCCGTCGTGCCACGCCCACACCGCGGCGACCTCCTCGCTCAGGGTGAACCCGTGGGCGGCCGCGGCCCGCCGGATCTGCTCCGGTTCCAGTCCGGGACGCAACCGGTCGACCACGCGGGCGCCCAGGTGCGCCAGGCGCTCGACCCATCCGTCCAGGGCGGCGACGATCTGAGCTCCGCTCATCAGGGCACAGGTGTCAGCACGGCCGCCACAACAGCGGCCACCACGGTGCGTCGGTTCACGAGGTGCCCCCATCTCGATCCACAGCCAGCCGAACGACCGGCTCCCCACACCGAACCACTCGCCCACCTGCCCCCGCCTCGGCCAGTCAGGTGGACTGCCAGCGGGCACGCTGACCTCAGCGCACCGCAGGTGGCTGCTCGAGGACTTCGCCGACATCGCCCGGGCGGCCGAGGTGCGCGACGTCGACGACGTCGCGCGGCAGCTGACGATCCTGCGGGACGGGGCGATGGTGAACGGCCACCTTGGGTGACGCCCTGTCGGTCGCGGGGGACCTGAGGGCCGCCTTCATCTCGGTCATCACGCGGTAGGTGGTGTCCGCGGTCACGTCCTGACGCGGCCGCGACGTGCGCTCGTCCGGCGGAACCGCGGACCGGCGCTGCTCGCTCCGTGCGCCCTTCCCGAGCGCGCGGCGCCCCGGCACGCCACCATGTGCGCGTGATCCTCTACGCGCAGACCCCGTGGCGCCGCACGCGCCAGGTCATCGGCGACCTGCTCGTCACCGGCTGGGTCGTCCTGTGGGTGGGCGTCGGGCGGGAGGTGCACGACGTCGTCGGACGGCTCGCCGCCCCCGGACGCACCCTCGAGGACGCCGGGTCCTCCCTCTCGGAGAGCATGGCCTCCGCCGGGGACGCCGTCGCCCGCGTCCCCGTCGTCGGCGACGAGGTGCGCGCCCCGTTCACCGCGGCCGGCGGCGCCGCGGACTCGATCGCGCTCGCGGGCATCGAGGTGCAGCAGGGGGTCGGCCGGCTCGCGCTGCTGCTGGGGCTCCTGGTCGCGGCCGTCCCGATCCTGCTCGTCGGCGCCGCCTGGCTGCGTTCGCGCGTCCGGTTCGTGAGCCGTGCACGTGCGGCCAGGCGCATCCTCGACTCGGCGGCCGACCTCGACCTGTTCGCCCTGCGGGCGCTCGCCACCCAGCCGGTGCGCGAGCTCGCCCGTGTGAGCGACGACCCGGCGGACGCGTGGCGCCGCAGGGACCCCGACGTCCTGCGGGCCCTCGCCGAGCTCGAGCTGCACGCGCTCGGCCTGCGCGCGCCCGCCGGGTCGGCGCCGTCCTGAGCGCCCCGGCCGCGTGCCGCACGCCCGCAGGCCACGTCGCCGCTCCGCGGACGCGGTGTCACTCGTCCGCCGGGCGCGCCGGTCGTGAGGACGGCGACGACGTCGAGCGGCCGGGCGGGGCAGCGGTGCTGACGGGAGCGCGGGGCGACGTCGACGCGACGGAGCTAGGAGCGGAGCGCCTGCAGCCACGCCCTCGCCGCTCGACCGAAGGGCTCCGCCTCCATCTGCACGAGAGGCAGCAAAGCTCGTGCCACCTCGGTGGCCGTCGCCACCTGGCTGTCGGTGAGGTGCCCGGACAGGGCCAGCTCGTCGAACTCGTCCTGGTCGACGATGCCGGCGCGGCCGTCGGCGGCGCGCACCAGGTCCAGCTCCAGGTCGACGAAGGACCACACGCTTCCGTCGAGCGTCGGTGGTGTGCAGATGTCGATCGTGAGGTCGGTCGTGTCGGTGAACCAGAAGGCGGGCAGCCACCATGCGCCCTCCGTGACCAGCCAGACGGCATCGTGCTCCTGGGACTCGTGGCGGCCGTCGGGCTGACGGACCGGGTTCCCGCGCCGCGCGCCCAGCCATGTGCCGTGCTGGTCCTGGCCGAGGTGCTCGACCGGCCAGCTGAACCGCTCCGCGCAGGTCCCGTCGACCAGGGACACCTTCTGCTTCGACATCCTCGGGACGTGGCCAGGCTGGTGGCCCGTCACTGGTTCGACAGCCCGGCCCGGCGGTCTCCACCGGTTCGGCGAGGAGCCAGCTCGTCCTGCAGAACGTCCGCCGGCGCCACCTGCTGCTCCGGCGCACGACGCTCGGCGGCGTCGCGGCGCAGCACCGCCGCGGCGAGCAGGCCCTGCCCCACGGTGTACGTCAGCATCACCCAGAACCCCTGACCCGCGATGTCCCACGACGGGACGAACGCCTCGAGCGCGATGAGCGCGTCGCTCACCAGGAAGATCGCACCGCCCAGCGCCGCGACCCGTCCCAGGCCGGTCGCCAGCACGGCCATGGCGGTGAGCATCGCGCCGTAGACGCACACGGGCACGAGCAGGCTCCCGGCGTGCGGTGCGCAGAGGGCCACCAGCGTCCCGAGCGCCGCGGCGTACGGCAGCAGCAGGAGTCGACGCCGGTGCACGACGGACCTGCGCACGAACGGCGCGAACGCCGCGACGTAGGCCACCTGGGCGAGCAGGAAGAACCCGACCATCACCAGGAAGGACATGTCGTCGTCGACCAGCGACGGCACCAGGTCACCGAGCCACGAGAACCCGAGCGCGACGAGCACCCAGGTGACCAGCCGGCTGCGCGGCCTGCGCGTGGCGGTGAACACGACGGCGGCGAGCGCCGGCATCAGGGTCCACTGGCTCACCGTCGACAGGTCCTGCGCGCCCGTCGCCTCGGCGGTGAGGTGGACGAGCAGGAGCACGCCGGCGACTGCGGCCCAGGTGCGTGCGGCTGTGGACAGCGTGCGTCCCACGACGACCTCCTCGCCGCCGGGGTACGTCCCGGCGGCCGACAGTGCGGGACCCCGTCGTCCCGGAGCGCCGATGCTAGCGGTGCGAACCCCACGCACCTGCTGCGCTGCCGCCCTGGTCGTCACCGCGTTCGTCCTGGTCGACCCCGCCCGCGTGCCTCCGATGTCACTTTCTCGGCTCTCCGTGGCAGAGGGGAGGGGTCGCTCCGCTGCGGCTCCCGGATCGAAGGAGGAGCCATGAAGAACCCCACGGACGCGCTCGAGGCCGTCGCCGACGCCGCCGCAGTCCTCACCTACGCCGTCAGCGTCCTGCCACCGTCGGCCACGATCGGGATGCTTGCCGCCCAGCTGGACCGCCTGTCGCGTGCGGTCGCCCGGGCGCAGGTCATCGCGACGGTCGACCCCGAGGCGATGCTCGACGAGCCCGTGCCCGGCTGCTTCGCACCCGAGGACGCCACCGAGCACGCGGACGACCTCGCGACCCTCGAGGCGATCGCGGCCATGCCGACGGGTCCCGTCATGGTCGCGGTCCGCGTCCGTCCCCTCGACGACGACTCGATCGAGGACGCGCTGCGGTGGTGGCTCAACGGACAGCACTTCGTGGCCGCGCCCGCCGGCGAGCGGTACGAGATCGACGGCAACCGACTCGCCAGTGCCATCGCCGAGCGATTCCTGCCGGTGGAGCTGTGATCCTGGGCTCGGCGGCGCGCGGACGGGCCACGACCCGGCCTGTGGCGGCTCCCTCCCTCCCGCCCTAGCGTGAGGACCGAGCGTGGCCGAACCTCCGAGGGGGCACCGTGGGGGGCACTGGGAGCACCGAGGCGCGTACGCGCCCCAAGGGCAGCCCGATGCTGATCGTGCTGATGATCATCGTCGTCCTGCCGTCGGTCCTGCTGGCCGACGCCTGGGGCGCGGGTGCGGCCGGGATCATCGGCGGCCTGACGGGCATGTTCGCGCTGGTGGCGCTGATCGGTGGCCCGTTGCGGGCGGACCTGCGCGTCGCCGCGGTGATGGGCCCGCTGCTCGTCGTCGCGGCGGCCGTGCCACGCCTGGTGGCGGAGACGTCGCGCCCGTGGGCGATGGTGCTGGTCGTGCTGCTCACCGCGGTGGCCGCGCTGCTCCCGCTGGTCGGGCCGCGCTTCGGCACGGCGGGCCTGGGGCTGGGGATGACGACGATGTTCGGCTACGGCTACGCACCGGAGGGTGGTGCCGACCACCGGCAGGTGATCGCGGCGGCCGTCGCGGGCGTCGTGGTGGCCGTCGTGCTGCGTGTCCTCATGGGGATCTCCGACCCGTCGAAGCCGACGCGGGAGCAGGTCGCCGCGGTGCTCGTCGCCGACGACCCGAGCACGGCCACCGCCACCGCGTTCGGCACCTGGCTGACCGACGGCCGGCAGCGGTGGCTCGCGCAGGCGCTCGAGGGCGCCTCGAGCTACCGGCTGGCGCTGCGCACCGCCGAGCTCGCGACGGGCGGTGGCCCGGGTGATGTCGGTGCGCTGCAGGCCCGTGCCCAGGAGCTGGCCGCGCGGCTGCGGGCCAAGCCGGGACGCGAGAAGCACGCCGCGGTGTCGTCCTCGTCGCGGACGTCCTCGCCGACGCCCGCGGCGGGCCCGTCGTCCGCACCGGCCGTCGTCGAGGTCCCCGACGCCCCGGGCGCCGCCCTCGACACCGTCGAGCAGGCGTTGCTGACGCGCGACACCACGGCGGTCAGGCTCGAGCGCGACCGGCGCCACCAGCTGCAGGACGCCGTGCTGCACCCGTCCGCGCGGCTGCGGTCCGTGCAGGTGCGGCACGCGCTGCGCACCGCGCTGGCCGTGCTGATCATGCTGCTCATCACCTCGCGCCTGCAGCGGGGCGACCCGCTGGTCTCCACGGCGCTGCTGGCGACCTTCGGCATCATGCAGGCCACCTGGAGCGACACCGCCGTCAAGACGCGCAACAAGGTCGTCGGGGTGGTCGCCGGTGCGCTCACGGTCGCGGTGGTGCTGCTCGTCGTGCCGGAGCGGTACCTCGTCCTCGTCGCGCTCGTGTCCCTGTGCCTGGGGCTCTGGTACATCACCACCGTCCCGGCGCTCGGCAGCGCGTTCATGGTGGTCGTCAGCGTCGGCTTCAACGCCGTCAACCGTGACCTGGACCCCGTCACGCTGCTGCTGCAGTACGTCGCGCTCATCGCCTGCGCGGTGCTGCTGGGCGTGGTCCTCGGGTTCGTCGTCGTCCCGGGCTTCCGGCCACCGCCGCTGCGCGAACGCGTCCGGACCGCCGCGGACGCCACCGCGACGGCGCTCCGGGCATCGAGCGGCCAGGGGTCGCAGGGACCGGACGAGATCGCCCTGTTCCGCGACGCGGTGCGGCTGCAGGACGACCTGGTCCCCGACCGCGACCGGCTCGACGACCAGCAGCTCGCCGAGCTCGACACGCTGCGCAACGGGCTGCGCGACCTGACCGTCCTGGCGCAGGCGGTGCCGTTGGCGCCGGGTGAGCTCGACCAGGTGGTGCAGGCGCTGCGCCCGGACGGGCGGGCGGGTGCGGACCCGCAGGACGGCGCTGCTGGTGACGCGTCCGGTGCCGGCTCGTCGACGCTGCGGCAGCTGGCCCAGCAGGCCGGGGAGTCGGAGCGGTACCTGCTGCGGACGCTGCCCGACCAGGGCTGAGCGTCGGCCGGCCCACGGACACGCACCGTGCGACATCCACGTGCCACGGGCGCCACGCCGCGCTCACCCCAGTGCGGTGACGACCGCCCGGTTCGTCTGCACGTCGTGGTCCCACCGTTGGCCCAGGAGGAAGCCGCCCACCGGCCACAGGCTGTCGACGTCGACCGGCGTGGGTGCGCGCCACACCTCCGAGCCGTCCTTGCGGTCGAGCGCGACGAGGCGGGTGCCGCCGTCCTCGCCCAGCGTCGACCCGGCGGTGACGAGCAGGACCCTGCCGTCGGTCATCAGGGGGGTGTCCGACCGCAGGTCGGTCACCCGCCACACCTCGGCACCCGTGCCCGCGTCGAGCGTCAGCAGCCCGGTGCCGTCCGTGAGGTGGACGAGGCCGTCCAGGGCGACGGCTTCGTGCGGCAGCCGGACGTCCGCGGTCCACAACGGTGCGTCCTCACGACCCCAGGCATGCAGGCCGTCGACGTCCCACGTGAGCGTCGTGAACGGTGCGGTGCCGTCGTCTACGCCCAGCCACACCCACTCCCCGGGCCGGGTGACCTCGCCGTCCGGGCGGATGAACGTCGAGGACGCGGGGGCCTGAGGCGGGCCGCCCGGAGGCGCGTACGCGCCTCCGGCCCCCAGGACGACCGTGCCGTCGGTGGAGCCCGTGACCCAGGCGTCCGCGGCGCGGGGCGTGCGGCGGACCGTCGCGCCCGTCGCGTCGAGGAGGTGCACGGCGTCGGGGGTCACGAGGGCGGCGTGGTCACCTGCCGTGAGCAGCTGCAGCTGCTCGGGCGACCCTCCGGGCTCGGGCTCCGCGGGCGGCGGGGCGGGCACGGTGGTGCGCCACGCGACGGTCCCGTCGCGTCGGACGGCCCGGACCTCGGCGCCGTCCGACGTGCGGCCGGTCAGCAGCACCAGGTCGCCGAGCGTGGTGGACGACTCCGCGACCGGCGCCGCGGCGGCCTCGTCCGTGAGGTCGGCGACGACCGTGCCGTCCCGTGCGTCGAGCAGGACCAGGCGGGTGACGGTCGCGGCGATCCAGCGCATCGTGCCGTCCTGCTCGAGCCAGACGGCGTTATCGGCGGTGCACAGCATCACGTCCGACGTGCGGTTGTCGGGGGTGCCGGGCCAGCAGTACGCGGAGCCGCGCACGGCCGGGACTGCCCCCGCCGGCAGCTCCATGCTGTCGGCCGCGGTGAGCAGGTCGACCTCCCACACCGTCCTGCCCGTCGCCAGGTCGACCGCCCGCGCGACGACCCGGCCGTCGGGGTGCGTGACGGCCCCCGCCACGTGGCCGGCGGAGGTCGTCACCTGGAACGGGATGTCCTCGTCGCTGGTCCACAGGATCTGCGGCGGCCCGTCGAGCGGTGCGACGACGTCGGGGAGCGCGGCGACGGCGGCGAGCCGGTCCCGCTCGCGTGCGGTGACGACGGCCTGCCCGACGACGCCGACGAGCACCAGGACGACGAGCAGACCCACCCCGAGCGTGGTGGCCCTGCGCCGCCGCACGTGTGCGGCGTCGGTGCCCGCGGTCCCGGACGGGCCGCCGTCCTCGGGTGCGTCGCCGTCCGGCGGGTCGCCCGGCCCGTCCTCCTCGATGAGGTCGACCTCCTGCTTCGGGCCGCGACGTCCCATCGGCGCAGGGTAACCGGACACAGGCCGCGGACGGGCGGATTCCACCCCGTCCCAGGTCCCGGCCGGCTGGCGCGAGCAGCGGAGCCGGTGGGACCGCCTGCACCTCGTGCGCCTCGTCCTGATCGTCACCGCGTTCGTCCTCGCGACCGTGGCGGCCACGAGGTGAGACCGGCTCTGGGCACGCGGGCGAGCCGAAGGTGCGGGCCGGCCGCCCGGTCCTCAGAACGGCAGCGGTGCCCGCAGCACGCCCTGGCCGATGAACGTCGCGATCGCGTCGAGCCGCCGTTCGGAGGCCGCGCAGACCTCCGGTGTCGCGCCCTGCCGCCACACGTCCTGCGCCTCCTGCCACGCGAGGTCGCGCGTGAACCTGATGACGAGGTCGGAGAGCCAGTTCGCGCCCACGTCCCACGGCGCGCCGTCGGGGCCGTGGGAGAGCAGCGAGCCGAGCTCCTCGCGCAACCCGTCCATCTCCGCCTGGAACACGTCGTTGACGAGGCCGTAGTCGTGGTGCTGTGCGGCGTCCTCGCCGTCCGGGGCGACGTGGCGCCAGGTGGCGACCAGCGCGTGCGCGAGGTCGAAGTTGATGTGGGCGTTGACGCCGAGCACCGCGGAGTTCACCGGCGGCACGCGCGGGTCGTGGCGGTTGTCGAACAGCACGCGCCACACCCCGGGGGCCGTGCGGACGTCGACGGCGTACCGGCGCAGCGCCTGGAAGTACCGCTGGGCGAACTCGAGGTCGAGGCGCACCAGGAACGGCGACGACCGGAACTCCCCGCTCTCCACCATCTCGCCGATCCGCCGCGTGATGACGTGGTAGAGCCGGGTGAAGGACGCGATGCCGTCGTCCTCGCCCCGCGGGGACGTGCTCGCGGCCCCGTCCCGGATCATCTCGAGCCGGCGGACGACGTCGGGGATCGACGTCGGCGGCGCGTCCCCGGCCAGGTCGGCGAGCCGCCGCACGGTGCCGCCGTCCTCCGGCTGGTCGTCCGGCGGCCCGCTCACTTCACCGCGCCCGCCGTCAGCCCCGCCACGAACTGCCGCTGCAGCAGCAGGAACCCGATGACCACCGGGATCGACACCACCAGCGACGCCGCCATGATCTCGTTCCAGTAGACGTTGGTCTGCGTCGAGTACTGCCGGATCCCCACCGCGAGCGTGCGGTTCGCCTCGGTGGTCATCACCGACGCGAACAGCACCTCGCCCCACGCCGTCATGAACGCGTAGATCGCCACGGCGATGACGCCGGGGCGCGCCGCGGGGAGGACGACGCGGAACAGCGCGCCGATCGGGGAGCAGCCGTCCACCCGGGCCGCCTCGTCGAGCTCCTGGGGGATGTTGTCGAGGTACCCCGACAGCATCCAGATCGAGAACGGCAGCGAGAAGGTCAGGTAGGTGATGATCAGGCCGATGCGCGTGCCGACGAACTGGAAGCCGGTGGCCTGCTCGATGTTCACGAAGATGATGAACAGCGGCAGCAGGAACAGCACGCCGGGGAACATCTGCGTCGACAGCACCGTGGTGGTGAACGCCGACCTGCCCCGGAAGCGGTGCCGGGACACCGCGTAGGACGCGAAGATCGCGATCGTGAGGCTCGCGATCGTGGCGGCGCTCGACACGATCAGGCTGTTCACGAAGTACCGGGCCAGCGGCACGGTGGTCCACATGTCGACGAACGGCTGGAACGTCAGGGTGCTGGGCCACCACGAGAACGCCCCGCGCACGTCCTGCAGCGGCTTCAGCGACGACGTGATCATGATGTAGAGCGGCAGCGCCGTGACGGCGCAGAGCACGACGATCACGGCCGTGCGGAAGGTCTTGAACGCGCGGGTCTCATGCACGGCGCGACCTCCGGTTCAGCGCGATCAGGTAGATGCCCGTGACGAGCAGCAGGAACAGCAGCAGCAGGACCGACATCGCCGCCCCGGCGCCGAAGTTCCACGTGAGGAACGAGGCGTTGTAGATGTGGAAGGAGATGAGGTCCCCGGCCGCCGGTTGGGACGTGCCGAACAGCACGTAGGGGGTGTTGAAGTCGTTGAACACCCACAGGAACATCACGAGCACCAGCACCATGTTCACCGGCCGCAGCATCGGCAGCGTGATGGACCACCAGGACCGGAACGCGTGCGCCCCGTCCATCGCCGCGGCCTCGTACAGGTCGTCCGGGACGGACTGCAGCCCGGCCGTCAGCATGAGGAACGCGAACGGCCACAGCCGCCACGTCGCGACGATGACGATCGACGCGAACGCGTGCCCGCCGATGAGCCAGAACGGCCGCTCGTCCAGCACCCCGAGGTCCTCGACGAGCAGCTGGTTGATGACCCCGGTGTCGCGCTGAAGCATGAAGTTCCACGTGACGATCCCGGCGTACACGGGCAGCGCGTACGGCACGAGGAACAGCGTGCGGAACGCCGCCCGGCCCCGGAACGGCCGCTGCAGCGCGACCGCGGCCGCCATGCCCAGCGCCCACGCGACGCCCACCACGAGCACGGTGTACGCGCACGTGATCGCGAAGGAGCTGAGCAGCGACCGCCCGACGGCCCCGTCGAAGTCGAGCGCGACCTGGTAGTTGCGCAGCCCTACGAACGGGGCCGACGTCCAGTCCCGGATGAAGAACCGCGTGAGGTGCGTGAAGCTCATCCAGATGCCGGTGAGCATCGGCACCAGGTGGATGAACACCTCGAGCAGCACCGCCGGTGCCAGCAGCGCGTACGGCAGCCACCACCCGCTCCGGCGACGGCGACGGCCGGGCACGGTGCGCGAGGCGGGCACCGGCGGGGCGGTGGAGGTGGTCGTGGCCACGGCGACTCCTCGGTGTGCGGGGACCGGTACGTCAGCCGACCGAGGCCTGGACCTGGTCCTGCGCGGTCTGCATGGCCTCGCGCACGTCGTCCTGCGTGACCGTGCCGCCCGTGGCGATGGTGGCGAACATGGTGTTCATCGCCTGCCCGACCGTCGTCTCGAACTGGTCCTCGGCCGGCACCAGCGGCAGCGGCGCGGAGCGCTCGTTGTAGATCTGGGTGAACGTCTCCGCGAGCTCGGCGTCCTCGGTGAACACCGCGTCGGCGTCCTTGAGCACGGGCAGGGAGGAGAACGGCTTGCCCAGCGTCGTCTGGACCTCAGGGCTCGTCATGTACTCGACGAGCTGAAGGGCCTCGTCCGGGTGCTCGGTGTTGCCGAAGACCGAGATGTTGATGCCCGCGACGTGGCTGGCCACGTCGCTCTCGGAGTTCTGCGGCGCCGGGAACGGCACCACGCCGTACGCGTCGGGGGCCATGCCGTTGGCCTCGATGGTCGCGTTGGCGTTGTTCTGGTTGAGGATCATCGCGGCCTTGCCGGTGGCGAAGTCCGCGACGGCGAGCGCGGCGTTGTCGTACTGCACGTTCGACGGGTTGACCACGTCCTCGGTCTGCATGAGGTCGAGGTAGCGCACGATGCCGTCGACGACGCCGTCCTCGGTGAACGTCGGGTTGCCGTCGGCGTCGAACAGCTCGGCGCCGTTCTGCGTCGCGTTGATGAACGCGAAGTGGTTGTTCTCCGTGTAGCTGCCGGCGGCCAGCGCCATGCCGTACACCCCGGTGGCCGGGTCCGTCAGCGCCTGGGCGGCCGTGACCATCTCCTCCCAGGTCGTCGGAGGCTGCAGCCCTGCCGCCTCGAACATCGCCTTGTTGTAGTAGAGGCCGTACGCGAGCCCGTACAGCGGCACGGACGTCGGGTCGGTGCCCTCGGCGCCCCCGGTCTGCAGGGCGGTCTCGACGAACTTGTCGGCCCCGCCGATCTGCTCCATCGCGGCGTCGTCGAGCGGCATGAACGCGCCGGTGGCCTGCAGCGACACGGCCCAGGTGTTGCCGATGTTGACGACGTCCGGCGCCTGCCCCGACGTGACGGCCGTCTGGATGCGGGTCTGCAGGTCGCTCCAGCCGATGACCTCGAGGTCGACGCCGATGCCGGTCTGCTCGGTGAACTCCTCGAGCACGGGCGTCAGGACCTCCTTGTCGTTGTCGAGGCTGGTGCCCTGGTTGCTGGCCCAGTAGGTGAGGGTGACGTCCCCGTCGCCGGACGCGGAGTCGTCGCCACCTCCCCCGCCGGAGCAGGCCGCGAGGAGCAGGACGGGGACGGACGCTGCTGCGAGGTGGCGAAGCTTCACGGGGACTCCCTTGTCGGTGCCGGATTACCTAACCGGTTCAGTTCGCGGGGACACGGTACCCATGCACTAGGCCGAACGGGAAGTCCCGAGACGAATTCGTGACAGGAGTCAGCGGATGCGTCTACTGCCGCCGGGTGCTCGGGGCGCGAGCACGAGGCTCAGGGGCGGGCGGGACCCGTGCTCGCCCGGACCCGCAGCACGCTCGGCGGCGGGACAGCGTCGTCGCCGGGGTCGCCGGCAATCTCCGCCAGCAGCGCCTGCGCGCACCGGCGCCCGAAGTCACGGGGGTGACGGTCCAGCGCCGTGACCGGGGGCGCGCCGATCTCGCACAGCAGCGAGTCGTCCCAGCTCACGACGGACACCCGGCCCGGCACGTCGACGCCCTCGCGGACGGCCGCGCGCACCGCCCCCAGCGCCATGACGTCGTTCGACGCGACCCACGCCGTCGGGCCGGGCCCGCGCCGCAGGCGCTCGGTGACCAGACGCTCGGCCGTCCCCATCGTGTAGTCGCCCTCGACCGTCTCGACGACCATGCCCGTACGGGCGGCCGCGGCGCGCACGAGCAGGTCGCGACGCTCCTCGTGCAGCAGGCCGGACGGCCCGCTCAGGTACGCGACCCGCCGGTGGCCGAGCCCGGCCAGGTGCTCGACCACCTGGTTCGCGTCGCCGTGCTCGTCCGGGACGACGGCCCGCAGCGCCGACCCGGGCTCCGCCGCGCCGTTGAGGACCGCGGGCAGGCCGAGGTGACGCACGAGGGGGATGCGCGGGTCGTCGCGGCGCTGGTCGAACAGCATGACGCCGTCCACGCGTCCCTCGCCCGCCCACCGCTCGTAGACGGCGAGGTCGCGCCCGGGCTCCGAGCCCACCATCCGCAGCAGCAGGCCGTAGTCGGCGTCGATCAGCGCCGACTCGATGCCCGACAGGACGAGCATGTAGTAGGGCTCCGTGCCCAGCAGCTCCGGGTCCCGCGACAGCACGAGGCCCACGACGCCCGTCCGCGCGCCGGACAGCACGCGCGCCGACGAGCTGGGGTACCACTGCAGCTCACGGGCGAGCGCCAGCACGCGGGCCCGCGTCTGGGCGCTGACGCCCGGCCGACCGTTCAGGGCGTACGAGACCGACGCCTTCGACAGCCCGAGGCGCTGCGCGAGATCACCGATGGTCACGCGCTCGGCCATGGGCCGATCCTAGGGGGAGGTGGCGACGCCCCGACCGACGGCGCTCGTACGCTGGGCACATGTCCGTCGTCAAGATCAACGCCATCTCCGTACCGGACGGCGCCGGGGCCGAGCTCGAGCGCCGGTTCGCCGCACGCGCGGGAACCGTCGAGGGCTCGCCGGGGTTCCTCGGCTTCCAGCTGCTGCGCCCCACGGCGGGCGAGGACCGCTACTTCGTCGTGACGCACTGGGCCGACGAGGAGTCGTTCGCCGCGTGGCGCGACGGCGACGCCCGGGCCGCGCACGCCGGGCCGACCGGCGAGCGGCCGCGGCCCGTGAGCTCGGGCGCCCAGCTGCTCGAGTTCGACGTCGTGCTGGACGTCCGGCCCGACGCATGATCGAGATCCTCAGCCCCACCGAGCTGCTGCGCGCCCGGGACACCGGCGCACTGGTCGCCGACATCCTCGACGCGCTCCGCGAGCGCGCCACCGTCGGCACCAACCTGCTGGAGATCGACGAGTGGGCCCGCGAGATGATCGTCGAGGCCGGCGCGCAGTCCTGCTACGTCGACTACGCGCCGTCGTTCGGCCGCGGGCCGTTCGGCCACTACATCTGCACGTCCGTGAACGACGCCGTGCTGCACGGGCTGCCGCACGACTACACGCTCGCGGACGGTGACCTGCTGAGCCTGGACCTGGCGGTCTCCCTGGCCGGGGTGGTCGCGGACTCCGCCGTCAGCCTCGTCGTGGGGGAGTCCCGGCCGGAGCAGAGCCTGGCGCTGATCGACGCGACGCAGCGCGCGCTGAGCGCCGGGATCGCCGCGGTGCGGCCGGGTGCCGCCGTCGGGGACGTCGCGCACGCCATCGGCACGGTGCTGCGCGAGGCCGGGTACCGCGTGAACACCGAGTTCGGTGGCCACGGCGTCGGCTCGACGATGCACCAGGACCCGCACATCGCCAACGACGGACGGCCCGGCCGCGGGTACCGGCTGCGTCCCGGCCTGCTGATCGCGGTCGAGCCGTGGGTCATGGCGGACACCGACGAGCTCGTCACCGACGCGGACGGCTGGACCCTGCGCAGCGCGACGGGCTGCCGGACGGCGCACAGCGAGCACACGGTCGCCGTGACGGACGACGGGGCCGAGATCCTCACGCTGCCGCGGCGCCTGCGGCGCTGACGGCGCCGGGCCCAGTCAGGCGGCGACGCGTCTCAGGGCTGCAGGCAGGCCGTCACCGACCCCAGGTCCACGACCCCGCTGCCCGCCGCGAGCTCCTCGCGCGCCGGGAGCAGCGTGACCTTCGCCCGGGCGGTCGTGCCGGCGTCGTCGACCTCCCGCGCCGCCGTGAGCAGCAGCGTCCACGTCACCTCGAGCAGCAGGTCGTGCGGCGGTGGCGGCGCCGACGCGAGCGCTCGCCGCGCCTCGTCGCGATGCCCGCCGCGAGCCAGCAGCAGCGGCCGCACCCACGGCTCGTAGGGGCCGAGGTCGCCGTCGGGGAGGTCGTCCCCGGCGCGCAGCGCGCGCGTGAGCCGGCTCAGCGCGACGATCCCCCGCGAGAAGCCGGGCATCTCGTCGGGCGCCACGGGCTCGGGTGCGTCGGCGAACGTGTGCCGGAACCAGGCGGTGAACGTCGAGGCCAGCGGGCGCTCGGCGGCGGCGGCGAGGGCGTCGACGGCGTCCGCCTCGGCCGCCGCGTCGTCCAGCCGGTCCAGCGCGCACAGCGCCTGCATCCGCACGATGCGGCCGCAGATCTCGAAGGTCGTGGACTCGGCGCGGCGGGCGGTCGCGACCAGCTCGGCCCCGATGCGCTCGCGGTCGCCCGCCAGGCCCGTGCGCGTGAACCGCTGCATGTACCGGCCGCCGAGGGCCAGGCACAGGAGCCGGTCGTCGTGCAGGTCGCGGGCCAGCCGCTCCGCCTCCCGCGCGTGCGTCTCGCGCGCCGCCGTGCCGCGGTCCTCCAGGGCGACGGTGGCCAGCAGCCGGGCCCGCGCGTGCGGGCTGCCCGCGACGCGGGGCAGCGTGCGGGTCGCGGCGGCGACCACCGCGCGCGCGAGCCCGTCGTCGTCGGACCGCGTCCAGACCCCCGGGGCCTCGAGGCCGCCGATGACGCGCGCGGACAGCAGCGGGTCGTCGAGCTGCTCCGCCGCGGTGACCGCCGCGAGCCGCTGGGCACGGACCGTCGTCAGGTCCCCCGAGACCGCCAGGCTGGTGAGCACGGCCGCCGACGCCTCCAGCCGGGCGCGGGTCCCGCGCCGGTCCAGGGCGGACAGGCCGCCGTCCCGCCACGTGTGCGTGCGCCGGTGGAGGATCTCCTGCTCCAGCGCGACGAGCGCGGGCCCGGGGTCCAGGCCGAGGTCGTCGGCGAACGTCCGCCGCCCGCGGCGCAGCACGTCGAGGGCCTCGGCGGGGCGGTCGGCGCGGTGCAGCGCGGTGGCGAGCAGGCGCCACCCCTCCTCGCGCCACGGGTGCGCGGTGACGTGCGGGTCGAGCAGCGCGACGGCCTCGGGAGCGCGGCCGGACGCCAGCAGCGCGTCGGCGAGGCGCTCCACCAGGTCGCCCCGCAGCGCGGCGAGGCGGACCCGCTCCGGGTGTGCCCACGGGCGGTCCGCGAACTCCTCGTACGCGTCGCCGCGCCACTGCGCCAGCGCCCCGGTCAGCGTCGGCACGGCCACGGCGGGGGCGGCGCCGCGGGCGTCCGGCGCAGCCTCGCCCACCCGCCAGGCGTCGACGGCCTGCTCGGGCAGGTGCAGGGCGTACCCGGTGGCCGTGGTGACGACCAGCGAGGGTGTGCGCGGGGGGCGCTCGGGCTCCAGCGCGCGGCGCAGCTCCCCGACGAACGTGCGGACCGCGCCGACGGCACCGGCGGGCGCCGCGCCGTCCCACAGGTCCTCGACGAGCGCGCCGGTGGCGACCGAGCGGCCCTGCGCGGCGACGAGGACGCCGAGCACCTCGCGCACGCGCGGCTTGCGCAGCGGCAGGGCCGCGCCGTCCACGGCGGCGGAGACGGGGCCCAGCACCCGGACCTCCACGGCGCTCACCCCGGCAGGGTAGCCCGCTGATCGGGCGCTGATCGGGCGTCGGCACGCTGGTCACCACATCCCCGACCGCAGGAGGACACGATGTCCCTGACCATCCCCGGCTTCACCTACCACCGCGTCGGGACGGCGCCCGGTGTCGCGCTGCACACCGCCGTGGCAGGCAGCGGGCCCGCCGTCGTCCTGCTGCACGGCTTCCCCCAGACGCACGTCATGTGGCGTCATGTCGCCGCCGACCTCGCGCGGGACCACACGGTCATCTGCCCCGACCTGCGCGGCTACGGCGAGAGCGACAAGCCCGCCGAGGCGGACGAGCACACGTACGCCAAGCGGACCATGGCGGCCGACGTCGTCGCCGTGGCCCGCGCCCTGGGGCACGAGCGGTTCGCGCTCGCGGGGCACGACCGGGGCGCGCTCGTCGCACTGCGCGCCGGCCTCGACCACCCCGACGCCGTCACGCACCTGCTGACGCTCGACGTGCTGCCGACCCTCGACATGTGGGACGTGCTGCACGGCGCCGACGCGAAGGTCGCCTGGCACCTGTACCTGATGGCGCAGCCCGTGGGTGTGCCGGAGCCGATGATCGAGGCGGTCGCGGACACGTTCTTCGCGTCCTTCCTCGACGGGTGGGTCGCCGATCCTGCCGCGATCGGGCCCGAGCACCGCGCGGAGTACCTGCGGGCGAGCCGCGAGGCCGTGCCGTCGATCGTCGCGGACTACCGGGCGTCCGCGGGCGTCGACGTGACGCACGACCGCGAGGACCGCGCCGCGGGACGCGTGCTGACGATGCCGGTCACGGCGGTGCAGCAGGACTGGGGTGCGGCGCTGGGGTACGACGCGGCCGCGCTGTGGGGAGCCTGGGCCGCCGACCTCGACCACCGCACCACGCGCGCGGGGCACTTCATGGCCGAGGAGGCGCCGGGCGAGGTCGTCGCGGCGCTGCGAGGGCTGCTCGCCCGCTGAGACGGCGGCACCGGGTGCACCGTCCGGCCTACCCCGGTCCGCCGGTGAACACGCTGCTCCAGTCGTTCCTCATGCTGACGACCACCCACCCGCGGCTCACCGCCGCCGCCAGCACCTCCTCCGCGCCCGCGACGTACTCGAACTCGCGCTCGTCGTCGTCGTGCAGCACCAGCAGGCGCAGGGCGGGGCCGTCACCCGTACCGGAGAAGGTCAGCATCGGCAGGTCGGCGTTCGAGTTCCCCACCGAGAGGATCGGACGCCGACCTGTCCGGTTCCAGATCCGGACGGGCTTGAGGGCGCCGTCGTCGACCACGTCCATCGCCCCCTTGTAGAGGGGCTGACCCGCGTCGTCGTGCCGGTACGTGAGCCCGACGGTGCTGCCGATGAGGCGCTCGGGGGGCACGCCGTAGAGGTCCCCCGCGACGGGCCGTACGAAGTCGCAGTCGCCACCGGGTGCGACGTACACGGTGAAGCCGTTGTCCCGCAGGTAGTCCAGGAGCTCGATCATCGGCCCGTACACGCACGCGCGGTACGGCACGTGGAGCGTCGGGTGGGCGGTGCCGGCGAAGAACGCCCGCACGCGCGCCTCGTACTGGTCGACGGTGACGTCCTCGAAGGCCTCCCCGATCGCCGCCACGAGCAGCCGCAGGTCACGGCCGTCCCCGTGGTAGTGCTTGACCATCGCCGTGCCCATCCAGTGCAGGTCACGCGTGTGCGCCGCCCGCCAGGGCTGGCCCGCGCGCAGCGTCGGGTCGCGCCCCGCCACCTCGGCCAGCCGGCCGATCGTGAAGTCGAGCTGCACGGGCACGGGCTTCTCGCACCACAGCGTGCCGTCGTCGTCGACGACGGCGACACGGGCCGGCGGCTCGACGAAGTCCGGGCCGCCCCGGTCGCTGACCCGGCTGACGAAGTCCACCACCGCCGACCGCGTGGGCCCGTCCACCCAGCTCGGCAGCACCTGCGGGCGCACGCCCTGGCGACGTGTCAGGCGCGACCGTCGCGTGCTGCCGCGCGACGGGTCGGCCCGCCGTGCCGCGTCCCGCGTGGCCGCCCCGACGTCGTCGCGGACCGTCGGGGCGTGCCGCTTCCTGTCGGGCATGGCGTCCCCCTCGGCACCTGACGCCACGTCCGGCTGCGCCAGGAGACGGCGCCGTCCTGCCGTGGCGATCCCGGCCAGTCTTCTGCGGTGACCCCGCGTGGCCCTCACCCGTCACGGATGAGTCGGGCAGGTGCACGAGGTGCTGCGCCCCGCGTCGTCCACGGGGCGCAGCCGCGTCGCGTCAGGCGCGGTGCGCCGTCGGGTCGCTCACGAGCACAGGACCGTGTCGACGAGGCCGATGACCTCGGTCGAGACCGCCGGGCCCGCGTCCCCCAGCATGCCGTGCATCGTCGTCGTCGCCACCGTCACGCCGCGGCGGCCGTCCGGCGAGACGCCGCCCTCGACCTGGTAGCCGGGGATCGTCCCGCCGTGGCCCCAGACCTGCCCGCCGCAGCTGAGGTCCATCGACATCAGGCCGAGCCCGTAGCGCCAGTCGGCGGGCAGCCCCATGCCCATCGGGATGGTGGTCGTCATCTCCGCCAGCTCGGCCGGCTGCAGCACCTTGCCGCCCAGGAGCGCACGGAAGAACGCGGTCACGTCGCTCGGCGTGGACACGATGTCGCCCGCGGCCCACGCGGACGACGGGTCGATGTCGGTGTGCTCGAACAGCCCCGACCCCGCGGGCTCGGCGTGGTGCCCGTCGGGGTGCGCGCCGCGGATGGCCTGCTCGCCCCGGCCCGGCACGTACGTGTCCGCCAGGCCCAGCGGCTCGATGATGCGCTCGGTGACGACCTCGCCCAGCGGCCGCTGCGTGACCCGCTGCACCACGAGGCCCGCGAGCACGTAGTTGGTGTTGCTGTAGGCGAACGTCCCGTGCGGCGTCGCCGGTCGCGCCAGCCCGAGGTCGACGAGCTCGTACGGCTCGACGTACCAGTCCTTCAGCGCCAGCAGGGACGGGGCACCGTCGACGACGAACGGCGGCCCGCTCGTGTAGTCGCCGATCCCGCTGGTGTGCTGCAGCAGGTCGCGCACGGTGACGACGGTGCCGTCGACGCCCTCGCCGTGCACGACGCCCGGCAGGTACGTCTCGACGGGTGCGTCCAGGTCGACGACCCCCTCGCCGACGAGCTGCAGCACGACCGCGGCGAGGAACGTCTTGGAGTCGCTGCCGATGCGCACCTGCCCGTCGACGGGCACGGGCGCACCGGTGGCCAGGTCCGCGACCCCGGCGACGAGGTGGCGCTCGCGGCCCTTGCGGTCCGTCACCGTCGCCAGCGCGCCGGGGACCCCGTGCTCGTCGACGAGCCGGTCGAGGGTCTGCTGGACGACGTCCGGGCGTGGCTTGCCGTGCCCGTGCCCGTGGTCGCCGGCGACGGCCGCGCCGGGCGCCACCAGGGCGGCGCCGGTGAAGGTGCAGGCCACGGTGGCCGCGGCGAGCCACTGGCGCCGGCGGGCGGGGCGGGCGAGCGGGCGGGTGTGGACGGGCATGAGAGCTCCTCGGGACGTGTCGGACAGGTCGGTCGCGTACCTGTCCAGCGTCGTCGGAGGGGTGGGGCGGCCACCATGACGGCACCTGGTGCATCGAGGTGGTGCCAGCCGTACCTCGGCACCGCCCGGCACGTGCCCGGGGCGGCGTGGTACCAACGGCGCATGACACGGGAGAGTGTCGGGCGGCTGCGGTGGGTCCTGCCGTACCCGCTGCTGTGGCTGGCCGTCGTCCTCGCCCGCGGGGCCACCGACGGGTGGGTGCCGTACGGGTTCCTGCTGCCTGCGCACGGGTCCGGGTCGCTCGCCGTGCACGTGGTGGCGCTGCTCGGCGCGCTCGTGGCGGCCGGTGCGCTCGTGTGGGCGGCGAGCCGGACCGGGCCGCGGGCTCAGCGCTCGCGGGGGCGCAGCCGGACGTTCGGCAGCTCGGGGGCGGGCAGCGGCGGGCCCGCGTAGCCCTGCACCTCGCCGAACCGGCCCGGCCCTGCCGGGTCGCCCGCGATCGCGGCCTGCCACTGCGCGCGCGCCTCGACGACCTCCTCGTGCGTGCGGGCCACGAAGTTCCACCACATGAGCATGGGCTCGTCGAACGGCGTGCCGCCGACCAGCACCGCGCGCACGGGCGCGTCGCCGGCCTCGAGGACGAGCGCGTCGCGCCCCGGCGGTGCGTACGCGAGCCACGCGGGGGGCACGTCGTGCCCCTCGAACCGCAGCGCGCCGGCGTCGACCAGCACGGCGTGCTCGAACGCCGGGTCGACCGGGAGCGTCACGCGGGCGCCCGCGGGGACGTCGACCTGTGCGGCGACCAGCGGGGAGTACGCGCGCGCCGGGGACTCGACCCCGCCCAGCCTGCCCAGGAACACCTGCAGCTGCGCGCCGTCGACCGTCAGGCGCGGCACGTCGGCGACGTGCTCGAACGCGCGGTCGCCGTGGCGTGCCGACTCGGGCAGCACGGTCCACAGCTGCACGCCGTGCAGCACGGGCTGCCCCGGGAACCGCGCGGGCGTCGCCTCCTCGCTGTGGCAGATGCCGCGGCCGGCCGTCATCAGGTTGAGCTGCCCCGGTGCGATCGTCTGCTCCGAGCCGAGCGCGTCCCGGTGCAGCACCGCACCCTCGAAGAGCCACGTCACGGTCTGCAGGCCCGTGTGCGGGTGCGGCGGCACGTCCATGCCGCCCGTCGCGGCGACGTCGTCGGGCCCGTAGTGGTCCGCGAAGCAGAACGGACCGACGAGCGAGCGGGCCCGCGACGGCAGCGTGCGCCGCACGGTCATGGCCCGTGGCCCGCCGAGCGGCACGTCGCGCGGCTCGACGAGCTGGACGTCCGCGGCAGGGCCGGCGACGCACACCTGCTCGTCGGGGCGCGCCTCGAGGTTGGTCACACCGGCCAGGCTACGTGCGGGCACCGGCGAGAAGGGGGCACATCCGCGGGCGGACCCCCAAGGCTGTGGTCGAAGACGTGACCACGCCCGGGAGGCCGGCGGTACGGTCGGCGTGTGGCGGGGTCGGATGCTCTCGGGCGGGCCGGTGCGTCGTGGGACGAGGGGCCCGGGGCCGGTGCGTGGATCGGCGTGCGCCTGGGCGAGTTCGGGCAGAGCGTCGGGCACGCGGTGCCGCACGGGTACGACGCCTACGCGGTCGTCCCGCTGCGTCCCCACCCCGAGCACCCCGACCACCTCGAGGACGCGCACGCGACCCTCGGGCGGGTGCTCGACGCGCTCGCGCCGGTCACGGGTGACCAGCCGGTGCACTGCGGGCTGTGGGAGGGCTGGGGGTTCCTGTTCGACCACGGTGCCGACCCCCGGTACGCGCCGGGGATGGGCGCCCTCGTCGGGTGGGGCGCGGCCGAGCCCTCGCCTGACGCCGAGGAGCTCGAGCGTGCGCGTGCCGCGGCGCGCGAGGCCATGGCGTCGCGGCGCGTCGAACGCCCCGCCGCCGAGCCCCTGCACCTGCCGCACCGCGCGTACCACCTGTGGACGGGCCCGCTGCGGGCGGCGCTCGCGCTCGCCGGGCTCCACGGCGACCCGCCGTCGCTCGTGTGGCCCGACGACCGCACGTGGTTCGTCGGCGTCCCGATCTACACGCGCGAGCTCGCGGTCGGCGGCCCGGGGCGCGTCGTCGACGCGCTCCTGGCCGACCCCGCGCTGGGCGCCCGCCGCGCCGCACCGGACGACCTGCTCGACGTCGACGACTGACCCGATGAGTCCGGTGGGCCACGCCGGTCTGGACCCGTGACCCCCACCCCGACCGGAGGTACCGCCATGGCGACCGTCGTCTCGACCCTGTTCATCTCGCTCGACGGCGTGGCCGAGATCGATCCCGCCTGGCACTTCCCGTACTTCGACGACGCCATGGGCGCCGGTGTCGGCGAGGACTACGAGGACGTCGACGTGCTGGTGCTCGGCCGCGTCACGTACGACTCGTTCGCCGGCGCGTGGCCCGACCGGGAGGCCGCGGGCGGCGACGACGCGTCGTTCGCGCAGCAGCTCGGCGACACCCGCAAGCTCGTCGCGACGCGCGGCAGCCAGGACCTCGGGTGGCGCAACGTCGAGCGCACGGACGACGTCGTCGCCGCCGTGCGGGCGCTCGAGGACGACCCGTCGGTCGGCAAGGTGCTGGTCGCCGGCTCGATCTCGGTGGTCCGCCAGCTCCTCGACGCCGGCCTGCTCGACGAGCTGCGCCTGTTCGTCCACCCCGTCGCCGCGCGCACCGGCGAGCGGCTGTTCGCCGAGGCCGACACGATCCAGACGTTCGCGCTGCGGAGAGCCGACCCGTACCCGGCGGGCGTGATCAAGCTGGTCTACGCCCCGGCCGGCCTGCCCGGGGCCGCGACGTACGACGACGCGAAGGAGCACCTGCCGGAGGCGTGAGGTGCGGGCTGCCGGCGGAGCGGGTCGCGGCTGCGACGGGGGCGTCGTCGGAGACGGGAGGTAGCGTCGTCGCCCGTGGACACCCGGGTCGCCGCGTACGCGGTCGTCGTCGCCGACGCGCGCCGGCTCGCCGGCCTCCCGGTGCGAGGCTGACCCGTGCCGTCGTACCGCGTCACCGCGCACGTCGGTCTGCTGCGCCCGGGCACGTCGGCACCCGACGTCCTGCCCGAGGCGGTGGCCGCCGCGCGGGCCCTGGCGACCGTCGAGGCGTTCGACGTCGGCGTGGTCCGCGGCCAGGCGCGCGTGACCGTGCGGTTCGAGGCGGACCACGACACGGCGGCGCGGCGGGTCGGCCGGGCGGTCCTCGAGCGGCTGGACGACCTCGCCGACATCAGCGACGGCCGCCTCGTGCGCCGCTACGGCAACCGCTGGTACCCACCCCGCCCCCCGGGCCACCGCGACTGACCCACCCGCCCCGCCCCCAGGGCGCGAGAGAGCAATCCAGTCACATTCACCCTGGGGTGAGAGTGCCATCCAGTTGGGGGTCGCCCCCCGGATGGGGGTGAGAGTGCCATCCAGTCGGGGGTCGCCCCCCGGATGGGGGTGAGAGTGCCATCCAGCTCGCGCTCGGCTGTGCTGGATTGCACTCTCGCGGGAGGGGGTGGGGGGCTGGGTGCCCGGGCGCCCCCTCTCGTGCGTGACAGTGCAATGCAGCTCGGGCTCGGCGTACTGGATTGCACTCTCGCGGGAGGGGGTGTGGGGGCTGGGTGCCCCCTCTGGTGCGTGACAGTGCCATCCAGCTCGGGGCGGGTGTGCTGCGTGGTGCGTCCGTGCATCGGGGTGGTCGGCGGGGGAGGGGGCGGGCAGGCTGGGGCGGTGGTCGCACTGGACGACGTCGTCGACGAGCTCTACGGCGGGGCGCTCGACGACTTCGTCGCGCGTCGGGACGCCGCCGTCCGCGCGGCGCGTGCCGCGAAGGACCGGGACCTGGCCGGCCGCATCGGGTCGCTGCGCAAGCCGACCCTCGCCGCCTGGGCGGTCAACCTGCTGGTGCGCGACGACCCGACGCTCGCCGGCGCGCTGCGTGACCTCGGCGAGGGCATGCGCGACGCGGAGCGGTCGCTCGACGGGCCCGCGCTGCGCGAGCTGGGCAAGCAGCGGCGCGCGCTGGTGGCAGGGCTCGTCGCCCGCGCGCGGCGGCTCGTCGCGGACGCGGGCCAGAAGATGTCCGCCGCCGCCGCCCAGGAGGTCGAGCACACGCTGACGGCGGCGCTCGCGGACCCGCGCGTCGCCGACGCCGTCGCCGCGGGGACCCTGACGCACGGCACCGAGCACGTCGGCTTCGGCAGCGCGGACGGGGGAGCGGAGTCGGCCACGGTGGGCGGGGACGGGGCCGACGGCGCGCGCGGCCGCGCCGAGACGTCCCGTGCGACGGACGCCGCCACGGGCCGTGCAGCGGCGGGACGCGGCGGCACGCTCCCCGGGACCGACGACGGTGGGGCGTCCGCCGACGCGTCCGGTGCGGGCGAGGAGCCTGCCGCCGGCAGCCGCGCGACGACGCGGCGCACCGCCGGGACCGCCACGAAGGGGGCGTCCGGCTCCGCGACCGGCTCCACGACGAGCGCCGCGGACCGCGCCGCCGCTGCCGAGGCCAAGGAGCGCGAGCGGCGCGAGCGCGAGCAGGAGCGGGCGCGCCGCCGCCACGAGCAGGCCGTCGCGGCGCGGGAGGCGGCGGAGGCGGAGCTCGACGGCGCCCGCACCCGGCACGAGGACGCCGCCGCAGCCGAGCAGCAGGCGGTCTCCACCCTCGAGGACGCCGAGCGTGCGTCGTCGGAGGCGTACGCCGCGGAGGAGGAGCTGGTGCGCGCGCTCGCGGACGTGCGCCGCCGGCTCGCCGACGCGCGTGCCGCCCTGCCGCGGGTCGACGAGACGCTCGTCGCGTCCCGTGCCCGTGCCCGCGCGCAGGAGAAGGCGGTCCGGGCCGCGGCGCGTGAGCTGGACCGGGCGACGGCCGCGGCGGACCGTGCGCGCGCGGCGGAGGCCCGTGCGGCCGACGACCTGCCCTGACCGCCGGAGGTGTGCAGCGTTGGTCGCGCTGGACGCCCCGAACTCTGCACACGTGCCGACGTGCCGACGTACCGGATCGCGGGCTCGCGCGTAGGGCCGACGTCCTGCCCGGAGGCGGCGCGTCCGGTCATGATGGGCCCGTGCCCACCGAACCGGACGACGACGAGCTCGAGCTGATCCGCCGATCCGGCGCGGTCCTGCGGGTCGGTCGCCTCAGCCTCGCGTCCGGCACCGGCTCCTACCGCGTCAAGGCGTCGATGGCCCGCGTGGCCCGTGCGCTCGGCATCGACCGGCACCAGGCGCACGTCACCCTCACCGAGATCACGACGACGTCGCACCGCGGCCGCTCGTTCCGCACCGAGGTCACCGAGGTCCGGACCGTCGGGGTCAACACCGACCGGCTCGCCGAGCTCGAGCTGCTCGCCCAGCGCGTCGAGGCGCGCGCCCCCGTCACGGTCGACGACGTCACCACGGAGATCGACCGCATCGCCGCCAAGCCGCCGCTGTACCCGGTGGTGCTCAACGCGCTGTGGGCGGCGATCGCGTGCGCGGCCTTCGCGTTCCTCAACAACGGCGGCCTCGTCGAGGTCGTCGGGGCGTTCGTCGGCGCCGGGCTCGGGCAAGGGCTGCGGCGGACCATGCTGCACCGCGGGTTCAACCAGTTCGGTGTCACGATGCTCGCGGCGAGCCTCGCGAGCCTGTCGTACCTGGGGTTCGTGCAGGCGCTGCACGCGCTGGGCGTCACGGGCGGCGTGCACGAGGCGGGGTACGTGGCGGCCGCGCTGTTCCTGGTACCCGGGTTCCCGCTGGTCACCGGGGCGCTGGACCTCGCCAAGCTGGACTTCTCGGCGGGGGTCGCGCGACTGACCTGGGCGTTGATGATCTTCGTGTCGGCGGCGTTCGCGGTGTGGGCGGTGTCGATCGTCATCGGCCTGTCGCCCGACCCGCCGCGCGAGCTCGCGCTGGACCCGGCCGCGATGACGCTGCTGCGGCTGCTCGCGTCGTTCGTCGGCGTGCTGGGGTTCGCGCTGATGTTCAACAGCCCGTGGACGATGGCGCTCGTGGCCGCGGGCGTCGCGACGCTGCCCAACCTGCTGCGCATCGAGGCGGTCGTGCTGCTCGACTGGCCGCCGCAGGCCGCCGCGGCGGTCGCCGCGTTCCTCGTCGGGCTGCTGGCCGCGTGGGTGGCGCCACGCCTCAACATCCCGCGCATCACCGTGTACGTGCCGGCCGTGACGATCATGGTGCCGGGCGTGCCCGCCTACCGGGCCGTGTACTACCTGAGCAACGGCGACGTGACCCAGGCCCTGGAGTACGGGGTCTCCGCGGCGCTCGTCGTGACGGCGCTGGCGGTGGGCCTGGCGGTCGCCCGGATGGTCACGGACCGCGAGTGGGGCTTCGAGCAGTGACGTCGCCGACGCGCCCGGGCGCGCCCGGCCGGGCCCCGCTTTGGCCACAGGACGGGTGACCGGTAACGTGTGCTCGTCCTGGAGACGTCGCATAGCCAGGTCTAGTGCGCGGCCCTGCTAAGGCCGTGAAGGGGTCAACCCTTCCGTGGGTTCAAATCCCACCGTCTCCGCGTCGCGAAGGCCCGGTCCTCGGACCGGGCCTTCGTCGTGCACGGGCGTCACAGGCGCAGCAGCCCGGCCGACGTCGGCCGGAACCCGCAGACGCGGTAGAAGCCGTCGAGGTGCGGCTCGAAGTCGACGTGCAACCACGTGCAGCCCACCGAGCGCACCTCCGCGGTGAGGCGCTCGACGAGCCGTCGCCCCGTGCCGCGCCCCCGGTGCGCGGGGTCGACGACGGTGTCCAGCACGAAGGCGTGGGTGCCGCCGTCCCCGCACGCGTGCACGAACCCGACCAGCTCGTCGCCCTCGAAGGCGCCGACCCACGTGACGCCGTGGCGCGCGAGCCGTGCCGCCCACGGCCGCACCTCACCGGGCGGCTCACCGAAGGCGCGGGCGTGCAGGCGGCTCAGGGCGGCGTCGTCGACGTCGAAGCGGACGCGCAGGGCGGGGGAGGTCACGCCCCAGGCTGCCGCAGGCCGGGCGCCGCCGGCGAGGTGTTTGACCGGCCGGCGCGCGATGCCGACCCGGCGTCACGTCACCTCGGTGCGTGCGGCGTGCGGCGCCTCGGTCAGGTGCGTCAGGTCGACGTCCCACGTGCCGTCCGGGGCGATGCGCCACGTGCCGGTGTCGAGCATGTCGTGCCAGCGGGCGATGCGCTGCGGCAGGGTCGAGTGCGCGACGACGAGGGGCTCGCACGACGGGTCGTGGCGGAACGAGTCGGGCCCGGGCAGGGAGCCGTCGAGGACCAGCGGCAGCACGTGCCCGTGCACGGCGACGACCCAGTGCGGCTGCCACGGGCTGCTGGTGAGGGTCCCGGCGCGGGCCTCTGCCGCCGACGCCTCCAGGTACTCGCGCGAGCGGCGCAGGCTCTCGTCGAGCGGCGCGAAGTCCTGACCGGGTGCGAGGTGGGCGGCCGCGCGCCCTGGTCGCGCTCCCACGCCGTCGCGCCACGTCCACAGGGCGAGCACCTCCTCGCTCAGGTCGTAGCCGCGGCGGTCGGCGACCGACAGGGCCTCGGCCAGGGTCAGTCCCGGGCGCAGGCGGGTGACGACGACGGCCCCCAGTGACACGAGCCGCGCCGCCCAGCCGTGCAGCGCGTCGTGCACCTCCTGGGCGGTCACGCCGCCGCCCTGCCGTCGCGCGTCCCTGCGGCCTGTGACTGTGCCGTTGCGGCGTCGTCATGACAACCAGCCACCGTGGCCTCCTCCGTGCGTGTGACGTGCAGGATCCCGCTCCTGCGCGGAGGCGCCACAGTGACACACGTTGGCACTCGTCGTGTAGGGGATCGTGACTTCCCACCCGCTCGGGCGAGCGTCCGCGGGTGACGCGCGGCACGATCGGCCCCCTACCGACCAGTAGCACGCCGGTCTCGCGGGTCGGTGTGGCGGACGACGCAGCGAACCGGTTTGGGTCCGGCCCTCCGTGCCTGTATCGTTCTCGACGGCCCGCGAGGGCCGTGCGCCCGTAGCTCAATGGATAGAGCATCTGACTACGGATCAGAAGGTTGGGGGTTCGAGTCCCTTCGGGCGCGCAGCAGTGACGAAGGCCCAGCACCTCGACGGTGCTGGGCCTTCGTCGTCCCCGGGGTCGAGCCGGTCGGCCTCACTCGACGACGATGCTCCGCCCGTCGACCACGACCGTGAGCCCGGGAGCGTCGGGGGCGCCGTCGGGCAGGGCGACGACGCTGGTGGTGGGCGCGAGGTCCATCGTGCAGACGTCCGTGGCGCCCGGGCCGGTCAGCGTGATGCTCAGGGCGCCTGCGCCCGCGTCCCACGTGACGTCGGTGGGCAGGACGGGGCACGTGCTGCTGCCGTAGGTGACCACCTGGAGGTGGCGGGGGTCGTCCCCGGCGACGACGGCGGTCTCGCCCTCGGTGACGCCCTCGGGTGCACCGGGGAACGTGGTCTCGGCGACGGACGGGACCGCGTCGGCCGTCGCGGACGTCGTCGGTGAGGGTGTGGCTGTCCCCTCGCCCGGACCGGTGCTGCCCGCGCTGCCCGTGCTGCCGCTGCTGCCGGCGCACCCCACCAGCAGCGCGACCAGCAGAATCGTCGGTGCCGTGCCTCGGATCGTCCTCATCGCCCTGCCCTCCGTGGGCCGCGCGACCGGCGGCCGGGTGACCAGCATGGCGCGGATGCGGGTCGCGCGGGAGGCCCGGACCGCGCGGGCCAGGCGTCAGACCGCGACCGCGGGCTTCTGCGTCGTCGCGGACGGCGGCTGGTCCTCGGACCACAGCCCCGCGAAGGCCCGTGACACCTCCTGGCCGGTGCGCAGCACCGCATCTGGCGTGCGTGGGACCGGGCGAGGACGGCGTACTGCCGACGCACGTGCTGCTCGAAGGACTCGAGGACCTCGTCGCTCGGCTCCGGGACGGGTGGGCCGCCTCGCGCCGGGACGTGCGCGTCGCCGCCGCGGCGGTCCGGGTGCGAGGAGCGCCGGTGCACCTCGCTCGCCCGTCGGTCGCGTCCTCCCCGGCGGCGTGCCCCGTCCTCGGGCACGTCGGTCACGGCCGGCGCCTGCGGGGGTACGGGGTGGTCTGCGCGTCGCTGTCGAACACGATCGCCTCGTCGGGCGGGCTCGTCGCCGGGGCGTCGCTCTCGCGTACCGGGGCCGCTGCGGGCTCGTCGGGATCCCGGTCGCGGTCCTGCGGGCGCTCGCGCTCGTCGGTGCCCATCGGTGCCTCCCGAGGTGTGCCGAGGAGTGCGGTCACGCACCCGCCCCTGGGGGAGGAGACATCTCGCGGGGCGTCGGTACGGCGCACCGGCGTGCCGTGGGGAACGGCAGCTACGAGCCCGGCGCGGACCGGAGGGCCTCCTCGACGGGCGGCGCCGACGCCGTGCCGGACCCGGCCGCCCGCCCGTGGCGCTGCACGGGCCGTTCGACCAGCCACCAGCTCGCGGTGGCCACCAGCACGGTCGCCGGCAGCACGACCAGTCCGGCGGTGTCGCCGAGCGCGGGCCGCAGCCACAGGGTCAGTGGGTAGTTCCACAGGTAGGCGGCGTACGAGACCGTGCCGAGCGCGACGAGCGGACGCCACGCGGGTGCCGGGGTGACGTGCCCGCGCCACGCCTGCATGAGCACGACGGTCGCGACCGCCACCGCGGGCCCGGCCAGCAGGTACGTCGCGGCGTGCCCGCGCAGGTCCGCGACCGTCAGCGCCGCGAGCAGCGTCACCGCGGCGACCACCGCGTGCCGGCCCCGCCAGGCCGCCGTCCACCGGTCCTGCGTCACACGGGACGCCGCGCCGATCACGAAGCACCCGATCCACGACGTCGCGAGCGGGTACGCGGCGTCGGGGTCGTCACGGAACCACACGACCGTCAGGACGCACAGCGCGGCCGATGCGGCCCCGGCCAGCACCAGCCCGGTCCGCAGCCGCCGCGCTCGCGCGGCCAGCACGATCACGAGCGGCCACAGCAGGTAGAACTGCTCCTCGGTCGCCAGCGTCCACAGGTGGTAGATCGCGGGACTCACACCGACGAGGCCCACGTACGGCAGGTTGGCGGTGTAGGTGAGCGACACCGCGACCGTGCGCGGCAGGGTCCCGCTGTCCCCGAGCGGGTCCAGCGTGAGCGTCACCAGCACGAAACCGACGACGAGGACGAGCAGCGCGGGCACCAGGCGCCGCGCCCGCCGCAGCCAGAAGCGACGCAGGTCCACCCGGCCCGTCGCGGCGGCCTCGTCCACCAGCAGGCCCGTGATCAGGTGCCCGGACAGCGCGAAGAACATGACCACCCCGACGACGCCCGCCCCCGGGAACACGTCGGGCCACGCGTGGCGCAGCATGACCAGCCCGATGGCGACGCCCCGCAGCGCGTCCCACGCGCCGACGCGAGCCGTCACGACGCGCGCGACGCGTGCCGCACCCGCGCCTGCGCCACCAGCTCGGCCACCAGCTCCGGGTACGTGATGCCGACGGCCGCGAACATCTGCGGCACCTGCGAGTGCGCCGTGAGGCCGGGCATCGTGTTGACCTCGTTCAGCACGGGGCCGTCGGCGGTGAGGAAGAAGTCGACGCGTGCGACGCCGTCGCAGCCGAGGGCGTCGACCACCGTCAGCGCAGCGGTCGCCAACCGGTCGGCGTCCGCCGGGTCCAGCGCCGCGGGGACGACGAACCGTGCGCTGCCGTCGTACTTGGTGGCGGTGTCGAAGACGGCGCCGGCGTGCCCGATCTCCAGGGCCGGGGACACCAGGGTCGTGCCGTCGGGGCGGCGCAGCACCGCCACGTCGATCTCCCGTCCCGTCACCACCTCCTCGACGAGCACCCGGTCGTCCAGCCGGAGGGCCGCCGCGACGGCGTCGGCGAGCTCGGCGACGGTGTCGACGCGGCGCACCCCGTGGCTGGACCCGCAGGCCACCGGCTTGACGACCGCGGGCAGGCGCGGGGCGGCGACCGCCTCCGCGACGTCGCGCACGACCCGGCCGTCGGCCACCGCCACACCCACGGCCGCGGCGACGAGCTTGGTGACCCACTTGTCCATGCCGGCGGCCCCGGCGCGCACACCCGAACCGACGCACGCGACGCCCGCCAGGTCGGCCAGTGCCGCGAGGGTCCCGTCCTCGCCGTGCGGCCCGTGCACCGCGGGCAGCAGGACGTCGCACGTCGCGACGACCGCGACCGCCTCGGCGAAGGACACCGCGGTGCCCCCGACCCACCAGGTCCCGTCCGGCGCGATGGTGAGGGCCACGACGTCGTGCGTGGGTGCCAGGGCGTCGTGCACCGCGCGGGCGCTCGCGAGCGACACGTCGTGCTCGGCGTTGGCGCCGCCGCCCACGACGGCGACGCGGCACGCGGGCGCGGGCGGTGACGTCGGAGGTCGGTCCTGCAGGTCGGACGTGGTCACGGGTGCTCCTCAAGGGCGGACGGACGGGAGGTCGGCGGTGCGGGGACGACGCGGCGCACGAGCCGCCGCCCCAGGCCGGTGAGCAGCTCGTGCGGGAGCGTGCCCGCCCAGCCGGCCCACTCGGTGAGCGTGGGTGCCGCGTCGTCGCCCGTGCCGATCACGGTGACGACGTCGCCCGGCCGTACGGACAGGTCGCCGACGTCGACGACGACCTGGTCCATCGACACGCGCCCGGCGAGCGGGCGGCGGCGGCCGTGGACCAGGACCTCGGCGCGGCCCGACGCGGTCACCGGCAGGCCGTCGGCGTACCCGAGCGGCAGCAGCGCGAGCCGGGTCGGGGCGGTGGTCACGTACGTGTGGTCGTACCCGACACCGACGCCCGCGCCGACGTCGCGCACCTGGACGACCGGAGCGGTGACCTGCGCCGCCGCGCGCAGCACGGGGAACCGGCCGGTGGGGTCGATGCCGACCAGGCCGGCGCCGACGCGCGACAGGTCGAACCTCGCGGCGGGGAGCCCCAGCACGGCGGCCGTCGCGCCGAGGTGGCGCAGCGCGGGCCGCAGACCGGCGGCGTGCGCGTGCTCGACGCCGCGCACGAACCGCACCGTGGCCGCCGCGTTCGCCTCGACGTCGAGGCCTGCCGCGCAGGCCAGGTGGCCCATCACGCCGCCGACCCGCACGGTCCCGGCCACCTCGGCGCGCCGCGCGGCGGTGCACAGGCCGGGCCACAGCTCGGGCGGGCAGCCGTCACGCGCCGCCCCGCAGTCGAGGTACAGGTGGACGTGGACGACGCGACCCAGCCGACGTGCCGCGGCCACGGCCGCGTCGAGGTGCGCGACGCTCGGCACGGCCACGTCGACGCCGTGCAGGACGGCGTCGGACAGGTCGGCGCCCGGGGCGTCGAGCCAGCTCAGCAGCGGGGCGTCCACGCCTGCCAGGCGCAGCTCGACGGCCTCGGTGAGCGTCGCGACCCCCAGGGCGTCGGCGCCGTTGCCGAGCGCGGTGCGGGCGACGTCGACGGCACCGAGCCCGAACCCGTCGGCCTTGACGACGGCCATGAGCCGCCGCGCGGACCCGGCCAGCAGGCGCGTGTTGTGCGCGACGGCGTCGAGCCGCACGGTCAGGACGGGCCGGGTGCGGTCCACAGCGGCGACACCGGCGGCCCCCGGTGGGCAGAGGGTCGTGCTCACGTCGCCACCGGCCCGTACAGCGCCGCGGGCTGGTCGGTGACGAGCGCCCAGTAGCGGTCCCCGAAGCTCCAGTGCCACCACTCCGTGGGGTAGTTGACGAAGCCGGCGCTGCTCATCGCGTCGGACAGCGCGGTGCGCAGCGCGCGGGCGGCCGGCGGCACAGGGGCGTCGGTGAAGCACCGGCCGTCGCTCTCCTCCGGCGTGGCGTCCAGCGGGCAGCCCAGGTCGAGCTCCCGGCCGGTGGCGTCGACGAGGGTCACGTCGACCGCCGCGCCGGCGACGTGCGGCGCGACGGCCACCGGCGCCACGTAGCGGCTGGTGAGGCGGTCGACCTCGTCGTCCGTCGCCCCGGGGTGGTCCCGCCGGACGAGGGACCGGTACCGGGTGACGATCACGGCCTGCGCGGCAGGGCTGCGCCACCCCTCCGCCAGGGCGAGGTGCGTGCCGGTGGGCAGGGCCGCACCCGCGAGGGCGAGGCGGCGGGCGACCGTCGCCCGGACGCGCGAACCCTGCGGCCCGCCCACGTGCAGGCGTGGCGTGGGGGCGATGACGAGCGGCTCGCCGGTGTCGGCCACCGGGACCGCCGCGACCCGCGGGTCGTGCAGGAGGATGACGTCGGTGCTGGTCAGGGGCATGCAGCGACGCTATGCGCCGGCGCCGCAGCCCCGGCTCCCCCTGGGGTCTCGACGTGCGGCGTCCCCGGGGGCACGTCGTGACGGGCGCGTCCCCCCGTGCGGGGGCGGCGCCGCGCGGCCCGTCCGCCCGCGGGATGACGTGCACGTCCCGCGGCGGGGGGACGTCACCCGGGGCCGCGGTCCGGGGTGCGGACGCGGAGCGTGCGTGCGCAGACTGGACGGGCACCAGGAGGTGAGCGTCATGGACGTCCCCGCGATCGACCCGACCATCCCGCCCAGCGGCCCCGGCTGCGTCGAGTGCGAGCAGGCGACCGGCTGGTGGGTGGCCCTGCGGCGGTGCGCCGCGTGCGGGCACGTCGGGTGCTGCGACAGCTCGCCCGGGCAGCACGCCAGGGCGCACTGGACCGCCACCGGTCACCCCGTCATGCGCACGTACGAGCCGGGTGAGGGCTGGTGGTGGGACTACGCGGCCACGGACTACACCGACGGCCCGCCGCTCGCGCCCCCGCTGGCGCACCCCGACGACCAGCCGACCCCCGGCCCGGAGGGCCGCGTCCCGCCGGACTGGCGCCAGCACCTCCACCGGTGACGGTGCCCGGGGTGACGCCGGCAGCCCACGGCCCGGCGCCCGTCGCGCGGGCCTAGCCTCGAGCCATGCCCTCGCCCGTCAGCAGCGCGCCCACGACGTTCGTCACCGCCGGAAGGATCGTCCTGGGTGCGGGCGCCGCCGACCAGGTCCCCAAGCTGGTCGCCGGCCTGGGTCGACGGGTGCTCGTCGTCGCGGGCCGGTCGGCCGACGTGGACGCCCTGGGTGCGGCGGCGGTCCACCGCCACCGCGGCGAGCCCGACGTCGAGGCTGTGCGCCGCGCGGTCGCCGTCGCGCGCGAGGTGCGGCCGGACGTCGTCGTCGGCTGGGGCGGCGGGTCGGTGCTGGACCTGGCCAAGTGCGTCGCGGTGCTCGCCGGTGGTGGCACGGACGTGCTCGACCACCTGGAGGTCGTCGGGCACGGGCTGCCGCTGCCCGCCGGCGCGCTGCCCGTCGTCGCCGTCCCGACGACGGCCGGCACGGGTGCGGAGGTGACGGCCAACGCGCCCGTCCGGGTGCCCGAGCGGGGCGTGAAGGCGAGCCTGCGCGGACGGGCGATGCTGCCGACGGTCGCCGTGGTGGACCCGCTGCTGACGCTGGGTTGCCCGCCCGCGCTGACGGCGGCGTCCGGCGCCGACGCCCTGACCCAGTGCCTCGAGGCGTTCACGACCCCGCACGCGACCCCCCTGACCGACCCGCTCGCGCGCGACGGCCTGGTCCGCGCCGGGCGCAGCCTGCGGCGCGTCGTCGAGCACGGCGACGACGTCGACGCGCGCACCGACCTGAGCGTCGCGGCGCTGCTGTCCGGCATGGCGCTCGCCAACGCGAGGCTCGGCGCCGTGCACGGGCTGGCGGCGGCCCTCGGCGGGCGGCTCGGGGCGCCGCACGGGCAGGTGTGCGCCGCGGTGCTGGCCGCGACGACGGCCGCCAACGTCGCCGCGCTGCGCCGCACCGGCCCGCACGGGCCGGGCGTCGCGCGGTACGACGAGGCCGCCGTCGCGCTGACCGGCCGGCCGGGTGCCCGCGCCGACGACGCGGTGGCGTGGCTGGCGGACCTCGTGGCAGCCCTGCAGGTGCCGGGCCTGGGGGCGCTCGGGCTGGCCGCCGCCGACGTGCCGGCCGTCGTCGCCGACGCCCTGGCCGCGTCGTCCACCCGGGGCAACCCCGTCACGCTGACGCCCGCCGAGCTGGCCGACGTGGTGACGGCCTCCTGGTGACGCGGGCCGCGAGGAAACGAGGGGCGGTCACGGCGCATCGCCGGGAGGATGGGTACATGACCACCCTCGACCGGCTCACCGCCGACCTGACCACGTCCCTCAAGGCCCGCGACACGCTGCGCACCAGCACCCTGCGCCAGGTCATCGGCGCCGTGCGCCACGAGGCCAAGGCCGGCGCGGTCGAGCGCGAGCTCACCGAGGACGACGTGCTCAAGGTCCTCGCCCGCGAGGTCAAGAAGCGTCGTGAGTCCGCCCAGATCTACACCGACGCCGGTGCCCCCGAGCGCGCCGCGACGGAGGCGGCCGAGGCGGACGTCATCGACGAGTACCTGCCGACGCGTCTGACCGACGAGGAGCTCGCCGCCCTCGTCGACGCCGTCGTCGCGGACACCGGCGCCTCGACGCTCAAGGACATGGGCGCCGTCATGAAGGAGGCGACCGCCCGCGCGCAGGGCCGCGCCGACGGCAAGGCCCTCAGCGCCCTGGTCAGGGCACGCCTGACGGCGTGACGCCCGCCGCGGGCCGGCGCGTCAGCCCTGACGTGCCGGCTCGTCCGTGAGGGGGGACACGTCCGCGGACTCCGGCACCGCGGCCTCGGCCATCGCCCGCCGCCCCGAGGGCAGCGCGACGCCCGCCACCACGACGAGCATGAGCGCGACGCCCGCGGCGACCAGCAGCGACTGGATCGTGAACCGGTCCGCCAGCGGCCCGAACACGGCCATGCCCAGCGGCATCGCGACGGCCATGACGATGCCGACGAACCCGAAGACGCGCCCCTGCCGCTCCGGCTCGACCTTCTCCTGCAGCACCGTCATCGTCGGTGTCGAGAAGAACGGCACGCCCAGGCCGATGAGGAACATGAACCCGAAGAACACCCACATGTTCGTCGAGAGCCCGAGTCCGACGTTGAGCACCGCGAACAGCGCCGTCGTGAGGACCACGGTGTGCACGCGGTTGCGCAGGCCGCCCCACCATGCGACGACCACGCCGCCGAGGGTCATGCCGATGCTGAAGGCCAGCTCGTTGGCCGTCAGCTTCCACACCTCCTCGCCGAACGTCCGCACCACCATCAGCGGCGTGAGGAACGACGGCGCGACGATCAGCACGAAGACGATGCCCCACATCGCCAGGACCCAGCGGACGAACGGCGTCGTCGCGACGTACCGCACCCCGCCGACGAGGTCCGCGAGGTAGCCGCGGACGCCCGCGACCTGGTCGGGGCGCACCAGGCGCGGCACCGGGACGAGCAGCAGCAGCCCGATGCCCATGAGCGCGGTCACGACGTCGACGAAGAAGATGGCCTCGATCGACGCCCAGGCGTACAGGCCGGCGGCGAGCGCCGGCGCGACCAGCATCATGGCCGACTGGATCGTGGCGTTGATGCCGTTGACGCGCATGAGCTTGTCCGTCGGGACGATCTGCGGCAGCAGGGCGCCGACCGCCGGGGTCTGGATGCCCGCGCCGGCCGAGCGGATCGCGGCGGCGACGTACAGCAGCCACAGGTCGTCGTACCCGGACAGCAGGAGCAGCGCGAGCCCGAGCGTCGTCGCGGCGATGGTCGCGTCCGCGCCGATGATGAGCGCGCGGCGGTCGAGGCGGTCGGCCCACACGCCGCCGAACACGGACACCACGGCCTGCGGCAGGAAGCCGACGGCGGCGTACACGGCCATGACCGCGCCCGAGCGGGTCTCGAGGGCGAGGTGCCACAGGATCGCGTACTGCACGAGCATCGAGCCGAGCAGGGAGAACGTCTGTCCGGTGAGGAACACCGACACGTCACGACGCCAGCGGGGGCGGTCGGTGGAGGTCGTCATGGCAGGCCTCTGCAGGGTCGGGGGTGGTCGCGGGGTAGACCACGCGGGGCGGTGGGACTCATCGGGCGGCGCCGGGCGATGTCGTCATGCTCACCCGGCGCCGGCGGGGATGTCATGCGGTTTGTGGCGGTCCGTGTCGGTGGGCGGGTGCAGCATCGGACGTGCGGGCGACGAGCCCGGGCACCGCGGCCGGTCGGTACGGGACGGGACGGTCGGTGACGACGGGCGCACGACGACGGGGCGCATGGGACGGGGGCACGATGACGGCGACGATCACGGCCACAGGGCTGGTCAAGCGGTACGGCACGGTCGAGGCGCTGCGTGGTCTGGACCTCGAGGTGCCGGCCGGCACGGTCATGGGCCTGCTGGGCCCCAACGGCGCGGGCAAGACCACCGCCGTGCGGATCCTCACGACCCTGCTGCGGCCGGACGAGGGTTCGGCCCGCGTCGCGGGTGCGGACGTGCTGCGCGAGCCCGAGCAGGTGCGGCAGCGCATCGGCCTGTCCGGGCAGAGCGCGGCGGTCGACGAGAACCTCACCGGCGCGGAGAACCTCGAGATGATCGGACGGCTCTACGGATTCCCGCGGCGCCGGGCACGGGCCCGCGCGGACGCCCTGCTGGGAGCCTTCGACCTGGCCGACGCGGGCGGCCGGCCCGCCAAGACGTACTCCGGCGGCATGCACCGCCGGCTGGACCTGGCGTGCGCCCTGGTCGCCGAGCCGCCGGTGGTGGTGCTCGACGAGCCGACGACGGGCCTCGACCCGCGCAGCCGCCTGCAGATGTGGGACGTCATCGCGGACCTGGTGCGCGCGGGCACGACGATCCTGCTCACGACGCAGTACCTGGAGGAGGCCGACCGCCTCGCCGACGCCATCGTCGTGATCGACCACGGGCGCGCGATCGCCCGCGGCACCGCCGACGAGCTCAAGGCGCAGGTCGGCGGCGAGCGGGTGGAGGTGCTGCTGGCCGACGCGGCGGCGTCCGCCACGGCCCGCGCGGCGCTCGCGGACGTGGCGTCCGGGGACGAGGTCCACACCGACGGCGACGGGCGCGCGCTGTCGGTCGCCGTCGCCGACGGCACGTACGCGCTGCGCCGCGTGCTGGACCGGCTGGACGCCGAGGGCGTGGCCGTCCTCGAGGCGGGGCTGCGGCGCCCGACGCTCGACGACGCGTTCCTCACCCTGACCGGGCGGCCCGCGGAGGACGTCCCCGTGCCGGCGGGGGTGGCCCGATGACCACGCTGGCCCGCACGGTGGTCGACACGCACGTCGTCGCCAAGCGCAACCTGCTGAAGATCCTGCGCGTCCCGGAGATCCTGGTCGCCGTCCTGATCTCGCCGATCATGTTCGTGCTGCTGTTCGCGTACGTCTTCGGCGGCGCGATCGACCCGGGGGACGGCGTGAGCTACCGGGAGTTCCTCATCCCGGGGATCTTCGCTCAGACCGTGGTCTTCGGGGCGACGTTCACGGGTGCCGGCATCGCGGAGGACATGCAGAAGGGCATCCTCGACCGGTTCCGGTCGCTGCCGATGTCGCAGTCCGCGGTGCTCGCCGGGCGCACGGCGTCCGACGTCGTGTACAACGTGCTCTCGCTCGTCATCATGGCGCTCACCGGTCTGCTCGTCGGGTGGCGCGTGCACGGCACCGTCCTGGAGGCGGCCGCGGCGTTCGGGCTGCTGCTGGTGTTCGCCTACGCGGTGAGCTGGATCATGGCCCTCGTCGGGGTTCTCGTGCCCAGCGTCGAGGTCATCAACAACGCGTCGTTCATCGTCATCATGCCGCTGACGTTCGTGTCGAACGCGTTCGTCCCGCTCGAGTCGTTCCCGGAGCCGCTGCGTCGCGTCGTCGAGTGGAACCCCGTCTCGACGCTGACCCAGGCGTGCCGCGAGCTGTTCGGCAACACCAGCCCGGACGCAGCCGTGCCCGACGCGTGGTCGATGCAGAACCCCGTGGCGTACACCCTGGTGTGCGTCGTGCTGATCCTCGTGGTGTTCGCACCGCTCGCGATCGCGCGGTACCGCCGCACGTCGCGCTGAGGACGGGCGGTGGAATGAGAGATGAATGAGACGTGGCGTACGACACGCCGCGAAACGCGCGGTCTGGGAGGTTCGTGCGTCCGGGGGAAGGCCTCTTGGCCTGGTCGGACGCGGATGGGGGAACTACCGTTGCGCAAGTGACTGAGAACCGTACCAACGGCACCGCACCAGTGGCCGCGCCGCAGCACTCCGTCGAGGGCTTCGTCAAGGAGTTCCTGCGCGAGCTGAACTTCGGACAGGGGGTCACGCTCGAGCGTGCCAGCGTCAACGACCAGTACCTGGCGCTCGCGCGCACGGTCCGTGAGTACCTCATGGCCCGCTGGCTCGAGACGCTGCGCCGCCAGCGCGACGCCCAGGCCAAGTCGGTCGCGTACCTGTCGGCCGAGTACCTGCTGGGCCGTCAGCTCGACAACGCGCTGATCGCCACCGACATGACGGAGATCGTCGAGGAGGGCCTCGCGTCCCTCGGCATCGAGCTCGGGAAGCTGCGCGAGCAGGAGGTCGAGCCCGGGCTCGGCAACGGTGGCCTGGGCCGCCTGGCCGCGTGCTTCGTCGACTCCCTGGCGACCATGAGCGTGCCGTGCATCGGCTACGGCATCCGCTACGAGTACGGCATCTTCCGCCAGACGTTCGTCGACGGGTGGCAGGTGGAGCAGCCGGACACGTGGCTGTCCCTCGGCGCGCCGTGGGAGTTCCCCCACCCCGAGGCAGCGGTCACCGTGCACTTCGGCGGCTCGACGGAGAAGTACACGGACGACGACGGCGTCGAGCGCACCCGCTGGGTGCCCGCCTGGGACGTCCTCGGCGTGCCGTACAACTACATGGTCCCCGGCTACCAGAACGGCCGCGTGAACACGCTGCGGCTGTGGAGCGCCCAGGCGACGAACGCGTTCGACCTCGCGATCTTCAACTCCGGCGAGTACGTCGACGCGGTGCGCGCCCAGACGTTCGCCGAGAACATCTCCAAGGTCCTGTACCCCGAGGACTCGACGCCGCAGGGCAAGGAGCTGCGGCTGCAGCAGCAGTACTTCTTCGTGGCCTGCTCGCTGCGCGACTTCGTCGAGAACGTCCTGCCGGAGGACTTCGACCTGCACGGCCTGCCCGAGCGCATCATCTTCCAGCTCAACGACACGCACCCGGTCATCGCCGTGCCGGAGCTCATGCGCATCCTCGTGGACGAGAAGAAGTGGGACTGGGACGAGGCCTGGGCCGTCACGCGCCAGTGCTTCGCGTACACCTGCCACACGCTGCTGCCGGAGGCGCTGGAGGTCTGGCCGGTCGCCCTGCTCGGCAAGCTGCTGCCGCGGCACCTGGAGATCATCTACCGCATCAACGACGACTTCCTCGCCGAGGTCGCGCAGCGGTACCCCGGGGACGAGCTGCGCCTGCGCCGCATGTCGATCATCGCCGAGTACCCCGAGCGCTCGGTCCGCATGGCGTACCTCGCCACCATCGCGGGCTCGAAGGTCAACGGCGTCGCCGCGCTGCACTCCCAGCTGCTGCGGGACAAGGTGCTGCCGGACTTCTCCGAGTACTGGCCGGACAAGTTCACGAACGTCACCAACGGCGTCACGCCCCGCCGCTTCATCCGGCTGGCCAACCCGGCGCTGTCGGACCTCATCACCGACGCCATCGGCCCGGGCTGGATCACGGACCTCGAGCGGCTGCGGGAGATGGAGCCGCTGGCCGACGACCCCGAGTTCCGGCAGAAGTTCCGGGACGTCAAGGCGCACAACAAGGTGCGGCTCAACGCGCTGCTGCAGCGCCGCGACGGCGTCACCCTGCCGGTCGACGCGATGCTCGACGTCATGGTCAAGCGCCTGCACGAGTACAAGCGCCAGACCCTCAAGGTCCTGCACATCGTGTCGCTGTACGAGCGGATCATCACCGGTGAGCTCGACCCCACGTCGATCCCCCCGCGGGTGTTCGCGTTCGGCGCCAAGGCGGCCCCCGGCTACAAGATGGCCAAGCAGACGATCGGCCTGATCAACCACGTCGGCCGCACCGTCAACGCGGACCCGCGCGTCAAGGGGGCGCTCACCGTCGTCTTCCCGCCGAACTACAACGTGACCCTCGCCGAGACCCTCATCCCGGCGGCGGACCTCTCCGAGCAGATCTCGCTGGCCGGCAAGGAGGCGTCCGGCACGGGCAACATGAAGTTCGCCCTCAACGGCGCGCTGACCATCGGCACGGACGACGGCGCGAACGTCGAGATCCGCGAGCTGGTCGGCGACGACAACTTCTTCCTGTTCGGGCTCCTGGAGCCCGAGGTGGAGAAGATCGTCGCGGCCGGGTACCAGCCGTCGCGGTACTACGAGGAGAACCCGCTGCTGCGGCGCGCGATCGACCGCATCGCGTCCGGGGCCTTCGCCGACGGCGACCGCACCGTGTTCGAGCCCATCGTGTCCAACCTGCTGCACGAGGACCGGTTCCTCGTCCTGGCCGACTTCCAGTCGTACCTGGACGCCCAGGACCGGGTGGACGCGGCCTACCGGGACACCGAGGCGTGGACGCGCTCGGCGATCCTCAACGTCGCCCGCTCGGGGTTCTTCTCCTCCGACCGCTCGATGTGGGACTACATCGACCGCATCTGGCACTCGCAGCCGGTCCACGCGCGCTGAGCCGACCGGCGCCCACCCGGCCCCGGCCCCCGCGACCACGTCGCGGGGACCGGGGCCGCGGTGCGTCGTCACCCGTGCGCCTCGGCAGGTCGGGACGGGTCACCCGCCGGATGCTCGGCGCGACGTCGCGTGCGGGAGCGTCAGCGGCGGCGACGCGGCTGCGAGCGTCCCGCGGGTGAGCCGTGGCGGGACGGGGCCGGCGCCGGCGCCCGTCGGGGGGCCGGCTCGGCGGTGTCGCGGCCGCGCGAGCTGCCGGCGGTCCGGCCGCGGACGATGCCCACGAGCTCCTGGGCGTGCGGGTGCTCGTGGTCGGTGCGCCACACGAGCACGACCGGTGACCCCGGTGCGCCGGGCACGGGCCGCACCTCGGTGCCCTTGCGGTCGTGCAGCCGGGCCAGCGCGTGCGGCACCACCAGCACGCCGCTCCCGCCGGCCACGAGGTCGGCCGCGGTCGGCACGTCGGGCACCTCGACGACGTCGACGCCCGGCGGCAGCCAGCCCAGCACGTCGTCGGCGGGGACGAGCAGGGTCTCGCCCGCCAGGTCCGCGACGTCGACCTCCTCGACGACCGTCAGCACGTGCTCCTTCGGGACCACGACGACGCTCTGCTCCGTCCACAGCGGCACGACCGCCCAGCCGGTGGCCGTGCTCGGGGTCGTGGCCGGCAGGCCCGCGGGCGGCGTGGCGGCCCCGGCGGGCGGCAGGCGCAGCACGGCCGCGTCGACGTCCCCGCGCAGCACGGCGCCGACGGCGTCCGACGGCGAGCCGTGCACCACGTCGAGCGGGTCGTCCGGCAGGCGTTCGCGCCACACCCGCGCCCACCGGTCCGGGCTGGTGCCGGGCACCAGGAGCAGCCTCATCGGACCCGCCGCACGACGACGTCGGTCACGTCGTGGCCGAGGTCCAGGCCGCGCTGCTCGAAGCGCGTGACGGGCCGGTGCGCGGGTCGGGGCACGACGCCGCCGACCAGGTCGGGGTCGGCCGTCAGCACGTCGCGCATCTGCTCGGCGTAGTCCGCCCAGTCGGTCGCGACGTGCAGCGTGCCGCCGACCCGCAGGCGGTCGCGCAGCAGTGTGACGTGCGCGGGCTGTACGAGGCGGCGCTTGTGGTGCCGGGCCTTGGGCCACGGGTCGGGGAAGAACGCGTGCACGGCGTCGAGGCTGCCGGGCGCCACGTCGGCGCGCAGGAGGCGCAGCGCGTCCCCGTGGGCGACGCGCACGTTGGTCAGCCCCAGCCGCTCGACGAGCAGGAGCAGCGCCGCCACGCCGGGCAGGTGCGCCTCGACCGCGAGCCAGTCACGGCCCGGGTCGGCCGCGGCCATCGCCGCGGTCGCGTCGCCCATCCCGGACCCGATCTCCATGACGAGGGGCGCGTCCCGCCCGTAGAGCGCGAGGGGGTCGAGCCACCCGTCGCGCGTGCGCGGCGGCGGGACGCGGGGGTCGTCCACCGAGAACCCCCAGCGGGGGAACAGGCGGGTCAGCGCGTCGGCGCGGTCCGTGCCGAGCGGCGAGCGGCGGGGGTGGAACGTCCGGAGCGGCTCGTGGGGGCCGGACGCGCGGTGGGTGAACACGTCGGGCTGCACGCCGCCCACCCTACGCACCGTGTCAGGCGACGATGTCCTCGAGCGGCGGCTGCAGCAGCGCGACGACCTCGCCCGCCGGCCCCCGGACCAGCAGCATGCGCCCGTACGGGGTGTCCTCCGGCCCGCTGACGACCTCGCCGCCGAGCTCGGCGACGCGCGGGGCGATGCCGTCGGCGTCCTCGACCTCGACGTACCAGGTCCAGGCGGCCGGCACGTCGCCGGCCCCGGGCCCGTACCCGCCGATGCCCGCGGCGGGCGTCCCGCCGACGGACAGCGACGTGTACGTGAAGTCCGGTGCGCTCATGTCCTGCTGCTCGTAGCCGAACAGCGCGGTGTAGAAGCGGCGCGCGGTGACCGGGTCGTGCGACATCTGCTCCGCCCACACGTACGCGCCGGGGACCTCGGTCAGCTCCCAGCCCGTGTGCGTGCCGGACTCCCAGAGGCCGACGACGGCGCCCGTCGGGTCGGCCAGCACCGCGAGGCGCCCCAGGTCGAGCACCGTCACCGGGTCGACGACGACCGTCCCGCCGGCGGCCACGCCCTGCGCGACGCTCTGCGCGAGGTCGTCCGTCGCGAGGTACACGCACCAGCCCGCGGGGTGCGGCACGTCGGCGACCTTGATCCCCGCGACGACGTGCCCGTCGACGGTGGCCGTCACGTACCCGCCGGTCTCGGGGCCGCCGATGCTCAGCTGCCAGCCGAGCAGCCCGCCGTAGAACCGCTGGGTGGGCCCGAGCTCCGTGACGGTGATGTCCGCCCAGCCGGGGACACCGGCGGGCCACGGGCTCGTGCAGACGGTCATGGTGGGGGTCCTCCGGGGTCGGGGGCGGACGGGCGTCCGCGGCAGGGCGAGCACAGCCAACCACCGCGGCCCGCGTCGCGCACCACGGGTGGACGTGCTAGGCCGGGGGTGTGACACCCGACACCTCGCCCGGACCGGGCGCGCAGGACGTGCCCGCGGGGGGCCGTGGCCACGGCCGTGCCGGGCGTCGCGGCGGCGCGCGGGACGCCGGCGGGGGTGAGGAGTCGACCGTCACCGTGGTCCTCGCGCTGCTCGCGAACGCGCTGATCGCGGCCGCGAAGACGGCCGCCGCCGTGATCACCGGGGCGGCGTCCATGCTGGCCGAGGCCGCGCACTCCTGGGCGGACACGGGCAACGAGGTCTTCCTGCTCGTCGCGCAGCGGCGGGGCGACCGGCCGGCCGACGTCTCGCACCCGTTCGGGTACGGCCGCGAGGTGTACGTGTGGTCGATGTTCGCGGCGATCGGCCTGTTCGCCGTGGGGGCGGGCGTGTCGGTGACGCACGGCCTCCACGAGCTGGCGGACCCCGAGCCGGCGACGGACTTCGGGGTCGCGTACGCGGTGCTGGCGGTCGCGTTCGTGCTGGAGGGCGTGTCGTTCCGGCAGGCGTGGCGGCAGAGCCGGGGCGAGGCGCGCAGGCGGGACCGGGGTCTGCTCGAGCACGTCCTGGCCACGTCCGACCCGACCGTGCGGGCCGTCTTCTTCGAGGACGCGGCCGCCCTCGTCGGGCTCGTCATCGCCGCGGCCGGGATCGTGGCCAACCAGGTCACAGGCTCGGCCGTGCCGGACGCGCTGGGGTCGATCCTCGTCGGGCTGCTGCTCGCCGTCGTCGCCTACGTGCTCATCGTGCGCAACCTGCGGTTCCTCGTGGGGGAGACGGTGGATCCCGAGGTGCAGGCGGCCGCGCTGCGGACCCTCCTGCAGATGCCGCAGGTCGCCCGGGTCACGCAGCTGCGGATCGAGTTCGTCGGGGCGCGCCGGGTCGTGCTCGTCGGGGCGGTCGACCTGGTGGGCAACCCGGACGAGGCCGAGGCGTCGCACCGGCTCGCGGAGGTCGAGGCCGCCGTCCGGGCGTCGCCCGGGGTCGTCGGCGCCGTGCTCTCGCTCGCCGAGCCGGGGGAGCCGTCGCTCCTGCCGCCGGACGTCAGCCCGTCGGCAGGCGGGACGCCAGGAAGTCGGTGACCTCGCGCAGGTAGCGCTCGCGGACGGGCGGGGTGGACAGGGCCAGGTCGTGCGCGCCCCCGGTGACCTCGACGAACGTGACGTCGTCCCCCAGCCGGTGCGCGCGACGGGCGATCTGCGCCGGGTCGAGCACGGAGTCGGTGCGCAGCAGCGCGTCGTGACCGACCTTGTGCGGGCCGGCGGCGTCGGACGCGAGGACCAGCACGGGCACGTCGACCGCGAGTCCCCGGGCCACGCGCGCGTGGCCGCGGCGCACCGCGCGGACGAAGCCCGCGCGCACCGGGAAGCCCTCGTGCGGCTTCCAGGCGAGGTCGAAGTCCCACTCGCCGCCCGTGTCACGGTGCAGCGCCCGCCCGTAGTACGGCGCGATGCGGCGCACCGGGAGGCGCGGCACCGGCCCCGCGACGAGATGGACCGCGCGGGCCAGCGCGGTGCGCTCGAACAGCGTGCCGCGCACGTCCAGCCACGGGGAGTTCAGCACGAGCGCGTCGACCAGGCCCAGGCCGCGGCGCGCCTCGGCCCACAGCGCGGCCGTCAGCCCGCCGGTGGAGTGGCCGAGCAGCACGACGACGTCGTGGTCCGCCCGCAGCGCGCGGACCGCCGCGTCGATCTCCTCGGTGTAGACGGCCAGGTCCGTGGTCTCGTTGGGCGGCCGCCCGGGCCGGATGGAGCGCCCGTGGTCGCGCAGCTCGAGCGCGTACGTGTCGTACCCGGCCGCGGCGAGCGCGTCACCGACGTGCGGGTGGAAGAAGTAGTCGACGAACCCGTGCAGGTGGAGCACGGCGCGCCGCGTGGGGGCGCCGTCGGGGACCCTGCGCACGAGGGTGGCCACCGGGTCGACGCCCGTGCGGCGCGTGACCGCGTCGGGCCGCAGGTGCAGTGTGCGCGCGCGCCAGCGGTCCCCGAGCACGTCCGTGCGCTCGGCGTCCCACCGGTCGCGTGCCGGGCGGGCGTCCACGTCGTCGTCCACGCGGTGATCCTCGCACGCGGCCCGTCGCCGGCGCGGCAGGGCGTCCGGGCCGGGCCGCGCCGCTCAGGCGACCGACGGCACCGGCGTCGGCGTCCGCATCGGCCGTGCGGCGACGTGCCCCTGACCGGCGACGTCGAGCGCGAGCCCGGTGATGCGGGCGGTCCCGTCGGCGTCGACCTCGACCGTCGACACCGAGGCGTTGGGCAGCGGCACCAGGCCGACCTCGTCGACGGTCGCCAGGTACGCGCCCAGGGCCAGCCCGTGGCCGACCACGAGCACGTGCCCGTCGTCGTGCTCGGCGGCGATGCGGGCGAACACGTCGCGGGTGCGGGCCATGAAGTCGGCGGCCGGCTCCCCGCCCGGCAGCCCGGGGTGCGTGCCGGCGAGCACGTCGGTGACGAGCTCCGGCCACGCGACGACGTCGTCGAGGACCCGCTCGGGCCGCTGCTCGTAGACACCGAACGCGTACTCGAGCAGCCCGCGGTCGGTGCGCAACGGCACCTCGGCGTGGGGGCGCAGCAGCTCGACGGCCGTCGCGACGGCACGTCCCGACGGCGACGACCACGCGGCCGTGAACGGTGTCGCGGCCAGGTGGCGGGCGGTGGCGCGGACGCCGGCCCGGCCGTCGCGCGTGAGCGGTGAGTCGCAGCGGCCCTGCAGGATGCGGCGGGCGTTGAAGTGCGTACGGCCGTGGCGGACGAGCGTCATGGTGAGGGTCATCGGTGCCCTGCTCTCTCTCGGTGGTCGGCCCGACGCTAGGCGCGTGGCGTGTCGTCCCGGCGACGCCGGCGTGACGCCCGGGTGACGGCTGCGCGCCGGTTGGCGGCCGAACTTGAGCGGAATAGACTCAACTTCGGAGTCCGTTGACCCAGGAGGCATGACGTCGACGTGCGGACACCGCACAGGGAGGTCTCATTGGACGCGAAGTTCACCACCCGCTCGCAGGAGGCGCTGGGTGACGCCATCCAGTCCGCGAGCGCTGCCGGCAACCCGCAGCTCGAGCCGGCCCACATCCTCGACGCCCTGCTCCGGCAGGAGGGCGGCGTCGCCAACGGGCTGCTCGACGCGGTCGGTGCCGACCGCGGGGCGCTCGGTCGCGCGGTGCGCGGCATCCTCGTCAACCTGCCGTCCTCGTCCGGCGCCTCCGTCGCGCAGCCGTCCGCGTCCCGGCAGGCGGCCGCCGCGCTCGAGGCCGCGAACGCCGAGGCGCGCAGCCTCGGTGACGACTACGTGTCGACCGAGCACCTGCTGATCGGGCTCGCGGCCGGGCAGTCGGGTGTGGCCGACGCGCTGCGGGCCGCCGGTGCGTCGCGCGACGCCCTGCTCGCCGCGCTGCCGAACGTGCGCGGCAGCGCGCGTGTCACCAGCCCCAACCCCGAGGGCACGTACAAGGCGCTCGAGCAGTACGGCGTCGACCTGACCCAGCGGGCGCGTGACGGCAAGCTCGACCCGGTGATCGGCCGCGACGCCGAGATCCGCCGCGTCATCCAGGTGCTCTCGCGGCGCACCAAGAACAACCCGGTGCTCATCGGTGAGCCCGGCGTCGGCAAGACGGCGGTCGTCGAAGGGCTCGCGCAGCGCATCGTCGCGGGCGACGTGCCCGAGTCGCTGCGTGACAAGAAGCTCGTGTCGCTCGACCTCGCGTCGATGGTCGCGGGCGCCAAGTACCGCGGCGAGTTCGAGGAGCGGCTCAAGGCCGTCCTGCAGGAGATCACCGCGTCCGACGGGCAGGTCGTGACGTTCATCGACGAGCTGCACACGGTCGTCGGCGCGGGTGCCGGCGGCGAGGGCGCGATGGACGCGGGCAACATGCTCAAGCCGATGCTCGCGCGCGGCGAGCTGCGCCTGGTCGGCGCGACGACGCTCGACGAGTACCGCGAGCGCATCGAGAAGGACCCGGCGCTCGAGCGGCGGTTCCAGCAGGTGTTCGTCGGCGAGCCGTCCGTGGAGGACACCGTCGCGATCCTGCGCGGGCTCAAGGAGCGTTACGAGGCGCACCACAAGGTGACCATCGCGGACTCCGCGCTGGTCGCGGCCGCGACCCTGTCCGACCGCTACATCACCGGCCGTCAGCTGCCCGACAAGGCCATCGACCTCGTCGACGAGGCCGCGTCGCGCCTGCGCATGGAGCTCGACTCCTCGCCGGTCGAGATCGACGAGCTGCAGCGCGCCGTGACACGCCTGGAGATGGAGGAGGTCGTGCTGTCCGAGGCGGACGACCCCGCCTCCGTCGAGCGCCTGGCCCGGCTGCGCGCCGACCTCGCGGACCGCCGCGAGGAGCTCGCGTCGCTCAACGCGCGGTGGGAGAAGGAGAAGGCCGGCCACAACCGGGTCGGTGACCTGCGCGTGCGGCTCGACCAGCTGCGGGCCGACGCCGAGCGCGCCCAGCGCGAGGGCGACCTGGCGACCGCCGGGCGGCTGCTGTACGGCGAGATCCCGACCGTCGAGAAGGAGATCGCCGACGCGGAGGCGTCCGAGGCCGCCGAGGACGCGGACCTGGCGGTGGAGGCGACGCCGATGATCGCCGAGAAGGTCGGCCCCGACGAGGTCGCCGAGGTCGTCGCCGCCTGGACCGGCATCCCCGCCGGCCGCCTGCTCGAGGGCGAAACGCAGAAGCTGCTGCGCATGGAGGAGGTGCTGGGGGAGCGGCTCATCGGCCAGCGCAAGGCCGTCGCCGCGGTGTCCGACGCCGTGCGCCGCGCCCGGGCGGGCATCTCCGACCCCGACCGGCCCACCGGCTCGTTCCTGTTCCTCGGCCCCACCGGCGTCGGCAAGACCGAGCTGGCCAAGGCGCTCGCGGACTTCCTGTTCGACGACGAGCGCGCCATGGTGCGCATCGACATGTCGGAGTACGCCGAGAAGCACTCGGTCGCGCGGCTCGTCGGCGCGCCCCCCGGGTACGTCGGCTACGAGGAGGGCGGCCAGCTCACCGAGGCCGTGCGGCGGCGCCCGTACTCCGTCGTGCTGCTCGACGAGGTCGAGAAGGCGCACCCCGAGGTCTTCGACGTGCTGCTGCAGGTGCTCGACGACGGCCGGCTGACCGACGGGCAGGGCCGCACCGTGGACCTGCGCAACGTCATCCTCGTGCTGACGTCGAACCTCGGGTCGCAGTTCCTCGTGGACCCGGTGCTGGACGACGCCGCCAAGCGCGACGCCGTCATGGGGGCCGTGCGTGCGGCGTTCAAGCCGGAGTTCCTCAACCGGCTGGACGACATCGTCCTGTTCGACGCGCTGTCGATCGAGGAGATCGGGCAGATCGTGGACCTGCAGGTCGAGTCGCTGGGCCGTCGCCTCGCCGACCGTCGCCTCACGCTGGACGTGTCCGAGGGGGCGCGCGAGTGGCTCGCCCTCGAGGGCTACGACCCCGCGTACGGTGCCCGTCCGCTGCGCCGCCTGGTCCAGAAGGAGATCGGCGACCGCCTGGCCCGCAGCCTGCTGGCCGGCGAGATCCGCGACGGCGACACCCTGCACGTCGACCTGGGCGAGGGCGGCCTGACGCTCACCCCCACCCACTGACCCACCCCCGCCGAGCGCGGTACTCGACGCTCGAGCGCGGTGCTCGTCTCGCCCGCGCTCGGCGGTCGAGTACCGCGCTCGGCGGGTGGGGTCGACCTGCGGGGCGCGGACGCGGGTGGCAGCATGCGGAAGCATGCTCGTGACGACCGCCGCCCTGGCCGCGGCCGCATCCGGGACCGAGCTGACCGGGCTCGCCGGGTGGGTCGTGTCCGTGATCGAGTCGCTCGGGCCCGTCGGCGTCGGGCTGCTCGTGGCGCTCGAGAACCTCTTCCCGCCCATCCCGTCCGAGGTGGTCCTGCCCGTCGCCGGGTACGTCGCGTCGCAGGGTGACATGTCCCTGACCTGGACGATCGTCGCCGCGACGATCGGTGCCGTCGTGGGCGCGTGGCTGCTGTACGGGCTCGGCGCCTGGGTCGGGCGCGTGCGGATCCGCCGCTGGCTCGAGCGCATCCCGCTCATGGAGGCCGAGGACCTCGACCAGGCCGAGCGGTGGTTCGACCGGCACGGGGGCGCGGCGGTCCTCATCGGCCGCTGCGTGCCGGTGGTGCGCAGCCTCATCTCCGTGCCGGCCGGTGTCGAGGGCATGGGCGTCGTGCGGTTCACGCTCTACACGCTGGTCGGGTCCGCGGTGTGGAACGGCGGGCTCGTGTGGGTCGGCTACCTGCTCGGCTCCCGGTGGAGCGACGTCGGCCGCTACAGCGACTGGCTCAACGCGGCCGTGTACCTCGTCATCGCCGTCGTGCTCGTGCGGTTCGTCTGGACGCGCACCGGCACACGCGGCGAGCGGCGCCGCGCGGCGCGCGCACCGCGGACCGGGAACGTCGGGGCCTGACCCCGGGTCACCCCGAGGGCGTCGCCGCGCCCTCGGCCGGCGCCACGGTGCCGTCGACGAACGACCCCGTCACCGGGCTCGTCGGCACCGCGACGCACAGCCCGGTGCGGTCGCCGTCCGACCACCCCGACCGGGTCGGTGCCCACGTCACCAGGCGCACGCCCGCCGCGACCTCCTCGTCGCTCAGGACGCACGCCCGCGCGACCCGCGCGTGCGCACCGTCCTGCCCGGGCCACACCCCGGCGGGGTCGAACGCGTACTGCGTGACGACCTGCGCCGCGTGCGCCTCGGAGCACGGCACGACGCGGACGCGGCCGACCTCACCGTCCGCCGGCAGCTCGGCGAGGCACGAGCCGCTGACGAGCTGCACGGCGTACGCGTCGGTGGGCACGGAGACGTCCGGGGGCAGCGGGCGCGTGCGCGCGTCCGTGACCGCCTGCGTCCCGACGACCGCCCCGACCGCGAGCAGCACGACCGCACCGGCCACGGCGGATCCCACGACGACGCGCCGTCGACCGCGCGTCCGGGCGTCGGCAGCCTCCTGCCACCCGTCGGCGTAGTACGTCGGCGGGTTCGGGTCCTCGGGGACGTCGGGGACGTCGTCGTCGACGGGGCTCAGGACGCCACCCCGGAGGGCGCGACGAGCGAGTCCGTCCTGCCGAACGTGTCCTCGTGCACGCAGTAGCCGACGAGCTGCCCGGCGGCCACCTGGTCCGGGTGGGGCAGCCACACGTCGACGGCCCCCCACACCAGCAGGCCGGGGTCGATCGCGGCGACGGCGGCCTCGCACCGGTCCAGGGCCTCGGCGAGGACGGGGTCCTCGGCCGTCAGGTCCGTGGCCGGCGCGCCCGTCGGCGTGACGTGCGCGACCACCTCGACGTCGTGCAGGTCCGTGCAGGGGACGACCACCGCGTCGGACAGGTCGTAGTACTCCGGCAGCGCCTGCCAGCACGTGCCGACCGCGACGTCCTGGGGGAGCGCGTACGGCGGCAGGGTCCCCGTCCCCTTGCCCTCCTCGCCGAGGTCGCCGAACAGGTCCTCGCCGAACAGGTCGCCGGGCGCGCTGCCGCTGCCGCTGCCCAGGTCCTCCAGCAGGCCCTCGAGCTCCTTGCCCAGCTCGTCCTGCCCGCCGAACGTGTCCGTGGCCTGCTGCGCCGTCGCGTTGCCCCACTGCACGAGCGCGACGACGAGCCACGTGAGCAGGGCGATCACGACCGTGCCCACCGCGCCGACGACGATGCCGGCGATCGCCAGCCCGCGTCCGGGCGCGCGCGTGCGCCGGATGCGGACGAGGGCGCCGATCCCGAGCCCGACGCCGATCGGCCCGGTGAGGCCCGCCAGCAGCAGCAGCCCACCGGCGGACGTCACCAGCGACGCGACCGCGAGGCCGTCGGTCGGGACGGGCGGGGTCCAGCCGTACGGCCGGACCGGCGCGCCGGGCGGCGTGCCGTAGCCGGGCATGACCCCCGTGCCGGGCGGTGTGCCGTAGCCGGGGCCAGGTCCGTAGCCGGGACCGGCGCCGTGACCGGGCGGCGTGCCGTAGCCGGGTGCGGCCCCGTAGCCGGGTGCCGTCGGCGGGCCGGGGGGCGTCGGCGGGGTTCCGTGCACGGGTGGCGCGGCCGACGCCGCCGGGTGCCCCGGGACGACGGCCGGGGGTGCCGGCGGGACCGTCGCGAGCGGCTGCGTCATCCCCACTCCGGTCGCGATCGGCAGCGTGTCGTGCCGGCCCGCGGCATACCCGCCCCGCGGCAGCGGCTGGGTGTCGTGCCCGCCGGCCGCGTACACGGGTGAGGCGGTGGTACCCCAGGTCGCCGAGTCGTTCGCCGTGGACGGGTCCACGGCCGGCGGCCCCGGCACCGGTGGCGCGGCCGGTTCCTGCGGAGGCTCGGGCGCGCGGTCGTCGGGCGTCATGGACGGCAACCTAGCCGAGCGTGGGCGCGCGAGGGGCGGTGCGGGCCGCACCTCGCGCCCGCGGCCACCCTCCCGGGCGCGCCGCGCGTCACGGGGCGTCGACCTCGAGCACCACGGGGACGTGGTCGGACGGCTGCTTGCCCTTGCGCTCGTCGCGCTCGATGCGCACCCCCGTGACGCGCGCGGCCAGCGCGGGGCTGGCGTAGGTGAGGTCGATGCGCATGCCCTCGTTGCGGGGGAAGCGCAGCTGCTGGTAGTCCCAGTAGGTGTACGTGTGCTCGGCGGGCGCGTGCACGCGGGACACCTCGGTGTACCCGGCGCGCGCGATCGCCTCGAACGCGTCGCGCTCCGCCGGCGTGACGTGCGTGCGGCCCGCGAACAGCCCGATGTCCCAGACGTCGGTGTCGAGCGGCGCGATGTTCCAGTCCCCGACCATCGCGACCTGCGCGTCCGGCTCGGCGGACAGCCAGCCCTGCGCCGCGTCGCGCAGCGCCGCCAGCCAGTCCAGCTTGTAGGTGTAGTGCGGGTCGCCGATCTCACGGCCGTTCGGCACGTACAGGCTCCACACCCGCACGCCCCCGCAGGTGGCGCCGAGCGCGCGCGCCTCGACCGCGGCCGGGTCGCCCCACGTCGGCTGGCCCGGGAAGCCGCGCTCGACGTCGGTCAGGCCCACGCGCGAGAGGATCGCGACGCCGTTCCACTGCGAGTACCCGTGCGTGGCGACCTCGTAGCCGAGCGCCTCGAAGGGCTCGCGCGGGAACGCCTCGTCCTTGACCTTGGTCTCCTGCAGCGCCAGCACGTCGACCCCCGTGCGCTCCACGAAGGCCACGGCACGGTCCAGCCGGGCGCGGATCGAGTTGATGTTCCAGGTCGCGAGGCGCATGGCGCCCGAGGTTACCGGCGCCCCCCGACAGGCTCGACCGTCGTCGAGCCCGGGAGCGGGGACTTTCGGGACATCCGGCGCAACACCCGCGGCGCGCGCGACGGTAAAGTGCGGACGCGTCGCACCCACCGGGGGCAGGCGGCTCTGGAAGAGGTGGTCGGCACGTGGTGAGCGCAGTGGGCGCGAGCGTCGAGAACGCGTCGCGCACGGGTGGGGACGGCACGGCGGACCAGGTCGCGCCGGTGGACGGGCCGCTCGTCGAGGGTGTGTGGACCGCCGACCCCTCGGGGCACGTCTGGGACGACGTGCTGTACGTCTACACGTCGCACGACGAGGAGACGGGCACGCCGAAGGACGACAACGGCAGCCACTACGACATGCGCGACTACCGCGTGATCGAGCTGCGGGACGTGGGCGGGCCGGCCCTCGAGCACGACCGGGTGCTGCACGTCGACGACGTGCCGTGGGCCGCGCGCCAGATGTGGGCGCCCGACGCCGCACGCCGCGGCGACACGTTCTACCTGTTCTTCCCCGCCAAGGACGCCGACGGCGTCTTCCGGATCGGGGTCGCGACGTCGTCCACGCCGACCGGGCCCTTCGTGGCCGAGCCGGAGCCGATCGCCGGCGTCGGCAGCATCGACCCCGCCGTGCTCACCGACGACGACGGCAGCGCGTACCTGTACGTCGGCGGCATCATGGGCGGCCAGCTGCAGCGCTGGGACGGCGACACCTACACCGGTGTCGACGCCTACCCGGCGCCGGACGCCCCGGCGATCGGCCCGCGCGTCGCGCGGCTCACCGACGACCTGCTGGCGCTGGCCGAGCCGACGCGCGAGGTCGTCGTCACGGACGACGCCGGCCGCGCCCTCACCCAGGGCGACCCGCGCCGGTTCTTCGAGGGGCCGTGGGTCTCGCGCATCGACGGCGTCTACCACCTGCTCTACTCGACCGGCGCCGCCCGCACGCTCGTGCACGCCACGTCCGACTCCCCGTACGGGCCGTTCACCTACCGCGGCACGGTGCTCGAACCCGTCGAGGGGTGGACCACCCAGGGCTCGATCGTCCGGATGGGCGAGCGCTGGTACCTGCTCTACCACGATGCCCAGGCCTCGGGCCGCGACCACCTGCGCAACGTGCGCATCGCGCCGCTGACCGTCCACCCCGACGGCCGGCTGACGGCCGACCCGCGCTGACGCGGGCCGGCCGTCAGCCGCGACGTCGCAGCGCGCGTACCGTCATCAGGGCCACCGCCGCGCCGACGATCCACGGACCGCCGACGATCAGCGGGTCGAGGACCTGGTGGCGGACGTCGACGCGCCCGCGGCGTGAGGCGACCGGGTGCCGGTGCAGCTCGGACAGCACGCCGGTCTCGGTGATCGGGTTGTCCGGCCGCAGGGTCGCCATCGAGCGCAGGTGCGCGCCGGCCGCGTCGACCCGGTCGGCCGCCATGAGCAGCAGCCAGTGCGCGGCGCGGCCCTCGCTGAAGCGCTCGTAGGAGTAGCGGCGGATCCGCCCCGCCAGGCCGTGCGGCGGCTGCGCGGTGCCGAAGACGGGCGTCAGCATCTCGTGCTCGATGGACCGCTCACGGGGGTACGTCTCGGGCTGCCGGTCCGGGAAGTCCCAGTGCGCGCCCGTCGGCAGGTCGAACCGCTCCCGCGGGACCTGCGGGCGGTCGGCGGGGTCCAGGTCGGCGCCCCAGCCCGGGATGCGCGCACGCAGCTGCTCGGGGGTCTCGGGGAGCGGGGGCTTGTCGGCGGTGTAGGGCATGGTCGCGGGTCCCTCTCAGTCCTCGGACGGGATGATCAGCGGCTTGATGCAGCCGTCGAGCTTGGACGACATCACGTGGTACGCCTCGGCGATGTGCTCCAGCGGGATCCGGTGGGTCACGACGTCGCTCGGTGTGAGGTAGCCGGAGCGGATGTGCTCCAGCAGGCGGGGCCACTGCCTCTTCGCCGGGGCCTGGTTCATGCGCAGCGTCAGGCCCTTGTTGAGCGCGTCACCGAACTTCACGGCCGAGAAGATCGGCCCGTACGCACCCAGGACGGAGACCGTGCCGCCCTTGCGCACGCCGTCGATCGCCCAGTTGAGCGCGACGGGGGAGCCGCCCTGCAGCTTGAGCTTCGCGGCGGTGACGTGCTGGATCAGGTTGCCGTCGGCTTCCGCGCCGACCGCCTCGATGACCCGGTCCGCGCCCAGCCCGTCGGTGGTCCTCTTCATCTCGACGACGATGTCGTCGTGCTCGAGGTAGTTGCGCGTCTCGGCGTACGCGAACTCGCGCGCCTTCTCCAGCCGGTACTCGAGCTGGTCGACGACGATGACGCGCCCGGCGCCCATGAGCCACGCGGACCGTGCCGCGAACAGGCCGACGGGCCCGGCGCCGAGCACCACGACCGTGTCGCCCTCGACGATGTCCGCGAGCTGCGCCCCGAAGTAGCCGGTGGCCAGCGCGTCGGTCATCAGCACCGCGTCGTCGTCGCTCAGCCACTCGGGGATCTTCGAGGGGCCGACGTCCGCGAACGGCACGCGCACGTACTCGGCCTGGCCGCCGTCGTACCCGCCCGTGGTGTGCGAGTACCCGTAGATGCCGCCGACGGCCGTGGCGTTGGGGTTGACGTTGTGGCAGTTGGAGTACAGCCCGCGCGCGCAGAAGAAGCACGTGCCGCAGTAGATGTTGAACGGCACCATCACGCGGTCACCGACCTGCAGGTGCTGCACGGACGGACCGACCTGCTCGACGACGCCCACGAACTCGTGACCGAACGTGTGACCGATGCGCGTGTCCGGCATCATCCCGTGGTAGAGGTGCAGGTCGGAGCCGCAGATGGCAGCGCGCACGACTCGGACGATCGCGTCGTTCGGGTGCTCGATCGCCGGCATGTCCTTCTCTTCGACGCGGACCTTGTAGGGCCCGCGGTAGACCATCGCTCGCATCGGGTCTCCTCCACGTCGGGTGGCCTCAAGGGTGCGCAGGTCTGGCGCGGAGCGCATCCGCAGGCCGCTCCGCCCTCGCCGTGCGGCATCGTCCGTGGGCGCCTAGGGTCGAGGTGGACGAGGGACCAGGGCATCACGCCGGGTCGCTCGTACCGCACCGGCGGAGGAAGCCCGTCGGCGCCCACGGCGTCTCGCCGGGCGGCGCCCGACCCGGGTTCCCCCTGCGACCGCATCCCCCCCATTCACGTCACTCGGTGACGGGTCACGGAGATGCCATGTTCCTCCACCGGCACGAGCTCCTCCACCGGCAAGAGCTCCAGCACGCGTCCTCACCCGACCGCCCCGTGCCGAGCGACTCTCCGACCGGCGGGACGCGGACAAGGGCGAGTTCAGCAACGTCGCCGAGCCGCCGGCCGGCGCTCCCATGCCCCCCGCGCCACGCAGCCCGACCGCGGCTGTGCGGCACGACCGCCACGCCGAACCTGGCGGAAACGGTCAGCGGGAAGCTCAAGGACACAGTCACGAGTGAGTGAGGAGACGACGATGAGCACGGACAGCACAGGTGGCGCCGCCGCAGCGGCGGGCACCGCGAAGGACGAGGCGTCGAGCCTCGCGCACGCCGCCGCGGACAGCGGGCAGGGCCTGCTCGGCGAGGCGAAGAGCGGGGCCTCCGACGTCGCGTCGGAGGTCGCGGGCCAGGCCCGCGACCTGTGGTCGGAGGCCCGCACGGGGCTGACCACGCAGGCGTCGGAGCAGCAGGTGCGGGCCGCGGCCGGCCTGCGCGCGCTCGGCGACGAGCTGGGTCGCATGGCCGACGGCTCGCAGGACGGCGGACTGGCGACGGACCTGGTCCGTCAGGCGGGCGAGCGCACCGCCGGCGTGGCGAGCTGGCTCGAGGACCGGGAGCCCGGCGACCTGCTGGGTGAGGTGACGGACTTCGCGCGCCGGCGTCCGGGCCTGTTCCTGGCGCTCGCGGCCGGTGCCGGAGTCCTCGCCGGGCGGGTCACCCGCGGGCTGAAGGACGCACCGCCGTCGGCGGGCACGGGTGCGACGGCGGCGGCACCCGCCACGCCGGCACCGGTGGACCCCGCCCCGGCGTACGCCGGCACCCCGGCCCCGAGCGGCCCCGGGCAGAGCCCCGAGCAGGAGGCGTGGGTCGCCGCCGGCGGCCCCGCACCGGTGGCACCGACCTCCGGCCACGTCCCCGCGGCCGACCCGTACGGCACGGCCGGCGGTGACCCGCTGGCCGGGGTGCTCCGTGAGGACCGACCGTGACCGGGCAGTTCGACCCCACGGTGGCGGCGGACCCGCGCGCGGTGCCGGGGGCAGGTCCCCTGCCCGGGACGGGTCCTCTGCCCGGGGCCGGCGCGCCGCCGCCGGCCGCCGACGGTGCGCCCGACGAGCGCCCGTCCCTGGGTGACCTGATCGGGTCCGTCACCGAGGACCTGTCCCTCCTGGTCCGCCAGGAGGTCGAGCTGGCCAAGGCCGAGCTGACCGAGTCCGCGAAGCGTGCGGGCAAGGGCGGCGGTCTGCTCGCCGGTTCGGGGGTGGCAGGGCACTTCGTGCTGATGTTCCTGTCGTTCGCCCTGTGGTGGGGCCTGCCGCTGGGCAGGGCCTGGTCCGCGGTCGTCGTGGCCGTGATCTGGGCGGTGATCGCCGCGGTCCTCGCCGTGCGAGGACGCGGTGAGCTCCGCCGTGTGAAGGGTGCACCCCGCACCGCCGAGACCATGAAGAAGATCCCGAACGCCCTGAAGGGTGACGAGGAGGCGAACCATGAGTGAGAGCCCCGAGGAGATCCGCCAGCGGATCGAGGAGACGCGGGCCGACCTGTCGGCGAACGTCGACGCCGTCGGCGACACGATCGACCCCCGGCAGATGGCGCACCGCCAGGCGGACAAGGTGCGCGGCCGCGTCGGGGCCGTCCGCGAGCGTGTGATGGGCACCGTCGGCGGCGCCCGCGACGCGGCCGGCGGGTCCGCCGGCTCCGTCGCGCAGGGCGTGAAGGGCGCACCCACCGCCGCCCTCCAGCAGGCGCAGGGCAACCCGCTCGCGGCCGGGTTGGTCGCCTTCGGGCTCGGGTGGCTGGCGTCCTCGCTGGTGCCGACCTCGGCGCCGGAGCAGCGGGCCGCGCAGGCCGTCAAGGAGCAGGCGCAGGCCATGGCCCCGCAGGCCAAGGAGGCGGCGCAGCAGATGGCGTCCGACCTGCGCGAGCCGGCGCAGGACGCCCTGCAGGCCGTGAAGGACACCGCCACCGAGGCGGCCGCCGGCGTCAAGGAGCAGGGCACGCAGGCGGCGTCCGACCTGCGGGACCAGGCGCAGCAGTCGGCGCAGGAGGTGCGGAAGGCCCCGCAGCAGCAGTGACCACCGTGACGGGCCGGGGGTGGGCGTCGTGAGGATCACGGTGCCCGCCCCCGGCGTGGTGCGTCGGCGCGCGCCTACGTGAGTGGCTACCTGCGCGCCGACGAGCGGGGGGTCACCGTGGCCCACCCGTACCGCTACGCGCACGAGAACCGACGCGCGTCCGGCGGCGAGATGCCCGGCCGGTGTCGGTTTGCCCGGATGCGTGAGACAGTGGAAGGTGCACGGGGCGTCGCCGCGCGAGGTACGGGCCCAGCCCATGGCGTGCACGGTCGTCCCGGGGTCTCCGGGGGTGACAGGCAACCGCCTTTGGGGGCGAGCCACATGCCCAGCCTTACGCCCAGCTCCATCACCGTCCGGCGCGACAGCACGGCTGTCGTCGTGCACCTCAGCGGCGAGATCGACCTCTCGCTGCGCGACCAGGCTGGCGACGCGCTGGCGGCGATCGCCGAGGCAGGGCTCCCGGTCGTCGTCGATCTCGCCGAGGTGCGCCTGCTCGGCGCCCCCGGCATCGCGTTCCTCCTGCAGTGCGAGCGGATCTGCGCGGAGACCGGGGTGGAGTGGATCGCGCGCGACGTCCCTGCCGTGATCGCCCGCCTGCTCGACGTGCTCGGGCTCCATTCCGTCCTGCACCGTGACGGCAGCCGCATGTCGATGTCCTCATGACGGCCGTCGCGCCGGGCACGGCGACCGCCGTCGTCCCGCCGGGGATGCCTGTGGTGCTCGCCCTCCTGCGGCGCGTGCTCGAGCACGAGCTGCGCCGTGGCGTCGACCTGCGTGTCGTCGCCGAGGTGCCCGGGCGCCCCCCGCACGTCGTCTCGACGCCCGGCCCCGTCGCGCCGGACGTGCCGTGGCCCGAGCCGGGGACCGCCGGGCCGGTGTCCACCGCCGTGCGGCACGGCACCACCTGCGTCGCCGTCCGGACCTCCGGCACGGTCGACTGGTCCGACGTCAGCGACGACCTGCGCGTGACCGCTGGGGTGCTGGCCGGCATGATCGCCGACCGGGCGGACGCGGACGTCCTGCGGCGGGACGTTGCCGACCTGACGGCGGCCATACGCAGCCGTGAGGTCATCGACCAGGCGATCGGGGTCGTCGTCGCCCACCGCCGCTGCTCCCCGGTGCGGGCGCTCGAGGTGCTGCGGACCACGGCGCAGCGCCGCGACGAGAAGGTGAGTGCGGTCGCCACGCGGGTCGTCGCCCAGGCGGCAGGGACCCGCCCCGTGAGCGGCACCCCGTTCCAGCCGCGCAAGCACGTCGGCGTCCCCGGGTCCGACCACCAGGGAGCCGGCAGCCCCTGACCGGATGCCGGTACGGGCACCCCCGGACGCGGCACGGCCCCGGCGCCGCGTCGTCGGTCGCCGGGGCCGTGCCGCGTCGCCGGGTCAGCGCACGTCGTCGTCCACCCAGTCGAACGACTTGGTGACGGCCTTCTTCCACAGCCGGTACTGCCGGTCGCGCTCGCCCTCCTCCATCGACGGCTCCCAGCGCTTGTCCTCGGCCCAGTTGTCGATGACGTCCTGCTCGCCGGACCAGTACCCGACCGCGATGCCGGCCGCGTACGCCGCGCCCAGCGCGGTGGTCTCGGCGATCTTCGGACGGACCACCGGCACGCCGAGGATGTCGGCCTGGAACTGCATGAGCGCGTCGTTGGCGACCATGCCGCCGTCGACCTTCAGCTCCGTGAGGTCCACGCCCGAGTCGGCGTTCATCGCGTCGAGCACCTCGCGCGTCTGGAAGGCCGTGGCCTCCAGCGCGGCCCGGGCGATGTGCGCCTTGGTGACGTAGCGCGTCAGGCCGACGAGCGCACCGCGGGCGTCGGACCGCCAGTAGGGCGCGAAGAGCCCGGAGAACGCGGGGACGAAGTACGCGCCGCCGTTGTCCTCGACGCTCGCCGCGAGCTTCTCGACCTCCGGTGCGGACGAGATGATGCCGAGGTTGTCCCGCAGCCACTGCACCAGGGACCCCGTGACGGCGATCGAGCCCTCGAGCGCGTACACGGTGTCGCGGTCGCCGATCTTGTAGCAGACCGTGGTGAGCAGGCCGTTCTTCGACGCGATCGGCTCGGTGCCGGTGTTGATGAGCATGAAGTTGCCCGTGCCGTACGTGTTCTTGGCGTGGCCCACCTCGAAGCAGGCCTGCCCGAACGTCGCGGCCTGCTGGTCGCCGAGGATGCCGGCGATCGGCACACCGGGCAGCAGGCCGCCCTTGCGGCCCTCGCCGTACACCTCGGACGACGAGCGGATCTCCGGCAGCATCGACACCGGGATGCCCATCTCACCCGCGATCTCCTCGTTCCAGGTGAGCGAGTCGATGTTCATGAGCATCGTGCGCGACGCGTTGGTGGGGTCCGTGACGTGGGTGCCGCCGCGGGTCCCGCCCGTCATGTTCCACAGGATCCACGCGTCGGTGTTGCCGAACGCGAGCCGGCCCGCCTCCGCCTTCTCGCGCGCGCCCTCGACGTTGTCGAGGATCCAGCGGATCTTGGGCCCGGAGAAGTACGTGGCCAGCGGCAGGCCGACCTTGTCCTTGTAGCGCTCGGCGCCGCCGCCCAGGGCCGCGAGCTCGTCGCAGATCTTCTGCGTGCGGGTGTCCTGCCAGACGATCGCGTTGTAGACCGGCTCACCGGTCTCGCGGTCCCAGACCACCGCGGTCTCGCGCTGGTTGGTGATGCCGACGGCCGCGATCTCCTCGTGCGTGAGGCTCGCGCGGCCCAGCGCCTGGCCGACGACCTCGCGGACGTTGGTCCAGATCTCCTTCGGGTCGTGCTCGACCCACCCGGCCTTCGGGAAGATCTGCTCGTGCTCCTTCTGACCCACGGAGACGACGTTGCCCCCGTGGTCGAAGATCATCGCGCGGGTCGAGGTGGTGCCCTGGTCGATCGCCAGGACGTACTTCTCGGTCATCGGGGGAGCCTTTCTCCGGGACGGTCGTGTCGAAGTGGTCGGGTCAGCCGACGTAGACGCTTGCGAGGAGCCCTGCGAGGACTCCGCCGACGAGGGGACCGGCGATCGGCACCCACGCGTAGGCCCAGTCGGACGAGCCCTTGCCCTTGATGGGCAGCAGCGCGTGGGCGATGCGCGGCCCGAGGTCACGCGCGGGGTTGATCGCGTAGCCCGTGGGGCCGCCGAGGCTCGCGCCGATGCCGACGACGACCAGCGCCACGGCCAGCGGGCCGATCTCCGCGGGCGTCTCACCGAACGCGAGCACGAAGAAGATGAGGACGAACGTCGCGACGACCTCGGTGAGGAAGTTCCAGCCGTACGAGCGCAGCTCGGGCCCCGTCGCGAACACGCCCAGCTTGACGGCGGGGTCGGCGTCCTCGTCGAAGTGCTTCTTGTACGCCAGGTACGCCAGCCCGGCGCCGACGGCCGCGCCCAGCATCTGCGCCGTCACGTACAGGACGCCGTTGAGCGCGGTCACCGGGATGCCCGGCGCGAACTCCTCGCGACCGGCCGCCCAGATGCCGATCGTGACGGCGGGATTCAGGTGCGCGCCGGACTTGTACGCCGAGTACACGCCGGCGAACACCGCCAGGCCCCATCCGAAGTTGATCATCAGCCAGCCGCCGCCGAACCCCTTGGTGCGCGGGAGGATGGCGTTGGCCACGACCCCCGCACCCAGCAGGATCAGGATCGCGGTGCCGATGGTCTCCGACCAGAACGCATCACCGATCGTGTAGTCCACTTCAGACCTCTCTCGTCGACGTCGTTGTCACGCGGGTCACCGCCGGTGGGTCGTCGCCACGCTGCGCGCGGCGGCCGGGGGTGCGGGGCGGCGGTGCCCCGCACCCCCGGTGCTCAGGTGCCGGCGGGTCCCGAGGCGCCGCGGCCCGCGGGCGACCCCGGCTTGGTGCCGGGGTCCGCGTCGGGCCCCAGCGGCAGCAGCGGTGCGAGGTCGGGAGCCTCCAGGCGCACGCGCTCGGCGGCGGCGTCGTCCGGCTGGGCCGCCGCGGCCTCCTCGGCCTGCGCCCGGGCGCGGTACGCCTCCACCTCGCGGGCCCGTGTCGCGTCGTCCCAGCCCAGGACGGGCGAGATGAGGTCCGCGATCTCGTCGAGGGCTCCGACGCCCCGGTCCAGCTGCTCGTAGTTGAGGCGCGTGCGGTGCATGAGGACGTCGTCGAGGTGGAGCGCGCCTTCGTGGCTCGCCGCGTAGACGATCTCCGCGCCGATGTACGCCGGTGCGTGCTGCAGCGGCCGCGCGAGCTCGGGCCGCTCGTCGCACAGGTCCGTGAGCTCCTGCAGCAGGGAGCCGTACCGGTGCAGCAGGTGGTCCATGCGCGGACGGTCCCAGCCGTAGCGGGCGCCGATCGCGCGGGCCTGGCGCTGCACGACCTTGAGCCCCTCGGCGCCGACGAGCGGCACGTCCTGCGTGATCGACGGCAGAGTCGTCGCCCGCGAGCCGAGCGCGAAGTCGACCGCGTCCTTCGCCATGACCCGGTACGTCGTGAGCTTGCCGCCCGCGATGACGGTCAGGCCCGGGGTGGGCGAGGCGACGGTGTGCTCGCGCGAGACCTTCGCCGACGACGTCCCCTCCTTGGTGCCCGGCTGCAGCAGCGGCCGCAGGCCGGCCCACGTGCCGATGACGTCCTCGCGGGTCAGCGGGCGGGACAGCACCTGGTTGGCGTGCTCGATCACGTAGTCGATGTCCGCGCTGGTCGCGACGGGGTGCGTGAGCTCCTGCTCCCACGGGGTGTCCGTGGTGCCGATCACCCAGTACCGGGACCACGGGATGATGAACAGCACCGACTTCTCGGTCTGCAGGATCAGGCCCGTGTTGCCCTCGATCCGCTGGCGCGGCACGACGATGTGGATGCCCTTGGACGCCAGCACGCGCAGACCGCCCTCGCTGCCGGCGAGCGACTCCGTCTGCTCGGTCCACACGCCGGTCGCGTTGATGACGTGGCGGGCGCGCACGTCGATGCGCTCGCCGGTCTCGAGGTCGACGATCTCGGCGCCCGTCACGGCGCCGCCGGTGGTCGTCTGCAGGTCGACGACCTGCGTGCGCGACGCGGCGTGCGCGCCGTAGCTGACGGCCGTGCGCACGAGGGTCTCGACGAGCCGCGCGTCGTCGACGCTCGCGTCCCAGTACCGCACCGCGCCGATCGCGGCGTCGTGCCGCAGGTCCGGGAACAGCCGCTCCATGCCCTTGCGCGTCAGGTGCCGGTGGATCGGCATGGCACGCCGGTTGCCGGAGACCGACACGGACGCGAGCGTGTCGTACAGCGCGACGCCCGCACCGACGTACGCCCGCTCCCACACCCGGTTCTCCAGCGGGTACAGGAAGCTCACGGGCTTGACCAGGTGCGGCGCGAGCCGCGTGATGAGCAGGTCGCGCTCGGTCAGGGCCTCGCGGACCAGGTGGAAGTCGAGCATCTGCAGGTAGCGCAGGCCACCGTGCACGAGCTTGCTGGACCGGCTGGAGGTGCCCGAGGCCCAGTCCTGGCCCTCGACGATCGCGGTGGACAGGCCGCGCGTCACCGCGTCGAGCGCGATCCCGGCCCCGGTGACACCACCGCCCACGACCAGCACGTCGAGCTCCTGGCCGACCTCGGAGCTGCGGCGTAACGCCCCCAGGGCGTCCTGGCGTGCCTGCGCGGTCAGCGGTGCGGTCCTCATGGCGGGTCCCTCCGTGGAGCCGTGGCTCGGTGGTCGCGGCTCCCGGCGTGGTGGCCCCCCTCGCTCGCCGGGTGCGTCGCCGCTATCGTCATCACGTCCAGAACGGACGCGCAACTCGTGTGCACGAACGTGCACGACGGCACGACGTCCGGCGGGCACGGAGGGTGGTGCCGCGTGTTCGTCGAGCGGGAGCAGGACGTGCTGCGTGCCGCGTCCATGTACTACCTGCAGGACCTCAAGATGGAGGTCATCGCGCGGCACCTCGGCACGTCCCGGTCGACCGTGTCCCGCCTGCTCAAGCGGGCCCGCGAGACGGGGCTCGTCGAGATCACGCTGCGCCCTTCCAGCACGCGCGCGCCCGGGCTCGGCCGGTCGATCTCCTCCACCTTCGGCATCGACACCTACGTCGTACCCGTGCCCGACTCGGCCGGGTCCGTCGAGCGGCTCGACCAGGTCGCGATGACCGCCGCACGTCTGCTCGCGTCGTGGTTCGACTCCGACATGGTCATGGGCGTCGCCTGGGGCACCACCATCGCCGCCGTCAGCCGGTACCTGGCCCCGAAGCCGACGCGCGGGTCGGCGGTCGTCCAGCTCAACGGCGCCGCGAACATGCGCACGTCCGGCGTCGAGTACGCGTCCGACCTCATCTCGTCCTTCGGGTCCGCCTTCGGCGCGGCCGTGCACCACTTCTCCGTCCCCGCGTTCTTCGACTACCCCGACACGAAGGACGCCATGTGGCGCGAGCGGTCCGTGCGCCGGGTCCTGGACATGCAGCGCCGCGCCGACATCGCGGTGTTCTCCGCGGGCGCCGTCGCCGGCGCCGTCCCGTCGCACGTGTACTCCGCGGGCTACCTCGACGAGGCGGACGTGCGCCGCCTGCACGACGAGGGCGTCGTCGGCGACGTGTGCACGGTGTTCCTGCGCGCCGACGGGTCCTGGGCGGACGTGTCCCTCAACAGCCGGGCGACCGGCCCGACCCCCGACGAGCTGCAGCGGATCCCGCGCCGGGTCTGCGTCGTCGCCGGTGACAACAAGGTCGCCCCGCTGCTCGCGGCCCTGCACGCGCGCGCCGTCACCGACCTCGTGGTCGACGAGGTCACGGCCACCGCCCTGGTCGAGTCGGTCCCCGCCCGCGCCCTGCCACGCCACCGCTGACGGTGGCGCGGCGAGCACGCCGGTGCGCGTCCGTGCGTAGGTTGTGCCCGTGACCTCCCACGCCGCCGTCGACGTCCTGCCTGCCCTGCCCACCGACGTGCGCGCCATCCGCCGGCTCGTCGAGCCCTACGCGAACGAGCGCATCCTGCTCGCCAAGGAGTGGGTGGCGTACTACGAGGCGGTCCAGGAGTTCCTCGTGGCGCGCGCCGCCGGCAGCGACGACGTGGTCGGGTGCGGTGCGCTGCACATCATGTGGGAGGACCTCGCGGAGATCCGCACGCTCGCCGTGGCGCCGGAGCTCCGCGGCCGCGCCGTCGGGCACGCCCTGGTCGACGCGCTCCTCGACCGTGCGCGCGCCCTGGGCCTGCGCCGCGTGTTCTGCCTGACGTTCGAGGTCGACTTCTTCGCGCGCCACGGCTTCCGGGAGATCGAGGGCACGCCCGTGCCCCCGGACGTCTACGCCGAGCTGCTGCGGTCGCACGACGACGGCGTCGCCGAGTTCCTCGACCTCGCGCGCGTGAAGCCGAACACCCTCGGCAACACGCGGATGCTGCTGCACCTGTGAGCCGCCGGCCGCTCTCGCGGCGTCAGTGGGGGAGCCGGTAGGTCGCGGCGTCCGGGTCCGGGGCGTCACCCGGGGCGTCGTCGCGGGCGACCAGGCCGTCGGCGACCAGCGCGTCGAGGCACCGCGCCAGCTGGGTCGCGTCGGGCCACACGGCAGCGACGGCGTCGTGCGGGACCGGCCCGAGGGCGTCGCGCAGCAGTGCCATCACCCGGCCGCGGGCCTGCCGGTCCGTGCCCGTCCACGCCTGCGTCCGCCGCCGGTGGGCGTGCAGGTCGCCCGGGCGGCCCGCGGCGAGCCAGCGGCACCGGTCCGCGACGGGGCACGCGTCGCACCGGGGTGAGCGGGCCGTGCACACCAGGGCGCCGAGCTCCATCGACGCGGCCGACCAGCGGGCCGCCGTGGCGTCGTCGTCCGGCACCCACGCGGCCGCGAGCCGCGTCTCGGCCGCCGTCTGCGCCGGCGCCGGCAGGGCCTCGCCGGCGACGAGCCGCGCCAGGACCCGGCGCACGTTCGTGTCGAGCACCACCGAGCGGCGCCCGAACGCGAAGGCCCGGACCGCGGCCGCCGTGTACGGCCCGACACCCGGCAGCGCGAGGAGGGTGGCCTCGTCGTCCGGCAGCACGCCGCCGTGCCGCTCGACGACCGTCCGCGCGCACTCCTGCAGCCGCAGCGCCCGGCGGGGGTAGCCCAGGCGGTCCCACGCGCGCAGCACGTCGGACGTCGGGGCGGCGGCGAGGTCGCCCGGCGTCGGCCAGCGCTCCAGCCACGCCCGCCACGCCGGCTCGACCCGGACGACCGGCGTCTGCTGCAGCATGACCTCGCTGACCAGCACGCCCCAGGGCGTCCGGTCCGGCGCGCGCCACGGCAGGTCGCGCGCGTGCACGTCGAACCACGCGAGGACGTCGGCCCGCACCACCGCGACGTCCGCCACCCCCCACCCCGCACCCGCGGCCGACGACGCCCTCACGGCCGGCGGGCCGTCCCCGCCGCCCACGCCGCCGAGAGCCGGGCCGCCGGGAGCCGGGCCACCGGCAGCCGGGCCGCCGGGAGCCGGGCCGCCGGCAGCCGGGCCGCCGGCAGCGGGATCGTCGAGGGGCACGCCTCATGGTGCAACCCCCCGCCACCCCGTCCAACTCCACTCACCCGCGAGAGAGCAATCCAGTCCGCCTGCCCCCACCCCCCCGCGAGAGAGCAATCCAGTCCGCCCCACCCCGTGCCCGTGACATGTCAATCCAGCCCTCCCGCGAGAGGGCAGTCCAGCCCGCCCGCCCTCACCCGTGACAGAGCAATCCGGTCCGCCCCACCGCAGGAGGCACCACGCCGCCGGGGTCGACGAACGCCTGCTGCACCCGCCAGAGCGCCTCCGATCCAGCCCGGTCTCGCCCATCGGGGGGCGCGACGCCGGGCGTTTGCCACGTCGGTGCGGTGGCGCTCGATCCGACCGGTCGCCAGGGCTCCACCGACCGCACGCGGGTGAGCGGATGGATCTGGATCGACATGTCGCGGCGAGGGGTGCGACTGGATCGCACTCTCACGGATGGGGGTTGGGCGGGATTGCTCTCTCGCGGGTGGGCTGGATTGCACTCTCACGGGTGGGGGTGGGCTGGACTGGATTGCACTCTCACGGGGGAGGGGTGGGGGACTGCTCTCTCGCGCGGGTGGGGGTGGGCTGGATTGCTCTCTTGCCGGGGGTGGGGGGGTCGTGCGCGTGGCGGGAGGCGTGCGCGGGGGTCGGGCTCGTACCGTGGTCGCACCCGCGGCGATCCGCGGACGCACCCACGGAGGTCACCATGAACGACCGGACGCGCCCGCCGGGCAACGCTCCGCGGCCCGCGCGACCGGCCCCGCGACCGGCCCCGCGACCGCCGGCCCGTGTCTTCTGGGTCCGCCGGCTCGTGGTCCTCGGGATCCCGCTGGTGCTGATCGTCGTGCTGGTGGTCTGGCTGACGGGTCGCGGCGGCGAGGGCACCCCGCAGACCGAGGCGCCGGTGACCCCTCAGGCGGACACGTCGGCACCGTCCGTGGAGCCGGAGGGCGGCGTCCCGGCGTGCGCGCCGGCGCAGCTCGCGCTCGCGGCCACCCCGGGTGCCCAGTCGTTCCCCGCCGGCGTCGACCCGACGTTCGAGATCGCCGTGACCAACTCCGGTCCCGAGCCGTGCCTCGTCGACGCGGGCGACGCTCAGCGCGAGGTGATCATCACGTCGGGCGACGACCGGGTGTGGTCGAGCCGCGACTGCGCCCCGGCCGAGGGTCAGGAGCGCACGCTGCTGCTGGCCGGTGGCCAGTCGGACGTCACGCAGCTCGGCTGGTCGCGCGAGCGGTCGGCGCTGGGGTGCGCCGACGGACTGCCGTCACCCGGCGCCGGCACGTACGCGGTCACGGTCTCGCTGGGCGGCGCCACGTCGCCCGCAGCGGTGTTCGGGCTCGGCTGAGCGGTCGCTCCTCAGACGTAGCGTTCGAGGATGCTCGACTCCGCGAGCCGCGAGAGCCCTTCGCGCACGGACCGGGCGCGCTGCTCCCCGACGCCGTCGACGGCCATGAGGTCGTCGATCGTGGCGGCGAGCAGCTTCTGCAGGCCTCCGAAGTGCCCGACGAGCCGGTCGACGACCGGGCCGGGCAGGCGGGGGACCTTCGACAGCAGGCGGTAGCCGCGGGGGCCGACGGCCGCGTCGAGCTCCTCCCCGCCGCCGGGCAGCCCGAGCACCCGCGCGATGTGGGCGATGTCGAGCAGCTCGGTGGAGTCCAGCTCGGCCAGCGCGTCGGGGACCGTCTCGATGGTGCGACGCGACGTGTCGACGTAGTCGCGGATGACGAGCTCACGCTCCGTGCCCACACCGCCGACGAGCTCGTCGAGCTGCAGCGTGAGCAGGCGGCCGTCGGTCCCGAGCTCGACGACGTAGCCCGCGATCTCATCGGAGATGCGGCGGACCATCTCGAGGCGCTGGACGACCGCCGACACGTCGCGCACCGTGACCAGGTCCTCGATCTCCAGCGCGGACAGCGTGCCGCTGACCTCGTCGAGGCGGGCCTTGTACCGCTCGAGCGTCGCGAGCGCCTGGTTGGCGCGCGACAGGATGGTCGTGGAGTCCTCGAGCACGTACCGCTGCGCGCCGACGTACAGCGCGACGATCCGCATCGACGCCGACACCGAGATGACCGGCAGGCCGGTCTGCTTGGCGACGCGCTCGGCCGTGCGGTGCCGCGTGCCCGACTCGGACGTCTGGATCGACGGGTCGGGGAGCAGCTGCACGGCGGCGCGGACGATGCGGTCGCGCACGGGGTCGATGACCACGGCGCCGTCCATCTTCGCGAGCTCGCGCAGGCGGGTGGCGGAGAACTCGACGTCGAGGACGAAGCCGCCGGAGCACAGCGACTCGACGGTCGGGTCCATGCCGAGGACGATGAGTGCGCCCGTGCGGCCGCGCAGGATCCGCTCGAGTCCGTCACGCAGCTCGGATCCGGGCGCGACAGCGGCGAGCGTCGACCTCAGCAGGTCGTCTTGATGGTGCGGATGCGGCACCGTCGAATCGTATCGGTGGCGTGACGTGTTGTCCGCGACTGTGGTCACGCGTCGCCGGACGGCGCGAGCCCGGCCAGGACGGCGGCCGCGAGGTCGGCCGCCTCGACGACGCGCAGCCCGTCCGGCACGGTGACCTCCTCGAGGGTGCCCGACGGGACGACGGCGCGGGTGCAGCCGAGCCGTGCCGCCTCCGCGAGGCGTCGACCGACGCCCGGGACGGGGCGGATCTCGCCGGCCAGCCCGACCTCCCCGATGGCCACGAGGCCGGCGTGCACGGGCACGTTCTCCCGGCCGCTGACGGCGGCGAGCGCGAGCGCGAGGTCGGCGGCCGGCTCGACGACGCGTGCGCCGCCGACGGTGGAGACGTACACGTCCTGGTCGGCGAGCCGTGCGCCGAGCCTGCGCTGCAGGACCGCCAGCACCATCGCGAGCCGGGTGCCGTCGACGCCGCTGGTCGCGCGGCGGGGGTTCGGCACGACGCTCGGCGCGACGAGGGCCTGCACCTCCGCCGCGAGCGGGCGCCTGCCCTCCAGGGTCACGGTCAGGCAGGTGCCGGGCACGTCGCTGATCAGCCGGGTCATGAAGAGCCCGGACGGGTCGGCCAGGCCGACGATGCCGTGCTCGGACAGGTCGAAGCAGCCGACCTCGTCCGTCGGGCCGTACCTGTTCTTGGTCGCGCGCAGCAGCCGCAGGCGCGAGTGGCGCTCGCCCTCGAACTGGCACACCACGTCCACGAGGTGCTCCAGGGTGCGCGGCCCGGCGACGGAGCCGTCCTTGGTGACGTGCCCGACGAGCACGACCGGCAGGGCGCGCGACTTGGCCGCGGTGATGAGCGAGGCGGTCACCTCGCGCACCTGGGACACGCCACCGGGCGACCCGTCCACCTGCGCGGACGTGAACGTCTGCACCGAGTCGAGCACGAGCAGGTCGGGGTTCACGCTCTCGACGTGCCCGAGCACGGTGCCCAGGTCCGTCTCGGCGGCCAGCAGCAGCGAGGGTGCGAGCGCGTGGATGCGTCCGGCGCGCAGCCGCACCTGCGCCGCCGACTCCTCCCCGGTGACGTACAGGACACGCCGGCCCGTGCGCGCGGCGCGGGCCGCGACGTCCAGCAGCAGCGTGGACTTGCCCACGCCGGGCTCGCCCGCCAGCAGCACGACGGCACCGGGCACCAGGCCACCGCCCAGGACGCGGTCGAGCTCCTCCACGCCCGTCGGCCGTGCGGCGGCCGACTCGACGTCGATCTCGTCGATCGGCCGGGCGGGGTTGCGCGTGGGGGCGACGGCGACGGTGCGCGGCCCACCGGAGCCGGGGCCGGCGTCCTCGACCACCGAGCCCCACTCCTGGCACTCGCCGCAGCGCCCCACCCACTTGGTCGCGGTCCACCCGCACTCGGTGCAGCGGAACCCCGGGCGGTCGGGGGCCCGCTCGCCCCCGGCGCGGGCACGGCGCGTGGTCGTCTGGCTCACGGGACGCACGGTACGTGCCGCCACCGACACCGGCGTCGGGCCGCGCGCGCAGCGCGCATCGACCTGTCCCGCGAAAGGGGTTGTGGAAGGCTGAACGCGCGTTTAGTCTGCTGAACGTGCGATCAGTCGACGACCTCACCGCCCGCGCGCGGATCCGCGACGCGGCGATGCTCCGCTTCGGCCGCGACGGGTTCGGCGTCGGCCTGCGGCAGGTCGCCGCCGACGCCGGCGTGAGCCCCGCGCTCGTGCTGCACCACTTCGGGTCCAAGGACGGCCTGCGCGAGGCCTGCGACCGGTACGTGCACGACGAGCTGCGGGCCGTGAAGTCCGACGCGCTGGACCGTCCGGCGGGCGACGTCATGGCCGAGCTCGCCGGCACGGAGCAGTACGCGCCGCTGGTCGCGTACCTCGTGCGCGTCGTCCTCGACGGCGGGCCCGGGGCGGCGGCGTTCGTCGACGGGCTCGTCGCGGACACGGTCGCCTACCTCGAGCACGGCGAGCGCGCGGGTGCCGTGCGCCCCACGTCCGACCCGCAGGGGCGCGCCCGCTACGTCGTCGCCGGGCAGCTCGGGCTGCTGCTGCTCGCGCAGCTCGAGGCGGCCGCGGGCCGCGCACCGTCGCCGACCACGGACACGGCGGCGGCACTCGCCCACATCACCACCACGTCCATGCAGGCCGGGCTGGAGATCTTCACGCACGGCCTGCTCGCCGACTCGGCCTACCTCGACGCGTGGCGCGCCGGGGAAGGCGCCGTCCCCGCCACCCGGGAGCAGCCATGACGGACGCGATCGCGGTCCAGGGCCTGGTCAAGACGTTCGGCCGCACGCGCGCGCTGGACGGCCTCGACCTGCACGTGCGCACGGGGGAGGTGCACGGCTTCCTCGGGCCCAACGGAGCCGGCAAGTCCACGACGATCCGCGTGCTGCTGGGCCTGCTGCGGGCCGACGGGGGCGAGGCGGTGCTGCTGGGCGGCGACCCGTGGCGCGACCCGGTCGCACTGCACCGCCGCCTCGCGTACGTGCCGGGCGACGTGACGCTGTGGCCGCAGCTGACGGGCGGCGAGACGATCGACCTGCTGGGCCGGCTGCGCGGCGGGCTGGACCCGCACCGCCGTGACGCGCTCGTCGAGCGGTTCGAGCTCGACACACGCGTGCGGGCCCGGGCGTACTCGAAGGGCAACCGGCAGAAGGTCGCGCTGGTCGCGGCGCTCGCGGCCGACGTCGAGCTGCTCCTCATGGACGAGCCGACCTCGGGTCTCGACCCGCTCATGGGTGCGGTGTTCCAGGAGGTCGTGCGCGAGTCCGCCGCACAGGGCCGCACGGTGCTCCTGTCGAGCCACGTGCTCGCCGAGGTCGAGGCGCTCGCGGACCGCGTGACGATCATCCGGCGCGGCCGTGCCGTGAGCACGGGCACGCTGGACGACCTGCGCGGGCTGACGCGCACGACCGTCGTCGCCCGCCTCGCGGACGTCCCCGGGGCGCGCGACGCGCTGACCGCGCTCGACGGCGTGCACCACCTGCGGGCCGACGACGCGCACGTCACGCTCGCCGCGGACGGGGTCGCGCTCGACGCGGTGCTCGCGACCCTGGCCGCGCACGGTGTGCGCTCGGTCGTCGCGCACCCACCGACGCTCGAGGACGTGTTCCTGCGGGAGTACGGCGACGAGCTCGCGACGCTCGGGGTGGGGGAGCGGTGACGACGACGGCGGTGCGGCGCGCGACCGCCGCACGGTCGGGCCCGCGGCGGACGACGCCCCACGGCCCGCTCGCGGGCACGGGCCGGCTGCTGCGGCTGGCGCTGCGCACCGACCGCTGGACGACCGGCATCTGGGCGGTCGCGGTGGCGGGGATGACGCAGGTCTCGGTCGTCGCGCTCGCGGAGCTCTACGCGCCCCCCGGCGAGCGCGAGGCACGTGCCGCGCTCATCGCGTCACCCGCCGCCACGGCGCTCGCGGGCCCGGGCTTCGGGCTCGACGACTACACGCTGGGCGCGATGACGGCCAACGAGCTGGCGCTGTGGCTGATGCTGCCCGTGGGGATCATGGGGGTGCTCGCGGTGTCCCGGCACCTGCGCGCCCCGGAGGAGGACGGGCGGCTCGAGATCGTCCGGTCCCAGCCGGTGGGCCGGGCGGCACCGGTCGTCGCGGGGCTCCTGGCCGCGGCGACGGGTGTGCTCGTCGTCGGTGCGCTGCTGCTCGTCGCGCTGCTCACCACCGACCTCGACCCGGGCGGCTCGGTGCTGATGGTCGCGTCCGTCGTGGTCGTCGCGCTCGTGCTGGCGTCCGCGACGGCGGTGGCCGCGCAGCTGACGACGCACGCCCGGACGTCGAGCGCGATCGGCATGGCGCTGCTCGGGCTCGCGTTCGTGCTGCGCGCGGTCGGCGACGTGCAGGGGCCGCGCAGCACGAGCGTGTGGACGTGGCTGTCGCCGTTCGGCTGGTCGCAGGCGACCGCGCCGTACACGCTCGACCGGTGGTGGCCGCTCGCGGTGGGCGTCGCGGCGGTCGCCGTGAACGTGGGGGTCGCGGCCGTGCTCGTGCGGCGGCGTGACCTGGGCACGGGTCTGCTGCCGGAACGGCTCGGCCCGGCGCGCGGGCGCGTCGGCGGGCTCGTCGGGCTCACGTGGCGCCGCCAGCGCACGTCGGTGCTCGCCTGGGGCGCGGGCGTCGTGGGGACGGGTGCGTTGATCGGGCTGCTGGCGTCGGCGGTCGTCGACTTCGTGGCCGAGGGGTCGGAGCTGGCCGTGATCCTCGGTGACGTCGACGACGCGGTCGCGGCGGCGTTCGGCCTGTACGTGGTGTTCATCGCGGTCGTCGCGGCCGCGTACGTCGGCACCGCGGTCGGCGCGGCGCGCGCCGAGGAGCGCTCCGGCCGCGCCGCCGGGCTCCTCGCGCTGCCGGTGTCGCGCGTGCGCTGGCTGGGCGCGCAGGTCGGTCTCGCGGCCGTCGCCGCGACGGTGATGCTGCTGCTCGCCGGGGTCGTGATGGGGGCGGGCGCGGCCTCCACGCTCGACGACGCGTCACAGGTCGGTCGGTTGCTCGGCGCGGCCGCCGTGACGGTGCCCGGTGTCCTGCTCGTCCTCGGCGTCGCCACCGCCCTGCTCGGCCTGCTGCCGCGGGCGACCGGTGCCGTGTGGCTGTACGTCGCGTACGTCGGGACGGTCGGGCTGTTCGGCGAGCTGCTGCCGGACGGTGTCGACGCGCTGTCCCCGTTCACCCACCTGCCGGCCCTGCCGGCCGCCCCGATGGACTGGCCGCCGGTCCTCGGCGTGACGGCGGTCGCGGCGCTGCTCGTCGTGGCGGGCCTCGCCGGGGTGCGGCGGCGCGACGTGGACGGCTGAGCGCTCGGTAGGCTGCGCGTGGCTCGGCAGCGGCCGACCACGCGACACGAGGAGATTTCGGCGCATGAGCGACACGGGACGACCCGGGCAGCCCGAGTGGGTGCCGGGAGCCACGGCACCCACGCACCGACCGGCCGTGACGCCGCAGGGCGCGCCCGGCCCGTCCGTCGGCGACGACGGTCCCGGCGAGGGTGCACCGGCCGGGCGCCCGCGCTGGCTGCTGCCCGTGATCATCGGCGTGGCGGTGCTCGTCGTCGCCGGCCTCGTCGCCGGCTCCGTCGCGTTCTTCGGTGCCCGCGGCGGGGACGACGCGGCGCCCGCCGAGACCGTCACGCTGCCGGTTCCGACGCCGGCGGTCGCGCCCGTTGGGCGTCCCGCCACCACGGCGTTCGCGTCGGCCCTGCCCGCCTCGGTGCTGCAGTACGCGCTGGCGTCGTCGCAGGACGACGCCGAGTGGCTCGGCGCAGGCGCGCTGGAGGCGTACACCGAGACGTTCACCGACGGTGACGCGGGCACGCTGACGGTCCGCGCCGCCCAGTTCGAGACGGCGCAGGAGGCGGCGACGTTCCTGCAGGGGCTCACCGCCGCGCTGCCCGTCGTCGCGCCGGACACCGGTGCGACGACGTCGACCGAGTCGGCGCAGGCCGACGGGCCCGACCTGCCGCAGACGGGGGAGGTCACCGTCGGCGGCGCGCCCGCTGGGACGTTCACGGTCGTCGACGCGGGCGACGGCACCGGGGTGGCGGTCTGGCAGAACGCCACCGCAGTCTTCCGGCTCACGGCGCCGCTGGCCGACGTGCGCGACGCGTACGCCGCCTACGGGCTGTAGCCGCTACCGGCCGACGTCGGCAGCGGCCGGCACGCGCACGACGAACGACGTGCGTCCCGGCGCGCTCTCGCACGTCAGCGAGCCACCGTGGGCGGTGACGACGGCCCGGGCGATCGCGAGCCCCAGCCCTGTGGACCCGGAGGCGCGGTTGCGGGACTCGTCGCCGCGCGCGAACCGCTCGAACAGCCGGTCGCGCAGCTCGGGCGGCACGCCCGGCCCGTCGTCGGTCACGGACACCACGACGTCGGCGCCGTCGCGGCGGACCGCGACGGTCACGTGCGTCCCTGCCGGGGTGTGCCGCCGCGCGTTGGACGTGAGGTTGCCCAGCACCTGGCGCAGCCGGTGGTCGTCGCCGAGCACCGTCAGGGCACCGACCTCGTCGTCCGGCGCACCCGCGTCGGCCTGCCCCGGCAGGTCCAGGCGCCACACGTGGTCCGGGCCGGCGACGTGCGCGTCGGCCACCGCGTCGACGGCCAGCGCCGCGAGGTCCACCGGTGCGCGCTCGAGCGGCCGGCCCGCGTCGAGGCGCGCGAGCAGCAGCAGGTCGTCGACCAGCGCGCTCATGCGCGTGGCCTCGGCCTCCACGCGCGCGAGGGCGGCCCGGGCGTCCGCCGGCAGCTCCTCGGGGGAGCGGCGGACGAGCTCGGTGTAGCCGCGGATCGACGCGAGCGGGGTCCGCAGCTCGTGGCTCGCGTCGGCGACGAACCGGCGGACCTGCGACTCGGACTCCTGCCGCTGCGCGAGGGCCTGGTCGACGTGCCCGAGCATGCGGTTGAGCGCGGCGCCCACCTGGCCGACCTCCGTGGACGGGTCCGTGTCGCGGTCGTCGACGCGCGCCGTGATCGCGACCTCGCCCCGTGCGAGCGGCTGCTCGGCCACGCGCGTCGCGGTCGCCGCGACGCGGTTGAGCGGCCGCAGCTCCCGGCGCACCAGCACCGACCCCCCGAGGCCCGCCACGAGCAGGGCGCCGGCCACGAGCAGGACCTCGATGACGACGTACTGCCGGACCGTCGCGTCGACCGTGGTCGTCGGCAGCGCGGTCACCACGAGGTCGTCGCGGTCCGTCAGCAGCGCCACGGCCCGGTAGCGGCCGAGCCCGTCGAGCGGCACGGGGTGCGCGGTCCCGTCCGGCGGCACGGCGCGCAGCGCGGCGACCTGCGCGTCGTCGAGGTCGACGAGGTCGCCGTCGGTGTCGAGGTACTGCGCCCGCGTCGTGCCGTCCTCGACGACCACGCTCACGGTGCCGACGTCCTGCCCGGGCACGGCGAGCGGCCGCGGCCGGTCCCCGGGACGCCCGCGGTCGTCGGCGCCCTGCCGGTCCCGGCCGTCGTCCGGGCCCACCTGGGTCGCGCGCAGCGCGCGCTCGGCCGCGGCGACGGCGCGGTCGTCGACCTGGGCGACGAGGGAGTCGCGCAGCGCGACCGTCGACACCGTGCCCATGACGACGCTCACGAGCAGCACGAGCCCGAGCACGACGGCCACCAGCCGTCGGCGCAGCGACCAGCGCGCGCGCGGAGCCGGTCCCGCGGGAGCCGGCGTCATCGTCAGGACGCCGGGCGCAGCACGTACCCCACGCCGCGCAGGGTGTGCAGCATCGGCTCCCGGCCCTTGTCGATCTTGCGACGCAGGTACGACACGTACAGCTCGACGATGTTCGCCTGGCCGCCGAAGTCGTACTGCCACACGCGGTCGAGGATCTGCGCCTTGCTCAGGACGCGGCGCGGGTTGCGCATGAAGTACCGCAGCAGCTCGAACTCGGTGGCGGTGAGGCGGATCTCGTCGTCGCCCCGCCACACCTCGTGGCTGTCCTCGTCCATCCGCAGGTCGCCGACGACGAGCACCGAGTCCTCGCGCTGCGCGACCGCGCCGGCGCGCCGCAGCAGGCCGCGCAGCCGCGCGACGACCTCCTCCAGGCTGAACGGCTTGGTCACGTAGTCGTCGCCACCGGCGGTCAGGCCGGCGACACGGTCCTCGACGGCGTCGCGCGCGGTGAGGAACAGCACCGGCACGGCAGGCAGGGTCTGGCGGATGCGGCGCAGCACGTCCAGGCCGGACAGGTCGGGGAGCATGACGTCGAGCAGGATGACGTCGGGCTGCAGCGTCCGGGCCTTGCGGATCGCGGCCTGCCCCGTCAGCGCGTGCTCGACCTGCCAGCCCTCGTAGCGCAGCGCGGTGCACAGCAGCTCGCCGAGGTTGGCCTCGTCGTCGACCACCAGTGCGCGGACAGGGCTGCCGTCGGCTCGCGTGAGCGGGTCGGGCCGGCGCATCGGGTGCGGGGCGGAGGCGGTCGTGGTCATGACCCCATGGTGGGACGGTGCGCTGTGGCCGCGCTGGAGCACCCCTGTGAGTTGCCTGGGCGCAGCACGTGCGGCGTCGGGGTGCGCAGCGGTGCCGGGGGACGCCGCACCCCGACGAGCTGCGGGCAGGAACGCGGACGTGACCACCGGGGTGCTCCGGTGGCCTACCGTGTGACGGTGCACGAGGGCCTCCCCGTCCCGGTCGTCCCGGGCCCGTCCGCGCAGAGCAGACCGCGCGCTCGCCGCGGGCTCGCAGTCGTCTGCGGCGTCGTCGCCGTGCTGTGCGCGGTCGGCGTGTGGCTGCTGTGGCGGGTGTTCGTCGACACGTGGGCCGGTCAACGGGTCGAGGACACCGCGCTGGACGGCGCGGCCATCGGGCAGGGTCGGCTGTGGCGCGTCGCGGACCCCGTGCTCGACGTCGTGTCCGTCGGCTTCGTCGCCGGCGGCATCCTGGGTGCCGCGGCCGTCGCCGTCGTGCGTCGGCGCTGGTCCCTCGCGGTGCAGGTCGCCGTCCTCGTCGGCGGTGCGAACCTCACGACCCGCCTGGTGAAGCAGGACCTGCTCGACCGCCCGGTCCTGGGCGTCGGTGCCGACTACGGCAACACGCTGCCCAGCGGTCACACGACCGCCGCGGGCTCCGTCGCCGCCGCGCTGCTGCTCGTCGTGCCGCCGCGGGCACGCCCGCTCGTCGCGGTGCTCGGGGTGGCGTACACGGCGCTCACGGGCGTCTCGACCCTCGTGGGTCAGTGGCACCGGCCGTCCGACGTCGTCGCCGCCACCCTCGTCGTGCTCGGCTGGACCGCGATCGTGTGCGGCGCGATGGCGGCCCGGCCCGGCCCCGCCGGCACCGCGACCGCGATGCTCCGCCGCGTCGACGCCCCTGACCCCTGGTGGGCCAGCACGCGCCGCACGGCCCTCGCGCTCGCGACCCTCGGCGTCGTGACCGGCGGCGTGGCCGTCCTGCTCCTGACGCGTACGTGGGCGGGGCGGGCGGACCTCGCGGGCCGCGGCGCCGAGCTGCTGGCCTACGGTGGGGGCGTCGCGGGCGTCGTCGCGGCCTGCTGCCTGGCCTTCGCGGTCATGCTCCTGCTGCGCCACGCCGCAGGTTCGCGGGACGAGACCGCGTCCACACCCGTTTGACGTCAGCACGTAGAGTCCCCTCGGAGGCGGTGTCCACGCGTCGTGGCGCGCCCATGGCCCGCCACGAGAACGTCGTCACCGCCCACGGCACGGAAGGCCGCTCAGATGTCTGCAGGTCGCAAGCTCGTCATCGTGGAGTCCCCCGCGAAGGCGCGCACGATCGCCGGGTACCTCGGCGAGGAGTTCGACGTGGAGGCGTCCGTGGGTCACATCCGTGACCTGCCGCAGCCCTCGGAGCTGCCGGCGGACATGAAGAAGGGCCCGTACGGCAAGTTCGCCGTCGACGTCGAGAACGGGTTCACGCCGTACTACGTCGTCGACGCCGACAAGAAGAAGAAGGTCGCCGAGCTCAAGAAGCTCCTCAAGGAGTCCGACGAGCTCTACCTCGCCACCGATGAGGACCGCGAGGGCGAGGCCATCGCGTGGCACCTGCTGGCCGAGCTCAAGCCGAAGATCCCCGTCAAGCGCATGGTGTTCCACGAGATCACGCGCGAGGCGATCACGCGGGCGCTGGAGAACACGCGCGAGCTCGACGAGCGGCTCGTCGACGCGCAGGAGACCCGGCGCATCCTCGACCGGCTGTACGGCTACGAGGTCAGCCCCGTGCTGTGGCGCAAGGTCCGCCAGGGCCTGTCCGCCGGGCGGGTGCAGTCCGTGGCGACGCGGCTCGTCGTGGAGCGCGAGCGCGAGCGCATGGCGTTCGTCGCGGCCGACTACTGGGACGTCACCGGGACGTTCGCCGTCGCGGACGACGGCGAGCCGACGTTCTCCGCCCGCCTGACCGGGGTCGGCGGCGCGCGCGTCGCCTCGGGCCGGGACTTCGACGACCGCGGGACGCTGAAGACGCGCGACACCGTGGCCCTCGACGAGGCGCGCGCGTCGGCGCTCGTCGCCGGGCTCGAGGGTGCCGCCTTCACCGTGCAGTCGCTGGAGACCAAGCCGTACACGCGGCGTCCCGCCGCACCGTTCACGACGTCGACGCTGCAGCAGGAGGCGTCGCGCAAGCTGCGCATGAGCTCGCGCCAGGCCATGCGCACGGCGCAGTCGCTGTACGAGAACGGCTACATCACCTACATGCGGACCGACTCGCCGACGCTGTCGACGCAGGCGATCGACGCCGCGCGCCGGCAGGTCGCCGAGCTGTACGGGTCGGAGTACGTGCCGGACAAGCCGCGCGTGTACGCGTCGAAGGCGAAGGGCGCGCAGGAGGCCCACGAGGCCATCCGCCCCGCGGGCGACCACTTCCGCACGCCCGCGCAGGTCGCGCGGCAGCTGTCCGGCGACCAGTTCAAGCTCTACGAGCTCATCTGGAAGCGCACCGTCGCCTCCCAGATGGCCGACGCGCGCGGCCAGACCGCGTCCGTGCGCCTGGCCGCGACCGCGACCCCGGCCGACGGCCCCGTGGAGACCGTGTTCTCCGCCTCGGGCACCGTCATCACGTTCCGCGGCTTCCTCGCGGCGTACGAGGAGGGCCGCGACCGCGGCCGGTACGACGAGGCCGAGGGTGCGTCGTCGGGCGCGTCCGACGACGCGCGGCTGCCGCAGATGGCCCAGGGCGACCCGCTGACGGCGTCCGACCTGACGGCCGACGGCCACCGCACGTCCCCGCCGCCGCGCTTCACCGAGGCGTCGCTCGTCAAGGCGCTCGAGGAGCGCGGCATCGGCCGCCCCTCGACGTACGCGGCGACGATCGGCGTCATCCAGGACCGCGGGTACGTCACGAACCGCGGGCAGGCGCTCGTGCCGACGTGGCTCGCGTTCGCCGTGACGCGGCTGCTCGAGGAGAACTTCGACCGGCTCGTCGACTACAACTTCACGGCCGGCATGGAGGAGAGCCTCGACGCCATCGCCGCAGGTCAGAAGGGCCGCGTCGACTGGCTCACCGAGTTCTACTTCGGTGACCGGTCCGACTCGCTGGAGACCGGCGGCCTGCGCGGGCTCGTCGACAACCTCGGCGAGATCGACGCGCGCGAGGTCAACTCGATCGACATCGGCGACGGCATCACGCTGCGCGTCGGGAGGTACGGGCCGTACCTCGAGGCGCCCGGCGACGGGCCGGACGCCGACCCGCGCCGCGCCTCCGTGCCGGACGACCTGGCGCCCGACGAGCTCACCGTGGCCAAGGCCCGCGAGCTCCTCGAGACCATGCCCGACGGCGACAAGGTGCTCGGCACGGACCCGGAGTCCGGGCACCAGATCGTCGCGCGCAACGGCCGGTACGGGCCCTACGTCACCGAGGTGCTGCCGGAGCCCGAGCTGGACCCGGGCCTGTCCGCCGCCGCGCGCAAGAAGGCGCTGGCCGCGGCGCCGAAGCCGCGCACGGGGTCGCTGTTCTCCTCGATGTCGCTGGCCACCGTGACCCTCGACGACGCGCTGCGCCTCCTGTCGCTGCCGCGCGTCGTGGGCGTCGACCCGGAGTCGGGCGCGGAGATCACCGCGCAGAACGGTCGCTACGGGCCGTACCTGAAGAAGGGCACGGACTCGCGGACGCTGGCGTCGGAGGAGCAGCTCTTCGACATCACCCTCGACGAGGCGCTCGCGATCTACGCGCAGCCCAAGCGGGGGCGCGGGCAGACGGCGACCCCGCCGCTGCGCGAGCTGGGCACCGACCCGACGAGCGGCAAGCCGATCGTCGTCAAGGACGGCCGGTTCGGCGCGTACGTCACCGACGGCGAGACCAACCGGACCCTGCCGCGCGACGTCACCCCGGAGTCGATCACCCCCGAGCAGGCCGTGGAGCTGCTGGCGGAGAAGCGTGCCGCCGGTCCGGCCAAGAAGCGCACGACGACCCGCAAGGCGCCGGCACGGAAGAAGTCCGCCGCCAAGGGCTGACCGTCCGGCCGGGTGCCGGGGGTGCCCGGGTGCCCTGCGACGGCTCGCCCGGTGAGCGACGGGCCGGCTCGGTCGCTGACGGCTCCGCCCAGCTCGCGGCGCCTCGCCCCGGCGTCCGGGTCCCGTGCCGACCCGTCCCACTCACCGGGACACCCCCGCCGCGAGACCGGCCGTAGATCGCTCAACGGGGGTCGTGAGCGATCTGCGCCCGGTCTCGCGGCGGGGGCGTCTCGTGGGGTGGGACGTCGGGGGCGTCCGTCCGGGACGTCGGTGGGGGCGTCGGGCCGACCACAGGGCGGTCGGTGACGCCGTCGTCCACAGGGCGGGCCAGGGTCGCCGCCGGCGGACGCGCCGCGTGGTCGGGTGGGGCGTGCGACCGACCGCCCCGCTCCCGGACCACCTGCTCCGCACGGCCCAGGTGCAGGACGGGCTGCTCGACTCCGGGCAGTGCGACGCGGCCGGTGTGGGGTCCGCGCGGCGGGCGGCGCTGCGACGCGCCGGGATGCTGCTGCCGGTCGTCCGCGGTGTGCACGACGCCGCACCCGCGCTCGCGGTGGCGGCCGGCGGCGGCCCCGAGGTGTGGGCCGGCGTCCACCCGGCCGATCACGCGCGGCGGCGGGCGGCGTGGCTCGCGGTGCTCGCGCTGGACCGCACGCGCGCCGTCGCCGTGGGTGCGTGCGCCCTCGCGCTGCTCGGGGTGCAGGGCCTGCCCGCTCGCATCCGCCCGGAGGCGGCGCTGCCCGACGGCACGCACCGGGCCCCCGGCGGCGACGTCCGGGTCCGGTGCCTGGACGTGGGCCTGGACCTCGGCGCGGTGCAGCAGGTCGGCGCCCTGCACGTCGCCGGGCCGGTCGACGCGCTGGCCCAGGCCGTGTGCGAGCTGGACCGGGAGCACGCGGTCGCGGTGCTCGACTCCGCCGTGCAGCGGCGGCTGCTGGCGCCCGAGCAGCTCGACGACGTGCGGCGCCGCGCGCACGGCCGGCGCGGCAGCCGTCGTGCGGCCGGGTGGTGGGACCTCGTCGACGGGCGTGCGCAGTCCCCGCTCGAGACGCGCGCGCGGCTGCAGTGCCGCGACGCGGGCGTCGCGCCGCACGACCTGCAGGTCCCCGTGCGCGACGGGCGGGGCCGGGTCGTGGCGCTGGGCGACCTGGGCTGGCGACTCGAGGACGGTCGTCTGCTGGTGGTCGAGATCGACGGGGCCGGTCCGCACACCACGCCGGAGGCGGTGTTCCGTGACCGGCAGCGGCAGAACGCGGTCGTCGCGACCGGCACGCTGCTGCTGCGCTTCACGGCGGCCGACGTCCGCGCGGGACGGGTCGCCGCGACCGTCGCCCGCTACGTGCCGCGGTCCACGATGCGGGACCCGCCGCCCGCGAGACCGGGCTGAGGTGGCTCATCGAGGTCCATGAGCGACGTACGGCCGGTCTCGCGGGGCACGCGTCTCGGGTGTCGGACCCTCGCCGGGTGAGGGGGGCGTGCGGGGCCGGGGCCGCGTGGCTCCGGGCGTCCGCCGCCGACCGGGGGCGGAGCCACGCGCGGACGAGGCTCGGCCCCGGTGCGGCGTGCAGGTACGGCCTGCCGGGTGCCGCCGGCGGGCGCTAGGTTGGCGCCATGGCTCGCACCGAGGACCCCCGCAGCGCCCCGCCGATCCGCTGGGGCATCATCGGCGCCGGCGGCATCGCCAGCCAGTTCGCGCACTCGGTGCGCGAGTTCACGCGTGCGCAGCTCGTCGCGGTCGGGTCCCGGCACCGGGACCGCGCGGAGCGGTTCGCCACGGCGCACGGCATCCCGACGACCCACGTGGGCTACCGCGACCTCGTCGAGGACCCGCAGGTCGACGCCGTGTACGTCGCGACCCCGCACTCGGAGCACCGGGACCACGCGCTCCTCGCGATCCGGGCGGGCAAGCACGTGCTGGTCGAGAAGGCGTTCACGCGCAACGTCGCGGAGGCGCAGGAGGTGTTCGACGCGGCGCGGGCCGCGGGCGTCTTCGTCATGGAGGCGATGTGGACCCGGTTCCTGCCGCACGTCGCCGCCCTGCACCAGGTCATCGACGCGGGCGAGATCGGTGACATCGTCAACATCCGCGCCGACCACGGCCAGTACTTCGCGTTCGACCCGGCGAGCCGCCTGTACGACCCGGCCCTCGCGGGCGGCGCGCTGCTGGACCTGGGCGTCTACCCGGTGGCGTGGGCGCACGACTTCCTCGGCGTGCCGACCGGTGTGCACGCGTACGGGCAGCTCACGAGCACGGGCGTCGACGGGCAGATCTCCACGGTGCTCGAGTACGGCCAGGGCACGCTCGCGACGCTGAGCACGACGCTGTGGGCGAAGACACCGACGACCTCGTCGATCTCCGGCACGGAGGGGTACATCCGCGTCGCCGGGAACTTCTACGCGCCCACGTCGTTCCGCGTCGAGCGGCGCGACGGGCGCCGGTGGGTCTTCGAGCAGCCGGCGTCGCGCGGCCTGCAGTACGAGGCGGCCGAGGTCGCCCGTCGCGTGGCGGACGGTGACACCGAGAGCCCGCGCATGTCGTGGCAGGGGACGCTCGACGTCATGGCGACGATGGACGAGATCCGTCGGCAGGTCGGGGTCGCGTACCCGGGCGAGCCGACCGCCTGACGCCGGTCGGCGGTGCGCGGAGGTGTCGGCGGCTGCGGCTAGCCTGACGCCGTGAGCACCGACCCCGCCGTCCTCGTCGACGACGCACCCCCCGGGGTGTTCGTGTCCTTCGAGGGTGGCGACGGCGTCGGCAAGTCGACGCAGGTCGCGCTGCTCGGTCACCACCTGGCGACGCTCGGCCGCGAGGTCGTCGTGACGCGGGAGCCCGGCGGCACGCCGCTGGGCCTCGAGCTGCGTCGCGCGGTCCTGCACGGCGAGCACCTGGACCCGCGCACGGAGGCGCTGCTGTACGCGGCGGACCGCGCGCACCACGTCGCGTCGCTCGTGCGTCCGGCGCTCGCCCGCGGCGCCGTCGTGCTGACCGACCGGTACCTGGACTCGTCCGTCGCCTACCAGGGGACGGGCCGCGGCCTGGGCGCCGACGAGGTCGAGCAGCTCTCGCTGTGGGCCGTGCAGGGCCTGCTGCCGCACGTCACGGTCCTGCTCGACCTCGACCCGGCCGTGGGCCTCGCCCGCCTGACGGGCGACCCCGACCGGCTGGAGTCCGCCGGGGCGGAGTTCCACCGCCGCACGCGCGCCGCGTTCCTCGCACGGGCCGCCGCCGACCCCGACCGGTGGCTCGTGATCGACGCGGCGCAGCCGCCCGAGGACGTCGCGGCGCTCGTGCGGGAGCGGCTCGCGCCGCTGCTGGGTGCGGTGGGGGCGTCGTGAGCGTCTGGGACGACCTGGTCGGCCAGGAGCCTGCCGTCGAGGTGCTGCGGCACGCCGTGGAGGACCCGTCGGCGATGACCCACGCCTGGCTCCTGACGGGACCGCCGGGCTCGGGCCGGTCCAACGCGGCGCGGGCCTTCGCGGCCGCGCTGCAGTGCGAGTCGCACGGGTGCGGCACGTGCCACGCGTGCACCACCGTGCTGTCGGGTGCGCACCCCGACGTGACGCTGGTGGCGACCGAGGGTGTGTTCATCCGCGTCGACGCGACGCGGCCCCTGGTCGAGCTCGCGCAGCGCTCGCCGTCGCAGGGCCGCTGGCGCGTCATCGTCGTGGAGGACGCGGACCGGTTCAACGACCAGAGCGCGAACGTGCTGCTCAAGGCCGTCGAGGAGCCGCCGCCGCGCACGGTGTGGCTGCTGTGCGCACCCAGCCCGGAGGACGTGCTGGTGACGATCCGCTCCCGCAGCAGGTCCGTCGCGCTGCGGGTCCCGCCGGTCGACGCGGTCGTCGAGCTCCTGGTGCGCCGCGACGGCGCCGATCCCCACGTCGCGCAGGTCGCCGCGCGCGCCGCGCAGAGCCACATCGGCATCGCCCGGCGCCTCGCCCGCGACCCGCAGGCCCGGGCCGCGCGCGCCTCCGTGCTGTCGCTCGCGTCGCGCGTGCGGGGCGTCGGCGACGCGGTGCTCGCCGCGGGCGAGCTCGTCGAGACGGCGCAGGCCGACGCCAAGGCGGCCACCGAGGAGCGCGACGCGGCCGAGCGCAACGAGCTGCTGCGGGGGATGGGTGCCGAGGGCGCGAACACCCTGCCGCCGTCCCTGCGTGCCCAGGTGCGCCAGCTCGAGGAGGAGCAGAAGCGCCGGGCGACGCGCGCGCAGCGCGACGTGCTCGACCGCGCGATGGTCGACCTGCTCTCCCTGTACCGGGACGTCCTCGTGGTGCAGCTCGGCGCCGACGTCGACCTCGTGAACGTCGAGCAGGAGGGCGAGGTGCGTGCCCTCGCGGCGGGCAGCACCCCCGAGCAGACGCTGCGGCGCATGGACGCCGTCGGGCAGGCGCGCACGCGGCTGGCCGGCAACGTCGCGCCGCTCCTGGCGGTCGAGGCGATGGCGATCGCGCTGCGTCCGCAGGGCTGAGCACCGGGCGCGGGCGACTACCGTAGACGCATGCCGACGCGTCCTGCCCTGCGCCGGTGCGCCCTCGTCGCCCTCGTCGCCCTCGGTCTGACCGGATGCGTCGCGCCGAAGCACCAGGCCTCGTCCCCGACCCCGGGAGTCTCCGCGTCCGCGACCGGTGACCCCGCGCTGTCCCGCTACTACGACCAGGTCCTGGAGTGGACCACGTGCGGCGACGAGCAGTGCGCCGACGCGACCGTGCCGCTCGACTGGTCCGAGCCCGGCGGCGAGACGATCACGATCGCGCTGCGCCGCGTGCCGGCGTCGGGCGGCTCACCCGTGGGGTCGCTGCTGGTGAACCCCGGTGGTCCCGGGCGGTCCGCGGTCGACACCGTCGGGTTCTTCCGGCAGGTCGTCTCGCGCGACGTGCTGGCGGTGTACGACATGGTCGCGTTCGACCCGCGCGGTGTGCAGCACTCGACGCCGATCACGTGCGTCGACCCCCCGGAGCTCGACGCCCTCACCGCGTGGGTGCCGGACTGGTCGACGGACGAGGGCATCGCCGAGGCCGTCGCCCGCAACGGCGAGCTGGGCCAGGCATGCCTCGAGCGCACGGGCCCGCTGCTGGGGCACGTCGACACGGCCAGCGCGGCGCGCGACATGGACGTGCTGCGGGCCGTCCTCGGCGACGAGGCGCTGACGTTCCTCGGCTTCTCCTACGGCACCGACCTGGGTGCGACGTACGCGGCGCTGTTCCCCGAGCGCGTCGGCCGCCTCGTCCTCGACGGGGCGCTCGACCCGACGCTCGACTCGGGCGAGGTCGCCGCCGGGCAGGCGGCCGGCTTCGAGAGCGCGCTGCGTGCGTACGTCACGGACTGCCAGGCGGGTCCGCAGTGCCCGCTGGACGGTGACGCGGACAAGGGCCTCGCGCAGATCGGGCAGATGTTCGACCGGATCCGGGCCAACCCGCTGCCGACGGGCACGGACCGCGAGCTGACGGTGTCGCTGGCGTTCAGCGGCGTGGCCGCGCCCCTGTACACGCAGTCGAGCTGGCCCCTGCTGACGCAGGCGCTGACCGGTGCGATCGACAAGGGTGACGGCTCGGTGCTGCTGCAGCTCGCCGACAGCTACTACGGGCGCCAGCCGGACGGCACGTACTCGTCGAACCAGAACGAGGCGTTCTCCTCGATCATGTGCCTCGACGACCGGCCCTCCGCGGACCCGGCGGACATGCGCGCGGACGCGGCCGAGGTGCAGGCCGTGGCCCCGACGGTCGGGGAGTTCTTCTCCTACGGCGGCGCGGGCTGCGCGGCGTGGCCCGTCCCCGCGGTCGGCGCGCTCGAGTCCTACGAGGCGCAGGGCGCGGCGCCCATCGTGGTCATCGGCACGACGAACGACCCCGCGACGCCGTACGCCTGGGCGCAGTCGCTGTCCGAGCTGCTGTCGTCCGCGGTGCTGCTCACCTACGAGGGGGAGGGGCACACGGCGTACGGCCGGTCGAACCAGTGCGTGAAGAGCGCCGTGGACACGTACCTGCTCACCGGCGAGGCCCCGGCCGACGGGACGACCTGCTGACTTTGGAGTCGGGGCGCCCGCCGGGTACAGTGGGCGCGCTCGCCGAACGGCCGCGCTCCTGCGTGTCCGCCCGACGACGCCGCCTTAGCTCAGTCGGCAGAGCGTCTCACTCGTAATGAGAAGGTCAAGGGTTCGATTCCCTTAGGCGGCTCCGGTCGGAAGGCCCCACCAGCAGCGTGAACGCTGCGGTGGGGCCTTCGTCGTCCCGACCACGGACCGAGGTCCCTGGTCCCGATCGGTCGGTTCTCCTAGCCTGCGAGAACGGCCCCCACGACGGGGCATGGCGTCTCGGCAAGGAGGCCGACATGCGTGTTCGTCCCTACCACTCCGCCCGCAGCACGGCGGCGCACATCTTCCACGAGGACGACGACTGCCCGGTCGGGCGGAACCTCGCCTGGTTCGACAAGATCGAGGGCCGCGAGGACTGCGAGCCCTGCCCGCAGTGCGTGCGGACCGCCGCCACGCGCGCGGACCACCCGGTCGACGCCCTCCCGGTCTCCTGACCTGGCACTGCGTCCCTCGCCCCGGTGCCGGGTGCCACTAGGTTGACGGTCATGGACGGTCGTCGCTCCCTCGGTCAGGTTCTCCTCGGCGTGCTCGTCGTGCTCGCGGGGGTGGTGCTCCTGCTGGACCGCACGGGGGCGCTGGACGTCGACCTCGGCACCGTCGCCGCCACGCTGTGGCCGCTGGCCGTGGTCCTCGTCGGTGTGACGTCCCTGCTCCTGGTGCCGCGTGCGTGGTACGGCCCGCTGGTGATCACCGTCGCCGGCGTCGTGCTGCTGCTCGACCGGCTCGACGTGCTCGACGTGAGCGTCTGGGACTACCTGTGGCCGGTCGCGGTGATCTTCATCGGGCTCGGCATCACCGTCGGCGCGGCGGCGCGCGACGAGCAGGGCGAGCGCATCACGGCGATCGCGTTCTGGTGGGGCACGGAGCGTCGGACGCGCTCCCGCACGTTCCGGTCCGCGAGCCTGACCGCGATCATGGGCGGCGTCGAGCTCGACCTGCGGGAGGCGGACATCGACGGCACCGCGCGCGTCGACGTCTTCGCGTTCTGGGGCGGCGTCGAGATCAAGGTGCCCCGCACCTGGGAGGTCCGCACGTCCGGGCTGCCGCTGCTCGGCGCCTGGGAGAACAAGACCGAGCCCCCTGCCGGCGGGGGACCGGTGCTCGACGTGCGGCTCGTGACGATCATGGGCGGTGCCGAGATCCGGCACGGCAAGCGGTCGGTCCAGCCGGGGATCACCGACGCGCCGGTGGTCTGACCTCGCCGCGTCACCCGCCGACGTACATCAGCGCCTCGTCCAGGACGTCGGACCAGACGCCGGGATCGTCGGACACGACGGCGACCCACTCGCGCATCGGTGGGCGCCCGTCGGGGAACGGCAGCCCTTCGCCCGACGCGACGAGCGCGGCGACCCGCGCGGCCGGCAGCTTGACGACGAGGTGGTCGCCGGGCGTGAACGCCGCGATCCGGCCGTGCACGCGCAGCGTCGCGGTGCCGAAGTGGCGGCCGCCGGACGCGGGCAGGACGACGCCCGGGCGGTCGGCGAACGCCCCGGCGACGACGTGCAGGCGGGCCTCCGCCGCGGCGTGCGAGGGGGTGTCCCGTGAGGGTGTGCCCGGGTCGGCCATGCGCCGAGCGTAGGACCGGCCACCGACGCCCGCCGTGCCGGCAGGGCGGGCCGCCGTGCCTACAGGACGGGCGCCGACTGCCCGACGACCTGCGGGCCGCCGACCTCGCGGCCGCCGTCCTCGTCGTGCGCGAAGGAGTGCGCGACCCGGATGCCGGGACGACCGGGGGCCGATGCGTCGACGACGACCCGCGGGAAGGGGCGCGTCGCGTCCGCGTGGCTCGTCCACGCGACGGCCGCCGCGGTGTACCCGCCGGAGCGGGCGGCCTCGCGTGCCTCGGCGAGGCCCGAGGCCGAGGGCGCGAAGTCGAGCACCTCGATGTCGTCGCCCTCGCGGACCAGCACGAACGGCGCGCACCCGGTGGCGTCGCGGACGGCGCGGTCGAGGGCGAGCTCGAGGGCGCGCAGCGCGAGGTCCTGGACGCGCTCGGACGGCCGGTGCGGCAGGTCCTCCGGCGTCAGCGGCCGGTCCGTGTGGACCGCGATGCCGCGCCCGGGGGTCACGGCCGAGGACGCCTCGTCCGCAGCGAGCGGTGGGACGACCGGCGGTGCGACGGGAGCGGGCGGTGCGACGGGATCGAGCGGTGCCACGACGGGCGGCGGAGCCTGGTCGTCCGGCGCCTCGGTGCGCCGGTCGACGAACGTCGGCGTCCACACCTCGGGCTCCGGCGGGGCCGGCACGTGCGGGGTCCCGGCCGGTGGCGTGGTGGTGCGGGCGGGGAGCCGGCCGTGCGTGTCGTCGACGAACACCGGCACCCACGGTGCGGCGTCCTGCGGTGCCGAGGGCGGCGGTGCGGAGGGCTGTGCCTCGTCGGCGAACGCCGCCTCCCAGGCCGCGGACTCGGTGCTCGACGCGTCGGTCACCGCGGGCAGGCTGCCAATCCCGGGCGTGGCCGCCGCCGTGTCGACCTCCGGCGTCCCGGGCGCGGGGTGCGGCGTGGGCACCTCGAGCCGGCCGGCCCGCAGGTGGGCGGCGGCGCGCTCGGCGTAGTCGACGGTCCAGCGGGGGGAGCGCACCCTCCAGCGTGCGTGGGCGTCCAGCACGGGCAGGACGGGCATGTGCGGGCGAGCCGGGAGCAGGACGCCGGGGGTGGCGCCCTCGGGTCCCGGGCACATCATCCACACCGCGCCGGTGACCGACGCGACGAGCACGTCGCCCACCGCGATGCCGATCGCGGCCGCGACGCCGGCCGGTGCCGGGGCGTCGGCGGGGTGCGTCAGGAGCAGGCGCTCCCAGCGGGCGTCGAGCGCGTCCACGTCCTGCGCGTCGGTGCCGTCGTGGCGCAGCCAGTCCCGCAGCCGGTCGAGGTGCGCGGCCTCGCCGGGAGTGAGCGACCGTGCCAGCACGGGGCCCGTGGGGGCGGCGGACCTCGCCGCGATCGCGGGCGAGACGGTGTCCATGCTCGGGACATCGGCGCCTCGGGGAGCGGGCTTGAGCCCTCGGACGTGTGAGCCGTCCCGCGTCGGGGCCTTCTGCGTACCCCCGCGACGGTCGGGTGGGCCCCGTGGACGGCCCTCGGTTAGCGTGGGCGTCCGCCGTCAGGGGAGTCCGCCATCCGTCGCACCGCCATCGCCGCCGTCACCGTGGTCTCGCTCGCGCTCGGTGCGGGCGGTGGCCTGCACCTGTGGGCGTCGGCGGAGCAGCGCGAGGAGCGCGCGCTGCACGCGGCGGCGCGGGAACGGGTCGACGCGGCGCTGTCGGCCGCGCACGACGAGGCGCGGGCGCGGGCGGCTCTGAGCGCCTCGTCCCACGCCGGGGGGACCGTGCTCGCGGACGCCCGCTCGGCGCTGGAGGGCGCGGTCGCCCAGGGGCGTGCGACGCTCGACGGATCGGCGGGCGACGTCGGCGACGACGCGGTGCGCGTCGAGCTGGCCGCGCGCCTCGACGCGGCCCAGGCCGCCGCGGCGACGGCCTCACCGACCGCCGCCCGGGGCCTCGCGTCCGCCGTCGCCGCGGCGGAGCAGGCGGTGCTGGCGGCCGTCGCGGCGCAGGAGGTGCGGCTGGCCGAGGAGGAGGCGGCTCGTGCGGCGGCGTCGGCAGCCGCGCGCCGCGGGTCGTCGGGCGCGTCGGCGGGCTCGTCGTCGTCCGGGGGCGGCGACCGCTGCGCGACGACGTACGGCGGACCCGCGTTCTACACGTCGACGCCCACCGAGGGCGGCGACGGCTCGAACGGCCGGTTGGCGCCGTCGGCGCTGAGCGCGGTGTCCTGGACCCGCGACTCCCGTGGCACGCCCTTCTACCTGCGGTCCGACGCGGCAGCGGCGCTCGAGCGGCTCAACGCGGCGTTCCGGGCCGCGCTCGGCCACGACCTCGCCCTCGACCTGACCTACCGCGACTACGACACGCAGGTCGCGATGCGCGCTGCGCTGGGGTCGGTCGCGGCCGTCCCCGGCACGTCCTCGCACGGGACGGGCCTGGCGCTCGACGTCCCCGAGCTGCCGTGCGACTACGGCTGGGACTCGGCGGCGCGCGCGTGGCTGGTGGCCAACGGCCCGGCCTACGGCTGGGTGTCGCCGGCGTGGGCGCGCCAGAACGGGTCGAACCCCGAGTACTGGCACTACGAGTACCGCGGCTGAGCACCGCTCGAGGGCCGGCGCGCAGGGTCAGCGTGCCCGGTCGCGGTCCTTGCTCGGCTGCACGCGCTTGGGCTCGCCGGGCATCTTGGGGTACTCGGGCGGGTAGGGCAGGTCACCGTGGCCCTCGTCGCGCTCCTGCCGGTCCGCGAGCTCGAGCAACGAGTCCAGGCGGTACCGCGGGGCGGCGTGCGCGACGAGCGGCGCGAAGAGGTCCCCGACGGCGGCGAACCGCTCGGGCATGGTCAGGACGTCGAAGTCGTCGGGGTGGACCTGGTCGACCTCGTCCCACGTCAGCGGCGCGGAGACCGTGGCACGGGCGTTGGAGCGGATGGAGTACGCGGACGCGATCGTCCGGTCGCGGGCCATCTGGTTGTAGTCGACGAAGATCTTGCGGCCCCGCTCCTCCTTCCACCACTTCATCGTGACCTCGTCGGGCAGGCGCCGCTCCAGCTCGCGGCCGAACGCGATGGTCGCGCGGCGTGCGTCGGTGAACGACCACACGGGCTCGATCGGCACGAAGACGTGCAGACCGCGACCGCCGGACGTCTTGGGGACGCCCTGCAGGCCGTGCTCGGCGAGCAGCTCGCGGACGTGCGGGGCGACGCGGGCCGCGTCGGTGAAGTCGGTGCCGGGCTGCGGGTCGAGGTCGATGCGTACCTGGTCGGGCTTGTCCACGTCGGCCCGGACGACGGGCCACGGGTGGAACGTGAGCGTGCCCAGGTTCGCCGCCCACGCGACCACGGCCAGCTCGCTCGGGGCGACCTCGTCGGCCGTCCGCCCCGACGGGAACGCGATGCGCGACGTCTCGACGTACTCCGGCGCCCCCTGCGGGACGCGCTTCTGGTAGAACGCGTCGCCCGTCGAGTCCTGCCGCGTGGCCATCCGCGCGCCCTCGAAGACGCCCTTCGGCCAGCGCTCCAGCGTCGTCGGACGTTCCAACAGGGCGCCGAGGATGCCGTCACCGACCGTGAGGAAGTACTGCACCACGTCGAGCTTCGTCAGCCCGCGCTCCGGGAAGACGATGCGCTCCGGGCTGCTGACCCGCACCGTGCGGCCGCGCACGTCGAGCTCCACCGCCGAGGTCTGTGCCATGGCTCACACCGTAGGGCCGCGCGCCGACACGCGCCCTTCACCCGGCGGCGTCGGCCGCCTCGTGCCGGCCCAGCAGCCCGCGCTCGTGCGCGATCGTGACCGCCTCGGTGCGGCCCGACGCCCCCAGCTTGGCCAGCAGGTTCGAGACGTGCACCGACACGGTCTTGCCCGAGATGAACAGCCGCTCGCCGACCTGCCGGTTGGACAGCCCTTGCGCGACGAGCGCCAGCACCTCGGCCTCGCGGGAGGTGAGCACGTCCCCGCGCGGCTCCGCCGGGCCCCCGAGCCGCGCGCGACGGAGGAGTCCGGCGACGGCCTCGGCCAACGGGACCGCGCCGATCGCCCGGGCCTCGGCGAGCGCGGTCCCCGCCTCCGCGCCCGCCGCGGCCCGGTCCCCGGTCGCCAGCAACGCCTCCGCGAGCCGCCACCGCGTGCGCGCGGTCTCGTACCGGTGCCCGTACGAGAGCTCGGCCACCGCCGCACGCCACAGCTCCGGATCGGCGTCGCCCGCCGCCCGGGCGTGCTCGGCACGTGCGCGCGCCAGCCACGCGCGCCCCTCCGGCCCGAGCCGCCCGCCGTGCGGCCTGCCGTGCCGCGCGGTGTGCTCGACGCGCGCGAGGCGCGCACCCGCCTCCGTGAGCAGCGCGGTCACGTCGTCGCCGGCGGCGCGCCGCACGGTCGCCTCGTCGGCCACCGCCGCCAGCGCCAGCGCGGTCAGCCAGATCCCGCCCAGGTACTCCGGCGACCACAGGGACCGCATGTGGGCGTCCAGCCGGTCCGCGTACGCCCGGGCCTGCGCGGTGCGGCCCTGCCACGTCAGGGCGTCGACGGCGTTGCCGCCCGCCGTCAGCGCGAGGAGCGCGTCGCGCGGCCACCACGGCTCGAGCGCGGCGGCACGCTCGGGCACGTCGGCGTCCCCGCGGGCCGTCGCGGCGTAGAGGTCGGTGGCCGCGACGACGGCGCGCGCGTAGCCCGGCGCACCGTCGGCGTCCGCCGGCAGGGACGACAGGTCGCCGCGCACGAACCGGATCAGCGTGTCGAGCGTGCGCAGGTCGACACCGTGCGGCGCCCACGTCATCCCGAGGGCCGCGGCCCGCCGCCGCCCGGCCGCGGCGTGCTCGGCCGCGCGCGGCAGGTCGCCCGCGTAGTAGGCGTTCGTCGTCAGGTTGAACCGGATCCGCAGCTCGGTGGCGGGGTCGTCGGTCTGCTCGGCCCGCGCGAGCGCCTCGGTCAGCAGGCGTGTCGAGCGCTCGTGGTCGAGGTGCTCGGCCACCGCGGTCGTCGTGAGCGCGTCGGACTCCGCGGCGGCGTCACCGGCCTCGTGGGCGACCTGGGCGGCGCGCGCCGCGACCTCGGCCGCCTCGTCCTCGCGCCCCACGTTGAGCGCCGCGCGGGCGTACGTCGCGAGGGCCCACGCGCGCTCGGACGACGGGTCGGGGCCCAGCTCGGTGAGCGCGGTGGCTGCCTCCGTCAGTGCGGCGTCGACGTCCTCCATGCCGAGCAGGTGGCGTGCCAGCGTCGTGCGTGCCCGGGCGCGCGCCGCCGGGTCCGCCGCTGCCGAGACCGCCGCCCGGGCCAGCTGCACCGCGCGCTCGGACTCGCCGGCGCGGCTGGCGGCGCCCGCGGCGAGCCGCAGCACCATGGCGCGCGGCTCGGGCAGCGTCGCCGCGACGTCCGGCACCGCGTCCCAGAGCCGCAGGACCGCCTCGAGGTGCCGCAGCTCCTCGGCCGGGGCCAGCACGCGCCGGGCCTGCTCGGCGGCCTGCCACGACGCCGTCAGGGCGACCGGCAGGTCCGGGACGCGCAGCGCGTGCCTCGCGCGCTGCGCCGCCGCGCCGGGCCAGGTCGCCGTGGTGAGGGCGACGAGGAACGCCCGGTGCGCTGCGGACACCTCGCCCGGCAGCAGGTCGCTGTAGACGGCCTCCGCGAGCAGCGCGTGCCGGAACGCGATCCGGCCGTCCTCGACGACCAGCACGTGCTGGGTGACGGCCTCGCGCAGCGCCGCGTCGACGGTGCCGTCCGGGCTGGCGGGGTCGGCGTCGGCCGCGGCACGCAGCAGCGGCTCGGGCACGCGCCGTCCAGCGGCGGACGCGAGCTGCACGAGCCGCACGGTCGTCGCGTCGAGCCGCTCGACGCGGGTGCGCAGCACGTCGGCGAGGGACCAGGGCAGAGCGTCGGTGTCCGCGCCGGCCTCGATGAGCTCCTCGGTGAAGTAGGCGTTGCCCTCGGCGCGCTCACGCAGGCGGTGCACGAGCGCGTCGGGCAGCGGCCGGCCCGCGACGGCGGCCGCGAACTCCCGCAGCTCGTCACCGGCGAACGGCTCGAGCGCCAGGTGCTCGCTGCGCGGGTGCCGCGCGAGCTCGGCGGCCACCGGCCGCCACGGGTGGCGGCGGTGCAGGTCGTCCGTGCGGTACGTCGCGACGACGAGCAGCGGCTGCGCCGCGAGGCGCGACACGACGAACCGCAGCAGGTCACGGCTCGACGCGTCCGCCCAGTGCAGGTCCTCCAGGACCAGCAGCAGCGGCTGCCCGGGCGACGCGCAGGCCGTGAGCACCTCGACGACGCCCTCGAACAGCTCGCGCCGCTCGTCGGCGTCCGACGCCGAGGGCGCCGCGACGTCCGCCGCCGTGCCCACGAGCCGCGCGAGCGCCGGCCGCGCCGCGACGACGTCCGCCACGGCGTCCGGCTCCACGCTCCGCAGCACCCCCAGCGCCTCGGCGAACGGCAGGTAGGGCAGCCCGATCTCCCCGAGGTCCACGCAGTGGCCCGTCACCACGCGCGCGCCGTCGCCGGCCACGACCTGACCGACGTGCCGCAGCAGGCGGGTCTTGCCGACGCCCGCGTCCGCGCCCAGCAGGACGAGCGAGGGCGCGCCGGTGCGCGCGCGGTCGAGCGCCTCGGTCAGCCGGGCGACCTGCGCCGCGCGCGCCACGAACGGTGTGCTCATCGGACCGCGTGCCACGCCCCCGATCCAACCAGCCACCACCGACGCCCGCGGCGGCGGGCCGCACGGGTGCGGTCGGCGTCGCGCGGTGCGGCTGCCCGTACCGCGCTCCCGGCGCGTGCCCGCCGCACCCCGGCCTCGATCGACTCGCGCCGGTAGGCGATCTCGGCGTCCAGCGCCGGTCCCCACAGCTCCGTGCTCATGTCGTCCTCCTGGTCACGTCCGCGGCGGTCCCCCTCGCGCGGGTCGCGGACCTTCCCCGGCACGTCGTCCACGGTCGTCCTGAGGCGTGCCGGGCGGCATCGGGCGACCGCCCAGCACCTGGCGTCGGGGGGCGTCTGAGGTACCTCAGGGCGGCTCGGGGTCGGGTCAGGGGCGGATGGGGGCCCGCCCCGGAGGCGCCGGGCGCGGCGGACGACCAGACTCGTCGTACCGACGAACTTGGAGGACGGATGGACGGCATACGCGCGGCCTTCGCACGTGCAGGGCTCTCACGGCCGCAGACGGGACGATGGCTCGCCGGGGTGTGCACGGGCCTGGCGGCGCGGCTCGGCGTGGAGACCTGGGTGGTGCGGCTGGTGTTCGTGCTGCTGCTCGTCCTGCCCGGGCCGTCGGTGGTCGTCTACGCCGGCCTGTGGTTCTGCATGCCGTCGCAGGGGTGGGTGCCGCCCGCCCGCACCCCCTGACCGCCCCGGTCGACCGTCCAGGTCACGGTCCCGTCACCCGTCCGCGCCGCGGTCCCGGGCGGCGGGACCGGCCCGCGTCAGGCACCCTTGTGCCCGTGGGAGAAGTCCGTGACCTTCGCAGCCGCCGCGGCGTACCCCCGCCCCTGCTCGACGACGAGGTGGTCCTGACCGCCGAGCGCACCACGCCGCGCCAGGCGCGGCACTGGGTGATGCGGGCGGTGGCCGGTGCGGGTGTCGGCGGTGCGTCGAACCAGGTCATCGAGCTACTGACCGGCGAGCTCGTCACCAACGCCGTCATCCACGGGCCGGCCGGGGAGCCGGTGCGCGTGGCCGTCCGGGTCGACGGGTACGTCGTGCGCGTCGCCGTCACCGACCGCGGCGGCGGCGTCCCGCAGGTCCGTCACCCCGAGCCCACGGCGGCCAGCGGGCGCGGGATGGCGCTCGTCGAGGCGCTGTCGACCGTGTGGGGATCGGCGCGGCTGCCGGACGGCGGCACGACCGTGTGGTTCGAGGTCGACACGGAGGAGTGACACCGCCCGTCGGCCGGGCGTCGCGGGTCCGCCCTACGGGACCTCGACCGAGATGTTCGCGCGCTCGGTGCCCGGCGGGGACGCGAGCGTCGCCCAGAAGTCGGTGCTGCGCATCCAGGGCTGCAGGCCCATCGGCAGGTCCCGGCTCGGGATCTCGGGGAGCTCGGCCCGCGTGAAGTCGTCCCCGTAGGGGACCAGCGGCCGCTGCTCGTCGGGGTCGCGGATCTGGGCGTGCAGCCGACCGAGCGCCACGTTCCAGTTGTCCAGGAGGTCCTGGCGCGTGATCGGGCCACCCTCCTTGTCCGCGGTCGGGTGCAGGGCCCGCTGCTGGAACACGTCCACCCCGGCTCCCTCCGGCGACTGCGTGAACGCCTGCCAGGCGTGGAACGCGGGGGTCCCGAAGGTGACGACCGCCTCGATCCTGCCCGGGGCCAGCGCCGCCCGCAGCCAGCGGTCGCGGTACGCCTGGATCCCGGGGTCGTTGAGGTGCGGCAGCGCCATGCCCTGGTGGTAGATCCCGTACAGGAACGCGTTGACCATGAGGTAGCTCTTGGTGAACCCGAGCTTCTCGACGAACCCCTGCACCCGGCGCCCCGCCTGCCCCGACAGGATCCGACGCGTGAACGCCTCGGTCTGGGCGGGGTCCTGACCGATGACGAGGAGGCGCGCGGTGCCGTTGGCGCGCCCGCGGTAGAAGATCGGCCCCCACAGGGACCGGAAGCCGTCGGCGCCGCGGAAGACGGTGTCGTCGGGGTAGATGCGGCACAGCGTCCGGAACACGCCTGTGGGTCCGGTGTCGAACGGGTCGGTGATCATCGGGTCCCCCTGTTCCCGAGCCCTTCCTCCCGAGCGTCCCAGCGGAACGGGTCCGGCGCCACACGCGGCGTCCGCGATTCACCCGTGTCCCCCCGGAGCGCGCCGAGTAGCATCGGCGACACCCGCCCCGGGTGCCTGGGGGAGCCTCGGTGGCGCGGCCGCATCCACCGTGAGCACGACGTGCACGCCCGGACGCCACCCCCGCACGTCGGGCCTGTCGGCGGGGGGCCGGTCATGGCACAGCTGGTGCTGGCGGGACGCGTCCTGCCGATGGCGCAGGGTGCCGACGCGGCGCCGCGCCGCGGGCGCGTGTGGATCGAGGACGACCGCGTCGTCGAGGTCACCCCGGGGCGCAGGCGCCGCGCCGGGTTCAGCGGGGCGACCGAGGTCGACGTCGGCGACGACCTGGTGCTGCCCGGCTTCGTCGACATGCACAACCACCTCGCGTACGACGCGCTGCCGCTGTGGACGGAGCCGGGCCGCACGGAGCCCTGGCGCCACAACAAGCACTGGCCGGACGCGGACACCTACACCGGGTCGGTCACCGAGCCGGCGTGGGTGTACGCCAAGGCGTGCCCGGAGGCGCTGCTCGCGTACGTGCAGGTCCGCGCGATGGCCGGCGGTGCGACGGCGGCACAGGGGTGGCCGACGTCGAACCGGGGCTACCGCACGGTGGTGCGCAACGTCGACAGCGAGGACGCCGGCACGGGCAGGGACGACCTGATCTACACGTCGGTGGTCACCAGGACGGCCGACGCGCTCACCGAGTCGGTGCGCCGGATGAACGCCGGGTCGGGGTTCATCTACCACTGCGCGGAGGGGCGGCGGGGGTCGCGCGTCCTGCAGGACTACACCGACCTGCAGCGCACCGACGGGCTGCTGAGCACGCTCATCGCCGTCCACTGCTGCGCCGTGGACGCCGCCCACTGGGCGGACTGGGACGCGGCGGCCGCGGGCGGTGTCGTCTGGTCGCCGCTGTCCAACCTCGTGCTCTACGGCGAGACCACGCTCGTCGACGACGCCCGCGCCCGCGGCGTCACCGTCTGCCTCGGCAGCGACTGGGGGCCGTCGGGCACGAAGAACCTGCTTGGCGAGATGAAGGTCGCGCGGATCGCCGCGGACCACCTCGGGTACGACCTCACCGACGCGCAGATCGTCGAGATGGTCACGAGCAACCCCGGCACGCTCCTGGAGCGGTGCTGGCACCGCCCCGTCGGACGTCTGGTGCCCGGGGCGTTCGCCGACGTCGTCGTCATCCGTGCGCACGGCCGCGACCCGTGGGCGGGCGTCGTCGCCGCGCGCGAGCAGGACGTCGCCCTCGTCGTCGTCGGCGGCGTGCCGCGGTACGGCGACGCCGACCTCATGGAGGCGGCCGGCGCCCCGCCCAGCTTCACCGCGACCGTCGGTGGCCGCCCGCGACGCGTCGCGCTGCCCGACCCGCAGGACCCCGCGGCGGCCTGGTCGTGGGAGGAGGTCACCGGCACGCTCGACGCCGTCCAGCGGGACCCGCAGCAGGCCGTCGTCGCGGCGCAGGCACGCGCCGCCGCCGGCCCCCGGTTCGCCCCCGACGCCGAGCTCGAGCTCTTCCTCGACATGCCCGACACGCGGCGCACCGGCCGCGCCGGCCCGCCCAAGGACCCCGCCGCGGTGCGGATCCCGCCGGTGCCCGCCGTCGAGCACGACGCGGCGTTCTTCGACGCCCTCGACGCGTCCCCCATCCAGGGCGGCGTGCTCGCACCCCTGCGCGCGACGTTCCTGCCGTGACCGCCGACGGGGACACGGCGCGGAAGGCCCGCACGGGCGCCCCGCTCGACGACGTCGTCCCGCGCGCCGACGCGTCGTCCCCGGTCGTCCTGACGGCCACGCAGCGGCAGGACCTCGTCGACCTGTGGACCACGCTGCTCACCGACGTCTACGTGCACTACGGCCAGAAGCGCGCGCTGTACGGCTTCGATGCCGTCGCCGCCCTGGCGGCGCTGCGGCGCGACATCCCGTTCCTCGACTCGGCGGGGTTCCTGCGTGCGCTGACGCGGCTGATCAACCGGCTGCGGGACCAGCACACCCAGCTGTTCGTCGGGTCGGCCGACGAGGCGACGAGCACGTACGTCGCGGCCATGCCGTTCCTCGTCGAGTCCTTCGGGCCCTACACGTCGCCGACGTTCGCCGTCACGAAGGTCACCGACGACGTCCCCGACCCGGCGTTCGCGCCGGGCGTGCACGTCACCACGTGGAACGGCGTGCCCTTCGCGCGGGCCGTCGACCTGTACGCCGACACCCTCACCGGCGGCCGTCCCGACGCCCGCCGCGCCCGTGCGCTGCAGACGCTCACGCAGCGCCCGCTCGCCTACCTGCCGCCGCCGGACGAGCTGTGGGTCGACGTCGGCTACCGACAGGCCGACGACCCGGCGGCCGGCGCCGACCGCACCGTCCGCTTCGAGTGGCGGGCGATCCGGCCCCGGTCGGCCGCGACGGCGGACACGCTGCTCGGGACGCGCACGCGCCGCGCGATCGACGCCATCGGCGAGAGCACGCGCCGGGCCCGCAAGCTGCTGTTCGCCACGGACCTGTGGGAGGCGGAGCGTCGGGACGCCGTCGCGCGCGCGGGCGACGCCGGGTGGCTGCCGACGGACTTCTCCGACGCCGTCGCGGCCCGGCCCGTCACCACGTCGCGCGGCGACTTCGGGTACCTGCGCCTGTGGACGTTCGACGTCCAGCACACCGGGCGCTTCGTCGACGAGGTCGCCCGCCTCCTGCGCGCGCTGCCGCCGTCGGGCCTGGTCGTCGACCTGCGGGCCAACCCCGGCGGCGTCATCGAGACCGCCGAGCGCGTGCTCGGGCTGTTCACCGACGCCCCCGTGGAGCCGGCCCGGTTCGCCTGCCGGGCGACCCGGGCGATGGTGGCGATCACCGAGGCCGACGGCAACGGCGCCGACCTCGCCGACTGGGCGGGCTCGACACGCGCGGCGCTCGAGCTGGGGGAGGAGTTCTCGCAGCACCTGCCGATCACCGACCCCGACGCGTTCGACCGCGTCGAGCGCGCCTACCACGGGCCGGTCGTCGCGGTCGTGGACGCGAACACCTACTCGTGCGGCGACCTGTTCGCCGCGGGCGTCGTCGACCACGGCATCGGGCGGGTCGTCTCGGTGGGGGCCGCGTCGGGGGCCGGCGGTGCCAACGTCTGGATGGCGGACGACGTGCAGTACGCCTACCACGCGGCCCGCCGCGAGCTGCCGCCGCTGCCGCCGGGCATCGGCTTCGCGGTGTCGGTGCGGCGCATGGTCCGGTCCGGGCGCGGGGCGGGGCTCGTCGTCGAGGACGTCGGCGTCGTCGGGGACGAGCACCACGAGATGACCGAGCGCGACCTCGTCGACGGCAACCACGACCTGCTCGAGTTCTGCACCGGGCTGCTCGCGGGCGGGTGACCCGCGGCGGCCACCGTGCCCGGAGCGGACCGGGCGACCGGGCGGACCCGGACGCGGGCCGCCGCGGCCCCTGTGTGCCGAGCGCCACGTGCCGCCCGTTGTGCGGCCACGCAGGTCTGACGATACGTTCGTCCAGGATGTGGCGTGCTCGCGCCTGCGGGGGCCGGTCGACGGACGTTCGCGTGCCGGGCGGGACGTAGGGAGCTGACATGACGCGCAAGGGCGGCAACGTGGCCACGGAGCCGAGCACCACGACGGGTGCGGTGCAGGCCACGACGGGTGCGGTCGCGGCCGTGGCGGAGGGCGTCGACGCGCCCCGCCTGCCCCAGATCACGGCCGAGGTCCGCGAGGACGGCACGGGTGAGATCTCCGTCGACGGCGTGCGCGAGCGCGTCGCGATGGCCGACCTCGCGGAGGCCGGTGCCGCCGTCACGGCGCGCATCGCCGCCATCGCCGCGGAGGCCGGGCGGGCGCTGCCCGTCGAGGTGCGCGACCCGGACGGGCTGTGGGCGCTGCTCATCCACCCCGACGGCCGGGTCGACGAGGCCGAGGAGACGGACGTCGCACCCGTGCCCGTGGTGGACACCTGGTCCGAGCCGGAGGCCCTGTCCACGCCGACGCCCGCCGTGCCGACCGGTGCGACGCCGGTCGTCGCGCAGCCGGCGTCCGGTGCGGTGCCGGTGGCCGGCGAGGCCGCCCGCGGCGGGACGCGCTCGGAGCGGCGCTCGGCCGACAGCACCACGCTGCCGACGCTCGACGACCTGCTCGCCGCCCGCCACCCGGGCCACGAGGGACCGGCGGAGCAGGGGTGGCAGCGCACGGTGCGGCGCCTGACGTTCGGTGCGGTCAAGCCGCGCCCCGGTGCGCAGGAGCGGGCCCGGCGCACGCAGGTCGACGCGATCCGCCGCACGTTCGACGGCCCGCGCACGGTCGTCGTCGTCAACCCCAAGGGCGGCGCGCACAAGACGACCGCGACCATGCTGCTGGCCTCGACGTTCGGCCTGGCCCGCGGCGGCTACACCCTCGCGTGGGACAACAACGAGACCCGCGGCACGCTGGGCTGGCGCTCGTCGCACGGGGACCACACGCGCACCGCGGTCGACCTGCTGCACGCCCTGCCGGACCTCACGCAGCGCGGCACGCTGCGCATCGGCGACCTGGACCAGTTCGTCCGTACGCAGCAGGACGAGCAGTTCGACGTGCTCGCGTCGGACGAGAACGCGGCGTCCATCGAGAGCGTCGACGCGGCGTCGTACCGGTCGCTGCACGACGTGCTCACGCAGTTCTACCGCGTGCTCGTCGTCGACACGGGCAACAACATGCGGGCCTCCAACTGGCAGGCCGCGGTGCAGTCGGCCGACCAGCTGGTCGTCGTCTCGACGCTGCGCGAGGACACCGCGCAGTCGGCCGCGTGGGCGCTCGACGCGCTGCGGGCGACGGGGCAGGAGGAGCTCGTCCGGCAGGCCGTGACGATCCTGTCCTACCCCGAGCCGAAGGTCGACAAGGACCTGCGCCAGCGGCTGCGCTCGCACTTCGGTGCGCTGACGCGCGGCGTCGTGGAGGTGCCGCACGACAAGGCGCTCGTCACGGGCGGCCCGATCGACCACGCCTCCCTGCGTCCGGCGACGCGTGACGCGTGGCTCCGGGCGACCGCCGTGGTGGCCGACGGCCTCTGACGCGCGCCCGCGACGGGTGGGCGGCGACGGGTGCACCGTGACGTGCAAGAAGCCGGGGTCTCGCGACACCCGGAGGGTGAGGGCGGTGCGCGCACCGTCCTCACCCGCCCGTCCCCCCGCCCGACCCGGGAGCCGCCGTGCCCGCGCAGCCTGAGCACGACACCGACGTCCGAACCGCCGTGAGCGGCGCCGACGGCACGACGTCCGACAGCGGCGGCGTCGCGGCCGTCCGCGTGGCCGTGGCCGCCGACACCGTCCCCGTGGCCGGCGACCCCGCGCGCGACGCCGCGTGGTTCGAGGGCCTCGTGCACGCGCACGGCACGGCGGTGCACCGGTACGTCGTGCGGCGCGTCGCGCGCTCCGACGTCGAGGACCTGACCGCCGACGTGCTCACCGTCGCGTGGCGCCGCCGCGAGGACGTGCCGGAGGGCGCCGAGCTGCCGTGGCTCTACCGGACCGCCGGCTTCGTCGTCGCGAACCACCGGCGCAAGAGCCGTCCGGTGCCCGTCGCCGACGTCCCGGAGGAGACCGACGCCGACGACCCGGCGCTGCGTGCCGTGCGCGACGAGACGGTGCGCACCGTGCTGGCCGGCCTGTCGGCGCGCGACCGCGAGGTGCTGCTGCTGCACGCCTGGGAAGGCCTGACGGGCGAGGCGCTGGCGGCGGCCCTGGGGATCGGGCGGGGCGGCGCCGACGCGGCGCTGTCGCGCGCCCGCAGCCGGTTGCGCGCGGCGTTCGACGCGACCGCCTGAGGGCCTGCTCGCGCGACGGCACTCGCGGACCCCCGCGAGACCGGGCTCAGCACGCCCATCGGCCCCCTGAGCCGCACCGGGCCCGGTCTCGCGACGACTCCGTCCCACGAGTCGGGACGCCGGGCCCGGGGCCACCGGGATGCAAGAGCCGCGGGGGCGGGGACACAGGAACAGCAGAGGGCACAGACAGCCACCGGCTCGGCGACGGTCCGGGTGCGACCGAGGAGGACCCATGGACGACACGCGCGACCCCCGCGACGGCGACGCGGCCGGCGTGCCGCCGACCGACCCGACCGTCGACGCCGCGACCGGCCGCGCGACCGGTCCCGACGCCGACGCGGACGCCGACGTGGCGCGGGTGCGTGCCGCCGACCCCGCGGCCGGCGCCGCACCGGACACCGCGCGGCTCCACGCCCGGCTGACCGAGACGACCGGGGTGCCGTTCGCGTCGGCGGCGACCGCGCCCGACGAGCTCGCCGCGGCTCGTGCGCGGCGGCGTGGACCGGCGCGCTGGTTGCAGGTCGCCGCGGTGGCGGCGGGCGTCGCGCTCGTCGGCGGCGGGGGGTACGCCGTCGGCGCGGCGGGAGCGGACGCGCCGGCCGCACCGGCCATCGCGCTGCAGGGCGCCGGTGGCCCGACGGCGGAGCTGGCGGCGGCGCAGGACGCGGCCCGCAGCATGGTCGCGCCCGGGTGGTTCGGTGGCCGGACGGTCTTCTCCGGCAGCGGCCTCGAGGGTCCCGCGGGCTCGGCGACGGCCTGGGCGTTCGACGCCTCGGTGGCGACGGCCGCGACGGCGGCGAAGGTGGCCGAGGTGCTGGGGGTGCCCGGCGAGCCGCGCCTGGAGTGGGGCCAGTGGACCGTCGGGACGAACGACGGCACGGCGGCGACCGTCCAGGTGAGCGTCGACGGGCAGGCGAGCATGTGGTTCTACGACCGCGCGTGGGACCCGTCGACGTGCACGGTCGGCCCGCCCGAGACGCTCGACGGCAGCACGTCGTCGGGGGCCGCGGAGCAGGAGGCGGCCGATCAGCAGGTCCCCGAGCCCGACGTCATGGTCGAGCCGCTGCCGTCGCAGGTCGTGCCGCTCCCGGAGCCCGTCGCCCCGCAGGACCCGGCACCGGCCGACCCCAGCGTGTGCGACCCGACGTCCACCCCGACCGGGGACGCCGCGGCGTCCGCCGCGCGCGACCTCATGACGCGCCTCGGCGTCGACGTCGACGGGTACGAGGTCACCGTGTCCGACGACACCGGGGTGCCGGGCCTCGTGAGCGTCACGGGGGCGCAGGTCGTCGACGGCACGCAGACGGGCCTCGGCTGGTCCGTGCAGCTCGCCGGGACGGGCGTGCAGTCGGTGTCCGCGCCGCTGGCGACGCTCGTCGAGCTGGGCAGCTACGACGTCGTCAGCGCCGACGCGGCGGTCGAGCGTCTCAACGACCCCCGGTTCGGGGCCTCGTACGGCGGTGTCGTGCCCCTCGCGGCGAGGGCCGGGGGCAGGGTGGTGCAGGACGCGGTGACGGCCGACGGCCTCGCGCCCGAGAGCTTCGTGGACCCCGGCGCGACCGCCGAGCCGACCGTCCCCGCCGTGCCGTCGCCCGGTGACCCGATCGCCTGGCCGGTGCAGGAGGTGACGATCACGGGCGCCCGCCTCGGCGCCACGTACCTGTCGACGCCGACCGGGGCGAGCCTGCTCGTCCCGGCGTGGGAGCTCACGGACGCCGACGGCGGGACGTGGAGCGTCGTCGCGGTCGTCGACGAGCAGCTGGACCTGAGCCCGGCCTGAGGGTCGCGCGCGGGACGAGGACGGCGAGCCGGAGGGCTCGCGCAGCGGCGGGGCCGGGTGGTGCCGGAGGGGGCACGCCCGGCCCCGCCGTCGTCCCGTGCCGGCGGTGCACCCCTGTGGGTGCCGCTCGGTACGGTGCCCTCATGACCGCCACCGCCGGCCCCGCCGGGCGCCTGCTCCTGCTCGACTCCGCGTCGCTGTACTTCCGCGCGTACTTCGGGGTCCCCGACTCGGTGCGCGCACCCGACGGGACCCCCGTCAACGCGGTGCGCGGGCTGCTCGAGATGATCACGCGGCTCGTCACCGATCGGCGGCCGACGCGGCTCGTCGCGTGCTGGGACGAGGACTGGCGGCCGGCGTTCCGCGTCGAGGCGGTGCCGTCGTACAAGGCGCACCGCGTCGCGCGTGAGGTGCCCGGCACGACCGGCGTGGAGGAGGTGCCCGAGGCGCTGACGGCGCAGGTCCCGGTGATCGTCGAGGTGCTCGCGGCGCTCGGCGTCCCCCGCCTGGGCGCGGCGGGGTACGAGGCGGACGACGTCATCGGCACGCTCGTCGCGCGGGAGGCCGCACGCCCCCGCGGCGAGCGCGAGCCGGTGGACGTCGTCACGGGGGACCGCGACCTGTTCCAGCTCGTCGACGACGACGTGCCGGTGCGCGTGCTGTACCCCGTCAAGGGCGTCAAGGACATGCTGGAGGTCGACCAGGCCGTCCTCGCCGAGCGGTACGGAGTGCCCACCGGGCGCGCGTACGCGGACATGGCGGTGCTGCGCGGGGACCCGAGCGACGGGCTGCCGGGCGTGCCCGGCATCGGGGAGAAGACCGCCGCCGCGCTGCTGCACCGCTACGGCACGCTCGAGGGGGTGCTCGCCGCCCGCGACGCGGGCGACCGCGGCCTGACCGCCACCCAGCGCACCCGGCTGACCGACGCCGCGGACTACCTCGCGGTCGCGCCCCGCGTCGTCACCGTCGCCCCCGACGCGCCCGTCGCGGACGTGGACGACCACCTGCCGGCGACGCCGGCGGACCCCGACGCGCTCCTCGCGCTCGCCGAGCGCTGGGGCCTGGCGTCGAGCGTGCGGCGCGTCGTCGACGCCCTGACCGACGCCGCGGGCCGGCGCCCCTGACGGGTCCTCGGCTCAGCCGGCCGCGGGCGCGTCGAGCACCCAGACGTTCGTCCCCGCGCTGCGCCAGCCCTCGGCGGCGTCGGGGGCCGGGGCGTCGTCCGCGCCGAGCCGGACCTGCGAGGAGTCCTCGCCCAGGAGCGTGACCGTCGCCGTGGGGGACGGTGCCGTGCACACGGCCCGTGCCGCGTCGCCCTCCGGGACGACGACCAGGCACAGGCCTCCGTCCCAGCGCTTCGCGGCGTAGTGCTGGCCGGCTGTCGTGCGGACGGCGAACCGGGAGGTGGTGGGGTCGATGCTCGTCTCGTCCACCACGTCGGCGAGGAGCTCGTCGGTCGGCTGGGCCTCACGCTCGAGCAGCGCGACGGTCATCGGAGCGGCCGCGGTGTCGTCGGACGTGCGCGCGAGCAGCAGCCAGGCGACGCCCGCGGCGACGACCAGTGCCGCGGCCACCAGCACCGCCACCGCCTGCCGCGCGCGTCGGGGCGGCTCCGGGGCTTCCGGGGCCTCGTCGACCAGCTCGAAGATGCCGGTGTCGTCGAACGTCTTCACCGCACCAGTATCGACACGACCGGTGCCGGAGATGAGTCCGACTCGCGGTGGGTCGTCCGGTGCGGGCACGAGGCACGGGCCCCGGCGCGCTCCGGGGGAGGAAGCGGCCGGGGCCCGTGCGGCCGGGGGCGACGTCAGGCGTCGGCGGGGGTGGGCTCCGTGGTGACGCCCCGCAGGATGTGCGCCAGGTGCGCGACGAACCACCCGGGCGCGGCCGTCGACCACGACTGGCCGACCGACGCGATGGGGTACACGAGCACCTCGGGGTCCTGGCGCGCGAGCACGATCTCGACCCCGTAGCGGTCGCTGCAGGTCGCCCACGCCAGGTCGGGCGCGCCGGCGCGCACCAGGTCGCCGAGGGCGACGCCGAACGCCTCGGCCAGCGGACGCGGGTCGGGCCGGTCCTCCGCCTGCGTCCACTGCTCGCGCACCCGGTCGAACAGGGCGCCGACGGCGTCGGCGTCCGCCGGGTCCGGGCACAGCTCGCCGATCAGGGCGCGCTGCTGGGCGAGGAAGACGCGCTCGGGGGCGTTGAGCTCGTCGACGGTGTGACGGGTGTCGGACAGCGCCGCGGCCACCGGACCGACGACGTCCGTGGCGAGTGGCGCGGGGGCAAGTGGCGCGCTGGCGGGCGGCTCGAGGGCGGTCGGCCCGAGGGCGGCCGGGGCGGGGGCGGCGACCGGGGGCGCGGTGTCGTCGGCCGTGCTGTCGGCGACGGTGTCGTCGGCCGTGCTGTCGGCGCTGGTGTCGTCGGCCGTGCTGTCGGCGTCGGTGTCGACCGCAGTGCTGTCGTCGGCGGCGGAGTCGTCGGCGGGTGACGTGCCGCCGGTCGTCGGGTCGATGGCGGGTGCGTCGGCGAGGTGCTCGACGACGCGCAGCAGCGCGACGGCGTCGGGCGTCCGGCCCGACAGCACGTGGTCCGTCACCTCGTCCGGCACGGGCGTCGCCTGCTCGGCCGGCGTCGGCCGGGGGGCGGGCGGTCCCGCGGGCCCGTGGGGCGTCGGCAGCACGGATCCGCTTTCTTGCGGCGCGCTTCGTTCCAGTCCCATGCGGGGGCATCGGCGCCGGCAGGGCGCGCCTTGACCCGCGCGGACGGGTGTCGCCCGGACGGACGTCCGGGCGACACCCGTCACCGAGGGTCACCCCACGCGGACGGCGTGCCGCGTGAGCGCGGGCAGGTAGCGGCCGTCGCCGGTGTACACCGCGGTGACGACGTCGGTGGACCGGACCGCCGGCAGCGTCACCGTGGCCGCCCCGTCGACCAGGCGGTACGTGCCCACCGGGCGCAGGCCGAGCAGGACGGTGACCCGCCCGGTGGCCGCCGGTGCGCCCTCGCCGCCGCCGACCCGGACCGTGACGGTCGGCGTGCTGCCGCGCGGCACGGTCCACGTCGCGGTCTCGAGCGCGATCGTCGCCTGCCCCGGCGTGACCCGCACCTGCGCGGTGGCCTGCGAGCCCGCGATGTCCGTGGCGCCCGCGAACGCCGCGACGAGCCGGTGCGTGCCGGTCGCCAGGTCGCGCGGCAGCTCGACCGTCGCCGTCCCGACCAGGCCGTCGACCGTGAGGTCGGCGGTCGCGAGCACCTTGCCGCGCTCGCTGATCGTGACGGTCCCGGACGGCGCCCAGCTCTGGCCCGTCACCGTGACGGTCGCCGTCACCGGCCTGCCGTACCGGACGACGGTCGGCGTGACGCTCAGCGTCGTGGTGGACGCCGACGGGGCGAACTCGATCTCGACCACGTTCGACGTCGACGGCGCGTACGTGGGCGAGTCCGGCGTGTACTCCGCGCGCAGCGCGTGCGGGCCGGCACCCAGCTGATCGGTGCTCCAGACGCCCGCACCGTCGACGACCTCGGTCGTCCCCAGGGCGGTGTCGCCGTCGTACAGCGTGAACGTGCCGGTGGCCTCGCGCGGCGTCAGCGCCATCTGGAAGAGCGCGCCCTCACCGGCGGTCCGCGAGGAGTCGACCTCGAGGGTCGTGGTCGTCGCGATCGCCGCGGGGACGTCGACGCCGACCACCTGGGCGCGGTCGCCCGTGCCGTTGAGGTGGTGCAGCACCAGCACGTCGGCGTCGGCGGCACCGGGGCCGCCGTGCACGTCGATCGTGGCGCCGTCGCCCACCTGCGACACGAAGTCCGCGCCGATGTTCGACTCGAACCACAGCGGCGGGCTGTACGGGTCGACCGTGAACGGCCCGACCTCGTCGACGACGCCGTCGCCGGCGAACGCGTACGGGCTGAGCATCTGCGCCCGCACGCCGACCGGCGTCCCCGGCTCGACGCCGAGGGCGGACAGGGGCACCGGCACGACGACCGTGCTGTTGTCGAAGGCCCCCATCTCGTAGTTCCCGCCGAAGGGGTACAGCAGCTCCGTGTCCGCCAGCAGCTGGTTGGTCGCCGGGTCGTAGGTCTGGACGACCGAGTAGTCCGTGTCGGCGAGCTTGCTGGCCAGAGCGATGACGTCGGTCTCGCCGTCGCCGTCGGTGTCGAGCAGGACCTGCGCGAGCAGCGAGTGCCCGAGGACCGCCCAGTCGCCGTCGGTCGCGATGCCGACGCCCAGGTAGCCCTCGGTCGTCGGGTCGCCGCCCGCGGCGGTCACCGCGGGTGCGGTCGACGCCCAGCCCACGTGCCGGATGTCACCTGCGGCGATCGTGGACCGCGAGGTCTCGGTGCCCGCCGGCAGCGGCTCCAGACGCGGGGAGTCGGCGGCGTGCACGAGCGGCGTGGCCAGGCCCACCCAGCCGTCGGCCTCGACGTCGCGCCCGCTGAACGCGAGCTCGGCCGTCCCCGCCGACGGGTCGGGGAACGTGACGTCCGCGGCCTGCAGGTCCGTCGTGGGACGCGGCGTGCCCTGCACGGGCAGGCGCCACTGGTCGTCGCCCGACGTCAGGACGAGCCGGCCGGAGACCTGCGAGACGTACTCGCGCGGCATGCGGGGCAGCTGCTCGACCTGCTGGGTCGGGTCGATCTCGCGTGCGACGGTGGCCGGGTCGGCCGTGAACGTCAGCGTGACGATCCCGGTGCCGCCCGCGGGGACCCGCAGGCTCGCCGGTGCCGCGGTGATGGAGGCCGCGCCGGACGTCGTGCTGGACGTGACCTGCGTGCTGTACGTGCGGGACGTCGAGCCGAGGTTCTGGACCGTGACGGCCTTGCGGATCGTCACCGGCTCGTCGGCCAGGGGCACGACGCCGAAGCTCACGGACGTCTGCTGCGGCGTCTGCGCGTTGTAGACGAGGGTGTCGTTCGTGACCGCGGCGAGCGTGTCCACACGGCCGGAGCCGACACGTGCGGGCCCGTAGAACAGGTCGCCGCCGGGCTCCGTGGCCACGTCGTGCGTCGCGGTGTTGACGATCGACGCCTTGACCTGCGCGGCCGACCAGCCCGGGTGCTGCTCGCGGACGAGGGCGGCGATGCCGGCCACGTGCGGGGCGGCCATCGACGTGCCGCTGCTCGACGCGCCGCCGTTGCCGGAGCCCACGTCGGCGGAGACGATCTGCTGACCGGGCGCGGCGACGTCCGGCTTGCCCCAGCCGAGGGAGCCGTGCACCCCGCGCGACGAGGAGGTGCTGAGGGTGTCGGCCCCGACGTCCTGGCGCGTCGTGAGCGCGAGCGACGGGCCGATGCGGGCGACGAGCGTGCCGGACTCGATCTCCGGCAGCAGCGCGTCGGTCGTGGTGGCGGTCATCTGGAAGCCGGGGATCGCGGCGTTGCCGGAGATGCCGGCAGAGAAGATCCGCAGCTCCGTCGGCAGCAGCACCCCGACCGCACCGGCCGCGGCCGCGTTGTTGAACCGCAGGACGGAGCCGCACAGGCGGCTGGCGTCGTCGTCGTCCCACCACAGGTAGGCGATCTTCCCGGCGACGGCGGCGGCCTGCTCGGCCGTGAAGGCGGTGCACCCGTCGAAGCGCTCGCCGACGTACGCGACGGGAGCCGTCACGTCGTCGCCCGCGTAGGCGACGGAGTTCTGCCCGGTGTGCCGGCCGACGAGGCCCGGGTCGGCCGCCTCGGTGACCTCCATGGCGTCGAACGCGAGGTCCTTGCCGATGGACCACGCGACCGTCAGGCCGGCGGCGCCGTTGCCGGGCGAGCCGCCGATGTCCTCGACGTCCCCCTCGTTGCCGGCGGACAGCACGACGGTCGTCCCGAGCGCGGTCAGCTCGGCGACCTGCTGCGACTCGGGGTCGTCCGCGGGCGCGCCGGCGCCGCCGAGCGACAGGTTGAGGACGTCGAGGCGGTCGTCGAACGAGCCGTCGCCGTCCGGGTCGGCCGCGTGGTCGAGCGCGAGCGTCGTGAGGCTGGTGGACCCGGCGACGTCGCCGAAGACCTTGAGCGCGTAGAGGCCGGCGCGCGGCGCGGTGCCGGGGCCGACGGGCCAGTCGCGGACCGAGGTGAGCTCGGAGTAGTCGCCGTCGAACGTCGTGCCGTCCGGGGTGATCCCGTACCCGGCGGTCGTGCCGGCGACGTGCGTGCCGTGCCCGTTGACGTCGATCGGGTTCTCGTCGGGGGCGGGCACGAGCTGGGCGCCCTCGCCGCCCGCGTCGTAGTCCTGGCCGGCGAAGTCGATGCCGCCGAGGTACTTGGCGGGGTCGTAGGAGCCCGCGGGGACGGGCCCGGTGCCGTCGGCGCCGTACGCCGCCGCGTACGCCTCGACGGTGCCGGGGCCGCCGAAGGCGGCGTGCGTGTAGTCCAGGCCGGTGTCGATGATGCCCACGCGCACGCCGGTGCCGACCGCGCCGGTGTCCTGCCAGGTCGCCAGGGCCCGGGTGAACTCGACCTGCGCCGCGTTGTCGAGCGTGCGCGAGGCGACGAGGCGGACCGAGCGGACGTCCGGGTCGTCCGCGAGCGCGCGCAGCTGGGCGGCGTCGCCCAGGACGAGGGTGCCCGACACGAGGTTGGTGACGGTGCCGAGGCGCTGCGGCGCGGCGGTGGTGCTGCGGGCGCTCGCGCCGGACGCCTCCGCCGGGACCACGTCCGTCGCGAGGTCCTCGGTGCGGGCCGCCGCCTCGCGGACCTCCTGCGGGCTGCCGCCGTCCGCGGCGACCTCGACCCCCGAGGGGGTCGCCAGCTCGACGAACGCGGTCACGGTGCCCGTGGCCTGCGCCAGGGCCTCGCCGACGCCCTCGACCTTCTCGACCGGGACGACGCGGTCGACGAGCAGGCCGGACGGGTCGTCGGGCGGGGGTGCCGCGCTCGCGGCGGGCGCCCCGAGCAGGGCGCCCGCGAGGACGACGGAGACGGCGGTGAGGGCGGCGAGCGGGCGACGTGGCATGGCGGTCTCATCCCGGGGTGTCGGACGACGCGGAGCGGGCAGGACGGGACGGGCCCGGACGGACCGACGCTCGTCATGCCGGGGTGTGGCTGGGGTCACACACCCCGGGCACGCGGAGCACGTTACTGACCGGTAGGGCATTCGTCACCCCATCTCCACAATCTGGCGCTCGGGGTGCTTCGCCGGGTTCCGCCGGAACCCGCGCGGCGGCGCCGCGCCGCCGTCCGCCCGCAGGCGCGCGCGGGTGGTCGACCGCGCCGGAGGGCGGGGTCGGGGTGGCCGGCGCGCGGCCGTGGTCAGCGCGAGGAGAGGGCGTCGAGCCCGTACGGCGGGGTGGGGACGGCAGGGGCCGTGTGCGACGCGGACGGCGCGGGCACCCGCGCGGTGACGATGGGGATCGACCCCGTGCGCGGCACGTCGGCCGCCGCGGGTGCGGCCGAGAACCGCGGCTTGCGGCCCGGGCGTCGCCGGAACCGCCGCTCCTCGATGCCCTCGAGCGTCGTCGCCCGCCACACCGCGCCGCCGTTGAGGCGACCGTCGGGGGGTGGGAGCCACGGCACCTTGCGTGACAGCCACACGCGGATCGTCGCGTGCTCGACGTCGAGGCGGCGTGCCAGCCGCGCGATGTCGTAGAGGTCGTCGAGCCCGCCGTCGGCGGGGGCGGACGGCGGGACGGTGGCGGCCGGGGCGGGCCGGTCGTCGTCTGCGAGCACGGGCGTCAGCGTAGTGCGCCCGGCTTGCCCGTGGTATGACGCCCTGGTAACAGGATGTGCACACGATCTTTTCGTGATCTCGGCCTCAAGTGGTCTGGACGGGCGTCCGAAACACTTAACGTGTTTCGCGTGAGTGACAGATTGCCGAGTCGTCGGCGTCGATCGTCGGGCGGCAGGCACGTCGCCCCGCGCCCGCAGCCGACCGCCGTTCCCCGCGCCGTACGCGCGACGAAGCTGCCCACCCGCATCGCCCAGGGCGGTGTGGCACTGGGTCTCGTGCTGAGCATGGGCGCCGTCGTGGTGACCGCCGACGCCCACGAGCCGACCACCACCTCGACCGCGAGCGACACGTCCAAGCTGGCGCGCGCCGCCGCGGCACGGGCCTCCACCGCCTACCTCGCGCAGCTGCGCACGCAGGCCGTCGCCGCCGCCCAGACCGTCGTCGACGAGGCGTCCCGCGTGCGCTCCGACGCCGCGCAGGCCGCCGTCCCCGAGGAGGTGCTGGCCGAGCTCGACGCCGCCACCGCCGCCCTCCAGGTCGCGATGGAGGACGTCACGGCCTCGGACCTGCCCGTCCGCAGCCGCAACGTCTCGCGCGACGCCGAGCGCGCCGAGGACGCCGAGCGCAGCCAGGACGCCGAGCCCGAGGCCGAGGCGCAGGTCGACACCGAGTCCGCCGCGGTCGCGGCCGCACCCGTCGACCCGGCCGCGCCGGGCGTCGAGGTGGAGCCCGAGGTGGCGCCCGGCGACCGGCTCGCCGAGGTCACGCTCCCCGACGTCGCCGACCCGGCCACGACCCCCCTGCGCGAGGCGCTGGACCGCGTCAAGCAGGCGGCCGACGTCGTGCTGACCACGACGGAGCAGAAGAAGGCCGAGGCGGCCGCGGCCCAGGCCGCCGCCGAGGAGGCCGCGCGCGTCGCGGCCGAGCAGGAGGCGCAGCGGGCCGCGTGGAAGGCGTCCCTGCAGGGCTACGCGAACGGCCAGATCCCCAGCTCCGCGCTGTGCGGGGTGTCCTTCGACAGCGCCGCGCTGCTGCGCTGCGACGCCGCCCAGGCGCTCGAGGCGCTCGACGCCGCGTTCTTCGCGCAGTTCGGGACGCACCTCGACGTCTCCGACTCCTACCGCTCCTACGGGGCGCAGGTCGCGTGCCGTGCGAACAAGGGCCGCCTGTGCGCCGCCCCGGGCACGTCGAACCACGGGATGGGCGTGGCCGTCGACCTCGGCGGCAACGTGCAGTCGTTCGGGACCGCGCAGCACGAGTGGATGCGCCAGCACGCACCCGCGTACCAGTGGACGCTCCCGGAGTGGGCACGCCAGGGCGGCAGCAAGCCGGAGCCGTGGCACTGGGAGTACGTCGGCTGAGTCATACCATCGGCTCCATGACCGAGCCGACGTCCCCGACGCGCCCGCTCGTGGGCCGTGGGGCGGAGCTGGACGACCTCGACGAGCTGCTGTCGTCCGTCGCCACCGGCGGCGGCGCGACGGTGCTGCTCGAGGGCGAGGCCGGGGTCGGGCGCACGCGCCTCGTCGAGGCGCTGCAGGGCGCTGCGGCGCTGCTCGGTGTCGAGGTCTGCCTGGGCCGGGCCGTCGGACCGGGCGCGGCACCGTACGCGCTGCTCACCGACGCGCTGCTCGGCTCCTCCCGGGGACGCGACGAGCGCGGGCCGGTGGTCGCCGAGCTCGCGGCGCTCCTCGACATGCTGCCGGCGGACCGGGCCGACGCGCCCGCGCGGTTCGCGCGTGCTGACGAGCTGTTCGCCGCCCTCGTGCGGCGGCGCGGCGAGCACGGCCCGTGGGTCCTCGTGCTGGAGGACGTGCACCTCGCGGACACGTGCACGCTGCACCTCCTGGCCGTCCTCGCCGGCGAGGGAGCGCTACCGCGGGCGCTGACGGTCATGACGATGCGCGGCGTGCCGCACCGCGACGAGCTCGACGTCGTCGTCGCCGGCTGGACGCGCGCCGGAGCGCGGTACCTCGAGCTGCGGCCGCTCGGCCCCGCCGGGACCGTGGAGCTCGCGCAGCAGCTGCTGCAGGCGCGGGTCGGTCCCGCGCTGCGGGGCGTCCTGGCGACCACCGGCGGCAATCCGCGGCTCGTCGTCGACGTGGTGCGCACCGCCGAGGCCTGCGGCGTGCTGGAGCGGCGGGGCGGTGTGGTCGAGGCGATCGGCACCGGCTGGCTCGACGAGCTCGACGGGGTCGGGCGGGCGCACGTCCAGCACCTGGGGCCGCAGGTGCTGCAGATGCTCGGCCAGGCGTCGGTGCTGGGTGCGTCGTTCGTCGTCGGGGACCTCGCCGCGCTGGCGGGCGAGCCCGTCACGGAGTGCTGGCGCACGCTGCGCCACGGCCTGGCCGCGGGGGTCGTGCACGCCCGCGGGGACCGCCTGGTGTTCCGTCACGACCTGGTCCGCACGTCGTTGTACGCGGCGCTCGACGAGGGCCAGCGCCGCGCGCTGCACGCGCGCGCGGCCTGGGCGCTGCGGGCCGCCGGCGCACCCCCGCACGTCGTCGCGGGGCACCTGGAACGCGCGCGATGACCGCGGGCTGCGCCTAGGGTCGCAGGTGGGCGCCGCCGCGCCCGTCACCGATCGACGAGGAGTGGACATGCCCACGCGCACCGCACGCACGGCCTGGAACGGCACCCTGGAGGCCGGTGGCGGCCAGGTCGAGCTGACCAGCTCGAAGGTCGGCACGTACGACGTGTCGTTCCCGAAGCGCGCGGCCGAGGACGCCGGCGGCACGACGAGCCCCGAGGAGCTCATCGCCGCGGCGCACTCGTCGTGCTACGCCATGCAGCTGTCGGCCGACATCGCCGCGGCGGGCGGCACGCCGGTCTCGCTCGAGGTGACCGCCGACGTCAGCCTGGGGCCGGACCCGGCGGGCGGCTTCCGCATCACGGGCGTCGCGCTGAAGGTGCGCGGCGAGGTCGAGGGTCTCGACGCCGCGGGCTTCCAGCAGGCCGCCGAGGCCGCGAAGGCCGGCTGCCCGGTCAGCAAGGCCCTGACCGGCACGGACATCACGCTGGACGCCGCCCTGGAGTCCTGAGGCGCGGCCGGTGGCGCGGGGCGTCGTCCCGCGCCGCCGACCACGCGGCGGTCGCCCCGGCGACCAGGGCCGCGGCCGCCCAGGCCCACGCCGGCGACGTCGTGCCGGCGACCATGACGAGGACGGCCGTGCCGACCGCCGTGCCGAGCTGCGCGCCGGTGTTGAGGATGCCGCTCGCGCTGCCGGTCAGGTCGTCCGGCACGTCGGTGCCCAGCGTCGTCGCCGCGACCGACGCCACCCCGAGGCCGAGCCCGATGACGGCCGTGCCGACCGCGACGGCCGCCCACGCCGCGTCCCCGACGACGAGCGTGACGTTGCCGGCGGCGACGACGGCCAGGCCCAGACCGGCCACGGAGCCCGGTGCCCGGCCGTCCAGCAGCGGCTTGGCGGCCGCGGCCCCGACGACGACGAGTGCGCTGAGCCCCAGCAGCGTGAGCCCGGTCCGGAGCGCCGACAGCCCGAGCTCGTCCTGCAGGTGCAGGGTCGCGAGCACCGAGGAGCTGCTGGTGGTCGCGGTGTTGACGAACGACAGGACCGTCCCGTCGCGCAGGTGGGCCGACCGCCACGCCCGCGGCGGGACCAGGGGCGCGACGGCACGGCGCATGCGCCACGCGAACGTCGCGGCGGCCGCGGCGCCGGCCGTCACGAGCAGAGCCGCGCGTCCGGCGCCCGTGCCCTGCTCGACGGCGGCGGCCCCGGCCACCACGCACATGACCGCCACGACCAGCAGGACGCCACCGGTCAGGTCCAGGCGCGTCGTGGGGTCGTCCGGTGCGAGCGGCGGGACGACGAGCAGCACGCCGACCACCAGCAGCGCCCCGATCGGCGCGTTCACCCAGAAGACGGCGCGCCAGTCGAGCACCTCGACGAGCGCACCGCCGACGACGAACCCTGCCGCGCCCGCCGCGGCCCCCGCGGCGCTCCACGCCGCGAGGGCGGTGCGCCGGGCGCCGTCGTCCGGGGTGGCGTGCAGCAGCAGTCGCAGCGCCGACGGCACCGACAGCGCGGCCGCGGCGCCCTGCAGCGCGCGCGCCGCGAGCACCTGCTCGAGCGACCCCGCGAGACCACCGACCAGGGACACGGCGGCGAACCCCACGAGCCCCGCGGCCAGCACCCGGCGGTGCCCGTGGCGGTCCCCGAGGCGTGCCCCGACGACGAGCAGGCCGCCGAAGAACATCGCGTACGTGGTGGCGAGCGGACCCGCGGCGGACGCGTCGAGGCCCAGGCCGGCGAGCACCGCGGGGATCGCGGTCGTCACGCTCGTGACGCCGAGGACGTCGACGAACTGGACCGCGCACAGGATCGTGACCGGGGCGCGACGCACCGTCCGACGGTACGACGGGGCCCGCCGGTGTGCTCGCGCGCGCTGGACGCGCGGTGCAGGTCCCGGTGGTGTGGTGGGAGACTGCCCCTCGTGGCTGTGACGACCGACGCGACCGGGACGCAGCGCCGGGACGTCGTGCACGCGCTGCGCGACGTCGTGCGGGGGAGCGTCGACGACTCCTCCCGGCGCCGTGCCGAGTACTCGACGGACGCGTCCAACTACCGCGTCGTGCCGCAGGTCGTGGTGTTCCCGCGGGACACCGACGACGTCCTGGCGGCACTGTCGGTCGCGCGCGAGACCGGCACGCCCCTGACGTCGCGCGGCGGGGGCACGTCGGTGGCCGGCAACGCCGTGGGGACGGGCATCGTCCTGGACTTCTCGCGGCACGTGAACCGCGTCCTGGAGATCGACCCCGACGCCCGCACCGCCCGCGTCGAGCCCGGCGTGGTCATGTCCCACCTGCAGCAGGCGGCCGCGCCGCACGGGCTGCGGTTCGGTCCCGACCCGTCCACGCAGGCCCGCGCGACGCTCGGCGGCATGATCGGCAACAACGCGTGCGGTCCGCGGGCCGTCGCGTACGGCCGCACCGCGGACAACGTGGTCGACCTCGACGTGGTGGACGGCACGGGCCGCCGGTTCACCGCGCGCTCGGGCGCCGGCGCCCTCGACGTCGTCCCGGGGCTCGACGCGCTGGTCCGCGCGCACCTCGACGTTATCCGCACCGAGCTCGGGCGGTTCCGCCGGCAGGTGTCCGGGTACTCCCTGGAGCACCTGGCCCCGGAGCACGGCACGGACCTGGCCAAGATGCTCGTCGGCACCGAGGGCACCCTCGTCACGCTGCTCGGCGCCACGGTGAACCTCGTGCCCGTGCCGTCGGCGCCCGTGCTCGTCGTCCTCGGCTACCCGGACATGCCGACCGCCGCCGATGCCGTCCCCGCGCTGCTGGCGCACGCCCCGCTCGCGATCGAGGGCATGGACTCGCGGCTCGTCGACGTGGTGCGGCGCGTCAAGGGCGCGTCCGCGGTGCCCGACCTGCCGCCCGGCGGCGGCTGGCTGATGTGCGAGGTCGGCGGCGCGACCCTCGACGAGGCGCTGGCGACGGCCCGCGCGCTGGCGGCCGATGCGGGCACCGACGCGGTCGGCGTCTTCCCGCCCGGCCCGGACGCGGTGGCGATGTGGCGCATCCGGGAGGACGGCGCGGGCCTGGGCGGGCGCACGCCGTCGGGCGAGCAGGCGTGGCCCGGGTTCGAGGACTCGGCGGTCCCGCCCGAGCGGCTGGGCGCCTACCTGCGCGAGCTCGAGGCGCTGATGGCCGACCACCGCGTCGACGGGCTGGCGTACGGGCACTTCGGCGACGGCTGCGTGCACCTGCGTCTCGACATCCCCATGACGCGGTCGGGCGGCCCGCTGCGCGCGTTCATGGAGGACGCGGCCGAGCTCGTCGCGCGGCACGGCGGATCGCTGTCCGGTGAGCACGGCGACGGCCGGGCGCGCTCCGAGCTGCTGCCCGTCATGTACTCGCGGCGCACCATCGACCTGTTCGGGGCCGTGAAGGACCTCTTCGACCCGCGCGACCTGCTGAACCCCGGCGTCCTGGTGCGCCCGCGCCCGCTCGACGCCGACCTGCGCCGGCCCGCGGCACGCCCGCTGCTCGCCGGGGCCGGCGGGTTCGCGTTCGCGCACGACGGCGGCGACATGACCACGGCCGTGCACCGGTGCGTGGGCGTCGGCAAGTGCCGCGCCGACACCACCGCGGCGGGCGGCTTCATGTGCCCGTCGTACCTGGCGACGAAGGACGAGAAGGACTCGACGCGCGGCCGCGCGCGCGTGCTGCAGGAGATGGCGAACGGGTCGCTGGTGTCGCGCGGCTGGTCGTCGCCCGAGGTGCACGAGGTCCTCGACCTGTGCCTGAGCTGCAAGGCGTGCTCGTCGGACTGCCCCGCCGGCGTCGACATGGCGCAGTACAAGGCCGAGGTGCTGCACCGCACGTACAAGGGGCGGCTGCGGCCGGTGAACCACTACGCGCTGGGCTGGCTGCCTCGGTGGGCGCGGCTCGTCACGGGCGTGCCGGGTCTCGCGTCGCTGGCCAACGCCGTGCTCGGGGTGCGGCCCGTGGCCAAGGCCGTGCTGGCGCTCGGCGGCATGGACACGCGGCGGCGGATGGTGAAGTTCGCCCCCGAGCCGTTCCGCGCCTGGTCGCGGCGCGCGGGACGACGGTCGGGCGACGTGCGCGTCGTGGGCCGCGCCGACGCGACCACGGTGACGCTGCCGGCGGAGGCGGACGCCGCCGCCGGCGACGGGGCCACCGCGACGCCCCGACCGCCCGTGCTGCTGTGGACCGACTCGTTCTCCGACACCCTCGCGCCGTCCGTCGCGCACGCCGCCGTCGCCGTGCTGCGCGACGCGGGCTACGAGGTGCTCGTGCCCGACCACGACGCGTGCTGCGGGCTCACGTGGATCAGCACGGGGCAGCTCGACGGCGCGCGGCACCAGCTCGAGCACCTGCTGGAGGTGCTCGGGCCGTTCGCGGTCAACGGCATCCCGATCGTCGGCCTCGAGCCGTCGTGCACGGCCGTGCTGCGCAGCGACCTCGTCGAGCTGCTGCCGGACGACCCCCGGGCCGTCGCGGTGTCGCGCGAGACGCGCACGCTGGCCGAGCTGCTCACGGCGCCCGCGCCGATCGGGCCGGGGGACCGCTGGCAGGTGCCCGACCTGTCGGACGTCACGGCCGTCGTGCAGCCGCACTGCCACCACTACTCGGTGATGACGTGGACGGCCGACCGCCGCCTCCTCACCGACGCGGGGGCGACGTTCTCGGCGCTCGCGGGCTGCTGCGGGCTGGCCGGCAACTTCGGTATGGAGAAGGGCCACTACGACGTGTCGGTCGCGGTCGCGGAGAACGCGCTGCTGCCGGCGCTGCGGGCCGCCGCGCCGGGGGACGTGTACCTGGCGGACGGGTACTCGTGCCGCACGCAGGCCGAGCAGCTCGCCGACGTGCACGGCGTCCACCTGGCCGAGCTGCTGGCCTCCCGCCTCCCGGGCCGCACCCCGCCTCCCGCCTGACCCCCACGGCCCCACCCCACCCCCCGAGCGCGGTACTCGACCACCGAGCGCGGCATCAACGAGTACCGCCCTCGGCGGTCGAGTACCGCGCTCGGCGGGGGTGCGTGGACGGGGTCGCACCCGCGGGGGCGGGCGGTGCGCGTCCACCTGCGGGGGGACCACCCGGGTGGTCGGGCAGCACCCTCGTCGGACCCCGTGTCGCCCGTCCGACGGGCTGACTCCGTCACCCCAGTTGTGGGACAGTGTCCAGGCGACGACCGCACGCTGTGCCGCCAGGTGCGACCCGTCACGACCGCCCCGCTGTGCAAGGAAGGCCCGGACGCGACATGCCGATCTTCGAGCTCGACGACGGACGCCCGCGCCTCGTCCAGCCGATGCAGCCGCTCGCCGGCTCGTTCGCGCAGGAGGTCACCGCGCTGGTCACCCACCACCTCGCCGCGATCGCCGGTGAGCCGCTGTTCGTCGTCCGCGTGCGCGGCACGTCCGACCGCGCCGACCTGCCCGAGCTGCTGGCCCTCGACGCGTCCGGGCGTCCCGTGGTCGTCGACGTCGCGCAGGTGCTGGACGACGACGCGGTCGTCACCGCCCTGCGGCACGGGGGTGCGGCCGCACGCATGACGACCGCCGACCTGGCCCGCGCCTACCACGTCGACCCCAGCCGGTTCGCGGTCGACTTCGCGGCCTTCCGTGAGCACGTGCCGTTCGGGACCACGATCGGCCGGACGCGCAGCGGCGTGCGGCTGCTCCTGCTCTGCTCCGAGGTCGCCGCCGAGGCGACCGACACGCTCGGGTTCCTGCGCGGCGGGGAGCACCAGGTCGACGTGCTGCAGGTCGGTGTCGTCCGCGGGGACGAGCGCCGGCTGCTCGAGGTCTCGCCCCTCGCGCTCCACGAGGGCGTGCGTCGCCCCGTCGAGCCGACCGCGCTGCGCCTGGTGCGCTCGAGCGAGGCGTTCGCGACGGCCATGGCGTACGAGCCGGAGCGGGCACCCGGCCTGCCGTCGGGCCGGCCCCGCTCCCTGCCGACGGGCGAGCTGCGGGCCGTCACGCCGCCCGAGCAGACCGAGCCGCCCGCGCCGACGCCCATCGGCCGCCGGGGGAGCGTCACCGAGCCCACGCCGCTGCCGTTCCGCACGGCCGGCCCCACGGCGCAGCCGCCCGAGGCGCCGAGCGACTCCCCGCGTCCCGGTGGCCCCGGACGGCCCGACGTCACCGAGTGGCCGCGCGACGCGTCGGTGCCGCCGTCGACGTCGATGCTGGAGGGCCCGGCGACGCTCACGCCCGTCGCGGGGCTGCGCGCCGCCGTCGTCGACGGTGCGGGCGCGCGCACGGCCGACGCGGACGGCCGACCCGGCGACGCGGCCCCGGGCGACGGCGCGAGCTCCCCGACCCCGCCGCGCGGGCAGGCGTCGGCGGACGTGCGCGACGGGTCCCGGCGCCCGGCGCGCCCGGACTGGCCGTACCCCGAGCTCGCGATGCTCGCGAAGAGCCGTCGTGCCGTGACGACCCTGGTGTGGGTCCGCGAGCGGCGCGGTCAGCGGTTCTCGGCGCTGCTGCGTCCCGACGGCCTCATCGAGCTGCCCGACGGCAGCGTCGTGCCGGACCCGGACGTGGCCGCGGCGACCCTCTCGGGCGTCGAGGGCGTCGACGGGTGGCGCGCGTGGCGCCTCGGCGACGGCGGCCCGACCCTCGCGGAGGCGACCGGCGCGCTGTGAGCGCGGGCGGGCGCCGTCAGGACCAGCCGTAGGCGACGAGCCAGCGGGTGAGCTCGGCGTAGAACCGCTCGCGTGCTCGCGGCGCGGACAGCGTGAGGTCGTGCATCGCGCCCGGCACGCGCACGAGCGTCACGACGGGGCCGAGCTGCACCGCCCGCCGCGCGATCGCCTCGACGTCGAGCACGACGTCCGCCGTGCGCATGTCCTCGCTCCACCGCGGGCTGATGAGGGTCCGGCCGGAGACGGCCGCGAGCACGGGGACGTCGATGTCCAGCCCGCGGGCGACGGCGGCGTGGCCCACCATGACGGCGCTCAGCCAGCCCGCGCGCACGGGGAACGACGGCGTGGGCCGCCACCGCGCGTCCACCGTCCAGTCCCCGCCGGTGGCGACGTCGATGGTGCGGGCGTAGTAGCCCGGGTCGATGTTCGGCAGCGCGGCCTTGGGGCTGAACCGCGCGAGCCGGCTGATGGCGGGCGCCGACAGGTGCCGTGCGAGCGACGACCCCTGCAGCTCCAGCCACGGGGAGTTGAGCACGAGCCCGCTGACGACGCCCGGGTGCCGCGCGACCCACAGGCTCAGCACGAGCCCGCCCGTCGAGTGGCCCATGAGCATGACCCGCGCGACGGGTCCGAGCTCGGCGCGCACCACGTCGAGGGCCGCGCCGATCTCCTCGTCGTACGTGCGCAGGTCGTCGACGTAGCCGGGGGTCTGGTGCTCGCGCAGCGACCGGCCGGACTTGCGCAGGTCCAGCGCGTAGAACGCGGCACCCTGGGAGTGCCAGAACCGTGCGAGCGGCGCCTGGAAGAAGTAGTCCGACCAGCCGTGGACGTACAGCACGGCCCGCGCGGGCCGCAGCGCAGGGTCCGGCAGGTGACGCACGAGCGTCGCGGTGACCTCGCCCTCGTCGTCGTCGGCCAGGTCGAGGCGGCGCGCCTCGAAGCCGTCGCCGAGCGCGTCGGGGCCCCACGACGTCGTGAGCGTGGTGGCGTCCCACGCCGGGGCGTCCGGCGGCGGCACCGCTCAGACCTCGAGGACGATCTTGCCGACGTGCGCGCCGTCGGCCAGCCGGGCGAGCGCGTCGGCGGCGCGCGCCAGCGGGTAGGTCGAGTCGACGACGGGCCGCACGCCGGTGCGTGCGAGGAACGCGAGGACCTGGGCCAGCTCGTCGCGCGTGCCCATCGTCGCGCCCACGATGCTGATCTCCTGGAAGAACACCTTGGTGAGCGACGCCGGCGCCGGGTCGCCCGAGGTCAGCCCTGCGACGACGATCCGCCCACCGGGCCGCACGGAGCGCACCGAGTGCTCCCACGTCGCCTTCCCGACGGTCTCCAGCACGACGTCGACACGACCGACCCGGGTGCCCGGCTCGACCGCCTGCGCCGCCCCGAGCGTCAGCGCCCGCTCGCGCTTGGCGGCGTCGCGGCCCGTGACGACCATCTCGAGGCCCGCCGCGGCGCCGAGCTGCACGGCCGCGACGGCGACCCCGCCGCCGGCGCCCTGCACCAGCACGCGCTGCCCGGGCTGCGCCTCGCCGGAGCGGAAGAGCATGCGGTACGCCGTGAGGTACGCGGTCGGGACGCACGCGGCCTCGACGAACGACAGCTCGGCGGGCTTGTCGACGAGGTTCCACGCGGGCACGGCGACGCGCTCGGCGAGGGTCCCGGGGTACCGCTCCGACAGCAGCGTGCGGGGCTCGTCGGCCGGCACCCCGCGCCCGTCCGGACCTCCGACGACGGCGTGCACGACGACCTCGCGGCCGTCGGCCGTGACCCCCGCCGCGTCCGTGCCCAGCACCATCGGCAGCTGCTCGGCGCGCAGCCCGACCCCGCGCAGCGACCACAGGTCGTGGTGGTTGAGGGACGCTGCACGCACGTCGACGCTCGTCCAGCCGTCGGGGGCTGCCGCCTCCGGGGCGTCGCCGACCTCCAGGCCGGCGAGCGGGTCGTCGGGGGAGAAGGACACGACGCGGGCGCAGAGCATGCCTCACGCTAGCCCGCCGCGGCGGCCGGGACGGCGCGTGACGTCCGGGCGTCAGACCGTGTCGGCCACCGGTGTCTGCTGGTACAGGCTCAGCCCCCAGGAGCCCCACCGGCGCACGTACACGCTCGTCATCCACGCCGCGAAGGGCGGTGCGCCGGTGCGCGACGCGGTCCCGAGGTAGACGAGCGCGGCGGCGTCCGCCCCGACCGGCACGACGCGCGGGTGCTCGATCAGGTACTCGTCCCACACGGGCGCGTCGCGCAGCGACGCGAGGGCCGCCGCGCGGTCCAGCACGGCACCGTGGGCCAGCACCATGACGCCGTCGTCGGTGAGCAGCTCGTCGTACACGTCGCTGCCCGTGCCGTCGCACAGCGACCGCCACCCCCGGTGCTCCAGCCGCAGCAGCTCGTGCAGGCTCATGGCCGCAAGGTAGCCCCCACCGGGCGTTCCCGCCCCTCAGAGCAGCGGCAGCATGCGTCCGAGGTCGGGCACGGCGTCGGACGTGTAGCGCGCCTGCAGCGCGACCGCGAGCGCGTCGACGTCGTACGGGACACGGCCCGTGGCCAGGCGCACCCAGCGTCGGGCGTCCGCGACCTCCAGGTCCCAGCCGCCGCGGGCCCGGACGATCGCCAGCAGCTCGTCCGCGACGAGCGCGAGCGCTCCGGGGTCGACGGGGTCGGGGACGGCATCGCTGCCGCGGGCGCGCCGCACGGAGCGGACCAGGTCGTCCCCGTGCACGACGAGCTCCAGGAGCCGCGACACCGTCATCGTCGACAGGCGGACGGGCCCGCGGCGCGCCTGCACCACCGGGTCACCCGGGCCGAGACGTTCGAGCGTCGCGAACGCCTGGCGCGCCGACGACGTCACGTAGCCGACCGGGTCGAGCGCGTGCTCCGCCGCGAGCTGGCGGGTCGTCTCCGCGACGTCCGCGGCGCGGCCCGCGTACGACCCGAGGTACTCCCCGAGCGTGAGCGGCACGGTGCCCGCGGGCGCCGGTGTGCACACGGCCAGCGCGTCCATCGCGCGGCCGAGGTGCGCCCACAGGTCGACGATCGTCCACCCGGCCAGCACCGAGGACTCGCGTCCCAGGCGGGGGTCGGCCATCACCTCGACCCAGTCGTGCAGGCGGTCCCACTGGGCCCGCAGGGCGGTGGTGGCGGTGGCGACGTCGACGGACATGTGTCCATGGTGCCGCGTCGTGGGCGTCGCCGCGTCAGGGGCCCACAACGGTGGCGGGTGCCGCCCGTACCCGTCAGGCCCGCCGCGCGCCCTCGCGCAGGAAGTCCGCGACGTGCCGCCCGACCTGGTCCTCCTCGATGAGGAACCCGTCGTGCCCGTAGTCGGAGTGCACGTACCGCACGGGCCCGGCGCCGGGGATCGCGGCGGCGACGCGCTCGGACTGCGCGGGGGTGAAGAGCCGGTCGCTGTCGACCGCGATGACCAGGGCGCGCGCCGTGACCTGCGCGAGCGCGGACTCGACGCCGCCGCGGTCGCGGCCCAGGTCGTGCGTGAGCATCGTGCGGGTCAGCGCGACGTAGGTGTTGGCGTCGAACCGGCGGGCCAGCTTGTCGCCGTGGTGGTCGAGGTACGACTGCACGGCGAACCGGCCGCCCTCCAGCGGGTCCTCGGCGCCCTGCGGGATGCGGCCGAAGCGCGTGTCGAGCTCGAGCGCGGACCGGTACGTCTGGTGGGCGATCTGCCGCGCGATGCCGAGCCCCACGTGCGGGCCGTCGCCGTCCGGCACGTCGTAGTAGTCGCCGTCGCGGTAGCGCGGGTCCGCGAGGATCGCCGCGAGCTGGGTGTGGAAGCCGGCGATCTGGTCGCCGCTCGTCTGCGCGCACGTCGCGATGGCGGCGACGGCGTCGACGCGGTCGGGCGCCGTGGCGGCCCACTCCAGGACGCGGTGGCCACCCATGGACGCGCCGATGACCAGCGCCCACGAGTCGATGCCCAGCAGGTCGGCCAGGCGCAGCTCGGCGGCGACCTGGTCGCGGACGGTCAGCAGCGGGAACCTGCTGCCCCACGGGCGCCCGTCCGGTGCGGTCGTCGCCGGGCCCGTGGAGCCCTGGCAGCCGCCCAGCACGTTGGGGGCGACGACGAACCAGCGGTCCGTGTCGATGGGCGCACCCGGCCCGACCATCGACTGCCACCAGCCCGGGGTCGGGTGCCCCGGGCCGGCGTCGCCGGTGACGTGGGAGTCGCCCGTCAGCGCGTGTAGGACGAGGACGGCGTTGCTGCCGTCCTCGTCGAGCTCGCCCCACGTCTCGTACGCGACGCGCACGGCCGGCAGGCGACCGCCGGACTCCAGCTTCAGCGGGCCGAGGTCGGCGAACTGCCGGCGACCCGCATCGGCGCCCTCGCGCCACGCCGCGCTCGCGGGCACGGCCGGCCGCTCGGGCAGCGGCCGGCGGCTGCCCAGCGCCGCGCCGCGCCGCGCACGGCGCCCGACCAGCGGGTCGGGCACGGCCGTGCCCGCCCCCGCAGCAGGCATCGCGCCGGGCATCGCACGCCGGGCGGGCGTGGGGTCCGGTGCGTGCGTGCGGGGGTCGGGCTCGGTCATGGCGCTGGTGCCTTCCGTCGGTCTGCCGGGAGCAGGGTCTCAGGCGCCCTTGGCCGCGCGGAACCCCGCGTCGAGGTCCGCCAGGATGTCGTCGACGTGCTCGATGCCCACGGCGAGCCGCACCAGGCCGGGCGTGACGCCGGACTGCAGCTGCTGCTCCGGCGTCAGCTGGCTGTGGGTCGTCGAGGCCGGGTGGATGACGAGCGAGCGCACGTCGCCGATGTTCGCGACGTTCGAGTGCAGCTCGAGCGCGGACACGAACGCCTGGCCCGCCGCGGCGCCGCCGTCGAGCTCGAACGCCAGGACGGCGCCCGCGCCGCGCGGCGCGTACTTGAGCTGGTTGGCGTGCCACGGGCTGGACTCGAGCCCGGCGTAGTGCACGCGCCGGACGTCGTCGCGCGCCTCCAGCCAGGCCGCGACCTGCTGCGCGTTGGCGACGTGCCGCTCCATGCGCAGCGACAGCGTCTCGATGCCCTGGGCGATGAGGAACGCGTTGAACGGGCTGATCGCCGCGCCCAGGTCGCGCAGCAGCTGCACGCGCGCCTTGAGGATGAAGGACAGGTTGGCGCCGAACGCGCCGCCGACGCCGAGGTCGCGCGCGAACACCAGGCCGTTGTACGACGGGTCGGGCGTGTTGTAGTTCGGGAACCGGTCCGGGTGCTGGGCGTAGTCGAACGTGCCGCCGTCGACGATCACGCCGCCGATCGCCGTGCCGTGCCCGCCGAGGTACTTGGTGGCCGAGTGCACCACCACGTCCGCGCCCCACTGCAGCGGGTTGACCAGGTACGGGGTCGCGACGGTGTTGTCGACGACGAGCGGCACGCCGTGCTCGTGCGCGACACCCGCGACGAGCTCGATGTCGAGGACGTCGGCCTGGGGGTTGGGGATCGTCTCGGCGAAGAAGAGCTTGGTGGTCGGCCGGATCGCGTCGCGCCACGCCTGGGCGTCGTGCGGGTCGGTGACGAACGTCGTTTCGATGCCGAGGCGCGGCAGCGTGTGGCGCAGCAGGTTGTAGGTGCCGCCGTAGAGCGACGGGCTGGCCACGACGTGGTCGCCCGCCTCGGCGATGTTGAGGATCGCGAGGGTCTCGGCCGCCTGGCCGGACGCCACCAGGAGCGCGCCGACGCCGCCCTCGAGGTTCGCGATGCGGTTCTCCACGACCTCCTGGGTCGGGTTGTTGATGCGCGTGTAGATGGGGCCGAGCTCCTTGAGCGCGAACCGGTCGGCGGCCTGCTGCGCGGAGTCGAAGACGAAGGACGTCGTCTGGTAGATCGGCAGTGCGCGGGCCCCGGTGGCGGGGTCGGGGGTCTGGCCCGCGTGGATCTGGCGGGTCTCGAAGCTCCAGCTCTCGTTGCTCATGTCTGCTCCTCGCCGGCGTCGCGCCGGGTGGTCGGTGGGTGGTGGGGGACGGCCACCCGAGGAGCGCGCCGTCGACGCCCACCCCGCGGGGGGTCGGGGGGATGCGCACGTGCCGTGCCGGCGGGGCCGGGGCGGTGCCGTCGGCCCCGACGTCGGGGCGTCCGTGCCGCGGGCAGGGGGAACGTGCGCTGGTCAGCGACACATTCGACGGAACATGCTCAGAGACTACGGCGACCGTCCCACTCCTCGACACACCCGTCTCAGGATGCGGGATCGGCGTCGTCGCGGCCGTCCTGCGGCGACGCCGCGCACGCGTGGTCGGCGGCGGCCCTCGGTCGACCACGGCGCGGTACGGCGGGAGGCCGGACGGTCCCTCACCCGAACGGTCGAGCGGGTCTGTCCGGGTTGATCCCGAACCACAACGATGTGACTTCTGGGACCTGTGTGACAGATGTTCTCTTGTGGGAATCCCACAGGTAGCGTTCCCCGGGTGCGTGACGCAGACGTGACACCCGATCCCCGGCCGGCACTCCGAGCGGCCGGTGCCGGGCGTGTCGACGCGCCGCGGCCCGCGGTCCGGCGTCGCGTCCCGCGCTGCCTCGCGGTGCTGCCCGTCGGTCTGCTCGCGGTCGGTCTCGTCGTCCCGCCGGCCGCCGCGGCGCCGTCGTCGGACGACGTGCGCGACGCACGCGCCGCCGTCGGCCGGGCCCAGCAGTCGGTCGCGCAGATGGAGGTCCGGCTCGCCGAGCTCGCCTCGTCGGCCGAGGTCGCCGAGGTCACGGTGCAGACCGCCGCCGAGACCTACAGCCAGGCCCTCGCCGACGCCGACGCCGCACAGGCCCGCGCGCAGGACGCCGCGGGACGCTCGGAGGAGGCCGCTGGGCAGGCCGAGCAGGCTCGCCGCAAGCTCGTGACCTTCGCCCGGCAGCTCGCCCGCAGCGGCGGGTCCGCCGACGTGTTGCAGGCCGCGCTGTCGGCCGACGGCTTCCAGGACGTCGCCCGCCGCACGACGGCCCTGAACCAGGCGACCGGCAAGGCCGACGAGGCCGTGCAGGAGTACCAGGCCGCGCTGCTCGTCGCCGAGACCATGGAGCGTCGGTCGGTCGCCGCCGCGCAGGAGGCCGGCGACGCCGCCGCCGCCGCGCAGGACGCCCTCGACACGGCCGAGCGCGCGCAGTCCGACGCGGAGGCGTCGTACGCCGCCGGGCAGGTCGAGCGCGACGGGCTGATCTCGGCCCTCGCCGCGGCGCGGCAGACCAGCGCCGACGTGGAGCGCGCCCGGCAGGACGCCCTCGACGCCGAGCGCCGAGCACGCTCCGAGGCCGCCGCCCAGGCGCAGCACGCCGCGGCGCCGGCACCGTCCGGTGGGGCGCCCGCCGGCAGCGCACCGGCCGCACCGGCACCGGCACCGGCCCCGGCTCCCGCGCCCGGCCGCCCGGCACCGCTCCCGCTCCGGCGCCCGCCCCGGCTCCGGCGCCTGCACCGGCTCCCGCGCCGGCCCCGGCTCCCGCGCCTGCCCCCGCGCCCGCCCCGGCCCCGGCCCCCGCCCCCGCGGCGCCCTACGGCCTCGGCACCGGCACGTCGCGCGGCTCTGCCGCGGCGGGTGCCGCCGCGGTGGCGTGGGCGCAGTCGAAGGTCGGGCTGCCGTACGTCTGGGGCGGCACGGGGCCCGACGGCTACGACTGCTCGGGTCTGACGGCCGGCGCGTGGCGCGCCGCCGGCGTGAGCATCAACCGGACGTCGAGGGACCAGTACAAGCAGGTCCTGAAGATCGGCTACGACCAGCTGCGGCCCGGCGACCTCGTCTTCTGGGGCGAGCGCGCGAACGACCCGTCGAGCATCTACCACGTGGCCATGTGGGTGGGGAACGGCCAGATCGTCGAGGCGTCCAAGCCGGGCGTGCCGCTGCGGGTCACGTCCATGCGCTGGTCGAAGACCATGCCGTTCGCCGGCCGCCCCTGACGTCCGCCGGGCGTCCCGGTCCCACCGGGCGTCCTTGACGGGTCCGCGGGGTCGTCGACGTCCCACGAGCGGGCCCTGGCGGTCACCTGCCCGGGTGCGGACGCACGACGGCCCGCCCGGGCGCCGAGCGGCGCCGGGCGGGCCGGTCGGTCAGTGGTGGTAGCCCTGGTCGATCGCGCGCTGGCGCGACCGCTCGATCTCGGCCTCCGCCTCGGCGCGGCCGGTCCAGTGCGCGCCCTCGACGGACTTGCCGGGCTCGAGGTCCTTGTAGACCTCGAAGAAGTGCTGGATCTCCAGGCGGTGGAAGTCCGAGACGTCGTCGATGTCCTGACGCCACGCGGCGCGCTGGTCGCCCGTCGGCACGCACAGCACCTTGTCGTCACCGCCGGCCTCGTCGCGCATGCGGAACATGCCGAGCGCGCGGCAGCGGATCAGGCAGCCGGGGAACGTCGGCTCCTCCAGGAGCACGAGCGCGTCCAGCGGGTCGCCGTCCTCGCCGAGGGTCCCCTCGATGAACCCGTAGTCGTCGGGGTAGCGCGTCGAGGTGAAGAGCATGCGGTCGAGGCGGATGCGCCCCGTCGCGTGGTCCACCTCGTACTTGTTGCGCTGCCCCTTGGGGATCTCGATCGTGACGTCGAACTCCACTGTGCAATTCCCTCCACGCGTCCCCGCCCGTCGGCGGTGGGGCTCGATCGGCCTTGGGGGCGCGTCGTCTCCCTGGGCGCCGTTGTCTCGGACAGTAGTCTGACGCACCGGAGCGGCGGTACCGGACGACGACACGACCAGGGGGTGACGATGGCCACAGCAGCGCGTGTGGCGGGCGTGGGCGCGCTCGTCGTCGTCCTCGCCGCCGGCGGGTACGCGACGGCCGACGCCTACGACGTCGTGCCCGGCATCGTCACGCTCGCGCCGCCCGTGCCGGACCCGGCGCCGTTCCCCACGGCACCGGGCGCGGTCGAGCCGGGTGCCGCGCCGCGCGCGCTGGGGGACCTGGACCCGCAGGTGCCGCTGCCGGCCTCGGGACAGCTCCAGGCGCTCGTGGACGGCCTGGCCGCGGACCCGCGGCTCGGCCCCGGCGTCGGTGTCGCGGTGGTCGACCAGGTGACGGGCGAGCTGCTGGCCGGCAACGCCCCCGACGCAGGACGCGTCCCGGCGTCGACCGCCAAGATCCTCACGGGCGTCGCGGCCCTGACGGTGCTCGACCCCGAGGCGACGCTCGCCACGCGCGTCGTGCGCATCGACGGCGGGACGATCGCGATCGTCGGCGGTGGCGACATGATGCTCGCCGCCGGGGCCGGTGACCCAGGGGCGGTCCTCGGCCGCGCGGGCCTCGCCGACCTCGCGGCGCGCACCGCGTCCGCGCTGGCGCTGCAGGGCACCACCAGCGTCCGCCTGCTCGTCGACGACTCCCTGTTCACCGGCCCCACGACGAGCCCTGGCTGGGACCCGGCGAACGTCGGCGAGGGCTTCGTCGCGCCCGTCACGTCGCTCGGGGTGGACGTCGGCCGGCTGCGGGAGGGCGAGTACGCCCCGCGGTCGACCGACCCGTCGATGCAGGCCGCCGCGGTCTTCGCGCAGCGCCTGGGCGAGCTGGGCGTCACCGTCGACGGCTCCCCGTCCCGGACCGCCTCCGTCGGGGACGCCCCCGAGCTGGCGCGCGTGGAGTCGGCACCGCTGGTCGACGTCGTGCACTACTTCCTCGAGACGTCCGACAACACCGTCACCGAGGTCGTCTCGCGGCTCGTCGCGCTCGACGGCGGGCTGCCGGCCAGCTTCGACGGCGGCACGCAGGCCGTCCTCCGTCAGGTCGCGCAGCTGGGCGTCGACGTGTCGGGTGCCCGCCTGGCCGACGCGTCCGGCCTCGCGGACGGCTCGTCGCTGTCGCCCTCCTTGCTGGCCGAGATCGTGCGCCTGACGACCGACCCTGCGCACCCCGAGCTGCGTGACGTCGCCCTCGGGATGCCGGTCGCGGGACTGTCGGGCACGTTGGCGGACCGGTACACGCGGTCCGATGCGCGCGGCGTCGTGCGGGCCAAGACGGGGTCGCTGCCGCACGTGACGTCCCTGGCCGGCACGGTGCTGGACGCGCAGCGCCGGCAGCTGGTGTTCGCGGTCATGGCGGACCAGACGCCCGACGGCGGCCAGTGGGCGCCGCGCCAGGCCATCGACGGGTTCGTCACGGCGCTCGCGGCCTGCGGCTGCCGGTGACGCCCGCGCCCGCGGGCGCCCACCCGCCGCGCGGGCCGGTCGAGGGTTACCGTGGGCCGGTGCAGCCCACCGCCCCCGGCCCCGTCGACTGGCGCGCGGCCGCGCGCCTCGCCGGACGCGTCGCCGCCCCCGGCCCCGTCGCGGACCGCGACACCCTCGTCGAGCTGGTCGCCGACCTGCGTGCCGCCGCCGCCGCGGCCGCCGCGCACGTCGTCGGAGCCACCGGCATGACGCCCGCCGACGGCCGCGCCCCGGCGGCGATCTCCCGCGTCCTCGTCGTCGACCGTCCCCGCTGGGCGGCGGCGAACGCCGAGATGTTCGCCGTCATGGCCGCACCGCTGGCCACGCGCCGCGACGGGACGCCGGTGCACGTGCCCGACGCCGCCCGGCTGGCCGCGGCCGCGCAGGTCGGCGGGGTGCTGGCCCTGCTCTCCGGCAAGGTCATCGGCCAGTACGACCCGTTCACGGCGGACCCCGGGCAGCCCGGGCGGCTCCTCCTCGTGGCGCCCAACGTCCTGGCCACGGAGCGTCAGCTCGGGGTCGACGCCCGTGACTTCAGGCTCTGGGTCGCCCTGCACGAGCAGACCCACGCGCTGCAGTTCGCCGCCGCCCCGTGGCTGTCCGACCACCTGCGGGCGCGGTCGGCGGAGCTGCTGGCCGACCTCGCCGACGTGGCGCCCGGGGGCGAGAACGAGGACCGGGCGGCGCTGCCGCACCTCGACGACCTGCTCGGTGCGCTGGTCCGTGCCCTGACCGTCGGGGAGGGCGGCGTCATGTCGCTGCTGACCGAGCGGCAGCGCCAGGTGTTCGAGGAGGTCGGCGCCGTCATGGCGCTGCTCGAGGGCCACGCCGACGTGATGATGGACGAGGTCGGGCCGTCCGTCGTGCCCAGCGTGCGTGCCATCCGCCGCGCGTTCGAACGCCGTCGTGACGCGTCCGCGCGCGCCACCGGCGTGGACCGGATGGTGCGCCGTGTGCTCGGCATGGACCTCAAGCTCGCGCAGTACCGCGAGGGTGCCGCGTTCGTGCGGTCGGTGCGCGGCCGGGTCGGCCTCGACGGGCTCAACGCCGTGTGGAGCGGGCCGCAGGCGCTGCCCACGGCCGCCGAGGTCGCCGATCCCGTCGCGTGGGTGCGTCGCGTGCACGGATGACGGGGCCGTGACCGGGCCGTCGCCCGCCGTGGCCGCGGTGCGCGTCGCGGTGCGGCGCGCGCTGGCCGACGTCCCGCCGGGCGCGACCGTCCTGGTCGCCTGCTCCGGCGGCGCCGACTCGCTGGCGCTGGCCGCGGGACTCGCGTGGGAGGCCGGTACCCGGACGGGCGCCGGGTGGCGCGCGGGCGCGGTGGTCGTCGACCACGGGCTGCAGTCCGGGTCCCACGACGTGGCCCGCGCCGCCGCGGACGCGTGCCGGGGGCTGGGCCTGCAGCCCGTGCGCGTCGTGCGCGTCGACGTCGGCGCCGACGGAGGGCCCGAGGCCGCGGCGCGCACCGCCCGCTACGCCGCGCTCGACGCCGTCGCGGACGAGCTCGGGGCGGCCGCCGTCCTGCTCGGCCACACCCTGGACGACCAGGCCGAGACCGTGCTGCTCGCGCTCGCGCGCGGTTCGGGGGAGCGCGCGCTGGCGGGCATGCGGCCGGTCCGCGGGCGGCTGCGCCGTCCGCTGCTCGGCCTGCGGCGCGCGGACACGGAGGCCGCGTGCGCGGCGCAGGGGCTGGTGCCGTGGCACGACCCGACGAACGGCCGCCCCGTCGGGGCCGCCGGCGGGGACGTGGCCGGCGCGGGCGCCGGACTGCCGCTGCGCAGCCGCGTGCGCACCGAGGTGCTGCCGGTCCTGGAGGCCGTCCTCGGCCCGGGCGTCGCGCGCGGCCTGGCCCGCACCGCCGACGCGCTGGCGGACGCGGCCGACGCGCTGGACGCGTACGCGGCCGACCTCCTCGCCGCGAGCCTGCTCGCCGGCCCGAGCGGCGTGGAGCTCGACGTCGTGCCGCTGGCCGCCGCCCCCGCCGCGGTGCGCCGACGCGTCCTGCACGACGCGGCCGTGCGCGCCGGGAGCCCTCCGGGGGCGCTCGCGCGGGTCCACGTGCTGGCCGTGGACGCGCTCGTCACCGACTGGCGCGGGCAGGGCCCGGTGCACCTGCCCGGCGGCCGGGTGGCGTCCCGCGCGTGTGGCAGGCTCTACCTCGGCCTTCCTCTCGCGGTGGGCGACGGCCCCGACGCACGCCCGCGTGCGCGCGGGACGGACGGGCCCGGGCCCGACGAGCACGACGACCAGCAACCGGGAGTGAGCGGTGGACGCGGCGGACATGGGTGACGACCTCGAGCGGGTGCTGCTGACCGAGGAGCAGCTCCACGCACGGCTGGACGAGATGGCGGCGCAGATCGACGCCGACTACGCGGGGGAGCCGCTGCTGCTCGTCGGCGTGCTGAAGGGTGCCGTCATGGTGATGGCGGACCTCGCGCGCCGCCTGGGCGGCAACATCGAGATGGACTGGATGGCGGTGTCGTCCTACGGGTCGGGCACCAAGTCCTCGGGCGTGGTGCGCATCCTCAAGGACCTCGACACGGACCTGACGGGCCGGCACGTGCTCATCGTCGAGGACATCATCGACTCCGGCCTGACGCTGTCGTGGCTGCTGTCGAACCTGCGCTCGCGCGGTCCCGCGACGGTCGAGATCGCGACGATGCTGCGCAAGCCCGAGGCGGCGAAGGTCGAGGTCCCGGTGCGCTACGTCGGCTTCGACATCCCGACCGAGTTCGTCGTCGGCTACGGCCTGGACTACGCCGAGCGCTACCGCAACCTGCCGTTCGTGGGGACGCTCGCGCCGCACGTCTACCAGCACTGACGGCGGGCGGGCGCACGGGTCGCCCGCGGCCTGTGCCCTGGGCGAACACCACGGGGCCCGGACAGGTCCACCGTGTAGTTTCAAGGGCAGAGTCCCTGCGAGCGGAGGATGAGGGGCCACGCCCCGATCGCCCATGAATGTCAAGCGTCTCTTCCGCGGCCCCTTCATCTGGGTCGCCCTGGCCGTCGCCATCCTGCTGACCGCGTTCGGCATGCTGCAGGTCCCGACGGCCCAGCAGATCGACACGTCCGTCGGTCTCGAGCTGCTCGAGGAGGGCAAGGTCGAGCAGGCCCTGGTGACCGAGGGGACGCAGCGCGTCGACCTCACGCTCACCGAGGCCTACGACCCGGACCCCGACGAGGAGGGCGACCTCGGCAAGCAGGTCTACTTCTTCTACGTCACGCCGCAGGGCCCGCAGGTCGTCGACGCCATCACGGCGGCGGCACCCGAGAAGGGCTTCACGTCGAAGGTCCCGCAGCCGTCGTGGTGGGGCAGCCTGCTGACGCTCGTGCTGCCGTTCATCATCATCCTCGGCCTGTTCTGGTTCCTCATGTCGAACATGCAGGGCGGCGGCTCGAAGGTCATGAGCTTCGGCAAGTCCAGGGCCAAGCTCGTGAGCAAGGAGTCGCCCAAGGTCACGTTCGCGGACGTGGCGGGCGTCGACGAGGCGGTCGAGGAGCTGCAGGAGATCAAGGAGTTCCTCGCCGAGCCGGCCAAGTTCCAGGCCGTCGGCGCCAAGATCCCCAAGGGCGTGCTGCTGTACGGCCCGCCCGGGACCGGCAAGACCCTGCTCGCCCGCGCCGTCGCGGGTGAGGCCGGTGTGCCGTTCTACTCGATCTCCGGCTCGGACTTCGTCGAGATGTTCGTCGGCGTCGGCGCGAGCCGCGTGCGCGACCTGTTCCAGCAGGCCAAGGAGAACAGCCCGGCGATCATCTTCGTCGACGAGATCGACGCGGTCGGACGCCACCGCGGCGCCGGCCTGGGCGGCGGGCACGACGAGCGCGAGCAGACGCTCAACCAGATGCTCGTCGAGATGGACGGCTTCGACGTCAAGACGAACGTCATCCTCATCGCGGCCACCAACCGCCCCGACATCCTCGACCCCGCCCTGCTGCGCCCGGGCCGCTTCGACCGCCAGGTCGCGGTCGAGCCGCCGGACCTCAAGGGCCGCGAGCGGATCCTCGCCGTGCACTCCCAGGGCAAGCCGATGGCGCCGGGCGTCGACCTCGCGGTCGTCGCGCGCCGCACCCCCGGCTTCAGCGGAGCCGACCTGGCCAACGTGCTCAACGAGGCCGCGCTGCTCACGGCCCGCCGTGGCGCGCAGGTCATCGACGACGCCGCGCTGGACGAGGCGATCGACCGCGTCATCGCCGGCCCGCAGAAGCGCACGCGCGTCATGAACGTCAAGGAGCTCAAGATCACCGCGTACCACGAGGGCGGTCACGCCCTGGTGGCGGCCGCCATGCGGTACACGGACCCGGTGACGAAGGTGACGATCCTGCCGCGCGGGCGTGCGCTGGGCTACACGATGGTCATGCCGATGGAGGACAAGTACTCCACGACGCGCAACGAGCTGCTCGACCAGCTCGCGTACGCGATGGGCGGCCGCGTCGCCGAGGAGCTCGTGTTCCACGACCCCACCACGGGCGCGAGCAACGACATCGAGAAGGCCACGTCGACGGCCCGCAAGATGGTCACGCAGTACGGCATGAGCGCGCGGATCGGCGCGATCAAGCTCGGCCAGGAGTCGAGCGAGATGTTCCTCGGCCGCGACGTCGGCCACCAGCGGGACTACTCGGAGGACGTGGCCGCGGCGATCGACCTCGAGGTCCGCGCGCTCATCGAGCGGGCCCACGACGAGGCGCGTGACGTCCTCGTGGAGTACCGCGACGTGCTCGACGCGCTGGTGCTCGAGCTGCTGGAGAAGGAGACGCTGAACCAGGAGCAGCTCGCCGAGATCTTCGCGCCGATCGTCAAGCGGCCGCCGCGCGACGTGTGGCTGTCCGGGGACGAGCGTGCGGTCTCGGACCGCGGCCCGGTCCTGACGCCGGCCGAGAAGGCGGCGCAGAACGGTCACCCGGTCGTCCCGCAGGACGAGGCCGCCGCGGCGCACCCGGAGCACCCGGCCGGTGCGGTGGTCGAGCTCCCGCCGCAGGACACGCCGGACATGGACGGACCCCGCTGACGTGACGGACGCGACGACCCAGGACGGGGGCCGCTCGACGATCTCCCGGACGCGTGACCACGGCGGCCGGGCGGTCCGCCCGTACGACGAGGCGCGGGCGGCCCGTGCCGTGCGTGAGCTGCTGGTCGCGGTCGGCGAGGACCCGGACCGCGAGGGTCTGCGCGAGACGCCGGCGCGCGTGGCACGCGCGTACCGGGAGATCTTCGCGGGCCTGACGATGGACGCCCGCGACGTGCTGACGACGACCTTCGACCTCGGTCACGAGGAGATGGTCCTGGTGCGCGACATCGAGGTGTACTCGACGTGCGAGCACCACCTGGTGCCGTTCCACGGCGTCGCGCACGTCGGCTACATCCCCGGCGCGGACGGTCGCATCACGGGCCTGTCGAAGCTGGCGCGGCTCGTGGACGTGTACGCGCGTCGCCCGCAGGTGCAGGAGCGGCTGACGGCGCAGGTCGCCGACGCGCTCGTCGAGGTGCTGGACCCCCGGGGCGTGCTGGTCGTCGTCGAGTGCGAGCACCTGTGCATGTCGATGCGCGGCGTCCGCAAGCCCGGGTCGCGCACGGTGACGTCGGCGGTGCGCGGGCAGATGCGCGACGTGGCCACCCGCGCCGAGGCGATGAGCCTGGTCACCGGGCGCTGAAGGAGCCGACGTGGGTGAGCGGGGCAGTGCGCAGGGGGCCGGCCCGGACGGGCCGCGGCTCGCGGCGCTGCCCGCCGTGCTGCGGGCGCCGGGGCGCACCCTGGTGATGGGCGTCGTCAACGTCACGCCCGACTCCTTCTCCGACGGCGGGCGGTGGTTCGACGCGGACGCCGCGGTCGCGCGCGGCCTCGCACTGCTCGAGGAGGGCGCCGACCTGCTCGACGTGGGCGGCGAGTCGACGCGCCCCGGAGCCGCGCGGGTCCCGGTCGACGAGGAGCTCGCGCGCGTCCTGCCCGTGGTCGAGCGGCTCGTGGCGCACGGGGCGGCGGTGAGCGTCGACACGACGCGTGCGGTCGTGGCCGCGGGCGCGGTCGACGCAGGGGCCGTGCTGGTCAACGACGTGTCGGGCGGCATGGCGGACCCGGAGATGGCGCACGTCGTGGCGCGCACGGGCGCGGCGTACGTCGCGATGCACTGGCGCGGGCACGCCGACGTGATGGACGCCCTCGACGCGTACGACGACGTGGTGGCCGACGTGCGGCGCGAGCTGGGCGAGCGGGTCGACGCGCTGCGCGCCGCGGGCGTGCGCGACTCGCAGATCGTGCTCGACCCGGGCCTGGGCTTCGCGAAGACCGGTGAGAGCAACTGGCCGCTGCTGGCGCGCCTGGACGAGCTCGTCGCGGACGGGTACCCGGTGCTCGTCGGCGCGAGCCGCAAGCGGTTCCTCGGGCACCTGATGGCGGGCCCCGACGGCACGCCCGCGGCACCCGAGGCCCGTGACGACGCGACGGCCGCCGTCACGGCGCTGGCCGCGGCGGCAGGCGCGTGGGCGGTGCGCGTGCACGAGGTGGCGGCGTCGGCCGCAGCGGTGCGGGTGGTCGCGCGCTGGCGCGACGCCCGGCAGGACCACACGACGGGACGGCGCGCGACGGCGGGTGCCGCACGGGAAGGAGCACGGTGAACGCGCAGGACGACGTGCACGACGAGGGTGGGCGGCGCTTGGACCAGATCCGCCTGACGGGGCTCAGCGCGACCGGGTACCACGGGGTGTTCGCCCACGAGCGCCGCGAGGGCCAGACGTTCGTCGCGGACGTCGTCGTCCACCTGGACACGCGGCGCGCCGCCGCGGGGGACGACCTCGCGCACACCGTCGACTACGGCGAGCTCGCCCAGCTGGTGGTCGCCGTGCTCGGTGGCGAGCCGGTCGACCTGGTCGAGACGGTCGCCGAGCGCATCGCCGCGACCGTGCTCGCGCGCCCGCACGTGCAGGCCGTCGACGTCGCGGTGCACAAGCCGCAGGCGCCCATCACCGTGCCGTTCGGCGACGTCGTGGTCGCCATCCGGCGCGACCGCACCAAGCTGCCCGCGGCGGAGCCGTACCGGCCGCCGACCGGCCAGGTGCGGCGCGGCGACGGGCGGCACCCGGTCACGGCGGACCAGCCCGGTGCGCGCTCGGCACCGCCGCTCGCCGAGCCGCCGGCCCCGACGCCCGAGCCCGCGCAGCCCGTGCCCGTGGCGACCGCGCAGGCCGCCCCGCCGGTGCCCGCGCGCGTCTCGGTGGCGGACGCCCTCTCGGGTGGTGTGCCGACGACGGACGCGGGACGCCGCGCGCACGACGCCGGGCCCGACGGGGCGGGTGCCGTCCTCGTCGGTCCCGCACCCACCGGTGCGGTCCCGACCGGCGTGATGCCCGCGGTCCCTGCCGGGCCCGCCGCCGAGGCGTGGTCGGCGCCGCACGAGGAGCCCTCGTACTCGTACGACGGCCCGCCGACCGAGCTGATGGCCCCGGTGGTCGACGTCGAGCGGACCGCGCCGACGTCGCCGGCACCGGAGGCCGCGCGGACCGAGCTCATGGCCCCGGTGACGGACGTCGTCGAGGGCGAGCTCGTCCTCGACGCCTTCGACGAGCCGCCGGCGCACCCGGTCCGTGCCGTGCTCGCGCTCGGCGCCAACCTGGGCCCCGCCCAGGACACGCTGCGCCAGGCCGTGGCGGACCTCGCGGCCACGCCCGGCCTGGAGGTCGTGGCCGTCTCGCCCCTGGCCCGCACCGCCGCGGTCGGCCCGGAGCAGCCCGACTACCTCAACGCCGTCGTCCTGACGCGCACGACCCTCGCCCCGCGCGAGCTGCTGCGGGCCGTGCAGGCCGTCGAGCTGCGCCACGGGCGGGAGCGGCGCGAGCACTGGGGCCCGCGGACGCTCGACATCGACGTCGTGGTCCACGGGGAGACGCTGGGGGTGACCGACGACCTCGAGCTGCCGCACCCGCGCGCGCACCAGCGCGCGTTCGTGCTGCAGCCGTGGGCGCAGGTCGACCCCGAGGCGGTCCTCCCGGGGCTCGGCGGCGGCCCCGTCGCGCTGCTCGCCGCCACGGCACCCGACCGTGACGGCGTGCGGTGGATGGCGCTGGACTGGCTCACCGCACCCGTGCCCGCCGCGAACGCCGAGCCGGACGGCGCGGGCGAGGCGCACCACCCGTGAGCGCGACCCGCCTGCGCACGCTCGTGCTGCTCGCGGCGGGCGTGACCGCGGTCACCTGGTGGGTGATGCGGATGGTCGTCGGCCGCGGCGCCGCGATCCCGCCCGACGTGCCGCGGCTCGTCGTCGCCGTCGAGCTGGTGATCGCCGGCGTGGTGCTCGCCATGGGCTGGGCGGTGCGGCAGTACCAGCGGGGCAAGCACCCCACGCTCGACCCGGTCCGCGCCGCGCGGACGGCGGTGCTGGCCAAGGCGTCGTGCTACACCGGTGCGCTGCTCACGGGGTGGTACGGCGGCCAGGCGCTGTCCCTGCTGACCGACGCGGACGTGCCGGGCAACCCGGCACGGGCCACGGCGGCCGGCATCGCGGTGCTGGGGGCCGTGGCCCTGGCGGTCGTCGGGCTCGTCGTCGAGCACTGGTGCCGCATCCCACCACCGGACGCCGACGAGCCGACGCTCGCCGGCGCCTCCGAGCCGGACCCGTCGGCGGGCTGAAAGCACACCCGCTCCCCGTCCGGTCTCGTCCTCCGGTCGGACCACCGGGGTCGCGAGGTGCGGGAGGATGGGCGTCATGACCACGAACCCCGACGGGCACGGCGCGGCGCCGGCTGCCGACCCGTTCGACCTGCACGACGTCGCCTGGACCGCGGTCTCGCCGCGCCTGACGACGGCCCGGCTGGTGGTCCTCGGGATCTGGGCGGTCGTGCTGCTGGTCCCGACGGTGCTGGTCGCGGCCCTGGTCGGCGTCGCGTGGGTCTGGGTGGTGCCCGGTGTCCTCGCCGTGGTGCTCGCCTGGGCGGGTCTGCTGGTGCCGCGGCAGGTCCGCGCGCTGCGGTACGCCGAGCGTGCCGACGACCTGCTGATCCGCCGCGGCATCATGCTGCGCCAGCTCGTCGTCGTCCCCTACGGCCGCATGCAGTACGTCGACGTGAGCTCGGGGCCCCTGGCGCGCCGGTTCGGCATCGCCACCGTGCAGCTGCACACCGCCGCGCCCGGCACCGACGCCACCATCCCGGGCCTCCCGCCGACCGAGGCGGCGCGGCTGCGCGACCGGCTCGCGTCGCGCGGTGAGGCTCGGCTGGCGGGACTGTGAGCACCGCCCTGCGGCCCGTGCCCGACGCCGCGGGCGAGGAGGGGTACGACTGGCGCCGCCTGCACCCCGTGACGCCCGCGCTGCGCGGGTGGAAGGCGCTGGTGGCGTTCGTCGCGGTCGTCGGGTACCAGATGTCCGACTCGCTGCGCGGCGTGGCCGACGCCCTGGGCCCGGGACGGGCCTGGCTGATCGTGGTCGGCGTCATCGTCCTCGTGGGTGTCGTGGGCTTCGTGTACTCCGCGCTCGCGTGGCGCGTCATGCGGTACGCGGTCACGGACGAGGCGGTGCACCTGCGCACGGGCCTGCTGTTCCGGCAGCAGCGCCAGGCGCGGCTCGACCGGCTGCAGGCCGTCGACGTCGTGCAGCCGCTGCTGGCCCGGCTGCTCGGCCTGGCCCAGCTCAACCTCGAGGTCGCGGGCGGGACGGGTTCCGCCGTGCAGCTGGCGTTCCTGCGGGAGTCCGAGGCCACCGCGCTGCGCACGCAGATCCTCGCGCTCGCGGCCGGGCTGGGCCCGCGGCGGGCGCCCGCGGCCGGTGACCCGGACGTCGCGACGGCCGGCCTCCCGCCGGACGGGACGGCGCCCGACGCACCGGGCACCGTCACCGCCCCGGCGGCGCCGCTCTACGAGGCGGCGCCCGAGCGGCAGGTGTACGAGCTGCCGATGCCGCGGCTCATCGGGTCCATCCTGCGCTCGGTGCCGCCGTGGTTCCTGCTCGTCGTCGTGGTCGGGGTCGTCGTCGGCAGCATCCTCTCCGGCGACGTCGGCGGCATGTTCGTCCTCGTGCCGGCCGTGGTCGGCGCGGGCGGGTACGTGTGGGGCCGCATCAACACCGGCGCCACGTTCCGCGCCGCGGTGTCCCCGGACGGCATCCGGCTGCGCCACGGACTGACCGAGACGCGCACGCAGACCGTCCCGCCGGGGCGCGTGCAGGCCGTGTCGATCAGCCAGGGCCCGCTGTGGCGGGGGGCGGACTGGTGGAAGGTCGAGATCAACGTCGCCGGCTACGGCGCGGAGTCCGCGACGGAGTCCGTGCTGCACCCCGTGGCGACGCGCGCCGAGGCGGCGGTGGCGCTGTGGCTGGTGCTGCCGGACCTCGGTGTCGACGACCCGCGGGCCGTGCTCGACGCCGCGCTGGGCGGCGTCGACGAGGACGGCGGCTTCACCGCTGCCCCGTACCGCGCGCGCTGGGTCGACCCGCTGAGCCGGCGCCGGCACGGCGTGCTCGTGACCCGCACGGCGCTGCTCATGCGCTCGGGGCGGTGGTGGCGCACCGTGGTCGTCGTGCCGCACGAGCGGACCCAGAGCCTGGCGCTGCGGCAGGGGCCGCTGCAGCGGCGGCTGGCGCTCGCGTCGTTCGTCGCGCACTCCACGCCCGGGCCGGTGACGCCGACCGTCGAGCACCTCGACCAGCACGTCGCCGCGGCGCTCCTCGAGGAGCAGTCGCGCCGGGCGCGCGAGGCACGTGCCGTCGCCGGGCCGGAGCTGTGGATGCGGACCGCGGAGGCGGACCTCGGTGCCGCCGGCCACGTCGCCGGCGCGCACCCGCCGCGGGACGCGGACGTGCCCCCGGGTGCGGCTGCGCAGCCGTCGGAGCCGCGACCGTGACGGCCGACCCCGCCTCCCGGCCCGGTCGTCTCGGCGTCGGTGTGGTCGGCGCCGGCCGCGTCGGCGCCGTCCTCGGCAGCGCGCTGCGCGGCGCCGGGCACCCCGTCGTCGGCGTGTCCGCGGTCTCCGACGCCTCGCGCGAGCGGGCGTCCACGCTGCTGCCGGGCGTCCCGGTGCTCGAGGTGCCGGAGGTCGTGCGTCGCGCCGAGCTCGTGCTGCTCGCCGTCCCCGACGACGCGCTGGGCGACCTGGTGCAGGGCCTGGCGGACACCGGCGCGTGGCAGGCCGGGCAGATCGTCGTGCACACGTCGGGGCGGTACGGGACGGCGGTCCTGGCCCCCGCCCGCGCCGCCGGGGTCATCCCGCTCGCGCTGCACCCCGCGATGACGTTCACGGGGACGTCGCTCGATCTGTCCCGCGTGGTGGGGTGCGCGTTCGCCGTGACGGCGCCCGCGCCCGTCCTGCCGATCGGCCAGGCGCTCGTCGTCGAGATCGGCGGGGAGCCGGTCGTCGTCGACGAGGACCTGCGCCCGCTGTACCACGCGGGTCTCGCGCACGGGTCGAACCACCTGGTCGTGCTGGTCGCGCAGGCCGCGCAGGCGCTGCGCGCGGCGGGCGTCGGCGAGCCGGGGCGTGTGCTGCGTCCGCTGCTGGAGGCGACGCTCGACGGTGCGCTGCGCGCCGAGGACGCCGCGGGTGACGGGGGAGCCGGTGCCATCGCCGCGCTGACCGGTCCCGTGCGGCGCGGCGACGCCGGCACGGTCCGCGACCACGTCGCGGTCCTCACGGCGCTGGGCGCGGCCAGCGGCGCGGTCGACGTGCCGACCGGGTACGGTGCCCTGTCCCGCGCCGCGGCGGCCCGGGCGCTGAGCGCCGGGCTCGTGGGCCCGGACGCCGCCCAGCGGGTGCTCGACGCGCTCGCGGGCATCAACCCGGCCCCGCCCGTGTTGCAGCAGGACGACGACCCCGGACCACCGCCGGGCCCCGACGGCCCCGCAGGGCCGGCAGACGACAGCGGCCACCCGCCGCAGGAGGACGCATGAGCACCACCCACCCCGCCCTGGTGCGCGACCGTGAGGGTCTGGCCGCGGCGCTCGCCGCGCAGGACGCCACGACGCTGCCCCGCCCGGAGGCGGACACCGCACGTCGGCCGTACCGCCGCGCCGTCGTCATGACGATGGGCGCGCTGCACGCCGGGCACCTGGCCCTCGTGGAGCACGCGCGGTCGCTGGCCGACGTCGTCGTGGTGACGATCTTCGTCAACCCCCTGCAGTTCGGCCCGACCGAGGACCTGGCGCGCTACCCGCGGGACCTGGAGGGCGACCTGGCGCTGCTGTCGGGCCCCGGGCTGCTGCGCCCCCAGGACGTGGTGTTCGCGCCGTCGGTCGACGTCGTCTACCCGGACGGCGACCCGACGGTGCGCGTGAGCGCGGGTCGCGTCGGCGAGGTGCTGGAGGGGGAGTCGCGCCCGGGGCACCTCGACGGCGTGCTGACGGTCGTGCTCAAGCTGCTGCACCTGACGCGTCCCGACGTCGCCGTCTTCGGCCAGAAGGACGCGCAGCAGGTCGTCGCCGTCCGGCGCATGGTGGAGGACCTCGACGTGCCGGTCGACGTGGCCGTGCACGCGACCGTGCGCGAGGACGACGGCCTCGCGCGGTCGAGCCGCAACGCGTACCTCTCGGCCGAGGAGCGCGAGCGCGCCCTGGGCCTGTCGGCGGCGCTGGCCGCCGGGCGCCGCGCCGCGGACGGGGGGCAGGGCCCCGACGAGGTCGCCGCGGCCGCCCGTGCCGTGCTCGACGAGCGGTTGTCCGACGACGACGCGGTGGACTACGTGGCGCTCGTCGACGCCGCGACGTTCGCGCCGGCCGACGCCCGCACCCGCGACGCGCTGCTGCTGCTGGCCGCGCGGGTGGGGAGCACGCGGCTGATCGACAACGCCCCGCTGACGCTGCGCACCGGCCTCGCCGGCGCGGGCCGGGGCTCCGGCGCGGCGGGCCGCGCGACCGGGGGTGCCGCATGACGTCGCTGCAGCGCACGATGATGACCGGCAAGGTGCACCGTGCGACGGTCACCGCCGCCGACCTGCACTACGTCGGCTCCATCACGATCGACGCCGACCTGCTCGCCGCGGCGGACGTCCTGCCCGGCCAGCAGGTCGACGTCGTCGACGTGACCAACGGCGCGCGCCTGACCACCTACGCGATCGCGGGCGAGCCCGGCGGCGGTCAGGTCTGCGTCAACGGCGCCGCGGCGCACCTCGTGCACCCGGGCGACGTCGTCATCGTCATCGCGTACGGGACCATGTCCGACGCCGAGGCGCGCACGTACACCCCGCACGTCGTGCTCGTCGACGCGGACAACCGCATCGTCGACACGGGCGACGACCCGGGCCAGGTGCCAGAGGAGTGGACGGCGCAGACCGGCCTCGTCGCGTCGGGCCTGCCGCTGGCGCGTGGCCGGGAGGCGGTCGACGGCGCTGCGGGCTGACCCTGCCGCGCTAGTGTCCGCTGCGTGCTCGTGACGCCCGACCTGCCGTCCGTCCGCCTCGCCACGCGTCTGGCGGCGCCGGACCCGGGCTGGACCGTCCAGGCGGACGCGGTCGTGGTGGGCTCCGGGATCGCGGGCCTGACGGCGGCGCTCGAGCTGCGCTCGCGGGTGGGCCGGGTGCTGCTGGTCACCAAGGGGCTGCTGTCGTCCGGGTCGACGGTGTGGGCGCAGGGCGGGGTCGCCGCGGCGCTCCACCCGGAGGACTCCCCGGCGGCGCACCTGCAGGACACGCTCGTCGCGGGCGTCGGGCTGTGCGACCCGCGCGCGGTCGAGACGCTGGTCACCGAAGGGCCCCGCCGGGTGCGCGAGCTGGTGGCCCGCGGTGCGGTGTTCGACACCACGCCGGACGGTGCGATCAGCCTGACGCGCGAGGGCGGGCACCTGACGGACCGCATCGCGCACGCGGGCGGCGACGCGACGGGTGCCGAGATCTCCCGTGCCCTGGTGGCGCAGATCGAGGCCGTGCGCGACGACCCGGGCATCGAGGTCATCGAGCACGCACTGGTGCTCGACGTGCTGACCGGCCCGCCAGGGCCCGACGGTGCACCCGGTGCCGTCGCGGGGGTGACGCTGCACGTCATCGGCGAGGGGTCACGCGACGGCGTCGGCGCGGCGCTGGCGCCGGCGGTGGTGCTGGCCACCGGGGGCATCGGCCAGGTGTACCGCTCGTCGACCAACCCGGCGCAGGCGACGGGCGACGGCATCGCCGCGGCCCTGCGCGCCGGCGCCGTGCTGGGGGACCTCGAGTTCGTGCAGTTCCACCCGACGGTGCTGTGGCTGGGCGCGGGCGTGAAGGGCCAGCTGACCCTGGTCAGCGAGGCGGTGCGGGGCGAGGGTGCGCTGCTGCTCGACACCGACGGCGTGCGGTTCATGCCGGACGTGCACCCGCTGGCCGAGCTCGCGCCGCGGGACGTCGTCGCGCACGCGATCGTGCGACGCACGGCCGCGACCGGCTCGGACCACGTGTGGCTCGATGCGCGCCACCTGGGGCCCGACTTCTTCCGTCGGCGCTTCCCGACGATCCACGAGCGCCTGGTGGAGCACGGCATCGACCCGGCCACCGACCTGGTGCCGGTGGCGCCGGCGCAGCACTACCACTCGGGCGGCGTGGTCACGGACCTCGACGGGCGGTCGTCGCTGACCGGCCTGTACGCGGTGGGGGAGGTGGCGTGCACGGGCGTGCACGGCGCCAACCGGCTGGCGTCGAACTCGCTGCTGGAGGGCCTGGTGTTCGCGCACCGCGCGGCGCGGGACGTCGCGGCGCGCATCGACGGCGGGTTCCTGCCGCGCGTCGAGCCGGTCCCGCGCCCGGGGGCCGAGGCGCTGGTCGCGGCGGCGTCGCGCGCGCGGGTGCAGCGTGCCGCGACCGACGGTCCGGGCGTGCTGCGCTCGGGCGAGGGGCTGCGGCGGGCGCTGGCCACGCTGGCGGCGATCCCGGCGGACGCGCACGAGCGTCGCCACGACGGCCGGCGCCTGGGCGAGCCCCAGCTCGCGGAGTGGGAGACGACGAACGTGCACCAGGTGGCGACCGTGCTGGCGCTCGCGGCGCTGGTCCGCGAGGAGTCCCGGGGCGGGCACGCGCGGGCGGACCATCCCTCGACGGTGGACGGCTGGCGGCAGCGGCTCTGGGTGAAGTCCGTACCGGACGGAAGCGTGCAGACCGGGCGTACCCCCGTCGGATAGTCCGATGACCACGCTCCCAGGCCGAAACTTTCCATCGGTGGACACGCATCTGAACGGGTGACCAGGTCTGTCGGCCGGCGTGCCCCGCTCCCACACTGAGCGCCTGCGCCCCATGTTCCGGGCGTGCCGCGGTTGCGCAAGGGAGCGTCATGCGAAGCAGACCGCGCCGAAAGGCGTTCGAAAGTATCGGTGTCACGGCGGCTGTCGCCGCTCTCGTCGTCGCGCCCATGATCGGCACGTCCCTGTCCTCGGCGAGTGCCGCCGCGCCACCCGTGGTGGTCGTCTCGGCGAACTTCGACGACGGCACGCTGGGTCAGCTGCAGCAGAGCGGCAACCCGACGTTCGAGTACGTCGCGGAGGGCGCGGGGCGCGCGCTGAGCGTCTCGGGCCGCGTGAACAGCTGGGACGGGGTGTCCAGCGCCGAGGGGGTGTTCGAGGCGGGCACGGAGTACACGCTCAGCGCCCGCGTCCGGCTCCCCGCGGGCTCGGCGCCCACGACGGCGCACTTCACCGGGTTCAACGGAGTGGCGAACCCCGACGGTGTCTACACCTGGGTGGGCGACACCCCGGTCACGGCGGACGCCTGGACCACGGTCACCGGGACGTACACGCTGCCGGCCGGCTCGGTGCCGGCGAAGTCGAAGGTCACCCTGGAGGTCGGTGGCGCGGCTCCGTGGCCGGCCTTCCTCCTCGACGACGTGCTCGTGACGCGCGCGGCACCGACGCCGCCACCAACGACGACGGTCGTCTCGGCGAACTTCGACGACGGCACGCTGGGTCAGCTGCAGCAGAGCGGCAACCCGACGTTCGAGTACGTCGCGGAGGGCGCGGGGCGCGCGCTGAGCGTCTCGGGCCGCGTGAACAGCTGGGACGGGGTGTCCAGCGCCGAGGGGGTGCTCGAGGCGGGCACGGAGTACACGCTCAGCGCCCGCGTCCGGCTCCCCGCGGGCTCGGCGCCCACGACGGCGCACTTCACCGGGTTCAACGGAGTGGCGAACCCCGACGGTGTCTACACCTGGGTGGGCGACACCCCGGTCACGGCCGACGCCTGGACCACGGTCACCGGGACGTACACGCTGCCGGCCGGCTCGGTGCCGGCGAAGTCGAAGGTCACCCTGGAGGTCGGTGGCGCGGCTCCGTGGCCGGCCTTCCTCCTCGACGACGTCGTGGTCAGCCGCCCCGGGAGCAGCCCCGGTGACGGCTGGGCCCCGGACCTCACGGGCTTCGTGCCCGGTGGTGCGGTGAGCCCGACGGCGTCGCCCGTCACCACGGCACGCACGGTCGAGGGCGCGACGCGCACCGCCGCGCTGACGTTCGACGACGGCCCCGACGGCGCCCACACGGACGGGCTGCTCGACTTCCTCGCGGCCAACGACGTCCAGGCCACGTTCTGCGTCATCGGCCAGAACGTGAAGGCGTCCGGCGGCGCAGCCCTCCTGCGGCGGATCGTGTCCGAGGGGCACGCGGTGTGCAACCACGGCACGGGCTACGCCGACATGGGCGGGTGGACCAAGGCCCAGGTCGAGGCCGACCTCCGGGAGAACCTCGCGACCATCCGCACGGCGCTCGGTGACCCGACGGCCAAGGTGCCGTACTTCCGCGCCCCCAACGGGTCGTGGGGCCAGACGGCGGCCGTGGCCGTCGCGCTGGGCATGCAGCCCCTCGCCGTCACGAACACGATCGAGGACTGGTCGACGCAGGACGAGGCGACCCTGACCGCGAACCTGCGCGCCGCCATGAAGGACGGCCAGGTCGTCCTGGTCCACGACGGTGGCGGTGACCGCGCCGCCTCGGTGGCGGCCACGCGCACGGTCGTCGCCGAGCGCCTCGCGGCCGGCTGGACGTTCACGCTGCCCACCGGTGGTGCGGACGGCTCGTACGTCCCGTCCCGCAGCATCGACGCGGACTTCGAGGACGGCACGTCGCAGGGCTGGTCCGGCCGCGACGTCGGCAACGGCCCGCCCACGGTCGAGATCGTCGAGCCGGGTCACGCGTCGAGGTACGCCGCGCGCATCTCGGACCGTGCCGGACACGGCGAGGGCCTGATCGCGGACGTCACCGGCATCTTCGAGGGCGGCGCCACGTACGACTTCTCGGCGTGGATCAAGTTCGAGGAGGGCGGCACCCCCGGTGACGTCTCCCTGACGGCCGACGTGGACAGCTCGTACCCGAACCTGGTGCAGCTGACGGGCATGGCGAACGACTGGGTGCAGGTCTCCGGGACGTTCGCGATGCCGCCGTACACGACCAGTGCGCGGCTGTACTTCGAGACCCACTACGCCGGTGGCAACACGTCGACCTTCCTGGTCGACGACATCACCTTCACCCAGCGGCCGGACCCGGTGATCCAGAAGGACCTGCCGGCGCTGTTCGACTCGGTGGACGTGCCGCTCGGCGTGGCCGTCGACGCCCGGGAGACCCAGCGGTCGGCGGCGGAGCTGCTCAACCAGCACTTCGAGCAGGTCACCGCCGAGAACTCGATGAAGCCGGAGAACTGGTACAACGGCCGCACGTTCGCGCCGAACGCGCAGACCGAGGCCATGATGGACTACGCCGTCGCCAACGACCTGCGGGTCTACGGGCACGTGCTCGTGTGGCACGCGCAGACGCCGGCCTGGTTCTTCCAGGACGAGGCGAGCCAGCCTCTGCCGGTGAACGCCGCGAGCGCCGAGATCGTCCGGCAGCGCATGGAGACCCACATCGAGAACGTCGCGAAGTGGATCCACGACGAGTACGGCGCCTTCGGCTCGCCGACCAACCCGGTCGTCGGCTGGGACGTCGTCAACGAGGTGATCTCCGACGGGAGCACCCCCGACGGCATGCGTGAGAGCCCTTGGCACACGTACCTCGGCGAGGAGTTCGTCGACCGTGCGTTCGAGTACGCGGACAAGTACGTCAACGACGCGTACCACGCCGGCGGCGAGGCGCCTCGGATCGCGCTGTTCATCAACGACTACAACAGCGAGCTGACGAGCAAGCAGGACCGGTACTACCGACTGGTGACCGACCTCATCGAGCGCGGTGTGCCGATCGACGGCGTGGGCCACCAGTTCCACGTCTCGCTCTCGCTGCCGGTGTCGTTGCTCGACGGCGCCCTGGCCCGGTTCTCCGGTCTGGGTCTGCAGCAGGCCGTGACGGAGTTCGACGTCACCGCAGGTGCCACGACGGACGAGGAGCTGCGCCACGCGCTGTTCATCGAGCAGGGCTACTACTACCGCGACGCGTTCAAGGTGTTCCAGAAGTACGAGGAGCAGATGTTCTCGATCACGGTGTGGGGTCTGTACGACGCGCGGTCGTGGCGCAACGCCGACGGTGGTCCGCTGCCGTTCGACGAGGGCATGCAGGCCAAGCCGGCCTACTACGGCATCGTCGACGCCGAGCTGCCGGCACGGGTCCGCACCGCTCACGCGTTCGCGGGTGACGTGGCCCTCGACGCCGACGCGACGTCGGACGTCGCGTGGCAGCAGCTCCCGCTCACGTTGGTGGACGGTGAGGTCGCCGGGTTCCAGGCACGGTGGAGCACGGACCACCTCACGGTGTTCGTGGCCGCGCAGGACGGGTACGACACGGTCGAGATCCAGGTGGGCGACAAGGAGTACGTGATCGCACGTGACTCGTCCGGGACCGACCGGGTCGTCACCGACACCGCCGACGGGTGGGCCGCGGTGGTCCGCCTGCCGGTGACGGTGGAGCAGGGCGACGTCGTCGACTTCGACCTGCGGGCGGTCGAGGGCGACACGGTGGCCGGCTGGAACACGCCGGGTCACCTCGGTGAGCTGCGGCTCGTCGAGCCGCTGTCGACGGTCGCGGTCGCGAAGGCGGCGTCCGCGCCGGCCCTCGACGGCGAGGTGGACGCGGTCTGGCAGCAGGCGGCGACGGTGTCGACGGGCAAGCAGGTCGTCGGCACGGCCGGTGCGGCGGCGACGGTCCGGACCCTGTGGCAGGACAACAGGCTGTTCGTCCTGGCCGACGTGGTCGACCCGACCGTGGACGCCGAGGACGCGTTCGAGATCTTCCTCGACGCGGGGAACTTCAAGAACGTCACGTACCGGTACGACGACCTGCATGTCGGCATCGACCGCTCGGGCACGGTGGCGGTGCTCCGGGGTGACCAGGGCTTCCACGCCAACCGCGTCGAGTCGGAGGTGGTGAGGACGGCGACCGGGTACCGCGTGGAGGCCTCCTTCGACATGCTCGACCAGTACGTCGGCCTGGGCACCTTCCACGGCCTGGACTTCCAGGTCACCGACGCCGTCGACGGCGAGCAGGTCGCGGCGGCCACATGGGCCGACCCGATCGGCACGGGCGACGAGTCGACGCAGCGGTGGGGTGTGGCACAGCTCGTGGCCGCACCGACGCCGCCGACCGAGGGCGTGAAGCCCGAGCTGTGGCTCTCGTCGTCGTCCGTCAAGCCCGGCGGTGCGGTGAAGGTCGACCTGACCGGGTTCATGCCGGGTGACACGGTGACGATCGCACTGGGCAACGGTGTGACGGCCGCGGGTGGCCTCGGTGGCGTGGGTGCCGCAGCGGTGGCGCCCGCGGGGACGACGGCGCTCGGCTCGGTGGTCGTCGCGGCTGACGGCACGGCGGCGCTGACGGTGACCGTCCCGCTCCGGACGGTGGCGGGCACGTACCTCGTGGTCGCGGCGGTCGAGGGCGAGGTCGTCGCCGAGGGTGCGCTCACCGTCCTGGCGGCCGCCCCGGCCGCCCCGGACGCGGCGGCGGGTCGTGGCGCGCTGGCGACCACGGGCACGGGCGTCGCACCGGGCCTGCTGGGCCTGCTGGCGCTGCTGACGGGCAGCGTGCTGGTCGTCGTGCACCACCGGCTCCGCCCGGGGTCGGGGGTCCACCGCGCACCGAGGCGCTGACCCGGCGCCACCGCGATACCGAGCCCCACCGGCCGGCCCTCCCCGGCCGGCCGGTGGGGCTCCTTCGTGCGCGGCGGGCACCGCCCGCGACGGGCGCGATACTTTTCGACGGCGGTGTCGGCGGTGTGTCAGGTGCACCCGTCCGGTGTCTGGTCGGATGCCCAGTTTGCGGCGTACGGTGGGGTGGCGAGTTCGGACTTCTGTGCGCAAGGGAGCGTCAATGCGTCGAACCAGGCACCCCCGGGTGCTCGAAACTATCGGGATCGGTGCGACGGCGGTCGCCCTCGTCGCGACGTCCCTCGTGGTCGCCGGCGGTGCCGCCGGCGCCGTGGAGCCCGAGACCGTCCTCGGCCTGGACTTCGACGACGAGTCGATCGGCACGTGGACACCCAGCGGCGACGGCGTCAGCCTGGGCTACGTCGACGTCGACGCCGACGGCGGCAAGGCGCTGGAGGTCGCGGACCGGTCCGCCGACTACTTCGGCATCACGTCGCCCGAGGTCACGTACGAGGCGGGTGTCACCTACACGTTCTCGATGCGCGCACGCCTGCCCGAGGGTGCGGCCGGCACCAGCGCCATCCGCTTCGTGGTCGACCAGGACTACACCTGGATCGGCGACACGCCGATCGACGCCGACGGCTGGAGCACCGTCTCCGGGACGTACACCCCGACCGAGGACGTGACCCGCAAGGTCTACCTCGGCACGGCGGACCTGGTGACCGGCACGTCTCCCGAGCCCACGTCGTACACCTACCTCGTCGACGACGTCGAGGTCACGCGCGCGGCCGCCGGCGGCGAGGACGTCACCGTCCTGAGCAGCGACTTCGAGTCCGGCGTCGCGCCGTGGGTCGGGCGCGGCACGGCGACCGTCGAGCGCACCACGGACGCCGCGCACGGCGGCGAGGGCGCCATGCTCGTCAGCGGCCGGACGGACACCTGGCACGGTGCGGCCACGCCCATCGCGTCCCTGCTGCCGGCGGGCTCGACGTCCACCGTCTCCGCGTGGGTCAGGCTGGCAGCGGGCCAGGAGGCCGACACGATCAAGATGACGGTCGCCGAGGTCCCCGAGGCGTACACGCAGGTCGCGCCCGCGGTGGAGGTGACGGACCAGGAGTGGGTCCAGCTCACCGGCACGTACACGCGCGGTGACGCCGTGACCGGCGGTGACCTGTACCTCGAGGCCGCCGGTGCGACGACGAGCTTCCTCGTCGACGACGTGGTCATCACCAGCCGGACGCCGACGGACGACTGGGAGCCCGACCTCGACGGCTTCGTGCCGGGTGGTGCGGTGAACCCGACCAGCACCCCGGTCGTCGCCGCACGCGGCACCGGTGACGTCGCCGCGCTGACGTTCGACGACGGCCCGAACGGCGAGGACACGGCCGAGCTGCTGGACTTCCTCGCGGAGAACGACCTGCCCGCGACGTTCTGCGTCATCGGCTCGCAGGTCACCGCGCCCGGTGGCGCGGACATGCTGCGCCGGATCGTCTCCGAGGGCCACACGCTGTGCAACCACAGCACCGGCTGGGCCGACATGGGCGCCATGACCAAGGCGCAGGTCGAGACCGACCTCAAGGCCAACCTCGCGATCATCCGCGAGGCGCTCGGCGACCCGGACGCGAAGGTCCCGTACTTCCGCGCGCCCAACGGCTCGTGGGGCCAGACCATCCCGGTCGCCGTCGCGCTCGGCATGCAGCCGCTCGCCGTGACCAACACGATCTCGGACTGGGAGACCCAGGACGAGGCGGTCCTGACCGCCAACCTGCGCGCCGCGATGCAGCCGGGCCGCATCGTGCTGGTGCACGACGGCGGCGGGGACCGCGCCGCCTCGGTGGCGGCCACGCGCACGGTGGTCACCGAGCGCCTCGCCGACGGCTGGACGTTCACGCTGCCGCAGGGCGGCGCCGACGACGCGGGCACCAACCTCACCTTCGACTTCGAGGACGGCACGCTGCAGGGCTGGGAGCCGCGCGCCACCGAGGACGGCGCCGCCACGGTCGCCGTGGTCGAGGGCGGGCACGACTCGACGTACGCCGCGCAGGTGTCCGACCGCGTGCACCAGGGCCAGGGCCTGCAGTACGACGTCACCGGGCTGCTGGCCGCGGGGACGACGTACGAGTTCGAGGCGTGGGTCCGGTTCGCGGGAACGCCGGGTGACATGACGCTCAGCGTGCGCACGGAGGCCGGCGGGACGAGCACCTACGGCAACCTGGTCACGATCACCGGGGTCACCGAGGAGTGGACCCGCGTCACCGGCAGGTTCTCCCTGCCGGCGTACGAGACGGCCGCCGAGGTGTACTTCGAGACCGCGTGGGACAGCGGCAACCCGGGCAACACGTCGACCTTCCTCGTCGACGACGTCGTGTTCCGCACGCCGCCGCCCGCGACGATCGAGGACATCACGCCGCTCAAGGACACCGTGCCGTTCCCGATGGGCGTCGCGATCGACAGCCGCGAGACCCAGGGCGACCCGGGCACGCTCACGCAGCGGCACTTCAACCAGATCACGGCCGAGAACCACATGAAGCCCGAGGCCTGGTACGACGCCGAGGGCGCCTTCCGGATCCACCCCGAGGCGACGGCCCTGATGGACTCGGCCGCGGCCCACGACATGCGGGTCTACGGCCACGTGCTCGTGTGGCACAGCCAGACGCCGGAGTGGTTCTTCCAGGACGACGCCGGGCAGCCGCTGACGGCGGACGACGCCGGTCAGGCCGTGCTGCGTGAGCGTCTGCGCACGCACATCTTCGACATCGCCGGGAACCTCGCGGGCACCTACGGCCCGTTCGGGTCGGACACGAACCCGCTCGTGGCGTGGGACGTCGTCAACGAGGTCGTGTCCGACGGGGCCGAGAACCCCGACGGCCTGCGGCGCTCCGAGTGGTTCCGCATCCTCGGCGAGGACTTCATCGACCTCGCGTTCCAGTTCGCCGACGAGGCGTTCAACGAGGAGTACGCCGCGCCCGGCACCGACCGTCCGGTGGCGCTGTTCATCAACGACTACAACACCGAGCAGTCCGGCAAGCAGGACCGCTACTACGCGCTGGTCGAGCGGCTGCTCGCCCGCGGGGTGCCGGTCGACGGCGTGGGCCACCAGTTCCACGTCAGCCTGTCGCTCCCGGTCTCCGCGCTGGAGGCCGCCATCACGAGGTTCGAGGCGCTCGACGTGGTCCAGGCCGTCACCGAGCTCGACGTCGCCACCGGCACCCCGGTGACCGACGCCAAGCTCATCGACCAGGGCTACTTCTACCGCGACGCGTTCGACATCTTCCGGTCGCACGCCGACTCGCTGTTCTCGGTGACCGTGTGGGGCCTCAACGACGGCCGCAGCTGGGTCAACGACAACGGCGCACCGCTGCTGTTCAACGACGACCTGCAGGCCAAGCCCGCGTACTACGGCGCGGCCGACCAGGACCTGCCGGACCGCGTCCGCACCGCCACCGTGTTCGGCGGCCAGGTCGCGCTCGACGAGGACGCCACGTCCGCCGTCGAGTGGCAGCAGCTCCGCCTGCACGACGTCGGCGAGGCCGGTGCCTTCCAGCTGCGCTGGACCGCGGACACGCTCACGGTGCTCGTGGACGTCGAGGGCGACGCCGATGCCGTCGAGGTGCAGGTGGGCGACACCACGTTCACCTACGCCCGTGACGGGTCGGGCGACGTCGACGGCGTCGACGCCGACCGGACGGGCGGCTGGCGTGCCGTCGTGCACGTGCCGCTGGACGGGGCGGCGGTCGGCGGCACGCTGCCGTTCGACCTGCGGATCGTCGACGGTGACGACGTCACGGGGTGGGCGAACGCCGGCGCGACCGGCACGCTGACCCTCGTCGAGGAGCTGTCCTACCTCGAGGTCGGGCAGGCGACGGCGGCACCCACGGTCGACGGTGACGTCGACGACGTGTGGGCCGACGCGGAGGCGGTGACGTCGGCCAAGCAGGTGTCCGGCACGGGCACGGCCGTCGGCGAGTTCCGGACCCTGTGGTCGGACGACACGCTGTACGTGCTCGCCGAGATCGCCGACCCGGACATCGACGTCACGGGATCCGACCCGTGGATCCAGGACTCCGTGGAGATCTACGTCGACGCGGGCAACTACAAGAACGGCGCGTACCGGGCCGAGGACACGCAGATCCGCATCTCGGCGGAGAACGTGGTCTCGTTCGGTACCGGGGACGAGGCGGCGCAGCGCGCACGCGTCGAGTCGGCGACCACGCGCACCGACGAGGGCTACCTCGTCGAGCTCTCGGTCGACCTGCTCGACGAGGGTGGGCTCGGCACCTTCCACGGCCTGGACTTCCAGGTCAACGACGCGTCGGCCGGTGCCCGCCTGGGCATCACCAACTGGGCGGACCCCACGGGCCTCGGCTACCAGTCGAACGCCCGGTGGGGCGTCGGGCAGCTCGTGGCCGCCGAGCCGCCGTCCGGCCCGGCCACGGGGGTGCCGGCCAGGCCGCTGCTCTCGCACGACAACTGGGACGGCGACGGCTCGTTCACGGTGAGGTCGTCGGTGTGGTGGGGGCAGAACGCCCACACCCTGACCCTCCTCGAGAACGGCACGCCGATCGCCACGCAGCGCGTCGTCGACGCGACCCCGGGCGCCCAGACCGCGACCTTCGAGGTCACGGGCCGGGCCAACGGCTCCTACTCCTACGAGGTCGTCGCGACCAACCAGCACGGCGAGACGACGAGCCGGCCCCTGGTGGTGCGGGTCGTCGCCGCGAACCCGGGGATGCCCGTGGTCGTGCACGACAACTGGGACGGCAACGGGACCTACACCGTCTCGATGCACATGTGGTGGGGCACCAACGCCGACACGTACAGGCTCTACGAGAACGGTGTCCTGGTCGACACCCAGACGCTGACGCCGAACGGTCGCCACCCGCAGCACGCGGGGACGCGGATCACCGGCCGCGCCAAGGGGATCTACAGGTACACCGTGGAGCTGTCCAACGCGGCGGGCACCACCACGAGCCGCCTGGCGCTCCCGGTGGTCGTCTGGCGATGACCTCCCTGCCCCGGTCGGGGTGAGGGCACGACCTCACCCCGACCCTCCCCGGGCCCCGCCGGCTGTTCCCCCCCGACAGCCGGCGGGGTCGCGCCCTTTCCGGAGGAACCGGACGTTCTCGCCTGAAGAGGTGGATCTCGAAACTTCTCGATCTCGATTCTGCAACCATCCGGGCGAGCACTCCGCGGCCCCCTGGCCTTTGCGCAGTTCGCCGCATACGGTGGGCGAGCGAATGAGACTTTCTGCGCGCAAGGGAGCGTCCATGAGTCAGAACCGGCACCGCAAGGTGCTCGAAACTATCGGTGTCGGGATGGCGGCCTTCGCCCTCCTCGCGGCACCCCTCGTGGCCGCCGGTTCCGCCGCGGCGGCCGCCGCGCCGGAGGTGGTCTACGACATCGACTTCGACGACGAGTCGATGGGCGCCTGGACCACCAGCGGCGACGTCACCCCCCGCTACGTCGACGTCGACGGCAGCACCGCCCTGGAGATCGCGAACCGGACCCAGGACTTCGGCGGCATCGAGTCGCCCTCGCTCACGACGGTCGCGGGGGCCACCTACACGTTCTCGATGCGGGCGAAGCTGCCCGCCGGCACCGCGGGCACGGCCGACATCCGCTTCGTCGTGAAGCCCGAGTACACGTGGATCGGCCCCACCACGATCAACGCCGAGACGTGGACGACCGTCACCGGCACCTGGACGGCCGCGGACGCCGCGCCGCGCAGCGTGTACCTCGGGACGTCGCACCTGTCCTCGACTCCCGCGCCGGCCGAGGGGGAGCCGAGCGAGCCGTACACGTACCTCGTCGACGACCTCCTCGTGACCGTGGTCGCACCCGACGCGCCCCCGCCGCCGGCTGCCGACGTCGACGCGACGTTCGACTTCGAGGACGGCACGCTGCAGGGCTGGGCCCCGCGCGCGACGGCCGAGGGCCCCGCGACCGTCGAGGTCGTCGACACCGGTGCCCACGGCGGCGACCACGCGGTGCGCGTGAGCGACCGCGTGAGCCAGGGCCAGGGCCTGCTGTACGACGTCACCGACGTCCTGACGGCCGGTCAGCAGTACGAGTACGAGGCGTGGGTCCGGTTCGACGACGAGCCGGGCGACATCGTGCTCAGCGTGCACACGGTGACCGACGGCGTCAGCACCTACGGCAACATCGCGACGTCCGCCGTGACGACCGACTGGACGCGGGTCGAGGGCACCTTCACGATGCCGACCTTCGGCACGTCGGCCGAGGTGTACTTCGAGACGCCGTACGCCAGCGGCGCCGCGGGGGACACGTCGACGTTCCTGCTCGACGACATCCGGCTGGCGAGCCCCGAGCTCGACGTCCAGGACCTCACGCCGCTGAAGGACACCGTGCCGTTCCCCGTGGGCGTCGCGATCGACGACCGCGAGACCGCCGGCTCACCGGGGGAGCTCACGACGCTGCACTTCGACCAGATCACGGCCGAGAACCACATGAAGCCGTACGCCTGGTACGCCGACGACCGGTCGTTCCGCATGAACCCGGTCGCCCGCACGCTCATGGACACCGCCGTGGCCGAGGACCTGCGGGTCTACGGGCACGTGCTCGTCTGGCACGGCCAGAACCCGGGTCAGGTCGACGCGAACGACGACGGCATCCCGACCACCCCGGGCTGGATGTTCTACGGGGACGACGGCGAGCTGCTCACGTCGAGCACCGAGGACCGGGCGACCCTCAGCGCACGCATGCGTGAGCACATCTTCTCGGTCGCCGAGGCGCTGTCCGACGAGTACGGGCTCTTCGGCTCGGACACCAACCCGCTCGTCGCGTGGGACGTCGTCAACGAGGTCATCGCCGACGGCGGCGAGAACCCCGACGGCATGCGGCGCTCGCAGTGGTTCAACGTGCTGGGCGAGGAGTTCGTCGACCTGGCGTTCCGCTACGCGGACGAGGCCTTCAACGACGAGTTCGCCGTGCCCGGCGACTCCCGGCCTGTGACGCTGTTCATCAACGACTACGGCACCGAGTCCCCGGCCAAGCAGGACCGGTACGTCGCGCTCGTCGAGCGGCTGCTGTCGCGCGGCGTGCCGGTCGACGGGGTCGGCCACCAGTTCCACGTCAGCCTGACCACGCCGGTCGCCGCGCTGCAGACCGCGCTCGAGCGGTTCGAGGCGATCGACCGCGACGGCGACGGCGCCCCGGACCTCCTGCAGGCCGTCACCGAGCTCGACGTCGCCACGGGCACGCCCGTGACGGAGGCGAGGCTCATCGACCAGGGTTACTACTACCGCGACGCGTTCGACCTGTTCCGCGCCAAGGCGGACTCGCTGTTCTCGGTCACGGTGTGGGGTCTGTACGACTTCCGCAGCTGGGTCGTGGACAACGGCGCGCCGCTGCTCTTCGACGACCGCCTGCAGGCCAAGGCGGCCTACTACGGCGCGGCGGGTCTCGACCTGCCCGGACGGATCGCGTCGGCCGAGTCCTTCGGCGGCGAGGTCGCCGTCGACGACGCGGCGGCGGACGCCCCCGAGTGGGCGCAGCTGCCGCTCGAGCCGATCGGCGAGGACGGCGTGGCGGGCGGTCTGCAGACCCGCTGGACGCCGGACGCCCTGACCGTCCTGGCCGAGGTCCCGGCGGCCACCGACGCGCTGCGCGTCACGGTCGGCGGGACGACGTACGACGTGCCGCGCGAGGGCGAGGGCGACCTGCCGAGCGTCTGGGCGGAGCACGGCGACGGCCTGCGGGTCGTGCTGCGGGCACCGCTCGACGGCGCCGAGGTCGGCGACGTGCTCGCGTTCAACCTGGGTGTCGTCCAGGGTGAGGACGTCACGTCCTGGTCGGGGAGCGCGGGCTCGCTCTCGCTCATCGAGCCGCTCTCGTACGTCGAGGTCACCTACGCCGGCGCGGACCTCCCCGACGTCGACGGTGCGGTGGACGAGGTGTGGACCGGCGTGCCGTCGATCGTCACCGGCAAGCAGGTCTCCGGTACGGGCACGGCGACCGCCGAGGTCCGCACCATGTGGGACACGGACACCCTCTACGTGCTCGCGGACGTGACCGACGCCGACGTCGACAGCACGGCGACCGACCCGTGGGAGCAGGACTCGGTCGAGATCTACCTCGACCTGGGCAACGCCAAGAACGGCACCTACCTGCCGACCGACATGCAGCTGCGCGTCGGCGCCGACAACGCCGTGTCCTTCGGCACGGGGCCGGCCGAGCAGGCCGACCGCGTCCGGACGGCCACGAGCACGACCGGCACCGGGTACGTCGTGGAGGTCGCCATCGACATGCTCGGCCTCGGCGGCGACGGCACCGTGCACGGCGCGGACTTCCAGGTCAACGACGCGACCGGTGGCGGGCGGATCGGCACCACCAACTGGGCCGACCCGACGAGCCAGGGGTACCAGTCCACCGCGCGGTGGGGTGTCGCCAAGCTCGTCGACGGCCCGGTCGAGCCGGCCCAGCCGAGCATCACGCTCGGCGACGGGCAGGTGCGCGCCGGCGAGGACCTGCAGGTGACCCTCGCGGGCTTCGAGCCGGGCGCGCAGGTGGCGATCGCGCTCGGTGCCGGCGTCACCGCCACCGGTGCGGTCGGCGGTCCCGGCGCGGCGGTGGCCCCGGAGGGCACGACGCTCCTCGGGACCGTCACGGTCGGTGCGGGCGGCACGGCCGTCACCACCGTCACCGTGCCGGCGGCGACGGCAGCGGGCACGTACCTCGTGAGCGGCTCGGTCGACGGCGCGGTCCTGGCCGACGCCGTGCTCACCGTCCTCGCGGCGGCGCCCGGCGCCGGGTCCGGCACGGGAGCCGGAGCCGCAGCCGGAACTGGGACTGGCACGGGTGTCGGAGCCGGGGGCGGCCTGGCCGTCACCGGTGCCGGCCTCGGCCTCGCAGGCCTGGCGCTCCTCGTCATCCTCGCCGGTGTCGCGCTGGTCGTGGCCCGGCACCGCGGGATGACGCTCGAGGGGGTGCGCCAGACGCTGCTGCGGCGCTGACCCGCAGCAGCGGGCCGGGGTGACACGTCACCTCATCCCGGCGCACGACGGGCCCCGTCGGCTGATCCCCCCCGACAGCCGACGGGGCTCCGTCATGCCCGCGCCCGGTGCCGGTCGGGCCGGCCGGCACCGCTACCGTTGCGCCGTGACCACCGCACCGCCGCCCGTGGACGAGACCGCCCCGCAGGCGGGTGTCGCCTCCCCTCTGCTCGCGGGGGATTCCGGCCCCGAGCCGCTCGCGCTCACGCGCCTCGTCGCCGTCGCCCTGGACGAGGACCTCGGGCCGGCCCCGGGGCGCGACGTCACGACCCAGTCCACCGTCGACGCGCACGCCCGTGGGTGTGCCGACGTCGTCGCGCGCGAGGCGGGCGCGGTCGCCGGGCTCGTCGCCGTCCCCGAGGTGCTCGACCAGGTCGCCGACCGGCTCGGCCTGCCGCGCGTCGAGGTCACGTGGCACGTCGCCGACGGGTCCGTCGTCGACGCGGGGGCCGTGCTGGCCACGCTCGCCGGGCCGACGCACGTGCTGCTCGTCGCCGAGCGCACCCTCCTGAACCTGGTGTCCCGCGCGTCGGGCGTCGCGACCCACACGCACCGCTGGACGCAGGCGCTCACGGGCACGGGGGCGCGGGTGCTCGACACCCGCAAGACGACGCCCGGACTGCGCGCGCTCGAGAAGTACGCCGTGCGGTGCGGCGGCGGGACCAACAAGCGCATGGGTCTGTTCGACGTCGCCATGGTGAAGGACAACCACGTGGTCGCCGCCGGTTCGGTGGCCGCCGCCGTGCGCGCGGTGCGCGAGCGGTTCGCCGACGTCGCGATCCAGGTGGAGGTCGACCGGCCCGAGCAGGCCGACGAGGCGCTCGACGCCGGGGCCGACTTCCTGCTGCTCGACAACATGGACACCGGCACGCTGGCCGCGACGGTCGCGCGGGTGCGGGCGCGCGAGGGCGCGACGGGGCACGTCGACCTCGAGGCCACCGGCAACCTGGCGCTCGACCGGGCGCGCGAGGTCGCACTCACCGGGGTCGACTACCTGTCGGTGGGCGCGCTGACGCACTCGTCGCCGATCCTCGACGTCGCGCTGGACCTCGACCCGCGGTCCGTGGCGGCGCCGTCCGGCGCCCGGTCCGAGGAGCCCACCGTCACGTCCGTGACCGCCGAGGAGCAGGTGCCGCGCCCGTAGAATCGTCCGGTGACCGCACCCACCGAGCCTGCCGCCCCGACGCCGGACGCCGACACCACGACACCCGCCGTGGACGACGTCCCCGAGCAGATGCGGGTCCGCAAGGCCAAGCGCGAGCGGCTGCTCGAGGCGGGCGTCGAGGCGTACCCGGTGTCGGTGCCGCGCACCCACACGATCGCGCAGGTGCGCGAGGCGTACCCCGAGCTCGAGCCGGGCACGGAGACGGACGACGTCGTGGGCGTCGCGGGGCGTGTGGTGTTCCTCCGCAACACCGGCAGGCTCGCGTTCGCGACGCTGCAGGACGGTGCCGGGACCCGCCTGCAGGCGATGCTCAGCGAGAAGGAGGTCGGCGCCGACGCGCTGGCCGCGTTCAAGGCCGACGTCGACCTCGGTGACCACGTCTTCGTCCACGGGCGGGTCATCGCCTCGCGCCGCGGTGAGCTGAGCGTCATGGCGGACGAGTGGCGCATGGCGGCCAAGGCCATCCGCCCGCTGCCGAACCTGTACGAGGGCACCGAGATGTCCGAGGAGGCGCGGGTCCGGCAGCGCTACGTCGACCTGATCGTGCGCCCGGGCGCACGCGAGATGGTGCGGCTGCGCGCCGCCGTCGTGCGCTCGCTGCGCGAGAACTTCTACCGGCGCGGGTTCCTGGAGCTCGAGACCCCGATGCTGCAGGTCCGTCCCGAAGGTGCCGCCGCGCGGCAGTTCGAGACGCACATGAATGCTTTCGACATGGACCTCTACCTGCGGATCGCACCCGAGCTGTTCCTCAAGCGGGCGGCGGTCGGCGGCGTCGAGAAGGTCTTCGAGATCAACCGGAACTTCCGCAACGAGGGCGTGGACTCCACGCATTCCCCGGAGTTCGCGATGCTCGAGGCGTACGAGGCCTACGGCGACTACGACACCATGGCGGCCCTCACGCAGGACCTCGTGCAGACCGCGGCCGTGGACGCGCTCGGCACGACGGTCGTGACGCTCGCGGACGGCACCGAGTACGACCTGGGCGGGCAGTGGACGTCCCTGACGATGTACGGGTCGCTGTCCGAGGCGTTGGGCGAGCAGATCACCCACGACACGTCGGACGAGAAGCTGCTGTCGCTGCTGGCGGACGCCGAGATCGAGCTCGCCCCCGCGCAGCGCAACCACGGCAAGATGGTCGAGGAGCTGTGGGAGCACCACGTCGGCTCGACGCTGTGGGCGCCGACGTTCGTGCGCGACTTCCCGGTCGAGACGTCGCCCCTGACGCGCGACCACCGCACCGAGCGCGGCCTGGTGGAGAAGTGGGACCTGTACGTGCGCGGCATGGAGCTGGCCACCGCGTACTCCGAGCTCGTCGACCCCGTCGTGCAGCGCGAGCGGTTCGAGGCGCAGGCCCTGCTCGCCGCGCGGGGCGACGACGAGGCCATGCGGATCGACGAGGACTTCCTCGCCGCGATGGAGCACGCGATGCCCCCGTCGGGGGGCATGGGGATGGGTGTCGACCGGCTGCTCATCGCGATGACGGGTCATGGCATCCGTGACACGATTCCCTTTCCGCTCGTGAAGCCGCAGGTCTGACGATGTCAAAGGTGGAGGGCTCATGAACGGGTGGGGCGCAGTTCTCGCGGCCTTGCTGCCGTCGGTCGGCGTCGGGCTGATCTTCTGGTTCGCGATGCGCGCGATCATCAACGCCGACCGGTCGGAGCGTCAGGCGCTCGCGCGCATGGACGGGGATAACGATCGACCTGGTCCCACCGAACCCTGAGAATGTCGGTACCCGTTTGACGGGTACAAACTCGGGTGGGACAGTGTGCGAGTCAGCAATTTCCCCATGCCCGGGAGCATTCCATGGCACAGAAGGTGCAGGTCCTGCTCGTCGACGACGTCGACGGTGGGACGGCGGACGAGACCGTGACGTTCGGTCTCGACGGCGTGACGTACGAGATCGACCTCACGTCCGAGAACGCCGCCAAGCTGCGTGACGCGTTCGCCCAGTGGGTCGCGAACGCCCGCAAGGTCAGTGGCCGCTCGGCCGCTCGCTCCTCCGCTCGCTCCTCGTCCTCGTCGTCGACGCGCACCGCGCGCTCGAACGAGGCGCAGGAGATCCGCGAGTGGGCGAAGGCCAACGGGTACCAGGTCTCCGAGCGGGGTCGCATCTCCGCGGAGGTCAAGAAGGCGTACGACGACGCTCACTGAGCGTCGATGCCGCGTCGCGTTCGGGGGGACGTGACGCACCGGAGGGGCCGGCACCGCAAGGTGCCGGCCCCTTCGCCGTCCCCGGGACGCCGTCCCGACTGGATCGCACTCTCGCCTCCTGTCCCGAACTGGATGGCACTCTCACCCCTGGAGAGGGGAACCCACCCCACCCCGAAGACCCCCCCGGGCGTGAGAGAGCAATCCAGTCACCCCCCGCCCTCCGGGACGTGACGAAAGGGGCCGCACCCACCGGGTGCGGCCCCTTCGTCAGCGTGTCAGGCGGGGCGGTCGACCGTGAGGTCGCGGGCGGCGGCGTACTGCTCGCGCACGACGGGCGTCGGCTCGCCCGTCATGACCTCGGCGTCGGAGGACGCCGACCACGACGGCGGCGCGTCCTGGCCGGAGAGGACCCACGCGGCCTGCCGCGCGGCACCGTCGGCGACGTACTCGCCGGGAGTCGGCACCTGCACGTCCACGCCCATGATCGACGGGATGATCCGGCGCACGGCCTCGGACTGCGCGCCGCCACCGATGAGGAACACGCGCTCGACGGGCACGCCCACGGCGCGCATCGCGTCGATGCCGTCTGCGAGCGAGCAGAGCATGCCCTCGACCGCGGCGCGCGCGACGTGCGCGGGCGTCGTGTTGGCCAGGCGCATGCCGTGCAGGGCGCCGGTGGACATCGGCTTGTTCGGCGTGCGCTCGCCCTCGAGGTAGGGGACGTGCACGAGGCCGTCGGCGCCCGCCGGGGCGGACAGCGCGAGCTCCGAGAGTCCCGGGTGGTCGACGCCGAGCATCCGGCACGCCGCGTCGAGCACGCGCGAGGCGTTGAGCGTGACCGCGAGCGGCAGGTACGAGCCGGTCGCGTCGGCGAACCCGGTGACCAGCCCGGTGCCGTCCGCGATGGGCGCGGCCGAGATCGCCGACACCACGCCCGACGTGCCGAGCGACACCGCGACGTCACCCGGCAGCAGGCCGAGCGCGAGCGCGGCGGCGGCGTTGTCACCGGCGCCCGGGCCCAGCACCGGCTTCTTCGCGAACGCAGGCGCGACGGGGCCCGCCTCGTTGGCGGCGAGCACGCGCGGCAGGCGCGGCACGCTGCCGAGCGCCATCTCGAGCAGGTCCGTGCGGTAGTCCTCGGTGAACGGCGACCAGTAGCCCGTGCCCGACGCGTCGGACCGGTCGGTGATGAGCCCGTCGAACCCGACCTCGGCCATGCCGCCGGCGAGCTTCCACGTCAGCCAGTCGTGGGGGAGCGCCACGGCGGCGACGCGCGCGGCGTTCTCCGGCTCCGCGTCGCGCAGCCAGCGCAGCTTGGTGATCGTCAGCGACGCGACGGGCACCGAGCCGATCGCGTCGGCCCAGGCCTGCGCGCCGACCGTGACGTCGCCGTCGCCGAGCTCGGAGATCAGGTCACGCGCCGCCTGCGCGGAGCGCGTGTCGTTCCACAGCAGCGCCTCGCGGACGACCTCGCCGTCGGCGTCGAGCACGACCATGCCGTGCTGCTGCCCGCCGACGGAGATCGCCTCGACGTCGTCGAGGCCGCCGGCGTCCGCGATGGCCGCCTGCAGCGCGTCCCACCAGTGGTGCGGATGCACCTCGGTGCCCTCCGGGTGCCTGGCCCGGCCCTGCCGGACCAGCTCACCGGTCTGCGCGTCGCGCACGACCACCTTGCACGACTGCGTGGACGAGTCCACACCTGCCACGAGCGTCATCGCGTGTGCTCCCTTGCCGAGGTGCCCGGACTGCCGGGCGTGGGGTGTCCGAGAGGGGATCGCGCCGGGCCGCTCGGACGTCGGGTGCCGGGACGGGCGACGCCCGGGGAGCGCGAGGCTCCCCGGGCGTCAGGTGCTGCTGGTCAGCCGCGCGCGCCCATGGCGTGCTCGACCGCGAGCTGGTTGAGGCGCACGAAGCCGTAGCCGTGCTTGGCCACGCCCTCGACGTCGAAGTCCTCGAACGCGGAACGGTCCGCGAGGAAGTCGGCGAGCGACTCGCCCTCGTTCAGCGTGGGCTTCGCGAGCTCGAAGACACCGGCGGCCTCCATGGCCTCCTGGACCTCGGGGTCGGCGCGGAACGCCTGCGCCCGCTCCTTGAGCAGGATGTACGTCGACATGTTGGCGGCGGCCGAGGCCCACACGCCGTCGAAGTCCTCGGTGCGCGAGGGCTTGTAGTCGAAGTGGATCGGGCCGTCGTACTTGGGGCCGCCGCTGGGGAAGCCGTTCTCGACGAGGTCGACCGTCGCGAACGCGGAGAACAGGTCGCCGTGGCCGAAGACCAGGTCCTGGTCGTACTTGATGCCACGCTGGCCGTTGAGGTCGATGTGGAAGAGCTTGTCCGCCCACAGCGCCTGCGCGAGGCCCGTCGTGTAGTTCAGGCCGGCCATCTGCTCGTGGCCCGTCTCCGGGTTGAGGCCGACGATGTCGCCGTGCTCGAGCTTGGCGATGAGGCCGAGCGCGTGCCCGATCGTCGGGAGCAGGATGTCGCCGCGGGGCTCGTTGGGCTTCGGCTCGATCGCGATGCGCAGGCCGTAGCCCTTCTCCTTGATGTACGCGGCGACGGTGTCGATGCCGTCCGCGTACGCCTGGTGCGCGGCGTACAGGTCCTTGGCGGAGTCGTACTCGGCGCCCTCGCGGCCGCCCCACATGACGAACGTGTCGGCGTCCAGCGACGCGGCCAGGTCGACGTTGCGCAGGATCTTGCGCAGCGCGTAGCGGCGCACGCGGCGGTCGTTCGAGGTGAACGCGCCGTCCTTGAAGATCGGGTGCGTGAACGTGTTGGTCGTCACCATCTCGACCGTGATGCCGGTCTCGGCCAGCGCGCCGCGGAAGCGGTCGAGGATCTTCTCGCGCTCGGCGTCCGAGGAGCCGAAGGGCACCACGTCGTCGTCGTGGAAGGTCACGTGCGCGGCGCCGAGCTCGGCGAGCTTGTGCACGGACTCGACCGGGTCGAGCCACGGGCGGGTGGCGGCGCCGAACGGGTCCTGGGCGTTCCATCCGACGGTCCAGAGACCGAAGGAGAACTTGTCGTCAGGGGTGGGCTTGCGAACCATGGAGGCCTCCGCGTCGAGGGGGGACCGGGCGCACGGCTGTCGAGCGACCGGATTTTGTTCTCGGGATGAATTTATCCCGCGGAGTCGCTAGGGTCAAGCCATGCCGAGGCAGGACGACGCGCCGGACGACGCCCTGCGCGACGTCGCACCGCAGGGCTTCGCGACCCCTCGCCCCGCCGCCCTGACGCGTCTGCCCGACGCCCTGGCAGGCGCCCCCCGGACGCGTGAGGGACGTGCCGCCGAACGCGTGCCCGACCCCTCACGGGCCGCTCGGCAGGCGCAGATGCGCAGGCACAACCTCTCGGTGGCGCTCGCCCAGGTCGTCGACGCGAGGACCCCTCCCTCCCGCGCGCAGATCGCCGCCGCCACCGGCCTGGCTCGTGGCACCGTCACCGGGCTGGTCGACGTGCTCATCGAGGCCGGACTGGTGCGTGAGCTCGACCCGGTCGTCGTGGCGCGTGCCGGACGGCCCGCGGTGCCGCTGGCCCCGACGCCGGGCCGCGTGGCCGGCGTCGGTATGGAGGTCAATGTCGACTACCTGGGCCTGCGGGCCGTCGACCTCGCGGGCGGCGTGCTGGTCGAGGCGGTCGAGCACGTGGACCTGCGGGGCAGCGACCCCGACGCGGTCCTCGACCGGCTCGCGATGCTCGCCGCGCCGGTGCTCGCCGCGCTCGCTGCCGACGGCGTCCGCGTCGCGGGCACCGCGCTCGCCCTGCCCGGCCTCGTCGACCGGATCACCGGCCCGCTGCGGTACGCGCCGAACCTCGGCTGGCGCGACGTCGACGTCGTCGCCCGCCTGGCCGCGCACCCCGTCCTCGCGGACCTGCCGCCGCGCGTCGCCAACGAGGCGAACCTCGCCGCCCGTGCCGAGGCGCACGCGCGCCGCGCCGCCGTCGCGCCGTCGTTCCTGTACGTGTCGGGCGAGGTCGGTGTCGGTGGCGCGCTCGTCCTCGACGGCGAGATCTTCCTCGGCCGGCACGGCTGGAGCGGGGAGATCGGCCACGTCGTCGTCGACGGGGGAGCGGGCGGGACGCGGCCCGTGTCCCTGGAGCAGCACGCCGGTCAGGACGCGATCGCCCGGGCCGCGGGCCTGCCGGCCGGGGCGCCGTTCGCGGACGTCGTCGCCGCGCTGGACGCCGGGGACGCGCGCGCCCGCGACGCCGTCCGGGGCGCCGCGCGGTGGCTCGGGCTCGCGGTGGCGACCGTGGCCAACGTCGTCGACGTCAGCCAGGTCGTCCTGGGCGGCACGTTCGGCCTGGTCTTCGAGGACGTCCAGGACGTCGTCCGCGACGCGCTGGCCGACCGCGTGATCTTCGCGGACTGGTCGTCGCCGTCGGTGACGCGCGCCGCGGCGGGCGACTACCCGGCGATGACGGGCGGGGCGCTGGCGGTGCTGCGCACGGTGGTGGCGGACCCGACCCCGTGGTTCGCCACCACGACGGCCTGACCCCGACCGTCGCGACGGGTGGACCGCGGCGCGTCCGGGGCGGCGACCACGCGGGGGCGTCGACGGCTGCGTAGGGTCGGCCCGTGAGCGCGACGACACCCCTGTGGATCGGCACCTTCCCGCGCGCCGGCATCGGCACGCAGGCCGGGCTCGGCGAGGGCGTGTGGCGCGTCGACCTCGACGAGACGACCGGTGCGCTGGGGGCGCCGCGGTTCGTCGTCGAGACCCCCGCGCCGACGTTCGTCGCGACGCACCCGTCGGGGCGCTGGCTGTACGCGGCGGGCGAGAGCGAGCCCGGGACGCTCACCGCGTTCGAGGTCGACGACGACGGCGGGCTGACCGCGCGCGCCGTCGTCGCGTCGGGCGGGTCCGGGCCGTGCCACCTGCTGGTGGTCGACGACGCGCTGTACGTCGCCAACTACGTCGACGGCGTGCTCGGCGTCGTGCCGCTGACGCCCGACGGCGCGTTCGCCCCCGACGTCGTCGCGTCCGGGCGGCCCGCGCAGGCGTTCGGCCACACCGGCGCCGGCCCGGACGTCGACCGGCAGGAAGGCCCGCACGCGCACTTCGTCGCCCTCACGCCGGACGGCCGTCACGTCGTCGTCGCCGATCTCGGCACCGACGAGCTGCGCCGCTACGCGCGCGGCGAGGACGGCCTGCTCACGCCGGACGGCCTCGCCGCGACGCTGGGCCCCGGGACGGGGCCGCGGCACGTCGTGTTCGCGTCCGACGGCTCGCGCCTGTACGTCGCCGGTGAGCTCGACGCGAGCGTCCACGTGCTGCTGTGGGACGCCGCCACCGCCACGGGCACCGCGGTGCAGCGGGTGCCGGCCGTCCCCGGGGAGGCGTCCGGCGACGGCGTGCGCCGCTCGCCGTCGCACGTCCTGCTCGACGGCGACCGGCTGGTCCTGGGCGTGCGCGCGCTGGGCCTGCGGGGTCCGGACGTCCTCAGCGTCTTCGACGTGCACGCCGACGGCTCGCTCGGCGACCCGCGCACGCAGCCGCTCGGCGGCCCGACGCCCCGGCACCTCGAGGTCGTCCACGGCTGGACGGTCGTCGCCCTGCAGGACGCGCACGCGGTCGTCGTGCACGACCCCCACGGTGCGCAGGTGTCGCGCGTCGAGGTGCGCTCGCCCGCGTGCGTCGTGCCGGTCGCGCCGCGCTGACCGGTGCTCAGGCCGGGCTGAGCGCCATCTCGAGGGCCGTCGCGACGAGCGCGTGCCGATCGTCACCGGCCGGCAGGGTGTCCGCGAGCTGGTCGGCGCCGACGGCCGCGGCGAGGGAGATCACCGCGCGGCGGTGGGCGACGTCGGCCGGGATGCCGAGCTCGGTGAGCAGGCCGGTGACGTGCTCGACGCGGCGTGCGGTCACCCGGCGGACCGCGTCCTGGACGCCTTCGGCGGCGGCCTCCAGGTAGAGGCGCCGTTCCCCGCCGCGTCGGGGCCCGCGTGCGGCGACCTCGGCGAAGAGGGCGTGGAGCCGTGCGTGCGCGTCGCCGTCGTCGGCGGTGCGGGCGATGACCTCCTCGGTCTGCTCGGCCTCCCACCGCTCGACCACGGCGTCGACGAGCGCGCGGCGGTCGTCGAAGTGCCAGTAGAAGGAGCCCTTGGTGACGCCGAGCGTGCGGGCGAGCGCCTCGACGCGTACGCCGGCCAGTCCGTCGCTGCGGAACGCGGTGGTGGCGGCGTCGACCCACTGGTCGCGCGTGACGCGGGGGCGGGGTGACGGCGGCACCGACCGTACGCTACCGTACGGTTGACCATACGCCACCGTACGGAGTCGCCCGTGACCGATCCGCCGCCCGTCACCGCGTCCGCCACGACGAGCGCCGACGCCGCTCCCACCTTCGTCTCGCTCGCGCTGCGCGACCTGCCGCGACCCGACTACTGCGACGTCCTCGTCACGCCCCTGCCTCCCGGCGCCGCCACCGCCCCCGCGGTGTGGGCCCGAGCCGTGTTCGACGTGCGCCACGGCCCGCGCTGGGTGCTCGCCCTGCTCCTCCTGCGTCAGGTCGCGGTGCGCCTCCTGGGGCTGGCACCCGCCCCTCGTGACACGTTCGCCGTGCGGGAGGTGCAGGGTGAGGAGGCCCTGCTCGCCTTCGACGACCGTCACCTGGACTTCCGCGTCGGCGTGGGCGTGGACGCCGACCGTGGCCTGCTGCGCGTCGTCACCGCGGTCCGGCTGCACGGCGTGCGCGGCCGCGTGTACTTCGGCCCCGTCCGACTCGCGCACCCGGTGGTGACGCGCGCGATGGTGCGCTCGGCCCTGCGGCGGTCGGCGGCCCCGTGACGCCGGGGTAGCGTCGCGCCCGGCAGCCGTACGGCCGTCGTACGCCGCACCGTCGAGGAGGCCCATGTCCCGCCCGCACGACGCCCCGACGCCCGTGACGTCCGAGCAGGTGTGGCGGACGCTCGCCCGCCAGCCGTTCCTCGTCGTCGCCATGGTCAACCGGCGCGGCGAGGGACGCAGCGTCGGCGTCAGCCCGGCCGTCGACGGCGACGACGTCTGGTTCGCCGCGACCGCGACCGACTGGAAGGTCGACCACCTGCGCCACCAGCCCGAGGTGTCGCTCACGGTGCCGGTGCGACGCGGCGGCGTGCTGGCGCTCGTCGCGCCGATCCCGCCCGCGACGATCACCTGCCGCGCCACCGCCCAGGTGCTGACCGTCGACGAGGCCCCGGACAAGGTGCGCCGCCGCCTCCTGCTCGGCCAGGACGTGGGGAAGGCGGCCGAGGCCGGGACCGTGATGGTCCGGCTGACGCCCCACGGTGACTTCGTGACGTACGGCGTCGGGGTGTCCCTGAAGGCGATGATGGACACGCAGCGCGCCCGCGGGCGCGTCCCGGTCGCGCGCGGCTGAGGCGGCCCGCCCGCACCCGTCGAACCTCGTCGCCTTCCGGTGGCGGCGGGCCCGGGCAACCAGGCGACAATAGGGCGTGACCACCGACCGAGCGCCGCGCGTCGCCATGCTCTCGGTGCACACCTCCCCGCTCGACCAGCCGGGCACGGGCGACGCCGGCGGCATGAACGTGTACGTCCTGGAGCTCGCGCACGCGCTGGCGGCCCGTGGTGCGCGCGTCGAGGTCTTCACGCGCGCGACGCGCTCCGACCTGCCGGAGACCGTGGTGCTCGACGGGACCGACGCGTCCGGGCGCCCGCTGTCCGCCGCCGCGTCCCGCGACGTGCTGCTGGCGGACGACGTGCCCCCGGGCGTGACCCCGCCGGTGCTCGTCCACCACATCCCCGCCGGACCGTTCGAGGCGCTCGACAAGAACGACCTGCCGGGCGTGCTGTGCGGCATGGCGGCGGGCGTCCTGCGGTCCGAGGCCGCACGCCGCCCCGGCTGGTACGACGTCGTCCACTCGCACTACTGGCTGTCGGGCCAGGTCGGTGCGATCGCCGCGCAGCGGTGGGAGGTGCCGCTCGTGCACACGGCCCACACGCTCGCGAAGGTCAAGAACACGAACCTCGGCCCGGGCGACGCCGCCGAGCCGAGCGTGCGCATCGTGGGGGAGGAGCAGGTCGTCGCCGACGCCGACGCGCTCGTCGCCTCCACACCCGTCGAGGCGGCCGAGCTGGTCGACCTGTACGGCGCCGACCCCGCCCGCGTGCACGTCGTGGAGCCCGGCGTCGACCTCGAGCGTTTCCGCCCCGGCGGTCCCGGCGCGCAGGAGGACGCGCGCCGCCGCCTCGGCCTGCCCGTGGACCGGCCCGTCGTGCTGTTCGCGGGCCGCGTGCAGCCGCTCAAGGCGCCGGACGTGCTGGTGCGGGCGCTGGGTGAGCTGCGCGCGAGCGGGCGTCCCGTGCCGCTGCTCGCGGTGCTCGGCGGTCCGTCGGGGCGTCCGACGGCGGTGCGTGAGCTGCGCGCGCTGGCCGTGACGCTCGGCGTCGACGACGACGTCCTGGTGCGGCCACCGGCACCGCGCGACGAGCTCGCCCGGTGGTACCGCGCCGCGGACCTCGTCGCGATGCCCTCGCGGTCGGAGTCGTTCGGCCTGGTCGCCGTCGAGGCGCAGGCCAGCGGCACCCCGGTGCTCGCGGCGGCCGTCGGCGGGCTGCGCACGGTCGTCGACGACGGGGTCTCGGGGCGGCTCGTGCAGGGCCACGACCCGCACGTGTGGGCCGACGCGATCGCCGACGCGCTCGCGGACGACGCCCGTCGCGCCCGGTGGGCCGTCGGCGCGCGGCAGGTGGCCGAGCGCTACGCCTGGTCCACCGCGGCGGACCAGGTGCTCAAGGTGTACGCGATCGCGGCCGAGCCGCGGCACGGTGCGTGACCGGATCGCTCTCTCACCCCCGAGGTCGGGCGTGACTGGATCGCTCTCTCACGACTGGGGGCAGGGCTGGATCGCTCTCTCACCACCGGGGGTGGGGACCGGGGGACGGACGTCCCTGCGGGTACCCGGGGGCTGCGGCAGGATGGAGGCATGACCTACACCCTCGTGCTGCTCCGCCACGGCGAGAGCGAGTGGAACGCCAAGAACCTGTTCACCGGCTGGGTGGACGTCCCGCTGTCCGAGAAGGGGATCGAGGAGGCGAAGCGCGGAGGCCGTCTGATGACGGACGCCGGCGTGCTCCCGGACGTCGTGCACACCTCGCTGCTGCGCCGCGCGATCACGACCGCGAACCTCGCGCTCGACGCCGCGGACCGCCACTGGATCCCCGTGAAGCGGTCGTGGCGCCTCAACGAGCGCCACTACGGCGCGCTGCAGGGCAAGAACAAGAAGGAGACGCTCGAGCAGTACGGCGAGGAGCAGTTCATGCTCTGGCGCCGCTCGTACGACGTCCCGCCGCCCGAGATCGAGCTGGGCTCCGAGTACTCGCAGGACGCGGACCCGCGCTACGCGGGCGAGCCGATCCCGCGCACGGAGGCCCTCGCGCAGGTCCTCGACCGCGCGCTGCCGTACTGGGACGCGGAGATCGTGCCCGACCTGAAGGCCGGCAAGACGGTGCTCGTCGCCGCGCACGGCAACTCGATCCGCTCGATCGTCAAGTACCTCGACGACATCGACGAGCAGACCATCGCCGGCATCAACATCCCCACCGGCATCCCGCTGCTCTACGAGCTGGACGAGGAGACGCTGAAGCCGGTCACGGCCGGTGGCACGTACCTCGACCCCGAGGCCGCCAAGGCCGCGATCGCGGCGGTCGCGAACCAGGGTCGCTGACCCGACCCGCAGCACGACGAGAGGCGCCCTCCCCCCCGGGACGGGCGCCTCTCGCGTGGCGGGGCCGGAAGCCCCAGCCCTCCTCGGGCGTCAGGCCCCGCGCACCGCGGCGGGGTCCAGGGCGTCGGCCACGTCACCCGTCACGAGGTACACCATGCGGCGCGCGACGGAGACGCCGTGGTCGCCGAACCGCTCGTAGTAGCGGCCGAGCAGGGTGACGTCGACGGTCTCCTGCGCGGACCGGTCCCACGGCCCGGAGAGCATCGACGTGAACGTGCTCGCGTGCAGCTCGTCGAGCAGGTCGTCGTCCTGCTGGATGGACTCGGCGAGCGCCATGTCCCGCGTGCCGAGCAGCGTGGTCACGCGGCGCGCGACCCGCACGGCGGCGTCCTGCATCTGCGTGAACGTCTCCTCCAGGCCCGCCGGCACGGCCACGACCGGGTAGCGGGCACGCGCCACCTGCGCGACGTGCCGGGCGAGGTCGCCCATACGCTCGAGCGACGCGCTCATCCGCAGCGCCGAGACCACGATGCGCAGGTCGGTGGCGACGGGCTGCTGCTGGGCCAGCAGCCGCACGCACCGCTCGTCCAGGTCCTGCTCCAGCGCGTCGATGGCGAGGTCGTCGGCGATCACGGACTCGGCGAGCCGGATGTCCGCGGTGAGCAGCGCGACGCCGGCGTTGCTGATGGCCTGCTCGACCCGTCCGCTCATGGCGACGAGGTCCTGGCCGAGCTGGGTGAGCTCGGCCTCGAAGATGTCCCGCATGTGCTCCCTCTTCTCGGGCGGTGGCGGGCTCACGGTCGCACGCGTCGGTGAACGACCGGCCCCCGGCAGGTGAACACGCGGCGGCGGTTCGACGTCCGCGGCCGTGGACGGCCCGGCCCTCGCCGCGGACCCGCCTAGGGTGGAATCCGTGGACTGGATGCTGGACGTCGTGCCCCTCGTCGCCGGCGTCGTCGGCGTGCTCGTCGGCGCCGTCGCCGTCGCCGCGTTCCGGTGGAGCGAGCGGGACCAGCGCACGGTGCCGCCGCAGCCGGAACCCGAGCTCGACGACGGCCTGGTGCGCACGCTCGCCGTGCTGCGCTCGGCGGCCGTGGTGCTCGACGCGCAGGACCGGGTCGTGCGCGCGAGCCCGCCGGCGCACGCGCTCGGGCTCGTGCGCGACGGCCGCCTCGTGCACGCCTCGATGCGCGAACTGGTCGCGTCGGTGCGCCGCGACGGCGTGATCCGCGACGAGGAGCTGGAGGTCCCGCGAGGGCCCGTCGGCCCGTCGCGGCTGCTGCTGCAGGTGCGCGTCGCGCAGGTCACGCCCGACCACCTCCTGCTGCTCGCGGAGGACCTCACGCAGGCGCGGCGCCTCGAGGCGATCCGCCGCGACTTCGTCGTCAACGTGTCGCACGAGCTCAAGACGCCCGTGGGGGCGCTGTCGCTGCTGGCCGAGACGGTGCAGGACGCGGCCGACGACCCCGAGGCGGTGCGCCGGTTCAGCGGCCGGATGCGCGCGGAGGCCGGGCGCCTGTCGGCGCTGGTGCACGAGATCATCGAGCTGTCCCGCCTGCAGGTCGCCGGGGCGCTCGAGGACGTCGAGACGGTCGAGGTCGACGACGTGGTGGCCGAGGCGGTCGACCGGGCGCGCACCGCGGCGGACGCCAAGTCGATCCGGGTGGCCGTCGCGGGAGACCGCGGGATCACCGTGTTCGGCGACCACAACCTGCTCGTCACGGCCGTGCGCAACCTGCTGGACAACGCGGTCGCCTACTCGCCCGAGGGCACGCGCGTCGGCGTGGGCGTGCAGGCCCGCGGCGACCTCGTGGAGATCGCGGTGGTCGACGAGGGCGTCGGGATCGCGGCGGCGGACCAGGACCGCGTGTTCGAGCGCTTCTACCGGGTGGACCCCGCGCGCTCGCGGGACACCGGCGGCACCGGCCTGGGCCTGTCGATCGTCAAGCACGTCGCGGCCGACCACGGTGGCGACGTGTCCGTGTGGTCGCAGCCCGGCCGCGGCTCCACGTTCACCCTGCGGCTGCCCGTCGCCGCACCCGCGCCCGGCACGCAGCCGAGCGCACCACCGACCCCGTCGAGGAGCACCCCGTGACCCGCATCCTGCTCGTCGAGGACGAGGAGTCGTACCGCGACCCCCTGTCCTACCAGCTCGGCCGGGAGGGCTACGACGTCGTCACGGCCGCGACGGGCCCCGAGGCGCTCGACCGGTTCGCGGAGCACGGGGCCGACCTCGTCCTCCTCGACCTGATGCTGCCCGGCCTGCCCGGCACCGAGGTGTGCCGCCGGCTGCGCCTGGAGTCCGACGTGCCGGTCATCATGCTGACGGCCAAGGACGACGAGATCGACAAGGTCGTCGGCCTGGAGCTCGGTGCCGACGACTACGTCACCAAGCCGTACTCGTCGCGCGAGCTGCTGGCGCGCATCCGCGCGGTCCTGCGGCGCCGCGAGGCCGCGGTGCGGCCGGCCGACGCCGCCGCCGCGGATGACGCGGTCCTCGAGGTCGACGGCGTCCGCATGGACGTGGACCGGCACACGGTCCACGTGCACGGTGAGCTGGTCGCGTTCCCGCTCAAGGAGTTCGAGCTGCTGGAGATGCTGCTGCGCAACCCGGGACGCGTCCTGACGCGCGGACAGCTCATCGACCGCGTGTGGGGCTCCGACTACGTCGGGGACACCAAGACCCTCGACGTCCACGTCAAGCGCATCCGCGCCAAGATCGAGGCCGACCCGTCCGCCCCGACCCTGCTGACCACCGTGCGGGGCCTGGGCTACAAGCTGTCCGACGGCACGGGGGAGTAGCGCGCGTCTGGTCGACGAGCGTTCACCCGGGGTTCACCCGGTGCCGCCGGTGCGGTCACCTGGCCCGCCTAGCGTCGGCGTCGGCCGCGCACCGACCGGTGCGCGCTCGAGGCGACAGGACGGGACACCGTGAAGCTCACCCCCCACCGCCGGTCCGGCGCGTTCGCCCTCGTCGGCGCGCTCGCGCTGACGCTCACCGCGTGCGGCTCCGGCTCGACGGCCGAGTCGGACGGCACCGCGCTGAGCGGGTCGCTCGCCGCCGCCGGCGCGTCCTCCCAGGAGAAGGCCGTCGCCGGCTGGATCGCCGGCTTCAACGACAGCCACCCGGACGTGGCCGTCAGCTACGACGCCGTCGGCTCGGGCGGCGGGCGCGAGCAGTTCCTCGCCGGCGCCGTGCAGCTGGCCGGCTCCGACGCGGCCCTCACGCAGGACGAGCTGGCCGCCGCGAGCGAGCGCTGCGAAGGTGGCGAGGCCGTCGAGCTGCCGCTGTACATCAGCCCCATCGCGGTCGTGTACAACCTGCCCGACCTCGACGCCGAGCACCTGCAGCTGTCGGCCGCGACGCTCGCGAAGATCTTCGACCGCGAGATCACGACCTGGGACGACCCCGCGATCGCCGCCGAGAACCCCGGCGTCACGCTCCCGTCGACCGGCATCATCCCGGTGAACCGCTCCGACGAGTCGGGCACCACGGAGAACTTCACCGAGTACCTCGAGGCCGCGTCCGGTGGCGCCTGGCCGCACGAGGCGTCGGGCGACTGGCCGCTGTCCGGCGGGCAGTCCGGGCAGGGCACGCAGGGCGTCATCGACACCGTCTCCGGCGCCGTGGGCGCAATCGGCTACGCCGACGCGTCGCGTGCCGGCGACCTCGGCACGGTGGCCCTGAAGGTCGGCGAGGAGTACGTGCCGTTCTCGGCGGAGGCGGCCGCGAAGGTCGTCGACGCCTCCCCGCGCGCCGAGGACGCCACGGACAAGCGCCTCGTCGTCGAGCTCGACCGCACCACGACCGAGGCGGGCGCCTACCCGCTGGTCCTCATCTCCTACTCGATCGCCTGCTCGACGTACGCCGACGCCTCCGACGCCGAGAACGTCAAGGCGTACCTGTCCTACGTCGCGAGCCCCGAGGGTCAGGAGCGTGCCGCCGACCCGTCGGTCGCCGGCGCCGCCCCGATCTCGGACGCGCTGCGCACCGAGGTGCAGGCCGCGATCGACTCGATCAGCGCCGGCTGACCGACGCACGCGCGCCCCACCCCTCCTCGACCGACGGAGCAGCCGTGGCTGTCACGACCACCACCCCACCGACCCCCGCGGGCACCGGCCCGCGGGGCGACGAGGCGGCCGCCGCCGTGCGTGCCGCGCCCACCGGCCGCCTCGCGGGCCGCGTCTTCGCGGGCCTGTCGACCGGTGCGGGCGTCCTCATCCTCGTCACGCTCGCGGCCGTCACGGTCTTCCTGGTCGCACGGGCGTGGCCGGCGCTCACGGCGTCGAGCGAGGAGCTCGAGGCGATCTCCTGGTTCGAGGGCGGGTCGGTCGCGCAGTACGTGGGGCCGCTCATCTTCGGCACCCTGCTCGCCTCCGTGCTCGCGCTGGCGATGGCCGTTCCGGTGTCCATCGGCATCGCGCTGTTCATCTCGCACTACGCCCCGCGGCGCCTCGCGCAGGGCCTGGGCTACCTCGTCGACCTGCTCGCGGCGATCCCGTCGGTCGTGTACGGCCTGTGGGGCGCGCTGTGGCTGATCGGCCGGCTGGACCCGCTGTTCGCGTGGCTGTCGTCGACCCTCGGGTTCATCCCGCTGTTCGCCGACTACCAGGCGCCGGCGAAGAACATCCTGTCGGCGTCCGTGGTGCTGGCGGTCATGATCCTGCCGATCATCACCGCCGTGTCGCGCGAGGTCTTCCTGCAGACCCCGCGGCTGCACGAGGAGGCGTCCCTGGCGCTGGGCGCGACCCGGTGGGAGATGGTGCGCCAGGCCGTCCTGCCGTTCGGGCGGTCGGGCGTCATCAGCGCGTCGATGCTCGGCCTGGGCCGCGCGCTGGGCGAGACGATGGCCGTGCTCATGGTCATCTCGCCCGGGTTCCTCTACTCCTTCCACCTGCTGCAGCCGGGGCAGAACCAGACCATCGCGGCCAACATCGCCTCGAAGTTCCCCGAGGCCAGCGGGCTGAGCGTCAGCGTCCTCATCGCGACGGGCCTCGCGCTGTTCGTCATCACGTTCGCCGTCAACTTCGCCGCGCGCTGGATCATCGCGCGGCGCGCCGAGTTCTCGGGAGCCAACTGATGACCACCGCGACCCCTGAGACCACCACGCACTCCGGGCTCCTGACGGGCGACGCCTACGGCCGCCTGCCGTCGTGGAGCACGTGGGCGTTCGCCGGCGGGGCGCTCGGCGTCGCCCTGCTCGTGCTGCTCGCCGCCGGCGCGGCGTCCCCGACCGGGGTCGTCGTCCTGGGTGCCGTGCTGTTCGTGCTCGCGTCGAGCATCACCTCGCGGGTCGTCGAGGGCCCGCGGCGGGCGGCCGACCGCCTCGCGACGACGCTCGTCACGGGCGCGTTCCTGCTCGCGCTGGTGCCGCTGTTCTCGCTCGTGCTGCTCGTCGTCACCCGCGGGTCGGCGGCGTTCGGCTGGGAGTTCCTGACGACCGACATGGTCGGGATCTTCGGCGACATGACGCAGGGCGGGATCTGGCACGCGGTCGTCGGGACGCTGCTCGTCACGCTGGCGGCCGCCGTCATCTCGGTGCCGATCGGCCTGCTCACCGCCATCTACCTCGTGGAGTACGGGCGCGGGCCCCTGGCGCGGGGCATCACGTTCCTCGTCGACGTCATGACCGGCATCCCGTCGATCGTCGCCGGGCTCTTCGCGTTCGCGCTGTTCACGCTGGTCATGGGACCGGCGTACCGCGCGGGCATCATGGGCGCCGTCGCGCTGTCCCTGCTCATGACGCCCGTGGTCATCCGCTCGGTCGAGGAGATGCTGCGGCTCGTGCCCAACGAGCTGCGGGAGGCGGCGTACGCGCTGGGCGTCCCCAAGTGGCTGACGATCCTCAAGGTCGTGCTGCGGACGGCCGCCGCCGGCATCGTCACCGGCGTCATGCTCGCGGTCGCCCGCGTCATCGGCGAGACCGCGCCCCTGCTGCTCACGGTCGGCCTGATCACCCAGGTCAACACGGACCTCTTCGAGGGCCGCATGGCCACCCTGCCCGTGTTCGCCTACCGCCAGTACGAGCAGGGCGGCACCGGCATCGACCGGGCGTGGGCCGCCGCGCTCACCCTCATCCTGCTCGTCATGCTCCTCAACCTCGTGGCCCGGCTCGTCAGCCGCTGGTTCGCCCCGAGGGGCGCCCGCTGACCGCGGGGCCGTACCGAACCCCCAGGAAGGACCTCATGTCCAAGCGGATCGACGTCAAGGACCTCGACGTGCTCTACGGCGACTTCCTCGCCGTGCAGGGCGTCACGATGACCATCGAGGCGCGTCAGGCCACGGCGCTCATCGGCCCGTCGGGCTGCGGCAAGTCGACGTTCCTGCGCACCCTCAACCGCATGCACGAGGTCATCCCCGGAGCCCGCGTCGAGGGCAAGGCGCTCATGGACGGCCAGGACCTGTACGGCCCGGACGTGGACCCGGTGACGGTGCGCCGGCAGATCGGCATGGTGTTCCAGCGCCCCAACCCGTTCCCGACCATGTCCATCGCGGACAACGTGCTCGCGGGCGTGCGGCTGAACAACCGCCGCATGTCGAAGGGCGACCAGCAGGACCTCGTGGAGAGCTCGCTGCGCGGGGCGAACCTCTGGAACGAGGTCAAGGACCGGCTCGCGCGCCCGGGGTCCAGCCTGTCCGGCGGGCAGCAGCAGCGCCTGTGCATCGCGCGCGCCATCGCGGTGCGCCCGCAGGTGCTGCTCATGGACGAGCCGTGCTCGGCGCTCGACCCGATCTCGACCCTCGCCATCGAGGACCTCATCGCGGAGCTGAAGTCCGACTACACGATCGTCATCGTCACGCACAACATGCAGCAGGCCGCGCGCGTGTCCGACCGGACGGCGTTCTTCAACATCGCCGGCACCGGCAAGCCCGGCCGGCTGATCGAGATGGACGACACCGCGACCATGTTCTCGTCACCGCGTGAGCAGGCCACCGAGGACTACATCTCGGGGCGCTTCGGCTGAGCGGTGCGCGGGCGCAGCGGCCGCCGTGCCGGCGACGGCCGCCCGGCCGGGTCAGTCCTCGATGGGCCCGATCTCCTCGGGCTGCGGCTCGGACGCGTCCTGCGTGCTCTCCGGCGTCGGCGTGGCGCCGGGCAGCAGGGCCGCGTACTCGGGGAGCGTGCCGTCGAGTACCGGGATCTGCAGGTCGACGGTCCCGTTGGCGCCGGTCGCGATCGTCAGCGTCGTCATGCCGCCGGGGCGCGCCGCGACCGCGGCGATCGGCACGTCCGTGGTCGTGTACCCGGCCGGGGCGCTGTCCGCGCCGATCAGGACGCTGCCCAGGGCGGGGACGTCCACCGTCACCGGCTCGGAGTCGCCGACGGTGAGGGTGACCTCCTCGTCCTGCTTCGAGCGGTTGGACAGGGCACCGGTCAGCACGCCGGGGGCGTCGAGCGACTCGGTGACGACGAGCATGTTGAGGACGCGCACGTCGCCCAGGGTCGTGCCGGCACCGTCCGAGGCCTCGTACTCGCCCATCGTCGTGATCGGGTTGGTGGCCGAGCAGCCGGTCAGCGCGAGGGCTGCGGCGACGGCGAGGCCGGCGGTGCGGGGGCGGAGGCGGGTCACGAGGGCTCCTGCTCGGGTCTCGCGTGCGGAGGCGACGCGGGCGGGTGGGCGCGGCTCCTGCCTGCACGCGCGGGCGACGCCGTCGGTGGACGGCACGGCGTTGCAGGGGAGCCTGCAGGTCAGCCTACCGTCGGGCCGCGCCGACCGGCGAGGAGGTGCGGTCCACGCGCTGGTCACCGGCCGCTGACCAGCGCGGACGCGGGCGCGGGGGCGGAATCTACAGGAAGCGGGCGTGATACCATACACGTCTGCGAAAGGGGACACCGACAGATGACTTTCACTGTTGGGGAGACCGTCGTCTACCCGCACCACGGTGCAGCCAAGATCGAAGAGATCAAGAGCCGGACCATCCGTGGCGAGGAGAAGATCTACCTCAAGCTCAAGGTCGCTCACGGCGACCTGACCATCGAGGTTCCGGCGGAGAACGTCGATCTCGTGGGTGTCCGCGACGTCGTCGGTCAGGAAGGGCTCGACCGCGTGTTCGAGGTGCTGCGCGCCCCGTACACCGAGGAGCCCACGAACTGGTCGCGGCGCTACAAGGCCAACCTCGAGAAGCTCCAGTCCGGCGACGTCATCAAGGTGGCGGAGGTCGTGCGTGACCTGTCGCGCCGCGACGCCGACCGTGGGCTGTCCGCCGGCGAGAAGCGGATGCTCGCCAAGGCCCGTCAGATCCTCGTCTCGGAGCTCGCGCTCGCCGAGAAGACCGAGGAGGACAAGGCCGAGGCCATCCTCGACGAGGTCCTCGCCTCCTGATCCGCGTGCACGACGGCCCGGACGCACGTCGTCCGGGCCGTCTGCTGTGTCGGCGTTCGGCCCGTGCCCGCGGACGGGGCACGATGCACCCATGACGATCGCCGCCGTCCTGACCGCCGCCGGCAGCGGCTCCCGCCTGGGGCACGCGCTGCCGAAGGCCGTCGTGCCCGTGGCCGGGGAGCCCCTGGTCGTGCACGCGGCCCGTGCCCTGCTCGCCGCGCACGCCGCCGACGGCTCGCGCGTGACCCAGCTCGTCGTCACCGCCCCCGAGGCGATGCTCGACGAGGTCGCGGCACTCCTGGGCCCCGTCGTCGACGACGCACCGGAGGACGTCCGGCTCGACGTCGTCGGGGGCGGCCGCACCCGCCAGGAGTCCGTGGCCGCCGGGCTCTCCGAGCTCGAGGACGGCGTCGACGTCGTCCTCGTCCACGACGCGGCCCGCCCCTTCGCGCCGCCGGCCCTCGTGGCCCGGGTCGTCGACGCCGTGCACGCCGGCCACCCCGCGGTGGTGCCGGGTCTGCCCGTGGTCGACACGGTGAAGCGGGTCGGGCACGGCGACGCGGCGGGGCGCCCGGTGGTCGAGACCGTGCCCCGGGCGGACCTCGTGGCCGTGCAGACGCCGCAGGGCTTCGACCGTGACGTCCTGGAGCGGGCGCACGCCGTCGGCTGGGGCCGGGCGGCCCACGAGGCGACGGCGGCGTCCGACGACGCCGGGCTCGTCGAGGCGACCGGCGTCGCGGTGTGGGTGGTGCCCGGCGACGAGCGGGCGGCGAAGGTGACCACGGCCCGCGACCTCCTCGTCGCGCAGGCCCTGACGACGGGAGACCGCGCGTGAACCTGCGTACCGGCATCGGCATCGACGTGCACGCCTACGACCCCGACCCGGCGCCGGACGCCGTGCTGCACCTCGGCGGGCTGGAGTGGCCCGGGGAGCGTCCGCTGGCCGGTCACTCCGACGCGGACGTCGCCGCCCACGCCGCGGCGGACGCGCTGCTGTCCGCGGCGGGACTGGGCGACCTCGGGCTGCAGTTCGGCACGGACGACCCGCGCTGGGCGGGCGCGTCGGGAGCGGCCCTGCTGGCCGAGGCGGCGCGGCGCGTGCGGGCCGCCGGGTTCACGATCGGCAACGTCGCCGTCCAGGTGGTCGGCAACCGGCCCAAGCTCGGGCCGCGGCGCATCGAGGCCCAGGCGGTGCTGTCGATGGCGTGCGGCGCGTCGGTCATGGTCTCCGCGACGACGACCGACGGCCTGGGCCTGACGGGCCGCGGCGAGGGGGTCGCGGCGATCGCGACGGCCCTCATCTCCCTCGACGCCGACTGACCTGCCCCGTCACCCCGTCACGGCTGACGGCTCGTCGCCGCGCGTCGGCTCGCGGTCCACGCGGCCCGGCTCCCGGGGCCGCGTGCTGCCCAGCAGCACCCCGGCGACCACGAGGGCGCCCAGCGCCAGCTCGGCCGGGCGCGTCGGCTCGTCGAGGAGCAGCCAGGACGCGGCGATGCCGACGACGGGCACGAGCATCGAGAACGGCGCGACCACGCTCGACGGGTGCCGGGCCATGAGCCACGTCCACACGCCCGTGCCGACCACCGTGGCGATGAGCACCGTGAAGGCCAGCCCGCCGAGAGCGGCCAGCCCCGTCGGCGTGGTCAGCCCGCGGAAGGACGACGCGATCGCGTCCGGGCCCTCGACGGCCAGCGAGAGCGCCAGCAGCGGCAGGGGCGGGACGACCGACATCCACAGCATGAGCCGGAACGCCGAGTCCGCCTGCGCCTGCCGGTTGCACAGGTTGCCGAACGCCCAGCCCAGCCCGCCGCACAGCGTCAGGACGACGGGCAGCAGGGCCGCACCCCCGTCGAGGCCGGCGCGGTACGCCGCGATCCCACCGAGGCCCACGACGGCGATCGCGACACCGGCGCCCTGACGCGCGGTCAGGCGCTCGTGCAGCAGCAGGCCGGCGAGCACCACCGTGAACGGCGCCGAGGACTGCAGGACCAGCGACGCGAGCCCCGTCGGCATGCCGGTGTCCATCGCCAGGTACAGGAACACGAACTGCAGGACGCCGAACCCGGCGCCGTACCCCAGCAGCCACCGCCAGGCGACGCGCGGGCGCGGCACCAGCAGCACCGTGGGGACCGCGATGACGGCGAAGCGCAGCGCCACCAGGAGGAACGGGGGGAACTGCTGCAGCGACAGGTGGATCGCGGGGAAGTTCAGGCCCCAGGTCAGGGCGACCAGCAGCGCGAGCAGGCGGTGGCGGGGCGGCACGCGCCGAGTCTGGCTCGTCGCCGGCCGTCCCGGCCAGGGCATACCGGCCGTCGGCCGCACGTGTCACGATGTGGGCACCGCGCCACCCGGGCGGGTGAACCTCGCGAGGGCGTCCCGGGCGTCGCGCGGGTTCGGGACCTCCGGCGTCGTGAACCGGACGAATCGCCGGTAACGTCCCTCCGCGTGACCTCGACGGACAGTGAGCGCGCTCCCGCGCCCGCCACCGACGCCCCGCCGCGGGCCGCCGGCCCGCGCGGCCTGCCGCAGCGCGCGGCCACCCAGCCCGTCCGCCAGCGCAACCGGGTGTCCCTCGAGGTGCTCGCCGCGACGTTCGCCGGCCTGCAGCAGATCGACGAGACGACGCGGCCCGCCGCGCCGCTCGCACCGCCGCCGGAGCTGTGGCCGCCGGTCACCGGCAGCCACCCGCACGTCACCGGGTGACGAGCACCAGCTTGCCGCCCGCGTGACCCTCGCGGCTGCGCCGGTGGGCCGCGGCCGCCTCCTCGAGCGGGTACGTCGCCGTGACGTGCACGTCCAGCGACCCGTCGGCCGCGAGGGCGGTCAGCTGGCTGCGTGCCGCCTCCCGCACCGCGCGGCCCGGGTCGGCCCCCGGCCCGTGCCCCAGCGCCAGGACGCCCAGCCCGGCGGCGCGGTCGAGCGCCACGAGCGTCGCGACCCGCGTCCGGTCCGCGACCAGCGCGACCGACGTGTCCAGCGCCTCGGGGGACCCGGCGGCGTCGATGGCGACGGTCACGCGGCCCAGCCGGGCCTCGAGGTGCCGCAGGCGGTCCAGCAGGCCCGGGCCGTAGGTCACCGGCTCCGCACCCATGCTGCGCAGGCAGTCGTGCGACGCCGACGACGCCGTCGCGAGGACCCGCGCCCCGCGCAGCACCGCGAGCTGGACGGCGACGCGCCCGACCCCGCCGGACGCGCCGTGCACGAGCACGACGTCGTCGCTGCCCACGTCCGTCGCGTCCACGGCGTGCACCGCGGCGACGCCCGCCGCGAGGAGGCCCGCGGCCTGGGCCACGTCGAGCCGGTCGGGCCGCCGGACCAGCACACCCTGCGGCACGGTCACCACGTCGGCGTACGCGCCGGCGACCGGCCAGGCGACCACGGCGTCACCGACCGAGTACCACCGCACGCCCGGGCCCACGGCCCGCACGACGCCGGCGACCTCCTGCCCCAGCCGCACGGGCGGGCGCGCCCCGCTGCCGGGCGCGTACGACTTCCAGTCCCACGGGTTCACGCCCGCGGCGTGCACCCGCACCTGCACCTCGCCGGGGCCGGGGTCCGGCGCCGCGACCTCCACCACCCGCAGCACCTCCGGCCCGCCCAGCCCGCCGGCCACGACCGCCCGTCCGGAGTCCGCCATGCGGCCAGCGTGACCGGCACGCCTGTGACTGGCCATCACGACCGGGTCCCTCGTTCGCCTGAACCGGCGCGCGTCAGGGCAGCGGGCCCAGGACCTGGTCGACGTAGTCGTTGCGGAACGTCCCGGTGGGGTCGGCCCGTGCCCGGACCCGGTTCGCGTCGGCGAGACGCGGGTACAGGGCGGCCAGCCGCGTGTGGTCCAGGCCGTGCAGCTTGCCCCAGTGCGGGCGTCCGTCGACCTGGGCGACGATGCGCTCGACGGCGTCGAAGTACCGTCGGTGGGGCATGCGGTGGTACTGGTGGACGGCGACGTAGCCGGTCGCCCGGCCGTGGGCCGTGGACAGCCAGACGTCGTCGGCGGCGGCGAACCGGACCTCGAGGGGGAACGGCACGGGCTCGCGCGTGCCGCGCAGCCAGGTGCCCACCTCCCGCAGGACGTCGGGCACCCGCTCGCGCGGGACGGCGTACTCCATCTCCCGGAAGCGCACGCGCCGCGAGGCGACGAACACGTCGGACGACGCGCCCGTGTAGGTGCGGGCCGACAGCACGCGCGAGGCCACCGCGTTCAGGCGCGGGACGACGGCCGGCCGCGCGGCGGCGAGCCGGCAGGTCAGCTCGAAGAGGCCGTTGGACAGCAGCTCGTCGTCCACCAGGCCTCGCAGTGCGGGCAGCGGCTGGTCGTCGTCGTCGTCGTCGACCCGGTTGTTGCGCTTGGTCAGCACGTTTCCGGTGTGCGGGAACCAGAAGAACTCGAAGTGCTCGTTGTCGTCCACGAGGGCGTCGAGCCCGTCGAGCAGCGCGGGCAGCGGCATCGGCGCCTCGTGCGCCCGCAGCCGGAACGCGGGCACGACCTCGAGCGTCACGGCCGCGAGGACCCCGGCGGTGCCCAGGCCGAGCCGCGCGAGCTCGAACAGCCCCGGGTCGTGCGCGCGCGACGTCTCGACGACGTCACCGGCGGCGGTGACGACGCGGCAGCCGACGACCTGGGTCGCGAGCCCGCCGAGCCGCGCGCCGGTGCCGTGCGTGCCGGTGCTGATGGCCCCGGCGACCGTCTGCCGGTCGATGTCACCCAGGTTGCGCATGGCCAGACCCCGCGCGGCGAGCCCGGCGTTGAGCGCCGTGAGGCGCATGCCGGCACCCACCGTGACGTGCGCGGTGCCGTCCGGACGGGGGACGACACGCTCGAACGACGCGAGGTGGTCCAGGTGGATCTGCACACCGTCGGTCACGGCGGCGCCGGTGAAGGAGTGCCCGGCGCCGACCGCGCGCAGGCGGCGACCGGTGGCGGACGCCGAGGCCACCTCCTGGACGAGCTCGCCCAGGTCACGGGGTTGTGCCACCCTCTGCGGGGCAGCGTGCTGGGTGCGCGCCCAGTTGCGCCACACGCGCGGCGTCGTGGGGCCGTCACCGAGCCCTGCCATCCTCCCAGCATCGGCTGGTCGAACGTCCAGGTCAAGTGCGCAAAATCCTTGACTATCGTCATGACAACCGATGAGATGATGATCGGGGAGAGACGTCGACCGCAGCCGGGGGGGTGTGCGGTACCGGCGTCCGCGAGGAGGAGTCATGAACCGTCTGCCGGTCGCCGAACGTCGTGAGCAGCTGATCGAGGCAGCACTGAACGTCGCGAGCAGGGAAGGGATCGACGGCGCCACCGTGCGCGCGGTCGCAGCCGAGGCCGGCGTCTCGCTGGGCGTCGTCCACTACTGCTTCCGCGACAAGGACGAGCTCCTGCGCTCGATGGCCCACACCATCACCGAGCGCAACCTCGCGCGCGGCATGGCCGAGATGCCGGAGTCCGCCCCGGCGCGCGACCTGATCCTGGGCGTGCTCGAAGGGCTGTGGGCCAACATCCGCGCCACCCGGGGCCCGCAGCTGCTCACCTACGAGCTGACGACCACGTCGCTGCGCCATCCCGAGCTGCGGCAGGTCGGTGTCGACCAGTACGTCGTCAGCTGGGCCGCGGCCGAGCGGTTCCTCGAGGAGGTCGAGCGTGCGGGCGGCGTGACGTGGCGCGTGCCGCGGCACCTCGTGGCCCGCTCGATCATCGCGGCCGTCGACGGGTTCTCGCTCGCGTGGCTCGTGGACGGCGACGAGGACGCGGGCTACCAAGGGCTGCGGCTGTTCGCCGAGCACCTCGCCGGGCTGGCCGTCCCGCTCGACGAGGAGGCCCTGCTGGCGGCCACGGCACACGACCCGCACGAGCCGCGGTCCGACGCCCGGGACGCGCAGGTGCACAGCCTCGTGCCGCCCGTCGCGCCGGCCGGGGTGACCGCCCTGGCATGACGGCCGCGACGACGTCGCCCCGCGCGGGGGCCCGGACGGCCGTGACGCCGGGGCCCGCCGGGGACGTCGCCGCACGCACGCTCGGGCAGCGTCTCGACGCCGCGACCGCCGGCCTGCCGGCGCCGCTCGTCGTCGTCGACCTCGACGCGCTGGACGCCAACGCGACCGACGTCGTCCGGCGCGCCGGAGGCACCCCGGTGCGCGTCGCGAGCAAGTCCGTCCGGGTCCGCCACGTGCTCGAGCGGGTCCTGGCGCAGCCCGGATTCGCGGGGGTCATGGCCTACGCCGCCGCCGAGGCGCTGTGGCTCGCACGCCACGGCGTGCACGACGTGCTGCTCGGTTACCCGACGGTCGATACGGCGGCGCTCGACGCGATCGCCGCCGACCCCGCGGCGGCGGCCGCCGTGACGTTCATGGTGGACGACGCCGCCCAGGCGGACCTGCTCGCGGCCGCCGGCCGGCGGCACGGTCGCCGCCTGCGCGTGTGCCTCGACGTCGACGCCTCGCTGCGGGTGGGACGCGGACCGTTCACGGTCCACCTCGGCGTGCGGCGCTCACCGGTCCGGTCGCCCGACGCCGTCGCGGCCCTCGCGGCGGTCGTCGAGCGGCGAGGGCTCGAGGTGCGCGGCGTCATGTTCTACGAGGCGCAGGTGGCCGGCCTGCCGGACACGTCGCCGGCGGTGCGGCTCGTCAAGGCGGCGTCGGTGCGGGAGCTCGCGCGCCGCCGCGTCGACGTCGTCGACGCCGTGACCGCCGTGCTGGGACGCCGCCCGGAGCTGGTGAACTCCGGCGGCACGGGCTCGCTCGAGGTCAGCGCCGCCGCGTCGGGGGTCACCGAGGTGACGGCCGGCTCGGGCCTGTTCGCCCCGACCCTGTTCGACGGGTACCGCGCGTTCGACGCGCGCCCGGCCGCGTACTTCGGTCTCGACGTGGTGCGCGTGCCCGGCGCCGGGTGGGCGACGGTCTTCGGGGGTGGGTACGTGGCCTCGGGCCCGGCGGCCGCGACGCGGCTGCCGCGACCCGTCTGGCCCGCCGGCCTGCGGCTGGACCCGCGCGAGGGAGCGGGGGAGGTCCAGACGCCGCTGCGCGTCCCGACCCGCGCCGACCTGCGCATCGGGGACCGCGTGTGGTTCCGGCACGCCAAGGCAGGTGAGGTGATGGAGCGGTTCTCCGACGTCCACCTCGTGCGCGGGTCCCGCATCGAGGCGACCGTCCCCACGTACCGTGGTGAGGGTCTGTGCGCCGGCTGACGACGGCCGACGCCCACCGCGCACCCCGCGCGTCGGGCGCGACGTCCGCGCGCCGGTAACCTGGGTCGGTGACCCTCCGGCTGTACGACAGCGCCACCCAGTCGGTGCGCGACTTCGTCCCCCTCGTCGAGGGCGAGGTCGGCATCTACCTGTGCGGTGCCACGGTGCAGGCGCCCCCGCACGTCGGGCACGTGCGCTCCGCCGTCGCGTTCGACGTGCTGGTCCGCTGGCTGCGCCGCAAGGGCGTGCGCGTCACGATGGTCCGCAACGTCACCGACATCGACGACAAGATCCTCGCCAAGGCCGCCGCCGCCGGGCGCGAGTGGTGGGCGTGGGCGCTGCTCAACGAGCGTGCGTTCACGTCCGCCTACGACGCGCTGGGCGTCCTGCCGCCCGACTACGAGCCGCGCGCGACGGGCCACGTCCCCGCGATGCTCGGGCTCCTCGACCGGCTGGTCGAGCGCGGCCACGCGTACGCCGCCGGCCCGGGGGACGTGTACTTCGACGTCCGCTCCTGGGCGGACTACGGCTCCCTGACCAACCAGCGCGTCGACGACATGACCGACGTCCCGGAGGACGCCGGCTCCGGCAAGCGCGACCCCCACGACTTCGCGCTCTGGAAGGCGCCCAAGCCCGGGGAGCCCGCCACGGCGTCCTGGGACACGCCCTACGGCCGCGGGCGCCCCGGCTGGCACCTCGAGTGCTCCGCGATGGCCCACCGGTACCTCGGAGAGGCGTTCGACATCCACGGCGGCGGGCTCGACCTGCGCTTCCCGCACCACGAGAACGAGCAGGCGCAGTCGCGCGCCGCGGGCTACCCGTTCGCCCGGTACTGGCTGCACAACGGCTGGGTGACGCAGGGCGGCGCCAAGATGAGCAAGTCGCTCGGCAACGGGCTGCTCGTCACCACGGTGCTCGAGAAGGCGCCCGCCGCCGTCGTCCGCTACGCGCTGACCGCCGTGCAGTACCGCTCGATGCTGGAGTGGACGGACGACACGCTCGCCGAGGCCGAGGCCACGTGGGAGCGCCTCGCGGGCTTCGTGCAGCGCGCCGCCGAGCGCGTCGGCGTCGCGTCGGCCGACGAGGTCGCGCACGTCGCGCTGCCCCCGGCGTTCGCCGCGGCGCTCGACGACGACCTCAACGTGCCGGCCGCGCTCGCGGTCGTCCACGAGACGCTGCGCGCCGGCAACAGCGCGCTCGCCGCCGGCGACGACGTGACCGCGCGGATGGCGGTGGTCGCGCTGCGTGGCATGCTCGACGTGCTGGGTCTCGACCCCGGCTCGCCGCAGTGGGGCACCGCCGCGGGCGACGGCCGCACCGCGCACGCCCTCGACGCCCTCGTGCGAGCCGAGCTCGACGCACGCGCCGCCGCACGTACCGCCCGTGACTGGGCGACCGCCGACGCCATCCGCGACCGCCTCACGGCCGCAGGCGTCGTCGTCGAAGACTCCCCGACGGGTGCGCGCTGGACCCTCGCCGCGCCCGCGACCGACAACCCGGAGGACTGATGGCCGGCAACTCCCAGCGCCGAGGCGCTACCCGCAAGCCCGGATCGAAGAAGGGCGCCCGCGTCGGCACGGGTGGTCACAGCCGCCGCGCGCTCGAGGGCAAGGGACCGACGCCGAAGGCCGAGGACCGCCCGTACCACGTGGCCCACAAGCGCAAGGTCGCCGCGGAGAAGGCGGAGGAGCGTCCCGGCACGTCGGGGCGTCCCTCGGCGCGCGCCGCGCGCGGCGCGTCCGGCTCCCGCGGGGGGCGGACCAGCTCGACCCACGAGATCGTCGGCGGCCGCAACTCCGTCGTCGAGGCGATGCGCGCCGGCATCCCCGTGTCGACCGTGTACCTCGCGTCGCGGCTCGAGGCGGACGACCGGACCCGCGAGATCGTCTCCACGGCCGCGGACGCGGGCTACCCGCTGCTCGAGGTGGGCCGCGCCGAGCTCGACCGGCTCACCGACGGCGGCGTGCACCAGGGCGTCGCCATCCAGGTGCCGCCGTACCAGTACCTCGAGCCGGACGACCTGCTCGACACCGCGGAGGCGTCGGGGACGGCGCCGCTGATCGTCGCGCTCGACGGGATCACCGACCCGCGCAACCTCGGTGCCGTGCTGCGCTCGGCCGGGGCGTTCGGCGCGCACGGCGTGCTCGTCCCCGAGCGCCGAGCGGCCGGGGTCACGGCGTCGGCGTGGAAGGTGTCGGCCGGTGCCGCCGCCCGGGTGCCCGTCGCGCGGGCCACGAACCTGACGCGCGCCCTGCAGGAGTACCGCCGGGCCGGCGTGTTCGTCGTCGGGCTCGACGCGGGCGGCGACGTGCCGCTCGGGGAGCTGCCGTTCGCGGCGGACCCGCTGGTCCTGGTCGTCGGGTCGGAGGGCAAGGGCCTGTCGCGGCTGGTCCGTGAGCAGTGCGACGCGATCGTGTCGATCCCGATCGCGTCCGCGGTCGAGTCCCTCAACGCCGGTGTCGCCGCCGGGATCGCGCTGTACGAGGTCGCGCGCCAGCGCGCGTGAGACGACGACGGCCGGGACCTGACAGGTCCCGGCCACGCCCCACCCCTTCCCGCGAGAGGTCAATCCAGCCACCCTGCCCGCGCGGGACTGGACCATCCTTCGGCGTGAGAGGGCGAACCAGCCTGTGCCGGCGCGAGACTGGATTGACCTCTCACCGCGAGAGGGTGATCCAGTCTTTGCCTGGGCGAGACTGGATTGACCTCTCACCGCGAGAGGGTGATCCAGTCTTTGCGTGGGCGAGACTGGATTGACCTCTCACCGCGAGAGGGGGAGCCGGCGCGCCCGGGGTGACTGGATCGTGCTCTCGCGGGTGAGGGTCAGCCGATCATCTGGTCCGGGTCGTAGTCGTCCTCGGACGGGGACGGGCCGCCGCCGTCACCGTCGCGCAGGTCCTCGGCGCGGGTGCCGAGGACGGCCTGCTCGTCGGGCCGCGTCGGCAGGATCGTCGCGACGTAGCTCGTCGCGACCTCGGGCATCGGGACGTCGCGGTGCTGCTGCTGCGAGAGGTACCAGCGGTGGTCGAGCAGCTCGTGGTAGATCTGCGCGGGCTCGAGCTTGCCGCGCAGCTCGCGCGGGACGCTGCGCACCGCGGGCTCGAAGACGTCGGTGAGCCAGTCGTGCGCGACGAACGCCTCGTCGTCGGCCTGCCGGTCGGTGGCGGCACGGAACTCGTCGAGGTCGTTGAGCAGCCGACGCGCCTGGTTCTCCTGCACGTCGAGCCCGGTCAGGCGCATGAGCCGGCGCGAGTGGTGGCCCGCGTCGACGACCTTCGGCTGGATGCGGACAGAGGTGCCGTCGAGGTCCGTGGTGATGTCGAGCTCGCCGACGTCGAACCCCAGGTCGTTGAGGCGGTCGATGCGCGCCTGGACGCGCCAGCGCTCGCCGAAGCCGAACGACTCGGTCTCCGTCAACGCGCGCCACAGCTCCTGGTAGCGCACGACGAGCGCCTCACCGATCGCCACGGCGTCCTCGGCCTCGTCGAGGAACTCCCCGGCCTGCAGGTCCATGAGCTCGCCGATGATGTTGACGCGCGCGACCTCGAGGTCGTAGCCGCGCTGACCGGGGGTGAGGCGGTCGTGCAGGTCGCCGGTCTCGGCGTCGACGAGGTACGCGGCGAAGGTCTCCGCGTCGCGGCGGAACAGCGTGTTGGACAGCGACACGTCACCCCAGTAGAAGCCCGCCAGGTGCAGGCGGACGAGCAGCACGGCCAGGGCGTCGATGAGGCGGGTCGCGGTGTCGGGACGCAGCGACTGGCTGAACAGCGCGCGGTACGGCAGCGAGAACTGCAGGTGCTGCGTGATGAGCACGGCCTCGAGCGGCTCGCCCTCGGGGGAGCGGCGACCGGTGATGACACCGACCGGCTCGACGCCCGGCACGTCGAGCTTGCGCAGCTGGCGCAGCAGCTCGTACTCGCGGTACGCGACGGTCTCGCCGATCTCCTTGATCGCGATGACGCGCCCGGACAGGCGCGCGAAGCGCACGACGTGCCGGCTGATGCCGCGCGGCAGGGCCGCCAGCGTCTCGGTGGGCCACTCCTCGAGCGGGACGTGCCACGGCAGGTCCAGGAGAGCGGGGTCCGGGTTGGCCGCCGTGATCTGCAGGCGCTGTGCCGTGCCGTTCATGGCTCGATCCTCTCAGGTGTCACGGGGTGGCCACGTCCCCGGACGCGCCGAGGCGGGCCCGGCACCGGCCGGGCCCGCCTCGACGTGCAGGGGTGCTGGGGTCAGCCGATGCGCTCGCCCGAGCCCGCGTGGAACAGGTGCTGCTCGTTCGGGCGGATGCGGACGTAGATGGTGCCGCCCTTCGGCGGGACCTGGCGCGGGTCGACGCGCACGATGATCTGCGCGTCGCCGGCGCCGGAGTGCACCGCCGAGGCCTGGCCGAAGTCGTTCGTCAGCGCGCCGTAGACGAACGCGTCCGAGCCGAGCTCCTCGACGATGTTGACGATGACCGGGAACGAGTCCGGCGTGCCCTGCGGCACGACGTCGAGCGCCTCGGGACGGAAGCCGACCGTGACGTGACCCTTGTCGTCCTCCGTCAGGCGGGTGACGGCGTCGCGCGGCAGCGCGAGACGCGACGAGCCGACCGACGCGGCGCCCTCGAGCACCGGGAACGTGCCGATGTTCATGGCCGGGGAGCCGATGAAGCCGGCGACGAACACGTTGGCCGGCGTGTCGTACATGTCACGCGGCGTGCCGACCTGCTGGAGGATGCCGTCCTTGAGGACCGCGATGCGGTCGCCCATGGTCAGGGCCTCGGTCTGGTCGTGCGTGACGTAGACCGTCGTGACGCCGAGGCGGCGCTGCAGCGACGCGATCTGCGTACGCGTCTGGACGCGGAGCTTGGCGTCGAGGTTCGACAGCGGCTCGTCCATGAGGAACACCTGGGGCGAACGCACGATGGCGCGGCCCATGGCGACGCGCTGACGCTGGCCACCGGAGAGGGCCTTCGGCTTGCGGTCGAGGTACTGGGACAGGTCGAGGATCTTGGCAGCCTCCTCGACGCGCTGGCGGATCTCCGCCTTCGGCGTGCCGGCGATCTTCAGGGCGAAGCCCATGTTGTCGGCGACCGTCATGTGCGGGTACAGCGCGTAGTTCTGGAACACCATCGCGATGTCGCGGTCCTTGGGCTGCACGTCGGTGACGTCGCGGTCACCGATGAGGATGCGGCCGGCGTTGACGTCCTCGAGACCTGCGAGCATGCGCAGGGAGGTCGACTTGCCGCAGCCCGAGGGGCCGACGAGGACGAGGAACTCGCCGTCCTCGATGTGGAGGTTGAGCGCGTCCACCGCGGGACGCTCGGTGCCCGGGTAGATCCGGGTCGCGTGGTCGAAAGTGACCGTAGCCATGGCTGTGTCATTCCCTTCACCGGCAGGTACGTGCCGGACGATCCGTCGTGAAGAGTGTCAACGCAGGCCCGCGGGAGCGGATCTGCTGAGCCCTGTGTCTCCGCTGACACGGAACGAGGGGGGTCCGTCGGACCTCCCCCGGTCGCGGCTCAGTATGTCACACGGGCTGCGGCGGGATTCCGGGACGCAGGTCGCAGGTGCGGCCCCGCGCGTGTGCCTCAGCCGAGCGCGTCGAGCAGGTGCGCGAGCGCCGCGACGGCCGCGGCGGGGTCCGCGACGCGGTACCGCGCGACGGTGTCGCCGGGGCCGACCTTGAGCGTCAGGTCGTCGGGGTCGAGGGCCGCGAACGCGTGCTCGTCCGTGACGTCGTCGCCGGCGTACAGCACGACGGGCGCGCCCAGCTCGCGGCGCAGCGCCTGCAGCGCCGTGCCCTTGTCGGCCGGCAGCACGGTCAGCTCCACGACGTCCTTGCCGTGCAGGGTCCCGACACCCAGCTCGGTGCCCAGCGCGAGCGCCTCCGCCTCCGCCGGGACCGCGTCCTTCGGCTCCGCGAGGCGCGTGTGCACGACGACGGCCGTCGGCTTCGACTCGACCCACACGCCGTCGCGCCCGCGCGCGACGGCCGCGGCCCGCGCCCCGAGCGCCGCGAGGCGGTCGGCCTGCTCGTGGGTCAGCTCCACGACGTCGCGGTCGAGCCCGAACTGCGTGACCCGGGCCCGCTCGGCGCCGTGGCTGCCGACGAGGTACGTCCCGGCCGGCACCTCGGCGAGCGCGTGCAGGTCGGCCATGGCGCGTCCCGAGACGAGGGCGAGCGCGACACCGTCGCGCCCGGCGAGGTCGGCCAGCACGCCGACGCCCGCGGGCAGGATGCGCGACGCCGCCGGGTCGTCCTGCAGCGGTGCGAGCGTGCCGTCGAAGTCGAGCGCCACGAGCAGCGGACGCGCGGCGGTGTCGCCCGCCACGGCCGTCAGCCGGTCGCGCAGGTCCGCGGGGACGGGGCCGTCAGCCACGGCCGTCCCTCACGGGCACCGCCGTCAGCGTGGCGAGGAACTCCTGCGACCACGCGGCGACGTCGTGACCGAGGACCCGTCGGCGCAGCCGGCGCATGCGCTTGCGGGCCTCCCGGGGCTCCATGTGCACGGCGTACGTGATGGCGTCCTTCATGCCGTCGATGTCGTGCGGGTTGACGAGCACCGCGCCCACGAGCTCGTCGGCCGCGCCCGTGAACTCGCTGAGCACCAGCGCCCCGCGCTCGTCGGAGCGTGCCGCGACGTACTCCTTGGCGACCAGGTTCATGCCGTCGCGCAGCGCGGTGACGAGCATGACGTCGGCGGCGAGATACAGCGCCGCCATCTCCTCCATCGGGAACGACTGGTGCAGGTACTGCACCGGTGCGTGCCCCACCTGCCCGTGGTCCCCGTTGATGCGGCCGACGAGCAGCTCGACGTCGTCGCGCAGCTGCTGGTAGGCGCCGACGTTCTCGCGGCTCGGGCTGGCGACCTGTACCAGCGTCGTCTCCGTGGCGGACAGGCGCCCGTCCTCGAGCAGCTCGCCGTACGCCTTGATCCGGTGGCGGATGCCCTTGGTGTAGTCGAGGCGGTCCACGCCCAGCAGCAGGTGCTCGGGGTCGCCGAGCTCGTGGCGGATCTGCGCGGCGCGCGCCTGCACCTCGGGCGTGCGGGCCAGCTGGTCGAACGCGTGCGAGTCGATCGAGATGGGGAAGGCCGCGGCGCGCACGTGGCGCTGCGCGGGCGTGCCCTCGTCGACCGTGATCATCTGCCCGCGCGTCGTCAGGTCCGTCAGGCGCCGCACGACGCGCACGAAGTTCGCCGCGTCCCCGCCGCGCTGGAAGCCGATGACGTCCGCCCCGAGCAGCCCTTCGACGACCTGCTTGCGCCACGGCAGCTGCGCGAAGATCTCCAGCGGGGGGAACGGGATGTGGTGGAAGTACCCGATGCGCAGGTCGGGCCGCAGCTCGCGCAGGTACGCCGGCACCAGCTGCAGCTGGTAGTCGTGCACCCAGACCGTCCCGCCGTGCGCCGTCTTCGCGGCCGCCGCCTGCGCGAACCGCTCGTTGACGCGCCGGTACGCGTCCCACCACTGCCGGTGGAACTGCGGGGGCGCGATGACGTCGTGGTACAGCGGCCACAGGGTGTCGTTCGAGAAGCCCTCGTAGTACCGCTCCACGTCGGACTCGGTGAGCATGACGGGCACGAGCTCCGTGCCGTCGACGTCGAACGGCTCGAGCTCCAGACCGGGGGACCCGCCCCAGCCGACCCAGGCCCCCTCGGCCTTGGACATCACCGGCGCGAGCGCGGTGACGAGGCCGCCGGGCGAGCGTGTCCAGCTCGGCTCGCCCGCCTCGTCCAGGGTCACGTCGACAGGAAGGCGGTTCGCGACGACGACCAGGTCGTGGCCGTCGTGCGGTGCGTCGATGGGCACCAGTTCTCAACTCCTCGCAGGTTTCGCCCTTCGACCCTAGTCGTCCCACGGGTGACACGCTCGGGCAACGAGGGACCGCGTCGCGGGCACCGGACCGGCTAGGTTGCCGGACATGGAGCGGATCGGTCTGACGCCGGGGTCGGAGATCGGGGGGTACACCGTCGTCGCGCCGCTGGGCTCCGGGGGCATGGGGACCGTGTACCGGGCGGTCGACGGCGGCGGGGACGCCGTGGCGCTCAAGCTGCTGCACCCGCACGTCGGGTCCGACGCGGTCGTGCGCACCCGGCTCATGCGCGAGGTCGCCGCGCTGCAGCGCCTGCGGCACCCCGCGGTCGCGGCGGTGCTGGACGCGGAGGCCGACTCGACGGAGGCCTTCCTCGTCACCGAGCTCGTCGCCGGGGACACGCTGACCGAGCACGTGCGCGAGCGCGGCACGCTCGACGCGGCCGACCTGCTGACCCTCGCCGAAGGCCTGCGCTCCGCGCTCGCGGCCGTCCACGCGGCAGGCGTCGTGCACCGGGACCTCAAGCCGTCCAACGTGCTGGTCACCGACGACGGCCCCGTGCTGATCGACTTCGGCCTCGCGCAGGGCGTCGACGACGACGCCGACCTGACGTCCGCCGGCTTCGTCCTGGGCACCCCGGGCTACCTCGCGCCCGAGCTGCTCGACGGGTGCGAGCCCAGCCCCGCCACCGACCTGTGGGGCTGGGCGGCGCTGCTCGCCTTCGCCGCGACGGGCCGCGACCCCTTCGGCTCCCGCCCGCTCGAGGCGGTGCTCGCCCGGGCGCGGTCCGGCGAGGTGGACCTCGAGGGCGTCGGGCCGCTGACCGCCGCTGCCATCGCCGGCGCGCTGCGCCCCGACCCGACCGAGCGGACGGATCCCGAGGACGTCGTCGCGGCGCTGCGGACCGTCGCGGCGGAGGGCGACCTGCCGGTGGGCGCGGCGGCGACGCTCGTGCTCGAGGGCGGGGGAGCGTTCGGTGCGGCCGCAGCCGCCGCGGGGGTCGCAGGTGCCGCGGCGGGTGCCGGGCCCGCCGGCGGCACGGACGAGGACGACGCCGACGGTGAGGACCCGGACGGCGAGGACGTGGACGGCGAGGACGACGTCGACCTCGACGGCGAGGACGTGGACGACGAGGCGCTCGACGAGGACGTGGACGACGACGCCCTCGACGACGAGGACGTGGACGACGACGCCCTCGACGACGAGGACGACGAGGCGCTCGACGACGACGGGGCGGGTGCGGACGAGGAGGACCTCGACGACGACGCCCTCGACGACGACGCCCTCGACGACGGGTGGGAGGAGGACGAGCTCGCCACCGAGGCGGTCGCGCGCCCGCTCTCGCCGCAGGACTCGCTGCGGACGGTCGCCGTGGGCACGTCCGCGGCGGCCGCCGCCGTCGCCCCGCCGCCCGTCGTCGCACCGGCGGAGGCCCCGGTGCGGGACGGGCACACCGTCGCCGTCCCGGTGCGCCGCGCGACCCCGCCCGTCCCGCCGCCGCCTCCCGCGGACCTCGACGAGGAGGAGGGCGACCTCGACGACCCGGACGGCGTCGACTGGCTCGAGGACGACCTCGAGCGCTCCGAGGTCCCCGACGACGAGGGCTCGGGGTACGTCCGTCCCCCCGCACGCCGCCGCTGGGGGTCGATGCTCGCGATCGGTCTCGTGGTCGCGCTCGCGGGCATGCTCCACCCCGCCCTCACCCTGGCCGTCGTGCTCGTGCTCGTCGTCGTCGTGCGGACCGTCGGGGCCACGGTCGAGGCGATGCACACCCGCCGCGAGCGCCGTGGTGTGCGCCGGTCGGACGTGCTGGTGGCGTGGACGTCGACCCCCTGGTACCTGCTCCGCTCGGTGCTCGCCGTGCTGCCGGCCCTCCTCGTGGGCGGTGCCGTGGCCCTCATCGCCGGCGGCCTGGGCTGGTGGGCGATGGGGTCGGGGCGCTGGGAGATCGACGGGTCCCCGCCCGGCAGCGAGCCGCGCGGGGTCCCGGCCGTGTTCGTCGTCGGTGCGCTCGTGCTCGTCGTGGTCGTGTTCCTCTGGTGGGGTCCGCTGTCGCGGATGACGCGCACCGGTGCACGCCGCACGCTCGCCGCGGTGGCGCCGGGCCCCGTCGGTGCGCTCGTGGTCGTGGTGCTCGCGCTGGTCGGTGCCGTTCTGCTGGCCAACGCCCTGCTCGGGGGGGCGCCGATCACGTGGTGGCCGCTGCCCACGCCGACGCTCCCCGTGCCCTGACCCTCGCGGTCACCCGCGCGTGCCCTGTCCCGGCCGAGCGTGACCCCGTGCGCGGGTGCCCCTACCCTTGTCGCGTGCGTGCGACATGGACGGAGCGGGCCACGGGCCCCGTCGGCCGGCGCGCCCACCTCCTGGGCGCGCTCGGTGCGCTGCTCGCGCTCGCGTCCGTGGTGATCGGCGTGCAGGGTCGTGTCCTGCTGCACCAGTGCGTGGTGGCCGAGGGCCCGCTCGCCGCGCTCGGGCTGCGGATGGCCGTGCTGCGGTCGGCGTCCGAGTGCCCGGACGGGACGCTCGGGCTGGGTGCGGCCTCGCACGGCGCGGTCCTGCTGCTGAGCGTCGCGGTCCCCGTCGTCGCCACCCACGTGCTGCTCGCGGCCTGCGGGCTCGGCCTGGGTGTCGCGGCGCGCAGGGCCGCGGGCGTCGTCCGTGAGCTGCTCGCCTCGCGCCTCGTGCCCGCGGTGGCCGTGCCGGTGCCGGTGCTGACGGCCCGGCCGGCCGCGCCGACGTCGCTGGTGGCCGTGCTCGTGCGGCACGACCGCGGCCACGACCCGGCACGGCCGCGCCGGGGTCCGCCGCGCTGACGCGCGTCCCCGCGCAGCCGCCCGCATCCCCCGCCGGTCCCGGACCGGCCCTCGACCCAGGAGCACCCATGCCCACGAACGACCCCCGACCCACCAAGACCCAGCGGCGCGAGGACGCGCGCGCCAAGGCGCTCGCGATGCGCCAGGAGCAGGAGCGCAAGGCCAAGCGGACCCGGATGCTCGCGATCGGCGGGCTGCTCGCCGCCGTCCTGGTGCTCGCCGGCGTCATCTTCGCGATCGTCCGGCAGGGCCAGGCCAACGCCGAGGCGTACGGCGACGTCGTCTACGCCGGCGGAGCCCAGGAGGCCGTCGCGCCGTCCTTGGAGGACGTGGAGGCGCCGGCCGCGGCCGACGCCACCGGCGGCATCCCGATCAGTGCCGCGGGCGTCGGCGAGGCCGGCGGCGAGGACGACGTCGTCGTCGAGGTCTACTTCGACTTCATGTGCCCGTGGTGCGGCAAGTTCGACGCCGCCAACGCCGGTGAGCTCGAGGCCCTCGCGGCCGACGAGGGCGTGACGGTCGTCTACAAGAACATCGCGTTCCTCGACGGCAACTCGCAGGGCACGTTCTACTCGACGCGCGCCGCCAACGCGGCCGCCACGGTGGCCGCCGAGGCGCCCGAGCTCTACACCGACTTCGTCACCGCCCTGTACGCGAACCAGCCCGCCGAGGGCACCGAAGGGCTGAAGGACGCGAAGATCGCCGAGATCGCCACCGAGGTCGGCGTGCCGCAGGACGTCGTCGACACGTTCACCGAGACGGTCGACGGGACGTTCGAGGTCGGGTCCGGTGACGCGACCGAGTCGCGTGACGGCACGTGGCGTCGCTACGCGCCGTTCGTCGCGGCGACCACGCAGCAGGCGGGCGAGGACCTCGGTGGTCTGAGCACCCCGACCGTCCTCATCGACGGCGAGAAGTGGGAGGGCGACCTGTACACCCCCGGCCCGCTCACGCAGGCGGTCCTGGGGGCTGTCGCCGCCAAGGGCTGACCCGACGCGCCCCGGGCGCCCGTCCCCGAGCGGGACGGGCGCCCGCGGGCCGCACGGCCGGTAACCTGGCCGCCTCGCCTCCTTAGCTCAGCTGGCCAGAGCAGCTGTCTTGTAAACAGCAGGTCGTCGGTTCGAATCCGACAGGGGGCTCCACCTGCAGCGCCGGCCCGCAGGCCGCGCCCGCTCCTGATCGGACATTCAGGTGTTGACGGGCGGAACGGCAGTTCCCTAGCATTCCCTCACCACCCGGTTTTATCGATACAGCCAACGGCGGCTGTCGGGGCGCGGACCGGCTCGCGAGGCCGCAGGCGCGGCGGGCGGCGGTGCGCCGGCGACCATCGCCGGCGCGTTCTGGGGGAAGAGGAATCGATGGCGATGACTCAAGCAGGCTCAGGAGGTCCGGCCGCGCGCTGGACCGCGATCGTCGCGGCGGCGGCGGCCACAGGGGCGGGGGTCCTGGCCGTGGTGCCTGGCGCCGCTGCCGACCCGGGCGACGCGCCCGCGCCGGACCCGTGGGTGTCCGTGGCCGACGGCTACCACCGGGTCACGGTGCCGCAGGCCGCGGCTCACGAGATCATCGGCGGGACGCCCGCGCGGCTCGAGCTCGAGGGGAACATCGGACCGAACGGGACCTGGGCGCGTCTTGCGATGGACCCGAGCGGCGACACGTACCCAGGTGGCTTCGGCCCGCTCGCGCCCGGGCTCTACGTGTACGAGTACACGGCGACCATGCCGGACCTGTCCCAGGTCAGGTTCAAGGAGCCGAGCAGCCCGGTGGCGGTGACGTCGCACCCCACGTGGAACACGATCTTCGTCCCCGGCGAGTCCGTGCAGTGGATGAGCGACCTGCCCGCCGGCGGCGCCGTCGCGCCCATGACGTACGACAGCGACGTCACCGGCGGCGAGCGGTCCGCACTGGTGTGGACGCCGCCGGGCTACGACGCCGACCGCGCCGAGGCGTACCCCGTCCTGTACCTGCTCGCCGACGAGGCGCAGACCGCGCAGGAGTGGGCCGAGCTCGGCCGCGCCCCGCAGATCCTCGACAACCTCGCCGCCGAGGGCGCGCTCGAGCCGATGGTCGTCGTCATGGCCGACGTCGACGTCGACGACCCGGTCTCCGAGCTCGTCGACAACCTGGTCGTCGCCAGCCGCGAGCGGCTCAACGTGACGGACCGGCCCGCGCACCAGGCGGTCGCGGGCATCGGCACCGGTGCCACGACCGCGCTGCAGGCGCTCGTGGCCGGGCCGGGGGAGTTCGCGGCCGTCGGCTCGTTCTCGGGTGCGCTCGACACCCCGATCGACGCGGCCACCGCCCAGGAGATCGACGAGGGCACGGATCTGCTGCGGCTCTACGTCGGCAACGAGCTCGACCCCGCCCACAACGACACGTACGACCTGGTGCAGCGGTTCGCCGCGGCCGGTGTCGACGTCGAGGTCGACGGCGTCAACCCCGAGTCGGGCGGCACGTGGGACTCGTGGCGCGAGAACCTGCGGGACTTCGCGTCCCGCGCGTTCCGCGGGTCGGACGGCGCGCCGTCGCCCGGGCACCGCCCGCTCGACGGCCGCTACACCCCGCCCGCGGTGGGCTCGGTGGACCGGCCGCACGTCGACGAGAACGGCATCGTCACCTTCGAGACGGGGACCCAGTGGGCCGACGCCCGCGAGGTCACCGTCTGGGCGAACTGGGCGCCGAACGGCGCCTGGTTCCGGGTCCCGATGACCAAGGTCGGCGACCGGTGGCGGGTCACCGTCGGGCCGCTGGACGGCTACTACTACTACCGGTACGTCGTCGACGGGGTGGACCACAAGGACCCCGCCGACACCGAGACGACGCTCACCGGCGTGACGCCGCTGTTCGTCCCCGGGGAGACGGACCACATGTACGCCGACGCGCCCGTCGGTGAGCGTGGACGCGTCTCGACGCTCGCGTACGACAGCGCCGTCGCCGGTGAGGAGCGCAAGGCGCTGGTGTGGACGCCGCCCGGCTACGACGCCGACCGCGCCGAGCCGTACCCGGTGCTCTACCTCAACCACGGCGGCGGACAGAGCTACGGCGACTGGATCGAGACCGGTCGGGCCGCCCAGATCCTCGACAACCACTACCGCCAGGGCGCGATCGTCCCCATGGTGGTCGTCATGGGCAACGGCAACGTGCCCGACTTCCAGGCCGAGCTCTTCGACAACCTCATGCCGGCCGTCGACGGGGCGTACCACGTGTCGTCCGAGCCCTCGCGAAGGGCCATGGCCGGCTTGTCCATGGGCGCCATGAACACGCTGTCGACGTGGTTCGCGCGGCCCGGGGAGTTCGCGTACGTCGGGGCGTTCAGCGGGTTCCTCTTCAGCTACCCGCCGACGGACGTCGCCGCGATGAACGCCGGGACGAAGCTGGCGCGCATCTACACCGGTGACACCACCGACTTCACGTACAGCTTCACGATGGGGCTCGTCGACGTGCTGAAGGAGCGCGGCATCGAGCACGAGTTCGCCGGGGTGACCGTCGGCCCGCACGGGTTCGACACCTGGATGCAGAACCTCGTCGACTTCCTGCCGCGCATCTTCCGGCCGGAGACGTCGGCGGGCATCCCCATCGAGGCGACCGTCGCGGAGGCGGAGAACGGCGTGCTCGCGCTGACGGTGGCCGACCACGGGCCGGCCGTCGTGCTCTCGCGGGCGACGAACGTCGGCGACCGGCTGCGCTCGGCCGGTGAGCTGCCGACCGTCACGGTCACCGACTCGCGGTCGGTGTCCCAGGCGGGCGCCTCCGGGTGGGCGGTCACGGGCCAGGGCTACCGGTTCACCTCCGGCGTCGGCTCCTTCGGGGCCGACCGCCTCGGCTGGACGCCGCGCCTCGGCACCCAGCGCGAAGGGCTGGCGGCGGGCGGCCCGGTGTCGACGTCGATGAGCGCAGGGACAGGGCTCGCGGTCCCGGCCACGCTCGCCTCGGCGAACGCGCGGGGGCGCTTCGGGTCGGCCCCGGTGGGGGCGGACCTCGTCCTCGACGTGCCCGTCGACACCGCGCCCGGCACGTACACCGGGACGCTCACGCTGTCCCTGTTCCCGGTCGACTGACCGGACCGGAGCGACCGCGTCGTGGCCGACCGGACCGGCCGGCCACGACGCGGGGGGACGACATGACGACGACGAGACGCGCGCGCGTGGCCGCGGCCGCGGTGACGGCCGCCGCCGTGCTCGGTGCCGCGGTGACGTGGACGGCGCCCGCCCACGCCGGTCCGCCGCTCGCCCTGGCGACCGACCCGGCGGCGGCCGACCCGGCGGCGGCCGACCCGGCGGCGGCCCCGGCCGGCACGCCGGGAGGGGTCACCTGGTCGGTCGAGCCGGCCGACGCGGCCGGCCCCGACGGCCGGGTGTCCCTGCGGCACGTCGTGGACCCCGGCGGGGCGGTGTCCGACCACGTGACGGTCCGCAACTTCAGCGACCGGGCGGCGAGCTTCACGCTCTACCCGCACGACGGGGTCGTCAACGAGGAGGGGGCGTTCGACGTGCTGCCGGGCGACGAGCCCGTCACCCGCGCGGGCGCCTGGATCACGCTGGGGACGGTCGCCGGCGCGCAGGTCGTCGGCGACGGGCGGCTCCTGCTCGAGGTCCCGGCCGCGTCGGCCGTGGTCGTGCCCCTCGAGGTCGCCGTGCCCGACGACGCGACGCCCGGCGACCACGCCGCGGGCGTCGTGGCCGAGCTGGCACCGGCCGACGGCCAGGCCGTGCGGGTGGCCTCCCGTGTCGGCGTCCGCCTCCACCTGCGGGTGTCCGGTGACGTCGTCGCGTCCCTCGTGCCGCGCGACGTGCGGGCGACCTGGCGGCCCTCGTGGAACCCGTTCGCCCGTGGCACCGTACGGGTCACCTACGTCGTCGGGAACGCGGGCAACGTCCGCCTCGGCGCGGGCACCCGCACGACGCTCGGCGGGCCGTTCGGCGTGGGCGGGTCCGCCGCCGCGACGGAGGACGTGCGCGAGATCCTGCCCGGCGGGTCGACGACCGTGACCGCGGACCTCGCGGCGTGGCCGCTGGTCCGCTCGGCGGGTCGCGTCGAGGTCGTCCCCGCGACGGTCGGCCAGGACCGGGTCGACGTCCCGCTGCCGGTCGCGCGGGCGTCGTACGCGGCGTGGACGCTGCCCTGGGCACAGCTCGCCCTGGTGCTCCTCGTGGGCGGCGGTGCGGTGCTCGTGCGCTGGTGGCGGCGGCGCGCGGCCGCGGGGGTGCAGGCGCGGATCGACGCCGCCGTGGCCCGGGCGCTCGTGGACGGTCGGGGCGGGGTCGACGCGGTCGACGCGGCCGACGGGCTCCCCGTGGGCGGCGCCGGCGGTGCGGCCACCGCGACACGCCCGCCGGATCGCCCGACGATCTGAGGGACTGCCGCCGCTCGTGGGGCGGGGTCGTCCGTCTGGTCGGGACCATGGTCCTCCGTACCCCACATCTGGTGGTCGATGCTCCTGCGTGCACCACATGTTGTGGATGCGACGGGAGGAGCAGTCAGATGGCAGTCGAGGCGGCCGCAGCAGCCGGCACACCCCAGGACCACGTGGGCCTGCTCGTCCGCAAGCGCGACGGCCGCACGCTGTCGTTCGACGCCGGGCGCATCCGGGCCGCGCTCGCCAAGGGGTTCGTCGAGGTCCACGGCGACCTCGACCCGCTGGCCGAGCTGACCATCGCCGACCTCGTGGAGCGCGCCGTCACCGAGCTGGAGCAGCGCTTCACGGGCGAGGTGCGGATCTACGAGATCCAGAACGTCGTCGAGCACACCCTGCTCGAGTCCGGCCAGTACGACGTGGCCCAGGCGTACATCGACTACCGGGTGCAGCGCGACCTCGCGCGCAGCAAGGCCCAGGACATCAACCACTCCATCGGCCAGCTCATCGGCAAGGACCGGTCGGTCGTCCACGAGAACGCCAACAAGGACAGCGACGTCTTCAACACCCAGCGCGACCTGACGGCGGGCGCGGTCAGCAAGGCGATCGGCCTGCGGATGCTCCCGCCGCACGTCGCGAACGCGCACACCAAGGGCGACATCCACTACCACGACCTCGACTACAGCCCCTACGCGCCGATGACGAACTGCTGCCTCATCGACTTCGCGACGATGCTCGGCCAGGGGTTCTGCATCGGCAACGCCGAGGTCGAGCCGCCCCGCTCGATCCAGACGGCCACGGCACAGATCACGCAGATCATCGCGAACGTGTCCTCGAGCCAGTACGGCGGCTGCTCGGTGAACAGGATCGACGAGCTGCTCGCGCCCTACGCACGGCTGAACCACGAGAAGCACCTGGCCGACGCGCAGCGCTGGCTCGTCGACCCCGCGCTGCGCGAGGACTACGCGCGGGAGAAGACCTGCAAGGACATCCACGACGCCATGCAGAGCCTCGAGTACGAGATCAACACGCTGTTCACGTCCAACGGGCAGACGCCGTTCACGTCCGTGGGCTTCGGCCTGGGGACCGGGTGGCTGGAGCGGGAGATCCAGCGGGCGATCCTGCGCATCCGCATCGAGGGGCTGGGCAGCCAGAAGCGCACGGCGATCTTCCCCAAGCTCATCTTCACGCTGCGGCGGGGGGTGAACCTCGAGGCGCAGGACCCGAACTACGACATCAAGCAGCTCGCCGTGGCGTGCGCGACGAGGCGCATGTACCCCGACGTGCTCAGCTACGACAAGATCGTGGAGATCACGGGCAGCTTCAAGCTGCCCATGGGCTGCCGCTCGTTCCTGCCCGCCTGGACCGACGAGGACGGGCGGGACGTCGTCGACGGGCGCATGAACCTCGGTGTCGTCACGCTCAACGTGCCGCGTGTCGCACTCGAGGCGAACGGTGACCAGGAGGTGTTCTGGCGGCTGCTGGAGGAGCGTCTGGAGACCGTGCACGACGCGCTGGTGTACCGCGTCGAGCGGTGCAAGCAGGCGGTGCCGGCCAACGCGCCGATCCTCTACGTGCACGGGGCGTTCGGGCGTCGGCTGCGGCTCGACGAGCCGGTCGACGCACTGTTCCGCGACGGGCGGGCGACGGTCTCGCTGGGGTACATCGGCCTGTACGAGGCGGCGGCCGCGTTCTTCGGCGGCGCGTGGGAGTCGAACCCCGAGGCCAAGGAGTTCACCCTGCGCGTGCTGCGGACCCTGGCGGACCACGCCCAGGCCTGGACCGCGGAGCACGGCTACCGGTTCTCCGTCTACTCGACGCCCAGCGAGAGCCTGACCGACCGGTTCTGCCGCCTCGACACGCGCAAGTTCGGCGTCGTGCCCGACATCACCGACAAGGACTACTACACCAACAGCTTCCACTACGACGTGCGCAAGAGCCCCACGCCGTTCGAGAAGCTCGACTTCGAGAAGGACTACGCCCCGCTGACGTCGGGCGGGTTCATCCACTACTGCGAGTACCCCGTGCTGCAGCAGAACCCCAAGGCGCTCGAGGCCGTGTGGGACTACGCCTACGACCGGGTGGGCTACCTGGGCACCAACACGCCCATCGACCACTGCCTGGCGTGCGACTTCCGCGGGGACTTCGACCCGACCGAGAACGGGTTCTCCTGCCCGCGGTGCGGCAACACGGACCCGGCGACGTGCGACGTCGTCAAGCGCACGTGCGGGTACCTGGGCAATCCCATGGTCCGTCAGTGGGTCCACGGCCGCTCAGAAGAACTCAAGAGCCGCGTCAAGCACATGGCGTCGTCGGATCCGGATACAATTGTTCAGTGAAATCGCCTGTCGCGGGCGGACGGCCCCGGGAATGTGTTCGGTGTGGTTCATCATTCGCGCCTCGGTCGCTGACGGCGACAACGTGCTCCCCTGCCTGCAGAACGGCTCGACAGCGGGAGGCGACGCAGCGGTGGCGGGGCCGGCAGCCGCCGAGCCCTCCTGGTCGCCGAACCTGCGTCGCGTGCTCGGCGCCGTTCGAGTCGGTGCGGTTCCGGGCGTACTGCTCGTCAGGCTGCAGGGCGGCGGGCAGGTCTGCTTCCCGGGTCAGGGAGGCAGAGAAGTCCATGGTCCTGCGCGACAGGCGTGCGGTCGTCCGCGATTGCGACGGCTGCGGCATGAGCTTCGGTGTGCCGAGTGCGCAGCAGGCACTGCGAGTGAGGTTCTGCGGCGCGAGCTGCCGCGTGGCCGCAAAGAATGCAAGACGGCGCGCAGTGGAGCGCTACGTGACCTGCGACATGTGTGGGGCGCGCCTCGCAGCCAGAGGGCGACAGCGGAGATGTGCGGCGCATGCCGTTCCCTGCAGTTTTTGCGATTCTCCGGTGCAGGTGTCGAGCAAGAAGGAAGTTGGGTCACGGCGTTCCGGGGTGAAGACGTACTGCACGAGAAGAAGCGCCTGCTCGCCATGCACCAGCTCGGGGTGCGCGTCGTCGACATCTGGCAGGACGACATCGAGTCCGGGGCATACCGCGGCATCGTCGACCGCGAGGTCGAGGCAGCGATGAGGGCCGAGAAGGTGCTGCCGTCGGCGCCTCACGTGGCGGTGCCGGAAGAACGAGGTGACCGCTGATGGTGTACCGGACCCCGCGTCCCGGGCAGTGGCGGGCGCAGGACCTCAGCCACGACCGCGTCGCGGACTACAAGCCGTTCGTCATGGTCGACGGCGAGGGCGTGCGCTGCGCGCTGTACGTCAGCGGGTGCACCTTCGCCTGCGACGGCTGCTTCAACCGGGCGGCGTGGAGCTTCCGGTACGGGCGCCCGTACGACGACGCGCTCGAGGAGCGGATCCTCGCGGACCTGCACCACGAGGCCGTCCAAGGGCTGTCCCTGCTCGGCGGCGAGCCGTTCCTCAACACCGGGGTGTGCCTGCGCGTCGTGCGCCGCCTGCGCGCCGAGCTCGGCCGGACCAAGGACGTGTGGTGCTGGACGGGGTACACCTTCGAGCAGCTGCTCGCCGAGGTCGACGCCGGCCAGCACGACAAGGCGGCGCTGCTCGCCGAGGTCGACGTGCTGGTCGACGGCCCGTTCGACGCGGGCCGCAAGGACCTGACCCTGGCGTTCCGGGGGAGCGCCAACCAGCGCGTCCTGGACGCGCGCCGGTCGCTCGCGCAGCGCCGGGCCGTGCCGTGGGCAGGGGCGGAGGCGCCCGGCGCGACCGACCTGCTCGCCACCGCCTGACGGACGGTCAGGCGCCGAGCGCCTCGCGCAGGAAGGCGATGTCGTCGGCCTGCGTCTGCGAGGGCGTCTCGACGACGACGTCGCAGCCGGCCTCGCGCACGACGTGCGCGATCAGCTCGGGCGGGATGGTGCCGTCCGCGAAGCCCGCGTGCCGGTCGCGGCTCGACCCCTGGGGGTCGCGCGACGAGTTGGCGTGCACGAGGTCGATGCGGCCCGTGATCGCGGTGAGGCGCTCGACGATCGTCTCGAGGTCCTCGCCCGCGGCCCACGCGTGGCACGTGTCGAGGCACACGCCGACGTCGTAGCCGCCGATCGCGTCCCACAGCATCGCCCAGCGGTCGAGCGTCCGGGCGCACGCGTTCTCGCCGCCCGCGGTGTTCTCGACGAGGACGCGCACGGGGAACGTGGCGCGCTCGAACGTCTTGCGCCAGTTGTCGACGCCGACCGCCACGTCGTCGCCGTCGCCCACGTGCCCGCCGTGGACCACCAGGCCGCGCACGCCCAGGTCGGCCGCGGCCGCCGTGTGCTGGGCGATCATGTTGCGGCTGGGGATGCGGATCCGGTTGTTGGTGGAGGCGACGTTCACCAGGTACGGCGCGTGGGCGTACAGCCCGAGCCCTGAGCCGGCGAGCGCGTCGGCGTCCGGCCGTCGCACGGGCTTCTTCCACCCCTGCGGGTCGGCCAGGAACAGCTGCACGGCCTGCGCGCCGACGCGCGCCGCCTCGGTCAGCGGCTCGTCGCCGCGCACGTGCGCACCGATCAGCACCACAGGTCCTCCTTCGTCCGGGGCGGGCTCACAGCGCCGGGCCGGTCTCCTCGAGCAGCCGCAGCGCGGCGCTCACCCGGGGGTTGCGGGCCGGGTCCGTGTCGATGCCGAGCGCCGCGTACACCGCGTACACGTGGTTCTGCACCGACTTCTCGGTGATCGAGAGCCGTTCACCGATGCCGACGTTCGACAGGCCCTGCGCCAGCAGGCGCAGCACCTCGTACTGCCGCCGCGTCAGCCGGGCCACGGTCGACCCCGCGCGGGGTGCGACCCGCTCCAGCAGCGCGGGGTCCAGCACGGTCTCGCCCACCGCGGCCGCGCGCACCGCGTGCAGCAGCGCGCTCTCGCTCGTCGTGCTGGTCTTGGACAGGTAGCACCAGCCGTGCGCGACGTCCCGCGGCAGGTCCAGCAGCAGGTCCATCGCGTCGTGCCCGGACAGCAGCAGGATGCCGAGGTCGGGCTGCCTGCGGCGCAGGACCACGCCCAGGGCGATGCCGTTGCCGTCGGGCAGGTCGATGTCGAGCACGACGACGTCGACGAGGCCGGGGGTCAGGACGCGGCGGGCCTCCGACACCGTGTCGAGGGACGCCACCACCTCGATCCCCTCCGTGGCCCGGAACACACGCTCGAGCATGGAGCGGAACAGCGGCTGGTCCTCCACGAGGGCGACGCGCAGTGGGCGGGACGGCGTGGGAAACATCCTGACCAGTATGGTCGCGCCAGGCGGAGGCCGCCCGGCGAAGCGTGCGGGCATCCTCCGGGGGTGGGGCGGACGAGAGGCGTGGCGTGGTCAGAGGTCGGGAGGTCCGGCGCGCGCCCGCGCCGTCGGACGACGTCGAGGCGGACCGGGGTGCGCTGCTGCGCGGGACCGCGATCATCTCCGTCGGCTACGCGGTCGGTGCGTCGCTGCAGAGCGCGTGGATCTACTCGGCGCTCGTCCCCGGCTGGGCGGACGTCGACCTGTGGCGCCGGCTCGCGGCGAACGGCCTCGCCGTCGCCGGTCTGCTCGTCGCGCTGAGCCTGCTGCGGGTGCACCGGACGCCGGGTGCGGCCGCGGTGACGGCGCGGGTGCTCACGGCCGCCGTGGTCATGAGCCTCCTGCGGGTCGGCGTCCAGGTGGCCCTGGGCGTCCACCCGGCGGACGACCGGCTCGCGCTGACGACCGAGGCCGTGACGGGTGCGCTCGTCGGCGTCATCGCGTCCGCCGTGGGCGTGGGCGCCATGGTCTCGCGCCGGCGGATGCGTCGGGCCGCGCGCGCGGCGGAGCGCGAGGCCGTCAGTGTGGAGCTCGCGCTCGAGGCGCTGCAGGACGAGGAGATCCGGGTGCGGCGGCAGGTGGCCGAAGGGCTGCACGGCACGGTGCAGCAGCGGCTGCTGCTCATCGACGCCCGGCTGGCGACGGCCCATGAGCGGGCGTCGCAGGCGCTGCCGGACGTGGCCGAGGACATCGCGTGGGCGCGCGCCGAGCTCGCGGCGTCGCGCGAGCGCGACGTCCGCCAGCTCAGTCGCCTGCTGTACCCCGAACGCCTCGAGCTGGGGCTGGTGCCCGCCGTGCGGGCCCTGCTCGGCCGGTTGCCGGCCACCATCGCCACCCGGCTGCAGGTGGGCGACGAGCTGCGGGAGCTGGACGACCCGGCGGGGGAGGGCCTGACCACCGCGGAGCGCCTGCTCGCCGCCCGGGTGGTCGAGGAGGCGATCACGAACGCGCTGAAGAACGGGCCGCCGTCGCTCGTGCAGGTGGCGCTGCACGTCGAGGACGACGTGCTGACCGTGCGGGTCACGAACGACGGCCGCCGCTTCGAGCCCGCGGGACCGCGGGACCCGGAGTCCGGCACGTCGCGGCTCGACCAGCGCCTGCGGCTGGCGCACGGGTCCCTGAGGGTCCTGCCGCGTGAGCCCTCGGGTGCCGTCGTGGAGGCGACGCTGCCGCTGGGGAAGCTGCAGGCCGACGTGGTCACGCCGCGCGCGGGCTGAGCCCGCCCGGGGCGCCGGAGCCCGGCGTCGTCGCCGCGCGCGCGCCGTCCTGCGCGCACCCCGCGCTGTCGTGACGAACACCACAGCCCGGGCGCCAGGGCGAATCGCCACGAAGCGCCCGTGCAGGGCGCCGATCCCGCGGGCGACACAGGGCCGGTTGATATCGTGAGTGCACGAACTGAACACCCGTCCAGGTACGGGTCCCACCACCGGGCACCTGAGCGTCGCCCCGCCGGGCGACCGGCCCGACTCCTGCCTGGGCGCGACCGGCTCACCGACCGTGCAGCTCACCTGGCGGTCCTGAGCCGCCACAGACGCCGGTGGCGCCGCGTGCGTCCCCCCCGCGGCGCCACCGGCCAGCACGTGACGACGCGTGCGTGCACCGCGGACCGGGCCTCACTCCACGGGGGCGAGGGCGGGCCGCTTCGGGACCCGCACGTCCCCCGACGAGCGCCGACGCAGCCGGCGGGTCGCCCACGGGTAGGCGTGCTCGCGCAGCCACCGCGCGTCGGCACGTGCCTGCACCAGCCGCGGGACGGGGGGCAGCGGGGCCAGCGGGTCGTCCCAGTCCGCGCGGTCCGGGGTGAGGCCGAGAGCGACCAGCGCGCCCTGGGCCACGCGCGTGTGCCCGTCGGTGGTCATGTGGATGCGGTCGTCCGCCCACATGCGCCCGTCCAGCAGGCTGCGCATGCCCCACGGGTCCAGCACGTACGCGCCCTGGCGCCGCGCGATCGACCACACGTGCGCGCTGAACACGCCGGCCCGGGAGCGCGTCGAGCGCACCAGCGGGCTCTCGCGTGCGTCGAACCCGGTGCTGAGCAGGACGTCCACCCCCCGGGCGCGCACGTGGGCGACCGTGCGCTCGAGGTCGGCGGCGACCCGGTCGACGTCGACGGCCGGCCGCAGGATGTCGTTGCCGCCGCCGACGATGCTCATCAGGTCCGGCTCGTACGCCAGGGCGGCAGGCACCTGCTCCGTGAGGATCGGGCGCAGCAGCCGGCCGCGGACCGCGAGGTTGGCGTACTCCAGCGCCGGCAGCCCTGCGGCGGTGCGCCGGCGCGACAGGTGGGACGCGAGCTGGTCCGCCCACCCGCGCAGCGGCCCGTCCGGGCCGTCGGGCGCGTCCCACAGCCCTTCGGTGAAGGAGTCCCCGCAGGCGACGTACCGCGACCAGCGCGGCGGATCGCCCGCCGTCGGTCGCGTGGCCGTCGGGCGGTCCTCGTCGAGGGCGGGCGTCATCCCCCCATCATGCGCCGGATCGCCTCACGGCAGGGTCCAGTCCACAGGATCTGCACCCTGCTCCCGCAGCAGGGCGTCGACGCAGGAGAACGGCCGGGAGCCGAAGAACCCGCGGTGGGCCGACAGGGGGCTGGGATGCGGCCCGGCGACGACCGGCACGTCACCCAGCGCCGGACGCAGCGACTGCGCGTCGCGGCCCCACAGGACGGCGACGAGCGGCCCGCCCCGCTCCACCAGCGCCGCGATCGCGCGGTCGGTGACCTGCTCCCAGCCCTTGCCCCGGTGCGACGCCGGTGCGCCCGGGCGCACCGTGAGCACGCGGTTGAGCAGCATGACGCCCTGGTCGGCCCACGGCGTGAGGTCCCCGGACGTGGGGCGCGGCACGCCGAGGTCGTCGACGAGCTCGCGGAAGATGTTGTCGAGCGACCGCGGCACCGGGTGCACGTCGCGCTGGACCGAGAACGACAGCCCCATGGCGTGCCCGGGCGTGGGGTAGGGGTCCTGCCCCACGACGAGGACCCGCACGTCCGCCAGGGGGCGGTGGAACGCCCGCAGGATCGCGCCGGACGCGGGCAGGTACTCCCGCCCGGCAGCCACCTCCTGCCGGAGGAACTGCCCGGCGGCGTCCAGTGCGTCCTGCGCGGGGGCCAGGGCCCGGGCCCAGTCCAGGGCGACGAGCTCCTCGAGGGGTCGGTCCACGTCGCGGACGGTACCCGCGCCCGGCGGCGTCGGGACACCCGTCCACGTCGCCCGCGCGCGCGAATGACACCCGTGTGGTTCGCCCCGTACGATGCCCACGGAGCACCCGGGACGACGCGCGACGAGGAGGAGCCATGGACGGCACGGCCACGCACGCGGTCGCCGACGACCTGCGCGACGACGAGCGCGGTGCCGACGGGCTCAGCGCCCGTGACCGGCAGGTCCTGGAGTTCGAGCGGCAGTGGTGGAAGTACGCGGGCGCCAAGGAGCAGGCGGTGCGTGAGCTGTTCGACATGTCGGCCACGCGGTACTACCAGCTGCTGAACGCCCTCATCGACGACCCCGCGGCCCTGGCCCACGACCCGATGCTCGTCAAGCGGCTGCGCCGCATGCGCTCGTCGCGGCAGCGCGCCCGCACGGCGCGCCGCCTGGGCGCCGAGGCCTGAGCCGCCCCGCCGTGCGCGTCGCGCCCCCTCTCACCGAGGCCCGCCACCCGTCCGGGGGTGCGGCGGACCGGGCCCGCCGCCACGAGCCGCTAGCCTTGCGGCCGTGAGCAAGGCGGACTACCCCTACCCCGAGGACGAGTTCGACGCGATCTCGCCCGACGCGCCCACCGGCGTCCACCGCGCGCCCCGGTCGGCGTGGAGCCGGTGGTGGCCGTTCGTGGTCGTGCTGGTGGTCGTCCCCGCGCTGGCCTACGGCGTGGTGACGTACCTGTCGCGCACCGGGGACCTGCCGCTGGCCGGGGGGTCGCCGCAGGGCCAGGAGGAGCCGGCGGGTACCGGCGAGGACGCCGCCGAGGACCCGGGTGACACCGAGCCCGCGCCCGACGCGGAGGAGCCGCCGGTGGTCGAGACCACGCCCGCGCAGGTGCCGCCCGACCTCACGGTCCCCGTGTCGGTGCTCAACGGCGCGGGCATCGGCGGGCTCGCCCGGACGACGGCCGCCGAGCTGACCGCCGCCGGGTTCACGGACGTCTCGCCCGACGACGCGACGGGCACCCTGCCCGCGCAGTCGACCATCTACATCACGTCGGAGGACCTGCGGACGACCGCGGACCTCGTCGCGACGACGCTGGGCGTGCCGACGATCGAGGTCGCACCGGACCGGGCGGGCGACGGCGTCAGCGTCGTCCTCGTCACCGATCCCGACGCCTGAGAGGCCCGGGGCTCGTCCCCGCAGAGCGCGCAGACCCTGGTCGGGGTGTGGCGTGCGCCACTAGGCTCCACGCACCGGGGCGACGGCGGAGCGACCCGGCCACCAGGACGTCGAGGAGCACGGCATGGCCCAGGGCACGGTCAAGTGGTTCAACGCGGAGAAGGGGTTCGGGTTCATCACCCCGGAGGGGGGTGGGCCGGACCTGTTCGTGCACTTCAGCGCCATCCAGACGGAGGGCTACCGCACCCTCGAGGAGGGGCAGTCCGTCGACTTCGAGGTCGGCCAGGGCACCAAGGGGCCGCAGGCCGAGCAGGTCCGGCCCGTCTGACCCGGCACCGGGGCGGCCGCGTGCCGCCCGAGGTCGGCACGGTCGCCGCGAGCGTCCGTGCCGGCCGTGCCCGGGGCGGGGCGGTCGCGCGTCAGGCCGTCGCGCGCCGGGCGTCGAGCGCGTCGATCGCGAGCAGCACGCACGCCGCGCTCCAGCCCAGCGGGGCGACCGCCGCGGGCGCGCCGTCCGCGAGCAGCTTCTCCGGGATCGCGCCGGACGGGGTCCGGTGCGCGTCGACGACGTCGAGCCACCGGGCCGCGGCGGCGACGTCCCCCTGCTCGGCGGCGACCCACGCGTAGAGGGTGGTCTGCGGCGTCCACGAGACCCCGTCGCGCCGCCAGCCGGCGCCGGGTGCCAGGCCGGCCGCGGGGCGCAGCATCGACGGCACGGAGGCCCGCCACGCCGCGGCGCCGTCGACGGGGGCCTGCCCCCAGAACGGCGCCAGCACGAACGCGCTGGCGGCGTCCGGGAGCGCACGCGTGGTGTAGCGGCCGTAGCCCGTCGGGGCGAACGCGTCGACGACGGCCTGCCGCGCGGCCGCGGCGCCTGCCGCAGCGGCGGCCGCGGGTGCCGGGCGCCCCGCGGCGGCGAGCACGACGGCGGCCTGCTCGAGCCCGGCCACGAGCGGCGCCGCCGTCCCCAGGGTCACGTCGCTCTCCGCGACCTCCCAGTAGTCGGGCGACGCGGGCGGCAGCCCTCCGGCGACGAGCTGCAGCGCGTGCCCGGCCGACCTCTCGACGAGCGGTGCGAGCCGCCGGGCGACCTCCGGCCGCCGTGCGTCGTCCACCTCGGCCAGGACCAGGCCCGCCGACCACATCGCCCAGCCCGTGCCGTCGGTCTGCACGCCACGGCCGTCCGGCGGGCCCGACCCGTCCGGGAGGTAGCGCGCCTCGAACGACCCGTCCGGCGCCTGCACGCGCTCGAGGAAGTCCAGCACGTCGAGCGCGTCGTCGACGTGGCCCGTGCGCGCCAGCGCGACGGCGACGAACGAGGAGTCGCGCGGCCACACGTAGCGCCAGCTCTCGGACCAGCCGGCGACGACGACGCCGTCGGCGACGGTCAGGGAGTGCAGGTCCAGCAGCGCGGCGCGGGCCAGCTCCTCGTGCGGGCCGCCCTGACCGGGCACGTCGCCCGCGGCGAGCCAGGAGAGCTGCTCGTCGGCGGCGTGGGCCGCCGCCGCGGGGCCGAGGGGGGTGGTCGTCGTGGGGGTCGAGCCGAGCGCGGCGGCCAGGACGGCCGCCGCCGGGTCCGGCACGCGCGTGCCGGGCAGGTAGACCGCCACGGCGTCGGCGGGGACCTCGCCCCGGGCCCCGTCGGGGAGCACCGAGACGGCCTGCTGGTACAGCGGGATCTGGGCGTGCTGGACACCGCCCGGGGCGCCGAGACCGGTCCCCACGCCGGCGACGGCCCCGGACCCGGCGCCCGCCGCGGCCGGCGCGTCGGCCGCACGGCCCTCGGACGCGCTCGTCCCCGTCGTCGCCAGCAGGAGCGCGGCCAGCACGAGGGCCGCGCGGGCGTGGGAGCGCCGGGCGCGGCTCACGACGACGGCGTCGGGCACACGCCGCACCTTAGGGCCTTCGCGCAGGGCGTAGGGCGCCAGTGCGACGCTGCTTGCACTCGAAGGGGTCGAGTGCTAACCATTGACTTAGCACTCTCCGGTGGAGAGTGACAGAATCATCCGGTCGTCAGGTGAGGGTCGTCGCGCGCGGGACGTGAGCGCGCACGGCGATCCGTCCGTCGCGGGCACCCGAGGACCGACCCACGAACCGGAAGAAGGATCACAGCCCCATGGCCAAGATCATCGCCTTCGACGAGGAGGCCCGGCGGAGCATGGAGCGCGGGCTCAACGTCCTCGCCGACACCGTCAAGGTCACGCTCGGCCCGAAGGGCCGCAACGTCGTGCTCGACAAGAAGTGGGGAGCGCCGACGATCACCAACGACGGCGTCTCCATCGCCAAGGAGATCGAGCTCGAGGAGCCGTTCGAGCGGATCGGCGCCGAGCTGGTCAAGGAGGTCGCGAAGAAGACGGACGACGTCGCCGGTGACGGTACGACGACCGCGACCGTCCTGGCCCAGGCGCTGGTGCGCGAGGGTCTGCGCAACGTCGCCGCCGGCGCCAACCCGATCGCCCTGAAGAAGGGCATCGAGAAGGCCGTCGAGGCCGTCACGGCGCAGCTCCTGCTGCAGGCCAAGGACATCGAGACCAAGGAGGAGATCGCCGCCACGGCTGCCATCTCCGCCGGTGACACCGCGATCGGCGAGCTCATCGCCGAGGCCCTCGACAAGGTGGGCAAGGAAGGCGTCATCACCGTCGAGGAGTCGAACGCCCTCGGCCTGGAGCTCGAGCTCACGGAGGGCATGCGCTTCGACAAGGGCTTCCTGTCGGCGTACTTCGTGACGGACCCCGAGCGCCAGGAGGCCGTCCTGGAGGACGCGTACGTCCTGCTCGTCGAGTCCAAGGTCTCGAACGTCAAGGACCTGCTGCCGCTGCTGGAGAAGGTCATCCAGGCCGGCAAGCCGCTGCTCATCGTGGCCGAGGACGTCGAGTCCGAGGCGCTGGCGACGCTCGTCGTCAACCGCATCCGCGGCATCTTCAAGTCCATCGCCGTCAAGGCGCCGGGCTTCGGCGACCGCCGCAAGGCGATGCTGCAGGACATGGCCGTCCTCACCGGTGGCCAGGTCGTCTCCGAGACCGTCGGCCTCAAGCTGGACACGGTCGGCCTCGAGGTGCTCGGCACCGCGCGCAAGATCGTCGTGACCAAGGACGAGACCACGATCGTCGAGGGCGGCGGCGACGCGGCCCAGATCGCGGGCCGCGTCAACCAGATCCGCGCCGAGATCGACAGCTCGGACTCGGACTACGACCGCGAGAAGCTCCAGGAGCGCCTCGCCAAGCTCGCCGGCGGCGTCGCCGTCATCAAGGCGGGTGCGGCGACCGAGGTCGAGCTCAAGGAGCGCAAGCACCGCATCGAGGACGCGGTGCGCAACGCCAAGGCGGCCGTCGAGGAGGGCATCGTCGCCGGTGGCGGCGTCGCGCTCATCCAGGCCGGCAAGGTCGCGTTCGAGAAGCTCGAGCTCACGGGCGACGAGGCGACCGGTGCCAACATCGTGAAGGTCGCGATCGAGGCCCCGCTCAAGCAGATCGCCATCAACGCCGGCCTCGAGGGCGGCGTCGTGGCGGAGAAGGTCCGCAACCTCCCGGCCGGCCAGGGCCTCAACGCCGCGACCGGCGTGTACGAGGACCTGCTCGCCGCGGGCGTCAACGACCCGGTGAAGGTCACGCGCTCCGCGCTGCAGAACGCGGCGTCGATCGCGGCCCTGTTCCTCACCACCGAGGCCGTCGTGGCCGACAAGCCGGAGAAGTCGGCTCCTGCCGGCCCCGGCGGTGGCGAGGACTTCGGCGGCGGCTTCTGACGCAGCTGAGCACCACCTGAACGGTCCGACGGCCGGTCACCCCGCAGGGGGTGGCCGGCCGTCGGCGTCCCCACCTGCGACGAAACGCTTCGCGCGGTGCGTCGCGGCGGTCGGCCGCACTAGCGTCCCGGACGACGACGACGTCGAGGAGGACGGGATGCTCGCACCCCACCGACGCAGGGCAGCGCGCACGACGGCCGGGGCCGCCGCGCTGGGGATCACCGCGGTGCTGGCCGCCGGGGCGCCCGCGGCAGGCGGGACCGGCCCCGAGCCGCCGCCCCCGGCGGAGCCGGCGCAGGTGCTGCAGTGGCCTGTCGAGCTGAAGGGCACGTGGAGCTCGCCGACGTGGGCCCAGGCCGCGGGGCGCACCACGGTGGTCGTCGAGCTCGACTGCGGCAACCCCGTCGGCGCCCGGCCGCCGCAGTACTACGTCCAGCTCATGCCGCACGACCGCATGGTGCCCATGGTGATGCCGCAGCCCGTGCCGTGCGGTGTCCCGCACGCGCTCACCGGCGACCAGCTCGCCGGCACGTACCACGTCTTCCTCGCCAAGGCGTCGGGGGACGGTGCGGTGCTGCGCGGCAAGGTCGAGGTCGCGACGCCGTGACGCAGGCGGCGGCGGACCCGAGCCGCTGAGCACCCGGACGCACCGACGGCCGGTCACCCCGCAGGGGGTGGCCGGCCGTCGGTCCGTCGTGCGTCTCTCAGCGCGGCGCGGTCGAGCCGGGCGCCTGCCAGGGGTCGGAGCCACCGGAGGCCGGCGGGGCCGGCGGGGGGAGGGTCGGCGTCCCGTGGTCGGCCGGGGCCGCGTACGGGTCGCTCTGGCCGTACCCGGCAGGCTGGCCGTAGGCGTCGGCCTGGCCGTAGGCCGCGGGCTGCGCGTACGGGGCGGGCTGGCCGTAGCCGGTGGGCTGGCCGTAGCCCGCGGGCTGGCCGTAGCCCGACGGGTACCCGCCGTACGGGTGCGGGTCGATCCCCGCCGCCGTCAGGCGTGCCTCCGCCTCGCGCAGCCGGCGCTCGATCGGCCACTCCATGAAGACGAACATGATCATGAAGACGATGTTGGCCAGCGGCACCAGCACGAGCAGGCCGTGCCACAGCGTCCAGCCCGCCTTCTTGGCGATGCGCATGTACATGTAGATGCCGAACGCCGCGATCGCCAGGTAGAAGATCACGACGACGATGCCGGCGACGATCGCGCCCGCCTCGGCGGAGGAGTCGGAGGTCGTGGAGAACGTCGAGAGCGGGTACGTGCTGGTCAGCATGAGGTCCTCGTTCGCAGTGTCGGGGCGCGCGCAGGCTACCGGGTGGCACGGCCCTCCCGGGCCACGTGCCGCCGGGAGCGCTACGCGGCCGCGGTGAGCCGGCTCGCCAGGGACAGCGCGCGCGGCACGGCGTCCAGGTACTCCCGGCCGACCTCGTACGGGTCCAGCCCGGTGGCGGCGACGGCGTCGGTGTCGCTCGCCTCCTGCGCGACCACGGCGGCCAGCACCGGGCCGTACGGGCCGGTGCCGTGCTCAAGCGCGTCCGCCACGGCCGTGGAGACGCCCGTGCGGGACACGACGCGCGACGCGTCGACCTGCAGGTGCGCGGCTGCCGCGGAGAGCAGGCCCACGGTGTACCCCGTGTCGTCCCCCGACAGCGCCGCGCACGTGTGCGCCCGGGTGAGCAGGAACCACAGGCTCTCCAGCGACGTCGGCGTCGCGCCGACCAGCGACGCCGTGGCGATGGCACCGAGCTGCCGCGGCCCCACGAGCATGACGGCCTGCTGCACCGAGTCGATCTTGTGCCGGACGCCCGCGGCCGAGGAGTTGACCAGGTGCAGCACGCGCATCGTCAGCTCGGCGTCGCTCGCGACGGTCCGGGTGTACTCCTTCGGGTCCGGGTCCCGCCCGGCGAGCTGGCGCAGCAGCTCGAAGCACTGGACCTCGCCCGCGCCGAGCGGCCGCTGCGCGTCGGTCTGCTGACGTGGCAGTACCAGCGGGCCCTGCAGCAGCTCGGCACCGGCCTCCAGGGCGGCACCGACGCGCTCGCGCGACGTCGCCTGCTCGGCGAGCACGATGGTCCCCGCGCCCGCGGCGCGCCGCACGAGGTCGTCGAGCTGCGCGGCGGGCAGGCGTGCGTCGATCTTGACCATCTGCGCGTACGGCAGCAGCGCGTCCTGGGCCGGGTCGCCCACGTAGTCGCCGAGCGCGACGCGCACGTCGGACTCCGCCAGGGCGGTGAGCCGGCCGGTGGCGCCGGGCGCGTACTGGTGGGCGGCGGGCACCTCGAGGACGAGCCCGTGGGGTGCGTCGAGCTCGGGCTCGGTGGACGTGAGCATCTGGTGGGTGGCGCGCACGATCAGCGGCCGGCTCCCCGCGACCCGGGACAGGTCGACCGTGCGGTACACGGCGTCGACGACGTGCTCGACCAGCTCCTCGGCCACGGGCTGTCCGCCCTCGCCGGGGACGACGCCGCGCACGGCATAGGCGAACACGCTGCGGTCGGGGTGCACGACGGGCTGGCGGTGGATCGTCGCACCGTGACGCGTGCTCGGTGCCAGGCTGCTCACGGGGTTCCTCCAGGGTGTGACGGTGGTACGGGGTGACCCGGTCCTCGTCGCACCGCGGGGTGCGAGCGCCGGGTCGCGGGGCCTCAGCCCAGCGGTGCCCGCAGCGGGTGCTCGTCGTCGAGGACGACCTGGGCGAGCCGGCCGGTGGCAGGGTCCACGACGATCGGTGCCAGCAGGTTGGCGGTCGGCGCCGTGCGGTCGTCGTCCGCGGGGTGCACGACGACCAGGAGCGTCGTGGCGGCGTCGGGCGCCGCGCCGAGCACGTCGAGGGCGTCGGACGGCAGCGCCGGGGCGTAGTCGGGGAAGAACGTGCGCGGCTCGACGACGAACAGCCGGACCGGGCGTCCGCCCGCCGGTGCGGAGCGCAGCGCGAACAGCACGCCGGTGTCGTCCAGCGGCTGCAGCTCGAACTCGTCGTGGCCCGGCAGGCCCGGCAGCTCGGCTGCCGCGCGCAGCACGGCGGGCACCTGCCGCGGACCGGCGGGCGTGGTGACGGTCACGGCTACCGCGGGAACGGCGGCGCTCATCGCAGGAAGTCCAGGAGCGACGGCTGCAGCACCTTGGCGGCTGCCCCCAGGGCTCCCCGGTAGGCGACCTCCTGGGACTGCACCTGCAGGATGATCTCGGCGAGGTCGACGTCCTCCATGCCGGAGACGTGCTGCGTGAGGGTGACGGACCGGTCGGCCAGCACGTCCTGCGCGGCGAGCACCTGGGAGTGCCGGGCGCCGACGGACGCCACCTGCTCGAGCGCCGCGGACATGCGGCCGTCGATCGCGTCGATGTCCGCCGACATGTCGGTGCTGCCCGAGCGGATCGACGCGGCGAGCGCGTCGAGGACCGCGAACGCGGACCCGGCGCCCACCCCGAAGACGGCACTGCCGTCGGCGTCGACGCGCACCTTGCTCTCCGCGCCGACCTGGCGCGTCACCGGGGTGCCGGTGCCGTGCCACGTGTACGTGGGGGGTGTGGTCGTCGAGTCGGCCGTGAACGCGTCTCCGGCGCTCGTGCCGGCGAAGACGTGGCGGCCCGAGTAGGTGGTGTTGGCCTGCTGCAGCAGCTCGTCGCGGCGGGCCTCGACCTCGGCGGCGAGCGCCTCGCGGGCGTCGGGGCTCAGCGCGCCGCTGCCGGCCCGCACCGCGAGGTCGCGCGCGCTGCGCAGGCCTGCGAGGACGCCGCCCATGGCGCCGTCCACGGTCGCGAGCCACGCGTCGCCGTCCTCGGCGTTGCGCAGGTACTGGGTGTTCGCCCGCTGGTCCGCACGCAGGCGCAGCAGGTCGTGCGCGCCGGCAGGGTCGTCCGACGGCTTGGAGATGCGCTTGCCGCTGGACATCTGCTCCTGCAGCCGCGCTGCGGCCGCGAGGTTGGCCTGGAGGTTCGCCAGCGTCGAGCGCTGGACCGTGGTGTGGGTGACCCGGGAGACCATCGCCGTCACCGCCCCACGACGCCGGTGCGGTTGATGAGGGTGTCGAGCATCTCGTCGATCGCGGTGAGCACCCGTGCCGCTCCTTCGTACGCGCGCTGGTAGGCGAGCATGTTGACGGTCTCCTCGTCGATGTCGACGGACGCGTTGGCGAGCTGCTGGTCCTGGGTGGCGGTGAGCATCGTCCCGGCCACCTTGCTGCGGGACGCCGCGCTCGCCGTCTGCACGCCGAGGTCGGTGACGACCGCGCGCCAGCGGGCGTCGGGGCCCTCGGCCGCCGTCCCGAGCGCGGCGAGCTGCGCCGCGACCGAGCCGTCGTACTCGCCCTGACCGGGCGCGCCGGCGGCGACCTGGTCGGCGCCGGTCAGCGCGACCGTGAGGCCGAGCGCGGCCGGCTGGCCGGCGGTGAACGTGAAGAACGCGCCTCCCGGGTCCCCGGTCGGGGTGACCCCGGTCGCGTGGACGTCGTTGACCTGCGCGGCGAGCTCGGTCGCGATCTCGTCGTACCGGGCGGCGGCGCCCGTCAGCAGGCCGCCGTCGCCGGCGGGTGCGAGGACGGACAGCAGCCCGGCGACGCGTCCGCCGTCGATGCCCGCCGGACGGTCGGGCAGCCGCGCCCAGACCACGCCGACCGCCTCGCCGGCGGTCGCCTGCGCGAACGACGTGGCGCCGGACACCGCGAGCTCGCTGGCGTCGTCGCCGGTGACGAGCGAGCTGCCGCCCACCAGCACGTCGACCTGGCCGTCCTGACGGACGCGGGCCGTGGCGCCGACGAGCGACGACAGCTCGGTGACGAGCAGGTCGCGCTGGTCGGCCAGCTCGTGGGCCACGCCGCCGGAGTTCTCGATCGCGAGGATCTTCTCGTTGAGGTCGGCGACCGACGCGGCCGCGGTGTTGACGCGGTCGACGAGGGCGACGGTGGTGGTGCGGGCCTGCTGCCACTGGGTGCGCGCGTCGGCGTACAGGGTGTGCAGCCCGGTGGCCACCGCGTTGCTGCGCTCGAGCAGCACGGCCCGCGCGGCCTCGCGGTCCGAGCCGTTGGCGACGTCCGCCCAGCCCGCCCACACGTCCGACAGCAGACCGGACAGGCCGGTCGCCGCCGGCTCGCCCAGGCTCCTCTCGAGCGTGGAGTGCGCCTCGGCGCGGGCGGCGAGGAACGCGGCGTTGCCGCTCGCGGCGCGGACCTTGGCGTCGAGGAAGACGTCGCCGAGCCGCGCGACGCCCGCGCTGCGGGTGCCCTGGCCGACGCCGTCGGAGGTCGCGAACATCGACGGGACGCTCTGTGCGGGCACGGACGTCAGCGAGATGCGCTGGCGGGTGTAGCCGACGGTGTTGGCGTTGGCGATGTTCTGGGCGGAGACGTCGAGGGCCTGGCGCTGGGCGATGAGGGAGCTCAGCGCGGTCCCGACTCCGGAGAAGGTGCTCACGGTTCTCCTAGATCGACCGGTCGACGAGGTGGGCGTGGGTGTCGGGCGCGCTCGTGCGCTGCCCGTGACCGTCGTACGTCTGCACGGTCTCGTGCAGCGACAGCAGGGTCTCCTGCGCGGCGCGGTGCGAGACGGCGAGCAGCTCGCGGTTGCCGTCGGCGAGCGCCGAGATCTCCGCGGTGAGGGAGGCGAACGCGTCGCGGTGGGCCCGTAGCAGGTCGTCCCACGGGGCGGGGGCGTGCGCGGCGAGCTCGGCGAGGCCGGCGCCCGGCTGCACCCCGAGGGTGCGCGCGACCTCGTCGGCCTCGACGGCGCGGCCGAGCTCGGCGCCGCGGATCTCGTCGAGGACGGCCTCGACCTCGCGCGTCGCGTGGCCGAGCCACCGCGTGCGGCCCGAGCCGAGGACGAGCTGCTCCTCCTCCAGCTTGAACAGCAGCAGCTCGAGGAGGTGGCGCTCGCGCCACAGGACGTCCGACAGCTGCTCGAGGGCGAGCCTGGGGTCCACCGGTCGGTCACCTCCGTCATGGCCGGTGCGGGTGCACCGGCGTCGTCGACCTGCCTATCGGCCACCTCGGCACGGTCCTGACCGATTCACGCACGTCCGTGTGCGGCGATCGGAGAGGAGGCGGTGTGATGTGCGTCGCTGCCCGGGGTGAGGAGCGGGTGAAGTCCGCGGTCGGAAGCGGGCGGGTTCGCACACTTTCGTTCGTACCCTTCCGGGCGTACCGGAGCGCAAGCGCTTCCCGCCCGCTGACCTGGACGTTCGTCCAGGCTCAATCCCGTGGCGGCGGGAGCCGAGAACCTACTGGTGAGTGTGAAATCCGACGTCACCGAGCTCGTGGTCGAGCACCTGCCGCTCGTGGGCTACAACGTGTCCGAGCTGCTGCACCGCGTGCCGCCCAGCGTGAGCCGCGACGAGCTCGCGTCCGCCGGGGCGCTGGCCCTGGTGCTGGCCGCGCGGGCGTACGACCCGTCGACCAACGTGCCGTTCGCGCGCTACGCGTCGCTGCGGATCAAGGGCGCGCTGCTCGACGAGCTGCGCTCGATGGACTGGGCGACCCGCGGCACCCGCCGGCGCGGCCGCGAGCTCGACGCCGCCACCGAGCGCCTGCGCACCGAGCTGGGACGTACCCCCACGCGCAGCGAGCTCGCCCAGACGCTCGGCGTCACGGTCAGCGCCGTCGACGCCACGCGCGCCGACGCCGAGCGCCGCGTCATGTCCCTCGACGTCCCCGGCGTCGACGCCGCCGACGGCGTGCGCGACGAGGCCCGCACGCCCGAGGAGCACGTGCTGGCCGCCGAGCGGACGCACTGGCTGCACGCCGCCGTGCAGGAGCTGCCCGAGCGCCTGCAGGGCGTCATCGCGGGCCTCTACCTCGAGGACCGCTCGATCGCCGACCTCGCGACCGAGCTCGGCGTCACGCAGTCGCGGATCAGCCAGCTGCGCACCGAAGGTCTCGCGCTGCTGCGCGACGGCCTGAACTCCGCGTTCGACCCCGACCTGCTGGCCGAGGCCGAGCGCCCCGAGGGCGTCGCCGAGCGCCGCCGCCAGGCGTACTACGCCGCGGTCGCGTCGCGCGCCGCGCTGAGCTCGCTGCCGACGCAGCGCACGTCTCCCGAGGCGCGCGTCCTGCACTGGCACACCGCCTGACGAAGTCGGTCCCGCAGACCCCTCAGAACCGCGACCCCCCTCCCGATGGGTCGGATGTGCCCACGGATGGGCCGCCTTTGACCCGACTCCAGGAGGAACAGATCATGGGTCTGTCGATCAACAACAACATCGCGGCGCTCAACTCGTACCGCAACCTCTCCACCACGCAGAACGACCTGGGCAAGTCGCTCGAGAAGCTCTCGTCGGGCCTGCGCATCAACCGCGCCGCCGACGACGCGGCCGGCCTGGCGATCTCCGAGGGTCTGCGCGCGCAGATCTCCGGCACCAAGCAGGCCGTGCGCAACGCGCAGGACGGCATCTCCGTCGTCCAGACCGCGGAGGGCGCGCTCACCGAGACGCACTCGATCCTGCAGCGCATGCGCACGCTGTCGGTGCAGGCGGCCAACGACGGTGGCCTGTCGGCCGACGCCAAGGGCAACATCCAGAAGGAGATCACGGAGCTCACGACCGAGCTCGACCGCATCTCCGCCACGACCGAGTTCAACGGCACCAACCTCCTGGACGGCACCTACACCTCCAGCTTCCAGGTCGGTGCGAACGTCACCCCTGACGACAAGATCAGCCTTGTCATCGGAAACATGAGCTCCAAGGAAGCCGGGCTGGACCTCGAGGGGCTGGACGTCACCACCGCGCGCACGGCCCCGGAGGCCCAGTCCGGCGCAGAGGCCGCGATCATCGCCATCGACGCAGCTATCACGAAGGTCTCCGACCAGCGCTCGAGCCTCGGCGCGGTCCAGAACCGCTTCGACCACACCATCAACAACCTCAACGTGGCGGTCGAGAACCTGTCCGCGTCGGAGAGCCGCATCCGCGACACGGACATGGCGCAGGAGATGGTGCAGTTCACGCGGTCGCAGATCCTGTCGCAGGCCGGCACCGCGATGCTCGCGCAGGCCAAGAACCTGCCGCAGTCGGTGCTGCAGCTCCTGCAGTGAGTCACCCGGTCACCGCGAGGTGACCACCTCGACCGGCGGTGGGCGCGAGACGCCCACCGCCGGTCGCACACCTGCACGAGTCACGGACGGGAGAGTGCCGCATGGCCGCGATCGACGGCATCGTCAGCGGGCTGGACACCAAGGCGCTGATCGACAGCCTCATCTCGCTGCAGGCGGGTCAGCAGTCCCTGCTGGTGCAGAAGAAGTCGACGGCGACCTCGCTGGTCACCGCACTGCAGGCGCTCAACACCAAGGTCGCCTCCCTGGCCGAGCACGCCGCCAAGGCGGGCAGGGCGCAGTCCTGGCAGGCCGTCACGGCCGCCGTGACGCAGGCCGGCACCACCGGCACCGTGGGTGCGAGCGCGACCGTCGGCGAGCGGGCGCAGGTCGGCACGCTGAGCGTGCGGGTCGACGCGGTCGCGCAGTCGCAGGCCTCGCTCGTCGAGCTGCCCGCCGACGGCACCGGCACGACGTTCACCGTGCAGCGCGGCGGGCAGAGCGTCACGGTCACCGCCGCGTCGGCCTCCGTCCCGGACCTGGTCGACGCGTTCAACGCGCCCGGGACCGGTGTGCGCGCCACCGCCGTCAAGGTGAACGTCCTCGACGGCGCCGGCGCACCGACCGGCGAGACCACGTACCGCCTGCAGCTCACCGGCACCGAGACGGGGGCCGCCCACGCGTTCACCGTCGCCCAGGACGGGGCGCAGCTCGCGCTCGGCACGGTCCGCACCGCGGCCGACGCGTCGATCACGCTCTTCGCCGGCTCGTCCTCCGAGCAGACGCTCACGTCGGCGTCCAACACGTTCGCCGGCATCATGACCGGTGTTGACCTGACGGTCACCGCGGTCACCGCGGCCGACGCCGCGCCGCTGGTGCTCGAGGTCACGCGCGACCCGGAGGCGGCGAAGGCGCTCGCGCAGGGGCTGGTCACGAACCTCACGACCGTGCTGTCGGAGATCGGCTCGCGCACCAAGGCCACGACGTCCACGGCCGCCGACGGCGGCACGATCGTCACGGGCGGCCTGTTCGCGGGCGACACCGCGGTGCGGCTGCTGCAGCAGAACCTCGTCGCGCAGGCGTCGATGCCGGTCGGTGGTGTCTCGCCGTCGGACGTCGGCCTCGTCCTGACGCGTGAGGGCGCGATCACGTTCGACGAGACCGTCTTCGCCGCGGCCATGGCCAAGGACCCCGAGCAGGTCGCGACCGTGCTGCAGGGCGTCGCCGCCCGGCTCGCCGACGTCGCGAAGGGCGCGTCCGACGCGACCAGCGGCACGATCGCGCTGGCCGTCCGGGCGCAGCAGGACGCCGTGCGCGACCTGGGCGACCGCATCACCGACTGGGACGACCGGCTCGCGATGCGGCGCCTGACGCTCGAGCGCACGTACGCGGCGCTGGAGACGACGCTGTCCGGGCTGCAGTCGCAGTCCAGCTACCTCGCCAGCTACCTCACGCCCAACCCGACGAGCTGACCGAGGGAGACGCCATGTACGACGCACGGAGCAGGTACGTCGCCGCCGCGGTGCAGACCGCGAGCCCGGCGCGGCTGCTGACCATGCTGGCCGACCGGCTGCTGCTCGACGTCGAGCGCGGGGCCCAGGCCCTGGCCGACGGCCGCCGCGGCGAGGCGACGCAGCACCTCGCGCACGCCCACGACATCGTCAGCGAGCTCGTCGCGAGCCTCGACGTCGAGGAGTGGGACGGCGGACCGCAGCTGCTGGCGATCTACACGTGGCTGCTCACCGAGCTGCTCAGCGCGTCGGCGAGCGGCGACGCGGCCCGCGTCGAGGGCTGCCGCGGCATCGTCGCCGAGCTGGCGCGCACGTGGCACGACGCGGCGGAGGCCCTGACGACCCCGGCGGCGGCCACCCCCGCGCCGGGTGCCGCCGGCGGCCTGCTGGGCGTCGGCTGAGCCTCATGACCACCGTCGCGGCACCCCCGGTCGGCGAGGCCGGGTTCCGCACCCGCTGGGAGCAGGCGCTCGCCGACCTGGAGATCGAGGTCGAGCGCGCCGAGGAGCTGCTGCGCGTCGCGCACCTGCCCACGCCGCCCGAGGTCGCCGTGCGGGCGACGTGGCACCCGCCGGCCGGGCTCGGCCCGCTGCCGGTGCCGCTGCTCGACCGTGCGCGCGCGCTGCACGCGCGGCAGCTCGACGTGGCCCGGCGGCTCGCCGAGCAGGCCGCCGTCTCGCGCCGCCACCTGGCCGCGACCGCCGCCCTGCGGGCCCGGCCCGACGCCGTCGCCGTCTACGTGGACCTCGAGGGCTGAGACCGCGCTGGGCCGGACGGGTGACCCGTCACGGCCGCGCCGCCGGACCCCTCACACGCGGGCACCCCCGGCCGATGGGCCCCACGAGCACGGATCGCTCGCGCAGCAGGCCACGGATCGGCCGACCAGGTACCACAGGTGTCGGTGAGGTGGCCCGCATGGGCATGTTCGACTCCGTCAGCGTCCGCGCGCTCGACAGCGCGCTGGACGGGCTGGCGATGCGGCAGCGCGCGAGCGCGGACAACGTCGCGAACCTGCAGACCCCCGGCTACCGGGCGCGTCAGGTCGCCTTCGAGGACGCGCTGACGCGTGCCGTCGAGCGCGGCGACGGCGCCGCGCCCGCCACGGTCACGCGGTCCCTCGGCGCGACGCGCGAGGACGGCAACAACGTCGACCTCGACACGGAGACCCTGCTGCAGATCGAGACCAACCTGCGCTACCAGGTGGCCACCCAGGCGATGTCCGGCACCTTCTCGTCGGTCCGCACGGCGATGAGGACGAGCTGATGACGATCTTCGGGGCGATCGGCGCCGCGGGCAGCGGCATGACCGTGATGCGCACGTGGCTGGACGCGATCAGCGACAACGTCGCGAACGCCAACACCGTGGTGGCCACGTCGGAGGACGCCTTCGCGACCCGGTACGTCGTGGCGCAGGAGAAGGCGGGCGAGGACGGCGTGCGCGTCGCGGGCGTCGCCTTCGGGAGCGCCGAAGGGCGGCTCGTCCACGACCCGAACCACGCGCTCGCGGACGCCGACGGCTACGTGCGCCACCCGGACGTCGACATGACGTCGCAGATGACGCAGATGATCATGGCGCAGCGCGGCTACCAGGCGAACGCCGCGGTCGTCTCGCGCGCCACCGAGTCGTACCAGGCCGCCCTGCAGATCGGGCGCAGCTGATGAGCGTCGGAGCCGTGGCCGCCGTCAGCGCCACCCTGCCCGTCGCGGGCCTCGACGCCGCGCGGCCCGCGGAGGCCACCGGGGGAGCGCAGTTCGCCGGCGTCCTCGGGTCGGTCGAGCAGCTGCAGCAGCTGCAGTCGACGTCCCAGGAGCTGGGCGTGCGGGCCGTCACCGGTGACCTCGACGACGTGCACGACTACACCATCGCCGCGCAGCAGTCGTCCCTGGCGCTCGAGCTCACCGCCGCCGTGCGGAACAAGGCCGTCGAGGCGTTCACCGAGATCATGAGGATGCAGGTCTGATGCCCGCACAGGTGCAGGACGCATGGGGCCGGCTCACCGGGGCCGCGCGGCAGCTCACGCTCGCGCAGCGCACGTTCGCGGTCATCGCGGTCGCGGCCCTCGTGCTGGGCGCGATCGCGCTGACGAGCTGGCTGTCGCGCCCCGCGCTGGTGCCGTTGTTCTCGGGGCTGGGCGGCGCGGACGCGAGCGCGGTCGTCGACGAGCTCACCGCCGCCGGCGTCGCGTACGAGCTGACCGACGGCGGCGCCACGATCATGGTGCCGGCGGCCGTCGTGTACGAGCAGCGGGTGCGGCTCGCGGCCGCCGGGCTGCCCGCCGACACGGACGGCGCGGGCTACTCGCTGCTCGACCAGATGCCGATGACGGCGTCGGAGTTCCAGCAGGAGACCACGTACCGCCGGGCCCTCGAGGGGGAGCTGTCGCGCACGGTCGCGGCCATCGACGGGGTCGAGGCCGCGACGGTCCGCCTGGCGATCCCGGAGGAGACGGTGTTCGTCGCGGAGGCCGCGGCCCCCACGGCCTCGGTCTTCGTGCGCACCCGCCCCGGTGCCCGCCTCAGCGGTGACCAGGTGCAGGCCGTCACGCAGCTCGTCGCGGCCGGGGTCGACGGCATGGAGACGTCGGACGTGGCCGTCGTCGACGCGAGCGGTGCCGTGCTGTCGGCGGTCGGCGCGGAGGTGGGCGGCGCGCTGGCCGACTCCCGCACGGCCGACCACGAGGCGCGGGTCGGCGGCGCGGTGCAGGCCATGCTCGACCGGCTCGTCGGGGCCGGACGCGCGACCGTGACCGTCAACGCGGTGCTCGACCTGTCGCAGTCCGAGCGGACGACCGAGGAGTTCACCGCGACGCCGGACACCCCGCCGCTCGCGGCGTCCACGACGACCGAGGAGTACACGGGCACCGGCGGCGCGGGCGCCACCGGCGTGCTCGGCCCGGACGCCGTGGACGCGGGGGAGGACGGCACCCGGCAGGACGGCACGTACAGCTCGACCAGCGAGGACGTGACCAACGCCGTCAACAAGAGCACCGAGGTCACGCGGTCCGCGCCGGGGGCGCTGCAGCGGCAGTCGGTCTCGGTCCTCGTGGACCAGCAGGCTGCCGGTGGCCTCGTCATGGCCGACCTGGAGGCCGCCGTCGCGGCGGCCGCCGGCATCGACACCGAGCGCGGCGACACGCTGTCCGTGCAGCGCATGCAGTTCGACACCACGTCCGCGCAGGCGGCGCAGGAGGCGCTGGCCGCCGCCGACGAGCGTGCCGAGGCCGTGGCCCGCGAAGGGCTGCTGCGGGAGGTCGTGATCGCGGCCGCGATCGTGCTGCTGGTCGTGATCGTGCTGGTCGTCGTCGGACGGCGGTCGCGTCGTGCGCGCCGCGAGGCGCTGGACCTGGGCGAGCTCGAGCGTGCCCGTCAGCTCACCCTCGCCCTCACGCCGCTCGACGGGCCCGAGCCCGAGGCCCTGCCCGCCCTGCCCGCCCCGGTCGCGCCGGCCCCGCCGGACGCGACGGCCGTGCGCCGCGCCGAGATCGCCACGCTGGCCGACGAGCAGCCCGAGCAGGTCGCCGAGCTGCTGCGCGGCTGGATGACGACGGGGGCCCGGCGATGACGACCATCACCGGCCGCCAGAAGGCCGCGCTGCTGCTCATGCAGCTCGGCAAGGACCGCGCCGCGCGCGTCATGGCACAGCTCGACGTCACCGAGATGGAGGAGCTGACCTCCGAGATCCTGCGGCTCGACCGCGTGGACCAGTCCCTCGCGGACGAGGTCGTCGACGAGTTCCACGCCGCGGCCGAGATCGGGCCGGGCCTCGGCGGCGGCCTCGGGTTCGCCCAGCAGCTGCTCGAGGCGTCCGTCGGCAAGGAGCAGGCGGCCGGCATGATCGAGCGCCTCCAGGCGTCGATGGCCGGGCACTCGTTCGACTTCCTGCAGCAGGCCGACGCGCGCCAGGTCGTCTCGCTGCTCGACGGCGAGCACCCGCAGACGACCGCGCTGGTGCTCGCTCACCTGCGGCCCGACCACGCGTCGGCGATCCTCGCCGGCCTGCCGGAGGACCTGCGGGCCGACGTCGCGCACCGCATCGCCCTCATGGAGCGCGCGTCGCCCGACGTCGTCGCCGTGGTCACCGAGGCCCTGCAGCGCAAGGCGTCGGCCGTGCTCGCACCGCGCGAGCTGTCCGCCGTCGGCGGGGTGCAGCCGCTCGTCGAGATCATCAACCGCGCCGACCCGGCGACCGAGAAGTCGATCCTCGAGGGCCTGTCCGCCCGCGACGAGGCGCTCGCCGACCAGGTGCGTGCCCTGATGTTCGTGTTCGGCGACGTCGTGCTGCTCGAGGACCGTGCCGTGCAGCTCGTGCTGCGGCAGGTCGAGACCGGCACGCTCGCGCAGGCCCTCAAGGGCTCGGGCCCGGACGTGCGGGACAAGATCCTGCGGAACATGTCCGACCGTGCGCGCGAGAACCTCGTCGAGGAGATCGAGCTGCTCGGGCCCGTGCGCCTGTCGCAGGTCGAGGAGGCCCGCGCGGCGATCGTGCAGGTCATCCGCGGCCTGGAGGAGTCCGGCCAGATCGTCGTGCGGCGCGAGGGTGAGGACGAGCTCGTTGCGTGACCTCGACTTCGTGCCGATCCAGCGCGACCCGGCCTCCCGGTTCGCGCCGCGCCCCGACGCCCTCGTGACCGGCGACGGGCAGGCGCGGCCCGTCGCGTTCGCGCGCCTCGACCACCCCGCCGTGCCGGACCGGGCGGCGCACGCCGCCGGATGGGCCGCCGGGTACGCCGCCGGTGCCCGCCTCGCCGCCCAGGACGCGGCGGCGCAGGCGCAGCTGGTCGCCGACGAGCAGGCGCGCACCGCGCAGGCGCGCGCGGTCGAGCACGCCGCGGCCCTCGCCGCGCTGGACGTCGCGGCACGCGCGCTCGACGCCCGCGAGGCGCCGGTGCTGGCCACCGCGCTCGCCACGGTGCACGAGGCCGCGCTCGCGCTCGCGACCGCCCTGCTGGGCGTCGAGCTCGCGGACGCGTCCGCCGCGGCCCGCGCCGCCCTCGCCCGCGTGCTCGACGCGCCCGACCTGCCCGACGGCACGGTCGTGCGGCTGCACCCGCGCGACGCGGCGGCACTGGCCGCCGCCGGGGGCGCCCCCGCCGGCCTCGAGGTGGTCCCGGACCCGACGCTCGAGCCCGGTGACGCGCTCGCGGAGCACGCCGACGGGGTGCTCGACGCGCGCCTGCGCGGTGCCGTGGACCGCGCCCGCGCCGCGCTGGCGGCGTCATGACGACGACCGACGCGGCACCGGACGTGCGCGACGAGCGCTGGCTGCGCGCCCTGCGCGCGGCGCGGCCCGTGCGGGTCGGCCGCGTGCGCGGCGTCGTCGGGCTGTCGATCGAGACCGTGGGCACGCCCGCGGCCGTCGGTGAGCTCGTCACGATCGGCGACGGCGACGACGCGGTCACCGCCGAGGTCGTCGCGACCGCCGGGGGAGCGACCCGCTGCATGCCGCTCGGCCCCACGCGCGGCCTGCGGGCCGGCCTGCCGGTGCGTGCGCACGGCGAAGGGCTGCTCGTCCCCGTGGGCACCGGGCTGCTGGGGCGCGTCCTGGACGGCCTGGGCCGGCCGATCGACGGCCGCGGGCCGCTCGACGTCGAGGCCCGCGTCGCGCTCGACGTGGCCGCGCCGCACCCGCTGGAGCGCACCCGCGTCGCGGAGGCGATGCCGCTCGGGGTGCGCGTGCTCGACACGCTCGTCACGGCGGGCCGGGGCCAGCGGCTCGGGCTGTTCGCCGGGTCCGGCGTCGGCAAGTCGAGCCTGCTGTCGATGATCGCGCGCGGCACCGAGGCCGAGGTCGCGGTCATCGCGCTCGTCGGCGAGCGGGGCCGTGAGGTCCGCGAGTTCCTCGAGGACGACCTGGGGCCCGAGGGCCTGGCGCGCTCGGTCGTCGTCGTCGCGACGTCCGACCAGCCGCCGCTGGTGCGGCTGCGCTCGGCGTTCGTCGCCACGCGCATCGCCGAGCACCTGCGCGACCAGGGACGCCACGCGGTGCTGATGATGGACTCGCTGACCCGCGTCGCGATGGCGCAGCGCGAGATCGGCCTGTCCGTCGGGGAGCCGCCCGCGACCCGCGGCTACCCGCCCAGCACGTTCGCGCTGCTCGCGCGCCTGCTCGAGCGTGCCGGCACGGGCCCCACCGGCTCGGTGACCGGCCTGTACACCGTGCTCGTGGACGGCGACGACCACAACGAGCCGATCGCCGACGCCGCCCGCTCGATCCTCGACGGGCACGTCGTGCTGGACCGGCGGCTGGCCGTCGCGGGGCACTTCCCGTCCGTCGACGCGCTCGGGTCCGTCTCGCGCGTCGCGTCGCGCGTGTGCGACCCGCGCCAGCTCGCCGACGCCGCGCGGCTGCGCGCGGTGATGGCCGCGCGCCGCCAGGCGCAGGACCTGATCGACGTCGGTGCGTACGTCGCGGGGTCGAACCCGCTCGTCGACACGGCGGTCACGCACGCGGGCGCGATCGACGCGTTCCTGCAGCAGGGGATGGACGAGCGCGCGGGGGCCGCCGACTCGTGGGGGCGGCTGCGCGCGCTCGTGCAGCGGATGGGGGAGTCATGAGGCGACCGTTCCCGCTGGCCGGGCTGCTGCGCGTGCGCGCGATGGCGGAGGACACCGCCGCCGCCGAGCTCGCCGCCGCGCGCCGCGGCGAGCGCAGCGCGCAGGAGCGTGCCGCGCGCACGGCCGAGGCCCTGGGCGGCTCGCGGGCGCCGGGCGAGGCCGACCTGGCCGCCTGGCAGGCCGCGATCGCCGCGCGGATCGCGCTGTCGTCGCTGCTCACCGAGGACACCGCGGCCCTGCGCCACGCGCAGGACGAGGTGGGCGGGCGGCAGCGCGACTGGACCGCGGCGCGCATCCGCACGCGCGCCGTCGAGCGGCTGCGCGACAAGCACGAGGTGGAGGTGCGCGCGCAGGACGAGCGGGCCGAGCAGGCCGTGCTCGACGAGGTCGCGTCGCGCAGCACCACCCCCGTCTCCCCGGAGGAGGACGCATGAGAACCGCCGCCGTGACCCCCGCCGGGCTGCCGCCGCGCACCCCCGACGCCCCGCGCGGCGCGGCCGGCGGCGACGCGTTCGCCGACGTGCTGCGCGCGCAGGAGGCCCGCGTCGGCGCGGACCGGCACGGGCGCGCCGAGCGTCCGGACCGTCCCGACCGCACGGACCGTCCCGACCGCACGGAGCGCTTCGAGCGCGCCGACCGCCCCGACCGCCCGGACCGTCCCGACCGCGCCGAGCGTCCCGACCGTCCCGACCGTCCCGACCCCGTCACCCCGCGCAGCGGTGCCCGCGCGTCGGAGGGCTCGCCCGACGGTGACGCGCTCCCCGCCGGTGCTCCCACGGCCCTCGGCACCCCGCCGCCGGCCGACGCGCCGGCGGCCGTGACGGCCCAGGCCGCCTCCGTCGTCCCGACCGCCGCAGCGCCGACGGCCCCGTCGGGTGCCGCCGTCGCGCCCACGACCGACGAGGGCGTCACGCCGTCCGTCCCGGGCACCTCCGCCGGTGCCCCGGGTGCCGCCGTCGGCGCGATCGCTCCGGGTGCGGCGCACGCCGCCGCCGCGCCGGGCGCCCCGGGTGCCGCCGCGGGTGCGTCGCTCCCGGACGCAGGCACGCCCGTCGCAGCACCGTCCGCCGCCGGACCGTCCGTGCCCACCGCCACCACGACGTCCGCGACCACGACGTCCACGTCCGCGCAGGCGCCGTCGGCCGACGGGCAGCCCGCCGCGGGGTCGTCGGCCACCGCGCCGCTCGCGGCCGATCCCGGCGCGGCCCAGTCCACCGCCGGTGAGCGCGGCGCGCCGCTGCCGACCGACGCCCGGACGACTCCCGCCGCGTCGCCCGCCGTCCCGCCGACCGCCGCGCCCGCCGTCGCGCTCGCGCCCGCGCCGTCGGCCGCACCGGCACCGACGGCCCCGCCCGTCGCACCTCCCGCGACGCCCGAGGTGCCGCTCGCCGAGCAGCTCGGGGCGCGCCTGCGGTCCGTCGGCGGCCTCGGTGCCGGCCGGCACGTGCTCACCGTCCCCATCGACCCCGAGCACCTCGGCCCGGTGCGGGTCGTCGCGCACATCACCGGTGACGTCGTCCGCCTCGACCTCGTGGGTGCGAGCGACGCGGCGCGCGACGCGCTGCGGGCCGCCCTCGCCGACCTACGGCGCGACCTGCAGGCCGCGGGCCTGCAGGCCGAGCTGGGCCTCGGCGGACGGCCCGAGCGCGGTGCGCACGACCCGGCGGGACGCGACGGCGGCGGCCCGGCGCCCGACCGGCCCGGTGGACGCCCCGCGCGCGCCACCCCCGACGCGGTCCCCGCGCCGACCACCGACCCGACCCCACCCGCGCGCCGCGGCGCGCTCGACCTCGTCGTCTGACGCGGAGGCCCCATGAGCATCGACACGTCCTACGCGCAGCACGGCGCGTCGCGGACCACCACCGACGGCACGTCGACGGACGCCGCCACCGACGGCGGCTCGCTCGACAAGCAGGCCTTCCTGGAGCTGCTGGTCACCCAGCTGCGCTACCAGGACCCCACCAGCCCGATGGACACGTCCCAGCTCATGGCGCAGACCACGCAGCTGACGACGATGGAACGGCTCGTCGAGCTGTCGGACACGCAGCGCGAGGCCTTCGCGCTGCAGATGCGCTCGTCCGCCGCGGCCCTCGTCGGCCAGGAGGTCCGGTGGGAGGACGAGGACGGCACGTCGCACACCGGCGTCGTCACGGGCGTGTCCTACGCGTCCGCCGTCCCGACCGTCCGCGTCGGCGACGTGGACCTGCGGCTCGACGCGATCGCGGCCGTCACGACCCCGGGCGCCTCGCCCTCCCCGAGCACGCCCGCCCCGACCACCCCGCCACCGGCGGGCACGGACACCCCCGCCCCCGCCACCCCCGCCGCCTGACGCGGACCTTCGAAGGGAACCCCCATGCTCCGCTCGCTCTTCTCCGGCATCAGCGGTCTGCGCAGCCACCAGACCATGCTCGACGTGACCGGCAACAACATCGCCAACGTCAACACCACCGGCTTCAAGTCCTCGCAGGTGCAGTTCCAGGACACCCTGAGCCAGGTGCTCACCAACGCCGGCGGCGCGCAGGACGGCGTCGGCGGCACCAACCCGGCGCAGGTCGGCCTGGGTGTGCGCGTCGCGGGCGTCACCACGACGTTCACGCAGGGCGCCGCGCAGACCACCGGCCGCAGCACCGACATGATGGTGCAGGGCGACGGCTTCTTCGTCGTGCGCAAGGGCACCGAGACCTTCTACACGCGCGCCGGCTCGTTCGACTTCGACGCGACCGGCCAGATGGTGCTCCCGGGCGACGGCGCGCTGGTGCAGGGCTGGGCGGCGGTCGACGGTGAGATCGACACCGACTCCGAGCTGACCGACCTGCGCGTGCCGGCGGGCACGACGATGGCGGCCGTCGCGTCGCGGCGTGCGACCTTCGAGGGCAACCTCGACTCGGCTGCCGCGGACGGCACGACGAAGTCCCTGACGATGAAGCTGTACGACGCGGTCGGCACGGAGCGCACGCTCGTCGTGACGTTCACGAAGTCGACGGCCGGCTGGGGCGTGGCCGCGACCGACGGCGCCGACACCCAGGGGTCCCAGCCCGTCACGTTCGACGCGGCCGGGAAGATCACCTCGCCGACGTCCCTGCAGATCGGCGGCGTCGAGGTCGACCTGACGACGATGACCGGCTACGCGGGTCTCGACACCGCCCAGGCCGTCGAGCAGGACGGGCAGGCGGCGGGCACGCTGCTGTCGTTCGCCCTCGGCGCCGACGGCACCATCACCGGCGCGTTCAGCAACGGGCTCAAGCAGGTCGTCGGGCGGATCGCGCTCGGTGCGTTCACCAACCCGGCGGGCCTGGAGAAGGCGGGCGGCTCGCTGTACCGCACGACCGTCAACTCCGGCGAGCCGCAGGTCGGCACGGCCGGCACGGGCGGGCGCGGGTCGCTGGCCGGCGGCGCGCTCGAGATGTCCAACGTCGACCTGTCGAGCGAGTTCACCAACCTCATCGTGGCGCAGCGCGGGTTCCAGGCGAACTCCCGCATCATCACCACGTCCGACGAGGTGCTGAACGAGCTGGTCAACCTCAAGCGCTGACGGTGGACGGCATCACGGCCATCGCGTCACGCATGGCACAGATCCGCGAGCTCGTCGCGCCGCCCTCGGTCGCACCGGTGCAGGTCACCGCGACCGGGGGCGCCGCGACGGCCACGAGCGCGACGGCGTTCGCCGACGCGCTCACCCAGGCCGCGGCGGCGTACCCGGCGACGACGGTCGACACGTCGCCGTCGTCGGTGCGCCGCATCAACGGCGACATGCTGCCGAACGGGCTCGCGGGCCACCGCAACGGCAAGGTGCCCGACGCGGCCATGACGGCCGTGGGCGACACCGGGCACCGGCTGTGGCAGCCCGCGGCGCAGCAGCTCGAGAAGCTGATCGCCGACGCCCGCGCGCAGGGCGTGACCATCGGCATCACGGACTCGTACCGCACCTACGACACCCAGGTCGACCTGGTGCGGCGCAAGGGCCTGTACTCCCAGGGCGGGCTGGCCGCCGCGCCGGGCACGTCCGACCACGGCTGGGGCCTGGCGGCCGACCTGCGCCTCGACGACCGCGCGCAGGCGTGGATGCGCGCCAACGCCGGCCGGTACGGCTTCGCCGAGGACACGCCGCGCGAGCCGTGGCACTGGGCGTACCAGACCTGACGCGCGCCGACAAGGACGAAGCGCCCGCCGACGCCTCAGACGCCGGCCGCACCTGCCGATGGGCAGGACGCACCCCACGGACGGGGAGCGCGCGGCACGACGTGCACGAGCAGGGCGGGCCGCACCGCAGCAAGGACCAGGGACGGGATGTGCCGTGATCGTCGTGACACGACTGAACGGGGGCAGGTTCGGGGTGAACCCCGACCTGGTCCAACGGGTGGACAGCGCACCCGACACGATCCTCACGCTCGTCGACGGGACGAAGCTCATCGTCCAGGAGACGCTCGAGGAGGTCATCGAGCTCGTCCAGGAGCAGCGTGCGGCGCTGCTCGCCCGGGCCCGTGACGTCGAGCGGCTGCGCGCGGTCCAGGCCGTCCCGGACCTCGAGCACGACACCGGCGAGCCCCCGCCGCCCGTGCAGCTGCGACCGAGGAACCGCTGATGGACCCCGCCGGCATCGTCGGGATCATCGTCGCGTTCGGCGCCATCTTCGCGGCCCTGGTGCTCGAGGGTGCCGACCCGATGTCGATCGTGCTGCCCGCGCCGCTCCTGCTGGTGTGGGGCGGCACGCTGGGCGTCGGCCTGGCCGGGCACACGCTCAAGGACGCCGCCGCCGCCTTCGCCGCCGTGCCCCGCGCCCTGCGCGCCCGGGCACCCCGCGCCGGCGCGAACGTCGACACCGTCGTGCGGCTCGCCGAGCGCGCCCGCCGCGAGGGTCTGCTCGCCCTGGAGGAGGACGCCCGGGCGGTCGAGGACCCGTTCCTGCGCGAGGGGCTGCAGGCCGCGATCGACGGCACCGACCCCGAGGACCTGCGGGTGATCCTCGAGGACCGCATCGCCACCAAGCGCGCGGCCGACCGGGTCAGCTCGAAGTACTTCGTCGACATGGGCGGCTACGCGCCGACGATCGGCATCATCGGCACCGTCATCTCCCTCGTCCACGTGCTCGAGAACCTCGCCGACCCCAGCTCGCTCGGCCACTCCATCGCGGCGGCGTTCGTGGCCACGCTGTGGGGGATCCTGTCGGCCAACGTGGTCTGGCTGCCGCTGGGCACCCGCATCCGGCGGATCTCCGACCTGGAGTGCCGGCAGATGGAGGTCACCCTCGAGGGCCTGCTCGCCGTGCAGTCCGGTGCGAACCCGCGCCTCGTCAGCGAGCGGCTGCGCAGCCTCGTGCCCGACGCCGAGACCCGCTCGTCGCGCACGGAGGCGGCGTGAGCGCCGGCCGCCGTCGTCGCCGCGTCGAGGAGGAGGAGCACGTCAACCACGAGCGGTGGCTCGTCAGCTACTCCGACATGATCACCGTGCTGATGGCGCTGTTCATCGTGCTGTTCGCGATCAGCCAGGTCGACCAGGAGAAGTACATCGCCCTGAGCAAGTCGCTCGCCGCGGGGTTCGGCGACGGTGAGGTCACCGTCTCGACGTCCACGCTGGACGGCAGCGACGGGGTCCTCGACGGCCTGAGGCCGCAGGACCTCGAGGCGCGCGGCGAGGGCACGGCCGGCCTGGTCGAGGCGGACCGCGGGCTCGGCCAGCAGGGCAAGGACCCGGCGCCCGTCGCGTCGGTCGACCCCCAGGTGCTGGCCGCCGCGCAGGCCGAGGCCGCCCACCTCGAGGAGGTCCGCGCCGCCCTGCGCGCGGCGTTGCTCGCGCAGGGCCTGGACTCGGTCGTGCAGATGCGGATCGACGAGCGGGGCCTCGTCCTCGGCCTCGTCGCCGACGACGTGTTCTTCGCCCCCGCGAGCGCCGAGCTGACGGTCACCGCGCGGCAGGTGCTCGACGTCGCCGCGCCGACCCTCGTCTCCCTCGCCGAGCAGGTCACGATCGAGGGCCACGCCAACGTGCTGCCCGTCGGCGGCCGGTACCCCACCAACTGGGAGCTGTCGGCCGACCGTGCGACGCAGGTGCTGCGGCACCTCGTCGAGCGCGACGCCATGCCGCCCGGGCGGGTGTCCGCCGTCGGCTACGGCGACGCGCGCCCGATCGCGCCCGGCATGGACGAGGCGTCGCTGGCCGTCAACCGTCGCGTCGACCTCGTCCTGCTCAGCGACGCACCCGAGAACGTGCGCGCGCTGCTGCCCGCGGTGGTGGCGCCGTGAGCACGTCCGACCCGAGCCCCAGGAGGTGGTGGTGATGCCCACCGAGCAGCGTGTGATGTCCCGGCAGAAGATCGGCGGGGGCGCGACGTCCGCGCGGGTCGTCCCGCCGTCGCAGGAGGCGGCCGACCCCGCGCCGAAGTCCCGCCGGCGCCTGGTGCTGCTGGTGGTCGCCGTCGTGGTCCTCGCGGCCGCCGGAGCTGCCGCGTGGTTCCTGCTGGGCCGCGGCGGCGGCGAGGAGGCGTCCGCGCCGGAGCCGACCGTGGAGGCGGGTGAGGTCGCGCAGGTCGAGGCGATCAGCATCAACCTGGCGGACGGCCACTACCTGCGGCTCGGCCTGGGCCTGCAGCTGACGGCCGACGCGCACGATCCCGACCCGTCGCGCGCGCTGGACCTGGCCATCGCCCAGTACTCCGGCCGCACCGTCGCCGAGGTGTCCGACCCGGCGACGCGCGACGCGCTGAAGACCGAGCTCGCGCAGCGGCTCGCCGAGGCCTACGAGGGCGAGGTGATCGACGTCTACCTGACCAACTACGTCACGCAGTGACGTGATCAGCCGGCGCCACGGAAGGCGCCGCCGCCGCTCCCCGCCGCGCGCGACCGTGCCGCGCGACGCACCGCCCAGGACGGGCGGCGGGAGATCACCACCCCGCACGGTCGGCCCCGGCGTACGCGACCCGTCGCGCGCGCCCGGCGTTTCTCCTCACGACGGGCCGTCGCCCGCCGATGGGACGGTCGTGACGCCGTCCCTGCCCGCGACCGCCGTGCGCCGACGCGCGCGCACCGTCGAGCCCGTGCCCTACGACTTCCGCCGGCCGTTGACCCTGTCGCGCGAGCACGCGCGCCACCTGTCGATGGCGCTGCAGCGGTTCGCGCGCCTGTGGGGCACCCAGCTCACCGCGCGCCTGCGCGCGCTCGTGCAGGTCACGTTCGACGACGTCACGCTCGTGACGTACGACGAGCACGTCGGCAGCCTGCCGACGCCCACCGCCCTGTTCGTGTGCACGGTCGAGCAGCCGCGGGGCACCGCCGTGCTGCAGCTGCCCGTCGCGACGACCCTCGTGTGGGTCGACTACCTGTTCGGCGGCACCGGGCTCGGTGACGACCGCGAGGGCCGTGAGCTCACGGAGATCGAGACCACCGTGGTCGGGGACCTGCTCGCGCACGCGCTCGGCGACCTCGCGTACACGTTCGCGGCGATCATGCCGCTGGAGCTCAGCGTGCGGTCGGTGCAGTACAACCCGCAGTTCGTGCAGGCGGTCGCCGCGACCGACGCCGTCCTGTCGGCGCGCTTCACCCTGCGGGTCGGCGAGGAGCGCGTCGACACCGCGACGCTCATGCTCCCCGCCGAGCCGGTGCTCGCCGCGCTGCGCGCCGAGCAGCGCCCCGAGGGGGACGAGCCGAGCCGCGAACGGGTGGTGCGGGACCGCGCCGACCTCGAGCGGGCGACCCTCGAGGCGCCCGTCGAGGTGGCCGTGCGCTGCACGCCCCGCACCGTGCACCCGCGCGACGTCGTCGACCTCACGGTCGGTGACGTCCTGCCGCTGTCCCACCCCGCGAGCCGGCCCCTGGAGGTCGTCGTCGACGGCGTCGTGCTCGCGCACGCCGCCGCCGGCACCCACGGATCGCGGATCGCCTGCCAGGTCGTGAGCGTCGAGGAGAACCACGCATGAGCACCACGTCCACCGTCTCGCCCCTCGCGGCCGCCACCGCGGCCGCCGCCCTGGTCCCCGCGGAGGTGCCGCTCACCGCCGTGCCGTCGGCCGACGTGCCCCCCGCCGACGCGCCGGCGGTCGTCGCGGCCGTCGTCGGACGCGTCGCCGTCGAGCTCGCCGTCGTGCTCGGGCCGCAGGTCGCCCGCACGCTCGCCGACGGCGTCGACGGTGCCGCGCTCGACCCCGCCGACGCGCTGCGCCCCGCGCTGCAGGCCGCCGCCGGCACGCTCGGCGACGGGGTCCTGGAGCCGGCGCGGCTCACCACGGCCGGCCTCGTCCTCGGCCCCGACAGCGAGGTCGTCGCCCTGCGGGGCGCCGGGCAGACGCTCGCGTGGTTCGTGCTGCGGACGCGGCCCGGTGCCGCGCCGGCCGCGCCGCGTCCCGACCTGCCGACGCAGCGGGGCGCCGCGCTGCGCGCCCTGTACGACGTCGAGCTGACGCTGACCGCGGAGATCGGGCGCACCCGGCTGCCGCTGCGCGAGGTGCTGGACCTCACGCCCGGGACGGTGCTCGAGCTCGACCGGGCCGCGGGCAGCCCCGCCGACGTCGTCGTGAACGGCCGGCTCGTCGCCCGGGGCGAGGTCGTCGTCGTCGACGAGGACTTCGCCGTCCGCATCACCGAGATCGTCAGCGCGCCGGACGCCCACTGATGGACGAGCTCCTGCTGGTCGGCCGTGTGCTGCTGTCCCTCGCGTGCGTCGTCGGGCTGATCTGGTACCTGGCGCGTCGCGTCGGCGCGCGCCGGTCGGTCCGCGACGACCGCGAGCCGACGGTCCGCGTCGTCGACCGGCAGGCGCTCACCCGCGGCTCGGGCGTGGCCGTCGTCGCCGTGGGCAACCGGCGGCTGCTCGTCGGGTTCGCCGAGCAGCAGGTCACGATGCTCACCGAGCTGCGTCCCGTCGCCGATCCCGTCGCGTGGGCCACGAGCACCACGGCCGACGTCCCGACCCCGCACGGGGCGCCCGCCGACGAGACCGCGCGCCCGGCCGCCCTCAGCGGCTCGGTGCTCTCGCCCCAGACGTGGCGGGCGACGGTCCGCGCGCTGCAGGACCGCACGGTGCGGCGATGACGTCCCGGCCGGTGGTGCCGGCCACGCGCACCGACGTCGCGGACGCGCGCGCCCGCCGGCTGCGGCGCGTCCTCGTGCTCGGCCTCGTCCTGGCCGCGCTCGTCGTGCTGCTCGCCGCGCAGGTGGCCACCGCCGGCGGCGCGCACGCGACCGTCGGCCCGACGCCGCCGGCCGCGCCCGACGCGCCCGCGGCACCGGGCGTCGGCGAGGTCACCGTGCAGGTCAACGGCATCAACGGCACGCCGAGCGGCTCGATCGTCGTGCTGCTGGGGATCACGCTGCTGTCCGTCGCACCGTCGCTCCTGCTGCTGACCACCAGCTTCACCAAGATGATCGTGGTGCTCTCGCTGACCCGCAACGCGCTGGGCCTGCAGGGCGTGCCGCCCAACCAGGTGCTCGCCGGGATCGCGCTCTTCCTGTCGCTGTTCGTCATGGCGCCCGTCGTCGGCAGCATCAACGACCTCGGCGTGCAGCCCTACCTCGACGGCAGCCTGACGTTCACGCAGGCCGTCGAGGCCGGTCAGCAGCCCTTGCGGCAGTTCATGCTCGCGCACACCCGCGAGGAGGACATCGCGCTGCTCACGCGCGCCGCGGAGCAGCCGAACCCGCAGACCCCGGCGGACGTGCCGTTCACCGTCCTCGCCCCCGCCTTCCTCCTCTCGGAGCTGCGCGCGGCCTTCATCATGGGCTTCGTCATCTTCGTGCCGTTCCTCGTCATCGACCTGGTCGTCTCGGCCGCGCTCATGGCGATGGGCATGATGATGCTGCCGCCCGTCATGGTGTCGCTGCCGTTCAAGCTGCTGCTGTTCGTGCTCGTCGACGGCTGGGGCCTGGTCGTCACGGCGCTCGTCGGCTCGTACGCCGGGGGCGGGTAGTGGACACCAACGCCGTCCTCGACATCGCGCTGGACGCGCTCGTGCTGGCCGCCAAGCTGGCCGCGCCCGTCCTGGTCACGGCCCTCGTGGTGGGCTTCGTCGTCTCCCTCGTGCAGTCGGTGACGCAGATCCAGGAGGTCACGCTCTCGTTCGTGCCCAAGGCCGTGGCCGCGGGCGCGGCGCTGCTGCTGGCCGGGCACTGGATGATCACCGAGCTCGTGACGTTCACGCACGAGCTGTACGGCCGCATCCCCGCGCTGGTCGGCGGGTGACCCGCCGGTGGACCCCGTCGCCGTCACCCTGCCGCTCGCCGCGGTCGAGACGACCCTGCTCGCGGCCGTGCGCATGACGGCGTTCCTCGTCATCGCGCCGCCGTTCGCGCAGCGCAGCGTGCCCGGGTCGGTGAAGGTCGCGCTCGGCACCGGCCTCGGGCTCGCGGTGGCACCGCGCCTGGACCCGGTGGTGTCGTCCGGCACCGCCGCGTTCTTCGGCAACCTCGTGATGCAGGCGCTCGTGGGCGCCGCGACCGGCTTCCTCGTCTACCTGGTGTTCGCGGCCGTGCAGTCCGCGGGCTCCCTGATCGACCTGTTCGGCGGGTTCCAGGTCGCCATGGCCTTCGACCCGCTGAGCATGACGAACGGCGCTCAGTTCTCACGGCTGTACCAGATGCTCGCGATGGCGCTGCTGTTCGCCTCGGACGGCTACCAGCTCGTCGTCGCGGGCCTGCTGCGCACGTTCGACGTGCTGCCCGTCGGTGAGGTGTTCTCGCCCGCGAGCTACGGCCAGGGCGCCGCCGAAGGGCTCACCGACATGTTCGTCGCCGCGCTGCAGATCGCCGGACCGCTGCTCGTCGTGCTGTTCCTCGCCGACGTCGGCCTCGGCCTGCTGACCCGCGTGTCGCCCGCGCTCAACGCGTTCGCCCTCGGGTTCCCGCTGAAGATCCTGCTGACGCTCACCCTCGGCGGCTTCGCCCTGCTCGCGCTGCCCGACCTCCTCGGCGCGCTCGCGGACGAGGCGGCCACCACCGTGCCGGCGGTGCTCGGATGAGCGGCGGGAGCAGCGGCGAGCGCAGCGAGAAGGCCACCCCCCAGCGGCTCAAGGACGTGCGCCGCAAGGGGCAGCTCGGCCGTTCGCAGGACGTGACGGCGTGGATCGGCCTGGCCGCCGCCGCGCTCATGCTCCCCGGGGTGCTGTCCCGCGCGCAGGGCGCGGCCCTCGACCAGATGGCCCAGGTCCGCGCGGTCGCGGTCACCGCCGACCCGCAGCAGGCCGTCGCGGTGCTGCGCGGCGCCCTGATGTCGGCCGGCGGCACCCTCGCCCCGATGTTCGTGGTGCTCGTGCTGGTCACGGTCGTGGCGGCCGCCGCGCAGGGCGGCGTGCACGCGCGCAGCATGAAGCCCAGGTTCGACCACCTCAAGCCCGCGGCCGTCGGCAAGAAGTTCTTCGGTCCGCAGGCGCTGTGGCAGGGCGTCAAGACGCTGCTGAAGACCCTCGCCGTCGGTGCGGTCCTCTACTCCGGCGTGCAGACGATGGTCCCCACGCTGATGGCGTCGGGCACGCTGCCGCTGTCCGCCGTGCTCGGCGCCGCGGGGGACGGCGCCGCGACGCTGCTGCGCGGCGGCATCGCCGCCGGCGTCGCGCTCGCGTTCGTGGACCTCGTCGTCGTGCTGCGCCGCAACCGCAAGTCGACGCGCATGACCAAGCAGGAGGTCAAGGAGGACCACAAGCGCACCGAGGGCGACCCGCGCATCAAGGGCGCCATCCGCGCGCGGCAGGCCGCGATGAGCCGCAACCGCATGATGGCGGAGGTCGCGCAGGCCGACGTCGTCATGGTCAACCCCACGCACGTGGCCGTCGCGCTGCGGTACGAGCCCGGCACCGGGGCGCCGCGCGTCGTCGCCAAGGGCGCCGGTGCCGTGGCCGCGCGCATCCGCGAGCTCGCGGGCGAGCACCGCGTCCCCCTCGTCGAGGACGTGCCGCTGGCCCGCGCCCTGCACGCCGCGTGCGACGTCGGCCAGGAGATCCCCGAGCACCTGTTCACCGCCGTGGCGCGCGTCCTCGCGTTCGTCATGGCACTGCGCCGGCGCGGCGCGAGCGCCGGGCAGCACCGCGTGCCCGGCGCCCCGGTGCTGCCGCCCGACGCCCCCACCCCGTCCCGAGGCCGGCGCCCGCGCGCCGGCACCACCCCCGCGTCCAGGAGCTGACCGTGGAGAACCGTTCCGTCGCCCGCCTCGCGGTGCCCGTCGGCGTCGTCGGCATCGTCATGATGCTGGTCGTCCCGCTGCCGCCGGCACTGCTCGACGTGCTCATCGTCGTCAACATCACCGGGTCGCTCGTCGTCCTGCTCACCGCGATGTACGTGCGCAAGCCGCTCGACTTCTCGGTGTTCCCGTCCCTCATCCTCGTGCTCACGCTGTTCCGGCTCGGGATCAACGTGGCCAGCACGCGCCTGGTGCTGCGTGACGGCTACGCGGGCGACGTCATCGACGCCTTCGGGCACTTCGTGGTCGGCGGGTCGCTCGTCATCGGGCTCGTGATCTTCCTCATCCTCGTCGTCATCCAGTTCGTCGTCATCACCAGCGGCGCCGGGCGCGTGGCCGAGGTCGGCGCGCGGTTCACGCTCGACGCGATGCCCGGCAAGCAGATGGCGATCGACGCGGACCTCAACTCGGGCCTCATCGACGAGGAGTCCGCGCGCCGCCGCCGGGCCGAGATCTCCGCCGAGGCCGACTTCTACGGCGCGATGGACGGTGGCTCGAAGTTCGTCAAGGGCGACGCGGTCGCGGGCATCGTCATCACGGTCATCAACCTCGTCGGCGGGTTCGCGGTCGGCATGCTCCAGATGGGCATGTCCGCCGGCGAGGCGATCGAGCGGTTCAGCCTGCTGACCATCGGCGACGGCCTGGTCACCCAGATCCCGGCGCTGCTGCTGTCGGTGGCCACGGGCATCGTCGTCACGCGCGCCACCGCCGAGGGCGACATGGGCACGGCCGCGGCGACGCAGCTCACGCAGTCCCGCACCGCGCTGACGGTCGCCGGCACGGCCGCCGTCGCGCTCGCGCTGCTGCCCGGCATGCCCAAGGTGCCGTTCCTGCTGGTCGGGACCGTGCTGCTCATCGGCGCGCAGCGCGTCGGCGCACGCGACAAGGCCGAGGCGCAGGCCGCGGCGGCCCCCGAGGCGACGGAGGTGACCGCACCCGTCGGCGACACCCCCGAGCAGCTCATCGAGCAGATGCGCGTGCACACCCTCGAGATCCTGCTGGCGCCCGACCTCGTCGACCTCGTCGGCGCGGGCCCCGACCGGGACCTGCTCGCGCGCGTCCGCGCGCTGCGCCGCAAGGTCGCGCTCGACCTCGGCATCGTCGTGCCCCCGGTGCGCACGCGCGACAGCGTCGACCTGCCCCCGTCCACGTACGTCGTGCGCGTCGCGGGCGTCGAGGTGGGCCGCGGGCAGGCACCCCCCGGGCGGGTGCTCGCCCTGGGCGACGACCTGGCCGCGCTGCCGGGCGCGACCGTGTCCGAGCCCGTCTTCGGGCTGCCCGGCAAGTGGGTGCCGGCCGAGCTGCGGCACACCGCCGAGATCTCCGGGGCGACGGTCGTCGACCGCGTGTCCGTGCTGGTCACGCACCTGTCGGCGCTCGTCCAGGAGCACGCCGCGCGCCTGCTGGGCCGCGAGGACGTGCGCGTCCTGACCGAAGGGCTCAAGCAGGTCAACCCGTCGGTCGTCGAGGAGCTCGTGCCGTCGCTGCTCTCGCTCGGCGAGGTGCAGCGCGTCCTGCAGGGGCTGCTCGCCGAGCAGGTCGCGATCCGCGACCTCGGCCGCGTCTACGAGGCGCTGACGCTGCGGGCCCGGGTGTCGACCGACCCCGAAGGGCTCGTCGAGGCGGCCCGCGTGGCGCTCGGCCCGGCGCTCGCCGCGCCGTACGTGCAGGACGGCACCCTGCGGGTGGTGACGCTCGAGCCCATGCTGGAGCACCAGCTCGCCGAGAGCGTGCGACCGGGGGAGCAGGGCAGCCAGCTGCTCGTCGAGCCGCAGCGGCTCGACGCTCTCCTGACGCAGCTGCGTGCCGCCGTGGCCCGCGCCGAGGCGGAGGGCCGCGGCGTCGTGCTCGCCTGCTCGCCGGCGATCCGGCCGGCGCTGCGCCGGCTGGTCGCGCTCGCCGACCCCCGCCTGCCGGTGCTGTCGTACACCGAGGTCACGGCCGCGGGCGTCCGGGTGGACGCCGTCGGGGTGGTGAACGGTGACCACGCGATTGCTGCTTGAGGGCCCCGACCTCTCCGAGCTCGTGGCCCAGGTGCGCGAGCAGCTCGGCCCCGGCGCCCGCATCGTGCGGGCCGAGCGGGTGCGCTCCGGCGGCTTCGCGGGGTTCTTCGCGACCGAGCGCTTCGAGGTGACCGTCGACGTGCCCGACGAGGTGCCGCGACCCTCCCGCGTCGCGGCACCGCGCCCGGCCGCCGCGGCGCCCGTCGGCGGTATCGACGGGCTGCTCGCCGCGGCGGACGCCGCCGACGGGCCCGTCGGCGACCCCACGCCGGCCCTCGACCCCGACGCCCCCGCCGCGGTGTCCACGACGTCGCGGGAGTTCGCGGCCGTGCTGGACCAGGTGCGCACGCTCGTCGGGGTGCCGCTGCCCGACGTGGTCGTCCCCGCGCCGGCGAGGGCCGCGGCCCTCACCGGTCCCCGCGCGCGCCCCCCGGTCCCGGCCACTGCCCCGCCCGCCCGGCCGGCGGACGCGGCCGACGCGGGCCCGGCCGACGCGGGCGCGAACGGTGGCCTGCGGGCCGAGCTGCTCCGCCTCGGGGTGCCCGCCCGGCTGCTCGGTCCCGGACCGGTGACCCTCGGGGCCGTGCTCGGCCGGCTGCCCGCACCCCCGGCACCGCCGCGCGGCGTCGGCCAGGTCCTCGTCGTCGCCGGCGAGGGCGACGGCCCGCTCACCGTCGCGCGCACGCTCGCGCTGCGCTGGCGGCTGCCCGACGCACGCGTGCACGAGGTCGACGCGGGCGGCCCGGTGACCGCCCTGCCGCGCGACGGCGGCACCGCGCAGGTCGTGGCGCTGCGGACCGGCCACGAGCACCAGGACCGCGCGCGGGCGGCCCGTGCGCTCGCGGTGCTCGGCGCCGACCAGGTGTGGGCGGTCGTCGACGCGCGGACCAAGCCCGCGGACGTCGCGGCGTGGGTCGCGGCCGTGGGCGTCGAACGGCGCGTGGACGCCCTGGCGGTGCACGGCCTGCTCGACACGGCCGCACCCGGCACGGTCCTCGAGGCGGGAGTTCCCGTCGCGTGGGTCGACGGCGTGCCCGCGTCACGCCTGGTGTGGGCGGCGGCGCTGGGGCAGGAGCTCGACACCGCGCTCGGCTGACCTGCGGGGCGACGCGGCCGGCGCGGGGTAGTGTCGACGGATGCTCGTGCTCACCCGTCGTGTCGGCGAGAGCCTCGTGATCGGGGACGACGTCGTGGTCACCGTCCTGGAGGTGCGCGCCGACGGCGTGCGCCTGGGGATCGACGCGCCGCGGTCGGTGCGCGTGCACCGCTCCGAGGTGCTGGAGGCCGTGCGGCTCGAGAACGCGCGGGCCGTCGAGGCCGACGACGCCGCGGCCGACGCCCTGCGCGGGCTGCTGCCCACCCCGCGGAGCGAGGGCGAGGGCACCGGCGCCTGACGGGTCGGCGCCGCACCGCGCCGCTGCGGCCGACAGGTCCGGCGCGACGCCTCAGCCCGGCCGCGCACCGGCCGATGGGCCCTGCGTCTGGCGCGGCCGCGCCTGCCGTCGGGAGGTGCGCGCATGGACGACGTCGACGACATCGTCCGCGAGTTCCTCGTCGAGTCCCACGAGAACCTCGACCAGCTCGACCGCGACCTCGTCGCCCTCGAGGAGCGCCCGGGGGACCGGCCCCTGCTGTCGAGCGTGTTCCGCACGATCCACACCATCAAGGGCACCAGCGGCTTCCTCGCGTTCGGCGGCCTGGAGCGTCTGACGCACGTGGGCGAGAGCCTGCTCGTCGAGCTGCGCGACGGCCGGCGGTCCATGGACCAGCCGACGACCGACGTCCTGCTGGCCGTGGTCGACCGCGTCCGCGACCTGCTGAGCGCGATCGAGGCCGACGGCACCGAGGGTGCCGTCCTCGTCGACGACGTGGTCGCGGCCGTCGAGGCGCTGCGCGCGGCGCCCGCACCCCTCGTCGCGGTGCCGGCGGTGCTGCCCGCGCCGCACCCGGCGCCCGAGGCGGCCGCCGTGCCGGTGGCGTCCGCGCCGGTGGCCGCCGTGCCGGTGGCGTCCGTGCCGGTGGCGGCCCGTGCCGTGCCGGAGGAGGTCGCGGCCGCACCCGTCACCGCGGCGCCCGCACCCGCACCCGCACCTGCGGCCCTCGCACCTGCCACCGCGGCGCCCGCGTCCGTCGCCGCGCCCGTCACCGCTCCCGCGCCCGCTCCCGCCGCCGCGCCCGACGGCCACGGACCGGCGCGCAGCATCGGCGAGTCGGCGATCCGCGTCGACGTCGACCTCCTCGACGCGCTCGTCCGGCAGGTCGGTGAGCTCGTCCTCGCGCGCAACCGCATCAGCCTGCTGGCCGCGGCGTCGCAGGACGTCGCGCTCCTGCGCGGCGCCCAGCGCCTCGACCTCATCGCGGGCGAGCTGCAGGAGGGCGTCATGCGCACGCGCATGCAGCCCATCGAGCACCTGTGGTCCAAGATGCCGCGCATCGTGCGGGACCTCGCGGCGACGTGCGGGCGCGAGGTGCACCTCGAGATGTCCGGGGGTGACACCGAGCTCGACCGCGGGCTGCTGGAGGCCGTGAAGGACCCCCTGACGCACCTGGTGCGCAACGCCGTGGACCACGGTGTCGAGGCCCCCGACGTGCGGCTCGCCGCGGGCAAGCCCGCCAAGGGCCTGCTCTCGCTGCGCGCGTACCACACGGGTGGCCAGGTGGTCGTGGAGGTCGCCGACGACGGCAAGGGCATCGACCCGCTCGTCGTGGGGCGGGCCGCCGTGACGCGCGGCCTGCGGACCCCCGCCCAGGTGGCCGCCGCGAGCCCGGCGGAGCTGCTGCGGCTGCTGTTCCTGCCGGGGTTCTCCACCGCGTCGGCCGTCACCCACGTGTCGGGGCGCGGCGTCGGCATGGACGTGGTCCTCACCCACGTCGAGGCGGTCGGCGGGACGGTGGACGTGGAGTCGACCGTGGGCGTCGGGACCGTGTGGCGCCTGCGCGTCCCGCTGACGCTGGCGATCATGCCCGCGCTGACGCTCGAGTGCGCCGGCGACGTCTTCGCGCTGCCGCAGGTCGACCTGCTGGAGCTCGTCGCGATCGACGAGGCCCGGGGCGTCGGCGGCATCGAGCACGTGCACGGCGCGCGGGTGCACCGCCTGCGGGGCGAGCTGCTGCCGCTGGTCCCGCTCGCCGAGGTGCTCGGGGTCGGGACCGGTCCGGCCGAGGGCGTCCCCGCGTCGGCCGGGGTGATCGCCGTGGTCCAGGCCGAGCGGCGGTACGGGCTGCTGGTGGACCGCGTGCTGAGCACCGAGGAGATCGTCGTCAAGGCGCTGGCCGCCCGGCTGAAGCCCCTGGGGGTCTACGCGGGGGCGACCGTGCTCGGCGACGGACGCGTCTCGCTCATCCTCGACGTCCAGGCGATCGCGCGGCGCGCGATGGTCGCCGACGTCCCCGACGACGCCGTCGCCACGCACGCCCGGTCGGCCACGACCGCCCCGACGAGCCCCGTGCTGGTCGTCGGCGTGGGCGACGACCGTCGCGTCGCGCTGCCGCTGGCGCAGGTCGCGCGGCTCGAGCAGCTGCGCGCGGACCAGGTCGAGCGGGTCGGCGGGCGCGAGGTCGTCCGCTACCGCGGCACGGTCCTGCCGCTCGTCCGCCTCGACGCCCTGCTCGGGGCGTCCGGCGCGGGCGGCGACGAGCTGCTCGTCGTCGTCCTCGAGCGCGGCGGACGGACCGCGGGCCTCGTGGTCGAGGACATCGTCGACATCCTGCAGGACAGCAGCGCCGACCACAGCGACGTCGCGGACCACGGCCTGCTCGGCGCGACCGTGCTGGACGGACGGGTCACCGAGCTGCTCGACCTGCGCGCGGCGGTGCTCGCCGCCGACCCCGCGTTCTACGACGAGGCGGTCCCTGCCGTGCCCGGCCCGGCCGACCTCGTGGGGGCGACGACGTGAGCCAGTACGTGACGTTCACCCTCGCCGACGCGCTGTACGGCGTCGACGTGATGCGCGTGCAGGAGGTCCTGCGGGTGCGGGCGCGCACGCGTGTGCCCCTCGCGCCGCCCGACGTCGCCGGGCTGGTCAACCTGCGCGGCCAGGTCGTCCTCACGATCGACCTGCGCACCCGTCTCGGCCTCGCGCCGCTCGTCGACGACGAGCCGACCATGGTGGTCGTCCAGGTGGCGGGCGAGGCGGTCAGCCTGCTGGTCGACGCCGTCGGCGACGTCGTCGAGGTCGGCCCCGACACCTACGAGCCGCCCCCGCCGACGCTCGCACCGCACCTGCGGGTCGTCATCCGCGGCACCCACAAGCTCGAGCACCGCCTCCTGCTGGTCCTCGACGTCGACGCCGCGGTCGCGCCGCACCCCGCCGGCCCCGCCCTCACCCCCACCCTGGAGCCCCGATGAGCACGTCCTACACCGCGTCCCGCCGGCGCCGGCGCCTGACCGGCTGGTTCGTCGACCGGTCCGTGCAGACGAAGATCCTGGCCGTCGTGGGCTTCATGGCGGTCGTGTCGGTGGGCAACGCCGCCTTCTCGTTCGTGCAGCTGGAGACGACCGCCGCCGACACGCGGGGTCTCGTGCGGGTCGAGCAGACGCTGGCCGCCGCGCGCGACACCGTCCACCAGGACCAGCTCAAGGCGCGCCTGATCGTCGCGCAGCTCGCCGCCATGACGGACGAGGACGACGAGGACCGCTGGCTGGCCACCCAGACCGAGAACGACGCGGAGCTCGCCGCGTCCGCCGCCGCCGTCGAGGCCGCGATGCAGGGGCAGGAGAGCAAGAGCTGGACCGCCTTCTGGTCGGGCTACCAGGACTGGGTCGCGTACCGCGACGCCACGCTGGTGCCCCTCGCGCTCGCGGACGACCTCGCGGCGTACGAGATCGCCGAGGCGGGGATCAGCCAGTCGATGGTCGAGGGGTACCTGGGGCACCTCGACGCGTTCGCGGCCGAGATCCGCGCCTACATGGACACCACCGCGGACGCCGCGACCAGCCGCGCCACGCGGGCGGGCCTCGCCGTGGGCGGTGCGGCCGCCCTCGCGCTCCTGGTGTCCCTGCCGGTGGCGTTCTGGCTCGCGCGGTCCGTGCGCCGGTCGGTCCGCGAGGTGCAGCAGTCCGTCGTCGCGATGGCCGGTGGCGACTTCACGCGCCGCCCGCGGGTCACCCAGCACGACGAGCTCGGACGCATGGCGGTGCAGCTGGGCGCGGCGCAGGACGCGGTGCGTCAGACGCTCGCCGGTGTCGTCGAGTCCGCGGGCGCCGTCGCGGCGGCGGCCGAGGAGCTCGCGGCCGCGTCCGGGCAGGTCGCGTCCGCGTCGGAGGAGACGAGCATGCAGGCGGGCGTCGTCGCGGCCGCGGCCGAGCAGGTCTCGGGCAACGTCCAGGCGGTGGCGACGGGGGCCGAGCAGATGGGCGCCTCGATCCGCGAGATCGCGCAGAACGCGTCCGACGCGGCCAAGGTCGCGCAGGCGGCGACGGGTGCGGCGGCGTCGGCGAACGACTCGGTGTCACGGCTCGGCGCCTCGAGCGCGGAGATCGGCAACGTCGTCAAGCTCATCACGCAGATCGCCGAGCAGACCAACCTCCTCGCGCTCAACGCGACGATCGAGGCGGCGCGGGCGGGCGAGGCGGGCAAGGGCTTCGCCGTCGTCGCCAGCGAGGTCAAGGAGCTGGCGCAGGAGACGGCGCGGGCGACCGAGGACATCGCGCGCCGCGTCGAGGCGATCCAGGCCGACACGTCCGGAGCCGTCGGCGCGATCGGCCAGATCGGCTCGATCATCGCGGACATCAACGACTACCAGCTGACCATCGCCTCGGCCGTGGAGGAGCAGACCGCCACGACCAACGAGATGTCACGCGGGGTCGTCGAGGCCGCCGCGGGCTCGGGCGAGATCGCGTCGAACATCACCGGCGTCGCGACGTCGGCACGCACGTCCTCGCAGGTGCTGGTGCAGATGGGCGACTCGGTCGCCGAGCTCGCGCGCCTCTCGGACGACCTGCGCGGCCGCGTCGCGACGTTCACGTACTGACCCGCCGCACGCCCACCACCCCGTGCCCGACCCGACCGGAGGACCCGTGCCCCGCATCCGCGTGCTGGTGGTCGACGACTCGGTCGTCGTCCGGCGGCTCGTCACCGAGGCGCTGTCGCGCGAGCCCGCGATCGAGGTGGTCGGCGTCGCTGCCGACGGGCGCATCGCGCTGGCCAAGGTCGCCCTGCTGGGGCCCGACGTCATCACGATGGACGTCGAGATGCCGCACCTCGACGGCATCGAGACGGTCCGCGCGCTGCGCGCCTCGGGGCACCGGCAGCCGGTGATCATGTGCTCGACGCTCACCGAGCGCGGTGCGTCGGCGACGCTCGACGCGCTGGCGGCGGGTGCGTCGGACTACGTGACGAAGCCGTCGCACGTCGGCAGCGTGCAGGAGGCCGTCGACCAGGTGGCGCGCGACCTGGTGCCGCGCGTGCTGGCGCTCGCCCCGCGCGCGGCACGGCCGCCCGTCCGTCCCGGCGCGGGCGCCGCGCGCGCGGTCCCGGTGCCGGCTGCGCCCTGTGCCGAGGACGCCGGCCCGCCCGCCTCGCCACTCGCACCGGCACCGCCTCCCCACCCGGTCGCCGTCGTCGTCGTCGGTGCGTCCACGGGCGGGCCGGAGGCGCTGTCGCGCCTCGTCGGCGCGCTGCCGCTGCTGCCCGTGCCCGTCGCCGTGGTGCAGCACATGCCCCCGGTGTTCACGAGCCAGCTCGCGGCCCGGCTGGACCGGCTGGGCGCCGCGACGGTCGTCGAGGTCGAGCGGCCGACGGCGATGCTGGCCGGCCACGTGTACGTCGCGCCCGGGGGCCGGCACCTCGAGGTGCGCGGCGTGCCGGGCGCGCTGCAGGCCGTGCTCACGCAGGAGCCGCCCGTGAACTTCTGCCGGCCCGCCGTGGACGTCCTGCTCACCTCCGCCGCGGCGACGGCCGGGGCCGGCGTGCTCGCGGTCGTCCTCACCGGCATGGGGGCCGACGGGCGCGTGGGCGCCGAGCACGTCGTCGGCGCCGGCGGGACCGTCGTCGTGCAGGACGAGGAGACGAGCGTCGTGTGGGGCATGCCGGGCGCCGTCATCGCGGCCGGGTGGGCGCACCGCGTCCTGCCGATCGACGACGTCGCCGTCGCGGTCGCCGTCGCGGTCGGCGCGGGCGGGCACGCGGCGGTCGGTGGCGGACGGTGACCGTGTCCACGGAGACGTTCGCGTTCGTCGCCGACCTCGTGCGCAGGCGCAGCGCCATCCGGCTGGGCGCGGGCAAGGAGTACCTCGTCGAGAGCCGGCTGCTGCCGCTGGCCCGCGCGGCCGGCGCCCTCGACGTCGACGCGTACGTGGCGCGGCTGCGCGCCGGACGCGAGGCCGGGGGGCACGAGGCCGTCGTCGAGGCGCTGACGACCAACGAGACGTCGTGGTTCCGGGACGTCGCGCCGTTCGACGCGCTGCGCGACCACGTCGTCCCGGCGTGGTCCGCGACGGCCGCGCCGGGGGCACGGCTGCGGGTGTGGTCCGCCGCGTGCTCGACGGGCCAGGAGCCCTACTCGGTCGCGATGGTGCTCGCCGGCTGCTCGCTGCCCGACGCGACGATCCTCGCGACCGACCTGTCGACCGAGGTGCTCGACCGGGCCCGGGACGGGCTGTACACGCAGCTCGAGGTGAGCCGAGGGCTGCCCGGCGCCATGCGCGCGCGCCACCTCGTCCGTGAGGGCGGCGGCTGGCGGGTGAGCGCCGCGCTGCGCCGCGCCGTGACGTTCCAGCGGCACAACCTGCTGGACCCCGCACCCGCCGGTGGGCCGTTCGACGTCGTCCTGCTGCGCAACGTCCTCATCTACTTCGACCGGGACGACCGCCGCGCCGTGCTCGACCGGGTGCACCGCGTGCTGCAGCCCGGCGGCTGGCTCGTGCTCGGCGCCGCCGAGAGCCCCGTGGGCGTGCACGACGGCTTCGAGCGCGTCGTGCTCGACCGCACGACCCTCTACCGCACCACCCCGGGAGGTCCGCTGTGAGGCGCGCGCTCGTGATCGACGACTCCCGCACCATGCGCCGCATCGTCGCGCGGATCCTGCAGGACCTGGGATTCGAGACCGTCGAGGCCGAGCACGGCCAGGCGGCGCTCGACCTGCTCGCGGACGGGCCGCCGCCCGACCTGGCGTGCGTGGACTGGAACATGCCGGTGATGGACGGGCTGCAGTTCGTCGTGCGCGTGCGGGCGACGCCCGCGCTGCGCGGCATGACGCTGATGATGGTGACCACCGAGAGCGAGCACGCGCAGATCGTGCGGGCCCTGGCGGCCGGTGCGCACGAGTACCTCGTCAAGCCGTTCACCGCCGAGGCCCTCCGGGACAAGCTGGCGCTGCTGGGCCTCCTGCCGCTGGACGAGCACGCGTGAGCACCACCACCGACGTGTACGCGGTCGCCGAGGCCCTGTTCGCCACCCTGGTCGACGGCCGGCCCGGGACCCTGCGGCCGTGGACGGGCGACGGACCCGCGTGGTCCGACCCCGTCGTCGCGTGGGTCGACCTGCACGGCGGCTGGACCGGCCGCGCCGCCGTGACGGCGGAGAGCGGCACGGCCGACGACCTCGCCCGCGCGCTGCTCGACCTGCCGACGGACGACCCCGTGGCGGCCGACGACGTGCGCGACGCGTTCGGGGAGGTCGCCAACGTCGTGGGCGGCAGCGTCAAGGCCCTGCTGCCGGCCGTCGGCGCGATGGGCCTGCCGACGGTGGCGGCGGCCGCGCCCGCGCTGCCGGGGTCGGTCCTCGTCGCGCACGTCCTGCTCGACTGGCGCGGTCGTGCGCTCGAGCTCACGGTCCGGGGCACGTCGGCCCCGGCCGGTCCACGAGAGGGAGGAGCACGATGATCCGGGTCCTGGTGGCCGACGACAGCCGCGTCATGCGGCAGATCGTCATCCGCACGCTGCGGCAGGCGGGGTACGACTGGGAGGTGCGCGAGGCGGCGGACGGCGCCGAGGCGCTCGCAGCCGTGCGTGCCGACGAGCCGGACGTGATCCTCTCGGACTGGAACATGCCGGAGATGACCGGGCTGGAGCTGCTGCGCCGGCTGCGGCTCGAGGGCTACGACACCCCGCTCGGGTTCGTGACCTCCGAGGGCTCGCCGGAGATGCGCACGCTCGCCGAGCGCGAGGGTGCCCTCTTCCTCATCGCCAAGCCCTTCACGCCCGACGGCTTCCGCGCCGTCATCGACCCGGTGCTCGCATGAGCGACCGGACGCCGCTGCCGTCGGCGAAGCACGTGCGCGACCTGCTCGAGGGCCTGCTCGGCCGCGAGGTCGAGGTGCGCACGGGCGCGGCCATGGTCGACCCCGCCGCGACGGCCGGTGCGCTCGTCGGCGTGTACGTCGACCGGCTGCTGCAGCTGCGGGCGCTGTGCCTGATGGACGTGCCGGCCGCGGCCCGCGTCGGCGCCGCGATCGGGCTCGTGCCCGCGCGGGTCGCCGACGAGAGCGCGCTCGGCGACTTCCTCGACCCGGGCCTGGAGGAGAACGCGCGCGAGGTCCTCAACGTCATCGCGTCGCTGCTCAACACGCCGGACGCGCCCCACGTGCGGCTCGACGCCGTGGTCGCGCCCCGCGAGGCCCTGCCGGTGGACGTCGCGCCGTGGGTGCGGGCGTACGTGCCGCGGATCGACCTCGAGGTCGACGTGTCGGGCTACGGGCCGGGCGGGCTGTCGCTGCTCGTCGTGTGACGACGCTCAGCGCGGCGTCTGGCGGTACGAGGACAGGAAGTTGCCCATGCGCTCGACCGCCTCGGCCAGCACCCGCGCCTCGGGCAGCGTGACGATGCGCAGGTGGTCCGGGGTGGGCCAGTTGAAGCCCGTGCCCTGGACCAGCAGGATCTGCTCGCTGACCAGCAGGTCGTACACGAGCTGCGCGTCGTCGACGATGCCGAACACCTCGGGGTCGAGGCGCGGGAAGAGGTACAGCGCGCCGTCGGGCTTGGTGCACGAGACGCCGGGGATCGAGTTGAGGCCCTCCCACGCGACCTGCCGCTGCTCGTGCAGGCGGCCGCCGGGCGCGATGAGCGCGTCGATGGACTGCACGCCGCCGAGCGCCGCCTGGATCGCGTGCTGCGCGGGCACGTTGGGGCAGAGCCGGGTCGACGCGAGCAGCGTCATGCCCTCGAGGAACCCCCTGGCGTGCGCCTGCGGACCGGTGACGACGACCCACCCGGCGCGGTAGCCCGCGACCCGGTACGTCTTGGACAGCCCGTTGAACGTCAGGCACAGCAGGTCCGGGGCGACGCTCGCCATCGGGATGTGCTGCGCACCGTCGTAGAGGATCCGGTCGTAGATCTCGTCGGCGAGGACCAGCAGGCTGTGCTCGCGCGCGATCTCGGCGATCTGCTCCAGCACCTCGCGCCGGTAGACGGCGCCGGTCGGGTTGTTCGGGTTGATGACGACGATCGCCTTGGTCCGCGGCGTGATCTGCTCGCGGATGTGCTCGACGTCCGGCTCCCAGCCGTTCGACTCGTCGCACCGGTAGTGCACCGGCTGGCCGTCGGACAGGCTCGTCATGGCCGTCCACAGCGGGTAGTCGGGGGACGGGATCAGCACCTCGTCGCCCTCGTCGAGCAGCGCCTGCAGCGTCATGGTGATGAGCTCGGACACGCCGTTGCCGAGGTACACGTCGTCGACGTCGAACGTCGGGAAGCCCTCGACGGTCTCGTAGCGCGTCACGATCGCGCGACGCGCCGGCAGGATGCCGCGCGACTCGGTGTACCCGTGGGCGTAGGGGACGGCCGCGATGACGTCGGCGACGATCTGGTGGGGCGCGTCGAAGCCGAACGCGGCCGGGTTGCCGGTGTTGAGCTTGAGCACGCGGCGGCCCTCGGCCTCCATGCGTGCGGCCTCGTCGAGTGCCTTGCCGCGGATCTCGTAGAGGACACCCTTGAGCTTGGCGGACTGGTCGAGGGGGCGCAGCGACATGCTCAGCAGCGTATCCCCGTCGGCGCGGCCGCCGAAGCAGCCACCTGCGAGGAAGTGGCCCGGTCGCCTCAGCCTGCCGGCGCGCCGGCCGGGGTCACGGCCGAGGTCACGGCCGCGTCGGCGTGCCCGGACGCGGTCGGGACGGCCAGGGCCCCACGCCGGGCGCGGGCCCGCGCGGGCGGGACGACCTCCGTGCGGCCGGCGCCCGGGAACGTCGCCGCCTCGACGGCGTCGGCGACGACGCCCCCGAGGTCCGCGTCGTGCGCCCGCGTGGCCATCGCGCGCAGCATCGTCCCCTCGCGCTCCAGCTGCAGCGCGCCCGGGTGGTCGAGGCGCGCGCCGAGGACGAGCAGCGTGTCCAGGCACCGGGCGCCGTCGAGCAGCGCCGGGTCGAGCACGGACGCCGGCTCGGCGACGAACGTCTCGACCAGCAGCGGCCGGCCCGCCAGCCGGGCGCGGACGGTCGTGCGCACACGTCCGCCCGCCTCGCCGCTGCGCCCGAGCACGAGCGTCTCGCGCAGGACCGCCCGGGCGCCGGGCGCCAGGTCGACGTGCGTCAGGCGCAGGACGTCCGCGCCGTCGGCGACGACGAACGGCAGGCTCGGCCACACCAGCACCGCGTCCGCCGCGAGCCGCACGTCGACGATCCAGGACGCGTGGCCCCCGCGCATGTCGTACGCGACCGTGCCCGTGACCTCGACGATCTCCAGCGCGCGCCCGGCCGCGACGTCGACCTCGATCCGCACGTCGTCCCCGGCGAGCAGGAGCGCCTGCGACGCGACGAGCGCGACGCGCAGACGGCCGTCCTCGTCGGGCAGGCGGCGGGCGCGCACGAGGTCGCCGTCGAGCTCGACGCGACCGTCGGGCGTGACGGCGACGCGGGTGCGCGTCATCCGCGCTCCGCCGGCTGTGCGTGCGCGTGCTCGTGCGTGACCTGCAGGACGTCCACCCCCCGGTGCGTGTGCGCGTGCTCGGCCGCGCCGTCGTGGGCGTGCACCAGCACGGCGCCATCCTCGTCGACGTGCGTGTGCGGCGCCATCGGCCCCGGGTCCACGGGCGTGTGACGGCCCGCCCTGACCTCGGCGGTCATGTCCCGCACCCACGTCGTCAGCGCGGCGACGGACGCGCGGTCGTGCCGCGACAGGCCGATGACGGGCGCACCGTCGCGTGCCCGCGACGCGTCGTGGAGCATGCGCTCGACGTCCACCTCGACGTACGGCGCGAGGTCCGTCTTGTTGACCACCAGCAGGTCCGCGCGGGCGATGCCCGGTCCGCCCTTGCGCGCCACGTCGCCGCCGCCGGCCACGTCGAGCACGAAGATCTGCGCGTCGACCAGGGCGGGGGAGAACGTCGCCGTGAGGTTGTCGCCGCCGGACTCCACGAGGACGAGGTCGAGGGGGCCGTGGTCGGCCTCGAGGTCCTCGACGGCGATGAGGTTGGGCGTGACGTCGTCGCGGATCGCGGTGTGGGGGCACGCGCCCGTCTCGACCGCGCGGATGCGGTCGATCTCCAGCACGCCCGCGGCCCGCAGGATCTGCGCGTCCTCGTCGGTGTAGATGTCGTTGGTGACGACGCCCATCTCGAGCTCGTCGGCCAGCTCCCGGCACAGCAGCGCGATGAGCGACGTCTTGCCGGTGCCGACGGGGCCGGCGACGCCGAGCCGGAACGCGCGGGCCGGGGTGGTGGGGACGACGGGCTCAGCCATGGAACAGCCTCCGGGTGGTGCCGGCGTGGGCCTGGGCCCACGCGTCGGTCATCGGTGCGCCGGCCGACGGGATGTCGTCCGGGTCGGTCAGGTGGGCGACGGACGCCGCCATGCGTGCGACGGCGGGGTGCAGGTCGAGGACCCACCGGGTCGTCGTCGCGGGGTCGAGCGGGGTCAGCTTGAGCGCGGCCGACGCGATCGTCTGCACGTCGTCGTAGCCGACGAGCAGCGCGACCTGCAGGGCGTCGAGCCCGGTCACGGCGCCGATCGCCCCCGCGACGAGCGGCCGCGGGGGAGCCGCACGCGGGGCGAACGCGCCGTCGAGCGCGTCCGGCCACAGCGCGAGGGCCAGCCGCAGGTACCCGCGGCCCAGGCGCCGGGCGGCGTCGCGCACGGCCGGGCTCGGGGTCCGCGCCGCCCACGCGTCCTCGACGGGCGCGAGGTCGCCGCGCTCGAGCCACACGTGCCGCGCGACGACGGCCGCCCCCGCTTCCGTCGCGGTGACGGTCCGCAGCCGCGTGGCGGCCAGCGCGGGCACCCGCCGAACGTCCTCGACCCCCCGCCCTCCCTCCCCCCGCGAGAGTGCGATCCAGTCACGCTCGGGCTGCCTCGGCCCCACCCCCTCCTGTCGTGAGAGTGCAATCCGGTCACGTTCGCTGCTCCCGCCCTGGGGGGAAGGGGTCGGGACCGTGGCTGGATTGCACTCTCGCGGGGGGTGGGGGGTGACTGGATTGCACTCTCGCGGGGGGTGGGGGGTGAGGAGGCCTGCCTGGACCGCGGGTTCGAGGCCTGCGGAGTGGGCGTGGGCCCCCGTGGGCAGGCGGGCGTCGGCGAGCATGGCGAGGACAAGCAGCACGCTCGCACCGCCGTCGTCACGGCCGGTGCGGTCCGCGTCGGGACCGGAGGGCGGGGCGGCGACGGCACCGTCGGGGGGCAGGGGCGTCACGGTCAGAACATCGAGTAGAGCTGGGCCAGCGGCAGGACGTCGGCGGGGGCGGGCTCGACGACGTCGCCGTCGATGCGGATGGTGAACGTCTCCGGGTCGACCTCGATGCGCGGCAGGGCGTCGTTGTTGACCATCTGCGCCTTGCCGACGTCGCGCGTCGGGCGCACCCCCTCGAGCCGGCGGCGCAGCCCGAGGCGGTCGGCCAGGCCGTCGTCGAGCGCGGCGGGCGAGACGAACGTGACCGAGTGGTCGGCGCCGGTCGCGTCGCCGAACGACGGCCGCTGCAGGACGGGCTGCGGCGTGGGGATCGACGCGTTCGGGTCGCCCAGCGCGGCCCACGCGATCGCACCGCCCTTCATCACCACGTCCGGCCGGACGCCGAAGAACCGCGGGTCCCACAGCACCAGGTCGGCGAGCTTGCCGACCTCGACGGACCCGACGACGTGGTCGATGCCGTGCGCGACCGCGGGGTTGATCGTGTACTTCGCGACGTACCGGCGGGCGCGCTCGTTGTCGGCCGGCATGGCCGCGGACAGGGCCCCGCGGCGGTGCTTCATGACGTGCGCGACCTGCCACGTCCGCGTGATCACCTCGCCGATGCGGCCCATCGCCTGGGCGTCCGACGACGTGATCGACAGCGCCCCCATGTCGTGCAGGACGTCCTCGGCGGCGATGGTCGTCGCACGGATCCGGGACTCGGCGAACGCGAGGTCCTCCGGGACCGACGGGTTGAGGTGGTGGCAGACCATGAGCATGTCGAGGTGCTCGGCCACCGTGTTGACGGTGTGGGGGAGCGTCGGGTTCGTCGAGCCGGGGATGACGTGCGGCAGGGAGGCGACCGTGAGGATGTCGGGCGCGTGCCCACCCCCGGCGCCCTCGGCGTGGAACGCGTGGATGGACCGGCCCGCGATCGCGCCGATCGTCGACTCGACGAACCCGGCCTCGTTGAGCGAGTCCGAGTGCAGCGCGACCTGCAGGCCCCAGTCGTCCGCGGCGCGCAGTGCGGCGTCGATCGCGGCGGGCGTGGACCCCCAGTCCTCGTGCACCTTGTAGCCGCCGGCACCGGCCAGGGCCTGCTCGGCCAGCCCTTCGGCGCTGACGGTGTTGCCCTTGCCGAGCAGCAGCAGGTTCACCGGTGCGGTGTCGAGCGCGCGGTGCAGCGCGCGCAGGTGCCACGCACCGGGCGTCACGGTGGTGGCCTTCGAGCCCTCCGACGGGCCGGTCCCGCCGCCCGCGAGCGTCGTCAGGCCCGTCGCGAGCGCCTCGTGCACCTGCGATGGCGACAGGAAGTGCACGTGCACGTCGATGCCGCCGGCGGTGAGGACGCGCCCCTCGCCGCTGATGACGTCGGTGGACGGGCCGATGCGCAGGTCGGGGTGGACACCGTCGGCCACGTCGGGGTTGCCGGCGCGGCCCAGGGCCACGATGCGCCCGTCGCGGATGCCGACGTCCGCCTTGACCACGCCCCACCAGTCGAGGACGAGCGCGTTGGTGATCACGGTGTCCGGGGCGCCCTGCGCGCGGGTCGTCGACCCCTGCGCCATGGACTCGCGGATCGACTTGCCGCCCCCGAACACGGCCTCCTCGCCGCCGACGGTCAGGTCCTGCTCGACCTCGATCCACAGGTCGGTGTCGCCGAGGCGCACCTGGTCGCCCGTCGTCGGTCCGTACAGCGCGGCGTACCGCGCGCGTGAGATCTCGACCATCTAGAGCGCACCCCCGTCCGTCTTGCCCAGCCGGATGCCGGGCACGCGGCGCGCACCGCGGATCGCGACGGCGTCGACCGACCGCGACGCCCCGGGCTCGAACCGCTGCGACGTGCCCGACGGCACGTCGAGCCGGAAGCCGTGGGCCGCGGCGCGGTCGAAGGCCAGGGCGGGGTTGGCGTCCGGCAGGTGCAGGTGGGACCCGATCTGCACCGGCCGGTCGCCGGTGTTCTCGACCACGAGCGTGATCCGCTCGTGGTCCGCGCGGTCGCCGTTGAGCACGACGCTGCCCGCGCGCGTGCGCACCGCGCCGGGTCCGTCGCCGGACGTGCCTGCCATGGGTGCTCCTTCGGTCTGGCCAGGGAGAGAGATCGGGGCCACCGACGCCCCGGTTCCTCGCTCTCGGGACCGGGGGTTCGGGTCAGGCGATGGGGGTGTGGAGGGTGACGAGCTTGCGGCCGTCGGGGAAGGTGGCCTCGACCTGCACGTCGTGCAGCATCTCCGGGACGCCGTCCATCACCTGGTCCCGCCGCAGCACCGTCCGGCCGTCGGCCATGAGCTGGGAGACCCCCACGCCGTCGCGGGCACGTTCGAGCACCCACGTGCTCAGCAGCGCGACGGCCTCGGGGTGGTTGAGCCGCACGCCACGGGCCAGCCTGTCGCGCGCGACCATGCCGGCCACGGACAGCAGCAGCTTCTCGGTGTCGGCGGGGGTGAGCCTCATGACGGGCACCCTAGGTCCCCGCACGACGCGGTATCCGCAGACGTATACAGCCGAAACGGAATGTTTACACCCGGTGCGTCGGGCGCACCGCGTCGAGGGACCTCGGTCCCGATCCGGGCGGGACGGGTGTTGCGTGCGTCACGCCCGTCGGACATACTCCTGGCAGATGGGATCCCAAAACCCAAGTTCGGAGTCAATGGTGAATCTGAATCGTCGGTGCGTCCGTCTGTCCTGCCTCGCCGCCGTCGCGGCCCTCGTCGTCACGGCCTGCGCCCCCGCGCAGGACATGGCGGTGGCACCCGCGGACGCGGCGCCGCCGGCCGAGCCCGAGGGGAAGGTGACCTTCCTGTCGGCCGAGAACCTGTCCGGGGACTGGGACCCCTTCGACCACACGATCCTCGCCCAGGACCGCCTGCAGCGAGCCGCGTACGAGACGCTCGTCCGCGTCGACGAGGACGGGGAGTTCCAGCCCGGTCTCGCCCTCACCTGGGAGAACGTGGCCCCGACGACGTGGCGCCTCGGCCTGCGCGAGGGCGTCACGTTCCACGACGGGACCCCGATGACCGCCGAGGACGTCAAGGCGTCGATCGAGTACGTGTCCAGCCCCGAGGTCGCCTGGTCCCTCGCGTTCCCGCGCCCGTTCACGGCCGACGTGGTCGACGACCACACCGTCGACATCCACACCGGAGAGCCGTTCGCCCCGATGCCGGGCCTGCTCGCCACGGGCGCGGCCGGCGTCGTCGCGCCGTCCGAGCTCATCGAGGCCGGCACGCTCGACGAGAAGTTCGTCGGGACGGGCCCCTACCGCTGGGTGTCGTACGAGAGCGAGGCCAAGGGCGTCCACCTCACGGTCAACGAGGACTACTGGGGCGAGGAGCCCAAGATCAAGGACTACGTCTTCCGGTACGTGGGGGACAGCCAGACCCGGCTCGCCGCGCTGCGCTCCGGGCAGGCGGACATCATCGACCGGGTCGAGCCGCACCAGGTCGCGGACGTCGAGAGCGACCCGCGCCTGGCGATCACCCGGACCCCCACGGTCGAGTCGAAGTGGCTCGCGTTCCGCGCCGCCAAGCCGCCGATGGACAACCCCCTGCTGCGTCAGGCGATCGCCCACGCGATCAACGTGCCGCAGATCGTCGAGGTCGTCCTGCAGGGCAGCGGGACCGTGAACACGTCGTACTTCTCCCCGAGCCACGAGTTCCACAGCGACTCGCCCACCTTCCCGACGTACGACCCGGAGCGGGCGCGCGAGCTGCTGGCCGAGGCGGGGTACCCCGGGGGCGAAGGGCTGCGGACGCTGGACCTCATGGTCTCCGTCGGCTTCTACCCGATGACCAAGGAGTACGGCGAGGTCATCGTGCAGAACCTCGCCGACGTCGGGATCGACGCCAAGCTCACGACCCTCGAGACGGCCCGGTACAACCAGGGCCTGTTCGACCCCGAGATGGGCGACCTGTACGACCACGGCTGGTTCCTCGGCTCGTACGACGCCAACAGCGTGATGATGTCGCTCTTCGGCAACGCGCTGGTCACGTCGGTGAACGACCCCGACGTCGACGCCGCGCTCGCCGCGCAGATGGCGGCCCTCGACGGGGCGGAGCGCCGGCGGCTCATCGACGACCGGCTGATGCCCGCGCTGAACGAGTCGATGCTCGAGTTCCCCATGTTCACGAGCGAGCTCATCACGGCCTACTCCCGCAACGTCCGCGACCTCGAGGTGCCCCCCACCTCCTACCACCGCATCGAGGACGCGTTCCTCGCGAAGTGAGCCGTCGCACCTCGAAGGATCAAAGGAGATCTGTCGAATGCTGAGATCCATCGCCCGACGCGTCGGGCAGACCGTCGTGGTGCTCCTCGGGGTCGCGACGCTGGTGTTCTTCGCCCTGCGTCTCATCCCCGGAGACCCCGCGCGGGTCATCGCACCCACCAGCTCGCCGGAGGTGCAGGCCGAGGTCAGGCGCTCCCTCGGCCTCGACCAGCCGCTCGGCGTGCAGTACCTGACCTACTTGCGGGACCTCGTCACCGGGGACTTCGGGACGTCGTACTTCTTCGACGGCAGCACGCTCGGCCTGATCGGCGACGCACTGCCGTACACGCTGTACCTCGTCGTGACGGCGCTCGTCCTGGGCATGCTCGTCTCGATGCCGCTCGGCGCGCTCGCCGCGCGGCACCGGCGGGCCGTCACCGACCGCGCGGTCCTCGGGTTCTCGATCGTCGCGCAGTCGACGCCGAACTTCCTCATCGCGCTCGTCGGGATCACGCTCGTGGCGTCGGCGCTCTCGCTGCCGACCGTCGGGTACGTGGGGCCGGTCTCGCTCGTCCTGCCGAGCATCGCGCTCGCGGTCTCGCTGGTCGGCCTGCTCACCCAGAGCATCCGCAACAACCTCGTCACGACGCTCGACGGGAGCCTCACCGAGGCCCTGCGCTCGCGGGGTGCGTCGGTGTGGCAGATCATCCTGCGCCACGGCGCGCGCCTGTCGGCCGTGTCCGTGACCAACCTGCTGGGCGTCCAGCTCGGCTTCCTGCTGGGCGGGGCCGTGGTGATCGAGTACATCTTCAACTACCCGGGCCTGGGGCTGCTCACGCTCAACGCCGTGCTGCGCCGGGACTACCCGCTGATCCAGGCGATCACGATCACCACCGCACTGGTCTTCGTGCTGCTCAACCTGGTCATCGACCTGTCGCACGGGTACCTCGACCCCCGGATGCGGCCGACGCGTCGCCGACCGGCACGTGCGCCGCGCGCGACGGCGACCGTCGCGACGGCAGGAGGGAGCGCAGCATGACCGCGGACGTGGGCACGAGGGCGCCGGCGACGTCGCCGGCCGGCACGACCGCACCCCGACGGCACCCCGTCGTCCGCTGGTGGCGGCGCCAGAGCGCGCTGCTGCTCACCGGGTACGGCGTCGTGCTCGCCACGGCGGCGCTCGCCTTCCTGGTGCCGCTGCTGGCACCCGAGGACGCGGGCCGCGTGGACCCGGGCCGGGCGTACCTGCCGCCGCTGAGCGACGGGCACCTGCTGGGGACCGACCAGATCGGGCGGGACCTGCTGCTGCGGGTGGCCGACGGCCTGCGCGCGTCGCTGCTCATCTCCGGCTCCGCGGTGGCGGCGGCGATCTGCATCGGCCTGCTGGTCGGGCTGGTGGCCGGCTACTACGGCGGGGCCGTGGAGACGGTCCTCATGCGGCTCACCGACGTCCAGATGGCGCTGCCGTTCATCGTGCTCGCCGTGATGATCCTGTCGATCGCGGAGCCGAGCTACGTCTCCCTGACGCTCGTCCTGTGCCTGGCGGTGTGGCCGGCGTACGCCCGGGCGGTGCGCAGCTCCACGCGGCTGGAGAAGGACGCGAACTACGTCCAGGGCATCAAGATCCTCGGTGGCGGGAACCTGCGGGTGCTGCGCAAGTACCTGCTGCCCGCAGCCCTGGCACCGCTGGCGGTCCTGGCGGTCCTCGACATGGCGGCGCTGATCCTGTTCGAGGCGACGCTCGGGTTCCTGGGCATCGGGTCGCCCCCCGACTCGCCGTCGCTCGGCTCGATCATGGCGGACGGCAAGCAGTTCATCACCTCCGCGTGGTGGATCTCCGTGATCCCCGGGCTGGTCACGTTCGCCGCCATCCTCGGCATCAACCTCGTCGGGGTGGCACTTCGGGAGAGGAAGGGGCAGTCATGACGGCTCAGCCCGCAGCGGGGACCGGAGCACTGCTCGACCGGCCGCGGGAGCGGGACCCGCTCCTGGCGGTCACGGGGCTGACGACGTCCTTCCCCGACGGCGACGGAGGGCGCGTCCAGGCGCTCGACGACGTCTCGTTCACCGTGCAGGCCGGACGCACCGTCGGCATCGTCGGCGAGTCCGGGTCCGGCAAGAGCGTGCTCCTGCGCTCGATCCTGGGCCTGATCGACCCGCCCGGCGTGGTCGAGCGCGGTGACGTGGTGTTCGAGGGGGTCTCGCTGACGCAGTCGTCGGAGGCGGCGCTGCGCCGCATCCGCGGGCGGGACATCTCGACGGTGTTCCAGAACCCGGCCGGTGCGCTCAACCCGGTGGTGAAGGTCGGCGACCAGTTCGTCGAGGCGGTGCGCCTGCACGAGCGGGTCTCCCGCCCGGCGGCGTACGAGCGGGCCCTGGCCCTGGTCACCGACGTCGGCTTCGACGACGCGGCCGCGCTCATGGCGACCCGTCCGTACGAGCTGTCGTCCGGCGTGGTCCAGCGCATCCTCATCGCGATGGCCCTGGTGCACGGCCCCAAGCTGATCCTGGCGGACGAGCCGACGACCAACCTGGACGTCACCGTCGAGGCGCAGATCCTGGACGCGATCGCCCGGATCCAGGTCGAGTACTCGACCACGGTCATCATCGTGAGCCACGACATGGGGGTCGTGAGCCAGGTCAGCGACGAGATCGTCGTCATGTACGCCGGGCGGATCGTGGAGCACGGCGAGACCGCGGACGTGCTCACGCGCCCCGCGCACCCGTACACGCGGGCCCTGATCGAGTCGGTCCCCACCGGGCGGATCACCGCCGGCACGCGGCTGCCGACGATCCCCGGCACGCCGCCGGACCTGTCCCGGCTCGGACCCGGCTGCGCGTTCGCGGAGCGGTGCGCGTACGCGACGGACCGGTGCGTGACGCAGACACCCCCGCTCGTCCCCGGCACGCACACGCTGCGCGCGTGCCACAACCCCTTGGAGGCGGTGGCCCCGTGACCACGGACAGCTTCGTCTGCGAGCGGCTCACGAAGTCGTTCGCGCACGGCCCGGACGCCGCCCCGGCGGTGGACGACGTCAGCTTCACGCTCGGCACCGGCCGGTCGTTCGGCATCGTCGGCGAGAGCGGCGCGGGCAAGAGCACGCTGCTCAAGTGCCTGGTCGGGCTGCTGCCCGCCGACGGCGGGCGCGTGACGTACGAGGGCCAGGACGTGGGCCGGATGTCCCGCCAGGAGATGCGGGCGTACCGCCGGCGGGTGCAGCTGGTGCTCCAGGACCCCTACACGTCGCTGCCCGTGAACGCGACGGTCGCGCAGGCGCTCGAGGAGCCCCTCGCCATCCACCGGCTGGGCAGCTCGCAGGACCGCCGCGCCCGCATCCTGCGCGCGCTGGAGTCGGTGTCGCTCGCGCAGCGGACCCTGGACCGCGGCATCCGCACGCTCAGCGGCGGGCAGCGCCAGCGCGTCGCGATCGCGCGGGCGCTCGTGCTCGACCCGCAGACGCTGCTCCTCGACGAGCCGGTCTCCGCCCTGGACGTGTCGGTCCGCGCCCAGGTGCTCAACGTGCTCATCGACCTGCAGGAGGAGCGGGGTCTGGGGTACGTGGTCGTCTCGCACGACCTCAACGTCATCAAGATCCTCGCCGACGAGGTCGCGGTCATGCTCAAGGGCCGGTTCGTCGAGCAGGGCAGCGCCACGCAGGTCCTGTACAGCCCACGGCACGAGTACTCCCAGCTCCTGGTCAGCGTCGCACCGTCGGTGGAGCGCAGCCTCGAGAACCGCGCGCAGCGGGAGCGGCCGGCCGTCGCCGGCACCGTCTGACGCACGCCCCGCGGCGCCGCAGCGGTGCCGGGCACCTACGAGAAAGGGACGTTCCCATGAAGTTCTCCCCGTCGTGCGACACGATGGTCGCACTCGGCTCCGTGACCGCCTCCGGCCACCCGGTCTTCGCGAAGAACTCGGACCGGGAGCCCAACGAGGCGCAGTACCTGGTCCAGCAGCCACGTGCGACCCACGAGGAGCCGATGGTGCAGTGCACGCACGTCGCGATCCCCCAGGTCGAGCGGACGCACGCCTTCATCGGGTCGCAGCCGTGGTGGATCTGGGGCCTCGAGCACGGCATCAACGAGCACGGTCTCGCGGTGGGGAACGAGGCCGCGTGGTCGCGTGACGAGGCGTCGGTCGAGCCCGGGCTCCTGGGGATGGACTACGTCCGCATCGCCCTCGAGCGCGCGACGACCGCGACGGAGGCGCTGCACCTGGTGACGGCCCTGCTCGAGGAGCACGGGCAGTCCGGGTCGTGCTCCTTCGAGGGGCAGACCGCGTACCAGAACAGCTTCATCTTCGCGGACCCCACCACGGCGTGGGTCCTGGAGACGTCGGCCCGGCACTGGGTCGCGCGGCAGGTCACGGACGTCGCGTCCATCTCGAACGTGTACTCGATCGGCACCGAGTACGACCTGATCTCGCGTGACGCCGTGCAGCACGCGGTCGACAACGGCTGGCACGACCCGTCGCAGCCGTTCAGCTGGACCCTGGCGTACACCGACACCGGGCTCGACCGGCTGCCCTCGTGCCGTGCGCGCCTGGGACGCTCGGGGAGCCTGCTGGCCGGCGACGGGACCCGCGCGGGCGTCGTGCCCGCGACGATGATGGGCTTCCTGCGCGACCACAGCGACGACTCCGGGAAGACGGGCAACGACTGGGCGCCGAGCGCGTCGAGCGAGGGCTCGCTGTGCATGCACGCCGCGACCGCGGAGGGGTTCGAGACGGCCGCGAGCACGGTCGCCGAGCTGCACGGGGACCCGGGGCGCGGCAACGCGACGATCTGGGCGTCCCTCGCCTCGCCGTGCATGTCGGTCTTCGTCCCGCTCTGGAACGACCTCGAGGTCCCGGCGGAGCTGCGCCGCCCCGAGAGCCTGGCCGGGCCGGACCTCTGGTGGCGGACCGAGACCACGCAGCGCAGGGTCGAGCGCTACTTCGACGTGCTGCACCCCGTCGTCGCCCGGCTGGTCGACGTCCAGCAGGCGGCCCTGCTGGCCGACGAGGCGGCGACGCCGGCGGACGGCCGTGCGGACCTGACCCGCCGGGCGCTCGCCGCGGCGCAGGCGCACGTCGAGCACGTGGCGGACCTCGTCGACCGCACGGGCTTCGAGGGCCGCGTGCCCCCGACCGACCGCAGGGCCACCTACCTGGACGACGTCGGCACCGGCGCGTCCCTTCCCGCGACCGCATGAGGACGGACCCCATGAGCCCGGAACGGATGGACGCGGTCGACCCGCCCGCGCTCGCGGTGCTCGTCGTGGACCGCATCCGCGACGCGATCATGGACGGCCGGCTGCCCCCGGGGTCGCAGCTCGTCCAGCGGGACCTCGCCCAGCAGCTCGGCGTGAGCCGCGAGCCGGTCAAGCACGCGCTGCGGGTGCTGGAGGGTGAGGGCCTGGTCGAGGCGCGCCCGCGGCGCACCTCCGTGGTCGCCGAGGTCAGCATGAAGGCGACCTGGGAGATCTACGAGGCGCGTTCCTGCCTCGAGCCGTTCATCGCCGCGAAGGTGGCCCGCTACCCGGACGCCGACCGGGAGCGGCTCGCCGCGCAGCTGACCGAGCTGTGCGAGCAGGCCGACCGGACGCACGACGGCGTCGAGCTGGCCGTGCTCGACCGCAGGTTCCACACCCTGCTCTACGAGGCCGCCGACAGCGAGCTCATGCTGAGGTTCCTGCGGGCCAACTGGCGCGACATCGAGCGGGTCATGCGCCGGACGTCGAGCACGTCGTGGGTGAGCGTGTCGTGGCGTGAGCACCGCGAGATCATCGAGGCGATCCGCCGCGGCGAGGTCGAGGAGGTCTCCGAGTGCTCCCGCGAGCACGTCGTGCGGGCCTTCGAGTGGATCGCCGAGTCGGCGCGGGCCGACGCGGCAGGGCCGGACGCGACGGGGCCGGACGCGACGGGACCGGTGACGTGATCCGGGTCCTCGTGGCTCCCGACAAGTTCAAGGGCTCGTTGTCCGCCCTCGGCGTGGCCGAGGCGGTGGCCGCCGGCGTGCGCGGCGTGCTGGGGGAGGTGCCGGCCGACGGCCGGCCGGGGTGCGAGGTCGTGTGCCTGCCGATGGCCGACGGCGGCGAGGGGACGGCCGCGTGCTTCGTGGCGGCCGGCTTCACGCCGCGGACCGTGACCGTCACCGGTCCGCTGGGCGCGCCCGTCGACGCGCCGTACCACCGCCGGGGGCGTGCGGCGTTCGTCGAGCTCGCCGACGCGGCAGGTCTGGCGCTGTGCGGCTCACGGCGCAGCCCGCTGGATGCCACGACGTCCGGCGTCGGCGAGCTCGTGCGGGCGGCGATCCACGACGGCGCCGACCACGTCTACGTCGGCGTCGGCGGGAGCGCGTCGACCGACGGCGGCATCGGCCTCCTCGCGGCGTTGGGCGGCCGGTTCCTCGACCGTGACGGCTACGACCTGCTCCCGGGCGGCGGGGGCCTGGACGATCTCGCCACGGTCGACCTCTCCGGCGTCCGACGGTCGACGGAGGGTGTCGCCTTCACGCTCGTCGCGGACGTCGACTCGGCTCTGCTCGGTCCCACCGGCGCCGCGCGGGTGTTCGCGGCGCAGAAGGGCGCCACCGCGCAGGACGTCGACCGGCTCGAACGCGGGCTCGCGCGCCTGGTGGAGGTGGCCACCGCGACCTACGGGCCGGCGTACCGCGAGGCAGCCGGCCGGCCCGGTGCCGGGGCGGCCGGCGGCGCGGGCTACGCCCTCCTGGCGGCCCTCGGCGCGGAGTACCGCAGCGGGATCGAGGTGGTCAAGGAGCTCGTGGGCTTCGACGAGTACGCCCGCAGCGCCGACGTCCTCGTCACCGGGGAGGGGCGCGTCGACGAGCAGACGCTGCGCGGCAAGGTCGTGGCGGGGGTGGCGCAGACCGCGCGCACGCTCGACAAGCGTCTGCTGGTCGTCTCGGGGCGGTGCGACCTGCCGGCCGACGCCCTGCAGGGGCTCGGCGTCGAGGGCGCCGTGTCGCTGCTGGAGCTCGAGCCCGACGTGCGCACGTGCATGACCGACGCACCCGCCCTGCTGGAGCGGGCCGGGGCGCTGCTGGCGCAGCGGCACCTGCGCAGCGCGTCGACGCAGGCGGGGGTGGGCGTCACCGGGTGACCCGGTGCGTGACCCGACGAAGGCGGTGGACCTGACGGTCCACCGCCTTCGTGCTGCCCGGCGCTGCCGGGTCGGCGCGGGGTCGCGACGCGAGCGGGCGGGACGAAACCCGATGTTTACCGAACGCGGGCGATCCGCGAAACACGGCGTCCCTAGCGTCCTGCGCCATGGGCACCGGCCTGTATACGCCGTGGGACACAGCGCGGTGGCACGCGGTGGGTCGCTGCCCGAGCCCGGCACCGACCGCCAGCTCGTCCTGATCGAAAGGCACTCCGTTGACCCCTCACCCCCTCCCTGCGCGGACGTCCCGGAAGCGCGCGCTCGCCGTCTCGGCCACCGCGCTCACGGCTGTGCTCGCCCTGTCGGCGTGCGGCGCCCGGACCGCGTCCGGTGACGCCGGCACCGCGTCGGCGTCCGCGGGCGCCTCGTGCGTCGACACGTCCGGCGACTCGGTCAAGATCGGGTTCCTCAACTCGCTGTCCGGCACCATGGCGATCTCCGAGCAGACGGTCCGCGACTCGCTCGACCTGGCCGCCTCGGAGATCAACGCCGCCGGCGGCGTGCTCGGCAAGCAGCTCGAGGTCGTCGCCGAGGACGGCGCGTCCGAGCCCACCGTCTTCGCGGAGAAGGCCGAGAAGCTCATCTCCTCCGACTGCGTCGCCGCGGTCTTCGGTGGCTGGACCTCCTCGTCCCGCAAGGCGATGCTGCCGGTCTTCGAGTCGAAGAACTCGCTGCTCTTCTACCCGGTGCAGTACGAGGGTCTCGAGGCGTCGAAGAACATCTTCTACACGGGTGCCACGACCAACCAGCAGATCATCCCCGGCATGGACTACCTCAAGGAGCAGGGCAAGAAGAAGGTCTTCCTCGTCGGGTCCGACTACGTCTTCCCGCGCACGGCGAACAAGATCATCAACGCCTACGCCGAGGCGAACGGCATCGAGATCGTCGGCGAGGAGTACGCGCCGCTCGGGCACACCGACTTCGCGACGATCGTCAACAAGCTGAAGTCGTCCGGCGCGGACGCGGTGTTCAACACCCTCAACGGCGACTCCAACGTCGCGTTCTTCAAGGAGTACAAGAACGTCGGCCTGACCGTGGACGCCACCCCCGTGGTCTCGGTGTCGATCGCCGAGGAGGAGGTCGGCGGCATCGGCGTCGACAACATCGTCGGCCAGCTCACCGCCTGGAACTACTACCAGACGGTCGAGTCCCCGGCGAACACCACGTTCGTCGCGGCGTTCAAGGCCGAGTACGGCGAGGACCGCCCCACGTCCGACCCGATGGAGGCCGCGTACACCTCGCTGTACCTGTGGAAGGGCATGGTCGAGAAGGCCGAGTCCTTCGACGTCGCGGACATCCAGGAGGCCGCCGACGGCGTCACGTTCGACGCCCCCGAGGGCACGGTCACGGTGAACGGCGACAACCACCACATCGCCAAGACGGCGTACATCGGCAAGATCGACGCCGACGGCCTCATCTACCCCGTGTGGGAGTCCGACGGCCCGATCGAGCCGGACCCGTTCCTCGAGGGCTACGACTGGGCCGAGGGCCTGTCCTGAGTCCTGTCCTGCACGTCAGGACGCATCCCTGACGCGGGTGGCCCGGTCCGGTCCCAGGTGAGGACCGGGCCACCCGCGGGGGACGTCGAACCACCCCACGGAAGGCGGCGCCGCATGGACGCCCTGTTCTCCCAGCTCTTCGCGGGCCTGAGCCTCGGCTCGGTGCTCCTGCTCGCGGCGCTCGGCCTGGCCCTGACGTTCGGTCAGATGGGCGTCATCAACATGGCGCACGGCGAGTTCATGATGGCCGGCGCGTACACGGCCTTCGTGCTGCAGACCTTCATCCCCGACGCGGGCGTCTCGCTGCTCGTCGCGCTGCCCGTCGGGTTCGTCGTCGGCGGTCTGCTGGGCCTGCTGCTGGAGGTCACGCTGATCTCCCGGATGTACCGGCGACCACTGGACACGTTGCTCGTGACGTTCGGCGTGGCGCTCGTGCTGCAGCAGCTCGCACGCGACGTGTTCGGCGCCCCCAACGTCGACGTGCGCGCACCGGCGTGGCTGTCCGGCGCCGTGCCGGTCCTCGGCATGAACCTGCCGAAGACCCGCCTGTTCATCCTCGCGCTGGCGATCGCCTGCGTCGTCGCGCTGTCGCTCGTGCTGAGGATGACGTCGCTGGGCCGGCGGATCCGCGCGACGGTGCAGAACCGCGACCTGGCCGAGACGTCCGGCGTCTCGACGCGCGCCACCGACCGGCTCACGTTCTTCGTCGGCTCCGGCGTCGCCGGGGTGGCGGGCGTCGCGCTGACCCTGCTCGGGTCCATCGGCCCGACGCTGGGCACCAACTACATCGTCGACGCGTTCCTCGTGGTCGTCGTCGGCGGCATCGGGCAGCTCAAGGGCGCCGTCATCGCGGCGTTCTCCCTGGGCATCCTGCAGGCCACGTTCGAGTACTCGACGACGGCCAGCCTGGCGAAGGTCCTGCTCTTCGTCGTCATCGTCGCGTTCCTGCAGGTCCGGCCGCAGGGCCTGGTCTCGGTGCGGACGAGGAGCCTGGCGTGAGCGCCCCCGAGGTCACGGCGGCGCCGGCCGGCGCCTGGTGGCGACGCCCCGCGGTGCGGGTGTGGGGAGGCGTGGCGGTCGCCGCGGTCGTGCTCTTCGGCCTGGCGCCCGCGCTGCTGTCGGACTTCCGCCTCAACCTTCTCGCCAAGTTCCTGTGCCTGGCGATGGTCGCGGTCGGCATCGGCCTGGCGTGGGGGCGCGGCGGCATGCTCGTGCTCGGCCAGGGCGTGTTCTTCGGCATCGGCGGCTACCTCATGGCGATGCACATGAAGCTGTCCGACGCCGGCCCGGGCGGGGTCCCCGACTTCATGCTGCTGTACGGCGACGGCGTGGTCCCCGGGTGGTGGGAGCCGCTGCGCAGCCCCGTCGTGACGGTGCTGGCCATCCTGGTGCTGCCCGCCGCGATCGCCGCGCTGCTGGGCCTGGCGGTGTTCCGCCGCCGGGTGCGCGGTGCGTACTTCGCCATCCTGTCGCAGGCCCTGGCCGCCGCGTTCGCGATCCTGCTGGTCGGCCAGCAGAAGGTCACCGGCGGCACCAACGGACTCAACGGGTTCCGGTCGTTCTTCGGGTTCGACCTGGCCGACCCGGTCAACAAGCGGATGCTCTACTTCATCGCCGCGGGCGTGCTCATCGCGATGGTCGTCGTGGTGCGGCTGCTCATGGTCTCGCGCTACGGCGAGCTGCTCGTCGCGGTGCGCGACCAGGAGAACCGCGTCCGGTTCCTCGGGTACGACCCGGCGAACGTCAAGGTCGTCGCGTACGCGGTCGCCGCGTGCTTCGCCGGCATCGGCGGGGCGCTGTTCGCGCCGGTCGTCGGCATCATCTCGCCCGCCGACGTGGGCGTGATCCCGTCCATCGGGTTCCTCGTGGGCGTCGCGATCGGCGGACGCGCGACCCTGCTCGGTCCCGTGCTCGGGGCGGTCGCCGTCTCGTGGGCGGAGACGGGCCTGTCCGAGCAGTTCCCGTCGTTCTGGACCTACTTCCAGGGTGCGCTGTTCATCCTCGTCGTCGCCTTCCTGCCGCAGGGGTTCGCGTCCCTCGGCGGGCTGTGGCGCCGGCGCCGGGGCGCGTCCGGCGACGCGAGAGACCAGCCCGCACCCGCCACGGGGACGCCCGACGAGGCACCCGCGCACGACGCCGGCACGGCCAGCACCGCAGGGAGGCACGCATGAGCGCCGACATCGGCCCGGACGCGACCGGCAGCCTGGACCCCGAGGCGCTGGAGGCCGTCCTCGCGGCGCCCGGTGCCCGGTTCCGGCACGACTACCTCGAGATCCGGGACCTGCGGGTCGTGTTCGACGGGTTCGTGGCCGTCGACGGCGTCGACCTGACGGTCACGCAGGGCGACCTGCGGTTCCTCATCGGTCCCAACGGCGCCGGCAAGACGACGATCGTCGACGCGATCACCGGCCTCGCGCCGGCCACAGGGTCCGTGCAGTTCGGCGGCGTCGAGCTGCTCGGCAGGCCGTCGCACAAGATCGTGCGGGCCGGGGTGGGGCGTACCTTCCAGACGGCGAGCGTCTTCGACGAGCTCACCGTGCTGCAGAACCTCGACATCGCCGCCGGTGCGCGCCGCGGGCCGCTGACGATGCTGCGCCGCCGACGCGGCGTGTCCCCCGAGGTGGAGGCCGCGCTGGAGACCGTAGGCCTGACGAAGGTCCGGGACCTGCCCGCGGGGATCCTCGCGCACGGGCAGAAGCAGTGGCTCGAGATCGGGATGCTGCTCGTCCAGGACGCGCGGCTGCTGCTGCTGGACGAGCCCGTCGCGGGCATGAGCCAGGCCGAGCGCGAGGAGACGGGCCTGCTGCTGCAGCGCATCGGCGAGCAGCGCACGGTCGTCGTCGTCGAGCACGACATGGAGTTCCTGCGGGCGTTCGCGGCGTCCGTCACGGTGCTCCACCAGGGCAGGGTCCTGTCCGAGGGCACGGTGGCGCAGGTGCAGGCCGACCCGCGCGTCGTCGAGGTGTACCTGGGGTCCGGTGCGCACGGCAGGGGCCGCGGCACGCCCGCCCCCGACGCCGCGTCGGCCACGAGCACGGGGGTGGAGTGATGCTGCAGCTGCGCGGGGTGCACGTGGGGTACGGCCGCACGGCCGTCGTCCACGGCGTCGACGTCGAGGTGCCCGACGGTGCCGTCGTCGCGGTCATGGGGCACAACGGCGCCGGCAAGACGACGCTGCTGCGGGCCGCTGTCGGGCTGCTGCCCGTGCGGTCGGGCGCCGTCCTGCTGGGCGGCGAGGACGTGACGCGGTGGCGACCGCACCAGCGCGTGAGGGCGGGTCTCGCGTACGTGCCGCAGGGGCAGCAGTCGTTCGGTCAGCTCACCGCGCGCGAGAACCTGCAGCTCGTGGCCGACGTCGCCGGGCCGGCGGGGGCCCGGCGGCTCGACGAGGCGCTCGACCTGTTCCCGGCGCTGCGCGGGCTGCTCGGGCGGCGAGCGGGGCTGCTGTCCGGCGGGCAGCGCCAGCAGCTCGCGATCGCGCGCGCACTCATCACGGGGCCGCGGCTGATCGTGCTCGACGAGCCGACCGAGGGCATCCAGCCGTCGGTGGTCGCGGAGATCGAGGACGCGGTCGTGCAGCTCGCGGGCGCGGGCGGGCTGTCGGTGCTGCTCGTCGAGCAGCACGTGGGCTTCGCGCTCGCGGCGTCGTCGCACTACTACGTCCTGGAGTCGGGGCGCGTCACGGCGCAGGGGGCCGGCGGGGTCGCCCAGGAGGGTGACGTGCGTGCCGCGATGGCACTGTGAGGTCGTCGTGCGGATGAACCCCGGGGCGGCGAACGGCCCGGGGACGCGGGAGGCGGAGGGCTAGCGTGGGGGGCATGCCGATCGGGCCGCACGGCCTCGCGGCCGCGGGGCCCACGGGCACTGCGGCCGGTGGGTCGCTGCGCGAGCAGGTGTACCAGCAGCTGCGCGACGAGATCCTCAACGGCCGCGTCTCACCGCGCGAGCGGCTCACCGAGCCCAAGCTGTCCCGGGCGTTCGACGTGTCCCGCACCCCCGTGCGGGAGGCGCTGTCCCGGCTGCTGTCCGACGGGCTCGTCGAGCGCACCGACTTCGGCTACGCCGTCGTCGTGCCGTCCCTCGCGTCGCTGCGCGACCTGTACGAGCTGCGCATCACCCTCGAGCTGCGCGGCGTCGCCCGGGCCATCGAGAACCCGCAGGTCCAGCACGACCGCGCGCTGCTCGGTGCCGAGCTCGCGCGCTGGCAGGAGCTGCGCGACGACGTCCCGGAGCCCGACCCGAGCTTCGTGGTCCTCGACGAGGGCTTCCACCGCGCGCTGTCCCAGGCGTCGGGGAACGCGCAGCTCACCGACGCCCTGGTCGCCGTCAACCAGAAGATCCGCGCGGTGCGCATGCACGACTTCGTCGAGGACGAGCGCATCACCGCGACCATCGCGGAGCACATCGAGATCCTCGAGCTCGTGCTCGCCGAGCGCCTGGGCGAGGCGCTGACGGCGCTGCACCAGCACGTGGGGGAGTCGCTCGAGGTGGTCATGCAGCGGGCGTCGCACGCGATGGCGCGCATGGCGGTCAACGGCTGACCGCCGGGCCGCTCAGGCCGCCAGCAGCGCCGCGCAGTCGTCCTCCCAGATGCGGACGTCGGTGTCGCGCACGGCGTCGGCCGCGTCCGGGAACGCCTCGGGCCACAGGGTCTCCAGGTCGAAGCGGCCGTCCGGGTCGCGGTGGAAGCCGTACCGCACGAGGTCGAAGCCCTCGAGGTTCTCGCAGATCGCGATGGCACCCGCACGGACGGCGGCCGCGTCGAGCGCCGTCTCGGCGGGCCACACGACCGTGACCGTCAGCTGCAGGGCGAACCCGTCGAGGTGGTGCGTCGAGTGCGTGTCGACGGCGTCCGGCAGGGCCGCGAGCACGGCCTCCTTCACCGCCCGGGTGACGGGGACGTCGTCCTCGTTGCGCGGGGTGCCCGACGTCTGCTCGCGCATGGCGTTGCACCCGCCCAGGGTGACCGTGAGCGCGAGGGCCGCGGCGAGGGCGGTCAGGGGACGTCGTGCCATGGGGTGCGGGTCCTCCGGGTGGGGCGACGGGACGGCCAACATAGACGGGGCCGGGCGGGGACGGGCCGTCGACGCCCCCGCCGCCACGGGTGAAACAGCGCTTCCCGCCGCGGGGGCGCGGGCCACGGACGACCGGGCCGACCCGTCGTAACCCACCGTTTACGACGCGCGCCGCCCCGGGTAACAGGGGGTTCCTACGGTCCGGATACCGCCGTGTATACCCACGGCGCCTGCGGCGCCGACCCGAGGGACCCCGTGTTCGACACCCTGCTCGTGGCCGACCGCGGCGAGATCGCCGTGCGCGTCCTGCGCACGGCGTCGGCGCTCGGCCTGCGGACGGTCGCCGTGCACTCCGACGCCGACGCCGCGGCACCCCATGTGCGGATCGCCGACCAGGCCGTGCGGATCGGTCCCGCGCCCGCCGTCGAGTCCTACCTGCGTGCCGACGCGGTCCTCGCAGCCGCGCGGGCGACGGGCGCGGGCGCCGTGCACCCCGGGTACGGGTTCCTGGCCGAGGACGCGGGCTTCGCCGCCTCGGTGGAGGCGGCCGGGCTGGTGTTCGTCGGCCCGACCCCCGCCCAGCTCGCGGTGTTCGGTGACAAGCACCGCGCGCGGGCCGCGGCGCGCGTGGCCGGCGTCCCGCTGCTCCCCGGCAGCGGGCTGCTGGCCGACCTCGACGACGCGCTCGCCGCCGCGGAGCGCATCGGCTACCCGGTGATGCTCAAGGCCGTCGGCGGGGGTGGCGGCACGGGGATGCGGGTGTGCGACGACCCCGCCGGGCTGCGCACCGCGTACGCGCGTGTGGCGGCACTCCCGACGGCCCGCCACGGCGTCTACCTCGAGCGCCTGGTCCGCCGCGCGCGGCACGTCGAGGTGCAGGTGTTCGGCGACGGCACCGGGCGGGTGCTGAGCCTGGGGGACCGGGACTGCTCGCTGCAGCGCCGCCACCAGAAGGTGGTCGAGGAGGCTCCGGCACCGGCGCTGCCGGCCGGCCTGCGCGAGCAGCTCGCCGCGTCCGCGCGCGCCCTGACGGCGGCGGCCGGGTACCGGTCGGCCGGCACCGTGGAGTACGTCGTCGACGTCGAGCGCGGCGAGCACGCGTTCCTCGAGGTCAACGCGCGGCTGCAGGTCGAGCACACGGTCACCGAGGAGGTCACGGGCGTCGACCTCGTCGCGTGGATGCTGCGCCTGGCGCGGGGCGACGCGGACCTGGCGGCCGAGCTCGCCGCGCTGCCGGACACCGGCCCGCCGGTGCGCGGGCACGCCGTCGAGGCCCGCGTCCACGCCGAGGACCCCCGCCGCGGCCACCGTCCCGACGCCGGCCTGCTGACGTCGGTCACGTTCCCCCCGGGCGTGCGCGTCGACACGTGGGCCGAGGCGGGCCAGGAGGTGTCCACCCACTACGACCCGCTGCTCGCCAAGGTCGTCGTCCACGCCGAGGACCGGGCCGGGGCGCTCGACGCCGCCGCCGCCGCGCTCGCGGGCACGGCGGTGCACGGCGTCGCCACCAACCTGCCGCTGCTGCGTGCGGCGGTCGCCGACGCCGACGTGCGCGCGGCCCGGCACACGACCACGACGCTGGCCGGCGTCGTCGACGACGAGCCGTGGGTCGAGGTGCTGCGCCCGGGGGTCATGACGACCGTGCAGGACTGGCCGGGGCGGCTCGGGTACTGGCACGTCGGCATCTGCCCGTCGGGACCGATGGACGACCTGTCGTTCCGGCTCGGCAACACCGCGCTCGGCAACCCGCAGGGCGCCGCCGGGCTGGAGTGCACGCTCCTCGGCCCGCGGCTGCGGTTCAGCCACGCGGCCGTCGTCTGCGTGACGGGCGCCCGAGCCCCGGTGACCGTCGACGGCACGCCCGTGCCGCAGTGGGAGCCGGTCGACGTCCCCGCGGGTGCCGTGCTCGACGTCGGGGCGCCGCCCGGGCCGGGCCTGCGGACGTACGTGCTGGTGCGCGGCGGCCTCGACGTGCCGCGGTACCTCGGCTCGGCGGCGACGTTCACGCTCGGCGGGCTGGGCGGCTACACGGGGCGCGCGCTCGCGGTCGGCGACGTCCTGGTGCCCGCGACCGTCCCGGACGACGCCGGACCCGTGGCTGCGGTGCCCGCCGAGGCGCGGCCCCGGCTCACGCACGCCTGGGAGCTCGCCGTCCAGGAGGGGCCGCAGGCCGCGCCGACGTACCTCACGCGCGAGGACCTGCGGACGCTGTACGACGCCACCTGGCACGTCCAGGCGCACGTCGGTCGCACCGGCATCCGGCTGGCCGGGCCGCGTCCGCGCTGGGCGCGCGCGGACGGCGGCGAGGCGGGCCTGCACCCCTCGAACGTGCACGACACCCCGTACGGCGTGGGGGCGCTCAACCTGTCCGGCGACACCCCGATCCTGCTCGGCCCGGACGGGCCGTCGCTCGGCGGGTTCGCGTGCCCGCTGGCGGTGGTCGCCGGGCACCGCTGGCGGCTCGGGCAGATCCGGCCCGGTGACACCGTGCGGCTGGTGCCGGTGGCCGCGGCGACGGCCGACGCGCTGCGCGCCTCACCGGCCCGGCGCGCCGCCGCCCGCCTGCCCGCCGACCTGCGCACCGGGCCCGACGGCGACGACGGCGTGCTCGCGCGCGTCCCGGCGGACCGTGACGACCCGGCGGGACGCCCCGCGGCGGTCTACCTGCGCGGCGCCGACGACCACGTCCTCGTGGAGTACGGGCCACCCGTCCTCGACCTCGCGGTGCGCCTGCGGGTGCACGCCCTCGCCGAGGCGCTGCGCGCGCGGGCGGTGCCCGGCGTCGTCGACGTCACGCCCGGTGTCCGGAGCCTGCACGTGCGCGTCGAGCCCGACGTGCTGCCCGCGCCCGACCTCGTGGACGTCCTGGTCGGGCTCGACGCGGGCCTGCCCCCGGCCGACGACCTCGTGGTCCCGTCCCGGCGGGTGCACCTGCCGCTGTCGTTCGACGACCCGGTCGTCGCCGAGGCCGTCGAGCGGTACGCGGCCGGCGTGCGGGCGGGGGCGCCCTGGTTGCCGTCGAACGTCGAGCTCGTGCGACGCATGAACGGCCTCGCGGGGGTCGAGGACGTGCTGGCCACGATGACGGCGGCGGAGTACCTCGTGATCGGGCTGGGCGACGTGTACCTGGGCGCCCCGCTGGCGGTGCCGCTCGACCCGCGGCACCGGCTCATGACGACCAAGTACAACCCGGCCCGCACCTGGACGGCCGCGGGGTCCGTCGGGCTGGGCGGCCAGTACCTGTGCGTGTACGCGCTGGACTCCCCGGGTGGCTACCAGCTCGTCGGACGCACGCTGCCCGTGTGGTCGGGCCACCGCCAGCACCCGCCGTTCGAGCCGGGCGTGCCCTGGCTGCTGCGCTTCTTCGACCGCATCGTGTGGCACCCGGTCGGCGCGGACGAGCTGGAGGAGCAGCGGGCGGCGTGCGCCGCGGGCCGGCTCGACGTGCTGGTCGAGGAGGGCACGTTCTCGGCCCGTGAGCACCGTGACCTGCTCGCGGCGCAGGCCGACGACATCGCACGCTCCCGGGACCGGCAGGCGGCGGCGCTCGCCCGCGAGCGCCGCGCGTGGGCCCTGGCCGGCGAGCTGGACGCGCCGCGCCCGGCGCCCGGTGCCGAGCCGGTGACGCCGGGTGCCGCGGACGGGCCGCCGCCGGACGAGCTGCCCGCCGGGCACGTCCTGGTGGCGGCGCCGATGGTGGGCTGCGTCTGGCGCGTCGCCGCGACGCCCGGCGCACGGGTGCGCGCGGGCGACCTCCTCGTCGCGCTCGAGGCCATGAAGCTCGAGCTGCCCGTCGCCGCGCCGTCCGACGCCCGCGTGGTGCGGGTGCTCGTGGAGCCCGGCCAGCAGGTCACCGCCGGCGCGCCGCTCGCGGTGCTGGCGGTCGGCGCGTGACCGGTCCGCCGCGTGCGCGCGTTCCCGCCGCGTGCGCGCCTCTCCACCTCCGCCACGACCCGGCACCACCCGACGAAGGAGCACACCGATGCACGTCCCTGACCAGTTCCTGACCGACCCCGTCTCCGCCGCGACGGCCGCCGTCGCGGGTGCCGCCGTCGTCGGCGCCGCCGTGCGGGCGCGCCGCGGCGGCGCGCGCGCCCCGCACCCGGCGCTCGTCGGCGCGACCACCGCCGCGGTGTTCGGCCTGCAGATGCTCAACTACCCGGTCGCGGCGGGCACCAGCGGGCACCTGATGGGCGGTGCGCTCGCGGCCGCGCTGCTCGGGCCGGCGTGGGGGCTGCTGGCCGTCACGGTCGTGCTGGTCGTGCAGGCGGTGGCGTTCGCGGACGGCGGCCTCACCGCGCTGGGCACCAACACGCTGCTCATGGCGGTCGTCGGGACGCTGGTGGGCTGGGTGGTCGCGCGCGGCGTGGTCGCGGTCGCGCGGCAGCGGGCCGGTGAGCCCGACGCGCGCGTGGTCGGGCCCCTGGCGGCCGCGGCCGGTGGCGCGGCCGGCGTCGTGGTGTCGGCCGCCGTCTTCGTCGTCCTGTACGCCGTGGGCGGGACCGTCGAGGTGCCGCTGGGAGCGCTCGCGGGCCGGATGCTCGGCGTGCACGTGCTCGTCGGGCTCGGCGAGGCGGTGCTCACGGGTGCCGTCGTGGCGCTCGTCGTGGCGGTCCGTCCGGGGGCGCTCGCGCTGACGTCGCGCGACGGCGTGCCGGCCCGGGGCGAGGCGCTGGTGCCGGCCGGGGTGCTGGCCGGCCTCGCGGGTCTGGCCGCCGTGGCGCTGTCCGCGTTCGCGTCCGCCGCACCCGACGGCCTGGAGGCCACGGCGCAGCGCACCGGGTTCGCCGGTGCCGCGCGCGACCACGCGTTCGCGGGCATGCCGCTGGCCGACTACGGGGCCGCCGGCGGGATCCCGGTCGCGGTGGCCGGGGCCATCGGCGTGGTGGTGTGCCTGGTGCTGGCGGCCGTGGCGACGGCCGCCGTGACGCGGCCGCGCGCGGCTGCCGCCCGGACCTGACGGCGTCAGGGACGGCGGTCGCGGCCCGCGACGCGCAGTCCCGACGCCCGCAGCCGCCGGACCAGGTCACGGGTGCTCACCGGGCAGGCGCCGAGGGCCACGAGCTCCTCCCAGCGCTCGACCGGGACGTCGTAGTGGTCGCGGTCGAACGCCCGGCGCGGCAGGCCCGCCCGGGCCGCGAAGGCGTGGAGCTCGTCGTACGACTCGTCGCTGACGAGGTGGCCCCACACCGTTCCGTGGCGGGGCCACAGCGGGGGGTCGACGAGCAGGGTCACGGCCCGAGGCTACGTCGTGCACCCGCCACGCTCGACCCGACCACAGCCCTGCCCTTGGCGAGGTCGGTCCACGGATGCGGGCAGGCGACCGGGCCCGGCGACGCCGTGGGCCTAGCGTCGGCAGCGTCGTCGTCAGCGAGGCCGCACCGGGTGGCCACGACGGCACGGGAGGCGTCCATGAGCAGGTACGAGGTCGACAGCGCGCAGCTCGACGGGTCGGCGGCCGCGGTGGTGGCCAGGTCGGCGAGCATCCAGGCGGAGGTCGCGGCGATGCAGCGGCAGCTCGTGGAGCTGCAGGCCACGTGGCGCGGTGGCGCCGCGGGGGCGTTCGGGTCCGTCGTCGCGGAGTGGACGGTCACCCAGGCGCGCGTTGAGCAGTCGCTGGCGCAGATCGCCACGGCGATGCAGGCGGCCGCGCGGACGTACGCCGAGGCGGAGGCGCACGCGTCGCGGCTGTTCGCGCACTGACGCCGGGCCCGGGCCCGCGGCCGCGGCCGGGGCCGGCGGCGGGCCACCGGGGCCGTGCGTCAGGCGTCGGCGTCCGCGGAGCCGGAGGCCGACGGCTCGGCCGCCGCGGCCGCCTCGAGCTTCGCGAGCTCCTTCTCCAGGCGCTGCAGCTCCGCCGAGACGTTCTGGCGGGCGGGCTCCTCCCACGCCTGGGCGAGCGGGCTCACGAAGAGCGACGGGCGCGCGAGGAGCTTGTGCAGGATGCGGACCCGTGCCCGCACGTAGTCCTCGACCGGCAGGTGCGAGTACTCGGCGCGCACGTCGTTCAGGTACGCCTTGTACCGCTGCGGCTCGGTGGCGAGCATCGCCAGGTCCGCGTCGCACAGGACGGCGCAGTCGATGTCGGTCGGGTCCGGGGAGTGCCGCACCAGCGCCGAGACCAGGTCCGCCACGCGCTGCGCGTGCCGCTCGGGGACGCCGAGCGCCATGAGCTGCTCGCGTGCCAGCACGGCACTGGCCGCCTCGTCCTCGCCGCCGCGGTTGGCGTACGCCTTGCGGTCCGCGGAGTCGAACACCGCGCCGTGGAACCAGGCGGCGAGCCGGACGAGCTCGGGGTGGTGCGCCTCCTCGTCGAGCTCGTCGACGCGCGCGAGCACGTCGACGAGGTGCCGGAGGTTGTGGAAGTGCCGGTCGGGGCGCGTCCACCGCTCCAGGAGGTCGTCGGCGGTGCGCCGGATGTCCTCGGCGGGTGCGGTGCCCCCGGCCTCGAGGACGTTGCGGGTGAACGCCGGGACGAGCCAGGCGGGTGCGTCATGGACGCCCATGGATCAGCCTCACGACATTGACGACGGACGCGCCATCGTAGCCACGTCGGGCACCGGGGGCGCACCCGGTGTCCACCGCAGGACGCCGCCCACCCGGACCGTGGGTCCCGGACCCCGCGGGTGGCTGCTCACGCGGGGTGGGTGCCCGTGCCGTCCCGGGTCCCGGGCGCGGTGCCGGCGTCCGTGCTCCCGCCCACGGGGGGCCCGTCCACGGGGAGCTCCACGCGCACCGTCGCGCCGCCGCCGGGCGTCTCGTGCACCCCCACGTGGCCGCCGTGCGACTCCACGATCGCGGCGACGATCGCCATGCCCAGGCCGGATCCGCCCGAGTCCCGCGTGCGCGACGCGTCGACGCGGTAGAACCGCTCGAAGACGCGACCGGCGTGCTCGGGAGGGATGCCGGGGCCGTGGTCGCGGACCTCGAGCACCGCGGTGCGGTCGTCGGCACCCGCACCGACCGCGATCTCGACGGGCGTGGCCGGCGGCGTGTGCCGTGCGGCGTTGCCGACGAGGTTGGCCAGCACCTGCCGCAGCCTCTCCTCGTCCCCGAGCACGACGCGCGGGCCCGTCACCCCGTCCAGCGACTCCAGGCGCACCCGCCGCTGCGGGTCGAGGGCCCGCAGGTCGCTCACGGCGTCGGCCGCCAGCACCGTGAGGTCGACGGGGCGCACCTTGCCGCGGCGCCCCTCGTCGAGGCGGGCGAGCGCCAGCAGGTCCTCGACCAGCGAGCCCATGCGCGTCGCGGACTCCTCGATGCGGTGCATCGTGTCCGTGACCTGCTCCTGCGTCGTCAGCGCCCCCATCCCGTACAGCTCGGCGTACCCGCGGACCGCGGCGAGCGGCGTGCGGAGCTCGTGCGACGCGTCGGCCACGAAACGGCGCATGCGCGCCTCGGAGGCCGTGCGCGCGTCGAACGCCTCCTCGATCTGCGTGAGCATCCCGTTGAGCGCGACACCGAGGCGGCCGACCTCGGTGGACTCCGGGGCGACGGGCACGCGCTGCGACAGGTCGCCGGCGGCGATCTTGGCCGCCGTCCGCTCGATCTCGCCCAGGGGCCGCAGCGAGCGGCGCACCGCCCAGCCGCCGACGAGCACGCCGGCGGCGACGATGAGCACGCCGGACGCCGCGAGCGTCCACGCCATGGCGACGACCGTGGCGTGGATGTCCTTCAGCGGCAGGCCGACGACGACCGACCCGGTGGTGCCGTCGGGGGCCTGGAACGGGTAGGCGACGACGCGCCACGTCGAGCCGGCCTTCGTCGACGGCACGGTGAACGGCGTGCCCCGGACGGCGGACGCCTCGGCGGCCGTGAGGTCGGCGACGCGCGGCATGCCGTACGCCTCCTGTGCCGCGTGGGTGACCAGGGGCGCCTCGTCGCCGGGCGTCTGCACGCGCACGTAGTAGTCCGTGGGGACGAGCCGGCCGCCGCCCATGCTGAGGAACACGAGGGCGTCCTCGGCGACGGCCTGCCCCTCGGTGGCCAGCTTCTCGTCCACCGGGGTCAGCAGGCTGCGCTCGAGCAGCGTCGTGGCGGTGACGGCCGCGACCACGAGGCCGGTGCCGAGCAGCACGGCCGTGATCGTGACGAGCCGCCGGTGCAGCGACGTCGCGCGCCACGTCGCGCGCACCCTCGCGAGCGCCCCCTCGTGCCGGGGCGCGCGGGCGTCGGCGGGCGGGCCGGGCGCGGGCGCGTCGGACGGGTCGTCCCGGGCGGGCTCGCCGTCCGGCGCCGTGCGACCGCTCACGTCGACTCGCGCAGCAGGTAGCCGACCCCGCGGCGGGTGTGGATCAAGGGCGGCAGGCGGTTGCCGTCCGCGTCGGTGAGGTGGTCGATCTTGCGGCGCAGGTAGGAGATGTACGACTCCACGATGTTCGCGTCGCCGCCCCAGTCGTACTGCCACACGTGGTCGAGGATCTGCGTCTTGGACAGCACCCGCTGCGGGTTGAGCATGAGGTACCGCAGCAGCTTGAACTCGGTGGGGGACAGCTCCACCTCGTGGCCCGCGCGGCGCACCTCGTGCGTGTCGTCGTCGAGCTCGAGGTCCGCGTAGCGCAGGACGTGGGCGTCCAGGCCGTCGTCGGGGCTGGTCCGGCGCAGGATCGCGCGGATGCGGGCGACGACCTCCTCGAGGCTGAACGGCTTGGTGACGTAGTCGTCGCCGCCGACCGTCAGGCCCTGCACCTTGTCCGCCGTGTCGTCACGGGCGGTGAGGAACAGCACCGGCACGTGGTGGCCCTTCTCGCGCAGGCGGCGGGTGACGGTGAAGCCGTCCATGTCCGGCAGCATGACGTCGAGCACCACGAGGTCCGGGTCCGTGTCGCGGGCCAGTCGGAGGGCCGAGCCGCCGTCCGCGGCCGCGTGCACCTCGAAGCCGGCGAAGCGCAGGGACGTCGCGAGGAGCTCGCGGATGTTCGGCTCGTCGTCCACGACGAGCAGCCGGGCCTCGGGCGTGCTGGACGCGCTGGTCATGCTCCCAGTCTCGCGCCGATTCCTGGGAGTCGCCTGGGCGTGCGCCGACCGTGCACGGCGCGCCGGAACGGTCGATCGGGGGCGAACCCGCCGATTCGTGATGGACATGTGACCTGGACTTTCGGCGGGCGGGCCGTCGGCCGCTACCGTGGAAATGTGACCGTTCACTTCAGCGACCTCGCGCTCGCCGCCGCCGACGCGGGGCCCGTCCCCCGCGTGACCGTCGTGCAGAGCGCTCCCGACGTGGACCTCGACCGCTTCGCCGAGTGGCTCACCGGGGTCGACGTCCGCCTCGTGCGCGCCGACCTCGGTGACCCGCTGCCCGGCCCGACGGAGGTCGGCGAGGGCCTGCTCGTGCTCGGCGGCCAGATGTCCGCGCGCGACGACGAGGCCGCGCCGTGGCTGCGGCCCCTGCGGGACCTGCTCGCCGTGGTGAGCGCGACCGACGTGCCGGCCCTCGGCATCTGCCTGGGCGCACAGCTGCTCGCCGTGGCTCGCGGCGGACGCGTCGAGGTGGCCGCGCCCCCGGGGCGGGAGGCCGGCGTCGTCGACGTCCGCTGGCGGCCGGAGGCCTCGAGCGACGCGCTCGTCGGGCCGCTCGTGGAGCTCGCGGGCGCGGCCCGGACGAGCCCGCTGCCGAGCATGCACGCCGACGCGGTCGTCGACCTGCCGCGCGGTGCCGTGTGGCTCGCGTCGTCCTCGACGTACCCGTTCCAGGCGTTCCGGATCGGCAGCGCGTGGGGCGTGCAGTTCCACCCGGAGGCCGGCGCCGCGACGATGCGTGCCTGGGCCGACGCGAACGACGACGTCGACACCGGGGCGGTCGTCGAGGGCATGGACGCGCGCGGTGACGAGATCGAGGCCGCCGGGCGCGCCCTCGCCCGGGCGTTCGTCGCTCTCGTGCGCGAGCGCGCGGCGGTCCGCCGCGTCCCCGCCTGACCCGCCCGCACCGACGACGACGGCCCCGACCCTGCACGGGTCGGGGCCGTCGCTGCGTCAGGAGTCCTGCGTGCCGGTGCCGACCGGCGGGGTGACCGTGGTCGCCTCGATCTGCCGCGGCGCGCTGCCCTGCTTGAGCGCGGCCAGGCGCGCCTCGATCTCGATCTCGGCACCCGCCGACTCGAGCTCGGCGAACTGCGAGTCGAGCGAGGACGCGGCCAGCTCGGCCTGCCCCATCGCGTAGGCCTCCTCGCGGCGGACCTTCTCCTCGAAGCGCGCGATCTCGCTGGTCGGGTCCAGGACGTTGATCGAGCCGATCGCCTCCTGCACCTGGCGCTGCGCCTGCGCGGACTTCTGCCGCGCGACGAGCGAGTCCCGGCGCTGCTTGAGCTGACCGAGCTTGTCCTTCATCTGCGCGAGGCCCGACTTGAGGCGCTCGACCGTCTCGCGCTGCGAGGCGATGACCGGCTCGGCGTCCCGCGCCTCCTGCTCGGCCGTGAGCTGCTTGCCGAGCGCCACCTTGGCGAGGTTGTCGAACTTGTCGGCGTTCGCCGTGTCGCCCGCGGCGCGGAACTGGTCGGCGCGCGACGACGCGGCCAGCGCCTTCTGTCCCCAGTCGCGCGACGCGGCGACGTCCTCGTTGTAGTCCTGCTCGGCCAGGCGCAGGTTGCCGATGGACTGGGCGATGGCCTTCTCGGCGTCGGCGATGGAGCTCGTGAAGTCCCGCACGAGCTGGTCGAGCATCTTCTGCGGGTCCTCGGCCTGGTCGATGAGGGCGTTGATGTTCGCGCGCGTCAGCTGCGCGATCCGCCCGAAGATGGACTGCTTCTCGGTCATCGTGTCGTGCCCTCCCTTGGTGCCGACCCGGACGGTCCGCCCGGTGTCACGTGCCGCGGTCGCCGACGTCGGCCACCGCCTGAGTCTGTCGCGCCAGGTGGTGCCGCGCGGCCGGCGGCTCAGAACCCGCCGCCGCGTCCGCCGCCGCCGAAGCCGCCGCCGCCGAATCCGCCACCGCGACCGCCGCCGCCGAAGCCGCCGCCGCCCCAGCTGCCACCGCCGCCGCCCCAGCCGCCGCCGCCGCGTCCGCCGCCGCGCAGGATCGAGTCGATGAGGATGCCGCCGAGGATCATGCCGCCGACGTCCATCCCGCCGCCGGGCCCCTCGCCGCGACCGTCGTCGTGCCGCTGGGCGTTCTCGACGTCGATCTGCGCGAGCCGCTGCGCCTCGGAGGCGAGCCTCTCACCCTGCTGCGCCGTGGCCAGGGCCGCCTCCGGGTCGGACGCGCGCTGGTCGAGCGCGCGCAGCCGCAGGCGGTCGGCCTCCGCCAGGCGGGTGCGGGCCTGGGGCCCGACGGCCCCGCGGCGCGTGCTGACGTAGTCGGTGGTCGCGCGCACCGCGGAGTCGAGCCGACCGAGCGTGTCGTCCAGCAGCGCCCGCGCCCGCCGGCCGCGCTCCTCGGCGTCGCGCCGCGGTGCCAGCGCCGCGTCGAGCGCCGCCTCGGCAGCCGTGAGGCGACGCAGCGCCGCGAGCGGGTCGCCCGTGCCGGCGCGCGCGTCGGTGGCCTGCTCGACGGCCTCGCGCGCCTCGCGGACGTGGGCTGCGACCTGCGGGTCGCCGGGGGCGAGCCGCTCGGCGTCGGCGAGGTCGGACGTGATGGACCGGGTGCCGGCGTCGAGGCGTGCACCGGCGGCGGCGAGCTCGCCGTCGGCCGTGTCGACCGCGTCGAGCAGCGTCGCGGCCTGCGCCAGGGCCTCCTCGGCGGCACGGGCGAACCCGACGGCGCCGCCCTTGTCCCCTGTGGCGGAGCGCTCACGGGCCTGCGTCAGCACGGGGCCCACGTCGTCGAGCAGACGCGCGGCCTGCTCGGGGTTGCCGGCGACGGACCCGAGCGCGTCGGGGGAGTACCGCGCGCCGAGGGCGGTCACGGCGGCGCGGGCCGGCTCGACCCGGGCGCGCAGCCGGTCCGCCTCGCGCTGGTGCGCCTCGATCGCGTCGTCGACGCGGGCCTCGATGGCCCGCAGGCGGTCGAACGCCTCCTTCTGCTCCTCGAGCCGGTCCTCGACCTGGCCGCACAGCCGCAGGATCTGCGCGGACGTGGCGCGGACCTGCGCCTCGGTGTCCGGGACGTCGTCGTCGAGCGTCTGGCGCAGCCGGAACGCCTCGGTGAGCGTGTGCTTGCCCTGGGTGAGGACGGTCTCGAACTCGCGGGTGGAGTCGCCGCCGAACTGCGCCTGCGCGAAGCCCAGCTCCTCCTCGGAGGACCGCAGCGCGTCGTCCAGGGCGACGAGCGCGGACGCCGACCGGCGGTCCAGCTCGGCCGTCGGCAGGGCCGCGTACTCGTCGGCGGCGGTCGCCACGCGCGTCGCCCCGGCGGTGTCGCGCAGGACGCCGGCGGGCTGCGGGCTGCGGCGCCGCAGGAACGTGAACAGCAGGACCGCGCCGATCACGACGAACCCCAGGAGCAGCAGGGCCGTCAGGGCGCCGCCCGACGAGGACCCCTCGGAGCGGCCGGTGGACCCGCCCGCCGCGGACACGATGCCGTCGGCCGCCGTGATCGCGGCCCCGTCCCAGTCGTCGGCGCCCAGCTCGTCGCGCACGTCCGACGCGACGTCGTCGAGCTGTGCGGACGTGATCGTGCCCAGCGAGGTCGGTGCGAGGGTGAAGTCCCGGTCCTCGACGGCGACGGCGAGCACCGCGTCGCTGCTGCCGAGCCCGGAGATCTCGGCCGCGTCGGCGACCCACGCGTTGGCGGACAGCCCGTCGAAGGAGTCGACGTACACGACCGTCAACCGGTACGGCGTCTGCTCGCCCACCTGGTCGACGGCGTCGCGCACCGCGGCGACGTCGTCCAGCACGCCGGCCCGGTCGATCACCCGGCTGGACAGGTCGAAGGGCGCCTCGGCGGCTGCGGAGCCCGCACCCGCGACGACGAGCGTCGCGCCCACCGCGAGGGCGGCCAGCGGGGTCAGGGCACGACGAGCTGCTCGCACGTGTCGATCCTTTCTCAGGGTGTCACCGGTGGCAACGCAGGCGTGGCCCCGGGGGTTCCGTGACCGACGCGGAGGGCGGGCGGTGCGCACCCGCTCACGGCATGGCGGCCGGGGGCACCGGCTCGTCGGGGGACCCGCGGTCCCGCCGCAGCGCCCGCTGGTCGACGTCGCCCCGTCGCACCAGGGTGAGCGGGCGGGCCGTGAGGACGCGGGCCGCCGGGGGGAACCGTCACCGCGCCGCGCCCACGTCCTCGGCGTCGACGATCGTGTACGAGTACCCCTGCTCCGCGAGGAACCGCTGGCGGTGGGCGGCGAACTCCTGGTCGACGGTGTCGCGCGCGACGACCGTGTAGAAGTGCGCCGTCTTGCCGTCGGCCTTGGGGCGCATGATCCGCCCGAGCCGCTGCGCCTCCTCCTGGCGGGACCCGAACGACCCCGACACCTGGATCGCGACCGAGGCCTCGGGCAGGTCGATCGAGAAGTTGGCGACCTTGGAGACCACGAGCGTGGTGATCTCGCCGGTGCGGAACGCGTCGAACAGTCGCTGCCGCTCGCGCACCGTGGTCTCGCCGGTGATGAGGTCGGCGCCGAGGTGCTCGGCCAGGTCGTGCAGCTGGTCGAGGTACTGGCCGATCACCAGCGTCTGCTCGCCGGTGTGCTTGGCGATGAGCGCGTCGACGACCCGGTTCTTGCCGGCGGCGGTGGCGGCCAGGCGGTACCGGTCCTCGGGTTCCGCGGTCGCGTACGTCATGCGCTCGTGGTCGGGCAGCGTCAGGCGGACCTCGGTGCACTCGGCGGGGGCGATGTAGCCCTGCGACTCGATGTCCTTCCACGGTGCGTCGAACCGCTTGGGCCCGATGAGCGAGAACACCTCGTCCTCGCGCCCGTCCTCGCGCACGAGCGTCGCGGTCAGCCCGAGGCGGCGGCGCGCCTGCAGGTCGGCCGTCATGCGGAAGATCGGCGCGGGCAGCAGGTGCACCTCGTCGTAGACGATGAGGCCCCAGTCGCGCGCGTCGAGCAGCTCGAGGTGCGTGTAGACGCCCTTCCGCTTGGTCGTCAGCACCTGGTACGTCGCGATGGTGACGGGCCGGACGTCCTTGCGGGTGCCGGAGTACTCGCCGATCTCGTCCTCGGTCAGGGTCGTGCGCTTCACGAGCTCGTCGCGCCACTGCCGGGCGGACACGGTGTTGGTCACCAGGATGAGCGTCGTCGTGGAGGACCGTGCCATCGCACCGGCGCCCACGAGCGTCTTGCCGGCGCCGCAGGGCAGCACGACGACCCCGGAGCCGCCGTGGAAGAACCCGTCGACGGCCTGCTGCTGGTAGGGCCGCAGCGCCCAGCCGTCCTGCTGCAACTCGATCGGGTGCGCCTCGCCGTTCACGTACCCCGCGAGGTCCTCGGCCGGCCAGCCGAGCTTGACGAGCACCTGCTTGAGGTGGCCGCGCTCGGAGGGGTGGACGACGACGTCGGTCGCGTCGAGGCGGTCGCCGAACAGGCCGGCCGTGCGCCGCGACTTCATGACCTCGGCCAGCACGGCGGCGTCCAGCGCGTGCAGCACGAGCCCGTGCACGGGGTCCTGGACGAGCTGCAGGCGGCCGTAGCGGGACATCGTCTCGGCGACGTCCACGAGCAGCGCGTGCGGCACGGGGTACCGGCTGAACTCCAGCAGGGTGTCGACGACCTGCTCGGCGTCGTGCCCGGCGGCGCGCGCGTTCCACAGGCCCAGCGGCGTCAGCCGGTAGGTGTGGACGTGCTCGGGGGCGCGCTCGAGCTCGGCGAACGGGGCGATGGCGCGGCGGCACGCGTCGGCCTGGTCGTGGTCGACCTCCAGCAGGAGGGTCTTGTCGGACTGGACGATCAACGGGCCGTCGGGCACTCGGTCCTCCGTGGGGTGGGGGGTGGGGCAGGTCAGGGGGTCGTGGCGTCGACCGGCGTGACGTCGGCGATGCGGTGGACCGCGACGGTGAGCTCCGCCTCGCGGCGGGGGTCCAGGGCGCGCAGCCGCCCGCCCTCGACCTTCAGGGGCCGCACGAGCCGGCGCTCGGCACGGCCGTCGGCACCGACCATCTCGACCCAGACGGACGCGCGGGCCTGGACGGCCTCACGCAGGACCACCAACACGTCGCCCGGCTCCGATGTTCCGGCGGCGGGGCGGGAGGCCGCGCGAGTCGGGGCGCCGGTGCTCCCCGCGCCGCGGGCGGGCGCCGCCACGCGGGGTCGGTCGGCCGGTGGCCGGTGCGTCGGGACGACGCCCGCCCCTGCGGCCCCGGGCACCTCGGAGGTGTCGGAGCGCCGGAGCGTCGCGACGACGGACACGGCGCGCTCGGCCGACGGACGCTCGGCCACCGGCGCGGACCGCCGGGCGCGCGCGCGGGTCCGGCGCTCGGGGGCGACGGCGTGCACGACGGCACCGCGCGCGTCCTCCGCGACGGGCGCCAGGCCGCGCGAGCGCAGCGCGTCGAGGAGCTCGGCCGGGGCGGCGTCCGCGACGAGCACCGTGGGCGCGAGCAGGCGCAGCCGGAGCGACGCGAGGCGGGGGTCGTCGGCCAGGCCGGCGAGCAGCGCGGGGTCGTCGGCGCGCACGTACGACGACGCGGCACCGGCCCGCACGCGGCCGTGGCGCCGGGCGACGTCCCGCACCAGGTACTCCAGCGGCTGCGGGACGCGGCCGCGTGCCGCGGCGGACAGCCGCGCGAGCAGGTCGTCGGCCGTGGTCCCTGCGTCGAGCGCGCGCAGCACCGACGCGGAGGTGAACCGCACCGTGACGGCCCCGCCGCGCGACTCGACGTCGGCGGCACGGTCCAGCAGGTCCTCGAGGTCCTCACCCGGCCGCCCGGGGACGACGCCCGTCAGGTCGCCCTGCAGGAGGATCTCGTCGACCGGCGCCGGCAGGTCGGCGGCCAGGGCTGCCGCCGCGTCCGCGGGGCCGGCCCCGGTCGCGGCCGGCTGCGCACCGGACTCGACGAGCAGCGCGCGGCCCGCCGACGCCAGCGCACCGGCGCCGAGCACGCCCAGGCGCGTCGCGTCGGTGAGCACCGCCTCGACGGCCGACAGCGGCGGCACGGACCGCGGCGACCGCCATCGCAGGGCCTCGTGGACGTCCTGCGCGCTCGGCGCGGCACCGGCGGGTGCGGCGGCGAGCACGTCGAGCACCGCGCGCCGCAGCCGCGGCACCCACGGCCGGGCCAGCTCGGGGTCCAGCGCCGCGCGCAGCGCCCCGCGCTCGTCGCGGCCGCCGACGAGCCACGGCGTGCGGGCCGAGACGAGCCACGCCCGCGCGACGGTCGCCCACCGCTGCGGCACGTCCTGCGCGGCCCAGACGTCCGCCTCCAGCGTGGGGACGAACGACGGGGCCTCCTCGCCGTCGTCGGCGAGCAGGCCCGCGGACGCGGCGGCCTCCACCAGCCAGGCCGCCTCGGCGTCGTCGACGTCGAGGCCCTGCGCCGTGCGGCGCAGGTCGCGCGCGCCCAGGCCGCCGGACCGCAGCACCCCGGGCGGCTGCTGCTCCCAGCGGACGAGCAGCTGGCGGACCAGCCGCACGGTCCGCTCGGCCGCGGCGGCGGACTCGGCCGCGACGAGCGCGGCGTCGCGCACCGGCGCGTCGTCGAACGTCGGCGCCAGCGCGGGGGAGCGGTGCGTGCGGCCCGCACGCAGCGCGAGCGCGACGTGCCGTGGCAGCAGGACGTGCCGCTCGTCGGCGCGGACCAGCAGGTCGTGCGCCACGAGCCAGGCGACCGCGTCGCCGGCGGCCGTGCCCGGCGGGGGCACGAGGCCCACGGGCGGGCCCCACAGGAGCGCGTCCAGGACCTGGGCGGCGCCCGCGGGTGCGTCGGTGAGGAGCGCGACGGGGTCGTCGGCGGTGGGCGCGGCGTCGGCGGACGGCGGGGCCAGGCCGGCCGCGGAGGCGCCCAGCGCGTCACCGACGCCCGGCGCGGCGTGCAGCGCGCCGTCGTCGTCGGGCCACAGCAGCGCGAGCGCGACGGCGTCGTCCAGGGCCCGGTCGACCGCGGGTGCCTCGGCCGGCCCGGCGCCGACGGCCGCCCTCACGTCGGCGCGCGACGGCGCGACGGCCCCCGGCGTGGCCGTCAGCACCACGACGGACTCCACGACCTGCAGGACGAGCCCGTCGACCCACGTCAGCACGCGGTCGAGGCTCGAGCGGCTGGTGGCGCGCGCCGCGAGCGACGCGAGGGTCGCCGGGTGCGGCGTGGCCAGGTCAGGACGTCGCACGAGCAGCGCGACGAGCTCGTCGTCGCTGCGTGCGCGCAGGTACCCGGTGAACGTGGCCATCCGCACCACGATACGTGCGCGCACCGCCACCGGCCCACGTGGGCACGGGCCCCGCGGTCCCGCCGGGTCCCGTGCCGGGGCCGCGCCGGCCTGTGGCAGGGTGACGGCATGGCTCTGGACGAGGGAACGCTGGCGGCACTCCGGGACGACGCGGCGCGCGAGCTGCCGCGGACCACCGAGCTGCGCCACGCGCTGCACCGCGTCCCCGAGCTGGGCCTGGACCTGCCGCTCACGCAGCGGCTCGTGCTGGACGCGCTCGCCGACCTCGACCTCGAGGTGCACCCCGGCCGGGGCCTGTCCTCGGTCACGGCCGTGCTGCGCGGCGGCCTGCCGGGGCCCGCGGTCCTGCTGCGCGGCGACATGGACGCGCTGCCCGTCACCGAGGAGCCGGACGGCGACCTCGTGTCCGGGCACCCGGGCGTCATGCACGCCTGCGGGCACGACATGCACGTCGCCGGCCTCGTGGGCGCGGCGCGCGTGCTCGCGGCGCGGCGCGACGAGATCGCGGGGTCCGTCGTCCTGATGTTCCAGCCCGGCGAGGAGGGCCACGGCGGAGCGCGCCTCATGATCGACGAGGGCGTGCTCGACGCGGCCGGCAGCCGCGTCGTCGGCGCGTACGGCGTGCACGTGATGGCGTCGACGATCCCGGTGGGGGTCGTCGCGTCGCGCCCCGGCACCCTCATGGCGGCGTCCGACACCGTGCGCGTCACCGTCCACGGCCGCGGCGGGCACGGGTCCAAGCCGTACCTCGCGGCCGACCCCGTGCCGGTGGCCGCCGAGATCGTCCTGGCGCTGCAGACCATGGTGACGCGGCAGTTCGACGTCTTCGACCCCGTCGTGGTGACGGTCGGCCGGATCCAGGCGGGTACCACGGACAACGTCATCCCCGACCTCGCGCACCTCGACGCGACGGTCCGCACGTTCAGCCCGGCCACGCACGCGGCCGTCCCCGAGCGCATCGCCCGCGTGTGCGAGCACGTCGCCGCGGCGCACGGGCTGACCGCGACGGTCGACTACGAGCGCGGGTACCCGGTGACAGTCAACGACGCGACCGAGGTCGAGCGGGCGCGCCGTGTGACGCGCGGCCTGTTCGGGGACGACGCGTGGCTCGACGCGGAGGCGCCGGTGCCCGGTGCGGAGGACTTCTCGTACGTGCTGGAGCAGGTGCCCGGGGCCTTCGTGTTCGTCGGGGCGACGCCCGTCGGGCAGGACCCGGCCACGGCGGACTACAACCACTCCCCGCGGGCCCGCTTCGCCGACGACGCCCTCGTCACCGCGTCCGCGGTGCTGGCCGCGCTCGCCCTCGACCGTCTGGCGCAGGCGGCCGGCTGACCGCACCACCCGCCGGCGGCCGTGCCGCCGGCGTCAGGCGTGCGCGACGCAGGTCGTCGCGGTGGGCCGTGCCGCGAGCCGGTCGTCGTCGATCGGCTCGCCATCGACGGCGCACCTGCCGTACGTCCCGGCGGCCAGCCGCGCGAGCGCCGCGTCGACCTCGGCCAGCCGGCGGTGCGCACCGCCGGCCAGCGCCTCGAGCTGCGCGCGCTCGAAGGCGATGGTCGCGCCCTCCGGGTCGTGCTCGTCGTCGACGTTCGCCCCGCGCGCGGCGTCGACCACGTCCCGGTGGGCGTCACCCAGGCCGGACAGCCGCGCGAGCGCGTCCTCCCGCAGGGCCAGCAGCAGCGCGCGTGCCCGCTCGTCGTCCACCCCGCCGGTCTACCACCGGCGCTACCGCGGCGCAGGAGCGGGTGCGGCGGGCGTCCCGGTGGGCGACGGCGGCGCGGCCAGCAGCCCCACGACGCGCGCGTGCGCGTCCCGGGCGTCGGAGCCGCTGCGGGCGAACGCCTGCGCGACCTCCTCGACCCGGGCCTGCAGGCGCTGGGCCTCGCGCTCGACGAACGCGGCCCCACGCTCGGCGCGCTCGGCGTCCGCACGCGAGCGCGCCGCGCGACGGGACGCGCGGACGCCGGCCGCGACGGAGAACGCGACCGCGGCCGTCCCGTACAGCCAGCCCAGGTCGCTTGGGTCGACGGCCGTGGCGACCCACAGGAGCACGGCCGCGAGCGCGCAGCCGATCGTCACCTGCTTCTCGCGCGGCGTGAGCGGGTGCACGGGTGCCGTGATGCGGCGCAGCGCCTCCTCGCGGCCCTCCACGACCGTCTGCCGCGGGCGGGCCCGCAGCGTCACGCCGGCGGCGGCCACCTCCAGGTCCTCGGGCGCCGGCACGGTCGCGTCGGCGAGGAGACGGTCCGCCACCGCGGCCAGCCACGGGGCGCACGCGTCGCGCACCAGCGCCCCGACGTCGTCGCGGCGGTCCAGCGCGTCCTGCCGCAGGAGCGTGAGCAGGTCGCCCGCCGGGGCGTCCCAGGCCGGACCCGGTGCGCCCGTGCCGGTCACGACGGCCTCCAGCTCGGCGGCCCGCACCATGAGGTCGCGCTCCTCCTCCGCACCTTCGTCGACGAGCGCGCGCAGCACGGCCACGAGCTCGGCGACGGTCGCGTCCGCGTCGTCCTGCGCGGTGACGTCGGACCCGGCGTCGGTCCCCGCGTCGGCCGGTGCGTCGGCCGGTGCGTCGGCCGGCGTCCCGGCGTCGGTCCCCGGGGCGCCGCTCTCGACCAGCTCCCGCAGCGTCACCAGCGCGGCGGCCGCGCGACGCACCCGGGCGACCTCCAGGGTCCCCGTGCCGTCGGCGCGCGGGTCCCGGACGTCCCCCTGCACGTGGGCGGCCCAGTCGTCGACGGTCTCCTGCACGGTCGCGGCCGGCACGGCGGCGACGGCCGCGCGCAGCCGGTCGAGCAGCGTCGCGCGGGCGTCGGCCCCCAGGCGGCCCTCCGCCGCGGCGACCCACACGGCACGCTGCGCGCGGGTGACCGGGCGCGCGACGTCGATCGTGCCCAGTGCGTCGGCCGACCACCGCGCCACGAGGTCCGCCCGCCCGCACGCGGCGCCCGCGACCGTCAGGAAGGTCGCCGTCCGGCGCAGGTCGATGGACGCGGCCCGCTGCGCCGCGCCGTCGTCGTCGGGGCCCAGCACCGCCAGCGCGTCGGCGAGCCAGTAGCCGGGTGCGGCGGGCGCTCCCGCGACGTCGAGCACGGGGCCCGTGGGGGCCGACGGCGTCCCCAGCGCCACGAGCCGGGCGCGCGTCGCCTGCCGCACGAGCGCCGGGCCGGCGACGAGCGACAGCTGGTCGCGCAGCGAGCTGAGCTCGACGAACGCGTCGAACGCCTCGGTCAGTCGCGTCAGGCGGGTCTCGATCGAGCCGCGCAGCGAGGCCAGGTCGCTGCGCATCGCCGACGCGGCACGGTGCTGGGACGACAGCGACGCCCGCAGGCGCTCGACGTCCCAGCTCAGCGCGTGGAGGCGCTGGGACTGGGCGTGGTCGGACTCCTGGGTCCACGTGCTGAACGGGTGATCCGTCATGTTCCGGGCTCCTCGAGGTCGGCGGCGACCCTAGCGAGTGGTGGCGCCGTGGCGGGTGCGTTTCACCCGGTCGGGTGCCGCCGGCCGGTGCGAGCCCGGGCGTGCGTCCGGCCCTCCGGAGCGTGAAGCCGGGTGGGGCCGGTAGCCTGGTCACGGTCTGCGGGAACGCTCGCGGACGTGCCCGGCGGTGAAGGAGCGGAAGTGCCCACCGGCAAGGTCAAGTGGTTCGACACCGAGCGTGGATTCGGCTTCATCGCCAGCGACGACGGCGGTGAGGTCTTCCTGCACGCGTCGGCGCTGCCCGTGGGGGTGACCGCCCCCAAGCCGGGCACCAAGGTCGAGTTCGGCGTGGCCGACGGGCGTCGCGGACCGCAGGCCCTGTCCGTGACGGTCCTCGACCCGGTGCCCTCGGTCGTCAAGGCCCGGCGCCCCCCGGCCGACGAGATGGCCGTGGTCGTCGAGGACCTCATCAAGGTCCTCGACAAGGTCGGCAACGACCTGCGCCGCGGCCGCTACCCCGAGGGTCCGCGGGCCGCCCAGTACGCGACGTTGCTGCGGGGCGTCGCCGACAAGCTCGAGGCCTGAGCATGGCTGCCGTCAAGGACGCCGTCCTCGAGCGTGCCGTCGACCTCGCCCGCGAGGTCGCGGTCGAGATCGCGCAGGAGCCGCAGGACGTCGGGGAGTACCTCGGCGCGGTCCGCGAGGCCGAGCGCCTCGTGTCGCACCGGTTCGCGTGCACGGCGCGCGGGTACCGCGGCTGGGCCTGGACCGTCACGGTCGCGCGCGTGCCGCGCGGCCGCACCGCGACCGTGTGCGAGGCCGAGCTGCTGCCCGGCGACGACGCGATCCTCGCGCGCACCTGGGTGCCGTGGTCGCAGCGGCTGCGGCCCGGCGACATCGGCCCCGGCGACGTCCTGCCGTTCCGCCCCGACGACCCGCGCCTCGAGCCGGGCTTCACGCCGACCGGCGACCCCGAGGTCGACGAGGTCGCGATCGACGAGCTGGCGCTGGCACGCGTCCGGGTCCTGTCGCCCCAGGGGATCTCCGAGGCCGCGGAGCGCTGGTACCGCGGGTCGCGCGGCCCGGCGACGCCCGGCTCGGTCGCCTCGAGCGCCGCGTGCGGGTCCTGCGGCTTCCTCGTCCCGCTCCAGGGGTCGCTGGGCACGCTGTTCGCCGTGTGCGCCAACGAGTGGTCGCCCGACGACGGCAAGGTCGTCAGCCTCGACCACGGGTGCGGCGCGCACTCCGAGACGGACGTCCCGTCGATGCCGAGCGAGTGGCCGGCACCGGACCCCCTGCTCGACGAGAACGCGATCGACGTGGTCGAGCGGGGGTCGCGCGAGACCGAGGGTGGTGACGCGCCGGCCGAGCCGGTCGCGGACGCCGAGCCGCCTGCGGACGCCGAGCCGCCTGCGGACGTGGACACGCCTGCCGAGGTCGAGCCGCCTGCGGACGCCGACACGCCTGCTGACGTCGAGACCCCCGCGGACGTCGAGACCCCTGTGGACGTCGAGACCCCCGCAGAGGACGAGACCCCCGCAGAGGACGAGACCCCCGCGGACACCGGCAGCGCCACGGACGCCGACGCGCGTCCCGCCGACGGACCGTGACCACCGACGCCTTCGGCACGGCCGCGCTGCGCGGTGCGGTGCTGGAGGCGTGGCGGGCCTCGCCCGCGCGGCTGCGGGAGGACGCGAACACCGAGGAGGACCACGCCCGGGGGTACTACCGGGACCGGGTGCTCGTCGAGCTCGCGCAGAACGCGGCGGACGCGGCCACGCGCGCGGGCGTCCCGGGGCGGCTGCTGCTGCGGCTGGCGACGACCGACGACGGCACGGCCGTCCTCGTCGCGGCCAACACGGGCGCACCGCTGGACGCGGCGGGCGTCGCGTCCCTGGCGTCGCTGCGGGCCTCGGCCAAGCGGGACGCCGGGACGGGCACGGTCGGCCGGTTCGGTGTCGGCTTCGCGGCCGTGCGGGCGGTCGCCGACGAGGTGACGGTGTGCTCGACGACGGGCGCCGTGCGGTTCTCCCTGGCGGACACCCGCGAGCTGCTGGAGGGGACGGCCGCGCAGGAGGCCGCGCACGGCCGTCCGGGCCTGGCGGACGAGGTCCGCCGGCGTGACGGGTCGCTGCCGGCGCTGCGGCTGCCGTGGCCCACGGAGGGCCCCCCGCCGACGGGCTACGACACCGCGGTGGTCCTGCAGCTGCGCGACGAGGTCGTGCGCGACGAGGTCCGCGCCCTGCTCGACGGCGTGGACGACGTCCTGCTGCTCGCGCTGCCCGGCCTCGTGGAGGTCGTCGTCGACGTGGAGGACGCCGGGCCGCGCCGCCTCGCGGACGTCACCGGGCGCTGGGACGTCCTGACCGCGGAGGGGGAGGTGCCGCTCGCCCTCGTGGCCGACCGTCCCGTCGAGGAGCGCGCCGCGCGGGCGTGGCGCGTCACCTGGGCGCGGCCGCGCGACGGGTCCGCCGTGCCGGGGGTGGTGCACGCGCCGACGCCCACCGACGAGCCGTGCTCGCTGCCTGCCGTCCTGGTGGCGACGCTGCCGCTCGACCCGTCGCGCCGGCACGTGGTCCCGGGCCCGTTGACGGACGCCGTCCTCGACTCGGCGGCGCAGGCGTACGCGCAGCTCGTCGGGCGTGCGGCGGCGGAAGGTGCCGACGCGACCGCGTGGGTGCCGACGGGCCTGGCGGCCGGCGCGGTGGACGCCGCGCTGCGCGAGCGCGTCGTCGCCGCGCTCGTCCGCACGCCGCTGCTGGTGCCCGCGTCCCCGCAGGACGCCCTCGTGCCCCCGCTGCGCGCCACGCTGGTGCGCGACCTGCCCGACGGGCCCGCGGTGACCGCGCTGGGTGCGCTCGTCGCCGGTCTGGTCCGGGTCCCGCCGTCGGGGCTGGCGGCGGCGCGTGCGCTCGGGGTCGAGGAGCGTGCGCTCGCCGAGGTCGTCGACGAGCTGCCGACCGGCGGCGACGTCGACTGGCCGGCCCTGTACGACGCGCTGGACGTCGCGGCGCAGGACGCGACCGCGCGCGAAGGGCTCGCGTCCCTGCCGGTGCCGCTGGCGGACGGCCGCGTGGTGCGTGGCCCGCGGGGCGTCGTGCTGCTGGACGACGACGTCGCCGGGGTGGCGCCCCGGACCCTCGAGGTGCTGCGCACGTGGGGGCTGCGGGTCGCGGACCCCGCGGTGGTCCGTCCGCTGCTGGCGCGGCTGGGTGCGCGGCGGCTCGACGCCGCGGCGCTGCTGGCGCACCCGGCGCTGCGTGCCGCCGTGCTGGGGCAGGCGGACGACGACGACCTCGACCGCGCGGACGAGGTGACCGCGGCGGTGCTCGACGTCGTGGCCGCCGCGGGCACCGTGCCCGCGGACGCGGTGGCCTGGCTGGGCCTGCTGACGCTCGACGCGGCCGACGGTGAGCCCGCCCCCGCGCACGGCCTGGTGCTGCCGGGCGGGCCGGCCGCGCGGCTGCTCGACGACCGCGTGCTGGCCCCCGTCGCGCTGGACGCCGTGGACCGCTGGGGTCGTGACGTGCTGGTGGCCGTGGGCGTGCGCGACGACCTCGTGGTGACGACCGTCCCGGACGTGGTCGCGGGCGTCGCCCCGGACGACGACGCGGACGACGCGGCTGCCCTGGCCGCCGCGTCGCTCGACGGCTGGGCCGACTACGTCGACGAGCTCGCCGACGCGCTGGGCGCGGGGGCGTACTGCGGTGACGTGCCGGCCGTCGCGGACCTCGACGCGGTGGACGACCGCCGGTGGCCGGAGGTGCTCGCCCACCTGGCGCGCACGCCGGACCTGCGCGCGGCCCTGGTGACGTCCGTGCGCGGCGAGGGGACGGCCGCCACGGCCCCGTCCTACACCGCGTGGTGGCTGCGCACGCGCGCCGACCTCGCCCTGCCGGAGGTCTTCGCGCTGCCGGGGTCCGTCGCGCTGCCCGCGGCCCTCGTGCCGCCGGTCCCCGAGGTGCTGGCCGGCCTGGACGAGGAGGCGCTGCGCGCGCTCGGCGGGGTCGGGTCGCTCGCGGACGTGCCGGCGGCGCGGTGGGCCGCCGTGCTCGACCTGCTGGGGCCCGTGGGCGGGGTCGTGCCGCTCGACGTCGCGGGGCCGGTGTGGCGCGCCTGGGCGCAGGGCGCCGGGCCGGACGAGCCGCCCGCGGTGCTCCCGGCGCTGACGGCGCCCGGGGTCGCGCGGCTCGTCGACGACGCCGTGGTGGCGGACGACCCGCGGTGGTGGCAGTGCGCGGGTGCCCAGGGCGTGGCCGTGGTGCCCGTGCCGGTCGCACCGGGCTCGCGCGGGGCGGCCGGCGTCGCGGAGCTGCTGGACCTGCCGCTGGCGTCGTGGCGTCTCGGCGCCGACGACGACCTGTCCGGTGCCGGCGAGCCGGAGGACGTGCCCGACGCGCTGCTCGCCCTGCTGCCCGACGCGCCCGCGCAGTGGTGGCGGCACGACGACCTGCGGGTGGTGGGCGCGCCGGTCGGGTGGTGGGTCACCGGGACGGGGACGCAGGCGCAGGTGCACGCCGTGCACGTCGCGGGGCTGGCGTCCGCGCTGGCGTGGGCGACGGGACGGTGGGCGGCGCGCGGGGCCGTCGAGACGCTGCTGACCGACCCGGACGACCCCGACGCGGCGCTCGGCCTCGCACTGGAGTGAAACGCCCGTTCCGGGAGGAACTACCGATAAAGGTCACGCTCCGGTAACGTCCCGGTGTGCCCGTCTCCCGTCGCCGCGACATCCGTCGCTGGGGCGAGCGTCGGGCCCGTCGACGGCGTCGGGTGCGGGTGGCCGGGGCGGGGGGAGTCCTCGTCGTCGCGACGGCCCTGCTCCTGTCCGCCGCACCCGGCGCGTACGCCCCGACCGGGCAGGTCGACCTCGCGCTGACCACGGGTGACCTGGTCGGACGCTTCCAGGACCTCGCGTCGCGCAACGGCGAGCGTCCCGCCGAGGCGGAGCCGACGGAGCCGTCCCCCGCGACGAGCTCGGCGGCCGGGCAGACGCCGTCGCCCGAAGAGGACGCCGCGGCCCCGCCGGCCCCGCCCGCGGACGCGGCCCCGGCCGCCCCCTCGCCCGAGCCGCAGGCCGCCGCGCGGCCCGCGGCCGCACCGGGGGGCGAGGGCGCGGCGATGTCCGCCGAGATCGTCGCTCTCGGCAACGCGGAGCGCGCCGCGGCCGGCCTGCCCGCGCTCGCGGTGTCGTCGTGCGCGACGCGGCAGGCCGAGGAGCGGGCGGGCCTCCTGGTCGCCGAGGGGCGCTTCGAGCACGACCCGCTGGGCCCGGTGCTCGAGCAGTGCGACGCCGGCACGGTGGGGGAGAACCTGTCGCTCGGCTACCGCTCGGCGCAGGCAGCGGTCGAGGGGTGGATGGACTCGCCCGGGCACCGCGAGAACCTGCTGCGCCCGGCGTTCACGCAGATCGGCGTGGCGTGCGTGACGGGGCAGCGCGGGTGGCTGTGCGCGCAGGTCTTCCTGGGCTGACCGGCGTCAGCCCAGGATGGTCGGGGCGCCGGGGTCCTCGTCGCCGGGACGGATCATCGCGCCCGTGCCGTCGGACGACAGGCGCCCGTTGTGCCGCGCCCACAGCACCCCGACGACGCCGAGCGCGACGCCGGCCCCGCACACCCAGACCCACGTCGCCGGCGCGACGCCCAGCCACGACAGCACGCCCGTGACCACCAGCGCGGCGCCCCACAGGGTCGTGCCGGAGCCCATGACCCGCGCGAGGTCGACGTCGATGGGCGGCGGCGGCGTGCGATGGGGGTGCATCAGGGTGTGGACGACGGAGGGCACGTCCCGATCGTATCGGCACGCGTGACGCGTCCCGCCGCCGGGTGCGGCGCACGGCCGTCTCAGTCGCGCAGGGCGGTGGCCAGCGCCTCGACGGCCGCGGAGATCTGGTCGAACGTCGCCCGGTACACCGCGTCGGAGCCGCCGATGGGGTCGGGGACGTCGTCGGGACCGACGTCGCCGAGCTGTCGCACGCCGGGCACGAGGGTGGGCAGGGCGCGCACGCGGGCTCCCGGGGTCGCGCCGGCGGCGCGCAGCGCGTCGGGGTCGACGCGGTCGACGAGCCGGGCGAGCTCGAGCAGCGTGAACGTGCGGCGGACCGCCGCCGGGACCAGCCGGACGACCTGCGAGCGGTGCTCCCGCGTGAGCGTCAGCACGAGGTCCGCCTCGCGCACCTGTGCGGCAGTGAGCCGGCGTGCGGCGAAGGAGCCGGCGTCGGCGCCGGCCGCGCGGACGAGCGGGACCATCGGCGCGGACACGGGGTGGCCGACCACGGCGTGCGTGCCGGCCGACGCGACGTGCACGTCGCCGCCCGCGAGGCGCGCCGCGAGCAGACGCTCGACCACGGGCGACCGGCAGATGTTGCCGGTGCAGACCGCCAGCACGCGGGCCGGCGACGGGGTGTGTGTCACGCGGACATCGTGCCCGACGGGTCGGTCGCCGGGCACGTGCACGGACCGGCCGCGGCGTGGCGGCGCGCGCAGCGGGAGGCGCGCGCGAGGGTCACCTCCCCGCACTGCGGACGGCTTGCATCGGGGCTGTGCCCTTCTGCCACACTGCGGCTCATGTCGACAACTCCCCCGGCGGAGAAGCTCGACGACGCGTCCGCGCCCCCCCGCAGCGCCGTCGACCGCTTCTTCAAGATCACTGAGCGTGGCTCCACCATCGGGACCGAGATCCGTGGCGGTCTCGTCACCTTCTTCACGATGAGCTACATCATCGTCCTCAACCCCCTGATCATCGGCACCCTGCCCGACAGCACGGGGCAGTTCCTCGGCGGCGGGGACTCACCGGACCTCGCGATGATCGCCGCGGCGACCGCCCTGGTCGCCGGCCTGCTGACGATCGTCATGGGCGTCGTCGCCAACTACCCGATGGCGCTCGCCGCGGGCCTCGGGCTCAACGCCGTCGTCGCCTACACGGTCGCGCAGCTGCCCGGCATGACGTGGGCCGACGCGATGGGCATCGTCGTGCTCGAGGGCCTCGTGATCCTCGTGCTCGTGCTGACCGGGTTCCGCACCGCCGTCTTCCGTGCGGTCCCGCGCGAGCTGAAGGTCGCGATCGGCGTGGGCATCGGCCTGTTCATCGCCCTCATCGGCTTCGTCAACGCCGGGTTCGTCCGGCAGGGCGTGGGCACGCCGCTCGAGCTGGGCTCCGGCGGCTCGCTCGCCGGCTGGCCCGTCGCGGTGTTCGTGATCGGCCTCGTCCTGGCGATCGTGCTCATGGTGCGCAAGGTGCGCGGCGGTCTGCTCATCGCCGTCATCGGCACCACGGTGCTCGCCCTGGTCGTCGAGGCCGTCGCCAACGTCGGCGCCTCGGGGGAGGACAACCCCACGGGCTGGCACCAGAACGTGCCGTCGGTGCCCGACGTCCTGGTCGAGCTGCCCGACCTGTCGCTCATCGGCCAGTTCTCGCTGTTCGGCGCCGTCGGCAAGATCGGCGTCCTGGCGGTCGTGCTGCTGGTGTTCTCGATCCTGCTCGCCGACTTCTTCGACACGATGGGCACGATGGTCGCCGTCGGCCAGGAGGCCAAGCTCCTCGACGAGGACGGCAACCCGCCGCGCACGCAGCAGATCCTGGTCGTCGACTCCCTCGGCGCCGTCGCGGGCGGCATGGGCTCGGTCTCGTCGAACACGGCGTACGTGGAGTCCACGTCCGGCGTCGCCGACGGTGCCCGCACGGGCCTGGCGTCCGTCGTCACCGGCATCGCGTTCCTGCTCGCGACGTTCCTCGCGCCCCTGGTGGCCATGGTCCCGTCCGAGGCGGCCGCGCCCGTCCTCGTCGTCGTGGGCTTCCTCATGGTCGCGCAGGTCGCGGACCTGGACTGGAAGTCGCCGGAGGTCGCGATCCCCGCGTTCCTCACCCTGGCGCTCATGCCGTTCACGTACTCCATCAGCGTGGGCATCGGTGCGGGCTTCATCGCGTTCGTCGTGGTCAAGCTCGCGCTCGGCAAGGCCCGCAGCATCCACCCGCTGATGTGGGTCGCGGCGATCGCCTTCGTCGTCTACTTCACGCTCGGCCCGATCCGGGACGTCCTGGGCGTCTGAGCAGCCCCGCGACGGGCCGGGACCTCACGGGGTCCCGGCCCGTCGTCGTGCCCGCGTCACCCGTCCGCGGCGTCCGCGACCGCTGCGCGCGCAGCACGAGCGCCAGGACGCCCACGCCGACCGCCGCGCCGAGGGTGTTCATCACGACGTCCTGCAGCGTCGGGTACCGGGTCGGCAGCCACCGCTGCACGGTCTCGACGAGGCCCGAGGTCGCCGCGCCGAGCAGCACGACCAGCCACCACCGTCGGGCGGGCAGCAGCAGGCCCACCAGCACGCCGAACGGCACGAACATCACCACGTTGGCGACCGCCTCGACACCCAGGTAGGTGACCGGCAGCCCGTGCCCGGCCAGCCACGCGACCGCGCTGCGCACGACCCCGAGCGTCCCGTCGTCCGCCGGTGCGGGTGCCAGCGTGACGGCGGCGACGGCCGCGAGGTACACCGTGAGCAGCACGCGTGTCGTCACCCGTCTGCGCCGCGTGAGTCCGGTCATGCCCGAAAACCGGCCAAAACGGCCTGTACGCTGCGCGCAGGGCTGTCTCGGACGGGGGAGGACGCGTGCGCATCTCGGTCATCGGCTGCGGCTACCTGGGGGCGGTGCATGCGGCCAGCATGGCGTCCCTGGGGCACGACGTCGTCGGCATCGACGTCGACGCCGGCAAGGTCGCCCGGCTGGCGGCGGGCACGGCGCCCTTCTACGAGCCGGGCCTCCCCGAGCTCCTCGACGAGGTGTCCGGCACGGGACGGCTGACGTTCAGCACCGACATGGCCGACGCGGCCGGTGCACGTGCGCACTTCCTGTGCGTGGGGACCCCGCAGGAGCACGGCGAGTTCCGCGCGGACCTGAGGTACGTCGAGTCCGCGTTCGCCGACCTGCTGCCGCACCTGGCCCCCGGTGACGTGGTCGCCGGCAAGTCCACCGTGCCCGTCGGCACCGCCGAGGCCCTCGCGGCGAGGCTCGCCGGGACCGGTGCCACCCTGGTCTGGAACCCCGAGTTCCTGCGCGAGGGGTTCGCGGTGCAGGACACGCTGCACCCCGACCGGCTCGTCTACGGCCTCCCCACGGACGACCGAGGCGTGCCGACGCCCGACGGCGAGGCCGCCCGCGCGCTCCTCGACGAGGTGTACGCCGCGCCTCTCGCGGAGGACACGCCGCTGGTCGTCACGGACTACGCGACGGCGCAGCTCGTCAAGGTCGCGGCCAACTCGTTCCTCGCCACCAAGATCTCGTTCATCAACGCGATGGCCGAGCTGTGCGAGGCCACCGGGGCGGACGTCACGCGTCTCGCCGACGCGATCGGCTACGACGCGCGCATCGGGCGCCGCTTCCTCAACGCGGGCCTCGGCTTCGGCGGCGGCTGCCTGCCCAAGGACATCCGCGCGTTCATGGCGCGCGCCGGGGAGCTGGGGGTCGACCAGGCCCTGTCGTTCCTGCGGGAGGTCGACTCCATCAACATGCGCCGCCGCGTGCGCACCGTGGACCTCGTGCGCGAGGTCAGCGCCGGGTCGATCGTCGGCAAGCGGGTGGCCGTGCTGGGCGCGGCGTTCAAGCCGAACAGCGACGACGTGCGCGACTCGCCGGCGCTGTCGGTCGCCGCCCAGATGCAGCTCCAGGGCGCCCAGGTCACCGTGACGGACCCGCAGGGGGTCGAGAACGCGCGCGCGAAGTGGCCGGACCTGAAGTACGCGTCCAGCGCGCTCGAGGCGGCGGCCGGCGTCGACGTCGTCGTGCTCGCGACCGAGTGGGACGAGTACCGCGACCTCGACCCGGACGAGCTGGGGGGTGTCGTCGCCCGCCGGGTGATCGTCGACGGCCGCAACGTGCTCGACCCCGGGGTCTGGCGTGCTGCCGGCTGGACCTACCGGGCGCTGGGCAGGCCCTGAGGGTCAGGACGTCGCGCGCGCCCAGTGCGTCGCGACGTCGTACCGGTCCCAGCGGGGCGCGACGGCGCCCTGCCCGTGCGTCGCGTTGACGAGCACCGCGGTCTCGCGCAGCGTCAGGCCCACGAGCCGGGCGCGCTCCAGCAGCTGGCCGGGGGGCTCGGGGTGGCACGGGGTCGGCAGCGGGAGGGGCCTGCGCACCGCGTCGAGCGCGTGGCGCGCGGACGTGAGCGCGACGACGTCGTGCCGCACGGCGTGGTCGACGATCGCGGCGTGCACGGCGCGGTCCGCCGGGTCGACCAGCGCGCCGCGCTCGAGGTGCGGGTCGAGCAGGATGGCGTCGACGGGCAGCTCGTCGAAGGCGGCGAGGGGCTCGCGTCCCGAGCCGTAGGCGGTGAGCACGATGCGGTGGCCGCGGCCGCGCAGGGTCCGTAGCGCCTGGAGCACGTCGTCGAGCCCAGCGAGCCACGCCGACACCCCGACCCACACCCCGGGAGGGCAGTGGTCCACGAGGGCCTGGGCGAGCGTCGCGCGCGCCTGCCCGGTGCCGGACAGCGCGGCGGACGCGTCCCAGACCACCGGCCCGCCGTCGCGGTCGGGGCCGACGGCGTGGGGGACCGCGGCGTGCAGGGCGACGGCGGTGTCCGTGTAGCGCGGCGAGCGGCTCAGGGACAGCAGCCCTTCGGCGCGCTCGGCGTGGGGGCCGTCGGCCCGGGCGGCGTGCAGGCGCACCTGCGTGCCGAACCGGGCGCCGGTGACGACGTCCCACAGCGTGCGGCGCGACACGTCGGTGGCCGTCCACTGGTCCTGCAGGGGCAGGGTGGCGCGCGGGAGGACGAGCCGCTCGACGGCGCGCGCGGTCACGTCGGCCAGGTCCGCCGACGCGCCCTGCGCGGCCGATGCCAGCGGCGTGGGCCCGGCCGCGGGGTCCAGGCGCCGGTACAGCTCGCCGAGGTGCTCGCGCAGCGACTGGGCGTCGTCCTGCGACGTCGTGACGACGTACGCCGCGGCGGCCTCGCCGATCGCGACGATGCTGCCGGGTGCGTCCGCCCAGGCCTCGAGCTCGTCGCACAGCCGGCGCTCGACGACGTCGAGCCCGCGGCTGCGTCCGGGCAGGGCGTAGGTCGTCGGGGTGTCGTATGCCAGGGTGACGACCGTGACGACCTCGTCGTCCGTACGGGCGCCCGAGCACTCGGGGTGCAGGGAGACCCCGGCCGCGCGGTGGGTCACGGGGTCGAGCGTGGACGCGAGCAGGTGCTCGACCATCAGGGCGTCGCTCGCGACGTCCCAACCAGACCCTTGCATCGATTCACCCTCCCCGGCCCTGACTGTTCCCCACCCTGACCTGCGGATGCAAGCGCCGAGAGGGTGAACTCATGACTTGCAGTAATGATGTAAGGTAACGACCTGTGCCCACGATCTCTGCCCCCGCCGACCTCGCCCTCGCCGCCGACCTGCGCGTGACCCTCGGGCGGGCCGTGCGGCGCATCAAGGCGGAGCGCGGCGAGGCCGGACTGTCCGACCCCCAGTTCAACGTCCTCGCGATCCTGCTGCGCGAGGGCCCTACGAGCCCCGGCCGCCTCGCGGAGCACGAGCGGATCGCGGCACCGGCCATGACGCGCACGGTCGGCTGCCTCGCCGACCGCGGGCTCGTCAGCAAGCAGGAGCACCCCACGGACGGCCGCCAGGTCGTCGTCAGCCTCACCCCCGAGGGTGAGGCCGAGGTCCAGGAGACGCGCCGCCGCCGGGACGCCTGGCTGTCGGCGCGCCTCGCCGGCCTGACCGCGGACGAGCGCGCCACGCTCGTGGACGCGGCCGAGCTCCTCCGGAGGATCACCGCGTCGTGAGTGCCACGTTCTCCTCCCTCTCCTTCCGCAACTACCGCCTGTGGTTCGCCGGTGCGCTCGTCGCCAACGTCGGCACCTGGATGCAGCGTGTCGCGCAGGACTGGCTCGTCCTGACCGAGCTCACCGACGAGTCCGGCGTGGCGGTCGGCATCACCACAGCCCTGCAGTTCGCCCCGACGCTCGTGCTGTCCGCCTGGGCGGGCCTCCTCGCCGACCGCTTCGACCGGCGCAAGCTGCTCGTCGCCACGCAGGTCGCGCAGGCCGTCCTCGCGGCGGGCCTCGGTGCGCTCGTCCTGTCCGGCCACGCGCAGCTGTGGCAGGTGTACGCCTTCGCCGGGATGCTCGGCGTCGTCACGGCGATCGACGGTCCGGTCCGCCAGACGTTCGTCGCCGAGCTCGTGCCCGCCGGTCGCCTGTCGAACGCGGTGGGGCTCAACAGCGCGTCCTTCAACGCCGCGCGCCTCGTCGGGCCCGGGCTCGCCGGCCTGCTCATCGCCGCCGTCGGCAGCGGCTGGGTCTTCGTCATCAACGCCGCGACGTTCGCCGCGACGATCTTCTCGCTGACCCTCATGCGCCGCGCGGAGCTGTACCCGATGCCGCAGGCGTCACGCGCCAAGGGCCAGATCCGCGAGGGCATCGCCTACGTGCGCGGACGCTCGGACATCATCGTCATCATGGTCGTCGTCGGCGTCGTGTCGACGTTCGGCCTGAACTTCCAGCTGACCAGCGCGCTGATGGCCCGCACCGAGTTCGGCCGCGGCGCGCAGGAGTACGGCATCCTCGGGTCCGTCCTGGCGATCGGCTCGCTCACCGGCGCGCTGCTCGCCGCCCGGCGCGAGCGGCCGCGCGTCCGGCTGGTCATCGGGTCGGCGTTCGCCTTCGGCATCGCGACGGGCGTCATGGCGCTCATGCCGACGTACGCGTCGTTCGCCGTGGCCTGCATCCCCGTCGGCTTCGCGTCGCTGACGATGATGACGGCGGCGAACACCAGCATCCAGATGTCCACCGACCCCAAGATGCGCGGGCGCGTCATGTCCCTCTACATGGTGGTCTTCCTCGGCGCGACGCCCGTCGGGTCACCGATCGTCGGGTGGATCGGCGAGACGTTCGGTGCGCGCTGGTCCATCGGCGTCGGCTCCATCTCGGCGATCCTCGTCTCCGTGGCGGCCGCCTGGTGGGCCCGCAGCCACTGGGGCGTGCAGGTCCGGTACCACGTCACGACGCGCCCCCACGTCGAGGTGCTGCACCCCCAGGACAGGGAGGGTGCGCTGCCGGGGGAGAGCGCCACCGAGGCCGGGGAGCGTCGTGCGGCCACCGCGCCGGCGCGCGTCGGCGCGCAGGACGCGTCGGACGCCCAGCACGCCGCCTGACCGCGCACGCCGCCTGACCGCGCGCGGCCTGGCCGCGCGGGGGGTGTGCAGCCGATCGGGCGGCCCGCGGGGTGAAACATCCGGCCCCCCGGATGTCCGGAAGGTCCGACGTGTCACGATCGTCCCGTGGGTGCGACCGAGGTGGCGGCCGAGCCGGCCGACGCGGCCGACGGCGACGCGACGCCCGGCGGCGCCGCGCCCGCGCACGTCCCCGGACGTCCGGAGGGCCGGCGGCGCCGGGCCGGACGGACCGCCGCGCGGGTCGTCGCGGTCGTCGTCGTCGCACTTCTGCTCGCCGGAGGCTGGCTGGCGTTCCGCGCGTGGCAGGCCGTGTCCGCGCTGCAGGACGCGCGCGCCCTCGTCGCGGGCGTCGAGGTGGACGCGGCGGCCGTCGGCGACGGGACGGTCGACCTGGACCGGTTGCGCGCGTCGACGTCGGCCGCCGCCGCCGCGACGTCCGACCCGGTGTGGCGCGCCGCCGAGGTGGTGCCGTGGGCGGGCGACCAGCTCGAGGCCGTCCGTGTCGTGTCCACGTCGCTCGACACCGTCGTCGCGGGCGCGCTGCCCGCGGTGAGCGACCTGCGGGCGCTGCTCGACGGCGGCCTGCGCGGACCCGACGGGCGGGTCGACGTCGCGGCCCTGCGCGCCCTCGCCGACCAGGTGCGGACGGCCTCCGTCGGTGCCGCCGACGCGCACGCGGACGTCGCCGCGCTCGACGCCGACGCGCTGGTCGGGCCCCTGGCCGGGCCCGTGCGCGACGTGCAGGACGTCCTGGCCCGCCTCGACGCGGGGCTCGGCCCGGCCGGCCGTGTGGCAGGCGTGCTCCCCGCGATGCTCGGGGCCGACGGCCCGCGCACCTACCTCGTGCTCGCGCTGAACACCGCCGAGCTGCGCGCCGCGGGCGGGATCGTGGGCACGGTCGTCGCGGTGCGCGTCGAGGACGGGGCGGTGAGCGTCGTCGACCGGCGCACGACCGCCGACCTGCCCCCGCTCGCCGAGCCCGTCGTGCCGCTGACCGACGAGGAGCTCGGGACGTGGGGCGACCGCCTCGGGCGGTGGGTCCAGAACGCCGTCCTCACGCCGGACTTCCCCCGCACGGCCGAGCTCGTCGCGGCCCGCTGGGCGCGCGACGTCGGCGGCACGGTCGACGGCGTGGTCGCGACGGACCCGCTGGCGGTCGGCGGGCTCGTGGGTGCCACGGGACCCGTCCCGGACCCCGACGGCGGCGTGCTCACCGGCGCCGGCCTCGTCACCACGCTGCTGCGCGACGCCTACGTGCGCCACCCGGACAGCGCCGGCTCGGACGCGTACTTCGGCGCGGTGGCCGCCGCGGTGGTGGAAGCGGTCGACTCCGGGGCGGGCAGCACGCAGGCGCTGTTCGCCGCGGGTCGCACGGCCGTCGACGAGCGACGCCTGCGGGTGTGGTCCGCCCACCCCGAGGAGCAGGAGCGCCTCGCCGCGACGGTCGCCGGCGGTGCGTTCACGTCACCCACGTTCGCCCACCAGCCCGGCCTGTTCCTCGACGACGCGACCCAGGGCAAGCTCGGCGCGTACCTCAGCACGGACCTCACGTTCCGCGACGCCCGCTGCACCGACCCGGCGCCGCGCGTGACCGCCGTGCTCGGCCTCGACTTCCGGCCGCCCGAGGGCGTGGCGTCGTGGGGACACCTCGTCACCGGTGTGCCCGGCCCGCAGGTGCCGCTCGGGACCCTGCTCACCACGGTCTCCGTGTGGTCCGCGCAGGACGGTCCGCCGCTCGTCGTCGCGCGCGACGGGGCACCCGCCACCGGCAGCGTGACGACCGTCGAGGGCCGCACCGTGCAGCAGGTGGGCTCGCGCCTCGCGCCGGGCGGCACGCAGGAGGTCGCCGTGGACCTGCCCCTGCGCGACGGCGCGGTCACGCTCTGGACCACGCCCACCCTGACCTCGCCCGGGGTCGCGGTGTTCCGCTGCGGCTGACCGGCTCCCCGAGGGGGTGAACTGTGCCCGGTCTGTCCTGGTTCACCCGGATGATGGTATGGTCCGCGGCTCACTCGGGGCGAAGATGATGCCGATATGTCCGAATCGGCGAGGGAGCCAGCCATGCGCGCGTCGTCCAAGGTCTGCACCGTGGCAGGCCTCCTCCTCGTGGCGGTCGGACTGGGTCCGGCTGCGTCCGCCGTGGCCGTCGCGCCGACGCAGGCCGTGGCACCCGGTGGGTGCGCACCCGCCGACGGGTACGGGCCCGAGCTGCCGTGCGAGGTCGACATCTCGCTGCTGACACCGGTGTGCGACAACGACGTGCCACGCCTGCGGTACGCCGTGGCCCCGGTCGGCACCGACGCCACGACGGTCACCGTCACGTTCGTCAACCCCGACGGCGACGACGTCGTCTACACCGACCAGCCCCTGACGGGCGCCGTGCTGTGGCCGGGCGCCGTCGTCGACGCGACCGGCAGGCCCGTCGACTGGCCCGGCTGGCGCCTCGAGGACGGCGTGTGGGTCCAGGGCGACGAGTACGACTGGGTCCGGCCGTCCGTCGAGGTGTCGTTCGCGGTCAACCCCACGACGTCCGCCGTGGTCGCCTACCCGCCGTCGAGCCCCGTGTGCGCCGGGCAGCCCGAGCGCTCGGACGTCCTCGTGGCCGGTGCCGAGCCTGCCGCGGCCGCGCCGGCCGAGCGGGCCGAGGTGCTGTCCGCGACCGGGTCGTCCGCCGGGCCCGTCGTGCTCGTCGCCACGGGGCTGCTGCTCGCCGGTGCCGCCGGGGTGCTGGTGGCCCGCCGCCGCCGCGCCTGACGCGTCGCTCGGGAGCCCTGCCCGGTCGGCCGGGCTCCCCACCTCGGCCCGTCCGGGCTCAGACCAGGTGCTCGACGACGTGGTCGATGCAGGCCGTCAGTGCCAGCACGTCGTCCGGGTCGACCGCGGGGTACATGCCCACGCGCACCTGGTTGCGACCGAGCTTGCGGTACGGCTCGATGTCGACCACGCCGTGGCGTCGCAGCACCCCGGCCACCGTGGTGGCGTCGACCTCCGGCGCCAGGTCGACCGTCCCGACCACGGGGGAGCGCAGCGCCGGGTCGGTCACGAACGGCGTCGACCAGTCGCGGCTCTCCGCCCAGGAGTACAGGTGGCCGGCGGAGGTGGCGGTGCGCTGCGCCGCCCACGCGAGGCCGCCCTGCTCGAGCATCCAGTCGACCTGCTCGGCCAGGAGCAGCAGCGTCGCGATCGCGGGGGTGTTGAGGGTCTGGTCGGCGCGCGAGTTCGTCACGGCGGTGGTGAAGGACAGCGACTCCGGGACCCAGCGTCCGCCGGCCTCGACGGCCGCGGCCCGCTCGACGGCCGCCGGCGACGCGAGCGCGAGCCACAGACCGCCGTCGGACGCGAAGGACTTCTGCGGCGCGAAGTAGTAGACGTCGGTCTGGGCCACGTCGACGGTCGTACCGCCCGCGGCCGACGTCCCGTCGACCAGGACGAGGGCGCCCGCGTCCCGCGACCCGGGCACCCGGCGCACCGGGGCGACGACGCCCGTCGACGTCTCGTTGTGCGGCCAGGCGTACACGTCCACGCCCGGCGTGGCCGTCGGCACCACCATCTGGCCCGCGGGCGCGCGCACCACGTGCGGGTCCGCGAGGAACGGGGCCCGCGCCGTGGCGGCCGCGAACTTCGCGCCGAACTCGCCGAACGTCGCGTGCGCGGCGCGCTCCTGGACGAGGCACAGGGTCGCGACGTCCCAGAACAGGGTCGACCCGCCGTTGCCGAGGACCACCTCGTACCCCGGCGGCAGGTCGAACAGCGACGCGAGGCCGGCGCGCACCCGGCCGACGAGGTGGCGGACCGGCGCCTGACGGTGCGACGTCCCGAGCAGCGTCGTGCCCTGCGCGGCGAGCGCGTCGACCTGCGCCGCGCGGACCTTCGACGGGCCGGACCCGAAGCGCCCGTCGCGGGGCAGCAGGTCGGAGGGGATCGTCAGGCGGGCGATGGCGTCGGCGTCGGGCACGTGGCGAGGATAACGAGCGGCGCCGGCCGCGCGGGGGCCCGTCCGTGCGTGCGTGGCCGACTACCCTGGGCGGAGCACGCGGCACCGGGTTCCGGGCCGCCGGACGCGACGTGGGAGGCCGAGCGGTGAGCGACCTGATCGACACGACCGAGATGTATCTCAAGACGATCTACGAGCTCACCGAGGAAGGCATCACCCCCCTGCGCGCGCGCATCGCCGAGCGGCTCGGCCACTCCGGCCCGACCGTGTCCCAGACGGTCGCCCGCATGGAGCGCGACGGCCTCGTGGTCGTCACCGGGGACCGCCACCTCGAGCTGACCGAGGTCGGCCTGACGAAGGCCGTGCGCGTGATGCGCAAGCACCGCCTCGCCGAGCGTCTGCTCACCGACGTCATCGGGCTGGACTGGCCGCACGTCCACGAGGAGGCGTGCCGCTGGGAGCACGTGATGAGCGAGCGCGTCGAGAAGCGCCTCGCCGCGCTCCTCGACCACCCGCACTTCGACCCGTACGGCAACCCGATCCCCGGGCTCGACGAGATCGGCGAGGAGCGGACCGACGTCCGGTTCCTCGACGGCGTCGTCCCGCTGACGGGACTCGGCGCCGCGCCCGACGGGTCCGCGGTCGTCGCGCGCATCGGTGAGCCGCTGCAGGTCGACGTCGAGCTGCTCGTGCGCCTCGCGGACGCGGGCGTGCTGCCGGGTGCGCAGGTCACGGTCGAGAGGTCGCCCGGCGTCGTGACGGTCGGCGTCCCGGGCTCGGGCACCGTGCTCGACCTCCCGGTCGACGTGGCCCGGCACATCTTCATCGGCGCCTGAGAGGCGCCCTGCGCCGGCGGGGCGGCGGCGTGTCGCGCGGCGTGTCGGACAGGTGTCCATGATCTTCGCGAGATCTCCGTGATCAGAGCGTGACAATCGCGCGGCCAGTCATGTACGTTCGTCCTGCTTCTCGGAACCCTCCTCTGGGAAGCCCTCGAGCGGAACGCCGAACCCTGCCGCCGCTCGCAGGTCCGTACGACTCGCCGGCAGGGGCGGGGGAACCATGATGGCGGGCACCGCTCACGCGGTGTCCTTGGGGTGAAGCCGGGAGACGGCACGACAGGCCGCACACATCGTGTGAGGCAGGACGTGACGGATGACCGGCCGGGTGTTCTCCCACCCGAACCCGACAGCTCACCTCGCAGGCGCCAGGAGAGGCACCACGTTGTCCGAAAGCATCACCCGGGCGCGCCACCGCGCCGCGCGTCGTCCCTCGACGCCGCTGACCGAGCTGGCATGCGCTGCGTCCGAGCAGATGGGCACCGTCGGACGACGGACCGTCGTCGTCGCCGCGTCCTCCGGCCTCATGGTCTCCATGTTCGCCACCACGACGCACGCAGCCGACCGCGACGCCGCCCCGGCGCTCGCCGCCGTCGACACGGCGGCCCTCACGGCCTCCGCGCGTGCCGTCCTCAACACGTCGCCCGTCGTGGCCTCGCCGGCCGAGGCCGTCTTCACGGTCGACGCGCCGACGGTCACCGCCGAGAAGCCGGCTCCGCCGCCCGCGCCGGAGCCCGTGCGCACGCGTGCCGCGTCCCGCACGGCCGAGCGCGCCGCCGACACGACGGCCCCGTCCCAGGCCGCCAGCAACCCGATCCCGCAGTCGGTCTCCGGCAACGCGGTGCTCGAGATCGCCGCCCGCTACGTGGGCGTCCCGTACGTCTCCGGCGGCTCGACGCCCGACGGCTTCGACTGCTCGGGCTTCACGTCGTACGTGTACGCGCAGCTCGGCATCTCGCTGCCGCGCACCTCGTCGGCCCAGCGCAACGCCGGCACGGTCGTCTCCCGTGCCGACGCCCAGCCCGGTGACCTGATCTGGAGCCCTGGCCACATCGGCATCTACGCCGGTGGCAACCAGATGATCGACGCGCCGCGCCCCGGCAAGACGGTCCAGTTCCGCTCGATCTGGCAGAGCAACCCCACCTTCATCCGGGTCGGCTGACCCGATGCCGCGAGGCCCCGACGACGTCCGCGTCGTCGGGGCCTCGTCGCGTCCCGGGACGGTCGTCCGGGAGACCGCCTGAGCACCATGGGGGTGCGCGTACCCTGGTCCCGCATCCACGCTGTTCCTTCTCGTCCCGGGCCGGCAGCCAGCCGGCCCGACCCCCGAGGTCAGGAGTGCACCGTGCTGACGACCGCCGCGAGCCAGGGCTCCCACCAGGACGTCGACCGCGCCCCGATGCCGACGCGGGCGCTGCTGCTCAACGCGAGCGGGGACCCGCTGTGCATCGTCACGCTGCACCGTGCCGTGATGCTGGTGATGAGCGGCAAGGCCACCGTCCTGGAGTCCGACGGCCGGATGCTGCACTCGCCGCACGTCCAGATGCCGCTGCCCGTGGTGCTCGTCCTGACCCGGTACGTGCACGTGCCGCACCGGCGGCCCGTCCCGCCCACGCGCCGCACGGTGCTGCAGCGTGACGACCACCGGTGCGCGTACTGCGGCGGCGGGGCCGACACCGTCGACCACGTGCAGCCACGGTCGCGCGGCGGCCGCCACGAGTGGACCAACGTCGTCGCGGCGTGCGTGCGGTGCAACCACCGCAAGGCCGACCGGACGCTGCACGAGCTGGGGTGGGAGCTGCCGTTCCGCCCGCGCGCGCCGCGGTGGTCCGTGACGGTCGGTGGGGCCGCGGGGCGTGCCGAGCCCGCGTGGTCGCCGTACCTGGTGGCCTGAGCGAGCCGTCCGCCGGGCGGTCGTCCGGCGCTCACCTCGCGGTGCGCGGTCCGGCGGCACGTCGGGCTGTGCCACGATGTCGGGGAACCGGACACCGACCCGGCGCAGCGAGGCGCCGGACGCGACGCGGAGGTCGTCATGACGCGCGAGCAGGAGATCCTCGTCGGGATGGACGGGTCGTCCGCCAGCCTGCACGCCCTGGACTGGGCGGTGGTCGAGGCGCGTGCGCGCGGGCTGGGCCTGCGGCTCGTGGTCGCGTACTCCCTGCCGTCGTTCACGGCCGCGTCCCTCGACGGCGGGTACGCGGCGCTCGACGACGAGGCGATCCGGGCCGGCGCGCAGGCGGTCCTCGACGAGGCGTTCGCGCACGTGCGGCAGGCCGGTGTGCCCGTGCACGGGCGCGTCGTGACGGGCGACGCCGCGGGGGTGCTCGTGGAGGAGTCCCGGCACGTGGAGCTCGCGGTGGTCGGGACGCGCGGCCGGGGTGGGTTCGCCGACCGGCTGCTCGGCACGGTGTCGTCGGCGCTGCCCGCGCACGCGTGGTGCCCGACGGTCGTCGTGCCGCTGCGCGGACCGGACGGTCACCCGCTGCCCGACGGGGAGACGGCCGAGGTGCGGCCCGTGCGCCGCATCGTCGTCGGTGTCGACGGCTCGCCGCCCGCCGAGCGCGCGCTGCACGCGGCGATCCGGGAGGCCGAGGCGTGGGACGCGGAGCTGTTCGCGGTGTCCGGCGTGCCCCTCGCCTCGATGACGGGCGCGCTGGCGTGGTTGCCGTCGGCGGTCGACCACGAGCAGGTGCTCAAGGACATCGCCGAAGGGCTGGACGTCGTCGTGGACCGCGCGGTGCTCGAGCACCCCGGTGCGCGGGTGCAGCGGCGCGTGCTCGACGGCACGGGGGCCGAGCTGCTCACGGAGTTCTCCGCCGCGACCGACCTCGTCGTGGTGGGGTCCCGCGGTCGCGGGGGCTTCGCCGGCCTGCTCCTGGGGTCGACGAGCCAGGCGGTCCTGCACCACGCCCGGTGCCCGGTCATGGTCGTGACGGCGCGCGGCGACGCCGCGGCGGCCTGAGCTCCCCGCCTCCGGTGCCCACGTGACGCCGGACCGGCGACCCGTTCGTCCGAACTGCACGAATGTGCAAGACATCTGGCCATATGTTCCCCGAATTGCGGCACCCAGGCTCACGTCGGACGCTGCACGTGCCGATGTGTCGTGAAGACGCGACCACGCCTACGGGGGGGACCGATGAGCGGACGGCAGGACACCGGCGCGCGCCGGCAGAGCGGCCAGGACGGGACGACCGGCACGGCAGCGCTCGCGCCGGCCCCACCGGGTGCCTCGGCGGCCGACGCCACCCCGCCGGTCGCGGTCGGCACGGCGCCGGGAACGGCCGCGCCGCTGATCCCGACGCAGGCAGGTCACGCGGTGTCCGCACCCGTGCCCGTCGTCCCGGCCCGCCTCACGGCCCTGCCGACCCAGTCCGCCCCACCGGCGCTCTCCGCGCCCGTGCCGGTCGTGGCGGACACCGCGCGCACCGCCGACGGCCCCGCCGCACAGCGGGCCGTGCGACCCCACGGACGCCAGATCGTCGCGCTGCTCACCGCCGCCGGCGTGCTCGTCTCGGCCGGCGGCGTCTGGGCGGTCCAGCAGGACCGCGCGCTGCGCGCCGACATGCAGCGGGCCGCGCAGTCCCGCGTCGACGGTGCCGTCACCGCGCTCGCGCCCGAGCTGTCCGCCGGCCGGGCGGACGGGCTCGCCGCAGGCGCCGCCGTCGCCGAGGCCCTGCGTGCCGACGCCGGTGCCTCCGGCCGCGCAGCCGTCGACCACGCGAACGCGACGCTCGCCGCGTCCGCCCAGGCCGGCGACGGCCCGCGCGGGGCGCTGCAGGCCGCCATCGGCGGCGCCGCCGGGGCGCTGGACGCGCCCGCCGTGTCGCTCACGACCCTGCGCACCACGACGGCCGCGCTCGCCGCACCCGAGCGGGCCGTCGTCGACGCGCAGGCGGCGTGGCAGGCCGCCGAGAACGCGCGCCTCGCCGCCGAGGCCGCCGCGGCGCAGGCCGCGGCCGAGGCGGCCGCGCGCAGCGCGGCCCGGAGCCCGGCGAAGGGCACGGCGCCCCGCCGGTCCGGGGGTACCGGCACCACGACGGGTGCGTCCTCGGGCGGGTCGGCGGCCGGCTCCGGCGCACCGGCGCCCGCGGAGGCCGGGCTCGCGACCGCCGGGTCCGAGGCGTCCGCGGGCGACGTCGGCGCCGCGCTCAACGCCCACCGTGCGGCCAACGGGCTCGGTGCCCTGTCGATCTCCCGGTCGGGTGCGCGCGTCGAGCACGCCATGCAGATGGCCGCGTCCAACAGCATCTGGCACTCGGGCACCCGGGCCGGGTCACCCAAGGCGCGCCCCGAGATCGTCGGGCGGGTCAGCCCGGGCAACGCGACCCGCATGATCGCCGCCTACGCGGCCTCCAGCGGGCACAACCAGCAGATGCTCGGCAGCTACTCGACGGCGTACATCGGCGCCGTGTCGTACGACGGCTGGCTGTACACGTCCATCACCTTCGGCTGACCCCACCCCACCCCGTGACATGTCGATCCAGCACGCACGCCCCGCGGGTCAGGGACCCGTCAGGGCGTCGGCCAGCCGGTCGAGGCCGGTGTCGAGGTCGGCCGGGTCGATCGTCAGCGGCGGCGCCAGACGGTTGGTGCCGCCGTGGGTGTCCTTGGCCAGGACGCCGCGTCGCAGCAGCCGCTCGCACAGCTCGCGGCCCGACGCTGGCCCGCCCGGCGACGACGGGGCGATGTCGACACCGGCCCACAGGCCGATCGTGCGGACGTCGGTCAGCAGCCCGTCGTCCACCAGGACGTCCAGCCGGTCCCCGACGCGCTCACCGAGCGCGCGCGCACGGGCCTGCAGGGTGCCGGGCGTCAGCAGGTCGATGACGGCGAGGCCCACCGCGCAGGCCAGCGGGTTGCCGCCGAACGTCGAGCCGTGCGTCCCCGCCGTCAGGACCTCGAGGACGTCGGCGCGCCCCACCACCGCCGAGACGGGCAGGATCCCGCCGCCGAGCGCCTTGCCGAGCGTCACGACGTCGGGCCGCACGTCGAACCGCTCGCTCGCCAGCGTGGCACCGCTGCGCCCCAGCCCCGACTGGATCTCGTCGGCCACGAGCAGCACGCCCGCGTCGTCGCACACCCGTCGCGCGGCCGCGAGGTAGTCCAGCGGCGGCACGACGACGCCCTGCTCGCCCTGCACGGGCTCCAGGAGCACCGCGACCGTCGTCTCGTCGACCGCGGCGGCGAGCCTGCGGGCGTCGCCGTACGGCACGGTGACGAACCCCGGCGTGAACGGCCCGAACCCGCGGCGCGCGTCCGGGTCGGAGGAGAACGACACGATCGTCGTCGTCCGACCGTGGAAGTTGCCCTCGGCGACGACGACGGTCGCCCGGTCCGCCGGGACGCCCCGCACCTCGTAGCCCCACTTGCGGGCCGCCTTGAGGGCCGTCTCCACGGCCTCCGCGCCGGTGTTCATCGGCAGCACCAGGTGCGACGTGCCCGTGAGCAGCGGGCCGACCAGCCCGACGAGGGCCTGCGCGAACGGCTCCAGCAGCTCGTGGTCGAACGCGCGTGACGTGAGCGTCAGCCGGTCGAGCTGCGCCTGCGCCGCCGCCACCAGCGCCGGGTGCCGGTGCCCGAAGTTCAGGGCCGAGTACCCGGCGAGCAGGTCGAGGTACCGGCGTCCCGCCGTGTCGGTGACCCACGACCCTTCACCCGTCGCCAGCGTGACCGGCAGCGGGTGGTAGTTCGGGGCGAGCGCGGACCCCGTCACGGCGGGAGGGGTGGTCACGTCCGGATCTCCAGCGTGCAGCACTTGGCTCCGCCGCCGCCCTTGAGCAGCTCGGACGTGTCGACCGGCAGCGGTTCGTACCCGCGCTCCCGCAGCTGCGCCGCGAGGTGCGTCGCCCGCGGTGCCACGACGACGTGCAGGCCGTCGGACACGGCGTTGAGGCCGAGCGCGGCCGCGTCGTCGTCGTCCGCGAGGACCGCGTCGGGGAACAGCCGGGCCAGGACGTCGCGCGAGCCGGGGGAGAACGCCGGCGGGTAGTACGCGATCTGCGGGTCGCGCGGGTCCGACGACAGGACCGCCAGCGCGGTGTCCAGGTGGTAGTACCGCGGGTCGACGAGCTCCAGGGAGACGACGGGACGCCCGAAGAGCTCCTGCGCCTCGGCGTGCGCGGGACGCTCGGTACGGAACCCGGTGCCCGCCAGGACGAGATCCCCGGCGACCAGCATGTCGCCCTCGCCCTCGTTGGTGGCCGCCGCGGTGTGCGTGACGTACCCCCGGTCCGCGAACCACTTCTGGTACGCGGGGCCCTCCGGCTGGCGCTCCGGGTACAGGAAGCGCGCCGAGTAGACGATGCCGCCGACGACGGTCGCGCCGTTCGCCGCGTACACCATGTCCGGCAGGCCGGGGAGCGGGTCGATGGTGTCGACGGTGTGCCCCAGGTCGAGGTACGTGTCGCGCAGCGTGCGCCACTGCCGGACCGCCAGCTCGGTGTCGGTCGTGCGGGTCCGGTCCATCCACGGGTTGATCTCGTAGGAGACGGTGTAGTGCGTGGGCTCGCACATCAGGTAGTGCCGGGGCGTGGCGCCGGGGGCGTACGCGGTCATCGGGCTCCTCGGGGAGGCAGGTCGCGGGGACGGCAGGACACGAGCGTACGAGCGGCGCGGCGGAACAGCGGTGAGGTCAGGGTGCAGGTCGGCGCGCCCTGCGACCCACGACCAAGGACCCGCTCGGGGTCGGCCGGCTCAGGGGTGCGGCAGGTCTGCCGCGGCGCGACGGAGGACCATGCGGAGCATGGCGCGCAGCAGCGGGGACGTCGCACGGGCCGTCAGCGACGTGGGTAGCGGGCCGGCCAGCGGCACGTGCTCGGACCAGGTCACGCGGCACGTCGTCGGGGACGACGCGACGACGACGATCGTCGCGCTGCCCAGCAGGACCGGGCCCTGCTTGGTGAACACGGCGACCCCGGGGAGCCGGCCGGGGGCGTCGTACCGCGTGACGACCATCCGGTCGACGAGTCCCGGCAGGCCGCGACGCGCGCCGGGGCCGGACACCGCGACGACGTGCTGCCCGACGCGCGGGGGCCCGTCGGTCAGGATGCGCGTCATCGGCACCCACTGCCCGTGCCGGCGCGTGTCGGTCAGGATCCGCCACGCGACGTCGGCCGGCACCGGCAGCGCGCGTGTCACCGTGGCCGTGCCGGGCTCCGTCGGACCTGTCATCCGTCGATCCTCGCGCGGGGTAGCGTCGTCCGCATGCAGACGCGAGTGCTGGGACGTACGGGTCGTGAGGTCGGGGTCGTGGGGCTGGGCTGCTGGCAGCTCGGTGGTGACTGGGGGGTCGTGGCCGACGACACCGCGCTGACGGTGCTCGAGGCGGCGGTCGACTCCGGTGTGACGTTCCTCGACACGGCGGACGTGTACGGCGACGGGCGCTCGGAGCGGACCATCGGGCAGTTCCTCGCCTCGCGCCCGGACGTCGCGGAGCGCGTGACGGTCGCGACGAAGATGGGCCGTCGCTCGAACCCGCACGAGCCCGCGGCGTACACGTACGACGCGTTCTGCCGGTGGACCGACCGCAGCCGCGAGAACCTGCGCACCGACACGCTCGACCTGGTGCAGCTGCACTGCCCGCCCACGCCGGTGTTCCGCACCGAGGCGGTCTACGACGCGCTGGACCGGATCGTCGAGGACGGCCGCGCGGCCGCCTACGGCGTCTCGGTGGAGACGGTCGACGAGGCGCTCGCGGCCATCGCGCGCCCGCACGTGGCGACGGTGCAGATCATCCTCAACGTCTTCCGGCGCAAGCCGCTCGAGAAGGTGCTGCCCGCGGCGGCCGAGGCGGGCGTCGGCATCATCGCGCGCGTGCCGCTGGCCTCGGGCCTGCTGTCCGGCCGGTACGACGAGAGCACGCAGTTCGCCCCCGACGACCACCGTGCGTTCAACCGGCGTGGCGAGGCCTTCGACGTCGGCGAGACGTTCGCCGGCGTGCCGTTCGAGGTGGGGGTGGCGGCGGCCCGCGAGGTCGCGGCGCTGACACCGTCCGGCATGACGACGGCCCAGCTGGCGCTGAAGTGGATCACGCAGCAGCCCGGTGTGTCCGTCGTCATCCCCGGTGCGCGGACCCCCGAGCAGGCGCGGGCCAATGCGGCGACCGACGCCTTCCCCGACCTGTCGGCCGACACGCTGGCCGCGCTCGAGGAGATCTACGACCGCGACGTGCGCGAGCACGTGCACGGCCGCTGGTGAGCCCTGCGCCGTCGGCCGCAGGCGTGGCGCCTCAGCGCCGTCGGCCGAGGGACCGGCGCTGGCGGGGGGTGTCGGGCTGGTCGGGGCCGCCCGGCAGCGCCCGGGCTTCCGCGTCCGCGGACACGCCCTCGACGACGCGCGGGAACGTGGCCGGCGCGGGCCCGAACGCGGTGCGCGCGCCCTTGACGACCGTCTGACCGAGGGCGCGTCCGCCGGCGACGCCGATCGCGGCGCCGATCCCGTAGGGCGCGAGCCGGCCCAGCGCGACCCCACCGAAGCGCGCGGCCTGCTTGCGCAGGAGCCTGCGCGTGAGCTGGTTGTTCACCTTCTTGACGGTGCCCATGGGCATGCGGGTGAGCAGCAGCCTGCCGGCACGGACCGTCGCGACCTCGGCGGCGTCGCCGACCATCTTGGCGCCGGACTCTCCCAGCAGGGTCGCCAGGAGCAGCCCTTTGCGGCGCTCGGTGTCGGCGACCTCGATGCCGTGCACCGACGCGACGGCCAGCGAGAACGCGGCCGACGCACCGAAGAACGTGGCGACGTCGCTGACGGTGAGGGCCGTCGCGAGCCCCGTGCCGACGATCGGCGCGGCGGCCGCCGCACCCACGGCGCCGCCGGTGCCGGCGACGACGAGCAGGTACTCCTTCTCCAGGAGCCGGATGACCTCGTCCGGCCCGGCACCGGGGTTGCGGCGCTTCACGCTCTCGACGTGGGCGTGGATGGTCGCCGACGGGATCGTCACCGCCTTGTCGAGGGCGGCCTGCACGAGGCGCGGCATCAGCGCTCCCCGGCGACGGTGAGAGTGGTGGTCGCGCCGTGCTCGAGCGTGCGTCCCACGGTGCAGTGCTGCTCGACGGCGCGGTGCACGACGGTCAGCAGGCGCTCGCGCGCGGCGTCGTCGAGGCCGGACAGGTCGACCTCGAGGACCTCGGTGAGGGCGGGGTAGCGGTCCTCGGTCGGGTGCGCGAGCCCGCCGACGCGGATCGTCACCGGCACGTCGTCGCCGAGCCGGCGCGCCAGCGCCGCGTCGCTCGACAGGCCGGTGCACGCCCCCAGCGCGATCTTCAGCAGCTCACCGGGGGTGAAGGCGTCCGGGTCGCCCAGCGACCCGATCCGCACCTCGCCGCCGCGCGAGCTGCGCCCCACGTACTGGCGCGTTCCCGTGCGCTCGAGCCACAGCTCGGTCCCGTCCGCGTTGGCCAGCGGGTCCGCGCCGACGTCCTGCACGTCCTGGTCGGTCGTCATGCGCCCGATCCTCGCACGCACCCTGGACCCGCGCCCTGCGACGGGGTCGCGCCGGGGCTGAGCAGGGCGAGCCCGTCGGACCCCGCGGTGCCGGCCGCCGGGCGTGCACCCCGTGCACCCTGCGTGAAGGTCGTGTGACAGCCCTTCCGCCGGGAACACGTCGTGGGGTCGGATCGTTTTGATGATCAGGATGAAGAGATACGAGGAACTCGAGACAGAGGACGGCAAGGTCGTCCGCTACCAGCGACACGGCAACGGCGGCGGACTCGTCGCCAAGGGCGCGCAGGTCGATGCGACCGCCTACGTGGCCGACTCCGCGTGGGTCGACCCGGGCGCCGTCATCGAGGCCGGTGCGTCGGTCGGCAAGTTCTGCTGGGTCGAGCCCGGCGCGGTCGTGCAGCAGCACGCGCGGCTCGGCTCGCACGTGCACGTCGGCCGCGACGCGGTCGTCGGGCGCGGCGCCCGCCTGGGGGTGCGTGCCGACGTCGGCTCGGGGGCGCGGCTCGACGCCGGCCTGGTCGTGGAGCCGGAGGCGCGGGTCGCCGACGGTGAGCACGTCCAGCGCACCGGCTTCCCGCCGCACGTGCTCGCCGCCTGAGCACGCGGCGCGCACGGGTGACGTGCGGGCGGCAAGCCGCCCGCGCAGGGCAGGATGTGCGCCATGCGTAGCGACATCTTCGACCAGTCCAACCTCGAGGTGGCGACGGGCCAGCGGTTCGTCCTGCAGAACCCGAAGATGCTCAAGGTGACCCTGGGCGAGCCCGTGCTGGCCGCCAAGGGCGCGATGGTCGCGTACCAGGGCAGCGTGCAGTTCCACCACAAGGGCTCCGACTCGCTCGCCAAGTTCGTCAAGCGCGCCGTCAGCTCCGACGACCAGGCGCTCATGACGGTCGCGGGCCAGGGCGAGGTGTTCTTCGCCCGGTTCGCGGAGGACGTGTTCCTCATCCAGCTCGAGGGTGACGCCATCAGCGTGGGCGGCTCGTCGCTGCTCGCGTTCGACGCGGCCCTGCAGTGGGACCTGCACCGCACCCGCGGCGCCGGGATGATGACCGGCGGCATGTTCAACACCCTCATCCACGGGCACGGGTCGGTCGCGCTGTCGTCGCACGGCAAGCCCGTCATCCTCGACTGCTCGCAGCAGCCCACGTTCGTCGACCCCAACGCCGCGGTCTGCTGGTCGGCCAACCTCGTGCCCGACGTGGTGTCGAGCATGAACATGTCGTCGCTGCTGCGCGGCGGCTCGGGCGAGGCGTTCCAGTACAAGTTCCACGGCCCGGGCTTCGTCGTCGTGCAGCCGTCGGAGGGCATCGCCGGGATCGTGCAGCCGGGCTGACGCGCCCGCGGTCAGGCGCCGAACACGCGGCGCCACCAGCCCTGACGCTCCGGGACGAGGCCGGGCACGGTCGTCCCGCCGCCCGGCGGGGCCGCGACCGGGACGGGCAGGGCGGTGACTGCGCCGTGCGCCTGGAGCGTCGTCACGACGTCCTGGAGCAGGTCGTCGACCGGGCCCTGGGCGTACCCCTCGCGGAACCTCGTCACCTGGAACCGCGCGTCGCCCACGTCGTCCGCGGTGACGGTGACGGCCGACGGCTGCCCGGACTCGACCGCCCGGAGCGTCGCGACGACCCTGTCGAGGAGGTCGTCCACGTCGGACTGCTCGTAGCCCTCGGCGAACTTGGTGGTGGCGAGCCTGGCGTGCAGGACGTTCTCGGCGCTGAGCATGGGGCGATGGTGCCACCGGGCGCAGGGGGGTGCCGGTCCTGACGGGCGTCGGAGGGCACCAGGAGTGCAGGACGCGCCCGGGGACCGGCGCCGCTGCGGCAGCCGGTCCCCGGAGGCGTCGTCAGGTGAGCGCGTGGTCCTTGCGGTCGTTGGTGCCCCGTTCGTCCCCGTCGCCGTCCGTCCCGGCCTGCTCGTCCGGCTGGTACCAGTCGGTGAGCACCGGGTCGTCGGTGTCGAGCCAGGCGCCCGCACCCTCGTCGGGCTCGGTGGGCACGACGCCGACGACGAAGTCGTCGCCGTGCTCCTCGATCCCGGCGCGCACGCCCTGCTCGAGCGCCTCGCGGGCGTAGCGCCGGCGCAGCGTGAGCGGGTCGCGGGCGAGGTCCTTCGCCCAGGCGACCATCACGAGGATGATCACGAAGGCGAACGGCAGAGCGGCGACCATCATGAGGCTCTGCAGGCCGGTGAGCGCGATCTGCCCGCCACCGACGAGCAGGACGGCGGCGATCGCCGCGAGCGCGACGCCCCACAGCACCGTCGTCCAGCGCCGGGGCTCGGGGTTGCCCTGCTCGGAGAGGCTGGCCATCACGATGGACGCCGAGTCGGCGCTGGTGACGAAGAAGATGACGATCGAGACGATCGCGAGCACGCAGGTCACCGCCCCGAAGGGCAGCTCCCGCAGCAGCAGGAACAGCATGTCCTGACCGGAGTCGGCCTCGCTGATCCCGGCGCCGGTCTGCTCCAGCCACATGGTGGTGCCGCCGACGACGGTGAACCACACCAGGCACACGGCGCTGGGGACGACGATGACGGCGGTGACGAACTCACGCAGGGTGCGGCCGCGGCTGATCTTGGCGATGAACATGCCGACGAAGGGCGTCCACGACACCCACCACGCCCAGTAGTAGGTCGACCACGCGCTCATGAAGTCCTGCGCCCCGGGCGCGGAGGCGGCGGACTGTCCCATCATCGCCGGCAGCTCACCGACGAAGGTCATGAGGGCGCCGGGGATGAGGTTGAGCAGCAGCACCGTGGGGCCGGCGACCAGGATGAACAGCCCGAGGAGACCGGCGACCGCCATGTTGATGTTGGACAGCGCCCGGATGCCCCGCTTCAGGCCCGAGACGGCCGACAGGATGAACGCGATCGAGAGCACCGCGATGATCCCCACGACGGCCGCGTTGCCCATGGGGCCGATGCCCGCGACGAGCTCGACGCCACGACCGATCTGCAGCGCACCGATGCCCAGCGACACCGCGGTGCCGAACAGGGTGACCACGATCGCGAAGATGTCGACGACCTTGCCGAGCGCGCCGTGGGTGCGCTGGCCGAAGATCGGCTCGAGCAGCGCCGACATCAGCGGCGTGCGGCCCTTGCGGTACGCGGCGTACGCCACGGCGCCACCGATGAGCGCGTAGAAGGCCCAGGCGACGGGGCCCCAGTGGAACAGCGTCTGGGCGAGGGCCACGTGCATGGCCTGCTCGCTGCCCGGCGCGACGCTGTCGGCGAAGACGGGCGGCGGGGACAGGAAGAACGACATGGGCTCGAGCGGGCCGTAGAACAGCAGCCCGATGCCGATGCCGGCGGAGAAGAGCATGGCGACCCAGGAGACGGTCGAGAACTCGGGGGCCTCGTCGTCCTGGCCCAGCCGCACGGCCCGGTGCCGGCCGAAGCCGATCCACATCATGAAGCCGAACACCGCCACCGTCAGGACGCCGAAGAACCAGCCGAAGTCCTCGGTGACGAAGGCGAACCCGGCGCCGGCGAACGCCGCGAGCCCCGACGGGCTGACGACCCCCCAGACGATGATCCCGGCGATGAGCCCCGCGGCGACCGCGAAGACGAGCTTGTCCAGGCCGAACCTGGGGTGCGTCTGCTCCACGCCGATCCCTGGCAGCAGGGCCGGGTGAGGGCTCCCGACGGTCTGGGGTGAGGTGACCTCCTTCAGGATCTGCGTGGCGCGTGCGCGCTGCGCGGCGGTGCGCTGACCGCCCTCGGTGTGCGTCGGTTCCGTGCGATGGTCGTTCACAACTGCCTCTCGTCGGTGGCCGGGGCCACCGGAGATGGTCGCCCGTGCGGGTGAGGGGTGCGAGCGGGTCCGCGAAACGTTGCGGAGGGTGCGAGCCGTGTCCCGCGTCACGTGACGGCCCCGCCGAAGCGCGAACGCGGCACCTCTTCCCGACGGGAGCGCCCGGGTGTTGCATGGGAGACATGACCGCGAAGGTGCCCGTCGAGTGGCTCCTGGACTCCGACCCGGCGCTGCGCTGGCAGGTCGAGAGGGACCTTCTGGACCTGCCCGAGCCGACGTGGGCGGCGACCCGGGCGCGCGTCGGTACCGAGGGCTTCGGGGCGCGGCTCCTCGCCCTGCAGGGCCTCGACGGGCAGTGGGCCGGCGGGGCGTTCTTCCCCGCGGGCTACGACTTCACGACCGCCGAGACCGCCGGCCAGCCGTGGACGGCGACGACGTGGTCCCTGAGCTCGCTGCGGGAGTGGGGGGTCGACGCCTCCGCGCTCGCCGGTACCGCCGAGCGGCTGGCCGCCCACGCCCGCTGGGAGTACGACGACCTGCCGTACTGGGGCGGCGAGGTGGACTGCTGCATCAACTCGTGGACCCTGTCCAACGGGTTGTGGCTCGGCGCGGACGTCGACGGGATCGTCGACTGGTTCCTCGAGCACCGCATGGACGACGGCGGGTGGAACTGCGAGTGGGTCGTGGGGTCGACGCGGTCGTCGTTCCACTCCACGCTCAACACGCTGAAGGGGCTGCTGGACTACGAGCAGGCGACCGGCGACCGGCAGCGCGTCCGCGAGGCGCGGCTCGCCGGCCAGGAGTACCTGCTCGCGCGGTCGCTGTTCCGCCGGCGGACGACCGCCGAGCCCGTGGCGGCCTGGGCGCTGCGGTTCGCGTACCCGTTCCGCTGGTACTACAGCGTCCTGAACGCCGCCGACTACTTCCGCTCCGCGTCCCTGCACGACGGCACGCCGCCGGACCCGCGCATGGGGGAGGCCGTCGAGCTCGTCCGCGCCGCACGACGCGACGACGGCACGTGGGAGCAGGAGCGCCGGCACCCGGGCGAGGTGTGGTTCGAGGTCGACGCGCCGGCGGGGGAGGCGTCGCGGTGGCTGACGCTCATCGGGGCGCGGGTGCTGCGGTGGTGGGACGGGTCGGCGGACGGGCTGCCGAACGGGGCCGGGTAGCGCGAGGCACCTTCCAGACGAGAAGCGCCGCCACGGCGAGTGGTACAGCTATGACCGCGTCCGACCAGGGCGCCGTGTCGTGCGAGACGTACCCGACCGCGAGCGGCCCCAGCAGCAGCACCGGCAGCGGGGCGGCCGCCATCAGCGCACCCGCGAGAGCTGATGTCCACCTCATGCCGTCACCGTCGGCCCGCATGCTCTCGCGAAGCCACCAGGCCCCGAGGAGGAGGGGGACACCGAGCGCCCAGACGAGCGCCGCAGCCGATGAGCCGGGCGCGGTCTGCGGCTGCCCCGTCACACCGGACCACCACACCTCGACTCCCAGGATCGTCAGCGACCCGGCGACCATCACCGCGATCGGGACCTGGAACCGAAGCGCCCGCCCCGCCAGGACGAACGGCAGCACAGCGGCCGCGCCCGCCAGGAGGAACATCCCCACGCCCGCGTACTGCGCGGCATCGCCGAGCGAGGTCCACGGGGCGGAGACGGACAGGTAGTCGAACTCGTGGTCCTGCAGCCGGAGGCACGCGGCCGTGTCGAAGCGTCCCCGTGGACACGCGGGCCACCACCGCTGCGCGGAGGCCGCGACGAACAGCGCGGCGGACGCCAGCAGCAGGAACGACGCAGCGGCCCGGGCTGCAATATGGGACATATCAGCGATTGAAGCGCACGCTCTCGGTCAGGACCAGGGCGCCCGGTGCCGCTCCCGCCGGCCACCCCGGAAGTCGTCGTGACTGGCGGGTCGTGCAAGAAGGGCGGACGTTGCTCGCGTTGCCCCGTCTGCTCGGCACGTAGGTGTTCCTGGTGCGGTCGCCTGGGTCGACGCGGTTCATGTGGCTGCGCCGCCTGGGTGCATCCCCGTCGCGGATCCCGCCACCGTGGCGACCGAGCGGCCGGCGCGTCCACGGTGGGCGACGCCCGGTAGGCTTGCTCCGGTCTCTGGGTGGCGCAGCACTCCTCCCGGAGTTCATGCACGGGGTCTCCCCGCCCTGGTCGACGGCTCGCGCCCGCAGCGCCGGGTCAGCGACAAGGGATCGGGCAGGTCCTGCGCGCCTGTAGCTCAGGGGATAGAGCACCGCTCTCCTAAAGCGGGTGTCGGCAGTTCGAATCTGCCCAGGCGCACAGAGTGTTATTGCAGGTCAAAGGCGATATCGGCGCCCCGACCGCCGTGGGAACTGTGTCCGATTTGCGGGCATTGGTCAGCGTGTGGTCAGCGACTTGTCTCAGGGCGTGGACGGCATGTCAAGCACGTGGACGGACGCCGGCGGACGGTCGTGGCGGAGCGTCAGTTGGGGCGCTGGCTGTGTCGCCCTGCTCTCCACTGTCCGTCGCGCGGTCCGCCATGTGCGCGGACACGATGTCGTATGCAACGTGGAGCAGCACGAGGAGAAGGCTGAGCGCACCTGCGCTGACCACGAGGTTCCTGACGGTAAGGCTGCTACCGATGACGCCGGCGAGAACAAGCATCGAGTAGACGGCTGCCGCGAAGATGAGCACCGCTGCGGCTAGGTCGTTGATCAGAACCCATCGCTGGAGCTTCCACGCCCGGTGACGACCCGCCGCTGGAAGCGGCCCGAAGACGACTCCACGCGAGACGGTCAACAAGATGAACGGGCTCGTCGTCAGCACCGCCGCGTAGAAGGCCTCGTGGTTCACAAGGACACCTTGCCTCGCACCTCCGACAGTGGTCGGCCACGGGTCTCCGCCGAGATCGCCGACAGCGGGTGTGGGCCGAACCGGCGGTCGAGATCATGGGGCTGGAGGTGTTGGCTCGAGAACTCGGTTTCGTCAGCGTGGCCTCAGCGATGCCACCGCGGTGCGCCGCGCGATGTCACCCGTCACTCCGGCGTCGCAGGGTTCGCATCTACGTCGCACATGGATTCGCACCTTGGCGTCACATATACGAGGTGCGAGAGCCGAACTCGCGGCGGAGCGAACTCGGGACTGATGGTCGCTCGCAGCGGCTCCCAGTCGTGCGATTCGGCGTAGCGTCTGCGCCATGACCAGCGCACCGACCACGGCTCCCGGCCTCGGCTCCGACGATGACCTGCCTCAGGCCACGCCCGAGTCCACCCGGGCCTCCATCGTGCTCCACACCGGGGGCGGGTACACCCGGGTGAGGCACTCCTTCGTGCAGAAGCACGAAGGCAAGAACCGGAGCTCCACGCTCGGCAAGCTCGTAAAGGAGAAGCGCCGGCGTGCCCTGGTTCTCTACCTGCTCGTGCTCACTACCTACAGCGACGAACTGCATCCCGTGTGGGCCGCCAGCGTCTGGCTCCGGGCGCTGGAGGTGCGCGACAAGCCCAACCTCACGTGGTCTCACTCCACCCTCTCCGAGACGTGGTCCGAACTGGTTCGGCTCAAGCTCGTGGCGCGACGCCGCGAGCACAGGCGGTCGCGCATCACGCCTCTACGCGAGGACCGCAAGAAGGGGGCTTACACCCGACCGGACGGCAGTGTGCCGGCGGACTACTACCTTCTCCTCCCCGGCGCGTTCTGGACCGAGCGGTGGTTCGACCGACTGTCTCTTCCGGCCTTAGCCGTGCTGCTGGTGCTTCTGAAGGAGACCGGCAAGAGCGAGGAGGTGCATCTCACGCACGCCGAGACGGCGCGCTGGTACGGCTTCTCCGAAACCACCGCGAAGAAGGGGTACCAGGAGCTGGAAGCAGCTGGGCTGGTCGCCTTCCGGGATGCGTGGGAGAAGGACGACTACGCCGAGTTTGGACGCACACGCGTCCGCTACTACCGGCTCGAGAGCCCGTTCTCCACCGCGGAACGGACTGCGGCCCGCGCCGAGGCGGACAAGGAGCGCCGGCGGCGTGCGCGCCGCGCAAGGGCTGTCGCCAAGGGTAAGGCGGTCGCGAAGCCGAAGGGGGCCCCGACATGAGCGTGCGATCGAGCCACCTCAAGCGTCGACGCGGCAAGACCGCTCAGTTCGCCCGCGAGATCCGACTGCTCGTGGCGCCAGCCCTCGGGGATTGGAGCAAGGTCCTGCAGCTGGGCCTGCTCCTGGTTCTCGTAATCGCCGTCGCTACGGCCGGGTGCATTCTCGTACTCTCAGCGGCGGGCGATGCCTGGCCCTTGGATCTGCTTCGGGCTCACAGCGGTGTACCTGGCAAGTGAGGAGCTGGATACCGGGCGCGGCTTGGGGACGGGTGACTGGACGGTGCCCAGTCTTGCGTCACCATAAGCCAGAGGCGAGGAAAACCCGAGCGTGGCGGCTGCGGTCGGCAGCGCCAGCCCGTCTCGGAGGATGGGCATCAGAGGGCATCGCGCCTAGGCTCCATCCGACGTTGAGGGAGGTGACATGGGAGTCGTCGCGATCTATGAACTTCCAGTCCCAATCTGGATCTCTACCGACGTCCTTGGAAAGCGGCTACAGAGCGGGTTTGGGCCGCTTGTGTTCGACGTCTTGATGCCTCGACAAGCTGGCGCGGTTGGCGCGCCGCCAGTACTCGAGGGCGTCGAAGCCCCAACTCGGCGAGCTGACTCGGACGAGCTCCTGATCTGGACCCAGCGTTTCGCGGCGTTCACGCCAGGCGCTGATGGCGAGTCGACGGCTTTGTTCAGGATCGTCGTACAGACGCACGATCGGGGGGAACCTGGGAACCAGCTTGACATCCTCGCCCGCATGATTGACCCCTGGTTCGACGCGGTGCGCACTTGGGTCGAGGCAGTGACCCAACAGGACCTGGACCCGAATCACCGCGTCTATGACGCGACGGTCGTCGGAGGGAACCTCACGGTCCTCGAGCCCGCTCTCACCGGCGATAGCCCCATCGGCCTCATCCTGACGACACCACGGATCACCCCGGTGGCGGGCGGTGCATGGCGCGGCATCCTTGCTCGGGTGGCTGCTGGTGACGAACCACCGCTCGAAGAGCAGTTGAGCCGCGATGCGCGGGCGGCCTTCGCGTCCCTGGCCGCTGGTGGACGTGAGTCGACCGTGTCGATCGAGCTCGGTGCGGGACCGGGGCTCGTTGACGCCGGCGTGCCTACGGGCTACCAGTTCAACTTCGAGCCTCGCGATGCCCCCGCGCTCGAGAAGGCGGGGCGGTATCTGGCTTCCCTGGCTCCGGCCGAACGCGTCACGGCATACGGGTGGCTCTCCGTGGTGGCCCGCCCCCAGCGGGGCCGCCCCGGGGTCGTGCGCATGAAGGTACTTGCTGGTTCGTCGGCACGCACCCTGCAGGTGCGGCTTAGCGATGCCGACTTCGAGATCGCCGCCGAGGCGATAGCGCGTGAGCTGGTGTTTCGTGTGTCTGGGCGGCAGGAGAAGGACGGGAATCGATACTGGCTGTACGATGCGCACGATGTCCGGTCTGTGGACGTCGCGCGCGCGTCCTCACCTCCTCCGGATGCGCTTCCGATGTGAGTGACGTACCGGGAAGTCGTTGGAGGACTCGTGGGTAGGGTGCATGGCGGCGAGCCTGACGCCAGTCGGCTGGACGGAATCATTGAAGAGCACGGTCGTGTCCTTCGGTCCATCACTCGGAAGGCGGACCGAAACAAGGACCGCGCACGCGTCGCGACCTTGCTAATGGTGGCGAGCGCCGCCCTTATTCCCGTCTTCATTGTAGCCTCAACGCAATGGTTGGAGTTCCTGCTCGGGAAACTCGTTCCCTCGGTCCTGGCGGCGACCTCGGCCTTGGTTGCTGCGTGGGTCCAAATCGAGCGCCCGCACGAGCGCTGGAGCCTCTACCGCAGGTACCAGCGGCTCCTGGAGGCTGACCTAATCCGATACCAGCGTGGCGTAGCACCGTTTGACCAGCAGCAGGCCGAAGCCATTTTTGCCGAACTGCTCGCGGATCGGCAGATCGAGCTGCACAATGAGTGGGCTGGCCTGCTTCCGCGCAGCGCCGACGTGGCAGGTCTCGCATCATCTACCGGACGGGGAGGCTGACATGGAGCATGCTGTTGCTCCGATGCGGTCTGCGTACGGCGATAGCCAACTGCATTGTTTCTCATTCGGCGCGCACGAAGAGGAAAACGTACTGTGCGTCGCCGTCGACGGCTACCTCACGAGTCGGCTGGTTCGCGTCCAAAGCGCGTGCTACACGGCTGAGATCTTTCGAAGCGTCGACTGCGACTGCCACGAGCAACTCGATCAGAGCCTGCAGCGTGTTCACGACCAGGGTGGTGTTGTCGTCTACATGCTGGCCGACGGGCGCGGCGCCGGCCTTCTCACCAAGATCCGTGGCCTCTCGCTGAATGCGAGCCGCGGTCTTGACACGTTCGACGCTTATCGCGAGCTTGGTGTAGAGCCCGATCCCCGTGACTACACGAGGATCGCGGCCGTGCTCGAGCGACTCGGGTTGCACGAGGTCAAGCTCCTTACCAACAATCCGCGCAAGGTCGAAGGGCTCCGTCGGCATGGTCTGGTGGTCGACCGCGTGCCGCTGGAGATTCCACCGACTACAGAGTCGCTGCCCTACCTGGCGACCAAGCGCCAGAAGTTCGGACACTTGTTGGAACTGGTCCCTGGCGCCTCTGAGCGAGAAGGTGTCGACAGCCCCTCGCCGGAGGTCCGCGACTAAGCGTGGTCAGCGTGTGGTCAGCGAGCACCCCGGAACGGGGTCACCGCACGAACTACCCGCATGTATTTCCGCAGGTCGGCGCGTTATCCACAATCCAAGATCGAACTCCTAAAGCGGGTGTCGGCAGTTCGAATCTGCCCAGGCGCACAGGGTGTTGTTGCAGGTCAGAGGTGGTGTGGGTGCCGGGCGCGCGATGAGGCCGTGTCGATTTGCCGGGCGTTGGCCAGCGTGTGGTCGGCGACTTGCCTCAGGACGTGGACCGCCTGTCAAGGACGTGGACGACGTCGCCGGACGGCTCGGTGTGCGGTCTGCTCGGATGCATCCGGCCGCCTCCCGTGTCTGACGGCCAATTACTGCTCCGAGGCGGCGATCTCCACGAGCCAGCCGTTCACTCGCGCGACGGCCTCGTCGAGCTGGAGTGCAACGCCACCGTCTTTGGCGGCCCGGGCGTAGTCATGTGGCCAGTGCGGGTGCGCGACAGCGACCGCCGGCCACGTGCGTGGTGTTCGCTTCAGCTTGCGCGCGTCTGCTGCACGCGCCTCGAACACGGCGCGGGTCGCCTCGGCGATCTCGGCGAGGCGCGGTGTGCCTTCGGCAGTCACCAGCTCCTGGAGCAGGATCAGGTCGACGATGTCGCGCGGACGATCGTTCACCCATGTCGGAGGGTCGTGCGGGTCGGTACAGGCGTGGATCTTCTGGGCGATCTGATAGCGCATGGCCAGCGCAGCGAGTTCGTCCGGGCCCGCGAGCCCGAAGCCGGCGAGGTCGGGGGCGATGACGGTCTCGGGCGAGTCCCCGGCGCCGCCCTCGTCTGGCGCGAGCTCGATCTGGACCTTCCGCCACGGCTGACCACGGAGGCTGACGTTGACGTACAGGCGGCGCGGCTGGATCACTCGAGTCGGCGTCCTGACGACCTCGACCTCGGAGCGCGTGAGTGTCATCGGCCCCCACGGCTCGGAGAGCGCTTCGTCGAGGGCGACGAGGAACTCGTCGATCTCTCCGCGGACGAGCCCGTCGATGTCGCTCGTCGCGCGTGCGCTATGCCGAGCCGGTGTTGGAGGAGGGTTCCGCCCTTGAGCAAGAAGGTTGGTGCGCCGGCTGCGTCGACGGCGCGTTGCAGGGCGGCGATGACGACCGTGGACGCGACGAGCCAGCCCACCCGTCCGCCGGCGGCGGGAACGCCGAGAGTGCGCTCGGCGTGGTTGATCCACTGCGACAGGATGGATACGGACGCGGGCGGGCGCGCCTTGGGCTTCAGCTCGGACAGCGGGCGCGCGGGGCGAGTCGATTCAGGCACGTCGCTCCAGTGCTTCGGTGAGGCGGGTCAGCTCGGCTCGTGGGACTGCTCCGGTGCGGGCGCCGCGGTCAAGAGCCTGGCGCAGGAGGTACGTCGGCGTGCCGTACGCCATGCACTGCTCGATGGCGGCTGCCGGGGTGACTATCGGCATCTGCTGCCACCAGGTGACTTGGCGGGTCGGTAGACGCTGCACATGGATGACGTACCGGTCGTTGTCGCTTCGGCGGATGCGGTGCGCGCGCGGGATCGTGACGTGGTAGCGCGAGGGGTTCACATCGCTGATGTCGTGGATTGCGAGGGCGGTCTCGTGACTCAGGACCGCATCTGCATCACCAGTGCGTAGCAGCGCCACCTGGTAGCCCTCGTACTCGACACCAGGGACGCGGGGGTATCGGTAGATGCCTCGGGCGACGCGCTCGAGCCGGCCGCGAGCGACGAGCGCATCGAACGCAGTGGGATCTATCTCAAGCTCGGCGATCGCCTGCTGGCGGGTGACCAGGCCGTTCTGGGCTTCGGCGAGGTCGAGCAGGGCGTCACGCGAGAGAGGTCGACCTCCGAGGGGCATGTCAAAAGCATGGCACTTCCGCCATGGTTTTGACACCCGCCACCGACATGGGACTCGCAGCGTGTCGGACAGGGACACGTGGATCGCTGTCGCCGGACCCGACGTCGGCGGCGCAGCGACGTCCAGAAGGGGCTGATGCACGAGTTGGTGACAGGCGGTCTCAGGCGGCGAGTGCGACCTGAGGGGTCATGATGGTCTCGAACTCGATCGGTGTCAGCCGCCCAAGGCTCAGCCCTGCGGGGCCGACGAAGCGGCCCTCGGCGGCGGTCCGCCCCCGAGTTTGTCGTGTTCACATTCTGATCCAGTCTCCGCGACCGACTGAGTTGGTCGTGCTATTTTTCGACATGACCGAGCGCGACAACTTCGAGGCATCCTCTTCCCCCACGTCGTCATCCACGTCCGCGCCCACATCCTCATCGCCCTCCCCGCGACGCACCGGCGGCCCGGGCCGCATGAGCCGCGAGGCGCTGTACCGGCTGCTCGACGACACGCTCGCGGACGTGCAGAAGCGCCTCGGCGGCCTGCCGAGCCCGGCCGAGGCGCGCGCGATCTGGGACGAGCTGTGGATTCACGACGCGCACAACTCCACGGCCATCGAGGGCAACACCCTGGTCCTCCGGGAGGTCGAGGAGCTGCTGCGCGACGGCCGCGCCGTCGGCGACAAGCAGCTCAAGGAGTACCTGGAGGTCAAGGGCTACGCGGACGCCGCCCAGTGGGTCTACAGCCAGGCGCTGGCGCCGGAGCTCGGCGGCGACGGCGAGCTGGTGACCCTCACCCAGGTTCGTCACGTGCACCGCATGGCGATGACGCCGGTGTGGGACGTCGCCCCGCACCCGGACGCCGGGCCGGATGAAGGCCCGGGGGACTTCCGCAAGCACGAGATTCACCCGTTTCCTGGCGGGATGGTGCCGCCCTCGCGTGCGCTGATCGACCCCAAGATGCGCGACTGGCTCGACGCCGTGGAGGCGATCCGCACGGAGTCGGACCGCCATCCGATGGAGTCGGTCGCGGCGATACACGTCGCTTTCGAGCAGATCCACCCCTTCATCGACGGCAACGGGCGCACCGGACGTCTGCTGCTGAACCTGGTGCTGTGCCGGCTCGGCTACGCACCGGCGATCATCCAGAAGCGCGAGCGGGAGAAGTACCTGCGGGCGCTGCGCACCGCCGACCGCGGCAACTTCGGCCCCCTGGGGGAGCAGATCGCTCGCGCGGTGCTCGACAACGTGCTCCGTTTCGTGGTGCCTGCCCTGGCCGGCCCTGCGCGTCTCGTGCCGTTGCCCTCGCTCGCGACCCCGGAGCTGAACGCCGTCGCGCTGCGCGCGGCCGCTCAGCGGGGGCGCCTCAAGGCGCAGCGCGCGGAGAACGGTCAGTGGATGAGCTGCCGGGCCTGGGTCGACGAGTACGTCGCGTCGAAGTACCAGCGCGTCAGTGGCGGGGTCGAACGGAGCTAGACCGGCTGCAGTGCACGGCGCCCCGCCGGCCGGCCGGAGGCGAACGTCCCGCGGGCTCAGTTCGCGGCCGTGAGCGCCGATACGCGTGTGGACCTTACCGACGGGGGCACGCGCCTTGGACACACCGCACGACGCGACGGCTGTGACGGCCGCGCGCCCTGACGACCCCCGGGCCCGTGAGACGTCCGGGGCGACGACGGTGCTCCTGCTCAACCACGTCCGCGCGCGCGGTGGCGACGACGCCGTGCGCCGCGTGGTCGAGCGGGCCGCCGTGCCGTTCTCCGTGGCCGAGCTGGAGGACGCCGCGCTCTGGATCGGCTACCACGCGCGGATCCGGCTGTTCGCGGCGGCGGTCGAGGTGCTCGACGACGAGGGCTTCCCGTTCGAGACCGGTGCGCAGGCGTTGACCGGAGCGATGAACGCCTCCCTGGTCCTCATCCTCAAGGCGCTCGGCACACCCTCCCAGGTGTACCGGCAGCTGCCGCGGGCGGTCCCGAAGTTCTCCACCACCTCGACGATGAAGGTGCTCGAGGCCGGTCCGCGGCACGCCGTCCTGAGGTACACGCTGCACGACGGGTACCCGCACTCCCGGCTCGACTGCGCCTACGCCCGCGGCCTGATCTCCGTGATCCCGGAGGTGTTCGGCCTGCCGCGCGCCGTCGTCGTGCACCCCGAGTGCCAGTCGGACGGGTACCCGGCCTGCCTCTACGAGGTCACGTGGGGGCAGCGGCGGCGCTGGTGGCGCACGCCGTCGGAGCGCGCCGCGGGCACGGCGGCCGAGCTGCTGGCGCTCCGACGCCAGCTCGAGAACCTGCAGTCCGCCGCCGCCGACCTGGTGGGGGCCGAGGACCTCGCCGACCTCGCGGAGCGCATCACCGAGCGGGCGGCGGCCGCGGTGCTGGCGCCCGCCTACCTGCTGGTCCTCACCGACCGGTCGGGCGGCGGGCCTCGCGTCCACAGCCACGGACTGCCGGCGCAGCGGCGCGACCGGCTCGTCGGCGCACTGCTGCGCGGAGAGGACCTGGGGCCGGGTGCCGTCGTCGTCGACGTCGCCTCCCGCGGCACGGTGCACGGCCACCTCGCGGCGCTGTACGACGACGCGCACCCCGGACCTGCGCACGAGCGCTCGCTGCTGAGGGCGTACGCCACCCACGCCGCCGCCGCGCTCGACCTGCAGCGGGCGCTCTCGGCCAGCCGCCGGGGCGAGCAGCGCTCCGCGAGCCTGCTGGGGCTCGCGCACGACCTGCGCTCGGCCACCGACCCCACCACGGTCGCCCGCGCCGCGGCTGCGGTGCTGCCCGAGATCGTCGGCTCCGACAGTGCGACCTTCTTCACCTACGACGCCCACCAGGGCGCCCTCCACGCGGTCGGGTTCGCCGGGCTGGAAGCCGCCGACGTCGACGGTCTGGGGGAGATGCAGATCACCGCGCAGAACTCCCAGGAGCTGAGCACCCTTCTCGCGCGTCAGGTGCCGACGCTGATCACGCCGGACAACGCCACTCCCTTGATCGGGCGGATCCTCGACGTCCTGGGGCTGTCGACGGCCCTCGCCGCGCCGCTCGTGGCGGACGGCGAGCTGCTGGGCGTCGCGACCACGGGGTGGCGCGTCGGCCACGGCCCCGGTGACGTCGGCGAGGCCACCGAGCGGCTCCAGGCCGTCGCGGAGTACGCGGCCACCGCGCTGGAGAACGTCTACCTGCTGGGCCGTCTGCAGGAGCAGTCCCTCCACGACGCGCTCACCGGCCTGCCCAACCGGGTGCTGTTCCGTCGGGAGCTGGCGAGCGCCATCCAGGTGGACGCCGCCGGCGGCCCGGACGGCAGGGGTCGGGGGCGGGACCGGCCGGACGTGGACGCCGACGGCGACGGGACAGGTCCCGGGCTCGCCGTGCTGTTCTGCGACCTCGACCGGTTCAAGCACGTCAACGACGTGCTCGGGCACGCGGCCGGGGACGAGGTGCTCCGGCAGGCCGCGGACCGGCTGCGCGCCAGCGCCCGGGCGGACGACCTCATCGCCAGGCTCAGCGGCGACGAGTTCGCGCTGCTGCTGCGTGGGCCGGACGTCGCCGCGACCGCCCAGGTGGTCGCGTCGAGCATCGTCGCCGCGCTCACCGCGCCCTTCCGGGTGGAGGGCCTCGACCTGCGCGTGACGGCGAGCGTCGGCATCGCGGTCCAGGACGGCACGGGGGCGGATCCCGACGCCCTGCTCCGCGCCGCCGACAGCGCGATGTACACGGCGAAGCTGCGTGGCCGCAACCAGGTCGCCCGGGCCATGGGGCACCGCGTCGACGACCGCAGCCGCCGCGGCGTGGACCGGGAGCTCGCGGCCGACCTGCGCAACGCCGTCCGTGAGGGGCAGCTGCGCCTGCACGTCCAGCCGATCGTCTCGCTCGGGGACCCGGCGATCGGTGTCGCGCTGGCCGCCGACGACCTCGCCGACGGCCCCCGCGTGCCCGTCCTGCCCATGGTGTACGAGACGCTGCTGCGGTGGGAGCACCCGCGACTGGGCATCCTCGCGCCCGGCGCCTTCCTGCCCCTCGCCGAGGAGACCGGCTCGATCGTCGAGCTCGACCTGTGGGCGGCCCGTACGGCGTGCGCGCTCCTCGGTGCGAACCCGACGCTGCAGGGTCTGTCGATCAACACCTCGGCCAGCACCCTGTGCGACGCGCGCTGGGTGGGGGCGGTGCGCGAGGCCCTCGTCGACGCCCGGGTCGAGCCCAGCCGCCTGTGGGTCGAGGTCGTCGAGAGCCGGTCGCTCGCGGACCTGCCGAGCGTCGCGCGACGGCTGCAGGCCCTGCGTCGGATGGGCGTGCGCGTCGCGCTCGACGACTTCGGCACCGGCTTCTCCACCCTCAGCTGGCTGCAGCGTCTGCCCGTGGACCGGCTCAAGCTCGACCGCTCCCTGACCGTCGACATCACCACCGACGCCAAGGCGCTCGCCGTGTCGCAGGGCGTCCTCGACCTGGCCGAGCGCCTGGGCGTGGACGTCGTCGCGGAGGGCGTGGAGACGGCGGCGCAGCGCGATGCGTTGCTGGCCGCGGGTTTCCACCTGGCGCAGGGGTACCTGTGGGGCCTGCCCGCCCCGCTGGCGGGATCGGACGGCTTGAGCATCCCGTGCGCGCCCTCGCAGGTGGGGGGAGGATGAGGACTTCCGTGACCGGAAGGGCGTGCGAGTGGCCGGCAACGCGACATCGACGTACCGCAACGCGGCTCTGCTGTCCCTGGCGGCGGTCACACCTGACCGGGTGACCACGTCCGCGGAGCTCGACGCCCGCCTGCAGCCCGTCCTGGACCGGCTGCGGCTGCCGCCGGGTCTGCTCCAGCGCATCGCGGGCGTGCACGAGCGCCGCAACTGGGCCGAGGGGCAGAGCTTCGGCGCCGCGACCATCGAGGCGGGGGAGAAGGCGCTCGCCGAGGCGGGCGTCGACCGCGCGCGGGTCGGCCTGCTGGTCAACACGTCGGTCACGCGGCCGCACCTCGAGCCGTCCGTCGCCGTCGGCATGCACCACGGGCTGGGTCTGCCGTCGTCGGCCGTGAACTTCGACATCGCGAACGCGTGCCTCGGGTTCATCAACGGCATGAGCCTCGCGGCCCAGCTCATCGACGCGGGGCAGATCGAGTACGCGCTGGTCGTCGACGGCGAGGACGCGGACCAGGTCCAGCACCGCACCGTCGAGCGGCTGTCCCGCGACGGCACGACCCGTGCCGACTTCATGCGCGAGTTCCCCACGCTCACGCTCGGCTCGGGCGCCGCGGCCGCGCTTCTCGGCCCGGCCGACGCCCACCCGTCCGGGCACCGCCTGCTCGGGGGCGTCACACGTGCCGCGACGCAGTTCCACGGCCTGTGCGTCGGCAGCGCCAGCGGCATGTACACCGATGCGAAGGCGCTGCTGCGGGGCGGCATGCAGCTCGTCATGGCGGCGTGGCAGGAGGCCCGCACGCACGCCGACTGGTCGGACATGGACCGGTACGTCATGCACCAGGTCTCCGACGTCCACACGGACGCGATCGTCAAGGCCGCGAAGCTCGACCGGTCCCGCGTGCCGCTCACGTACCCGCGCCTCGGGAACGTCGGGCCGGCGTCCATCCCGATCACCCTGGCGCACGAGGCGGCGAGCCTCACTCCGGGCGACCGTGTCCTGCTCATGGGTGTGGGCTCCGGCATCAACACCGCGATGCTGGAGCTCGCCTGGTGAGACCGGCTGCGACGAGGCCCGCCGGTCGGCTGCCCAGGCCGACGACCGCACCCGCCCGGCTCCCCCCGGGCGGCCTGCCCGGCCTCGACCCCGCCTGGTCGCGCCTCGTCGCCGTCCCCGAGACGCCGCTCGACGGGTCGCTTGCCCTGCCCGGCGCGGCGAGCGGGCCGGCCGCCGACCGCACGTGGCACGTGCTCGACACGGGACCGCTCCTCGCCGCTCGTGGCCTCACGCCCGTCGGGACCCTGCTGTGCGTGCACGGGAACCCGACGTGGTCGTACCTGTGGCGCGGACTCGCCACTGCCGGTCTCGGTGCCGGCGGCACCCGCACCGGCGCGTGGCGCGTCGTCGCCGTCGACCAGCTCGAGATGGGCTACTCCGAGCGCACCGGGACGCACCGGACGCTGCGCCGCCGCGTGCGGGACCTCGCCGACCTCACGGACGCCCTCGGGCTCGGCGGGCCCGTCGTCACGGTCGGGCACGACTGGGGTGGTGTCGTCTCCCTCGGCTGGGCCGTCGACCACCCCGACGCGCTCGCGGGCGTCGTGCTGCTGGACACCGCGGTGCACCAGCCGGCGGACCGGCCGATCCCCCTGCCGCTGCGGGCCGCGCTCGGCGTGCTCGGCCCGTCGACCGTCGCGACGCCTGCGTTCCTCGAGACGACGCTCGCCCTCGCGCACCCGCCGCTGCCCGATGACGTCAAGGACGCCTACCGCGCGCCGTACCGCACCGCCGGACGACGCTCCGGGATCGGCGCGTTCGTCGCGGACATCCCCGTCGGCCCCGGTCACCCGAGCGCGAGCGAGCTCGACCGCATCGCCGACGGCGTCCGCGACCTCGACGTCCCCGCGCTCCTGCTGTGGGGGCCGCGGGACCCGGTGTTCGACGAGACGCACCTCGGGGACCTCTGCGGGCGTCTGCCGCGTGCGCAGGTGCACCGCTTCGAGGGGGCCGGCCACCTCCTCCCCGAGGACGCCGACACCGCGGGCGCCGTGATGACGTGGCTCGCGGACCGTCACGACGACGTGCCGGCCGCCGCCCCCGCGCCTCCCCGCGGCGCCGACGCGCGCACCCCCGCCGGGGGCCGGGCGCCGATGTGGCACCACCTCGACGAGCTCGCCGACGACGACTCGACGGCGCTCGTCGAGATGGCACCCGCCACCGGCGGGGGCGTCCGCACGGTGACGTGGCGCCTGCTCGCGCGGCGCGTCCGCGAGCTCGCGTGCGGCCTGCACGCGGCCGGGGTGCGCCGGGGGGACCGGGTCTCGCTGCTCGTCCCGCCCGGCGCCGACCTCACCGCGACCCTGTACGCGTGCCTGCGGATCGGCGCCGTCGTCGTCGTCGCGGACGCAGGCCTCGGGGCGCGCGGGCTGACGCGCGCGGTGCGCGGCGCGCAGCCGGCGGTCGTCGTGGGGGAGCGCAGGGGGCTGGCCGCGGCGCGCGCCCTGCGGTGGCCGGGGCGCCGCGTGTCCACGACGACGCTGCCGCCCGCGACCGCCGCGGCCCTCGGTGTCGAGCTGAGCCTGCCCGACGTCGTGGACCTGGGCGCCGGTACCGGGCTGCCGCCCGCGCCGGCCCCCGACGACCTCGCGGCGGTCCTGTTCACGTCCGGGTCGACCGGCCCCGCGAAGGGCGTCGTGTACACGCACGCGCAGCTCGCGGCCATGCGCGACGCCCTCGCGGCCCAGTACGGACTGGGCGTCGGGACGGGCATCGTGGCGGGCTTCGCGCCGTTCGCGCTGCTCGGTCCGGCGCTCGGCTGCTGCTCGGTGACGCCCGACATGGACGTCACGGCGCCCCGCACCCTGACCGCGCGGGCGGTCGCCGCCGCGGCCGACGCGGCCGCGGTCGGGGTCGACGGCACGACGGTCGTGTTCCTGTCGCCCGCAGCCGTCGCCAACGTCGTCGCGACGTCGGGCGAGCTCACCGCCGACGACGAGCGGGCGCTGGCGCGCGTGCGTCTGCTGCTCTCGGCCGGTGCGCCGGTCGCTGAGCGGCTGCTCGCGGCGGTCGGGGACCTCGTCCCGCGCGCCGTCCCGCACACCCCCTACGGCATGACCGAGGGCCTGCTGCTCACCGACGTGACGCTCGAGGAGATCCGGGCCGCTGGGCCCGGCGGTGCGGCCGGCGGTGCGTGCGTCGGCCGGCCGGCCGCCGGCGTGACCGTCCGGATCAGCGCGCTCGACGCCGACGGGCGCGCGACGGGACCCCTCACGGCGGCTCCCGACGTCACCGGCGAGGTCGTCGTCGCCGCCCCCCACGTCAAGGACCACTACGACCGGCTGTGGCTGACCGACCGCGACAGCCGGCGCGGGACGCCCGACGGCGACGGAGCGACGAGGCCCGGAGCGACGCGGCCCGCGGGTGCCGAGGACCTCGTGCCCGGGGCCCGGTGGCACCGGACCGGCGACGTCGGGCGCCTCGACGCCGACGGGCGGCTCTGGATCGAGGGGCGGCTGGCGCACGTCCTGGTCACCGCGGACGGGCCCGTCACCCCGGTGGGCCCCGAGCGGCGCGCGGAGTCCGTGCCCGGGGTGCGGCGTGCGGGCGTCGTCGGCGTCGGGCCCCGCGGCACCCAGCAGGTCGTCGTCGTGGTCGAGACGCAGGTCGGTGCGCGCCGGCCCGCGCTCGCGGCGCCGGCGCTCACCGCGGCGGTGCGGACCGCCGTCGGGCGGGACGTCGCGGCGGTGCTCGTCGTGCCCGACCTGCCGACCGACGTCCGCCACAACTCCAAGATCGACCGTGCACGCCTCGCGGCCTGGGCCGACCGGGTGCTGGCCGGCGGGCGGATGGGCCGGCCGTGAGGGTCCTGGTCACGGGGGCGTCCGGCCTGCTGGGCCGCACGACCGCCGCGCGCGTCCGTGATGCCGGGCACGAGGTCCGCACGTTCCAGCGCCGGCCCAGCGGGGTCGACGGCGTGGAGGACCGCCCCGGCTCGGTCACCGACCCCGACGACGTCGATCGTGCCGTCCGCGGGGTCGACGCGGTCGTGCACCTCGCGGCCAAGGTGTCGCTCGCCGGGGACCCGGCGGACTTCCGGCGCGTCAACGTCGACGGCACGCGCACGCTGCTCACCGCGGCCGCCCGGTACGGCGTCGCGGACGTCGTCCACGTGTCGTCGCCGTCGGTCGCGCACACGGGCACCGCGATCGTCGGCGAGGACGCGCGACGTGCCGACCCGCTGCGTGCGCGCGGCGCGTACGCCCGCACCAAGGCCGAGGCGGAGCTCCTCGCCCTGACCTTCGAGGGCGACCTGCGGGTCGTCGCGGTCCGGCCGCACCTCGTGTGGGGGCCCGGTGACGTGCAGCTCGTCGCGCGCATCGCCGAGCGCGCCCGCACCGGTCGGCTCCCGCTGCTCGGCCACGGCGCCGCCCTCATCGACACGACGTACCTCGACAACGCGGCATCGGCGCTGGTGGCGGCCCTGCACCGGCTGGGAGACGCGGACGGCGTCGTCCGCGGGCAGGCGTACGTCGTGACGAACGGAGAGCCGCGGACGGTCGCGGAGATGGTCGCGGGGATCTGTACGGCCGCCGGGGTGCCCGCCCCGACGTACCGCGTGCCCGCCGCGGTGGCGCGGGGGGCGGGCGCCGTGGTGGAGGCCGTCTGGGGGCGTCTCCCGCTGCGCAGCGCCGACGGGGAGCCGCCCATGACGCGGTTCCTCGCGGAGCAGCTGTCGACCGCGCACTGGTTCGACCAGCGCCGCACGCGCGCCGACCTGCGCTGGCGACCCGAGGTGTCGATCGACGAGGGTCTGCACCGCCTGGCCGAGCGGTCGCGCGCGGCCCGGCCCCCGCGATGACGGTCGGTGCTGCCGTGGTGCACCCGGTCCTTGACGCGGGCCGAATCCCTCCCTACGTTGGCACCCGCCCGCGCGTCTAACGTTAAACACGACGCGCGAGCAGGCCCGCCGGGCTCCGCCGGTCACAGTCGACCGTCGCGGGCACCGGGCCGCGTACGGCCGTGCCGGCCGGGTCGGGGCACGCGCCGACGCGTCGGCCCCGGTGGGGACTCGGAGAGGAAGCAGACATGGGGCGCACCGCACGACGAGGTGGCGGTGGACCGGACGCGACGCCGCCCGGTGGTCGCCGCTGGGCCACGCGGTGGACGGGCGCGGGTGCCGCGGTCGTCCTGGTGGCCGTCGCCGCGGCCGTGGCCGTGCCGGCACTGGCCGGCGACGAGACCTTCGACGTCGAGATCCGGCTCGAGGGTCGCGACGGGAAGGTCACCGGTGCGGGCAGCTACCAGCCGGGGGAGACGGTCGAGCTGACGGCGACGCCCGGCGAGGGGCAGGTGTGGGCCGGGTGGACGTCGCCCGACCTGGCCTGGATCGGCGCCCGGGTGGACTCGTTCACGATGCCCGAGCAGGACGTCGTCCTGACGACGACGTTCCGCCAGGAGATGGCCCCGCTCAAGGACGTCTACCGCGACTACTTCGACGTGGGGAACATCTGGTCCCACCCGGGCACGTACGCAGCGGGATCGCAGCCGTCGGAGACGGTCGACCGGCACTACAGCGTCATGACGGCCGAGAACGCGATGAAGCCGGACCAGCTGCTGCCCGATGACGCCATCGACCCCGTGACGGGCGAGTTCACCTTCCGGTTCGACGCGGCCGACGCGTTCGTCGACGAGACGCTCGCGCGCGGCATGACGGTGCACGGGCACGTGCTCGTCTGGCACGGCCAGTCCCCGCCGCGTCTCAACACCGGCGCGACGGGCGGGACGCGCGCGCAGGCCAGGGCCAACATGGAGCGGTACGTCCGCGAGGTGCTCACGCACTTCCAGGGCCGCGCCGCGACGTGGGACGTCGTCAACGAGGCGTTCGTCGACGGGCTGGAGACGTTCGACCCCGCGACGCAGGACTGGCGCGACCAGCTGCGCGGCGGCCCCCACGGCGGGACGTCCGACTGGTACACCGCCTACGCCAACGGTGCCGACGCGGCGGCGGGGGAGAGCCCGGCGGACTTCATCTACGACGCGTTCCTGTTCGCCCGGCAGTACGGGCCGGAGGTGCGCCTGGAGTACAACGACTTCAACGTCTTCCAGTCCGAGGGCAAGGCGCGGGCCATCATCGCGATGGCCACCGACCTCAACACCCGCTACGCCGCCGAGCACCCGCAGGACCCGCGTCCGCTGGTCGAGGCCATCGGCATGCAGTCGCACAACTACCTCAACCAGACCCCGGCCTTCGCGTGCTCGGGCCACACCCGGCTGCCGGGCCTGGTCGACGACGAGGCTGCGGAGTGGCGCGCGGGCGCGTGCTCGGACGCCGCCTCCGTCGAGCGGTCGATCCAGCTCATCGTCGAGGCGGGCTTCGCGGTCAGCATCAGCGAGCTGGACCTGCAGGTCTGGGAAGCGTGGGACGGCCAGCCCGAGGGGGACGACCGCGCCGCCCACCGCGACCTGACGGACCCGTCCGTCCACGACCGGATCTCCCGCGCCGGCTTCACCTACTGGGACGGCAAGATCGAGAACCGCGCCGAGCTCGAGGCGATCCAGGCGCAGCGGTTCGCCGAGTACTTCGCCGTCTACAAGACGTACGCCTCGCACATCGACCGCGTGACGTTCTGGGGCATGACCGACGAGGCGAGCTGGCGCTCCACCCACAACCCGCTGATCCTCAACAGCGACTTCTCCGAGAAGCTCGCGGCCGCCGCCAGTGCGGATCCCGAGAGCTGGCTCGGGCTGGAGGCGCCGCTGACGGACGTCTCCGGGCTCGAGAGCGCGGTCGCCCGGGCCGAGGAGTCCGCCGCCACCGGTGCCACGGTGGCCGACGGCGCGGCGGTGCAGGACGCGCTGGACCGCGCGCGGGACGTCCTGACGCGGGACGCGTCGCAGGCGGACCTGGATGCGGCGGCCACGGCGCTGCTCGACGCGGTCGCGGGGGTGCCGCAGGGGTCGTAGCCGGGTCGCAGCAGCAGCGGGACGCCCCGCCGCGTGGGTGTGTCGGCGTCAGGGCGCGGCGGGGTCCGCCCTGCGCCGCCGCGCGATGCGCACACCGATGGCGACGCCGATCGCGCCGAGCGCCATGGGCACGGCACCGCTGCCGCCTCCCGGTGTCAGCGCCTGCAGGGTGCCCCCGACCAGCGGGACGGCACCGCACACGAGGTACGTCCACATGCGCGCCCGCGACGGCGGCAGCGCCACGGCCGCGCGCAGGCCCGCGAGCGTGGGACCCCCGGACGGCGTCGTCGGCGCCGGGAGTGCGCCGTACGGCGCCGGCGGGGCGGACGGCCACGGGGACGCGAGCACGTCGGCGGGGTCGGTCTCGAACTCCGGGTCGATCGGGGTGCTCGGCAGGTGCTCGAACCAGAACCGGTCCACGAGGTCGCCGATCCGCTCGACCGGGACGCCGCGGCTGTCCACCAGGAGCACCTCCCGGTCCTCGTGGATGACCTGCTCGACCCCCGGGACCCCCTGCAGCAGCGCGACGGTGCCCGCGACCAGGTCCTCGTAGGGGTGCGCGGCGACGTCCGAGAACCCGAGCTCGGTGCGCAGCACGCCGCCCCCCAGGTCGGTCACCCGCTCGATCCAGTACACGGGCTCCCCGGCGAGCAGCCCGGGCAGTCTCTCCATGCCCGAGCATCGGCAGGTGGGTGCTGCGAGATGAGTCGGGCCCGCTCGGCCTGCGGGGTGACGCGCGGCCCCGGCCCGCGTCACCCGGTCGGCGGCCGGGAACAGCCCGTCGGCGCGGGCCACCGCAGGTACCGTGCGCGGATGGCCGAACCCGCCGCCCGCAGTGCCTCGCCACCGGCGCACCCTCTGTCGGGTGTCACCGCGTTGACGATGAAGCGTCGCGTGAGCTGGCGGGAGCAGTACTGGGAGTTCCGGCCGCTGGGCCCCGACGGCGTCGAGGGCGACGTCGTGCTGTACGGCACGCAGAGGCAGCTGCGCGTACCCGAGGAGTACCCGTTCTCGACGGACCGGGCGCACACCCGACCGTCGATGACGGTGCGCGCACGCGGCGTGATCAACCTCGGCAACGCCTGCTACGACGCGTTCGACGAGCGCGGCGCGCCGATCGGCTGCCTCCAGTACCGGTGGATGGAGTCGCAGGTCGTGCACACCTGGCGCGTCATGGGCCGGGGCGCGGACCTCGTCGGGATGCAGCAGAACGTCCTGGGCGGGATGCTGCGGGTGGCGTTCAGCCGGCTGCCGGTCGTCTCCCTGATCCCGCTGCGCCGCGGGTTCGACTTCCGGTTCCGCGACACGACGGGCGCCGAACGCCTGCGTGTCGAGTGCCGCGCGGGCTCGCGGGACCGCTACACGGTGACGACGCCCGGCGGGTCGGTCGACATCCGGCTCGCTGCGGGCATCGCGCTGCTGCTCGACTGGCGCGGCGGGATCTGAGCCACGGCTCTCGACGCCTCGGCCCTCAGCCGTCGACCAGCCCACGCACCGACGCCCCGAACATCTCGCGCACGGTCGCGCCGAGCAGGTCGAGCGCCTCCTGGAGGTCCAGCTCCCCGTCGGCCCAGGACGCCATGACGCTGGACAGCACCCCGCGCACCCCGTACCCGACGGCCTCGGCGACGGCCCGACTGTGCGGTCCGCGGTCGGCGGCGGACGCCAGGACGTGCGCGGCGACCAGCTCGGCCCACCCGGACACCAGCGGCCGCGCCCACTCGGCCGGGACCGTGGGGTCGTCGGCCAGGACGGTCAGGCGCAGCCGGTAGAACTCCCGGTCGGCGTCGTCGTACCGGATCGAGGCGCGGACGGCGTCGACGACCTGGTCCAGCGCGTCGCCGCCGGCGGGGGCGTCGCGCAGGTGCCGTGCGACGACCTCCTGGTTGGCGGCGTAGTCGTCGCCGAGGAGCGCGACCTTGGAGGGGAAGTAGCGGAAGAAGGTGTTGCGGCCGATCCCGGCGACCTCGGCGATGCGCTGCACGCTCGTCGCCGCGTAGCCGTGGGTGGCGAACTCGCGCATCGCGGCGTCGCGCAGGGCCCGGTGCGTCGTCGCCCGTGGTCGGCCGGGGCCCGTCGCGGGCGGCGGGTCGGGCACGGGCACGGCGGGTCCCTCTCGTGGCAGGTCAGGTGGACCTTATCGGGACCATGGCCCCGCTCGATCGTTTCGGTACGCCAGTACGTTGCCAGTACCGAAATGCTTGGCCCGTACGAAGGAGTGCGTCATGGTCTACCCCCACCTGTTCTCGCCGCTGACGATCCGGGGCGTGACGCTCAGGAACCGGGTCGACTTCCCGGCCATGGCCACCAAGATGGGCGCCGACGGCGGGTACGTCACCGACGCGCTCATCGACTACCACGTCGCCCGCGCGCGCGGCGGCTGCGGCCTGCTCACCGTCGAGGCGACGTCCGTCCACGGGCCCACGGCGCCACGCAACTTCATGTCGATCGCCGACGACTCCTACCTCGAGGGGTGGATCCGCTTCAACGAGGCCGTCCACGCCGCGGGGGGCACGACCTGCATCCAGCTGTGGCAGGGCGGCTTCGTCCCCCCGGGTCAGGACCCCGACACCTACGCGGTGATCCCCAGCGACATGCCGTTCGGCCCCGGTGTGGTCCTGCCCGGGGCCTCCGTCGAGACGATCGCCGAGATCGTCCAGGCGTGGGGCGAGGCCGCGGCCCGCTCGGTCGCGGCGGGCTTCGACGTCCTGGAGTTCCACGCCGGGCACAACTACTCCCCGGAGATGTTCCTGTCGCCCGGGTTCAACCGGCGCACCGACGCGTACGGCGGCAGCGCCGAGAACCGCATGCGCTACCCGCTGGAGTGCATCGACGCGATCCGCGCGGCCGTCCCGGACGACGTCCCGCTGATGATGCGCGTCTCCGCGGGCGACGACGGGGTCCCCGGCGGCAACACCGTCGACGACGTCATCGCGTTCACGAAGGTCGCGCGCGAGCACGGCGTCGACATGGTCAACGTGTCGCGGGGCACCCCGATGAGCGTCAACCTGCAGGTCCCGACGATGGACCACGACCGGGGCTTCAACGTCCACAACGCCGCCAAGTTCAAGGCCGGGACCGGCCTGGTCACGGTCGCCGTCGGGCGGATCAACGACCCGCAGCAGGCCGAGGACATCATCGCCTCGGGCCAGGCGGACATGGTCGTCATGGGCCGCGCGCAGATCGCCGACGCCGACTTCTGCGCCAAGGCCATGGCCGGGGAGGAGTGGCGGATCATCCGCTGCGTCGGCTGCAACCAGGGCTGCTTCGACCGGATCGCGTCGGCGAACGCCGCCACCTTCCCCCACATCTCCTGCCTGCAGAACCCCGCCGTGGGCCGCGAGGCGGAGTTCCGGGTCCCCAAGACCGACAACCCCCGCACGATCCTCATCGCCGGCGGCGGCATCGGCGGCATGGAGGCGGCCGAGCGGCTGCACGCCCTGGGCCACAAGCCGATCCTCTGCGAGGCGTCCGGCAGGCTCGGCGGCCAGTTCTACATGGCCGGCCTCGCACCCCGGAAGGGCGAGATGAGCGACGCGGCCATGAGCCGGGCCAGCACGCTCGAGCACTTCGGCGTCGACGTGCGGCTCCACACCCCGGTGACGCCCGCCGTCATCGACGAGGTCGCGCCGGACGAGGTGATCATCGCCATCGGCTCGACGCCCGTCACCCTGGACCTCGAGGGGTCGGAGCAGAACACGGTCATCGACACCGAGACGGTCCTGACCGGCTACTCGCGGCTCGTGGGCGACGTCGTCGTCGTCGGTGGCGGGCTCGTCGGGCTCGAGGTCGCCGAGTACCTCGCGGAGAACGACCCGCGCGTCACGTCCGTCACCGTGGTGGAGATGGGCTCGGAGGTGGGCCGCGACCTGGGCATGCTGCGCAAGCAGGAGGTCGTCACGCACCTCGCGCTCAACCACGTCAGCACGCTCGTCGACACCCGGTGCCTGCGGATCACCGCCGCGGGCGTCGTGGTCCGGCGCGGGGACGAGGAGTGGACGATCCCGGCCACGGGCGTCGTCGTCGCCGTCGGGTCGCGGTCCCTCGACACCACCGAGCTCACCGACCACTGCCTGGCACGCAGCATCCCGTTCCACATCATCGGCGACGCCCGCGAGCCGCGGCGCGCGATCGACGCCGTGGCCGAGGCGGCGGAGGTGGCGATCTCGGTGCGCTGAGGCCGGGCGGCCCGACGGCGGGTTCCGCCGTCGGGCGCGGTGGTGGTGTCGTGCGTCCGCCGACGACACGGCCACCGGCACGTCGTCAAGGTGGGCCCTCGTCGTCCACAGCTCGTGCCCGCGCGGCGAGGTACGCGCGCACCGCGGCGTCGTCGCAGAGCTCCGCCGCCCGGCGGAACGCGACGGCGGCCTGTGCCCGGCTGCCCGCGCGCGCCAGGAGGTCCGCCCGGGCCGCCCACCAGGGCTGGAACGCGGGCGACGGTTCCGGTGGCAGCGCCGCCAGTCCGGCCGCGGCACCGTCGAGCCGCCCGACCACCGACGCGAGCGCCACCCGCCCGCCCAGGCTGGGGGCGACCGCGTCGAGCGCGACGTACAGGGTCCGCAGGGCCGCCCAGTCGGTACGTCCCGTGCGGCGCCGGTCCACGTGCACCGCCTGGATCGCGGCCTCCAGCCGGAAGCGCCCCGGCACGCCCGGGCGCTGCGCCCGGCGCAGGTACGTCTCGCCCTCCGCGACCAGGTCGGCGTCCCACCCGGCGGGGTCCTGCTCGTCGAGCGGGACGAAGGCGCCGGGCGCCTGCCGGCGCGCGAGCGACAGCGTGACCAGCGCGGCGAGCGCCCACGCCTCCGGCTCGTCGGGCAGCGCCGACGCGAGCGTCACCGCGAGGTGCTGCGCCTCGGCCGCGAGGTCGTCCCCCTGCCGCCACGTGAGCGCCGCGCAGCCGTACACGGCCTCCAGGACGGGCGGCAGCCGCTCGGCCATCGCCGTACGGTCCGGCACGACGAACGGGATGCGCGCCCGCGCGATGCGCCGCTTGGCCCGCACGAGGCGCTGCTGCATCGCGGCGGGGGAGACGGCGAACGCGGTGGCGACCCGTGCCGAGTCGAGCCCGAGGACGGTCTGCAGCATCAGCGGCGTGCGGGCGTCGGCCGCGATGGCGGGGTGCGCGCAGACGAACAGCAGCGCCAGGCGCCGGTCGGGGATCGCGAACGGGTCGACGTCGGCGAGCGGGTCGTCGGCGGGAAGGTGCTCGGTGAGCGCGTCGACGGGCAGCGCCGCGGCCCGCCGGTGCGCCGCCGACCGCCACACGTCACGCACCCGGTTGCGGGCCACGGTGAGCAGCCACGCGTCGGGGCTGCGCGGCACGCCGTCGACCGGCCAGCGCGTCAGCGCCTGCTCGAACGCGTCCGCCAGTGCGTCCTCCGCCAGTGCGACGTCGCCCGCGTGCGCCGCGAGCAGCGCCAGGAGCCGCCCGTACGAGTCGCGGGCGGCGCGCTCGGCGGCCGCCCGCGCCCGTGCGGCGCTCACGCGTTGGGCGTCCACACACCGTCGACGGTGTACGTCGCGCCGGGCCGCACCTCGACCGGGCCCCAGCCGATGGACGGTGCGCGACGCGCGAGGTCGATGGCCGCGTCGAGGTCCGGGACGTCGACGACGAACGTGCCGCCGAGCTGCTCCTTGGTGTCCGCGAACGGCCCGTCCTGCACCTGCAGGACGCCGTCGACGGTCCGCAGCGTCGTGGTGCTCGTCGACGGCTGGAGCACCTCGGCGCCGACGAGGACCCCGGCGGCCTGCAGCGTCGCGGCGTAGGCGGTGAACTCGCGCTCGCCGGCGGCCCACGCCTCCTCGCCGAGCTGCTCCGGAGTGGTCTGCGGGTAGTGCAGCAGGATCGAGTACCGCATGGCGTCCTCCTCGGACGGTTCGTCGTCACCTCAGGGCGCCGACCGGGCGTGTCGCCCGGCCGGCGGTCGGCCGTGGGGCCGCACACCTTGATGACGATCTCGCGGGCGCCCGGCAGACACCGGGTGCGGCAAGGGCCCGCGGCGGCGACTGCGGGTCCCGGGGGGAAAGGTGACGCCACGACGGACCGTGCAGCGGTACCGTGCTGCCTTTGTCGCACCCCGGGAGTCGTCATGTCCGACCAGTCACCGACCGGCGTCGACGACGCCGGACCGTTCTTCCACGGCACCCGCGCGGACCTCGCCGTCGGGGACGAGCTGGTGCCGGGCCGCAGCTCGAACTACGGGTCGCGGCGCGCCGCCAACCACGTCTACCTGACGGCGACGCTCGACGCCGCGACGTGGGGCGCCGAGCTCGCCGCCGGGTCCGGGCCGGGCCGGATCTACCGGGTCGAGCCGACCGGGCCCATCGAGAACGACCCGAACCTCACGGACCAGCGGTTCCCCGGCAACCCGACGCGGTCCTACCGCACGCGGCACCCGGTCCGGGTCGTCGGTGAGGTCCTGGACTGGCAGGGCCACGCACCGGAGGTGCTGCAGGCCATGCGCGACCACCTCGCCGAGCTCGCGCGGCAGGGCGTCGAGGCCGTCGACGACTGAGGGGTCAGCCCTCGTCGAGGTCGTCGTCGTCGGGCGTCGTCCCGCCCTGGTTGACGTCGCCCGCGTCGGGGCCGGGTCCGGTCTCGACGGGTGAGGTCTGCTGCTCGTCGCCGTGCGTGTCAGGGCTCGCGGGTCCGGGGTTCTCGCTCATCTCTGCTCCTCGTCCGTGTCGTCGCGGCCGACGGCGCGTCGGCCCGTCCCCCGAGCATCGCCACCCGGGCGGGGTCGCGCACGTCGGCGCGGCTGCCGGTTCCGAGGTGTCAGATAATCTGATCCTGCCGTAGGCTGGTGGCGTGCGCACCGTCACCGCGACCCACGCCTCGCGGGGGTTCTCCGACCTCCTCGACGCGGTGGAGCACGGCGAGACCGTCGCGATCACCCGCGGGGGCCACGTCGTCGCGGAGATCCGTCCGGCGGTGCCGGCCACCGGGCGCTCGCTGCGTGAGGCGCTTGCGGCGGTCCCACCGCTCGACGACACGTTCGGTGACGACATCGCCGGCGCGATCGCCCTGCTCGTCCCCGAGCAGGGCGACCCGTGGCGCGACGACTGATCCTCGACACCACCGCCCTCATCGCGTACGAGCGCGGCACGGTCGACCGGACGCTGCTCGACGCGGACGATCTCGCGATCGCCGCGATCACCGTGGCCGAGTTCCGCACCGGGATCGAGCTGGCAGACACCGCGCAGCGCGCCGCCGACCGGTCCCGTGTGCTCGCGGCGATCACCGCGGCGGTCACCGTGCTCGACTACGGCGAGCGCACCGCGGCCGAGCACGCGCGCCTGATCGCGCACGTCCGACGCACGGGCACCCCGCGTGGCGCGCACGACCTGATCATCGCCGCGCACGCCGCCGAGCACGGCCGGATCGTCGCCTCGCGTGACGCGCAGGCGCGGTTCGGTGCGCTGCCTGGCGTCACCAGCGTCTCCCTGTAGCGCGGACCCGGCCTTCGCCGGTTGCAGCGCGTCGCGCATCGTCGCAGGCTGGGGGCACGGCACGACCCACAGGAGGCTGCGATGAGCGAGACCGACGAGGGCCGCTCCGGCGGCACGCACGCCGAGGACCTGTCCGACGAGGGCGTCGGCGGGACCGCGACCGACGAGCCCAGCACCTTCGAGCCGGAGGAGGACCCCGACGCCGCGCAGGACGACTGACGACCGGGGCACCACCCCGGCGGACGACGGCGCGCCGGCCGCGCTGGGCACGTACCGCTCGATGCGCGACTTCGCGCACACCCCGGAGCCGGCCGGGGCGCCCGCCCCCGCGGCGGACGGGGAGCGCCGGTTCGTCGTGCAGCGCCACCGTGCGCGCCGCCTGCACTACGACGTGCGCTTCGAGATCGACGGCGTCCTGGTGAGCTGGGCGGTGCCGAAGGGCCCGACGCTGGACCCGACGGCGCGGCGCATGGCCGTGCACGTCGAGGACCACCCGCTGGAGTACGAGGCGTTCGAGGGCGTGATCCCGCACGGGCAGTACGGCGGCGGCGACGTCATCGTGTGGGACCGCGGCACGTGGCACCCGTACAAGTCCGACGACCCGGCGGCCGAGGTCGCCGGGGGGCAGCTGCACGCCGAGCTGCACGGCGAGCGGCTGCGCGGCAAGTTCCTGCTGGTGCGCCGCGACAGCGGCGACGGCAAGGACCAGTGGCTGATGTTCCACAAGCGCGACGAGCACGCGGTCGTGGGCTGGGACGCCGAGGACCACCCCACGTCCGTGGTGTCCGGGCGGACGAACGACGAGGTCGCGGCCCACCCGGACCACATCTGGCGCTCGGGCGTCCCCGCGGCGCAGGCGGACGTGGACCTGCACCCACCGGTGCCCGACGTGCCCCCGCCCACGGACGACGAGCTCGCGGCGCTCGACGACCTGGGCGCGAGCGGCACGTGGGACGTGCACGGGCGGCGCCTGCGGGTCACCAACCTCGACAAGGTGCTGTTCCCCGCGCGCGACGGCGAGGCGCCGGTCACCAAGCGTGACCTGCTGCGCTACACCGCGTGCGTCGCGCCCGTCGCGCTGCCGTACCTGGCGGGGCGCGCGCTGAACATGCACCGCTTCCCGCAGGGCGCCGGCACGCGCGGCTTCTGGCACAAGCAGCTGCCGGACCACGCGCCCGACTGGGTGCCGCGCTGGGACAACCCCGCCGCGGACCCGGGGGAGACGAGCACGTACCTCGTCGTCGACGAGCCCGCCGCGCTGGTGTGGGCCGCGAACTTCGGTGCACTCGAGTGGCACGCGTGGACGTCGCGCACCGCCGCGCCCGACCTGCCGACGTACGCACTGGTCGACCTCGACCCGGGCCCGGCGACGGCCTGGGAGGACGTCGTGCTGCTGGCACGCCTCCACCGCGACGCCTTCGAGCACCTGGGCGTCCGCGCGTTCCCCAAGCTCACGGGCCGTCGCGGCATCCAGATCTGGGTACCGGTCGCTGTCGGACCGACCTTCGACGAGACGCGGGCGTGGGTCGAGCGGCTGTCACGGACCGTCGGCAAGGTCGTGCCCGACCTCGTGAGCTGGCGCTGGGAGGTCAGCGAGCGCGGCGGCCAGGCGCGCCTGGACTACACGCAGAACGCGGTCAACAAGACCTTGGTCGCCCCGTACAGCCCGCGCGCGTCGGCCGGGGCGCCGGTCTCGGCGCCCCTCTCGTGGGACGAGCTCGACGCGGACTGGCTGCGGCCCGACGCGTTCACGGTCCGCACCGTGCTGGACCGGGTGGCCGAGCACGGCGACCTGTTCCGGGGCGTGCTGGAGGGCGACCAGGTGCTGCCGCGCCTGACCTGACCGGGCCGCCGCTCACTCGCCGCGCGCCGCTGCCCGCTCCCGCAGCTCCCGGCCGCGCTCGACGTCCTTCTCGAGCCGGGCCCGGCGCTTGTCGCTCGCGCGGGTGTCGCGCGGCGGCAGCTGGAGGGTGCGCTCGGCCGCCATGCCGGCCTGCAGCTCGCGGCCCCGCTCGAGCTCGGCGTCGAGCTCGGCGCCGAACAGCAGCGCGAGGTTCGAGACCCACAGCCACAGCAGCAGCACGATCACCCCGGCGAGCGACCCGTACGTCGCGCCGTAGTCCGCGAACTGCGACACGTACAGCCCGAGGCCGGCCGAGGCGAGCAGCCACACGACGATCGCGATCAGCGCGCCGACGCTCACCCACCGGAACCGCGGCTGCCGCACGTTCGGCGTGCCGTGGTAGAGCAGCGCCACGGCCGTCACGACGAGCACGAGCACGAGCGGCCACTTCGCGACCTGCCACACGCTGACGACGGTGTCGCTGAGCCCGACGGCGCTGCCGACGCTCGCGGCGACGGGACCCGACAGCGCGAGGAACGCGACGACCAGCACCGCGATGAGCACGAGCACCGTGGTGAGGACGAACAGCACGGGCCGCAGCTTCCAGATCGGCCGGCCCTCGTCGACCTCGTAGATGCGGTTCATGCCTCGCCCGAAGGCGGTCACGTACCCGGACGCGGACCACAGCGCGACCACGAGGCCCACGACGAGCGCGATCCCGGCGGACGGCGCGTCGGCGAGGTTCTGCAGGATCGGCTCGAGCGTCTCGACCGCGGAGCCGGCCCCGGCGTCGCGTGCGACGTCGGTGATCCGGGTGACGGCCTCGTCCGGGTCGGACACGAGTCCCAGCAGCGAGACCACGGCCAGCAGGGCGGGGGCGAGCGCGAGGACCGCGTAGTACGTCAGGGCGGCCGCGAGGTCGGTGCACTGGTCGTCCATGAACTCCCGGACGGTGGTGCGCAGCACGTACCCCCACGAGGGCTTGCGCAGCTGGGCGGGGGAGTCCGGCTTGCGCGGGTCGTCGGGTGCGGGCGCGTCCGCCTTGCGTGCGGCGGCGCCCGCCTCGTCGCCGCCGCCGGGGCCGACGGGCGCCGTGCCGTCGCCTGCCGCCGTGGTGCGGGTGTCGTCCATGTCGCCCCCTGAGCGCAGTCGTTCGTGGGCGGTCCGGCCGCGTCGCGGCCGTCACGTCCCTGGCTGCCTCGCCGGTGACGTCCGGCGGGCTGAGCGGCCGTTCCCTGACCTGACGCTCACGCTACGTCGCGGTCCGCGACGCGCAAGCGGACGCCGGCGCGGGTCGCGGGGCGTGCCGCCCGGGGGTCAGGCGTCGAGCACCGCCCGGGCGTGGCGGCGCACCTCGTCGACGGTCGCCACCAGCGACGCCGCGTCCCGCCCGGCGGCGGCGACGACGCCGTCGAGCCCGTCGAGGCCGGCCGCGGCCAGCAGCCGCTTGTCGTTGGTGGCCCACGTGGCGCGCCGGGCGAGCACGGCGTGCGCGTACGCGTGCGCGGCGACCGCGACGAGCCCGAGGCACGCGGTCGCCGCCCCCCGCTCGGCGTGCGCGCGCCGCGCGTAGGCCAGCGTCGCGTCCGCGCGGTCGGCCCACACGCCCGGCGCCGCGCGCCGCAGCGCGTCGGGGTAGCCCTCGACCCGCGGCGCCTCGCCGCGCAGCACCCGGCCGAGGGCCAGCTCCGCGACGACGAGGTACGTGGGGATCCCCGCGACGTGGAACATCAGCGGCTCGACGTCGAACTCGCCGCGCCCCGCGCGCACCACCTCCCGCTCGACCACGTCGAGGTCGCGGTAGTGCACGTCGACCGCGCGGCCGTCGACGCGCAGCCACGCGCCGCCGTTGAACACGCCGCCGCCCCAGCCGCCGACGGGCGAGACCTCGCCCTCCCAGCCCAGGTCGCGCAGGTCCTGCGGGTCGAAGGGGCCGCGGTAGTGGACCGCGAGGTCCCAGTCGCTGTCGGGACCCGCGGTGCCCTGCGCGCGCGACCCGCCCAGCAGCACGGCCTGCACGCCGGGCAACGCCGCCAGCGCGTCGGCCGTGCGGGCCAGGAACCGCCGGTCGCCGGGTGGCGGGGTCGAGGTGGGCACGTCAGGAGAATGCCTGCCCGGGCGCGCGCTCGCACGGCGTTCAGGGGGCGGGCGCGGTGGACTCCCGGACCACGAGGGTCGTGGCGAGCTGGACGTACCAGGACGCGGGCTCGTGACCCGCCGCCATGCCCAGCACGGTCTCCACGGCCATGCGGCCCATGCCGTCCAGCGGCTGGTGCACCGACGTCAGGCGCGGGCTGGTCCAGCTCGCCTGCGGGGTGTCGTCGAAGCCCACGACGCTGAGCCGGCCGGGGACGGCCACGCCCAGCTCCTGGGCGGCGGCCAGCACCCCGACGGCGATCTCGTCGTCACCGGCGACGACCGCCGTCGGGGGGTCGGGCAGCCGCAGCACGTCGCGGGCGTGCCGGATGCCGCTCTCGACGGTGAACTCGTCGCTGCGCACGAGCGCGGGGTCGGGCTCCACCCCGGCGGAGTCGAGCGCGGCCCGGTAGCCGTGCAGGCGCTCGCGCGCGGCCGCCGAGCCGTCGGGCCCGCCGATCCAGGCGATGCGGCGGTGCCCCAGGTCCAGCAGGTGCTCGGTGGCGGTGCGGCCGCCCGCCCAGTTGGTCGCGCCGATGCTCACGACCCGGGCCTCCTGGGTGTCGACGGGGTCGACCATGACGAACGGCAGGCCCGCCTCCTGCGCGGCGAGCAGCAGGGCGTCGGGCCGCGCGAGCGTGAGGCCGACGACGCCGACCGCGCCGGCCGCGCGCTGCTCGTCGACCCAGTCGCGGGCGGCGGCGCGGGTGACGCGCGCGTCACGGTCGGGCGCGAGCCGGACGACGAGGTCGGCGCCCGCGGCGGTGGCGGCGGTGAGGATGCCGCCGAGCACGTGCGTCATGTAGGGCGACTCGAGCACGTCGAGGACCGCGACGAGCGTCGGACCGCGGCGGGTGTCGCGGCGCTCGGTGGTGGGGCGGTAACCCAGCTCGTGCACCGCGGCCAGGATCCGGGCGCGCGTGTCCGCAGCGACGTCGTCCCGTTCGTTGAGCGTCTTGGAGACGGCTGCGCGGGACACCCCGGCGCGGCGCGCGACGTCCTCCAGCGTGACGCGTCGGGACGACGGACGACCGGCCACCGGTGGCACCTCCTGCTCGAAACTGTTTCGAGCCTAGGGTGCCGGAGAAGGTCCTGGCAAGGCGTCGCACGCCGTCTTGACCCTCTCCGATCAGCACCCGTACAGTCGCGCCCGCAACACGATCGTTGCGAAACAGTTTCGACGCTCGACGAGGAGACGTCATGGACGCCGCGCGCCACGACAGCACCCGCCCGCTGACGGTCGACGGGTCGGCGCCCGTCGGCCGCCCGCTCCACCACGTGTGGAACGAGTGCGTCGGCGCGGGCCGCGCCAACGAGGCGCTGCGCGCGGACTGGCAGGCGCACTTCCGCGAGGCCGTCGACGTGCTCGGCGCCCGTCACGTCCGGTTCCACGGCCTCTTCCACGACGACATGTTCGTGTACCGCGGCAACGACGGCGGCGGTGGCGGCTTCGGCACCCCGACCCCGCTGGCCGAGCCCCTGCACACGTTCAGCTACGTCGACAAGGTCTTCGACTTCATCCTGTCGACCGGCGCACGGCCGTTCATCGAGCTCGGCTTCATGCCGCGCGACCTGGCGACGCAGACCGAGACGCTGTTCTGGTGGAAGGCGCACTGCAGCCCGCCCACCGACATGGGCCGCTGGGCCGACCTGGTGTCCGCCACCGTGCGCCACTGGATCGAGCGGTACGGCATCGACGAGGTGCTCCAGTGGCGCTTCGAGGTCTGGAACGAGCCCAACCTCGTCCCGCTGTTCTGGACCGGCACCCGCACGCAGTACTTCGAGCTGTACGAGGCGAGCGTCCGCGCGATCAAGGCGATCGACGAGCGGCTGCTCGTCGGCGGCCCGTCCACCAGCGTCTTCGTCCCCGACGCCCGCTACGCCGGCGAGTACGAGGACCGGACGGCGTCGATCGCCACCGGCGAGGCCGAGGACCCCGACGCCCTCGACTGGCGCCCGGTGTGGATCGAGGAGTTCCTCGCGTGGTGCGCCGAGCGCGACCTGCCCGTCGACTTCGTCACCGCGCACCTCTACCCGACGGACTACGCCGCGACGCCGAGCGGGGGCGCCAAGGAGATCAGCCGCTACGTCGACGCGACGTACGACGACCTCACGCTGCTGCGCAGCATCCTGGCGAGCAGCCCCTACCCGGACGCCGAGGTCCACATCACCGAGTGGTCGACGTCGCCGTCGAGCCGCGACCGGTCGCACGACACGCTGTTCGCCGCGACGTACATCACGCGCGCCTACCTGCGCTGCGCCGGGCTCGCCGACTCGATCTCGTACTGGACGTTCACCGACGTCTTCGAGGAGGGCGGTGCGGGTCTCGGCCCGTTCCACGGCGGCTTCGGCCTGGTCAACGAGCAGGGCCTGCACAAGCCGACGTTCCACGCGTTCGAGATGCTGTCACGCCTCGGCGACGAGGTCCTCGCCGACCTGCCGCACGGCATCGTCACGCGTCACCGCGCCTCGGGGAAGGTGGCGGCGGTCCTCCACCACTACCCCGACGAGATGGGCGGGCGCTCCGTGCGCGCCGAGAACACGTACGCCGCCGCGCGGGGCCTCGCCGACGTCGGCTCGCGCCGCACCGTGCGGCACACGGTCGAGGGTGTGGCGCCCGGTGCCGAGTTCGACCTCGTGCAGCTCGACTGGGAGCACGGCAACGTCGCGGAGGCGTGGCACGCGATGGGCGAGCCGCTCAACCTGACGCCCCGCCAGACGGCCGACCTGCGCGAGACGGCCGACGGGCTGCTGCGGCGGACCCTGACGGCGTCCGCCGACGGCGTGCTGGAGATCGACCTCGACCTGCCGCCGTGGGCGGTCGTCGGGATCACGCAGCGCTGAGGGAGCGGGGGCGTGCCCGTCGCACGACGGGCGCGCCCCGCCTCACACGTCGCCGGCCTCGTGCACGCAGATGGCGATGTGCGTGCGGTTGTCCGCGGGCATCTTCTCCAGGATGCGGCTGATGTGCGTCTTGACGGTCGCGACCGTGATGAACAGCTCCGCCGCGATCTCGGTGTTCGACAGGCCCCGCCCGATGGCCCGGGCGACGTCACGCTCGCGCTCCGTGAGCGCGTCGAGGTGCTGCCGCGCCGCCGTGCGGCGCTCGTCGCGCGGCCGGTGCGTGACCGACGCGATGAGCCGGTCCGTGACGGACGGGGACAGCGTCGTGCGTCCGGCGCCCGCGTCCAGGACGTGCCGCACGATCTCGGCCGGTGGCGTGTCCTTCAGCAGGAACCCCGCGGCGCCGAGGCGCAGCGCCCCGAGGACCATCTCGTCGGTGTCGAACGTCGTGAGGATGACGACCCGGGCGTCCGGCTGCGCCGCCAGGAGCCGCTCGGTCGCCGCGAGGCCGTCGAGCCGCGGCATGCGGATGTCCATGAGCACCACGTCCGGCGACGTCGCGCGGACCACCTCGATCGCCTCCAGGCCGTCGCCCGCCTCGGCGACCACCTCGATCGCCGGGTTCGCGCCGAGGATGAGCCGCAGCCCGACGCGCACGAGCGTCTCGTCGTCGACGAGCACGACCCGCACCGGGCGCACCGCCTGCTCCACCGTCGTCGTCACGCGTGTCCCTCCGTCCCGGCCACCCACGGCAGCCACGCCTGCACCGCGAACGTCCCGTCGGGACGGCGCTGCACGTCCAGCCCGCCGCCGGTCAGCCGCAGACGCTCCGACAGCCCCGTCAGGCCCCAGCCCGACGTGGGCAGCGGCGCGCTCGGCGGCTGCTCCGGGACCGGGTTAGTCACCTCGACCCCCACGCGCTCGCCGGGCGACCCGTGGAGCCGCACCTGCACCGGCGCCCCCGGCGCGTGCTTGCGCGCGTTCGTCAGCGTCTCCTGCACCACGCGGTAGAGGTGCCGGCTGGTCGACACCGGCAGCCGCGCCAGGTCGTCCTCGCCGACGTGGTCGAGCACGAACGTCACGGGCGAGCCCGCGGCCCGCGTGCCCTCGACGAGCTCGCCGACCTGCGCGAACGTCGGCTGCGGGCGGGCCTGCTCGTCGGCGGTCGACGTGTCGCGCAGCAGCCCGAGCACCTCGCGCAGCTCCCCGAGCGCCTCGTGCGCGTTCTCGCGGACCACGGCGGCGGTCTCGCGGACCTGCTCGGGCTCGAGGCCCGCGCGGTACTCCAGCGCCCCGGCGTGCAGCGCGACGAGCGACAGCCGGTGCGCCAGCACGTCGTGCATCTCGCGGGCGATGCGGTTGCGCTCGGCCGCGCGGGCGCTATCCCCGCGTGCGTCGGCCTCGCGGCGGGCGATGGCTGCCTGCTCGCGCAGCGACCCCACGAGCGCGCGCCGTCCGCCGATGAACATGCCGGTGACGATGACCAGCGCTGTGAACACCAGCTGGACGACGACCACTGCGGCCTGGGAGGGCGAAGGGCCCTCGAGCGTCACCACGTACGTGCTGAACGCCCGGTCCGCGACCAGGGCAGCACCCACCCACAGCACGCCGATCGGCGCGATCTCGGCCCACCGCCGCCGCGTCGCCAGCGACACGACGGCCAGGAGCACGAAGCCACCGGCGAACGGCGCGAACGACCCGAGGGCCACGATGATCCCGGTCAGCAGCAGGGGGGCGCGCCGCCGCAGGACGTACAGCGTCCCGCACACCAGCGTGCCGGCGACGTCCGCCACGAGCCAGAGCCCTGCGCTGGCGCGCGTCTGCATCGTCGGGTCCGCCTCGAGGCTGACGCCGTACATCACGAGCCCGCCGAGCGCGCCGACCACGAGCGCGAGGAGCACCCGCCACGTCAGTGCCCACGCCCGTCGGCCACGACCGGGTGCGTGCAGGGTGGCGGTGCTGGTCACGAGCCGATGCTAGGTGCGCGGCACCGCGGAGCGGATCGGTCGCGAGGACGACCCTCCGGGTGGCCGGCGCACCCGGCCGGTGCTCGTGGCCGACGCGGGGGCGCTCGTCCGCGCGGCCGATGCGCGTGCGTCACCGGCGGGCGACGATGGGACCGTGAGCAGCGCGCACGTCGTCGTCGACCGCCCGGGCACCTACGCGTACCACCGCCTGCAGCGGACCCGGCCGGGCACCTGCTGGTGGCGGCCGCTGGTCGTGGGGGTCGTCGCGCTGGCGCTCTACGTGGTGCTCCTGGCGGTCGGGGGCGTCCTGGTGCTCGTCGCCGCGGTCGCGTCCGGTCCGGGCGGGACGGACACGCTCGCGGCCCTCGACGTGGCCGACTTCACGGACCCCCTGGCCTTCGCGCTCGGGATGCTCACGATCATCGCGATGATGCCCGCCGTGCTCGTGGCCACGTGGCTGCTCGGCGCCCGGCCGGTCGGGCTGCTCGTGTCCGTCGCCGGGCGCGTCCGGTGGGGGTGGACGGCGCGGTGCCTCGGTGTGGCGGCGGGGCTCGCGCTCCTGCTGAACGGAGGCGACGCGGTGCTCGCGGCGCTCCGCGGGCAGGCGTGGGAGCCGCAGGTGACCGCCACCTCGTGGCTGCTGGTCGCGCTCGTCGTGCTGCTCGTGCCGGCGCAGTGCGTCGCGGAGGAGGTCGTGTTCCGCGGCTACCTCGTGCAGAGCGTCGGGACGTGGCTGCGGCACCCCGCCTTCGCGATCCTGCTGCCGGTGCCGCTGTTCGTGCTCGGGCACACCTACGTCAACCTCGCCATGGTCGACACCGCCGTCTGGGCGACGGCGATGGGCTGGCTCGTATGGCGAACGGGTGGTCTCGAGGCCGCCGCGGCGGCCCACGTCGTCAACAACGTCACCGTGTTCACCCTGGGCGCCGTGGGCCTGGCCGACCTCGACCTGGTCGACATCGGGCCGGTCTCCCTCGCGGTCTCGACGGCGTCGACGCTGGCCTACGTCGCACTGGTCGAGGTGCTGGTCCGGCGCACAGGACTGCCCACCGTGCGGGTGGTGCGGGGCGCCTCCCCGGCCGCCGCCCCCGGCGCCGTCGGGGCCGCCGTCGGGGTCCTGCCCGCACCGGCCCCGCCGTCCGGGTCCGGTCCTGTCACAGCCGCGACGTCACCCCGGCCGTGACAGGAGTCCAGGTCGCCCTCTTTCGCGCGGGGGAGAGGCTGCCTATCGTGAGAGCCGTGCACCCCGTGAGTGAACGCATCCGTGACGCACGTGAGCGCTGCGGCCTGTCGCAGGCGGACCTCGCGCGCGCGGCCTCGATGCACCCCAGCTACGTCTCGCACCTCGAGCGCGGCGTCCGCGGGCCGGGGGACGGCGCGCTCGAACGGCTGGCCCGCGCCCTGGGGGTCACCACGACCTACCTCGAGCAGGGTGAGCGCTCACCCGCGTACGTGGCGTCCGAGGCGTCGGTCGTGCGCGCCCGTCAGCTCGTGCGCGCCGGCCGGGCCCGTGAGGCGGTCACCGAGCTCGAGACCGTCGACCTCGACGCGCTCGACGTCGACCAGGCCGCGCGGGTCCTGCTCGCCCGCTCGGAGGCCCTGGACCTCGCCGGGGACCTCGAGGCCTCGGCGCGGCTCCTGGTCGAGACGACCCGCCTGCTGACGCAGGGACACCGCCCCCAGCGTGCTGCCTACGCGGCGACGCGCCTGGTCATGGCGCTGACCGAGGCCGACGACCTGCACGCCGCGGTGCGCGTCGGTGAGGAGCAGCTGGCGGCGCTCGCGCAGGGCGCGGCGGGCACCGACGAGATCTTCCGCCTCGAGTCCACGCTGGTCTGGGCCTACGTGGCCCGCGGCGACGTCACGTACGCGCGGGTGCGCGGGACGGACCTGCTGTCCCGTGCACTGGTCCACGGCTCGGCCCGGGCCGTGTGGTCCGTGCACTGGAACCTGGCGTTCGTCGACGACGCGCTCGGTGACGCGCAGGACGCGCTGGCGCACCTGCACGCCGCGCTCGCCCTCGCCGGCGGCGCCGAGGCCGACCGTGACGTCCCCCGGCTCCGCCTCGACCTCGCGCACCTGCTGCTCGCTGTCGTCCCCGCCCGCCCGCGGGAGGCGCTGCTCGAGCTCGACGCCGCGGGCACGGCCCTGGAGGTCGGCGAGTCACGGGTCGAGCTGGCGCGCTCGGCGACCATCCGGTCCCGCGCGCTGCTGATGCTCGGCGACCACCGTGCCGCCCTCTCGCACGCGTCGCGGGCCGTCGAGATGCTCTCCTCCGGAGAGCGACGGGACGCGGCCGCGGCGCACGAGGCGCTCGGGGACGCCCTGCTCGCGTCGGGCGAGCGGACGGCGGCGATCAAGGCGTACCGGCAGGTCGCCGACCGGCTCGACCTCGTCCCGGCGGGACGTCCGTCGGCCGTCGCCTGGCGGCGCGTCGGCGACCGGCTGCGTGCGGCGGGGGACGACCGCGCACGCGTCGCCGAGGCGTACCGGCGTGCGCTCGACGGCGCCGGGGTGGGCACCACGCGCCGGTGACCCCCGGTGGGCCGTGAGGCCCACGCCCGACGGCCAGGACCCGACGCAGGCGTCCCGCGCCGTCGTCCGCCGGCCGCTGCCGGGACGCCCCGGCGTGCACCGGGGACCGGCTCCGCGGTCGTCCGCGCCTCCTCGACGGGGTCGCGCACGACCGTGCGATCGGCGTGCGCGGAGGGGGTCGGGTGCCGCAGAACTGCGACACGCCCGGACAAAGTCGGACTAGGGAGTGTCTACGCGGTCTTCGCCGAAGTCATTGCGGTCGAGACATCCGCGTGGGGAACATTCCGGAGTGCCGGACGTCCCGGCACCTCGTCCCGAAGGAGATCCACCATGAAGAAGCTCACCGTCACCCTCGTGGTCGCCGTCCTCTCCCTCGCCGGTGTCGCCGGTGCCTCCGCGGCCTCGGCCGCCCCCAGCACGGCCCTGTCGCCCTGCTGCAAGTTCGTCTGAGGAGCGCTCCCACGATGAGCCGTCGCCTCGCGTCGCCGTGCCGAGGGCCCCTGGGGGTCCACGGCCGGCGACGCGGGCGCGGCGGGAGTCGGTCAGCCCGTCCGGCCGGGCTCGCCGCTCAGCAGCAGGACGGACTCCACGGTGTCGATGCGGATGCAGGGCGCCGCACCGGACGGTCCGACGAAGATGACGTTGCCGGACAGCAGGCAGGACAGCGGTCCGGCGTACTCGCCCCCCGACGACGTCCGGACGGCGACCTCGCACCCGTCGAGGTGGCTGAGGTAGGCGCGCACGCCGGCGAGCGCGGGGTCGACCGGGTCCATCGCCCGAACCTATCCCGCGGGTGCGGTGCGGCGCGTCGCCCGTCCCGGTGGCTCGCGGCCCGCCGTGACGGGGCCGGCGCCGGTCAGCCGGTGGCGGACGTCGCGCGGGCGACCCGCTCGAGGTGCTCGCGGTGGGCGGCCCACTCCGCGGCCGTGCGGACCCCGAGGTTCGCGTCGCCGGCCCGCATGCCCGCGACCCCGTCGACCGTCTCGCGCAGCACGTCCGCGTGCCCCGCGTGGCGCGTGACCTCGGACAGCAGGTGCACCAGCACGGTGTGCAGCGAGACGTCGGCCTTCTGCGGGCCCCACCACGGGACGTGTCCGGGCGCATCGAGGGGCAGGGCCTCGACCGTGGCGTCGGCGTGGGCGCACGAGTGCTGCCACAGGGAGAGCACGTCGGCGCGTGTCTCGTCCTCGGCCGCGTACATGTCGGACTCCGGCGCCGCGTCCGCCTCGAACCACGGCACCGGGCCGCGCGGCGACGGGCGGCCGAAGACCACCCCGAGGTAGTCGAGCTGCACCGAGGCGACGTGCTTCACCAGGCCCAGCAGGTTGGTCCCCGTGGGGACGAGCGGACGGCGGACGTCGTAGTCGTCCAGCCCTTCGAGCTTGCCGACGAGGTCGCTGCGGGCCTCCCGCAGGTACCGGTGCAGGACCTGCTTCTGGGTGGGTGCGGCGGTCATGCCGACATCCTGCACGCGGGCACCGACACCACGGGTCACACGCCGCGAGGGCGGCGCAGCGCCTCGCGCAGCGGCGGCACGGGTGTGCCGGCGTCCGCCAGGTACCGGCGCGTCCGGCGCCGGCTGCGCAGCACCCCGGCGACCCCCACGACCCAGGGCACGAGGAGCACCGCGAACGCCAGGCGGTACGCGTCGAGCGAGTACGACGTCGTGCCGGGGGGCGACACCAGCTCGAGGACGACACCGACCGCGAGGACGCCGGCGATGGTCGACGTGAAGCCCCCGGTGTTGACGAAGCCCGTGGCCGTGCCCAACCGGTCCATCGACGTGAAGGTCCGGGCGAAGTCGATGCCGACCAGTGACACCGGCCCCCCGGCGCCGATCACGACCGCGAACACGACCAGCTGGCCCAGCGGGCGGGGCGTCGAGGGGACGAGCAGCGCCACCCACACCGCGAGCGTCGCGGTCGCGGAGGCGAGGACGACCCACGACCGTCGCAGCGGGTGGCGGGAGGTCCAGTGGCCGATGAGCGGCCCCGCCGTGATGGCGGACACCGTCATCGCCGTGAGCAGCAGGCTCGCCTCCCCGGGGGTGCGGCCCTGGGCCGTCACGAAGAAGGGCACGCCCCACAGCAGCGCGACGACGTTGAACGAGAAGGGCGTCAGGAAGTGCGTCCAGTACCCGAGCCGGGTGCCGGCGGGCAGCGCGGCCGCCCGCACCGCGGGGACGAACCGCTCCCGGGCGGCGCGCTCGCCCGGCACGGCCGGGCGCGGAGCGAGGCCGACGGCCGCGGCCACCGTGGCGGCGACACCGACGAGCGCGAGCGTCCCGAACGCGGCCTGCCAGCCCTCGGCGTGCAGCACCCAGGCGACCGCCAGGGCGGACACGATCTGGCCCGACTGCCCGACCAGGCCGGTGACCTGCACCATCACGGGGATGCGGCGCGCCGGGAACCGTTCGGCGATGAGCCGGCAGGCGCTGATGAAGATCGCGGCGTCGCCACCACCGAGGAGGGCGCGTGCCCCGAGCGCGGTCGGCACGTCGTCGGCGATCGCCAGCAGCCCTTGGCCGGCGGCCATGACGGCGGCGCCCGTCGTCAGCAGCGCCCGCGGCCCGAACCGGTCGACCGCCTGCCCGGCCGGGATCTGCAGGCCCGCGTAGACGGCGAGCTGCATGACGGAGAACATCGCCAGACCCGTGGCCCCGAGGGAGAACCGCTCGACCGCCTCGACCCCGGCGACCCCGAGCGACGTGCGGTGCACGACGGCCACCAGGTACACCGCTGCCGCGACCGCCCACACCGCCATGGCGCTGCGGCCCGCGCGCATCCCGACCTCCGTTCCTCGTCCCGTCCCAGCCTAGGCCGGGTTTCGGCGTGTCCCGGCCGCCCTGCGGGGGTGGGTGGGCAGCGCAGGGCGCGGCGCCGGGTAGATGAACGGTCACCTGATCGGACCAGCCTGGACAGTTGACCAACTGCGCGTGCATGACCCACACTTCAACCCGACGGTGCGTATCGCCTGCCCCCTGCGCGGTGCGCACCGTCTCAGCTTCCGATCCGACGGGACGGGCCCACGCGGCCCGTCCCGTCGGTCGTTCCCGGGCACCTGCGGGCGCCCGCGGGTCACGTCCGGCTCTCCTTGCGTGTCCGCCCCGGGATCGGCCCGTCGCCCGGTTACCGTGCCAGGGTGACCGCTCCCGCACGCACGCCCGCCACGGGGACCACCCCGTCCGGGACCACGTCGCCGGCCGACGGCGACGTCGCCCCGGCGGAGCGCCCCGACACCGCCGACGGCGCGCACGTGGCGCTCGTCGAGCCGCCGTCGCCCGCCGAGCTGCTCGAGAGCGCCGTCGCCACGTGGCGTGGCGCGCTCGTCGAGGCCGCCGGCGCCTCGACCCTCGCCGACGTCGACCAGCTCGGCGACGCCGCGCTGGACCTGTCGTCCGCCCACCCGTCCGGCATGGCCCAGCTCTTCGCCGGCCGCCCCACACGCCTGTCGAACCTCGTGCGCGAGCCCGGTGCGCTGTCCGCCGCCCGCCGTCGCGCCCGCGCCGTCTCGGCCCGGGCCGCCGGGTACACCCAGCGCTACGGCATCGCCTCGACGTCCCTGGCCATCGGTGTCGCCACCTGGACCGACAGGTCCAGCGCCGACCTCGCGTCCGACGACGTCGGCGCGCTCGCCCACGTCACCCGGCACCCGCGGACGCCGTCCGGGCGCCCCGCCGGGCCCGACGGCCAGGACGCCGCCGTCCGCACGGTGCGTGCACCCGTGCTGCTGCGGCCCGTGGGCCTGCGTGCGCGGGGCAGCGGCGAGGACGACCACGAGCTCGAGCTCGAGCCGTCGATCGAGGTCAACCCGGTGCTGGCGCGCGCGCTGCGCGGCCACGGCGCGCTCCTCGACCCCGCCGCCGTCGCCCGCGGCACGTTCACGGCCGCAGGCTTCGACCCCCGCGGAGCGCTGCAGCGGCTGGCGTCGCTGGGCGAGGCCGTGCTCGAGGACTTCTCCCTCGTCGAGCGGGTCGTCGTCGGCACGTTCGTGCACCCCGGCCAGGTCATCGTCGACGACCTCGACCAGCTCGTCGGGACGCTCGAGCACCACGACGTGGTCCGGGCGCTGGCCGGCATCGACGACGCACGGGCCGCGCTGCAGGTACCCCTGCCCGAGCCCGTGACCGGCGATCGCGACCCGGCCCTCGAGCGGGGCGTCGGCGACCTCGACCCCGCGCAGCAGCACGTGCTCGACGTCGTGGCGACCGGCAGCCACGTCTTCGTCGACGCCCCGACGGGCTCCGACGTCACCGGCACGCTCGCCGCGATCGTCGCCGACGCGGCGGCCGAGGGGCGCACCGTGCTCTACGTGCCCGGTCACCGCCGCGCCGCCGTGTCGCTCGTCGAGCGCCTGCGGCGCCTCGGCCTCGGCGACGTCGTCCTGGACGTGGAGCCGCACGCCGGCTGGCGCGCCAGCGCCGCGCGCCGGCTCCTCGGCGCGATGACCCTCGAGCCGCCGGTCGTCGACACGGACGCCGTGCAGGCGGTGCGTGGCCCGCTGCTCGAGCACCGCGAGCGGCTGCGCGGCTACGTCGACGCGCTGCACGTGCCGCGCGAGCCGTGGGGTGCGTCCGCGTACGACGCGCTGCAGGAGCTCGCACGGCTCACCGCGACCCGGCCCACGCCGGCCACGACGGTGCGGCTCGGCCCCGACGTCGCGCGGATGCTGGACCCCGAGCAGCGCACCCGCCTCGCCCGGGACCTCGTGCGTGCCGGGGAGCTCGGCGCGTTCTCGCTGCGCCCGCAGGACACCCCCTGGTACGGGGCCGACCTGCGCACCGCCGCCGACGCGCAGGTCGTGCGCCGCCGGCTGGACCGCCTGCTCGACGTGACGCTGCCCCTGCTGGTCCAGCGCGTCGAGCAGGTCGCCGCCGAGACGGGCCTGACCCGCGCGACGACGCTCGACCAGTGGGCCGAGCAGCTGCGGATGCTCGACGGCGTCCGCACGTCGCTCGACGTGTTCCAGCCCCTGGTGTTCGAGCGCACGGCCGCCGACCTGGTCGCGGCCACCGCGACGAAGCAGTGGCGCGAGGAGCACGGGATCCCCATGGGGTTCTGGGTCCGGCGCCGGCTGCGCAAGCAGGCCAAGGACATGCTGCGTCCGGGCCGCCCGGTGGCGGACCTGCACGGCGCCCTGCTCGAGGTGCAGGAGCGCCGCGAGCTGTGGCAGGCGCACTGCCCGGCCGGCGGCTGGCCGCGTCTGCCCGAGAGCCTCGAGGTCATCGAGGACGAGCACCTCGCCGTCCGGCAGGACCTCGAGGGCGTCGCCGAGGTCCTCGCGACGACGCCCGTCGGCGGGCGCCTGTCGGTGACCCCCTTCGACGAGCTGCGCGAGCGCCTGGCGCGCCTGCGGTCCGGCGCCGCGGCGCTCGACACGCTGCCCGAGCGCACGCACCTGCTGCACGGGCTGCGCGCCGCCGGGCTCGGCGACCTCGTCGACGAGCTCGCCGCCCGCCGCGTCGACCCGGCCCAGGCACCCGCCGAGCTGGACCTCGCGTGGTGGAGCACCGTCTTCGAGCACGTGCTGGCCGCCGACCCCGCCCTGGCCGGGTACGACGGGGCCGCGCTCGGCGCCCTGTCCGCCCGGTACGCCGAGCTCGACCGCCGGCACGTCGTCAGCCGCACGGCCCCGGTGCTCGCCGCCGCGGTCGGGCGCATCGCCGCCGCCGTGCGCCGGCACCGCGACCAGGCGGAGAGCCTGTTCACCGAGCTCGTCGAGGAGCGGATGACGTCGTTGCGCGACACCGTCGCGCGGCACCCGGACCTGGCGCGGCGGCTGCGTCCCGTCCTCGTCGCCGGCCCGATGCTCGTCGCCCAGGTGCTGCCCGCGTCGCGCACGGTCGACCTGGTCGTCATCGACGCCGCCGCCCACCTGCCCGTCGAGGCCGCGCTGCCCGCGATCGCGCGCGGGCGCCAGGTCGTCGTGGTCGGCGACGCGCGGTGCGCGTCCGGGAGCGCGGTGCGCGACCTCGCCCAGGTGCTGCCGTCGGTCGCGCTGCACGCGGACGCCTCCCGGCGTGACCCGTACCTGACCCGCTTCCTCGCGGAGCACGGCTACGCGGGCGTCCTGGTGCCCACGCCGCTGCCGTCCTCGCAGCCGCTGGTCGGGCTCGAGAACGTCGACGGCACGGGCATGCCCGACCCCGCCAGCAGCATGGTCGACTCGACGACCGCGGAGGTCGAGAAGGTCCTCGAGCTCGTCGTCGAGCACGTCCTGCAGCACCCGGACGAGTCGCTGGCCGTCGTGACGCTCACGCCCCGGCACGCGGACGCCGTCCGCGAGACCGTGCTGGCGGAGGTGCGTGACAACCCCGCGCTGGCCGCGTACTTCGACGCGGGACGCGCCGACCCGTTCCTCGTCGTCGACGTCGCGAACGTCGGTGGCCTGCGGCGCGACGCGGTCATCCTGTCCGTCGGCCTGGGGCGCACCCCGCACCGCCGCGTGCTCCACACCTTCGGGCCCGTCAGCAGGCCCGGCGGCGACGCCCTGCTCCTCGACGCGCTGGGATCGACGCGTCACCGGCTGACGGTCGTCGCGTGCTTCGGCGCCGAGGACCTCGACCCCGACCGGCTGCGCGGTCCCGGGCCGCGGCTGCTGGCCGACGTCCTGCGCTTCGCCGCCGAGCGTGGCGCCCAGGCGGCCGGCCACGGCGCGGGGGAGCGCCCGGTGGGCGGCCCCGACCCGGACCGCCTCGTGCTCGACCTGGCCGAGCGGCTGTGGCGGCACGGGCTCGTCGTCGAGGTCGACCACGGCGTCGAGGGCGGTGCGCGCATCCCGCTCGTCGTCGGCCACCCCGACCTGCCCGACGAGATGCTGGTCGCTGTCCTCACCGACGACGCGACGTACGTGGGCGAGCCGAGCGTGCGGGTGCGCGACCGGCTCGTCGGCGACCGCCTCGCCCGGCTGGGCTGGTCGGTCGTGCGCGTGTGGTCGGCCGCCGCGTTCCTCGACCCGCAGGCCGAGGTCGACCGGATCCGCCGTGCCGTGCACGCGGCGCTCCGCGAGCGGCGCCCCGACGCGGCCCCGATGACGGGCGCCGTCCCGCAGGTGCCCCACCACGTCGGTGACGACGAGGAGAGCCGCCCGGTGCGGCCGTACGTCGCGCAGCGTCCCGCCACGGGTGCGGTGCCGGTGGTGCGTCCCGCCACGGGTGCGGTGCCGGTGGTGCAGCCGGCGACGGGCGCGACGCCGGTGGTGCCGGCGGCGACCGGTGCGGTGCCGGTGGTCCGCACGCCGACGGGCGTCATCCCGGTGATCGCGTCGGGTGCCGTGGCGTCCGTCGGACCTCACGACGCGCGCCCCGCGGCCACCGGTGACGCCCCGGCAGCCCTCGGCCCGGACACCGCCACGCCGGCGGACGGGGAGCAGCTCGCCCTGCCCGTGCGGACGGCGCCGCGACCCGACGTGCGCGCCGGCCTGCCGATCAACGCGTACAGCGACGACCAGCTCGACGACCTGGTGCGGTGGCTGCGGTCCGACGGTGCGGAGCGCAGCCGCGACCAGCTCGCCGACGCGCTGCGCGCCGAGCTCGGTATCAGCCGCCGGAGCCACCGCGTCGACTCCGCCGTCCGGGCGGCGGTCACCCGCGCCTACAGCTGATCCGGCGGTCGGTCGCCGCCGCGCCGGGTGCGAGGATCGGACCATGAGCACCGCACCGCGACGCCCGCGCCGGGCCGTGCGGCCCTCGGGGACCGTCGGCGACGACGAGTCGGTGCTGCGCACGGCCGTGCCGGCTGCGCCGCACGACGACGCCCCGTCGGCGGTGCGGGGTGACGCGGGCGGACCTGCCCCCGCGCCCGCCGCGCCGGGCGCGTCGCAGGCCGAGGCGCCCACGGCCACACCGCCCACGGCCACACCGCCCGCGGCCGGCCCCGCGGACCCGTGGACGGCACTGCGCTCCGCCGACGACTCGGACCAGGGCTGGGGCCGTGACGAGCCGTCCTCGAACGACGAGCGTCTGCGGCGGGAGAAGCCGCCGCACTGGTGAGCCGCTCGCACGGGTCACCGTCCCGTGGGCGGTGACCCGTGCGGCGCGGATGGTCAGCCGGTCAGGCTCCGGGAGGGTTGCTGGGCGGCTCCGGCGGGGTCCCCGGTGCGGTCGGCGGCACGACCGGCGGCACGGTCGGCGTGGCGCCGGCCGACGGCGTCGTGTCGTTGGCGATGGCCGGCGTCAGCCGCTGGGCCAGCAGGTCGCGGATCTCCTGCAGGAGCAGGACGTCCTCGGCCGGCGCGGCCGGCTCGTCCTCCTCGCCCTTCTTGCGGCGCGCGGCGAGCGCGTTGAGCGGCAGCACGATGAGGAAGTAGATCGCGGCCGCCGTGATGAGGAACTGCAGGAGCGCGTTGAGGATGACGCCGACCTGGATGGGGGCGATCGGGTCCTCGCCCGGGTCCGGCGTGCGCCAGGTGTAGGGGCCGATGTCCCAGACGCCCTCGAGGTTCGGCTTGCCGAAGATCCACCCGATGACGGGGCTGATGAACGCGTCCTGCAGCGCGGCCACCACGGCGGTGAACGCGGCGCCGACGACGACGCCGACGGCGAGCTCGATCGCGTTGCCCCGCGCGATGAAGTCCTTGAATCCCTGGAGCACCTTGGCCATGCCCGTGACGCGCGGGCTGGCGCTCACGGCCCTGATCCGGTCGCCCGCTGCCCGCGGGCGTTCCCGCTTGCTCTCGGCCATGCCGACCTCCCCCCGACGGTGGCGCCCGGACGGACGACCTCATCGATCATGGCACGACGACCGCGACGATCCGGGCGGACACGGACATCTGGGCGAGGCGGACCGCCTCGTCGGGCGTCACGGCGACCACCACGGGTGGGGCGTCGTCGGACGACGTCGCGCCGCCGAGCAGCCCGCCCGCGCCCGCCTCGCCCGGCGGCGACGGGCGGACGAGCGCACGACGCGCGACCGTCTCGCCGGTGCCGCCCTCCGGCCGGGCCGCCACGAGGTCGAGGTGCATCCCAGGTGCCAGGAGGGCGGCCATGGCGGGGTCGTCGAGCCGCACCGCGACGACGACCGTGCCGGGTGGGCCCGTGAGGGTCGCGTCCACGAGCAGCGCCGGCGTCAGGGGCAGGCGTGCCCCCAGGTCCACCGCGGCGACGCGGCCGGCCACGTCGTCGGGGCGGGTGAGCGCTCCCCCCGGCGCAGCCCCGGGCGGGACGGCGGCGACCAGCACGTCGGCGGGTTCCAGGGTGCTGCCCGCCGCCACGTCGTGAGCGAGCACGACGACGGGCACGGTGAGCGCCGGCGGCGGTCGCAGCGCGTGGACGGTGACGGCGGCGGCGGCGCCCACGCACAGCGCCGCGACGGCGAACCGCAGCCGCCACACCGCTGCCCGCACCCGCAGTCGGCGCGGGGGCCGGACGCCGGGGAGCGGCGGCGGTGGAGTGCCGGTGTCACGCCAGGGCGCGGGGGGCACTGCGGAGGTCGGGAGCACCATGCCGCGACGCTAGGCCGCGCGGGCGCCCCGGGGACGTGCGGTGGGCGCGCCGGTGGACGCGAGCCGCCCGCGCGGGACCTGTGGGCGGCTCGGTCAGGACGCGGCGGGCGTCGAGGCGGCAGGGGTGCTCGACGACGAGCCGGACGTCGCCGGCGCGGGCGTCGAGGTGCTCGACGACGTGCTCGACGACGAGTCGGTCGACGAGCTCGACGACGAGTCCGACGACGTGCTCGACGACGTCCCCGAGCTGCCCGACCGCTTCGACGACGAGCCGGCGCGCGCGTCGTTGCGGTAGAAGCCGGAGCCCTTGAACACCACGCCGACCGTCGAGAACACCTTGCGCAGCCGACCCTCGCACTCCGGGCAGACCGTCAGGGCGTCGTCGGTGAACGACTGCTGCACCTCGAAGGCGTGCTCGCAGGCCGTGCAGCGGTAGGCGTAGGTGGGCAACGTGACTCCCGATCGTCGTCGCCGGCGTGCCCGGCGTCCTCGAAGTGTTCCTGCTCCTGGAGGTCGTCCCGGCGGCCGTCCCGCGGGCCCGTGGCCCGCCGAGGCGTACGCGACGGTCGACCGACCCGCCGGACGTGCGCCGGACCGCACGGCACCTGCCGCACGGGACCTGCCGCACCGACGGGCTGCGCCCGCAGACGTGGCCGACCGGCGCGGACGCGGCCGGGACGGCGCTGGCACTCTCAGGATCCGAGTGCCAACTCTAGCGCTCGCGTCAAGCGACCTCGCGGGTACCCTGCGACCGTGCCCCGTCGCCACCGCATGCGCACCGCGCTCGTCGTCACCGCCGTCGTCGTCGTGGTCGCGCTGGTGACCTCCGCGCTCGCGACCGCGCTCGTGCTGCGGCGCCCCCTGCCGGACGTCCAGGGCACCCAGCGGCTGCCCGGGCTGGGTGCGGAGGTCCAGGTCACGCGCGACGCGCGCGGCGTGCCGACCGTCGTGGCCGAGACACCGCACGACCTGTTCCTCGCCCAGGGCTACGTGTCCGCGCAGGACCGGTTCTTCGAGATGGACTACCGCCGGCACGTGACGGCGGGTCGCCTCTCGGAGCTCGTCGGGGTGAACGAGGACGCGCTCGCCTCGGACAAGGTGGTGCGCACGCTCGGCTGGCGCGTCGTGGCGGAGCAGGAGTGGGCCCTGCTGTCCGACACGACGCGGGCGCACCTGCAGGCCTACGCCGACGGCGTCAACGCCTACCTGGAGGACCGCGACCCGGGGTCCATCGCCATGGAGTACACGGTGCTCGGCCTGCGGGTCCCGCAGCGGGCCCCCGAGCCGTGGGACCCGGTCGACTCGCTCGCCTGGCTCAAGGCCATGGCCTGGGACCTGCGCTCCAACTACGACCGCGAGCTGTCGCGGGCGATCACGTACCAGTCCGTGCCCGACGTCGCGCGCGTCGAGGAGCTCTTCCCGCCCTACCCGCAGGACCGCAACATGCCGATCCTGACGGCCGCGGAGCTGACGGCGGGCGTGCAGCCCGCCGTCGCGGTGGACCTGGACCTGACGGCGTCGGACCTCCAGGACGCGCTCGCGTCGGCCGACCGGGCGCTCGCCGCCGTGCCGCACCTCGTGGGTGAGGGCGAGGGCGTCGGGTCGAACTCGTGGGTCGTGTCCGGCGAGCACACGGTGTCCGGCAAGCCGATCCTGGCCAACGACCCGCACCTGGGCATCTCCGCGCCCGGCATCTGGTCCCAGGTCGGGCTGCGGTGCGCGGACGTGTCGGAGGCCTGCCCCTACGACGTCACCGGGTTCGCCCTGGCGGGCCTGCCGGGCGTGGTCATCGGCCACAACGGCGCGCTCGCGTGGGGCCTGACCAACATGGGCGCCGACGTCACCGACTTCTTCCTCGAGCGGATCGACCGCGACGGTGCGCGCGTCGACGGCGGGCACGAGCAGCTGGGCGCGCGGATGGAGACCATCGAGGTGGCCGGCGGCGACGACGTCGAGATCGCGATCCTCAGCACCCGGCACGGCCCCATCGTGTCCGACGTCCTGCCGGTGAACCCGGCCGCGCAGGCACCCGTGCCGGCCGACGCACCGGGGACGCGCTTCGCCGTGTCGCTGGCGTGGACGGCGCTCGAGCCCGGCCGCACGGTCGACGCCCTCTTCTCGCTCATGACCGCGGACGACGCCGACGACGTCGCCGCGGCCGCCGCGCTGTTCGACGTGCCGTCCCAGAACATCGTGTTCGCGACGACCGACGGCCGGATCGGCTACCAGGCCCCGGGGCGGATCCCTGTGCGTGCGGCCGTGGACGGGCCCGTGCCGTCGGACGGCACGTGGCCCCGGCCGGGCTGGGACTCGCGCTACGACTGGCAGGGCTGGGTGGACCCGGCGGCGATGCCCCGCACGCTCGACCCGGCCGAGGGGTTCGTCGTCGCGGCGAACCAGGCCGTCACCCCCGCGGGCGTCGGCCCGTTCCTCGGCAGGGACGTCGACTACGGCTACCGCTCGCAGCGGATCCGCGACCTGCTGACGGCGCGCATCGCCGAGGCGCAGCCCGTCGACGTCGCGTCGACGGCCGACCTGCAGACGGACCAGCGCAGCCCGTACGCGCAGGTGCTCGTGCCGGCGCTGCTCGAGATCACCGTGGAGGACCCGTTCGACCGGCGCGGCCAGCAGCTGCTGCGCGACTGGGACCAGGTGATGGACGTCGACTCCGCCGCGGGCATGTACTTCGCGGCCGTGTGGGCCGACGTCCTGGAGCTCACGTTCGCCGACGACCTGCCGGAGGGGCACGGGCCCACGGGCGACTCCCGCTGGCTGGAGGTCGTCCGGACGATGCTCGAGAACCCCACGTCCCCGTGGTGGGACGACAGGTCCACCCCGGGTGTCGTCGAGGGGCGTGACGACGTCCTCGCCCGCGCGCTCGTCCAGGCGCGGCGGCAGCTCACGGCGCAGATCGGCAGCCGCACCGACGACTGGGCGTGGGGCCTGCTGCACGTCGCCGCACCGCAGCACCCCGTCCTGGGCGGCGACGGCTCGCCCGACATCGTCCGCCGCGTCGTCAACCCGTCGCCGCAGCGGGTCGGCGGTGGCTCGTCCATCGTCGACGCGAGCGGGTGGGACGCGTCGTCCGGGTCGTTCGCCGTGACGTCGGCGGCGTCGATGCGCATGGTCGTCGACCTGGGCGACCTCGACGCCTCCACGTGGGTCAACCTCACCGGCACGTCGGGGCACCCGGCCAGCAGCCACTACGACGACCAGCTGGAGGCGTGGGCGCAGGGCCGCCAGTTCCCGTGGCCGTACTCCGGGGTGGCCGTCGAGGCGGACGCGGTGGACCGCCAGACGCTGGCACCGGCCGAGGGCTGAACCCGGGCCGCGCGCGTGTCAGGCGTCGGCGTCGGGCTGCGGCCCCAGCCGACGCCAGCCGTCCGGCGTCGCCACGGCGGTGACGGTCAGGTCGTGCGGCTCGCGGGGGACGACGTCGAGGAGCTCGTCCTCGTGGACCAGTGCGATCACCGGGGCGCCGGGCCGCACGTGCGTCAGCACGCGGTCGTACCAGCCCCCGCCCTGCCCGAGGCGGCCGCCCGCGACGTCCACCGCGAGCGCGGGGACGAGGACCACGTCGGCGTCCGCCAGGGTCGCGGCGCCGAGCGGCGGGCCGCTCGGCTCCGGGGGGCGGCCCGGTGCGCGCTCCCGCAGGTCGTCGCGGCCGGCGTACTCGGCCCAGTCGCGCTGCAGACCGGTGCCCAGCACCGGCATGAGCAGCCGGACGCCGCGCGCGGCGAGCTCGTCGAGGATCGGGCCGGTGCCCGGCTCGGTGGGACGCGAGGCGTACACGCTCACGCAGCGCGCCGCGGCGACCTCGGGGATGGTCAGGAGGACCTGCGCGAGCTGCTCCGCGACCTCGGCGCGACGTCGCGCCGACCGGTGGTTGCGTCGGGCGCGCACCTGGCGCCGCAGACGGTCCTTGTCCTCGGACATGTCGCGAGGCCGGGGGTTCCCGACGGTCGCCTCGTCGACGTGCCAGGGGGGCTGGGCGGCGGTGCTCATGTCACCAGTGTCGCAAACGTCGCGCCCGCCACGATCGTCCCGCTCCGTTCCGTGGTGCACCGGGCCGGTGCCGAGGGGCGCGGCGACCCCGGCGCGAGCCGCCGACCGGGCACAATGCGCGCATGAGATCGGTCCAGGACCACCTCGCCGCCGTGCTCGCGGCCGCAGGCCCGGTGCCCCCGCTCGACGTCGTGCTCCACGACGCGTCGGGCTGCATCCTGGCGGCGGACGTCGTCGCGCCCGTCGACGTGCCGGCCGTGCCGGTGGCCACCCGGGACGGGTACGCCGTCGCCGCGGACGACACGTACGGCGCGGGAGCGCACGGCCCCGACCTGCCGGTCGCGCACGACCTGCACGCCGGCAGCCCGGCGGGCCTGCGGCACGTGCCCGGGACGGCCGTGCGCGTGGCCTCGGGGGCGCCGCTGCCGCTCGGGGCGGACGCGGTGGTGCCGATCGAGGAGACGGACCGCGGGCAGGCCCGGGTCGCGTTCCAGCGCGTGGCCGTCGCGGGGCAGCACGTGCGGTACGCGGGGGCGGACGTCCGTGCGGGCGAGCTCGTCCTGACGGCGGGCACGCGGCTCGGGGCCCGGCAGATCGCGCTCGCCGCGGCGATGGGCCGCGGGCGCCTGACCGTGCACCCGACGCCGCGCGTCGTGCTGCTGTCGGTCGGCAGCGAGCTCGTCGAACCGACGACCGCGGCCCGCCCCGGCACGGTGTTCGAGGTCGACGGGCACGCCCTCGAGGCCGCGGTGCGCGACGCCGGTGCGACACCCGTGCGCGTCGGCGCCGTCCCCGACGAGCAGGCCGTGCTGCGCGAGGCGCTCGAGGACCAGCTCGTGCGGGCGGACCTCGTCGTGCTCACCGGCGGCCTGTCCGAGCTCGCGCACGACACCGTCAAGGACGTCCTCGCGCCGCTCGGCACGGTCCGGATCGACCAGGTGGCCATGACGCCCGGCCTGCGGCACGGCTTCGGGACCGTCGGTGCGCTGGGCCTCGACGCGGGGGAGCGGGGTGGCCGCACCGTCCCGCTGTTCGCGCTGCAGGGGCACCCCGTCGCCGCGCAGGTGTCCTTCGAGGTGTTCGTCCGGCCGGCGCTGCGCGCGATGGCCGGGCACACCGAGCTGTTCCGCCCCTCGGTGACCGCGACCGCCACGCACGGGTGGGCGTCGCCGCCCGGGCTCCGGCAGTTCGTCCCGGCGACCGTGCTCGGGTCGCCCGACGAGGGGTACCGTGCGACGCCGATCGGTGACCCGTCGGCGCCGTCGACGACCGCGCTCTCGCACGCGAACGCGCTGGCCGTCGTCGGCGAGGGCGACGTGACGGTGCACCCGGGGTCGGTCGTGCACTGCCTGGTGCTGGAGGGGTGAACGTGCAGCCGGACGGAACCTTGACCACGACCCGGGAGGGGTGAGCGTGGCTGTCGGGTGGCCCGCCGTCCTCGTCGACGGCGACGTGCGGCTGCGGCCGCTGCGCCGCCGGGACGCGGACGCGTGGATGGCGCTGCGGGCGCGCAACCTCGGCTGGCTGGAGCCGTGGGACGCGACCAGCCCCGAGCCGGTGAAGGGACCGCGGCCGACGTTCGGGCAGTTCGTGCGGGCGCTCGGGGCGCAGGCGCGCGAGGGGTCGGCGCTGCCCTTCGCGGTGGAGCGCGGCGGTGAGCTCGTGGGGCAGCTGACGGTCTCCTCGATCCAGTACGGCTCGTTGCGCTCGGGCTCCATCGGGTACTGGGTGTCCCGGGACGCCGCCGGCCAGGGGATCACCCCGACGGCCGTGGCGCTCGCGACCGACCACTGCTTCCGGGTGCTCGGGCTCCACCGTGTCGAGGTCAACATCCGGCCGGAGAACGGCCCGTCGCTGCGCGTCGTCGAGAAGCTCGGGTTCCGCGACGAAGGGCTGCGCCTGCGGTACCTGCACATCCGCGGGCAGTGGTGCGACCACCGGTCGTTCGCGCTCACGGTCGAGGACGTGCCCGAGGGGCTCGTCGAGCGGTGGCACCGCAGGCGCCTGCAGGGGCACTAGCACCGTCCGGAGACGGAACGCGGGCGCGACACGCCGCACCGGTGCGGCGCCGGGGGCGCCGGGCACCCTACCGTCGTGACGTGAATGAACTCGCAGGCCCCGCAGCGCTCGCGCTCGTGGGTCTGTGGGCGGCGTATCTGGTGCCGCACCACCTGCGGCACCGTCAACGGTTGCTGGAGGCTCGGGCCGACGACCGGTTCTCCGCGGGTCTGCGCGTCGTCGCGGTGGCGAGCAGCACGCGCCGCCGGCTGGGGCGCGGGGCTGCGGCGGCCGGGATGTGGGGACCGAGCACGTCGGCACTGCTGACCCCGGGGACGGGGGTGCCGACGGCGTACGTCGGCACGCTGACAGGAGGCACCACCGTGGATCGACCGCACGCCACACCCGAGCGCATCTCCGCCGAGGCCGCACGCCGGCTCGCGCAGGCGCGTGCCGCCCGGGCGGCGTCCGCTGCCCGTCGCGGGGCCGCCGCGCGCCGCCGCGGGCTGCTCGCGGCCGTCCTCGTCGCCGCGTCCGTCGCCGGCTGGGTCATGGCGGGCGTCGCGCCCGCCGTGACGTGGGTCGTCGGCGCCGTCCCGACGGTGCTGCTCGCGTCCGTCGTCGTCCTCGGGCGGCGTGCCGTGATCGCCGGTCATGCCGCCGACGCGCAGTGGGCGCGGACGATCGAGCGCGAGGAGCGGCTCGCCGCGCGTCCGCGCACCGGTGCGACGGCCGTCGTGCGGCCGCGCACGGGCGCGACGCCCGCCGTGACCGCCGACCCCGGTGCCCCCGTGCCGCTGGTGACCGGTCACGCGGTCCGGCCGTCGGACGCGCACACCGAGGTCTTCGAGCGGATCGTCGAGGACCGCGGCGAGTCCGCAGGCCCGGCGCGGCACGCGACCGGCCAGGTGCCGGTGGTGCGACGCGCCGCGGGCACCGCCCAGGACGGCGCCGGCGACGAGCAGGACTCCGAGTGGTCGCCCGTGCGCGTGCCGAAGCCGACGTACACGATGAAGGCGCCGGCGCCACGCCGCGAGCCCGCACCCCTGGGGGAGGCCGACGCGGAGGCGTCGACGGCCCGCCGCCCCGCCGACGCGCCGACGACCGCGGACACCGCGCCCGCAGCGGAGTCGGAGCCCGCCGCCGTCACGACCGGCAGCATCGACCTCAACGCGGTGCTGGCGCGCCGCCGCGCGGCCGGCCAGTAGCCCTCGTCCCGGCGGCGCGTGTGACGTGCGCCGCAACGGTCGTGGGGCGTGCTCCCGGTTTCCGCAGCGGGGCGCGGTGATGCTAGTGTGATCCCCGCTTCAAGGGGCTGTGGCGCAGTTGGTAGCGCGTCTCGTTCGCAATGAGAAGGTCAGGGGTTCGAATCCCCTCAGCTCCACCCTGTGATGTCGCAGGACATCAGCAGCAGGCCGGACCCTCAGGGTCCGGCCTGCTGGCGTTTCCGGGGGTGGGCGTCCCTGCCGCCCCGTGGCCACGGTGCGGGGGAGGCGGCGGTCTCATCCGAACGGGTCTCTCGTTCGCCTCATGGGGCGAGGCGCGCGCTGATAGTTTCCGGACACATCGCGTGGACGCGTGGCCGGTGGCGCGCACACGCTGCCCGCGACCCGGCGAGGGGCCCCCAGTGAACGATCGACGTGCAGACGGACGTGGGACGAAGATGTGGGGAACGGCGGTGCTCACCGTCGGCTTGCTGGCGCTCGGTGCGTCGACCGCCGCGGCCGCCCCGGTCGGTCGAGAGGCCAGCCCGGGAGACGGCTTCACCGCTCCGACGAGCAGCGACCAGTTCGCCACCCAGCTCGGCATCAGCACGGTGTGCGCCGACGGCGGCGTCGCCGCCGCGGTCTACTCCACGATGAAGGCGGGCACGCCCTGGTCGGTCGGTGACGGCCTGATGTACATCGGCGGCGAGCGGGCCACGATCACCCGCCCGAGCTCCGGTGAGGAGTTCGGGTACAGCTTCGAGGACATCCTCTACCTCGAGAGCGTCCCCGAGCTGTGGCTCATGGACCCCGACGAGGGGGACGGCATGACGATCGCCGAGGGCGACGTGGCGACGGTCCGCTACGCGATCGGCGACAACCAGGAGGACGGCATCCCGGTCTCCACCACGCTGGACTGCTCCGCACCGGGCGCCGTCTTCCGGTTCTGGAGCCCGCGGTTCGACAACGCCCACTTCTTCACGACGAGCTACGCCGAGGCGGCGCACATCATCGGCGGCGACAGCAACTGGCAGTACGAGGGTGTCGCGTTCCGTGGGGCCCCGCTGGTCGACGGCACGTGCACGCAGGGCGAGGCGGTCCACCGCTTCTACTCGCCGGTCTTCCAGTCGCACTTCTTCACGAAGAGCGAGTCCGAGAAGGCGCACATCGTCGCGAACGACCGGAACTGGAGCTACGAGGGCGTCGCGTACTGCGCGGCCGCCTCCCCGGCCGCCGGCACGACCCCGCTCCACCGCTTCTGGAGCCCCGCCTTCGGCAAGCACTTCTTCACCGCCGACCAGGGCGAGGCCGACCACATCCGCGCCAACGACCGCAACTGGACCTACGAGGGCGTCGCCTACCACGTCTGGGGTGCCTGAGCACTCGTGCGGCCGCGTGCCCGCCGGACGGCGGGCACGCGGCACGGGCGTCCCGTGCGGTGGCGCAGGGCCCGCCCTACCAGCCCGCCCGTGCGCTCAGCCCCAGCAGGTACGCCTCCCAGAACCTGCCCGCGGCCGGCCCGCCGTTGCACGCGCCGTCGGACCGGCCCGGCGTCTTGAGCCACAGGTCGGCGACGTGCGGTCCGGTGCCCGTGGCCCGCGGCGGGTGCCCGAGCGCGCGCCCCTCGGGGTTGCACCACACCGTGCCGGTCGGCCCGGCCAGCGGGCCGTTGCCGTTGCGGGACGTGTCGACGACGAACGCGGCCCCACCGAGCAGCGTCGACACGTACGTGCCGTAGGCGACCTCGTGGGCGCTGGTCTGGAAGTTCGACGTGTTGACGGCGAACCCGGCCGCCCGGTCGACGCCCGCGGCGCGCAGGCGCTGCGCGATGTCGGTCAGGTGACGGGTGCTCCAGCCGAAGCTGTTGCTCGACGCCGCGTCCAGGTACACCTCCGCGCCGGCGCCGGCGTACGCGCCGACCGAGTACCGCAGCAGGTCGAGGCGTTCGGTGCTGTCGCCGCACCGGTCCAGGTGCAGCAGCGCGTCGGGCTCGACGACGACGACGGCCCGCGATCCCGCGATCCCGGCCGCGACGGCGTCGACCCACGCGCGGTACCCGTCCGGCGTCGTGATGCCGCCCGAGGAGTGGCTGCCGCAGTCGCGGTCGGGGATCGCGTAGGTGACGAACACCGGCGTCGCCCGGGCCGCGGCCGCCGCCTGGGCGTACGCCCGCACCCGCGTCGTGTCGTCGGCGGGGCCCAGCCACCGGGCGGTGCCGCGACCGGCGGCCTTCTCCAGCAGCACCGCGTCGGCCGTGCGGCCCGACGCGCGCGCAGCGCGGGCCGCTACGGCCGCGTCGCCCGCGGGGTCCGCGTACGCGGGCCGGTCCCGCAGCGCCGTCCGGTGGACGCGCTCGCCCTCGCCGTCGGGCCGCGTGCCCCCGGCCCCCGGCAGCTGCGGCCGGGGCAGCGGCGCAGGAAGCGGCAGCGTCACCACCGCCGGCACCTTCGGGGCGGCCGGGGTCGGGGTGGACCAGACGCTCGCACCCGCGGTCGAGATGAGGTACACCCGCGCGTGGTCCTTGACGACCAGACGGGCACCCGGGGACGCCGCGCCCGCGCTCCACAGCACGTCGCCACCCGTGACGACCTGCAGGTCGCCGGCCGGGGTCACCGCCGCGTGGGCGCCGGGGGTCGTCGTCGCCGTCCGCCACACCACGGCCGAGGCGCGCGTCAGCACGAGGTCGCCGTCGCCGCGCATCGTCAGCCGGACGTCGCCGACCGCGATCGACTCCTCCGCCCGCAGCACTCCACCCGACAGCACCCGGTCGGCGACGCCCGCCGCGCGCCCGTCACCCGTCGGGAGGTCGCGCACCTGGGCCTCACGCACGGCGGGCCCGGCAGTCGCCGGCAGGGGGACCAGGGCGGTCGTGGCCGCCAGGGCGGCGCCGACGGCCACGACGGCGCCCGTCAGCAGGCGGGACAGGGCGGAGGTGCGGGGCATCGGCGCAGACATCAGGGCTTCCTCGTCGGGGTCGCCTGCCCGATCGGCCGGCGCGCACGCCCGATGCGTCGGCGCCCGGGTGACCGATCCCCGGGCGTTCGGTGCGAAGCACGGCGATTGCGGCGGCCCCGCCCTGTGAGCGTGGACACAGCCGCGGCCGCCCTCGCCGGTGCGCCGCGCGGGCGAGAGCCCGCACTGACCGGCGACTCCCCGCCGCACGCCCGCGAACGCGCAGGTGAACGCTGTGTGACGGCGAGGCCCCTGTGAGCGGGGTCACCGCAGCGGGTGACCGATTCGCCGCTAACGTCGACGCATGAACGGACTCGCCCTCGCCCAGCGCAAGATGCGTGACGCCGACGTGCCCCCCGCCGCGGTCGACGTGTTCTCCCGGTTCTACGGTCTCCTGGAGTCCGGGAGCACGGGGATCGTCCGTGAGGCGGACGTCGACCCGCTGACGGACGTCCCCCACCTGGACACCCTGGAGGTCGACGACGCCGCCGCGGCGGACGCGCTCGCCCGCACGGCCGTCATCAAGCTCAACGGCGGCCTCGGCACGTCGATGGGCATGGACCGCGCGAAGTCGCTGCTGCCCGTGCGCGGGCGGCGCACCTTCCTCGACGTCATCGCCGACCAGGTCCTCGCGGCCCGCAAGAACACGGGCGCGCGCCTGCCGCTGGTCCTCATGAACTCGTTCCGGACCCGCGACGACTCCCTCGCCGCGCTCGCCGCCCACCCGGCGCTCGCCGTCGACGGGGTCCCGCTGGACTTCCTGCAGAACCGTGAGCCCAAGCTGCTGGTCGACGGGCTGACGCCCGTCGACTGGCCCGCCGACCCGACGCTCGAGTGGTGCCCGCCCGGCCACGGCGACCTGTACCCGGCGCTGTACTCCTCGGGCGTCCTGACGGCACTGCTCGACGCCGGCTTCCGTTACGCGTCCGTCTCCAACTCCGACAACCTCGGTGCGACGCCCGACGCGCGCGTCGCGGGCTGGTTCGCGGCGACGGGTGCGCCGTTCGCCGCCGAGGTCGCGCGCCGCACCCCGGCGGACCGCAAGGGCGGGCACCTGGTGGTCCGGCGCTCGGACGGGCGGATCGTGCTGCGGGAGTCCGCGCAGACCGCGCCCGAGGACGCCGACGCCGCGGCCGACATCGCGGCGCACGCCTACTTCAACACCAACAACCTGTGGCTGGACCTCGAGGCGCTCGCCGCGGAGCTGGACCGCACGGGCGGTGTCCTGGACCTGCCGCTGATCCGCAACGAGAAGAACGTCGACCCGACGGACAGGACGTCCCCGAAGGTCGTGCAGATCGAGTCCGCCATGGGCGCCGCGATCGAGGTGTTCGACGGCGCCGCGGTGCTGGAGGTGGGCCGCGAGCGGTTCCTGCCCGTCAAGACGACGAACGACCTGCTGGTGCTGCGCTCCGACGTGTACGACGAGGACGACGCGCACCGCCTCGTCGCCGCCGTCCCCGCGCCGTTCGTGGACCTCGACCCGGCGCACTACGCGCTCGTCGGCGGCTTCGACGCGCTCGTGCCCGACGTGCCGTCGCTGCGTGCCGCGACGTCGCTCAAGGTGCGCGGCCGGTGGACCTTCGGGCCGGACGTGCGGGTCGTCGGTGACGCCGAGCTCGTCGGCGACGGGGGCGAGGTGCCCGCGAGCGCGACGCTCGACGCGGCCGGCGTGCACGCCTGACGCGCCCCGCCCGCGCCCGGCGTCGTCCGGACGTGCCGAGGGCCGGCACCCGGCGTCGTGCGCCGTGGTGCCGGCCCTCGCGTCCGTGCTGGTCGCCCGCTGGTCAGCGGCGCTTGCCGGCCCAGCTCGCGTAGATGATGACGAAGATCGCCGCGAGGACGACCTGCAGGAGGATCTCGATCCAGTCGATGCCGTCGGTGACCGCGACGCCCACCTGCTGCGCCAGCCACGTGCCGATGAGCGCCGCCACGATCCCGATGATGATCGTCACGACGATCGAGATGTTCTGCTTGCCGCGCACCAGGAGGCGGCCGAGCGCCCCGATGATCGCACCGATGACGATGGCACTGATGATGCCGGAGATACCCATGTCCACTCCTCAGAAGTCAGGACCGATGACCGGTCTGCGAGGAAACTAGGGCACCTCGGCGCAGTCCGCTCGTCGAAAGCGCAGGTTGTGACCCGACGCACCTTGCGGCGCTTCGTCCTGATTGGGTCTCCGGCGGGGTAGGTTGCCGTCGCTGGGGTGACGTCGCCCGTCCTGAGGAGTGCCGTGTCCGACGCGTTCGCGATCGTGCCAGTCCCGCTCGTCGTCCAGCCGTCCTCGCAGGCGCCGTTCGTCATCACGCGGTCCACCGTCGTCGTCGTGGACGCGGACGAGGAGCTCGTGCCCGTCGCGGTCCTCACCGCCGACCTGCTCGGCCGTGTCAGCGGGCGTGCCGTGGAGATCCGGTACGCCGAGCCCGACGCCCCGGGGGTCGTGCGGATGCGGCTCGTCGAGGACCTGCCGCCCGGCCCGGAGACGTACCGGGTCGTCGTGGGGCAGGGGCGCGTGCGCCTCGAGGCGCGCACCACCGACGGCCTCGTCCACGCGGTCGTGACGCTGCGCCAGCTGCTGCGCGAGCGCGCGGACGGCGGCATGCAGGTCGACGCCGTCCGCATCGAGGACGCCCCCCGGTACCCGTGGCGCGGCCTGTCGCTGGACGTCGCGCGGCACTTCGTCAGCGTGCCGGACCTGAGGGTCCTCATCGGCCTCATGGGGCACTACAAGCTCAACGTGCTGCACCTGCACCTCACCGACGACCAGGCGTGGCGCCTGGACCTGCCGTCGCGGCCCGAGCTCGTCCGACGCTCGAGCGCGCACTCCGTGGGCGGCGACCCCGGTGGGTACTACTCGGCCACCGACTGGGACGAGATCCTCGCGTACGCCCGGGCCCGCGCGATCCGCGTCGTGCCCGAGATCGACGTGCCGGGGCACGTCAACGCGGCGCTGCACGCGTACGACGAGCTGAACCCCGACGGGCGGGCCCCCGACGAGTACCTCGGCATCGAGGTGGGCTTCTCGCGCCTGCACGACGACCTGCCCGCGACGCACGCGTTCCTCGCCGACGTCTTCGGCGACCTGGCCGACATGACGCCGGGCGGGTACCTGCACATCGGCGGCGACGAGGTCCTCACGATGGCGCCGGACGAGTACGAGCGCCTCGTGCGGTCGGCCGCGGCCGCCGTGACCGCGCACGGCAAGCGCGTCGTCGCCTGGCAGGAGGTGGCGTCGGTCGCCGAGCTGCCCGCGGGGACGGTCGTGCAGTACTGGGACACCCGCGTGGACCCCGCGCCGTTCGTCGCCGCGGCGCGCGCCGGCGCGCGGCTCCTGATGTCACCGGCATCGAAGGTGTACCTGGACATGAAGTACCGCCCGGGGTTCCCGCTCGGGCAGGAGTGGGCCGGGCACGTCGAGCTGCGCGACGCGTACGACTGGGAGCCGGACGAGCTCGTCGAGGACCTGCCCCCCGACGCGGTCGTCGGCGTCGAGGCCGGCCTGTGGACCGAGACGCTGCGCACGCTGGACGACCTGACGACGATGCTGCTGCCGCGGCTCGCCGCGGTCGCCGAGGTGGCGTGGAGCGCGCCGGACCGCCGGGACTTCGACGACTTCACCGCGCGGCTGCGCGCGCACGGCCGGCACTGGGACCGGCTGGGCCTCGCCTGGCACCACACCCCGCAGGGCAGCTGGGACGACGCCTGACGTCAGACCCAGGTGGGCAGCCACATCCGCAGGTGCCACTGCTCCCACGGGATGACGAACGCCGCCCACACCGGGTAGAAGAACAGCCCGACGCCCACGACGAGAGCCACGAACACCCCGATCGCGGCGATCGTCCAGCGCCGTGCGCGACGGTCGCCGTCGGTCCCGTCATCGCCGACCGCCGGCCCCACCAGCAGCCCGAGGACGTACACGAGCGTCAGCACGACCCACGGCACGAACGCCACGGTGTAGAACGCGAAGATCGTGCGGTGCGCGTACGCGAACCACGGCAGCCACCCGGCGACCACGCCCGACAGCACGGCGCCGGCACGCCAGTCGCGGTAGCGGACCAGCCAGAACAGGGCCACGAGGATCGCGGCGGCACCCGCCCACCAGATGAGCGGGTTGCCGACGGCGACGATCGCCTGCGAGCAGGACTCGGCGCCGCACGCCCGCTGCGCGGCCTCGCCGGTCAGCCCGGACACCTCCGGCGGGTAGAAGAACGAGGTCGGCCGCCACTGCACGATCCAGCCCAGCGGGCCGGCGGCGTAGCCGTGCGGCGTCTCCAGGCCGTTGTGGAACCGCCACATGTCCTGGTGGTACGCCCACAGCGACCGCAGCGCGGGGGGCAGCCACGTGACGCCCTGCCCCGGGTTGTCCTGCGCCCAGTGCCGGTTCCACCCGCCGTCCGTCGCGAACCACCCGGCCCACGTGCCGAGGTAGGTGAGCAGCGCGGTGGGCACCATGACGAGGAACGCGACCACGGCGTCCTTGACGAGCGTGGCCCGCACCCACGGGCGCACACCGGCGCTGCGACGCGCCGTCGCGTCCCACATCACGGTGAGCAGGCCGAAGACCGCGAGGAAGTACAGGCCCGACCACTTGGTGCCGATCGCCAGGCCGAGCAGGACACCCGCCGCGAGCCGCCACCAGCGGAACCCGAGGCCGGGGCCCCAGCCCAGCGTGCCGCCGGCGTCGAGGACCGCGGCGGACCGGACCGCGAGGCGTCGTCGTGCCTGCTCCCGGTCGAGGATCAGGCAGCCGAACGCGGCCAGCGCGAAGAACATGAGGAACGGGTCGAGCAGGCTGACCCGCGACTGCACGATCGCCTGGCCGTCCAGCGCGAGGAACAGCCCTGCGGTGGTGCCCAGCGCGGTGGAGGCGAACAGCCGGCGCGCGATGCGCGCGATCATCAGCACCGCGAGCGTGCCGCACACGGCGGCGGCCAGACGCCACGCGGACGAGCTCTCGACCCCGCCGCCCAGCCGCATGCCGAGCGCGATCATCCACTTGCCCATCGGCGGGTGGACGACGTACTCCGGGTCCGTGCCGAGCATGCTCGTGTCGCCGGCCTCGAAGGCCGCGTTCGGCTCCTCGCCCCAGGACGCCTCGTAGCCGCGCACGAGCAGCGAGTAGGCCTGCTTGACGTAGTACGTCTCGTCGAACACCAGCGAGTGCGGGCGGCCGAGGTTCCACAGCCGCAGAAAGCCCGCCAGCGCCGTGACGGCGAGCGCCCACAGCCAGCCGTTCAGGCGGGCGCGCGGTGTCGCGTCGAGCGCGAGCGTGCCGGCCCCGAGCAGCCTGTCCAGCAGGCGCCGCTCGTGCGGTTCCTCGGGGGGCGCGACGGGATCCTCGGGGAGCGCGGCGGGGTCGCCCGTGGTCGTCCCCGGGTCGGCGGTGCCGGCCGGGGTCGCCGCGGTGCCCGGCCGGTCCCCGGCCGCGGCGGGCAGCGTGTCCGCGGCGGTGTGCGGGGTCGCGCCCGGGCCGCTGGGCACGCGCTCGGTGTCGTCTCCGTCGGTCGGCACCGGGCCATCGTAGAGGTACCCGGAAGGGGGCGATCCGGGCGTGCCCGGCCGGTGGGACGCGGGCCGGTGCGCGCCGCCCGGGCGGGGGTCCCCGCGGGTGGTGGCAGGCTGGGACGGTGACCGTGACACCGCCCGCCGAGCCCGTCCAGGACCCCGTCGACGACGCGGCGCCCGACCTCACGGACCGTCCCGCGGTCACCGCGCCGGCGACGGTGCCGCCGGCCCGCTCGGTGCGTGGCGGGGCGCTCGTCCTCGCGGCGACCCCGATCGGCGACGCCGAGGACGCCTCCGGCCGCCTGCGCCGCCTCCTGGCCGACGCGGACGTCGTCGCCGCGGAGGACACGCGCCGCACGCGCGCGCTCGCCGCCCGGCTGGGGGTGACGATCGGCGGGCGCGTCGTCAGCCACCACGAGCACAACGAGGCCGACCGCGCGGACGAGCTGCTCGACGTCGTCGCCGGCGGCGGCACGGTGCTCGTCGTCAGCGACGCCGGGATGCCCACCGTGTCGGACCCGGGGTTCCGGGTCGTGCAGGCGGCCGTGGCCGCAGGGCTCCCGGTGACCGTCGCACCGGGCCCGAGCGCCGTGCTGGCGGCGCTCGCGCTGTCCGGCCTGCCGACGGACCGGTTCTGCTTCGAGGGGTTCCTGCCGCGGCGCCCGGGGGACCGCGCCCGGGCGCTGACGGCGCTCGCCTCCGAGCGGCGGACGATCGTGCTGTTCGAGGCGCCGCACCGTGTCGCGGACGCGCTCGACGCGCTCGTCGACGCGTTCGGTGCCGACCGTCCGGCGGCGGTGTGCCGCGAGCTGACCAAGACCTACGAGGAGGTGCGACGCGGCCCGCTGGCCGAGCTGGCCGCGTGGGCGCGTGCGGGCGAGGTGCGCGGCGAGGTCGTGCTCGTCGTCGGCGGCGCCCCGGCCGACGGCCCGCGGGACGTGGCGGACCTCGTGCCCGAGGTCCGGGCCCGCGTCGACGCGGGCGAGCGGCTCAAGACGGTCGTCGCCGAGGTCGCCGAGGCGACCGGTGTGCCGAAGCGCGACCTGTACGCGGCGGCCCTGGCGTCGCGGACCCCCTGAGCCCGCGCGGCGTCACAGGGTGCGCGAGTCGACCAGCTCGGCGCCCGCGGCCGCCATCGCCTCACGCGCGGCGGCACCCTGCTCGGGCGTCACCGGGACCGTGAGGTCCGTCAGCACGCGCGCCCGCAGCCCGGCCGTCAGCGCGTCGAGGGTGGTCGCCCGCACGCAGTGGGACTCGGCGATGCCCACGACGTCGACGTCGGTGACGCCCGCGTCGCGCAGCAGGTCGGCCAGCGGGCGGCCGTCGGCGTCGACGCCCTCGAAGCCGGAGTAGGCCGCCGCGTACTCGCCCTTGCGGACGCTCACGTCGGGGCGCAGGTCCGCCAGCGCCGGGTGCAGCTCGGCCTCGGGCGTGCCGACGACGGCGTGCGGCGGCCAGGTGTCGACGTAGTCGGGCGTGTCCGAGAAGTGGGTGCCCGGGTCGACGTGCCAGTCCTGCGTCGTCGCGACCAGCGCGTAGCGGCCCCGGTGCGCGGCCGCGTAGTCGGCGACGGCGTGCGCGACCGCGTTGCCGCCGTCGACGGCCAGCGCACCGCCCTCGCAGAACGTCGGCTGCACGTCCACGACGATCAGCGCGCGCGTGGGGGGCCTCGTCGTGTCGTCCATGGCGCCATCCTGCACCGTGCGCGCGCCGGGGTGGGGCCCGCGCGGCACAGTGGTGCCATGGGACGTCGCCGCGGACCCGCGCGCGGGCTGGTGGCCGCGCTGACGGGCGTCGGCCTCGCGGGTGCCGCGCTCGCGGGCTGCACCCCGGACCCGCCCACCCCCGCGCCGTCGCGGACCACGGCCACCGCGGCGCCGTCGCCGACCGCCGCCCCGCCCTCGGCGGAGCCCACGGCGCCCGCGCCCGTCGTGCGCGACGTGCCGACGGTGGCCGTCACGTCCGTCCACGACGTCGCGACGGGCCTGGCCGCACCGTGGGGCCTGGCGTTCCTCCCGGACGGCCGCGCGGTGGTGACGCTGCGCGACGAGGCGCGTCTGGTGGTCGTCGGCGGGGACGGGACGGTCACGGACGTGACGGGCCCCGGCGCCGAGGAGATCGCCGCGCTGACCGCCCCGCGCGGCGAGGGCGGGCTGCTCGGCGTGACCGTCGTACCCGGGGACGACGCCGCGACGGGGTCCGTCGACGTCGTCGTCTACCTGACGGCCGCGCGCGACAACCGCGTCCTGCGTGCGACGCTCGCCGGGACGACGCTCGGCCCCACGCGGGTGCTGCTCGACGGCATCCCGCGTGGCTGGAACCACAACGGCGGCCGCGTCGAGCTCGGCCCGGACGGCCACCTGTACGTCACGACGGGCGACACGTACACGCCGGGCGTCGCGCCCGACCCCGTGAGCCTCGGCGGCAAGGTCCTGCGCGTCACGACGGACGGGGCGCCGGCGCCCGGCAACCCCGACCCGTCGTCGCCCGTGTGGACCCGCGGGCACCGCAACGTGCAGGGCATCGGCTGGGCGCCGGACGGCCGGCTGTTCGCCTCCGAGTTCGGCCAGGACACCTGGGACGAGCTCAACGTGCTGCGCGCGGGTGCGGACCACGGCTGGCCCACGGTCGAGGGGCGGGGCGGGGCGGACCGGGGGTTCACCGACCCGGTCGCCGTGTGGGCCACGTCGGACGCGTCGCCGTCCGGCCTCGCCGTGACGGACGAGGGCGTGTACCTCGCGGGCCTGCGCGGACGCACCCTGTGGCGGGTCCCGCTGCGGCCCGTCGACGCGTCCGCCCTGGACGACCCCGCGTCGGACGCCGCCGGCGTCGGGACCCCGCAGCCCCTGCTCGCAGGGGAGCACGGCCGGCTGCGGGCCGTCGAGGTCGCGCCCGACGGGTCGCTGTGGGTGCTGACGAACAACACCGACGGGCGCGGCACTCCGGTGGCGGGGGACGACCGCATCCTGCGCGTCACGGTCGGCTGACGCCCGGCGTCACGTGAGACGCCGCTGAGAGTCCGGTTGCGACCGGCGTGGCCGCTACGGGTGGATCGTCCCGATCGGTACTGTGTGCGCCGTCCGGTGACCCGCACCCGTGGGCCCCCGGTGACCGACCGGACGACGACGACGGCGGTGACGACCTGAGCACCACGACCACGCGACGACGAGCGACCCGGAGAGGCCGACCAATGCCCGCGAGAGCGAAGAGCATCCTCATGTGGATCGTCGTGATCTTCCTCATCTACGCCGTGGTGACGAACCCCGACCAGGCCGCCGACGTCGTGCGCGCCATCTGGGACTTCATCTACGGGGCGTTCACCGGCTTCGCGCGGTTCTTCGACAACCTGGCCTCCTGACGCCGGACGAGGTGACGAGGTGACGACGGACCACGCGACGCGCATCGTCATGTCGCACCGGCTGCTGCGCCGGTACGTGCTGCCCAGCGAGCGCGTCGTGCTGGCGACCCGCCGGCACTGGGCGCGCCTGCTGGAGCCCGCGCTGTCCGCGTCCGCGGTCTTCGCCGTGTGCGGCTGGCTCACGTACGTGCTGCAGCCGACGCTCGGCGACGGCGTCCTCGCGGTGTGGTGGCTGTGGCTCGCGGCCCTGGGCCGGTTCGCCTGGTACCTGCTGGTGTGGCGCGTCGAGTGGTTCGTCGCGACCGACAAGCGGATGCTCCTGCTGACGGGCCTCGTCACGCACCAGGTCGGCATGATGCCGCTGATGAAGGTCACCGACATGCGGTACTCGCGGTCGGTGCCGGGCCAGATGCTGGGCTACGGGCAGTTCCTGCTCGAGTCCGCCGGCCAGGACCAGGCGCTGCGGCAGATCAACTGGGTGGCCCGGCCCGACGCGACGTACCGCGACCTGTGCGCGCTCATCTTCACGCCCGTGACCCCGCCACCCTCCGACGGCGAGGACGGCCCGGCCCCGCGCCGGCGCGCGGCGGCGCGCCCGCCCGAGGGACCGCCGCCGTCGGTGCCGCCCGCGCGCACGGGCCGGGCGGGCGCGCTCGCCGTCGCGGAGGCGCCGGTGACGCCCCCGCGGACGGGCACCGTCCCGGGGCAGCGCGTCGACCCGCACCCCGACGGGCCGCCCGACGACGGCGCGCCGGACCGCTGGGCCGAGCCCGTGGTCGTCTGGCCGTCCCGCGAGCAGCCCTTCGAGCCGGACGACACCCAGCCGCTGCGGATCCGCCCCCGCGACGAGACCGACGACGTCGACGCCCCGCCCGGCGACGGTGCCGAGCCCGAGCGTCGTCTGCCGCCGACGCTGGCCGAGGCGGCCGAGGACGGCATGTCCGTCGAGGCCGAGGCGATCGCCGGGGAGGAGGCGCTGCGGCTCGACGAGGAGGAGGCGCACGAGCGCGCGTGGGACGTCTCGGACCCGTCGGCCCGGTTCGTCGACCTGGGCGGCCGCCGCGGGCGCGACGACGTGGACGCGCCGGAGGACCCGCCGGAGCCCGGACCGGTGGATGGGAAAGAGGACGAGGGCGAGGACCGCCGCACCTAGGATCGACGCATGTCCCGCATCCTGTCGGCCGTCGCGTGGCCCTACGCGAACGGCCCCCGCCACATCGGTCACGTCGCCGGCTTCGGCATCCCGTCGGACGTCTTCAGCCGGTACATGCGCATGGCGGGGCACGACGTGCTCATGGTCTCGGGCACCGACGAGCACGGCACGCCGATCCTCGTGCAGGCCGACAAGGAGGGCGTCAGCGCCCAGGAGCTCGCGGACCGGTACAATCGCGTCATCGTCGAGGACCTCACGGCGCTGGGCCTGTCGTACGACCTGTTCACGCGCACCACGACGCGCAACCACTACGCGGTGGTGCAGGAGATGTTCCGCACCGTGCACAAGAACGGGTACATGGTCGAGAAGACGACCATGGGCGCCGTCAGCCCGTCGACGGGCCGCACGCTGCCCGACCGCTACATCGAGGGCACGTGCCCCATCTGCGGTTACGACGGCGCGCGCGGCGACCAGTGCGACAACTGCGGCAACCAGCTCGACGCGATCGAGCTCATCAACCCGACGAGCAAGATCAACGGCGAGACACCGCGCTTCGTCGAGTCGAACCACTTCTTCCTCGACCTGCCCGCGTTCGTCGACGCGCTGGGCGACTGGCTGCGCACGCGCACCGGGTGGCGTCCCAACGTGCTGAAGTTCTCGCTCAACCTGCTCGACGACGTGCGTCCGCGTGCCATGACGCGGGACATCGACTGGGGCATCCCTGTGCCGCTCGACGGCTGGGAGCAGAACCCGACCAAGCGGCTGTACGTGTGGTTCGACGCGGTCATCGGGTACCTGTCGGCGTCGATCGAGTGGGCGCGCCGCAGCGGCGACCCGGACGCGTGGCGCCAGTGGTGGAACGACCCCGAGGCCCTGTCGTACTACTTCATGGGCAAGGACAACATCACGTTCCACTCCCAGATCTGGCCGGCGGAGCTCCTGGGCTACGACGGCAAGGGCGCGCGCGGCGGTGCGCCCGGCGCGTACGGGTCGCTGAACCTGCCGACCGAGGTCGTGTCGAGCGAGTTCCTCAACGTCGAGGGCAAGCAGTTCTCGACGTCGCGCGGCCGCGTGATCCTCGTGCGCGACATGCTCGCCCGCTACCAGCCCGACGCGCTGCGCTACTACATCTCGGTCGCCGGGCCGGAGATGCAGGACGTCGACTTCACGTGGGCGGAGTTCAAGCGCCGCACCAACGACGAGCTCGTCGCGGGCTGGGGCAACCTCGTCAACCGCACCGCGAGCATGGTGCACAAGAACTTCGGCGAGATCCCGACGCCGGGCCGGCGCGAGCCCGTCGACGAGGCGCTGGTGGCCGAGGTCACCACCGCGTTCGGGCGCGTCGGCGAGCTCGTCGGCGCGCACCGGCAGCGCCAGGCGCTGCAGGAGGCCATGCGGGTGGTCGGCGAGGCCAACCGGTACGTCTCGGAGACCGAGCCGTGGAAGCTCAAGACGGACCCGGACCGCCTGGCCACGGTGCTGCACACCACGACCCAGGCGGTCAGCGACCTCAACACGCTGCTCGCGCCGTTCCTGCCGCACAGCGCGCAGGCGGTGCACGAGGCGCTGGGCGGCACGGGGACGTTCTCGCCGCAGCCGCGCATCGAGGAGGTCACCGACCTCGACGACGACTCGCGGCACTACCCGGTCATCACGGGCGACTACACCTCGGTGCGGGGCACGTGGCAGCCGAAGGCGATCGTGCCGGGCACCCGGATCGACAAGCCGACGCCCGTGTTCACCAAGCTCGACGACGCCATCGTCGAGGAGGAGCTCGAGCGCCTGCGGCAGGCCTGAGGCCGTGGCACGCAGGAAGCGCGAGACCGGCTGGCCCCCGGCGCCGGAGCCGCTGCCGGCGCCCGTCGTCGACGACCACACGCACCTGGAGTCGGTCGTCGGGTGGCGCGCGGACGGCTGGGACCCGGCCGACGCCGCGGCGCACCCGGACCTGGCCGCGCACCTGGGGCGCGCGGCCGCGGTCGGGGTGACCCGCATGGTCCAGGTCGGGTGCGACCTGGAGGCCGTGGCCTGGACCGACGCGGTGGTGCGGGAGCACCCGGCCCTGCTGGGGGCCGTGGCGATCCACCCCAACGAGGCCGTGCTGCACGCCGGCGTGCGCGAGGTCGCGCCCGACGGGCTGGACCCGGACCCGCAGCCGCGCCACGACGTCATGCTGGACGACGCGCTCGCGGCGGTCGCGGACGTCGCGCGGGACAACCCGCGGGTGCGGGCGATCGGCGAGACGGGGCTCGACTTCTTCCGTGCGGGGGAGCGGGGACGTGCGGTGCAGCGCGAGGCGTTCCGGGCGCATGTCGCCCTGGCCAAGGAGCTGGGGCTGGCGCTGCAGATCCACGACCGCGACGCCCACGACGAGGTCGTCGACGTCCTGCGCCGTGACGGCGCGCCGGAGCGCACGGTGTTCCACTGCTTCTCCGGCGGGGTCGACCTGGCCCGCGTGTGCGCGGACGAGGGCTGGTACTGCTCGTTCGCCGGGCCCGTGTCGTTCCCCGCCAACGAGGACCTGCGAGCGGCCCTGCGCGTGCTGCCCGCCTCCCTGGTGCTCGTCGAGACGGACGCGCCGTACCTGACCGTTCACCCGTTCAGGGGCAGGCCCAACGCGCCGTACCTCCTGCCGGGGACCGTCCGGGCCGTGGCGGAGGCGACCGGGCGGCCCCTGGAGGACGTGTGTGCGCAGGTCAGCGACGTGGCGACGCGCGTGTACGGCCCGTGGTGAGGTGCGCGGGAACGAACCCACCGGTGGCCGCGGAGGTCACGGATCGGCTACGGTCGGTCCGGCACCGGGGGGTGCGACCCGTCAAGGACGCACGACGCGGTGCCGATACGAGCTTCAGGGCAGCGTCCCTCCCGCAGACCCGAAGGACATCGTGACCGGTCACCCGCAGGTGCCGGGCCGTCGCGCGGCACGCGCGCGCGACCGGGCCGCACGCACCGCCGCACAGGCCGTCGTGCTCGCGCTCGTCGCGGGCGGGACCAGTGCGTTCGCCGCGATGCACAAGGACGTCACCGTCGACGTCGACGGCACGCAGGTGCAGGTGCAGACCTTCGGCCGCACCGTGGCGGACGTGCTCGAGGCCGGAGGCGTCGAGGTCGCGGACGGCGACCTGGTCGCGCCCGGGCTCGACCAGGCGGTCGGGCGCACCGGGCAGGTCGTGGTGCGGCACGGGCGCGAGATCGCCGTCGAGGTCGACGGCCGGGAGCAGAAGGTCTGGACCACGGCGCTGACCGTGGGGGAGGCGGTCGAGGAGCTCGGGCTGCGGGACGGCGTGCGCCTGTCGGCGTCGCGCTCGGCCGCCGTGGGCCGCGACGTGCTGCGCGTCTCGACACAGAAGACGGTGCACCTCGTGGTCGACGGTCAGGTCATCGACGGCGTCACCAGCGGGTCCACCGTGCGCGACGCGCTGCGGGAGATCGGCCTCGTGCTCGAGGAGGCCGACCAGGTCTCGGTGCCGCTGGACGCCGCCGCGGTCGACGGGCTCGTCGTGATGGTCACGCGCGCGGCGACGTCGGGCGAGACGGTGACCGAGGCCGTGCCGTTCGAGGTGCGCGAGGTCGAGGACCCCCTGCTCGTCAAGGGCAACAAGGTCGTGAAGTCGAAGGGCCGGGCGGGCCAGCGCACGACGACGTACGCGCTGGAGGTCGTCGGCGGCGTGGTGGTCGGCCGCACTCCTCTCGCGTCGGTCGTGACGGTGCCCGCGGTGGACCAGGTGGTCCACGTCGGCACGGCCGAGCTGCCCGACCCCTCGACGGTCGCCGTCGAGCCGGGCACGGCGCAGGCCATGGGCAAGGCGATGGCCGCCGAGCGCGGCTGGGGCGACGACCAGTTCGCGTGCCTGCTGTCCCTGTGGAACAAGGAGAGCGGCTGGCGCTGGAACGCCGAGAACCGGTCCTCCGGGGCGTACGGCATCCCGCAGTCGCTGCCCGGGTCGAAGATGGCGACGGCCGGTGCGGACTGGCGGACGAACCCCGCGACGCAGATCTCCTGGGGTCTGGGGTACATCTCCGGCCGGTACGGCGACCCGTGCGGTGCGTGGGCGCACTCGCAGGCCAAGGGCTGGTACTGACCTCTCGCGTACCGCCGGCGGGGCGCGCCGGTGCCCCACGAACCGTTTCGCGTGACGTGGCTCTCATGCCGCAGGGGTTGGATCTCGCGTCACAATTCCGTTACGGTCGCGTGTCGCCATTGCACGGAGGGTCGTCGATCCTCGTGCGGTGACACCACGGTGGCCGCAAGCTGCGCCCGCCGAGACCGCCGGGATCGGGGACCCTCCGTCGTGCGGACGCCCACGGTGCTCACGCGCCGCGACGCGGCCCACGTCTCCCTGTGCCCGGGATCGACGACGGCTGGAGCCTCGTGCAGTTCTCGACCCGCCACACCGGTCCGACCTCGTCGGCGACCTCCGCCGGCGCCTCCCACCTCGACACCGCACCCGACGCGGGTGCCCCCGTCTCCCGCCGCCGCTGGCCGCTGATCGCCGCCGGCACCGCCGTGCTGGTCGTCGCCGCCGGTGGCAGCGCCTACGCGCAGGCCCACAAGACCGTCGAGCTCGACGTCAACGGCGAGGTGGAGACCGTCTCGACGTTCGCCGGCTCCGTCGAGGGCCTCCTCGACGCGCAGGACATCGAGGTCAGCGGGCACGACACCGTGTCCCACAGCGGAGCCCTGACCGACGGCGCGCAGATCGTCGTCCGGCACGCGACCGCGCTCGTCGTGGAGCTCGACGGCACCCGCCAGGTCGTCTGGAGCACCGCGCTCAGTGCCGACGAGGCGCTCGACACGCTCGCCGACCGCGCCGGCAACGTCGCCCTCCTCGCGTCCCGCTCGGCGGAGCGCGTCGAGCTGCCGCTGGAGCTCGCCGTGAGCGGCCGCGCCGAGGTCCTCGTCGACGGCACCGTCCTCGACGTGCCCGACGCCGACGCGACGGTCGGCACGGTCCTGGAGGAGACGGGCGTCGCGCTGCAGCCGCTCGACCGCGTCAAGGTCCAGCGCAGCGCCGAGGGCGTCGTGCAGCTCGTCGTGCAGCGCGTCGTCGTGCAGGACGTCGCGACGACCACCGAGGTCCCCTTCACGTCGCGCACCGAGGACGACGCCACGCGCTTCGTCGGCCAGAAGGTCGTCGCGCAGGCCGGCGTGCCCGGCGTGCACACGGTCGTCGACCGCGTCACGACCGTCGACGGCGTCGAGGAGTCCCGCGCGCTCATCAGCGAGGGCGTCACGCAGGCCCCCGTCGAGGAGGTCGTCCAGGTGGGGACCAAGGCGCGACCCGCGCCGACCCCCGCAGCGCCGCGGTCCGGCTCGTCCGCCGGCTCGTCGGCTGCCGGCCCGATCGCCGCGGGCGGCGACGCCGACTCGCTGAACTGGGCCGCGCTCGCGAGGTGCGAGTCCGGCGGCCGCGTCGACGCGGTCTCCTCGACCGGCAAGTACCACGGGCTCTACCAGTTCTCGGTCGCCACGTGGCAGTCGGTCGGCGGCGCCGGCCTGCCGTCCCAGGCGTCGGCCGAGGAGCAGACGGCCCGCGCCAAGATGCTCTACAACCGCTCGGGCGCCGGGCAGTGGCCGCACTGCGGCAAGAACCTGTTCAGCTGACGCACCCCGCCCGCTGCAGAACTGGATTGCTCTCTCACCCCCATGGGGTGAGAGAGCAATCCCCCTCCCGTGGTGAGAGTGCAATCCAGTCCCCCACCCCGGGGTGAGAGTGCAATCCAGTCGCCCCATGTGGTGAGAGTGCGATCCAGTCGCCCCACCCCGGGGTGAGAGTGCGATCCAGTCGCCCCTCCTGTGGTGAGAGTGCAATCCAGTCCCCCCGTGTGGTGAGAGTGCGATCCAGTCGCCCCGTTGCCCGGTGAATGAGCGATCCAGTCGCACCGTCCCCAGGGCGTGCCCGATTGCTCGCTCGCCCTCGGTGACTGGATTGCTCTCTCGGCGGCGGGGTGGGGTGCTGATGACTGGATTGCTCTCTCGTGGCGGGGTGGGGGTGGTGGTGACTGGATTGCTCTCTCGCGGCGGGGTGGGGGTCGGGCGGGGTGGTGCGGGGCGGGGGTGTGCGGGACGTAGGCTCGGGGGCCATGTCGGCGATCACCCTGCTCGGGCCTGCGGAGATCCGCGCGCTCGCGGAGCGCGCCGGTGTGCGACCCACCAAGACGCTCGGCCAGAACTTCGTGCTCGACGCGGGCACCGTCCGCAAGATCGTGCGCCAGGCGGACGTCGTGGCGGGGGAGCGGGTCGTGGAGGTCGGCCCCGGGCTCGGGTCGCTGACCCTCGGCCTCCTGGAGGCCGGCGCCGACGTGGTGGCGGTCGAGATCGACCCCGTCCTGGCGCGCCTCCTGCCGCAGACCGTCGCCGCGCACGTCCCCGGGCTGACCGTCGCCGACGCCGACGAGAGCCGGCTCGCAGGCCTCTCCGTCGTCGACGAGAGCCGGCCTGCAGACCTCGCCGACACCGCGCCGCACCCGGCCCCGTCGCGCACCGTCGTCCTGCGCGACGCGGACGGCCGCGCGCGGCTCACGGTCGTCACGCAGGACGCCCTGACGGTGACCGCGCTGCCCGGCCCGCCCCCGACGGCCCTCGTCGCGAACCTCCCGTACAACGTGTCGGTGCCGGTCCTGCTGACGTTCCTCGAGCGGTTCGACTCGCTCGAGCGCGGGCTCGTCATGGTGCAGGCCGAGGTCGCGGACCGCCTCGCGGCCCCTCCCGGCAGCCGCACGTACGGCATCCCGTCGGCCAAGGTCGCCTGGTACGCGTCGGCCCGCCGCACGGCCACGGTCGGCCGCGCCGTGTTCTGGCCCGCGCCGCACGTCGACTCGGCGCTGGTGCGCCTCGACCGGCGCGAGCCGCCGGCGGCGACGGTGTCGCGGCAGGACGTGTTCGCGGTCGTCGACGCGGCGTTCGCGCAGCGCCGCAAGATGCTGCGCTCCGCGCTCGCGGGCGTCGCCGGCTCGTCCGCCGCCGCGGAGCAGGCGGTGCGTGCGGCGGGCCTCGACCCGCAGGTGCGCGGTGAGCAGGTCGACGTCGTGGGCTTCGCGCGCATCGCCGAGGCGCTCGGCGCCGCCCGGCCCGCGACGCCCGGACCTGGCACAGTGGCACCGTGACGCTGACCCCCTTCGACGATCTGCCCGACCGTGCCGTGCGGGTGCGCGCCCCCGGCAAGGTCAACCTGTCGTTGCGCGTCGGCCCGCGCGAGCGCGACGGCTACCACCAGGTGGTGACGGTGTTCCAGGCCGTGTCCGTCTACGAGGAGGTCGTCGCGACCCCCGCCGACGTGTTCGGCGTCAGTGCGAGCGGGCCGCAGGCCGACGCGGTGCCGACGGACGAGTCGAACCTCGCGCTGCGCGCCGCGCGCGCGGTCGCGGAGCGCGCGGGCGTCGACGACGCCGTGCACCTGCACCTCGTCAAGGGCGTGCCCGTGGCGGGCGGCATGGCCGGGGGCTCGGCGGACGCGGCAGCGGCCCTGGTCGCGTGCGACGCCTTCTGGGGCACCGGCCTGTCGCGCGACGACCTGCTGGAGCTCGCGGCCGAGCTGGGCTCCGACGTCCCCTTCTCGCTCGTAGGGCACACGGCGGTGGGCCAGGGACGTGGGCACCTGCTCACCCCCGCGCTGAGCCGCGGCGAGTTCCACTGGGCGTTCGCCGTGCAGGACCGGGGCCTGTCGACGGCGGCGGTCTACGAGGCCTACGACGGCCTGTGCACCCAGGTCGAGCCGCTGGGCGACGAGGAGGACGTGCCCCTCATGCAGGCGCTGCTCGCCGGCGACGCGGCAGCGCTGGGTGCTGCCCTGCACAACGACCTGGAGAGTGCCGCGATCGAGCTGGACCCGGGCCTGACGGAACCCCTGGCGGTCGCGACCGACGCGGGCGCACTGGGCGTCGTGGTGTCCGGCTCGGGTCCCACGGTCGCGGCCCTCGCGCGCAGCCGGCAGCACGCGCTCGCCGTGGCGGCGGCGTTCACGGCGGCCGGTGTCGCGGACCGCGTGCTCACGGCGAGCGGGCCCGTCCCCGGTGCCCGGGTCGTCGCGGGGGAGTGACCATGAGCAGGACCCGACCGCGAGGCCGGCGATGACGGCGACGAGCGCGGCGCTCGACGTCCTGGCGCGCGGCGACGTCGCGGCGCCCCTGCCGTCGGACCCGGACGAGCCGGGCTGGGAGCGTCCCGCCCCGCCGCAGGACGCGCTGCGCTGGGACGCGCTGGGTGCAGGTGCGCTGTACGTCGGCGCGCTGCTGTCCATGGTGCTGGTGCGGGTGGCCGGTATGTACCCCGACCAGGCGGCGGGCTGGGTCGCGGCACTGATGCTGGCCGCGGTGACCCTGCCGCTCGCCGTGCGCCGGCGGTGGCCCAGCGCGGTGGTGGTGGTCGTCGGGGCGGCGTTCATCACGGCGCAGGCGCTCGGCGTGGTCGAGACGCTCGTCATGAACATCGCGCTCTTCTGCGCGTTGTACACGGTCGGCGCCTGGGAGGCGGACCGGCGGCGCGCGACGGCCGCACGCGGGCTCGTCGTGGTCGCGATGATGGTGTGGCTGTTCGTCGCCCTGTTCATGGTGGCGACGGACCCGGAGACCGCGAAGGACATGCCGGACCAGGTCGGGGTGCTCTCCCCGTTCGTGTCCTTCACGCTGCTGCAGCTGCTGACGAACGTCCTGTACTTCGGTGGCGCCTGGTTCTTCGGGGAGCGCGCGTGGCGCTCCGCGCGCGAGCGCGCCCGCACGGACTTGCGGACCCACCTGCTCGTCGTGGAGCGGCACCGGGCCGAGGAGCAGGCGGTCGCTCTCGAGCGGCTGCGCCTCGCGCGTGAGCTGCACGACGCGGTCGCGCACCACGTGTCGCTCATGGGCGTGCAGGCCGCCGCCGCGCGCACGGTCCTCGCGTCGGACCCCGTCCGCGCGGCCGACGCCCTCGGGCACGTCGAGGACGCCGCCCGGGAGGCGGTGCAGGAGCTGCACGGCATCCTCGGCATGCTGCGTGACGGCGGCGTGACGGTCGGGGCGACCCCCGCGTCGGGGGAGGCGCTCGCGTCGCTCGACCTGGACCGGCTGCCGGACCTCGTCACGCAGGCGCGGGCGGGCGGGCTGGCGGTGGCCTACCAGGAGGTGGGCGAGCCGCGTCGGCTGCGGCCGCTGGCGTCGCTCAACCTGTACCGGATCGCGCAGGAGGCGCTGACCAACATCCGCAAGCACGCGGGTCCGGGCGCCCGGGCGGAGGTCCGGCTGCGGTGGTCGACCGACGACGTCGAGCTGGAGGTGTCGGACGACGGTGGGACGGCGCGCCCGGCGCGCCCGGCCACGTCCGGTGGCATGGGCCTGGTCGGCATGCGCGAGCGCGCGGCTGCGGACGGCGGCACGTTCGAGGCGAGCCGCCGGCGCTCCGGCGGGTTCGTGGTACGCGTACGGCTGCCGCTGGCGGCACCGGTCGACGGCGGGGTCGCGGTGCCGGCCCCCGGGACGAAGGAGCAGGGATGACGACGAGCGTGCGGGTCGTGCTCGCGGACGACCAGGCGCTGCTGCGGGCGGGGATCGGCACGATCCTGTCGGCGCACCCCGGCATCGAGGTGGTCGGCGAGGCCGGCACGGGTGCGGAGGCGGTCGACGTCGTGCGGGCGACGCGTCCCGACGTCGTCTGCATGGACGTGCAGATGCCCGACATGGACGGCCTGGAGGCCACGCGGCGCATCGTCGCGGACCCGGCCGCGCACGCGGCCGTCGTGGTCCTGACGACGTTCAACCGCGAGGACTACCTGCTCGAGGCGCTGCAGGCCGGCGCCGTGGGGTACCTGCTGAAGACGTCGCGGCCCGAGCAGCTCACGGACGCGGTGCTGCGCGCCGCGGCCGGCGAAGGGCTCCTCGCGCCCGAGGTGACGCGCGCGGTCATCGCGCGTGCCGTGCGGGAGCGCACGCCGACGCACCCGGCGCCGCGGCACGCCGTCCCGCTCACCGAGCGGGAGCAGGAGGTGCTCACGCTCGTCGCGCGCGGGCTGAACAACGACGAGATCGCGGCCGAGCTCGTCGTGAGCCGGGCGACGGTCAAGACGCACGTGTCGAACCTGCTGGCGAAGCTGGGCCTGCGGGACCGCGTGCAGGCGGTGGTGTACGCGCACGAGCACGGCCTGGCCTCCTGACGTGCGTCTCCGTCCCGGGACGGAGACGCAGGATCGGCCGGGGGCCGGAGCCGCCGCCCCGCCGTGACGCCTACCGTCGACGGTGGACGCCCGGGGCACCCGGGCGCGGAGGTGGCAGGGGAGGGACGATGCTCGAGCTGCACGGGATCAGCCGGTCGTTCGGCGACCGTCTCGTGCTCGACGACGTGAGCTTCACGGTCGGGCGCGGGCGGCTGACGGGGTTCGTCGGTGGCAACGGTGCCGGCAAGACCACGACGATGCGCATCATCCTCGGGGTGCTGGCCGCGCACGCCGGCACGGTCACGATCGACGGGGTGCCGGTGGGCGGCGCGCAGCGCACGCGGTTCGGGTACATGCCGGAGGAGCGCGGGCTCTACCCCAAGATGCAGCTCGTCGAGCACCTGACCTACCTGGCGCGCCTGCACGGCTTCGACCGTGACGGCGCGACGGGGCGGGCCGAGGTGCTCGTGGAGCGCCTGGGTCTGACCCCGCGTGCCAAGGACCCGGTCGAGAGCCTGTCCCTGGGCAACCAGCAGCGCGCACAGATCGCGGCGGCCCTGGTCCACGACCCGGACGTCCTGGTGCTCGACGAGCCGTTCTCGGGGCTGGACCCGATGGCGGTCGAGGTCGTCCAGGGCGTGCTCGCCGAGCGGGCCGCGCAGGGCGTGCCCGTCCTCTTCTCGTCCCACCAGCTCGACGTCGTCGAGCGGCTGTGCGACGACCTGGTCATCATCGCCGGCGGCAAGGTGCGCGCCGCGGGGACCCGCGAGGGTCTGCGCCGTGAGCACGGCAGGGCCCGGCACGAGATCGTGGCCGAGGGCGACATGGGCTGGCTCCGCGACGTGCCCGACGTGCGCGTCGACGAGCTCGCGGGCGGGTCGGCGGTCTTCGAGGCGCCGGCGGACGTCGCGCAGCAGGTGCTGGGTGCGGCCCTGGCGCGTGGCCCGGTGCGGGCGTTCACGCCGCTGCGCCCGTCCTTGGCGGAGATCTTCCGCGACGTCGTCGCCGACGAGCCCGAGCTGGAAGAGGTGGCCCTGTGAACGCCCGTCCCCCCGCGCCGACGCCCCCCTCGTTGGGCCGCGCGGCGCTGCTCGTCGCCGAGCGCGAGATCACGTCTCAGGTGCGGACGAAGTCGTTCCTCATCTCCACCGCCATCCTGCTGGTCGGCGTCCTGGCGGCGATCGTCGTCAGCTCGGTGATGTCGGGCCGCGACGTCGAGGACGTCCCGGTGGCCGTCGTGACGTCCGTCGCGGGCGTGCTGCCGACGACCGACGGCCTGGCCACCTCCGACGTCGCCGACCGGGACACGGCCGAGCAGGCCGTGCGTGACGGCGACGTCGACGCGGCGGTCGTGCCGGGCAGCGGTCCGCTGGGTGTCGAGGTGCTCGCGATGGACCGCGCCCCCCAGGTGCTGCTGGACGCGCTGACGGTGGCGCCGCAGGTCGAGCTGCTCGACCCGGCGGCGGCGGACGAGGGCGTCCGGTACGTCGTGACGTTCGCGTTCGGCCTGGTCTTCATGATGTCGGCCATCGGGTTCGGCTCGACCATCGCGCAGAACACCGTGACGGAGAAGCAGACGAGGATCGTCGAGATCCTGCTGTCGGCCGTGCCGGCCCGCGCGCTGCTGGCGGGCAAGATCCTCGGCAACTCGGCGCTCGCGCTCGGGCAGACGGCCGCGATCGCCGCGGTGTCGGTGCTCGGGCTGGTGGTCACGGGGCAGGACGACCTGCTGACGATGATCGGTGCGCCGGTCGTGTGGTTCGTCGTCTTCTTCGCCGTCGGGTTCGTCCTGCTGGCGGCGGTGTTCGCGGCGAGCGCGTCGCTGGTCTCGCGGATCGAGGACACCGGGGTGGTGCTGCAGCCCGCCATCTGGCTGACGATGATCCCGTACTTCGTCGTCGTGTTCTTCAGCGACAACGCCCCGGTGCTCACGGCGACGTCGTACGTGCCGTTCAGCGCGCCGGTGGCGATGCCGGTGCGGCTCTTCCTCGGTGACGCGGCGTGGTGGGAGCCGCTGCTGTCGCTCGCGCTGCTCACGGCGTCGTGCCTCGTGGTGATCGCGATCGCGGCGCGGATCTACGAGCGGTCGGTGCTGCGGATGGGTGCGCGCGTGCGGGTCCGTGAGGTCCTCGCGGGAGCGGATGCGGACTGACGACGTGCGGCTCGACGGCGCGCGCGTCTCCACGTCGACCGCGACGTCCGAGCTCGCCGCCGCCGGGCGCGAGCAGGGCGGCGTCTTCGACACCGTGGCGGCTCACCTGGCAGGCTGAGGGACAACATGCCCCACCTTCTCGGCGCCGATCGCGTCCACCTCACCCTCGGTACCCGCACCCTCCTCGACGGCATCAGCCTCGGGGTCGACGACGGCCAGCGCATCGGCGTCGTCGGGCCCAACGGCGCCGGCAAGTCCACGCTGCTGCGCGTGCTCGCCGGCCGTCAGGACCCCGACGGCGGGCGCGTCACCCGCCTCGGGGGCACGCGCGTGGCCCTGCTCGACCAACGCGACGACCTCGGCCCCGGCACCGTCCTCGACGCCGTCCACGGCAGCGCCGACGCCCACGAGTGGGCGTCCGACGCGGGCATCCGTGCGGTGCACACCGGGCTGCTGGCGGACGTCGACCTCGACGCGCCGCTGGCGGAGCTGTCGGGCGGGCAGCGGCGACGCGTGGCGCTCGCGGCGCTGCTCGTGCGCGACGACGAGGTGCTGGTCCTCGACGAGCCGACCAACCACCTCGACGTCGAGGGCGTCGCGTGGCTCGCGTCGTACCTCGTCGACCGGTACGCGCGCAGCAACGGCGCCCTCGTCGTCGTCACGCACGACCGCTGGTTCCTCGACGCCGTGTGCACCCGCACGTGGGAGGTGCACGACGGCGTCGTCGACCAGTACGAGGGCGGCTACGCCGCGTACGTGCTGGCACGCGCCGAGCGCGCGCAGCAGGCCGCGACGATCGAGGGCAAGCGGCAGAACCTGCTGCGCAAGGAGCTCGCGTGGCTGCGCCGCGGGGCCCCCGCGCGCACGTCGAAGCCCAAGTTCCGGATCGACGCCGCGACCGCGCTCATCGCCGACGAGCCGCCGCCGCGCGACTCCCTCGCGCTCGCGCGCACCGCGACCGCCCGTCTCGGCAAGGACGTGCTCGACCTCGAGGACGTCACGTACACGCTGCCGGACGGGCGCGTGCTGCTCGACGACGTCACGTGGCGGCTCGGGCCGGGGGACCGGTACGGCGTCGTCGGCGTCAACGGCGCCGGCAAGACCACGCTGCTGCGCCTGCTCACCGGCAGCGCGGTGCCCACGTCGGGACGCGTGCGGCGCGGCAAGACGGTGCGCGTCGCCGAGCTGCGCCAGGACGTGGAGGACCTCGACGAGGTGGCGGGCCTCACCGTCGTCGAGGCGGTCGAGCGCGAGAAGCGCACGATCGTCGTCGGCGGCAAGGAGCTCACCGCCGCCCAGCTCGTCGAGCGTCTCGGCTTCACGCGCGACCGCGCCCGCACGCTCGTGCGCGAGCTGTCCGGCGGCGAGCGGCGGCGCCTGCAGCTGCTGCGGCTGCTGGTCTCCGAGCCCAACGTGCTGCTGCTCGACGAGCCCACCAACGACCTGGACACCGACACGCTCGCCGCCGTGGAGGACCTGCTCGACGGCTGGCCCGGCACCCTGGTCGTCGTCTCGCACGACCGGTACCTGCTGGAGCGCGTCTGCGACCGGCAGGTCGCCCTGCTGGGGGACGGGAAGGTCCGGGACCTGCCGGGGGGCGTCGAGGAGTACCTGCAGCTGCGCGGTGTCGCGCTCGCCGCCGGCGCCGCGGAGGCGCGGGCCGGCGGCGGCGTCGGGGGAGCCGCCGCCCGGGCAGGGGGAGGCGCCGTGACGTCGTCGCCCGCACCGGCACCCGCGGCCGACGCGCCACCCGCGCCGTCGGCGGCCGAGGTCCGTGCGGCCCGCAAGGAGGTGCAGCGCATCGAGCGGCGTCTGGAGCGCATCGCCGCCCTCGAGGCGGACCTGCACACCCGGATGGCGGCCCAGGCCACCGACCACGCGGCGGTCCTCGCGCTCGACGCCGAGCTGCGGGCCCTGGCGGCCGAGCGCGACGAGCTCGAGGCCGCGTGGCTCGAGGCGGCCGAGACCGCGGGCTGAGCCGTGGCCGGCGACAGCGCGTCCGCGGGCACCACGAGGAGCGCGACCTGCTGTTCCACGCGCTGTCCGACGCGACCCGCCGGCGCCGGCCGGACGCGGGGTCAGTCCTTCGCGTGCGCCGCCAGGTCGACCGCCGCGGCCAGGCCGAGGCCGGGGATCCGCTCGCGGAGCACCCGCACCGCGCGGACCTCGTCGGTGCCGGGGTCGACGCCCGCCTCGCGCAGCAGCCGACGCGCGTAGTCCGCCTTCAGCGTGTCGTCGTCGTGGCGGACGGCCTCGACGAGCTGCAGCGCCCGCTCGAGGCCGGGCCGCTGCTCCGCGGGAGCGTCCGCGAGCGCGTCGCGGAGCACCGCGAGGACCTGCTCACGGCCGTCGACCGGGACGAGAAGCGTCTCCCTGGTGAACACGGGCGTCTCCTTCGCTGTCGCGTGTGCCGGGCGACCACAGGGGCGGGGACGGGATGCACGCTACTGGCGTGCCGCCCTCCCGCAAGCGCACGCCCACGACATCTCGGCCGTCAGGACGCGTCGAACAGCGTGAGCACGTCGCGCAGCAGCTCGGCGAGGCGCTCACGGTCCGCCTCCGGCAGGTCGCCGATGAGGTCCCGCTCGACGGCGAGCAGGTCGGCGAACGCCTCGTCGACGCGCCGCAGGCCGGCCGGCGTGAGCTGGACGAGGACGCCGCGTCGGTCGTCGGGCGAGGGCTGGCGCTCGACGAGCCCCTGCTCGGCGAGTCGGTCGATGCGGTTGGTCATCGTGCCGCTCGTGACGAGCGTCTGCGTCAGCAGCGCGCCGGGGGAGAGGCGGTACGGCTCACCGGCGCGGCGCAGGGCGGCGAGGACGTCGAACTCCCACGTCTCCAGGCCGTGCCGCGCGAAGGCGCCGCGGCGCGCCAGGTCGAGGTGGCGGGCGAGCCGGCTGACGCGCGAGAGCACGGTCAGGGGCCGCACGTCCAGGTCCGGCCGCTCACGCTGCCAGGCGAGGACGATGCGGTCGACCTCGTCGCGGGGCGGGCCGCCGGTGTCGTTCTCGGCCATGGGTCGAGGTTAGTCGACGTCGAGACATCGCCCGTCACGCCGTGCCGCCGTACCGCAGCGCGACACGCTAGGGCGCCGTCGGCTTCGTCAGCTCCGGGCGCCGCTCGAGCGCCTCGAGCCCGTTCCACGCGAGGTTCACCAGGTGCGCGGCGACCTCGGCCTTCTGCGGGCTGCGCGCGTCGAGCCACCACTGGCCGGTCAGCGCGACCATGCCGACGAGCATCTGGGCGTACATGGGGGCGGTGCGGGCGTCGAGGCCGCGCTTCGTGAACTCGTTCGCCAGCAGGTGCTCGACCTGGCTCGCGACGTCGCCGATGAGCGAGGAGAACGTGCCGGTGGCCTGCGCGACCGGGGAGTCGCGCACGAGGATGCGGAACCCGTCCTCCGACGTCTCGATGTACGACAGCAGGGCCAGCGCCGTGCGCTCGACCATCACCTTGGGGTGGCCGCCGGCCTCGAGGGCCTGCGTCAGCGCGCCCGTCAGGGCCTGGATCTCACGGTCGACGACGACCGCGTACACGCCCTCCTTGCCGCCGAAGTGCTCGTACACCACGGGCTTGGACACCTCGGCGCGGGCGGCGATCTCTTCGACGGACGTGTTGTCGAACCCCTTCTCGGCGAAGAGCTTGCGGGACACGTCCAGCAGCTGCGCGCGCCGCTGGGTGCCGGTCATGCGCGCGCGGGACCGCTTGGAGTCGGAGGCCATTGGCCCATTGTGCCGTGCGGGTGCTCCGTGCTGTCGGACGGTCGCCCGACTGCGGGAGCGGCGCGGCGGCCTGGCAGACTGGGGCGCCGGTCCGCCCTGGTGTAACGGCAGCATGCAGGCCTTTGGAGCCTTGCGGTCCAGGTTCGAATCCTGGGGGCGGAGCAGGTGTGCAGCGTCCGGGACCTCAGGCGTCCCCGACGCTGCACGCATCGGGCGTCGTGGCGGCGGTCGACGCGCGCGACCGTCCCGACGCCAGGACCGTCACCGCGAACACCACCGGCACGACCGCGCTCAGCAGCATCCCCACGCGCAGGCCGGTGCCGGTGTCCGGCGGCAGCGCGGCGGCCAGCCCGGCCAGCGGCCCGGCGGCCAGGTCCGCCAGCAGCCCGGCGCCCAGGGGGCCGAAGGTGCCCCCCGCGTCGCCCGCGAGCGCCAGCACCGCGAACATCGCCGCCCCGCCCAGCGGGAAGCGCGCGGACGTCAGGGAGAACGTGCCGGGCCACAGCAGGGCCGTCGCCAGCCCGCACAGCGCGCACGCGACGAGGCTGACGACGGGCACCGCCGCGGTCGCCGCGACGACGTAGCAGGCGGCCGCCGCGACGCCCGACGCCGCGAGCAGCGGCCGCAGCGGCACGTCCTGCCCCCACACGCCGTAGGCGGCCCGACCCAGGCCCATGAGCAGCGCGAACAGCCCGGGGCCGAGCAGGTCGCCGACCTCCTTGGGCACGCCCGTGCCCTGCTCGGCGAAGAACGACGACCACTGCGCCATCGTCAGCTCGGCCGCACCGCCCGTGGTCATGAGGACGAGGGCCGCGAGGAACAGGGGGGTGCCGAACAGGGCGCGCAGGGGCGTGCGGTGCTCGTCGGGGACGGTCGCCGGCATCGGGACGCGCAGCAGCACGACCAGGTTGGCCAGGGGGACCGCCGCCCACAGCACCGGCAGCAGCGGCCACAGGTCGGTGCCGAGCAGCGCGAGCAGCCCCGTCGTCAGGACCACGACCGCGAGCTGGCCCCAGCAGTAGAAGGAGTGCGCGAGCGCCATCCCGGTGGCCTTCGCCTCCGACGGGCTCGGCAGGTGCTCGACGACGGGCGAGACCAGCACCTCGAGCAGCCCGCCGCCGATGCCGTACACGACGACGGCGACGCACAGGCCCGCGAACGGCGAGGGCGCGACCAGGGGCAGGACGGCCAGCAGCACGAGCCCGAGCGCGGCCAGCGCGTGCGCGAGCACCAGCGGGCGCCGGTAGCCGACGCGGTCGACGATGCGCACCGCCACGAGGTCGGTCAGCAGCTGCACGCCGAAGTTCAGCGCGGCCAGTGCGCCGAGCTGCGCGACCGGGACGTCGAGCGACGTGTGGAACACGACGAACAGCAGCGGCGCGAGGTTGTTGACGATGGCCTGGACCACGTACCCCGCGTGGGCGGAGCGGCGGGTGGCGGCGTACGTGAGCGTCGTCGTGGGCACGTCGTCCTCGGTGGCGCGGGGGCGGGGCCCGGTCACTGTCGCACGTGCGGGTCGCGGTCCGCGGCCGGCGGTTCGCAGGACGCACCGCGCCGGCCCGCCACGTCGGCGGCGGACCGGCGCGGCGGCGTCAGTGCGTGGGGCGGGCGGACCCCTGCGACATCCGGTCGATCCACGCGAGCGCGAGGGCCGACGCGACGAACGCGAGGTGGATGAGCGTCTGCCACATCATCGTCTCGCCCGTCACGTGCCCCACCGACGACTCGATGAACGTGCGCAGCAGGTGGATCGACGAGATGCCGATGATCGACATCGCGAGCTTGGTCTTCAGCACGTTGGCGTTGACGTGGCTGAGCCACTCGGGCTGGTCCGGGTGCCCGTCCAGGCGCATGCGCGACACGAACGTCTCGTACCCGCCGATGATCACCATGATCAGCAGGTTCGAGATCATCACGACGTCGACCAGGCCCAGGACGATGAGCATCGTGGTGGCCTCGGTGCCGAAGTCCGCCATCGCCTCGACCTTGTGGCCGAAGACCGCGAAGTCGATGAGGTGCCACAGCTCCTTGAGGAACTGCCAGACGTAGACCACCTGCGCCGCGATCAGGCCCAGGTACAGCGGCAGCTGCAGCCAGCGGGAGAAGAAGATCAGCGACGAGACCGACCGCGCGTAGGTTCGGGTCGGCTCGACGGCTTCGACGGGTTGGGCCGGGCCGGCGTGCGGGACGGTCTCGACGGACGGGTGCGACGACGTCACGGTGCTCCTTGCGCGTGCAGTGGGGGTGCGCCCCGACGGGGCGGCGACGTCTGAACGCGCGACCGGGGCGGCCGGTTCCCGCGCGGCTCGCCGGTGCGGTCACCCGTCGCGGCTCCGCCCGGACCGGCGGCTAGCGTGACGTCGCCCGCGGTCGGTGGTGCGCGGGACGGTGGTGCGCGGCGACGGCAGCGCGCGGGACGGGAGGTCGCAGGCGTGGACTCGTCGCAGTGGCTGTCGGTGGGGGAGGTGAGCCGCCGCACCGGCCTGTCGGTCTCGGCGCTGCACTTCTACGAGCGCGAAGGGCTCATCGCGGCGTCCCGGACCGCCGGCAACCAGCGCCGCTACCCCCGTCACATGCTGCGCCGCATCTCGCTCGTCCTGGTCGCCAAGCGTCTGGGCATCCCGTTGTCGGAGGTGGCGGAGGTCTTCCGCGACCTGCCGATGGACCACGAGCCCACGCGCGCCGACTGGCAGCGGGTGTCCCGTACCTGGAAGGTGCGGCTCGAGGAGCGACGGCGGGCCCTGGAGCGCCTGGAGAAGGAGCTGGTCGGCTGCATCGGCTGCGGCTGCCTGGCGATGCGCTCGTGCGACCTGCTCAACCCCGGCGACGTCCTGGGGTCCCGGGGGACCGGTCCGGTCCGCCTCGCCGGGTCGGAGCCGGAGCCCCGACCCGGCTGAGCGGGCGGTCCGTGCGGTCGTCGCCGGTGCTCAGCCCACCGCCAGGACACGCCGACGGATCCCGGCGGCGTCGATCCCGTGCCACCGGTCGTGGTCCTCGGGTGTCCCGTACCGCCGGACCTCCCGGCGGCCGACCCCGGCGAACGTCAGCCCCACGGCCCGCCCCGCCAGGGCAGCGACGACCTGCGGCGCGGTGCTCGCCTCGAGGTACGGCTCGACGACGACCAGCCGGTCGCGGCCGCGCAGCAGGTCGGCCAGGCCGTCCGCGTCGAGCGGCCAGGGCGTCGACGTGTACGCGAGCGCGACGTCGAGGTCCGCGACCGCCGGCAGGGTCTGCGCGAGCGCGGGTCCGATGGCGAGCACCGCCGTCCCGCCACCGTCCCGCAGCACGTGCAGCCGGCCGTCGGCGGGCAGCGGGTCCGGGTTGGGCCGGGCCGCGAGGCGCACGTACTGCCGGTCGTCGCCGGCCGCGGCCGCGCGCAGCAGCGACTCGGCCTCGTCCGGGTGCCCGGGCGTGTGCACCCGCCACCCCGGCAGGGCGCCGACGAGCGCCACGTCGGCCGGGCACTGGTGGGTGCGGCCCTCGCTGGCCGCGTCGTGGCTGGCGCCGATCGAGACGAGCACGGCACCCAGGTCCTGGTGCGACAGGTCGAGCTTGAGCTGCTCGTAGGGACGCTCGACGAGGAACGGGGCGTAGGAGTGCACGAACGGGCGCAGCCCGGCGAGGGCCAGCCCGGCGGCGACGCCGACGAGCGCCTGCTCGCGGATCCCGACGTTGACGACGCGCCGGGCCACGGGCGTGCCGCGACCGAGGTCGAGGGGCCCGATGTCCGCCAGGACGAGCGCGGTGCGCGGCTCCTGGTGCAGCAGCTGCTCCATGGTCGTGCGGAACCGTGCGCGCATCACGCCCCCTTCCGGGCGGCGCGGACCACCGTCACGTGCGGCCCGTCGGCCGGCCTCGTGAGGGCGGCGTGCAGGGCGTCGTGGTCCGCGGCGTCGGCGTGTGCGGACGACCAGCCCTCGACCTCGAACCGGCGCGCGATCCCGCCCGGCCACCCGAGCGTCGCGGACGCGTTGTCGACCACGACGCACCGCAGCCGGCGCAGGCCCCACCGTCCCGCCAGGGCGATCGCCTCGTGGTTGCTGCCCTCGTCGAGCTCGGCGTCGCCCACCAGGACGTGGACGTCACCCGCCTCGCCGGTCAGGTCGAGCCCGCGGGCCAGCCCGACGGCCAGCGGCAGGCCGTGGCCGAGGGACCCGCTCGAGATCTCCACCCCGGGCACGAGCAGCCGGTCGGGGTGGTGCCCCAGCGGGGCCGTCGGTCCGGCGAGGTCGTCGAGCCAGTGCTCGGGGAAGAACCCGGCGGTCGCCAGCACGGCGTAGTACGACGCCGGCCCGTGGCCCTTGGACAGCAGGAACCGGTCGCGTCCGGGCATCGCGGGGTCGTCGGGCCGCAGGCGCAGGACACGGTCGTGCAGGACCCAGAGCACGTCGAGCGTGGAGTGGGCCGCGGCGTCGTGCTTCTCGTCGCCCGTCAGACGCCGGAGGTTGTGCAGGAGCGCAGGTGGCAGGGGTCTCGGGGGTGCTGTCGTCGAGGTCATGGCAGCACCGTGCAACCTCAACCGACGTCGAGGTCAAGGGGCGTCCGTCGACGTCCCCACGCGGTCACGGGGCGGCGAAGAACCCGTCCTCGCCCGGCACGAAGCGCCAGACCGTCCAGACCCACGCCGCCTGCCCCGCGAGGAGCACGACGAGCAGCGCGCCGCACCACACCGCCCGGCGCGCGCGGCTCCCCGTGACCAGGCCCAGGACCAGCGGCGCGAGAGGGAACGCCAGCAGCGTGAACCTGAAGACGCTGCTGATGAGGTCCGTCACCGCCGCCAGGTACACGAGGTACGCGACGAGCCAGGTGAGCAGCACGGGTCCGAGCCTGCGGGCCGCGGGCCTCGTCAGCAGCCAGGTGACGGCGGCCGCGCCGAGGAGCCCCACGGCGAGGCCCGCCGTGCCGTGCGCGCTCAGCCGGGTCCCGCCGGCGAAGAGGCCGAAGCCCGCGCCGTCCCGCCATGCCTCCTGGGTGCGGACGAACGCGTCCGGCGTGCCGGTGGCCCAGCCCACCCACAGCGGCCACAGCCCCGCCGAGAGGAGCGTCACGGCGAGCAGCACGCCCAGGCGGACGAGCTGCCCGCGCGGCAGGTGCCCCTCGGCCCGCAGCCGCGTCCAGGCGTGCACGACGACGACCACCGCCAGCGGCGCCGCCACCGAACGGGTCAGGCCGAGTGCGAGCACGGGCAGGCAGGCGACGAGGTAGGAGCGCCGGACGACCAGCAGCAGGCTCGTCGCCACCAGGAGCAGCGCGAGGGACTCGGTGTACGCGGTCTGCAGCACGACCGCCGCCGGGTACGCGCACAGCATGGCCACGCTCGCCGGCGGCAGCCCGGGCCAGGCCGCGCACGCCCGCGGTGCGCCGAGCCGCACCACGCGGTCGACGACGAGGACCGCCAGGCCGCCGAGGACCAGTGCCAGCGTCGGCGCCACGACCTCCCACGACGCGCCGGTCACGGCCATGACCCCGCGGCCCAGCAGGGGGAACAGCGGGAAGAACGCCCACTCGTTCATCGCCACGGTGCCGTCCGGGTCCACGGGCAGCTGCGCGGGGTAGCCCTGGGTGGCGATGCGGCCGTACCACCACCCGTCCCACCAGCGGCCGACGAAGGCCTCGTACGGCGGGTGCGCCTGCGGCCACCACCGCTCCCGCGCGAGCGGCTGCCGGTCGGCAGCGAGCAGCAGCAACCCGGCGGTCCAGGCGCGGGACGCGAGGTACACGGCGAGCACCGGGACCCACCAGGGCGGCGCGGCGGCGAACCGGCGCAGGGACGTCGTGCGGCGCACGCTTGCCCCGACGGTCGTGCCCGGTCCGGCGTCCGGCGGGACGAGGGGGGCGTCGGCCACGGCCTCGCCCGGGACCGTGCCGTCGGGGACCGGACCGTCGGCAGCATGACGTGAAGCGCCCATCGTCGACCCCCCGGCTGCGCACCCCCTGCGCCCAGCGTGGCGCCACTCTCGCAACACGGACATACCGGGCGCAAGGGTCTCCGCGTCGGGCACGGCGCGGCGGGTGCCCGGCGCCGCCGGCCGCACGCCACCGCCGGCCGCGGCGGTGCCCGGCGTGCGGGACGTGCAGTGCGTCGGCGGTAGAGTCCACCTACGGCAGAGTTACGCGCCCGGGCCACCGGGCAGACCCGCGAGGAGCACCCACTGGTGACCGTCCGCCCAGCCGCCGTCGTCGTCCTCGCAGCGGGTGAAGGCACCCGCATGCGCTCCTCGACGCCGAAGGTCCTGCACGCTCTCGCAGGCCGCAGCATGGTCGGCCACGCGCTGGCCGCGGCGCGGGCCCTCGAGCCCGGCCGGGTCGCCGTCGTCGTGCGGCACGAGCGGGAGCGCGTCGCCGCGCACGTCCTCGAGGTCGACCCCGACGCGCTCCTGGTCGACCAGGACGACATCCCGGGCACCGGCCGCGCCGTCCAGGTGGCCATGACCGCGCTGGACGCCGCCGCGCAGGCCGCCGCCGCCGACGCCGCCGCGAGGGGCCACGACGTCGGCGGGGTCGCCGCCGACTCGGTGCTCACCGGTGCCGTCGTGGTCATCGCCGGCGACGTGCCGCTGCTCGACGCCGGCACGCTGCGCGAGCTGCTCGCCGCGCACGACTCCGACGGCAACGCCGTGACGGTGCTCACCACCCAGGTCCCGGACCCCACCGGCTACGGGCGCATCCTGCGCGAGCCCGGCACGGGCGACGTCCTGGGCATCGTCGAGGAGAAGGACGCCGACGACACCCAGCGCGCGATCACGGAGATCAACACCTCGGTGTACGTCTTCGACGCAGCGGTGCTGCGGTCGGCGCTCGCCCGCCTGGGCCGCGACAACGCCCAGGGCGAGGTGTACCTGACCGACGTGCTGGCCATCGCGCGCGGCGACGGCGGCCACGTGCGCGCGCTGCGCACCGACGACCCGCTGAGCGTCGAGGGCGTGAACGACCGCGTCCAGCTCGCCGTGCTGCGGGCCGAGCTGAACCGCCGCATCCTCGAGGACTGGATGCGCGAGGGCGTCACCGTCGTCGACCCCGCGACCACGTGGGTCGACGTCGACGTCGAGCTCGAGCGGGACGTCACGCTCCTGCCCGGCACGCAGCTGCACGGTGCGACCGTGGTGCGCGAGGGGGCGACCGTCGGCCCCGACACGACCCTCACGGACGTCGAGGTCGGCGTCGGCGCGACCGTCGTGCGCACGCACGGCTCGCTGTCGGTCGTCGGTGACGGCGCGAGCGTCGGGCCGTTCGCCTACCTGCGTCCCGGCACGGAGCTCGGTGCGGACGGCAAGATCGGCACCTTCGTCGAGACCAAGAACACCCAGATCGGCCGGGGCTCGAAGATCCCGCACCTGTCGTACGTCGGGGACGCGACCATCGGCGAGCACTCGAACATCGGTGCCGCGTCGGTCACCGTCAACTACGACGGCGTCAACAAGCACCGCACGGTCATCGGCTCGCACGCCCGCACCGGCTCGGACAACATGTTCGTGGCGCCCGTCGTCGTCGGTGACGGCGCGTACACCGGTGCCGGCACGGTCGTGCGCCGCGACGTGCCCCCGGGCGCGCTCGCGGTGAGCGCGGGCTCGCAGCGCAACATCGAGGGCTGGGTCGCGCGCTCGCGCGCCGGGACCCCGGCGGCGGAGGCAGCCGCACGTGCGCGCGGCACGCGCGACGTGGCAGGGCTGTCCCCCCAGGCGCGCGCCGAGCTCGAGCGTGCCGCCACCGCGGCCGTCCCCGTGACGCCGCCTCCGCACCTGCCCGGCCAGCCGGCGCAGATCGACGACCCGACGGACACCCCCGCGGGCGGCACGACGACCGAGGACGGCCAGCAGCGATGACGGGCATCATCAGCCACGACGGGGAGAAGCGCCTGGTCCTGGCGTCGGGCCGGGCCCACCCGGAGCTCGCGCAGGACGTCGCGGACGCGCTGGGGATCGAGCTGCTGCCGACGACCGCGTACGACTTCGCCAACGGCGAGATCTACGTCCGGTTCGGCGAGTCGGTGCGCGGCGCCGACGCGTTCGTCCTGCAGTCGCACTGCTCGCCCATCAACCAGTGGATGATGGAGCAGCTCCTCATGGTCGACGCGCTCAAGCGCGCGTCCGCCAAGACCATCACCGTGGTCGCGCCGTTCTACCCGTACGCACGGCAGGACAAGAAGCACCGGGGTCGCGAGCCGATCTCGGCCCGGCTCATGGCGGACCTGTTCCGCACGGCCGGTGCCGACCGCATCATGAGCGTCGACCTGCACGCGGCGCAGACGCAGGGGTTCTTCAACGGGCCGGTCGACCACCTGTGGGCGCAGCCGATCCTCGTCGAGTACGTCCGCACGCGCGTCGACACGACGAACGTCACGGTGGTGTCCCCCGACGCCGGGCGCATCCGCGTCGCGGAGCAGTGGGCCGCCAAGCTCGGCGGGGGACCGCTCGCGTTCGTGCACAAGACCCGCGACATCCGCAGCCCCAACAAGGCCGTCGCCAACCGCGTGGTCGGCGACGTCGAGGGCAAGAGCTGCGTCATCGTCGACGACCTCATCGACACCGCGGGCACGATCTCCGGTGCCGTGCGCGTCGTCCTCGAGGCCGGGGCCAAGGACGTCATCGTCGCCGCGACGCACGGCGTGCTGTCGGACCCCGCGGTCGAGCGGCTGCAGGAGTGCGGGGCGCGCGAGGTCATCGTCACCGACACGCTGCCGATCGCCGAGGAGAACCGCTTCCCGCAGCTCACGGTCCTGTCGATCGCGCCGCTGCTCGCACGGGCCATCCGCGAGGTGTTCGACGACGGCTCGGTGACGTCCCTGTTCGACGGGAACGCCTGACGTGCCGCGCGCCGCGCACGGTGACCACCCCCGCGGGGGTGTGACCGTGCGCGGCTCGGGCGCGGCCGAGGCCGTGCCCGACGTCGTGGTGGCCGACCTCGCGACGGAGGTCCGGGCCGACGACGTGAGCACGGCCCTGCGCGTGGCGACCGACGCGCTCGCCGCCGTCCGCGGGGCGCTGCGCGACAGCGGCGTCGACGACGGTGCCGTGCGGACCGGCGCGACGTCGACGTGGACGGAGCAGGCGGGGCCCGAGGGTGACGTGCTGCGCGTCGTGGCCCGGCTGGGGCTCGTCGTCACGCTGCACGACGTCGCCGCGGCCGGCGACGTGGTCGGCGCGGCGCTCGCCGCGGGCGGCGCGCCCGTGCGGCTGGGCGGCCTGCGGCTCGTCGTCAGCGACCCCGCACCCGCGCAGGTCCGCGCCCGCGAGGCCGCGTGGCAGGACGCCGCCGCCAAGGCCCGCCACCTCGCCGACCTGGCGGGCCGGGTGCTCGGGCCGGTCGTGGACGTCCGCGAGGACGAGCCCGACGGGGGCGCCGCCCCCCTGTTCGCGCGCGCCGCCCGTGCCGAGACCTTCTCCGTGCCCGTCGAGCCGGGCGAGCAGACCGTGCGGGCCGGCGTGACCGCGCGGTGGGCCTGGGCGGACGACCCGGCCTGACCCGTGGCCCGTGGCCGTTTCGGGCCCGCGGCCGTCGTCCGCTAGGATCGTCAGGTTGCCTCGGCGAGGGACGACGGACGGACGAGCGGGAAGCACCATCTCCGGCACGGCCACTCCGGCTCCGTGATCGACTGGGTGGTCGCCTCCGCGTGCCCGTCCTGCGTCCCGCGTCGAGGCCACCGGGCCCCGTGCCCGCACCACCCGAGGAGCCACGGCCCACGGGGCAACGACACCGACCCGCGCCCGCGCCATCACCGCAGCGCCACGCCACGCCCGAGGAGCACCACGTGTCCGAGATCAAGCTCGCCGCCACCCCCCGCAACGAGTTCGGCAAGGGCGCCGCGCGCCGGCTGCGCCGCGCGAACCAGGTGCCCGCCGTCCTGTACGGCCACGGCACGGACCCGCTGCACGTCGCCCTGCCGGGCCACGAGACGATGCTCGCGCTGAAGAACTCGAACGCGCTGTACTCGATCGAGCTCGACGGCACGACGACCCTCGCGATCGTCAAGGACGTCCAGCGCGACGTCGTGCGCCAGGTCATCGAGCACGTCGACCTGCTGATCGTGAAGAAGGGCGAGAAGGTCGCCGTCGACGTCCCCGTCCACATCGTCGGCGAGTCGGCGCCCGGCACCATCCACGTCGTCGAGACGCAGAACCTCTCGCTCGAGGCCGAGGCCACGCACCTGCCGCAGTTCGTCGAGGTCTCGATCGAGGGCCTGACGGGCGGCTCCACCATCACCGCCGGCGACGTCGTCCTGCCGGAGGGCGCGACGCTCGTGACCGACGCCGAGATCACGGTCGTCACGATCAGCGTGCCGCAGCAGTCGGCCGCGGACGTGGCCGCCGACGAGGCCGTCGCGGACCTCGCCGCGCAGCAGTCGGCCGCCTCGGCCGCCGACACCGACTGAGCCTCCACCGCTCGACGCGACGCCCGGTACCGTCCACGGTGCCGGGCGTCGCCGTGTCCCCGCACCCCCGAACCGAGAGGAGACCACCCGTGAGCGACGGCCCCTGGCTCGTCGTGGGCCTCGGCAACCCCGGGGCGCAGTACGCCGGCAACCGGCACAACGTCGGCCAGATGGTGCTCGACGAGCTCGCGCGCCGCACGGGTGCCTCCTTCGGGTCCCGGGGTGGCGGGCTGCTCGGGCGCCGTCCGCAGGCGGTGACCGCCGAGGTGCGCCTCGGCACGCTGCCCGGCGGCGTCCCCGGCCCTCGCGTCGTGCTGGCCAAGCCGACGACGTACATGAACGTGTCCGGCGGCCCCGTCGCCGCGCTCGCCCGGTACCACGACGTGCCGGTCGAGCGGGTCGTCCTGGTGCACGACGAGCTCGACATCCCCTTCGCCGACGTCCGGCTCAAGCGCGGCGGGGGAGAGGGCGGCCACAACGGGCTGCGCGACACCAGCAAGGCGCTGGGGACGAAGGACTACGTGCGGGTGCGCGTCGGCGTCGGGCGTCCCCCCGGCCGGCAGGACCCCGCCGACTTCGTGCTCAAGGACTTCACCGCGGCGGAGAGGAAGGACCTGCCGTGGCTGGTCGACCGCGCCGCGGACGCCGTCGAGGCCGTGGTGCTGGAGGGCCTCGAGGCCGCCCAGCTGAGGTTCCACACGAAGGCCTGACCGCGCCCCGAGCCGTCACCGACCGTTCACGTTCCGGACGCCCGGAACCGGTGGCGCCTCGGTGAACGGGTGAAATAGGACACAACGGCATCTTCTCCGCGTAACAGACGTATAGCCTCCCCGGGTAGTCACCACGCACCTTGTCCGCACCCGGGGGGGAACCATGACGCTCACCGCGGACCACGCGACGCACCGGTCGGACGACTCGCGCGACCGTCGCGGGAGGTCGCTGGAGCCGCGGCGGTCCTGGGCGTCGAGCCAGCCCTTCGTGCCCCGGTGGACGCCGGTGAACGCCGATCCCCGGGTCCGTCGGGCGTCCTGGCGGGTCGCCGGCACGCGGTACCTCGTCGGCGCCGTCGCCTCGGACCTGGTGGTGGCCTTCATCGTCTGCCTCGCCGTCCTCTCGGGACCCTACGCACCGGGCGAGGCGGCGGGGTGGGCGGCGGCGGCCGGGGTGGGCTTCGTGCTGCTGGTGGGCATCCTCGGGGGCTACCGGCTGGCGCAGGTCGCGGACGGACCCGCCGAGTTCCAGGCGGTGCTGCGCGGTGCGCTCGGGCTGGTCCTCGTGCTCATGGTGCTCGGCTACGTCCTGCAGATCCCCGTGCCACGCAGCTACGTCCTCGTCGGGGTGCCGGTCACCGCCCTGCTCACCTGGGTCGTGCGGCACGTGCTGCGCCGTCAGCTCCACCGCCTGCGGCGGTCCGGCTCGGCGATGATGCGCACGGTGGTCGTCGGCGACGTCACCTCCGCGGCGCGCGTCGTGCGGGACATCTCCGCGGCGCCGCACCACGGCTACCGCATCGACGGGGTGTGCGTCCCCTCGATCGACGACGCCCGGCGGGTGGCCGGGCGTCCGGTCCTCGGGGCGGTCGCGGACGTCGTCCAGGTGGTCGCGGACCGCGCGGCCGACGTCGTCCTCGTCACCGGCTCGTACCTCGGCGGCGACGCGCTGCGTCGGCTGTCGTGGGCGCTGTCGCGTGCCGGCGCGCAGCTGGTCGTCGTGCCGGACATCGTCGAGGTCGCCGGTCCCCGGATGACGGTCCGTCCGACCGCGGGACTGTCCCTGCTGCAGGTCGAGGTCGGTGTGCCGCGTCCGCGCCTGGTGCTCAAGCAGGTGATGGACGTGTCGATCGCGAGCGTCGGCCTCGTCGTGCTCGCCCCGGTGCTCGCGCTGGCCGCGCTGGCGGTCGCGGCGACGTCACCCGGCGGCGCGATCTACCGGCAGGTGCGGGTCGGGCAGGACGGCGTCACGTTCACCATGTACAAGCTGCGGACCATGTACCGGGACGCCGACGAGCGCCGCGCCGCGCTCCTGGCCAGCGGCACCCACGACGGGGTCCTGTTCAAGATGGTCGACGACCCGCGTGTCACCCCCGTGGGTCGCCTGCTGCGCCGCCTGTCGCTCGACGAGCTGCCGCAGCTCTACAACATCGTCAAGGGGGACATGGCGCTCGTCGGTCCGCGACCCCCGCTGCTGGAGGAGGTCGAGGCCTACGACGACCCCGTGCAGCGGCGCCTGCACGTCAAGCCCGGCCTCACCGGCCTGTGGCAGGTCAGCGGTCGGTCCGACCTCGACTGGGACGAGTCCGTGCGGCTCGACCTGCGGTACGTCGACAACTGGTCCGTCGCGATGGACCTGATGATCCTGTGGAAGACCGCGCGCGCGGTGGTCACGGGAGCAGGGGCGTACTGACCGCAGGACCTGGCCGCGACGGGGACCGCACGCGTCGTCGTGGGTCAGCGCGGGCCCGTCGTGCAGCAGCCGGCCGTTCGCCGGTGTGACCGAGGAGGAGGGCGTGTGCCCCAGGCAGGCATGAGGTCGGCGTTGTCGGTGGCCATGGTGGGGACGCGCGGGGTCCCGGCCCGCTACGGGGGCTTCGAGACCGCCGTGGAGGAGGTCGGCTCCCGCCTCGCGGCACGGGGGCACGAGGTCCGGGTGTACTGCCGGGCGGCGGGCGACGATCCCGGCACCCACCTCGGCATGCAGCGGGTGGTGCTCCCCGCGCTGCGGAGGCGCTCGCTGGAGACGCTCAGCCACACGGCGCTGTCGGTGGCGCACCTCGCGGCGCGGCGCACCGACGTCGCCTTCGTCTTCAACGCGGCCAACTCCCCGCTCCTTCCGGTGCTGCGCGCGGCCCGGGTGCCCGTGGCGACCCACGTCGACGGGCTGGAGTGGCAGCGGTCGAAGTGGGGGCCGACAGGTCGGCGCTACTACCGGGGCGCCGAGGCGCTCGCGGTGCGGTGGTCCGACGCGCTGATCGCGGATGCGCAGGGCATCGCCGACTACTACCGCGAGGAGTTCGGGGCGCCGACGACGCTCCTGACCTACGGGGCGCCTCTCCTCCTCGACCCGCCGGCCGACCGGCTGGCGGACGTCGACGTCACGCCCGGCGGCTACCACCTGGTGGTCGCGCGCTTCGAGCCGGAGAACCACGTGCACCTCGCGGTCGAGGGCTACGTCCGCTCGGGGGCGCGGCTGCCCCTCGTGGTGGTCGGTTCCGCGCCGTACGCCGACGAGTACACCGCGCGGGTCCACGCCCTCGCCGACGGCGACCCGCGCGTGCGGTTCCTCGGTGGTGTGTGGGACGGCGAGCTGCTCGACCAGCTCTACGCCCACACCGCGAGCTACCTGCACGGCCACTCGGTCGGCGGGACCAACCCGTCGCTGCTGCGGGCGATCGGCGCCGGTGCGCCGACGATCGCCTACGACGTGTCCTTCAACCGTGAGGTGCTCGGCGCCGCGGGGCGGTACGCGTCGGGTGCGGCCGAGATCTCCCGGCACCTCGAGGACGTCGAGGCGCACCCGCAGGAGGCGCGCGCCGACGGGGCGGCGCTGCAGCTGCGGGCACGCGACTACGACTGGGACCGGGTGGCCGACGGTTACGAGGACCTCGCGCACCGGTTGCGGGCACGCGACGCACCGGGCCCGCAGCGCGCGCGCCGCCGTCGACCGGAGCCGGCTCCGGGCCGGGACGCCGAGCCCGAGGCGGTGACGGTGTGAGCCGGTCGTACCGGGAGACGCTCGACGCGCTCGCGTCCGCGCAGAAGGGTGCGGCGCGGTCCGCGCCCGCGTACTCGCGTTTCGTGAACAGGCGGCTCGGCCGGCTGCTGGCCGCGTGGGCGCACTCCGTCGGTCTGACGCCCAACCAGGTCACCGGCCTCAGCGCGCTGGCGACGTTCGTCGGGATCGCGCTGCTGGCGGCGCTGCCGCCGTCGTGGCCGCTCGGGGTGGCGGTCGCGCTCCTGCTGGCGCTCGGGTACGCGCTGGACTCCGCCGACGGTCAGGTGGCGCGGCTCACCGGCACCGGGTCGCGCGCCGGCGAGTGGCTCGACCACGTCGTCGACGCGACGAAGATCTCGGCGCTCCCGCTGGCGCTGCTCGTCGGGCTCTACCGCAGCGACGCCGCGCCCGAGTCCTGGCTCCTCGTGCCGCTCGTGCACGCGGTGGCGGGGCCGGTGTACTTCTTCGGCATGATCCTCACGGAGCAGATGCGCGCGGCGACGGGCGTGCGCAGCACGGCCCGGGTGGGCGGTCGCGCCCCCTGGCTGAGGTCCGTTCTGGGGCTTCCGACGGATTATGGGACTTTGTGCCTTTCCTTCCTCCTGCTCGGCGGAGGCACACTCTTCTTGGTGGTCTACTCCGCGATCGTGGCGGCCACGGTCCTGGTGGCTGCAGCAGCCGCCGTCACGTGGTACCGCGAGCTGGCGCGGCTCGGGACGTCCGAGGCCGCGAGCGCCTGAGAACGGCAGGGCGCCGGGCGTGCGCCGGCGCGGAGCCCCCGGTCGACGCATGTGACGTACGTCGCACGCGCCGGCGCGCGCCCGTGCGCCCTCAGGGCCGGGCGGGTGATCCGGCGTGTCAGCGCACCGTGCCGCCGGGGGCGCCGCCGAGCAGGAAGGTCGAGCGACGCGTGCCCTGACGACGCGGGCATCGCGGTGACGGCACGGGCTGCGACGATCTCCCCGCTCCGGGTGGACCGCGGTCAGGAAACCGTGTCGATCTGGAGGACAGCGCCTCATGTCTTTCCGCATCCATGCCATCCGCACCGTGCTCGTCGGGTTCCTCGTCGCCGCCCTGACCGTGGTGGCGGCCACGTTGTCGCCGTCGGCGCTCGCTGCCGACGGTCTGACGTGGAGGGAGACGAACACGCGCATCCTCGACCACCAGGTGGTCACACCGGGTCAGCCGGTGAAGGTCGCACTGCCGGTGCCGTCCCGCGCCGTCCAGGCCAAGCTCGTCGTCGCCGCGCAGGGCTCGGCGCGGCCCAGCCGTGTGTCGGTCTGCCCCGGCGGCACCATGACGGCCGAGTGCAAGGCGAACCCCGTGCTCACGACGCCTGTCCAGAACGTCGCCTACGCGCACATCACGCTCGACATCACGAACGCCGACCGCAAGGTGACCGTCGACGTCACGGACGCCAGCACGACCGTGACCCTCAAGCTCGCCAGCTGGGCCTCCGGCAGCACGTCGCCGGCGCCCGAGGTCACGCCCCCGGGGCCCGGGAACACCGGTGTGCCCGCAGGGACGAAGCTCACCGTGCGCGAGGGTGACCTGATGGTCGACACCCCGAACGCCGTGATCGACTCGATGGAGATCCGCGGGATCGTGCGGGTGCGCACCACGGGTGTCGTCATCAAGAACTCGCTCATCACCGGTCGCCGGCTCGACAGCTCGCTCTCGCTGATCTACGTCAACCCCGGCGCGAGCGTGACGGTCGAGGACTCCGAGCTGTACGCGAAGGACGAGACGCCGCACGTGCGCGGCATCATCGGCAGCAACTTCACGCTGCGCCGCGTGAACATGCACCACGTCATCGACCACATGGCGATCACGGGTGACAACGTCCTCGTCGAGAGCTCGTGGCTGCACGACAACCTGTACTACGAGCAGGACCCGTACTACAACGGGACGCCGACGCACGACGACAACGCGCAGATCGCGGTCGGCAGCAACATCACCTTCCGCGGCAACACCCTCGAGGGCACGCACAACGCGGCGATCCAGGTCACCCAGGACCGCGGCGCGGTCAGCAACCTGACCCTCGAGGGCAACTGGATCAGCAACGGTGCGTGCTCGGTGAACCTCGCGCAGAACAAGTGGGGCCCGGTCAAGAACGTCGTCCTCACGAACAACGTGTTCACCCGGACCCAGAAGTACGACGGGTGCGCGATCATCGCCGACTACCCGACCGTTCCCGAGGTGAGGCTCAGCGGGAACACCTGGCCCGACGGCACTCCCGTCACCTCCATCCAGGGTCGTGAGGTCGGTCAGAAGGGTGGGTCCTGACCTCCCGACCGTCATCCCGGTCCCGGGCCGTCGCACGGCCGCGCTCGGCGTGGCCGTGCGACGGCGTGCGTCCGGCGCAAGGGACGGCGCCGGGCCGCGCAGGCGGGCGCGGGCGCCCGGTGCGGCCAAGTGTGAGGCAACTCACACTCCGACTCCCACGCTCGGGTGACCGACTGCGCCGACCGGGTGATACGCCACGTCAGCGCGCACGGCGGCGAGTCGGGGCGGCCGCGCGGCCGGGCCGCCCGACGCCCCGTCCTGATCGTCCGTTCAATGGGGGTGTCCCACCTTCTGCCCGATTCCCCTAGGCTCCCCGGAGGCCGCCGCCGGTCACCCCGTGTCGACGATCAAGGGATCCGTACCCCATGCCCCTCCGCATCCGCATCACGCGCACCGCCCTCGTGGTGCTCCTCGTGGCAGCGCTGACCGTCGTCGCCTCGGCGCTGCAGGCGCAGACGTCCGCCGCGGCACCGACGACGTGGCAGACGGTCGACGTCCGGCTGCTGGACCATCGGGTGGTGAAGCCGGGCGAGAGCGTCACGGTGTCGCTCCCGGTGCCCTCGTCGGCCACCCACGCGAAGCTGGTCGTCGCAGGGCAGCTGTCCTGGCGGCCCAGCAAGGTCTCGGTCTGCCCGGGCTCCGCCGCGACCTCGCGGTGCACGGCGCGCCCCGCGCTGACGACACCCGTCAAGAAGGCGGCCTTCGCGCACGTGACCGTCGACCTCGCGGGTGCCGGGCGCAAGGTCACGGTCCACAACTCGAGCGCGAGCACGAGCGTGACCATCCGGCTCGCGAGCTGGGGGACCGCAGGGGCGGGTGCCGTGCCGACGCCCACGCCCACGCCCACGCCGACCGCGAAGCCGACGGCGACGGCGACGGCCCGGCCGACCGCCACGGCCACGCCGTCGGCCTCCGCGTCGCCCGTCCCGACGGTCGCGCCGGTCGCCTCCCCGACGCCGAGCCCCACGCGCGCGACACCCACGCCGAGCCCGACCGTGGTGGCGGCCCCCGCCGCGTCGCCCTCCACCAGCGGCCAGCCCGGGCCCGGCACCACCGGCGTCCCCGCCGGTACCCGGCTGAAGGTGCACGAGGGCGACCTGAAGATCACCCAGCCGAACACCGTGATCGACTCGCTCGAGGTCCGCGGCATCGTGTGGGTGCGGGCCCCGGGTGTCGTCATCAAGAACTCGCTGATCACCGGGCGCAAGCTCGACAGCTCGCTGTCGCTCGTGTACGCCGGTGACCCCGGGGTGAGCGTGACGATCGAGGACTCGGAGCTCTACGCCAAGGACCCGACGCCGCACGTGCGCGGCATCATCGGCAGCAACTTCACGTTGCGCCGCGTGAACATGCACCACGTCATCGACCACATGGCGATCACGGGTGACAACGTCCTCGTCGAGAGCTCGTGGCTGCACGACACCCTGTACTACGACAACGACCCGTACTACGACGGGACGCCGACGCACGACGACAACGCGCAGATCGCGATCGGCAACAACATCACCTTCCGCAAGAACACGCTGTCCGGCACGCACAACGCCGCCATCCAGGTCACGCAGGACCGCGGCGTCGTGAGCAACCTGACGCTCGACGGCAACTGGATCAACGACGGTGCGTGCTCGGTCAACCTCGCCCAGAACAAGTGGGGCCCGGTGCAGGGCGTGGTCATCAAGAACAACGTGTTCACCCGCAGCCAGATCCACTCCGGCTGCGCGATCATCGCGGACAACCAGACGATCCCGCAGGTGTCCCTCAAGGGGAACGTCTGGTCGGACGGCAAGCCGGTGAGCTCGATCCAGGGCCGGGAGACCGGTCAGAAGGGCGGGTCCTGACCCACCGGGCCGGGTCCGTCGGTGACGGACCCGGCCCGCGGGCCGGCCGGTTCTCCGGCCGGCACGTCCCTCAGGCCGGTGCGGGTGCGGCGGCGGGTACGCCGACGAGCTCACGCAGCAGGCGCTGGACGTCGGCCGCGTAGCGGTCCGTGCCGAAGCGTGCCGCGGCGTCGCTCCGGCCGTCCGCCGCGAGCCGCTCGCGCAGCCCGGGGTCGTCGACGAGCCGGGCGACCGCCGCTGCGAGCGCGGCGGCGTCCCCGGGCTCCACGAGCAGCCCTGTGACGCCGTCGCGCACGATCTCGGCCAGGCCCTGCGTGCGGGAGGCCACGACCGGTCGTCGCGCGAGCAGCGCCTCGACCGCGGTGTTGCCGAACGGCTCGACGCGGGACGGGATGAGCACCACGTCGGCGTCGGCGAGCACGGGCCACGTGGGATGGACGAAGCCGAGGAGGTCGACGCGCCCGGCGAGGTCCGCGGCGGCGGCCCGCGCGCGCAGCTGCTCCTCGAACCACTCGTACCCCGGGAACGTCGAGCCCGCGACCCGCAGGCGCACGTCGCGGCCCTCGGCGGCCAGCAGGCCCACCGCGTCCAGCGCGACGTCGGTGCCCTTGCGGGGCGAGAGGCGGCCCACCAGTGCGAGGCGCAGCGGCCCGTCGTGCTCCCCGGAGGGCTGCGGTGCTGCCGGTGGCCCCGTCACGCCGTTGTGCACCACCTGCGCCCGTGCCGACAGCGAGCCGTACGCGGCACCCAGGGAGCGGCGGGCGGCCTCGCTGTTGGTGACGACCGTGCGGGCCAGGAGCACGGGTGCCGTGAGGAGGGCCGCCACGAGCCGGGGCAGGCCGTCCTCGGCCTCGTGGACGTGGCACAGCGCGGGCACCCGGGCGAGCCGCGCCGCCGCCAGCCACGTCGGCACCGTCACGGTGTTGACGTAGACGGCGTCGGCGCGCTCGCGGCGCAGCAGCCGGACGGTCTCGACCACGGCGCGCAGGGACCCCCAGGCGAGGCCGGGCAGCGCGCGCGGGCGCAGCAGCGACTTGCGCAGCACGGGGACGGGCGCCACGCGGACCCGTGCGCCGACGTCCGCCAGCCGCTCGACGAGCGGACCGCCGACGGGCAGCACGACGAGCGCGTCCCAGCCGTCGGCCAGGGCGGCCCGGACGGACTCGACGAGCTGCAGGTCGGACCCGTAGAGCTCGGCCGACCCGTGGGCGACCACGAGGGTGCGGCTCATGCCGCGTCCGCCGCGCCGACGGCCGGCACGAGTGGCGCGCTCCCGGCGGGGGGCCACACCGGGCGGCTGCGACGGGCGTACCAGGCGCCCGCCAGGGTCCCGCCGATCGCGGCGAGCACCGGCCGCGGCCCGCGCAGCAGCTGACGCCGCCCGCCGCGCAGCACGACGGCCCACGCGTAGCCCGGCGCACCGAGCACCCAGCGGGCGCGCAGCCGGGCGTCGAGGTGGTGGGCGGCGAACACCAGCCGGCCGCGGCAGTTCTCCCGGTAGTACGTGTCGGACTTGCGCCGGCTGCCCGCCGTGGACTGGGTGCCGCCGACGTCGTGGACCGCGGTGACGTCCTCCCGCACCACCAGCGGCACCCCGGCCCGGGTGGCCCGACGCCCCAGGTCGACGTCCTCCCAGTACAGGAAGTAGCGGGGGTCGAAGCCGCCGAGCCGCGACCAGGTCGACGTCGTGGCCGCGAGGCAGGCGCCGCTGAGCCAGTCGACCCGCGCCCGGTCGCCCACCGCCCGCGTGGTGCCGGCGCGCTCGTCGAGCGTGCCCGAGGTGAACCACGGCCGTCCGTCGGGCCGGTCCACCCGCGGCGCGACGAGGGCGTCGCGCTCGCGGGCCGTGGCGAGCAGCCCGAGCGCGGCGTCCGGCGTGACCGCGAGGTCGGGATTGAGGACGAGGACGGCCTGCGCGCCGTGGGCGGCGGCCTCCCGCAGCCCGGCGTCGACGCCGGCACCGAACCCCTCGTTCGGCACCGGGACGTGGAGCCAGCCGCGCGACGCGCACAGCCCGGCGGCCGCGGCCGTGTCCTGCGGCCGGGGCGAGTTGTCGACGACGACGACGAGCAGGTCGGTGCCGGTGACCGTCGCGGCGAGGTGCCGTGCCAGGAGCTCGTGCGAGGCGTGGTTCACGACGACGACCGCATCGACGGGCATGGCGGGACCTCGCAGACGGGTGGCGGTGGGGCGCCCGGCGTATCGGGTCAAACCCGGACGAGTGGCGACTGTTCTGGGATGCTAGCGCAGCGGGTACTGTGCGGCTCCAGGCCATCGGGGTGAAGGTCGCGGACGAGGGGGCGGGCGGGCATGGGGGACGAGGACGGCCGGGCGCGACCGCTGCGTGTGCTGCAGTCGGTGCGCGGCCCGCGCCCGACCACCAACCCGTACGTGGTGCAGCTGATGCGTGGGCTCGCCGGGCACGTCGAGGTCCGGGCGTTCACGTGGTCCGCGGCGCTGCTGTGGCGCTACGACGTCCTGCACGTGCACTGGCCCGAGGTCGTCGTGGAGCGCCGCCACCCGCTGCGTCGCCTGGCCGCCGTCGCCGCGCTGCACCTCGTGCTCCTGCGCTGCAGCCTGCGCCGCACCGCCGTGGTCCGCACCGCGCACAACCTGCGCCCGCACGAGGAGGTGCCGGACCGTGCCACGGCCGGCGTCCTGCGCGCGTGCGACCGTGCCACGACGTGGTGGATCCGGTTGAACGACGGCACGTCGACGCCGGGGGGTGCGCCGGCGACCACGGTGCGGCACGGCCACTACGTCGACTGGTTCGCGGGCCACCCCACGGAGCCGGCGGTCACCGGTCGCCTGGTGTCGGTCGGTCTGCTGCGTCCCTACAAGGGCGTCGACGAGCTGCTGTCGGCGTTCGCCGCGCTCGACGACGCCGAGGCGTCGCTCGTCGTCGCCGGTCGCCCCGTGACCGAGGCGGTCGCCGCGCAGGTGCGCACGGCGGCCGCGCAGGACCCGCGCGTCGTCACCGACCTGCGCCACGTCGACGACGCGGACCTCGTGCGGTGGACGACGTCGGCGAGCCTGGTCGCGCTGCCGTACCGGCAGATGCACAACTCGGGGGCGGCACTGCTCGCCCTGTCCCTCGGGCGGCCGGTCCTCGTGCCCGCCAACCCGGTGACCGACGCGCTGGCCGCGGAGGTCGGCCCCGCGTGGGTGCGTCGCTTCACCGGCCCGCTGACCGCCGACGTGCTGCGCACGGCGCTCGCGGACGTCGCAGGGCTGAGCGACACGGCGGTCCCGGACCTGAGCGCGCGGGACTGGGGCGCCGGGACGCGCGCGCACCTCGAGGTGTACCGGGCGGCGGTCGGGCGCGCGCGAGGGCGGGCCCCGGGCCGGCCCCCGGTGCACGCGACGGAGGCGGTCCGCCCCACGGTCGGGGCGGGCCACGACACGAGGGAGAACGCGTGAGCAGCACGCAGGACACGTCCGCGCGCGACGCCCCCGGCGCTGAGGTGCCGCCCGCGACGGCGGGCGTGACCGCGCCGCTCGTCGTGGCGATGCTGACCTACCGCCGGCCGGAGGACGTCCGGGCGGCCGTGCCCGCGTTCCTCGCCGAGCTGGGCACCGTCGACGTGCGCGCCGAGCTGCTGGTGGTCGACAACGACCCCGAGGGTGGCGCGCGAGGGACCGTCGAGAGCGTCGGCGACCCGCGGGTCCGGTACGCCCACGAGCCGCGGCCGGGCATCGCGGCGGGGCGCAACCGCGCGCTCGCGGAGTGCGCCGGCAGCGAGCTCCTGGTCTTCGTGGACGACGACGAGCGGCCCACGCCCGGGTGGCTCGCGGCGCTCCTCGCCGAGCACGCCCGCAGCGGTGCGGCCGCCGTGGTGGGCGCGGTCGTCTCGGAGTACGAGCACGAGCCCGACGCGTGGCTCGCCGCAGGGCGGTTCTTCGACCGCCGCCGGCTGCCGACCGGGACGGTGGTGGACGTGGCCGCCACCAACAACCTCCTGCTGGACCTGGGCCGGCTGCGCCGCACCGGTGTCACGTTCGACGAGCGGTTCGGGCTCAGCGGGGGGTCGGACACGCTCTTCTCGCGGCGGCTGACGGCCGTCGGCGAGACGATGGTGTGGTGCGACGAGGCCGTCGTCGTCGACCACGTGCCCGCGGACCGGCTGACGCGTGCGTGGGTGCTGCGCCGGGCGTACCGCAGCGGCAACTCCGGCGCCCGCGCCGAGGTCGTGCTGTCCCGCGGCGCGGCACGGCAGCTCGTGCGGGCGCGGTACGTCGTCCGCGGCGTCGTGCGCATGGCCGGCGGCGGCGCGCGCGTGCTGGTCGGGGCGCTGACCCGCTCGGTCGTGCACGACGCCCGGGGCCGGCGGTCCGTGCAGCGGGGCCGCGGGATGGTCTCCGGTGCCCTGGGGCACGTCGTGTACGAGTACCGCCGTCAGGACTGACCGCGGCGCAGCGCGGCCCGTGCCGCGCGCCGCAGGTCGTGCAGGTCGCGGCGCACCACCGGCAGCACGAGCGTCGCGGCGCACGCCACGAGGGCCGCGAGCGCGCCCGCGACGAGCTCGCCCCAGGGCCCGAGGGACGCGGCAGCGCTGCTCGCGACGGTCGCTGCGGCTCCCGTCACCGATCCCACGAGGAGCACCCGTGCCGCGCCCAGGTAGAGCACGCGCACCGGGAGGCCGGCCGAGCGGCCCAGCCACCACAGCGACAGCGGCCACGCGAGCATCGGCGCGACCGCGTACCCCGCCGCGACGCCGACCACGCCCCACACCGAGCCGACGAGCACGCACGTGATGCGGATCGCCGCCGACGCCAGCGAGTAGTGCAGCAGCTCGCGGGTGAGCCCGCGGGCGAGGTACACCCAGTACCCGACGTACGACAGCGTCTGGAAGATCCCCGCCACGGCGAGCAGCCGCAGCACCGGGGGGACCTCCTGCCACGCCGGTCCGAGCAGGACGCCGACCAGCGGCTCGGCGGTCCCGGCGACCACCGCCAGGGCGATCGTCACCGGGTACGCGAGCACGAGCTGGCCGGTCCGCACGATCTCGTCGAACTGGGGGGTGCCGGCGGCGCGCGAGAGGACTGGCAGCGCCACCGTGGTGCTGGGTGCGCGCACCTGGTTCAGCGGGTTCATGAGCAGCTGGAACGCGCGGTTGTAGACCCCGAGGGCGTGCGCGCCGAAGCGGTGGCCGATGGTCAGCGAGTCGACGTTGTTCGCCAGGTACCCGATCAGCTGGGAGCCGAGGAGGTGCCCGCCGAACCGGTACAGGTCGCGCATCGGCTCCCCGCGGTCGTAGCGGCCGGGGAGCCAGCGTCCCGCCCACACGACCGCGACGAGCGCGACGACGGCCTGCACGATCTGCTGGGCGACCAGCGCCCAGTAGCCGGCGCCCGCGAGGGCGAGGCCCACGGCCGCCACCAGTGCCAGGGCCGGCGCGACGACGTCCACGCGGGCGACGACGCGGAACCGCATGTCACGGACCAGCCCGGCGCGGTACTGCGTCATCATGCCGTTGAGCAGGAACGTCACCGCCAGGGCCTGCGTGACCGCCGTCAGCGCGGGCTCGTCGTAGAACCTCGCGACGAGCCCCGACCCGGCCAGCGCCAGCAGCCCCAGGGCGAGCCCGATCGCGCTGTTCGTCCAGAACAGGTTGGAGCGCTGCCCCTTCGACAGGTCGCGGGACTGGATGGCGGCCGAGCTGAGGCCGAAGTCGCGCAGCGTGTCGCCGATGCCGATGATCGCGACGACCATCGCGACGATGCCGTAGTCGCGCGGGCTCAGCAGGCGCGAGAGGACGACGACGGAGGCGAGCTGCAGGAGCATGCGGGCGACGAGCCCGACGCCCGTCGACAGCGCGCCCCGGGCGGCGTGCCCGGCGAGCCCGACGCTCACGAGCGCGCCGCCGCGCCGTCGCGCACGCGCCGGAACGTGCCACGGGCCGTCCGCACCGACGCCCGCGCCCCGCCCAGGGCCAGCCGTGCCAGGCCGAAGCCGCGGAAGCGGGGGAGCCGGGCACCGGCGAGCCGAGCCCCGGCGAGCCGTCCGGCCAGCGTGCTGCGTCGGGTGCGCTGCAGCGGCTGCACGGCTGCGACCTCGTCGGGGTCGATCTCGCGCAGGCCGATGACCCCGGCCGCCGCCGCGCGGCGCACGAGGTCGAGCCCTCGGGGGGTGCGCGCCAGCAGGGCGCTGGCCCCGGCGGTCTCCTCGAAGAGCGGGTACCCCCGCTCGTCGGTGCGCCAGAAGTCGCCCGCCGCGACGTCGGCGCTCTCGCCGACGCCGTCGGGGCAGATCTTGCACCGCCACTGCACCGTGGGTCCCAGGGACCGGCCCCAGGACTCGTCGTAGGTGGTCGACACCTCCGTGCCCGCCGCGCCGCGCACCGTGAAGCGGCCCGGCCAGCCGCGGCCCCGGTACCAGAGCTCGGCGACCTCCTCGGTGGCCGGCATGCCGAGCTCGGTGACCAGACGGTCGGTGGCGTGCTGCGACGGGGTGCCGGCGCAGAAGAAGGACAGCAGGAGGGGGGCGTCCGCACCCGACGCGGCGCGCAGGGCGGCCACCTCGCAGGGCTTGCCGGTCGTCACGGTGCCGGGTGCGCCCGCCTCGGGGTGGCCGGCGACGCCGACCGGCCCGTAGCGGGAGCCGGCCGCCGCCAGCGCCTCGTCGCGGCTGACGATCCGGACCGGGACGGTGCGCCGCGGGTCCCGGGCGTCGGCCGCCGCGCCCACGGCCGCGGTGGCCTCACCCGTGGTCACGAGCCAGGAGCTCAGTGCCGTCAGCACGCCGCCGCTGCTGCCCCGGTGCCTCGTCTCCGGGTCGGTCGCCCACGCCTCCCAGCAGCCGAGCACCGGACCGAGCAGCGGGTGGTAGGTGCTGCCGGGCGGCCGCTGGGCGGTCACGGTCACGCCCGGGCAGGCCGCGCGGAACGTGCGCAGCGCCGCCGCGTCGCCCGCCCCCGGGCCCGACGCCCGGGGCCGCAGGTAGCCGGTGGACGACGTCGCCATCGTGAGCGCGGGCTCGAGCGAGGTGCACAGCCCGCAGCCCGTGCACCGCCCCGAGGCGACGACGTCGGCCGCGGCCTCGACGACCGTGCGGGCGGTCACGGCAGGTCCCGCACCGCCGCGACGGCCGGGGCGAGCAGCTCGTCGGCACGTTCCAGGACGGACGCGACGTCGTTCGTCAGGTCCTTCTCCGCGAGGGCGAGCGTCTCGGCAGCCGGGTCCGACGACCGGCGCAGGTCGATCGTGTGGGGCCACCCGAGGTCGGCGAGCAGCGGGTCGAACTTCCGCGAGTACGCGAGGGGGACGGCGGGCGTGCCGGTGGACAGCCCGTTGAGGCACGCGTGCATCCGCGAACCCACCACCAGGGCGGCGGACGCGGTGACCTCGCGCACGTCGTCGAGACCCGTGGGGACGACGACCTCGACGTCGGGCTGGTCGAGCACCGCGGCGACCTGGTGCACGGCGGGCACGTCGTTGTCGGCGACGGGCGAGTCGAGCACGTGCGCGAGCAGGGCGACCCGGCGCCCCGAGGAGAGCAGGCCGCGCGCCACGGCGAGCACCGTCGCCCGGTAGGCGGCGTGGTCCACGTGGGGGTTCGGCGCCCACAGCAGGCCGGAGACGTTGAGCACGACGTCACGGGTCCGTGCCACCCGGGGCCGCGGCAGCGCGAACACCACGTCCGTGCTCACGACGTCGACGGGGTGGCCGAGGCGCTCGGCGTACGCCGCGCTCACCGTGTCGCGGGCCATGACGCAGGACGCCCGGCGCAGTGACCACCGGCCCAGCGCCCGCCCGCGGCGCGAGCCGAACGGCCCGATGGTCTGCGGTCCCAGGACCACCGGCGTGCCGGCCTCGACCGTGAGCTCGGCCAGCAGGCTCTGGGTGACCAGCCGCCGGGTGCCGTAGATGTCCGCGAACGAGTCACCCGCGCGCGTGTCGACCGCGAGGTCGAAGCCGCGCAGCCAGTCGATCAAGGGCTCGCGGGGGTCCAGGCGGGCGCGCAGCAGCCGACGCCAGTCACCGACGGGCGTCGGGGCCGTCGAGCCCCCGTAGTGCACCGCGACGACCTCCGCACCGGGGTGCGCGCGCTCGACCAGCGCCGCCGTCCCTCGCGCGAGGGCCCGGACGCCGAGGTTGGACGAGCGGTCGTCCGCCCAGAGGGTGAGGACTCGCACGTTCTGGTTCTCCTCGCGGTGGGTGGTGCACCCGTCGTGGCGTGCCTCGGATGTCCGGAGTGTAGGCATGTGGGGACGTCGGCCGAGGGTGTCCGGTTGAAGATCACCCGTCCCGATCTGCCCGAAGTGTCCCGTTCGTCGACTACTGTTCCGGCGACGGGGCCCGCAGCACCACCCGGCGGGCACCGGCGACGATCCGCGCGGGTGGCGGCGGAGGTGCAGTGGGTCCGGTGCACGACGTCCCGCCCGGCACGGGCCTCCCGGCGACCACCACGCGGGAGGCCGTCGTCGCGGCGCCGCAGGCTCCGCCGGCAGGCCCGGGGCGAGCCCGTATGGAGTGGATGGACACGCTCCGGGGCCTGGCGATCCTGCTCATGCTGCTCTGGCACGCCACCGCGGTGCCGCGGATCCACGGGATCGAGGCTCCGACGGCGCTGGTCGCGGTCAACGACGCGCTCCTGCCGTTCCGCATGCCGACCCTCATGTTCCTGTCGGGGCTCCTGCTGCCGCGGTCGCTGGGCAAGCCGCTCGTGACCTACCTGCGGGGCAAGGTCGCGCTCGTCTGGTGGCCGTACCTGCTGTGGGTCGTCCTCTACCTCGTGATGTCCGGCACCCAGACCCCGCTGTGGCACCCCAAGCTCTACATCGCCAAGGGCTACCTCTGGTACCTGTTCTTCCTGGGCGCGTACTACCTCGTGGCGCCGCTGCTGCGGCGGGTGCCGACGATGGTCGTGTGCGGGGTGCTGCTCGCGGCGTCCATCGTCGTGGACGACCCGGTGGGGCACCGGCTGCTGTACTTCGCGGTCTTCTTCTTCCTCGGCGCGTGGGTCGCCGAGCGCGGGGACGACATCCTCGGGCGCGTGGGCCGTTCCCGGGTGCTGGTCGTCGCGCTGGCTGCGCTCGCGCTGGCGCTCGCGGTCGCCTCGGCGCTCGTGGACCTGCGGTACGCGAGCCTCACGGTGCCGGGCAGCGTCGCGGGCATCGTCGTCGCGGTCCTCGCGGCGCGTCGGCTGCCCACGGCGCGCACCGGCGCCCTGCGCTTCGTGGGGCGCAACTCGATCGTGTTCTACGTCGCGCACTTCCCCGTGATGCAGCTGCTGGCGATGTGGCTCGGCGCCGTCGCGGCGCCGTGGTGGGTCGCCCTCGGGCTGCTGCTGGGCGCCGCTCTCGCGGTCACGTGGCCCCTGGCGGTCCACCGGGACGCGCGTGCCGTGCGCTGGCTGTTCGAGATGCCCGGGGTGGCCGTGCGCCGGCGGTCGCCGACCCCGGCGACTTCACCCGGGGTCGCCCCTGCGGCCCCGGCGACCGTCACTACACTCGGCTGACCTGCGGCGCACCGGCGGTGCGCGGCCCGGTGCGCGGCCCCGGTGCGCGGCCCCGGTGCGCGGCCCCGGTGCGCGGCCCCGGTGCGCGGCCCCGGTGCGCGGCACCGTCGACCAGGAGGAGAACCGTGGACGAGCAGGTCGACAGCACCGGGCGACGTCGCGTCGTCATCGCGTCCGTGGTCGGTGTCGTGGTCGTGCTGGTCGTCGTGGTGGTCGTGGCCCTGCTGCGGGCGGGTGGGTCCGACGCACCCGCTGCGGCCGACCCCTCGCGGACGCCCGCCGCGAGCGCCGGGGGGTCGTCGGTGACGCCGACGCCCACCGCGGACGCGTCCGCGGCGCCGTCGGACGCCGGGCCGGCCCCAGACGGGGGTGCGGAGGGCGAGGGTGCCGACCCCGCCGCCGCGCCCGGCGAGGTGCCCGTCCCCCCCGTGAGCGACGTCGCGCCGGTCGTCGTGGAGACGACCGGGCAGGCGAGGCCGGCCGGCGGGCTGTCCGTCGCCGTCACGTCCGTGGCCGCGACCGACGTCGCCGGCACGGGGCCGGGGGAGTACGCCGGCCCGGGCACGGTCGTCGTCGTCCGCGTCGTCAACGAGGGCGTGGACGCGGTGGCGCTCGCGACGCCCGCGGTGAGCGTCTACGCCGGGGCGCAGGGACTGCCGGTGAACCCGGTCCTCACCGACCCGGCGAACGTGCTCCTGCCTGCCGAGGTGGGCGCCGGCGCCACGGTCGAGGGGTCCTACCGCTTCGCCCAGGCGCCGTCGGGTGAGCCGCTCGCCGTGACGGTCCTGCTGTCGCCAGGTACTGCGCCGATCGTCGCCCAGGGGTTCCGCCTCGGCTGACCGCGCACCGGCGTCCGGGCGCTCGCCGGGGCAGGAAGCGGGTGAACTGTACGGATGTCCGGGTGAATCCGTGGACGCGTGATTCACCTGGGTGCTCCATGGGGATAAGTTCCACTTGTCCGGTTTGTGAGCCTGCTCTCATGATGGCGAGGGGCCCGTGTCCACCCTGTCGATCACCCTGCGGCGCGCCGCCACCACGATCAGCGTGACGTCGCTGGTGGTGCTCGGTCTTGCGATCCCGGCCTCGGCCGACTCGGCCCCCGTCGACCCGACGAACCCGGCGTCCCCGCCGACGGTCGCCGCCGACGCGCTGCCCACCGCGCAGATGAACGGTGTCGCCTGGACGCAGACCGTGGTCGGGAACACCGTCTACGTCGGCGGCCGCTTCACGAAGGCGCGGCCCCCGGGCGCCGCCGCAGGGACCAGCGAGGTCGACCGGCTCAACCTCCTGGCCTACGACATCACCACGGGCCAGCTCGTGCCCGGCTTCGCGCCGCAGGTGGACGGCCAGGTGCGGTCGATCACGCGGTCGCCGGACGGCAAGCGCATCTACATCGCGGGCGACTTCACGCGGGTGGACGGCCAGTACCGGGTGCGGATCGCCGCGTTCGACACCGCGACCAACCAGCTGGTGGCGAACTTCCGTCCCACGCTGGCGGCGGGCGGGCTCGCCGTCGCGGCCACCAACACCACCGTCTACGCGGGCGGCAACTTCCAGTCCGCGGCCAGCGTCACCGGCGGCACGCTCGTGCCGCGCTCGTACCTGGCGGCGTTCAACGCCTCCGACGGCGCGCTCACGAGCTTCGTCGCCGACACCGACGCGCCGGTCACGGCGCTCGCGGTGACGGCGGACGGCGGGAAGGTGGTCGTCGGCGGGCGCTTCACCGAGCTCTCCGGCGCCGACTTCTACGGGCTGGGCGCGGTGCACCCGGGCACCGGTGCGCCCCTGGCGTTCCCCGCGAACGACCAGATCCGCAACGCCGGCGTCGAGTCCTCCATCACGAGCCTGTACGCGGACGCCACCGGGGTCTACGGGACGGGCTACCACTACGGCGACGGCGGGAACGTCGAGGGGACGTTCCGCACGGACCCCGCCACGGGCACGCTCACCTGGGTGGCGGACTGCCACGGCGACGCGTACTCGACGTTCCGCTCGCGCGACGTCGTCTACACCGCGAGCCACCACCACTACTGCGGCAACATGGGCGGCTTCCCGCAGACCGACCCGTGGCAGTTCTACTACGCGAACGCCTTCAGCCTGGCCGCGACGGGGGTCAACACCCCGGACATCTACGGCTACCCGTCGCACACAGGGGAGCCCGCGCCCACGCTGCTGAACTGGTACCCCCAGTTCTACGTCGGCAACTTCTCGGGGCTGGGGCAGGCCGTGTGGAGCGTGTCCGGCAACGACGACTACATCGTCTACGGCGGTGAGTTCCCCGGCGTCAACGGGGCCACGCAGTACGGCCTGGTGCGCTTCGCCACCCCGGACAAGGCGCCGAACAAGCAGGGGCCGCGCCTGCAGGGCGCGGCGTTCCCGCTCACGGTCAGCTCGCGCGTCAAGGGCGAGGTGCGCATGACCTTCGGGACCAACTGGGACCGGGACAACCAGGCGCTGACCTACCGGATCTACCGGCAGAGCGAGACGTCGACGCCCATCTTCACCGAGACGATCACGACCCCGTTCTGGAAGCCGCAGTCGCGTGTCGTCAAGGACACGGGTCTGGCGCCGGGCAGCTCCCAGCGCTACCGGCTGACGGCCTCCGACCCCTTCGGCAACGTCACGCGATCGGCGTGGATGACCGTCACGGTGAGCCCGGACGGGGTGATGAGCCCCTACACCGCCGCGGTGCTCGAGGACGGCGCCAGCTCGTTCTGGCGCCTGAGCGACCCCGCGGGGTCGACGACCGCCGAGGACTGGGCCGGCACCTCGACCGGCATCGCCGGCACGGGCGTCGGGTGGGGCGTGACCGGGGCGATCGAGGGCGACGCCGACACGGCGGCGGACTTCTCCGGCACCACCGCCGGGCTGGTCGCGACGCAGACGGCGATCCCCGCGCCGCAGACGTTCAGCATCGAGACCTGGTTCCGGACGACGTCGAGGGCCGGCGGCAAGATCGTCGGCTTCGGCAACCGGAACAGCGGGACCAGCGCGAGCTACGACCGCCACGTCTACCTCGACACCTCCGGGCGCGTCCTGTTCGGCGTCTACCCGGGTGCCCAGCGCACCCTGCAGTCGGCCACCGGCATGAACGACGGCGAGTGGCACCACGTCGTCGCGACGCTCGGCGCGGACGGGATGAAGCTGTACGTGGACGGCACGCGCGTCGGCCAGCGCACGGACACCACGTCGGCGCAGACGTACACCGGGTTCTGGCGGATCGGCGGGGACCGCGGGTGGACCGGCGCGACCTGGTTCGACGGCGAGATCGACGACGTGGCGATCTACCCCGCGCCGCTGAGCGCGGCCCAGGTGGACGCCCACTGGGTGGCGGCGGGCGGCGAGTCCACCGTCCCGGCGGCACCGGCGGACGCCTACGGCGCGGCCGTGCACGGCCTCGATCCCGACGTCTTCTGGCGGCTCGACGACGCGACCGGCACCACGGCGGCAGACTCCGGGGCGAAGCTCGCCCCCGGCGTCTACGTCGGCACGGTCGGACGCGGCGTGGCCGGCGCGCTGGACGGTCAGCCCGACAACGGGGCCGTCCAGCTGTCCGGCTCCGCCGGGAACTTCGTCCGCTCGTCGAACCTGTACGTCAACCCGACGACGTACAGCCAGGAGCTGTGGTTCAGCTCCACGACGGAGCTGGGTGGCAAGCTCATCGGCTTCGGCAGCGGCGCCACGGGGACGTCGGCGGAGTACGACCGGCACGTCTACATGGAGACGGACGGCCGCCTGACGTTCGGGGTGGGGACCGGCGAGGCGAGCACGATCACGAGTCCCGTGGCCTACAACGACGGCGAGTGGCACCACCTGGTGGCGTCGCAGTCGGCCGAGGGGATGCGGCTGTTCGTCGACGGTGTGCTCGTCGGCACCCACCCGCAGACGGCCGCGCAGTCCTACACCGGGTACTGGCGCGTGGGCGGTGACACCACGGGGGGGCCGCAGCCCTGGTTCGCCGGCAGGATCGACGAGGTTGCGGTGTACTCGACCGGGCTCACCCCTGCGCAGGTCGCCCAGCACTACCAGCTGGGGTCCGGGCAGGTGCCCAACCAGGCGCCGGTGGCGGCGTTCACCGCGACCGCCGACGACCTCACGGTGCAGGTCGACGGGGCGACCTCGAGCGACCCGGACGGGACGGTCGAGGGCTACGCGTGGGACTTCGGTGGCGAGGCTGCCGCGACGGGTCCGCAGGCGTCCCACACGTTCGCCGCCGCGGGCGACCACCCGGTGACGCTGACCGTGACCGACGACGACGGGGCGACGCACACCACGACGCAGGTCGTCACGGTCCGGGCACCGAACCAGGAGCCCACGGCCGCCTTCACGGTCACCGCCACGGACCTGACGGTCGCGGTCGACGGCGCGTCCTCCACGGACCCCGACGGCACGATCGCCGGCTGGACGTGGGACTTCGGCGACGGCTCGGCGCCGGTCACGGGGCCGTCCGCGACGCACGCGTACGGCGCGGACGGGGAGTACACCGTGACGCTCACGGTGACCGACGACCGCGGGGGTGAGGCGTCGACGTCGCGGGACGTCACGGTGCAGGCCCCGGTGGGGCCCGTCGTCCTGGCGGCCGACGCCTTCGAGCGCTCGTCGGCGTCCGCCTGGGGCGCCCCGGACGCAGGCGGCGCGTGGGCCCATGCCGGGTCCGCGAGCCTGTTCACCGTCGGCGACGGCGTCGGTCGGCTCACCCTGACCACCGGAGGGTCCAGCCCTCGCGCCCGGCTCGGCACGCTCTCGGCGACCGACGTGGACGCGAGCGTCTCGTTCACCGTCGACAAGCTCTCGAGCTCGGGGGCGACCCGGCTGTGGCTCACCGGCCGCCAGACGGCCTGGACGTCGGAGTACCTGGTCAAGGCGAACATCGCGCAGAGCGGGAACGTCTCGGGGCTGCAGCTGCTGCGCAAGGTCGGCGGTACCGAGGTCGCCGTCGCCCAGGTGGCCCCGGGCGTCACCGTGACCCCGGGGACGCGGTACACGCTGCGCCTGCAGGTCGCCGGGTCGGGGACCACCACGCTGCGGGCCAAGCTGTGGGCCGCCGGCGCCGCCGAGCCGGGCTGGCAGGTCGAGGCCACCGACACGACCCCGGAGCTGCAGACCGCAGGCTCCGTGGGCCTGGGCGCCTACGTCGCGGGCAGCACGGCCAACCTGCCCGTCGTGGTGGCGTGGGACGACCTGCGGGTGACGACGGTCGGATGACGTACGTGGTGGCAGGGCGGGCCCGCGCCGAGGTCGACCCGTGATCTCGGCGGGCCGGGTCGACGACCTCGCGGTCATGCTCGTCCTGCTCGCGCTGGCCGCGCTGTTCGCCGTGCTCGTGCGCACCCGCCCGCAGATCGGCCTCGTCGCCTACATCGCGTCGATCGGGCTCGTCCCGATCTGGATCGGCGTGCAGGTCGGCATGTTCGTCGGCGCGGCCACGGCCGTCGGGATCGGGGTCCTCGTGGCCCTGCTGCCCGGCTCCCGGATCCGGTGGACCGTCTGGGACGGTGTGCTGGGGTTCGCCCTGGCGGTCGTCGTGGTGTCGTGGGTCGGCGGGTACGCGAGCCTGGGGGACGCCTACGCCACGACGACCGGCTGGCTCGTCCCCTACCTCGTCGGGCGCGTGCTCGTCGCGCGGCTGGGGTCCCGGGCCGTCGCGGTCTGCATCACGCTGGTCTTCCTCGTGGTGGCCGTGCTCGTCGTCGTCGAGGTCGTGACGGGCGACAACCTCTTCGTCCGGCTCGCGATGGGCAACCCGTTGTACACGCAGTGGAGCGGCATCCGCATGCGGGGAGGGCTGCCGCGGGCCGAGGGGGCGTTCGGGCACGCGATCCCGCTGGGGGCGTCGCTCGCGCTCGTGGTCCCGTTCGTCTGGTCCTCGCGCCTGCCCGCGTGGCTGCGCACGATCACCTTCGTGCTCATCGGCGTGGCCGCGGTCGTGACCTACAGCCGCATCGGCATGCTGTCGACGGCGCTCGCGCTGGTGCTGTGCGTGGTCGGGCTCGGCGCCTGGGCGACCCGGGCGTTCCGCGCCTGGGCCGCCGTCGCCCTGGTCGTCGGTGCGGCGCTCACGACACCGACGGCGATGGCCGTCTTCGCCGAGGCGGGCGACGAGGCGTCCGGCAGCGCCGAGTACCGCGCCGACCTGTGGTCGCTGCTGCCGTCCGTCGGCGTGCTCGGGCGGTCCACCGCGGCCTACAGCGACGCCTCCGGCACCGGCGGGTGGGGGAGCTTCCGGTCGATCGACAACGCGGTCCTGATGACCGCCCTCAGCTACGGCGGGTTCGTCGCGGGCCTGCTCGTGCTGCTCGGCGTCGCGGCGCTGGTGGGATTCGTGCGCGGGCCGCGCACACCCGGCCTCACCGCCGTCGTCGCGATCCTGCCCAGCCTCACGAGCGTCGCCTTCATCACGCAGTTCTCGACGTTCTTCTGGTTCGTCGCCGGCGTCGCGGTCGCCCAGACGGCAGCGGCCGGGGGCGCCGACCCTCCCGTCGAGGGGGACGTCGAACCGGCCCGCGGGGTCGCCGACCACCCACGTGCGGTCGGCGTCGCACCCTGACGCGCGACAATTCCACCCGACTGGTCGAACCGGACATCACGGACCGGATGGTCCAATAGGGACAGGAACCGAGAGGAGCTGGCGAATGACGCTGCGCGACGTGCTGCGATCGGCCCGGAAGCACTGGGCCTGGGTCGTGCTGCCGGTCGTCGTCCTGACCGCGGGCATGGCGTTCGTGTCGTCGCGTGCGGCCCCGGTCTACCGCTCGACAGCGACGCTCTACGTCGCGCTGGCGGCGGGGTCGTCGGCCGGCGAGCTCAACCAGGGGTCGAGCTACACGCAGGGGCAGATGACGTCGTTCGCGCGGCTCGCCACGCTGCCCGTGACGCTCGACCCGGTCGTCCGCGAGCTAGGGCTGGACGTGTCGCCGCGGAGCCTGGCGGGATCGGTCGCGGTGTCCTCGCCCAAGGAGAGCTCGCTGCTGGAGATCTCCGTGACGGGCGGCTCGCCCGAGCGCACGGCGAGCGTCGCCAACGCGGTCGCGCTGCAGCTCGGCAAGGTCGTCGAGGACCTCGCCCCGGCCGGCGAGGCGGGCAGCACGATCGAGGCCACCGTGGTCAGCGAGGCCGTCGCGCCCACGCACCCCGTGGCTCCCAACACGCGGCGCAACGTCCTCGCCGCGCTGCTCGCCGGCGTCCTGCTCGGCCTCGTCGCCGCCTGGGGTCGCGAGGCCCTCGACACGCGCGTGCGCCACCAGGCGGAGCTGCGCCAGGTCATCGACGTGCCCGTGCTCGGGTCGATCCGGCAGCGTCGACGCGCGGGCCGGGGGAAGCCTGTGCCGTCCGCCGCGGACGGTGCGCGCAGCGAGGACGTCCGGCGCGTCCGGGCGAACCTCGAGATGATCGGGCGGCCCGGGGCGCCCAAGGTGCTCGTGTTCACGTCGGCGCTCGAGGGCGAGGGCAAGTCCTTCGTCGCGTCCCGCGTCGCCGTCGCGCTCGCCGCGGCCGGTGCTCGCACGCTCCTGGTCGACGCGGACCTGCGGCAGCCGACCATCGCGGACCAGCTCGGCGTGGAGGGGGAGGCCGGCCTCACGGACTGCCTGGTCGGTCGTGCCACGCTCGCCGAGGTGCGGCAGGACGTCAGTCCCCAGCTCTCGGTGCTCGCGTCCGGTCCCGTGCCGCCCAACCCGGCCGAGCTGCTCTCCTACCCGGAGTTCGGTGCGCTGCTCGACGAGGCGGCCGCGCAGTTCGACGTCGTGATCGTCGACGCCCCGCCCGTGGTGCCGGTGGCCGACGCCGCCGTGATCGCGCGCCGTGCGACGGGCGTGGTGGTCGTGGCCGACGCCCACCGCGTCCGGCGCCCGCAGCTGCGCCAGGCGGCCGACGCGGTCCAGCTCGGCGGCGGGCGGGTCGTCGGGACGATCCTCAACCGGGAGCGAGGTGTGGCCGACGACACGTACGGCTACGGCTCGGCCGAACGGCGTCCCGGGCGCGGCCGGCGTGGCCGGCGCGTGGCACCCGCCCTCGTCGCGCAGCCACGCGGGGCCGGGCACGCCCCCGACGGCCGCGACCCGGAGGGCCCGAGCTGGCCCGCCCTCCCGACGCCGGGGGAGCCGGCGCCCGTCGACGAGCTCCGTCACCCGCGCCCCGCGCCCTTCGAGGAGGTGCTGGCCGGCGAGGGCGGCGACCAGGTGGACGGCCGCGAGACCGAGACCGAGACCGAGGCCGAGGCCGTGCCCCGGAGCGACGCCGACCGGGATCCGGAGAGCGACGCCGAGGACGCTGCCGAGGCCGCACCGCCCGGGGACCCCCGTCCCTCCGCCGTGCTGCGCGCCTGACCGGGGCGGTCATGGCCGGACAGGAGACGACCGTCGCGCCACCGGTCACGACGCCGCCCGACGCCGACGGCGACGCGGTCCGGCGTCCGGTGCTGCTCGTGGGAGCCGTCGGCGCCCTGCTCATGCTCGTCGGCGCCGGTGGCGCCTCGCTCTGGACCGACGAGGCGGCGACGGTCTCGGCGGCCACGCGGCCCTGGGGTGAGCTGGTCGCGATGGCAGGAGGGCTCGACGCGGTCCACACCGCCTACTACGCGTTCATGCACGTCTGGATCGGCGTCTTCGGCACCTCGGAGCTCGCGCTGCGGTCGGCGAGCGCCCTGGCGGTGGGACTCGTCGCGGCCGGGACCTGGGTGCTCGCCGCACGGCTCGGCGGGCGAGGGCTGGCCTGGTGGGCCGCCGCCACGGTGCTCCTGCTGCCCCGGGTCACGTGGATGGGCGCGGAGGCGCGACCCTTCGCGTTCGCCACGGCCGCGGGGGTCTGGGGCACGGTGCTGCTGCTCGCGGCCGTGCGGCGCGGCGGCGCGGCGCGCTGGGTCGGCTACGCGGCGCTCATGGTGGTCGCGGTCCTCACGAACCTCTACACCCTGCTGCTCCTGCCGGCGCACGCGGTGACGCTCCTGCTGGGTCACCGGTCGCGGGCGACGGTCGTGCGCTGGTGCGGCGCGGCCGGTGCGGTCGCCGTGGTCGTGGGCCCGTTCCTCGTGCTCGCCGCGGGGCAGACCGGCCAGCTCGGACGGCACACCATGTCCGCCGTCGAGCTCGCCCGCAACGTCGTCGTCAACCAGTGGTTCCTCGGGGAGACGCCCACGGTCTACAGCCGTGACGCGGCCGTGGTCGCCGCTGCGGGCGCGGGAGCCGGCTCCTGGTGGCGCCCGGCGTCGGTGCTGCTCGCGGGCGTGGCCGTCGCCGTCGTCGCGTACGCCCTGCTGCGCTGGTGGCGTCACCGGCCGGTGCCGGCACCCGTCCGGGCCGTCCTGGTGTGGACCGTGCCCTGGGTCGTCGTCCCCACCGTCGTGGTCGTCGCGTGGGCCGTCGTGTCGCAGACGTACAGCTCGCGCTACCTCGCCTTCTGCGCACCCGCCGTCGCGATCCTGCTGGCCGCCGCGCTGCGGGAGCTGCCGACGCGCCCCCTGCGGGTCGCGGCCGTCGTCGCCCTCGTCGCGTGCGCGCTGCCCGTCCTGGTGTCGCAGCGCACGGAGCACGCGAAGAGCGGGGCGGACTGGCGGGAGGTGGCCGCCGTGGTCGGCGACGCGTGCGACCCGGGCGACGGCGCGTACTTCGCGCCGCGCGCCGCCCCGACCGGGAGCACCGTGCGGCTGACCACCCGGGGCGTGTCGGTCGCCTACCCCGAGGGATACGACGGCCTGGTCGACGTGACCCTCGTCGCGGACCCGCTGGAGACGGACGACCTCGTCGGACGCTCGGCACTGCTGCGCGACTCGGGGGCGCGGCTCGCGTCGCTGGACACCCTGTGCGTGGTGCGCCGGCACGACCTGCCCGCGGCGGTGCGCGACGCCGACGACGTCTACCTGTCCGAGGGCGGGTGGGTCGTGCGGGACCGCTGGGAGGGGCCGCTCGACGAGGTGGTCGTCCTCGAGCGCGCACCTGGGTGAAATCGGGCAAACACTCCCATTCAGGTCGGAACCGGGACTACGCTCCCCTCAACGACCAGGCCTGCACGGTCATATCGACGGCCCTCGGGGGGGACCTGTGAGCAGTGCGTCCGACCGGCAGCCCGGCACTCCCGAGCTCACCGTGATCGTCCCGACCTTCAACGAGGCGCCCAACGTCGCCGAGCTCGTCCGGCAGCTCGCCGACGCCCTCGACGGGCAGTCGGCGGAGGTCCTGTTCGTCGACGACTCGACGGACACCACGCCCGACGTCGTGCGGGAGGTCGCCGCGACGGCGGCCATCCCGGTCCGGCTGATCCACCGGGACGAGCCCGTCGGTGGTCTGGCCGGCGCGGTCCAGGAAGGGCTCGCCGCCTCGACGGCGCCGTGGTGCGTCGTGATGGACGGCGACCTGCAGCACCCGCCGGGCCTGGTGCCCTCGCTGCTGGCCACCGCCCGCGACGAGGGCGTCGACGTCGTCGTGGCGTCGCGGTACATGGACGACGGGAGCTCCAGCGGCCTGGCCAACGTGACGCGTCGCGTGGTGTCGTCGGTGTCGACCGCCGTCACCCGGGCGATGTTCCCGGTGCGCCTCGCGGACTGCTCGGACCCCATGACCGGGTTCTTCCTCGTCCGCCGCGAGGCGGTCGAGCTGGACCGCCTGCGTCCGCGCGGCTTCAAGATCCTGCTCGAGATCCTCGCCCGTCACCGGCTCGCCGTCGCCGAGATCCCCTTCGTGTTCGGCGAGCGCTACGCCGGCGACTCCAAGGCGTCGTTCGCGCAGGGCGCGCGGTTCCTCACCCAGCTCGCGGCCCTGCGCTTCGGGCGCATGTCCCGCTTCGCGGTCATCGGCGGCGTGGGGGCGCTGGTGAACATCGCGATCGTCGCGCTGCTCACCGGCTGGGGCGCGGAGTACCTCGTCGCGGCCGTGGTCGCGGCGGAGCTCACGATCGTCATGAACTTCCTGCTGCAGGAGCGCTTCGTGTTCGCCGACCTGCGTCACGAGGGACGAGGACCGTGGCGCCGCTTCGCGCACTCGTTCGCCTTCAACAACATCGAGACCGCGCTGCGGCTGCCGGTGCTCGCGCTGCTCGTGAGCACGATGCACGTCGCGGCCGTCCCGGCGACGGCGCTCACGCTCCTCGTCGCGTTCGTGGCGCGGTTCACGTTCCACTCCCGGGTGGTCTACCGGCCGCGCTCGCGGTCCGGCCGCACGCAGCTCGGGGTGGTCGGCGACCAGCTGGTCGACGAGCTGCCGTGACCGTCGGTCCGACGGTGCTCGGCCTGCGGCCGCGCGCCGCTGCGGAGAGCGCGCCGGCGCGGGTCCGGTCCGTCCGCGGGGCGGCGTCCACCCTCGGAGCGCTCGCGGTCCTCGTCGGGTTCGCCGGCGCCTGGGTGCCGTCGGCCTGGGGGGACGAGGCGGCGACCATGTCCGGCGCGCTGCGCGACCTGCCCGCACTGCTGCGCCTGACGACACAGGTCGACGCCGTCCACGGCGTGTACTACGCCGTCGCCCACGGGTGGCTCGCGCTGACCGGCGAGTCCGTGGTGGCGCTGCGGCTGCTGAGCGCGCTCGCCGTCGGGGCCGCCGTCGCCGGCACCGTCGTGCTGGCCGACCGTCTCGCCTCGCGCCGCGTCGCGGTGGTGGCGGGCCTGGTCCTCCTGGCGCTGCCGCGCATGACGTGGGCGGCGACGGAGGGGCGCTCGGCGGCGCTGGCGACGGCCCTCGCCGTGTGGACGACGGTCGCGCTGGTGTCCGCGGTCGGCGCGCCCCGCAGCCGGTGGCGCTGGGTGGTCTACGGCGCCCTGGTCGCCGCCGGCACGTGCACCTGGATGCTGCTGGCGCTGCTGCCGGCGGCGCACCTCGTGGGGCTGCTGTGGTGGCGCAGGTCGTGGCGGGCGCTGGTCGCCCCCGCCGTGGCGGTCGTCGCGGGCTGGTGCGTGGCGGCGCCGTTCCTGCTGGTCGCGGTCGGTCAGCGGGGCCAGGTCGGCTGGATCCCCGCACCCGGGCTCCGGACCCTTCGCCAGGTCGGTCTGGACCAGTGGTTCGGCACGACGCCGTGGTCGTCGCTCCCGCTGGCGCTGGTCTGCTGGTCGCTCGTCGCGGTCGCGGTGGTCACCCACCTGCGGCGCGGCGTCGGCGCGGGCGGGGTCGTCCCCCTCGCGGCCGCGTGGCTCGTGCTGCCACCCCTGGCCGCGATCGCCTGGTCCGTGGTCGCCTCACCGCTCTACGTGCCCAAGTACCTCGCGTTCACCGCACCCGCACTCGCGCTGCTCGTGGCCGTGGGCGTCGACGCCCTCGCGCGGGACCGCGCGCGGCTGGTCGGCGTGACGGCGGTCGTCGTCCTGCTCGCGGCCCCGGCCTGGTACGAGGAGCGCACGCCCACGGCGAAGGACCGGTCGGACTGGGCGGACGTCGCCGACGGCGTGCGCGCCGGTGCCGCGACGGGTGACGCCGTCGTGTTCTCCGACCTGCACGACGCGGACGGCCGGGTGCGCGTCCCCGCGCGCGCGATCGCGGTCGCCTACCCGGGTGCCTTCGTCGGGCTCCGCGACGTGACGCGCGACCCGGTCGCCGCCGCCGAGGGCCGCCTGTGGGACCTCTCGGTCCCCGTGGCCGACGCCGGGCGCGAGCTCGCCGCGGTGGACCGGGTGTGGTGGGTCGTGGACCACAGGTCGGGGGTGCAGGGGGCCCAGCGTGAGGACCTCGAACGGCTGGGGTTCCACGTCGTGTCCGTCGACGAGCAGACGTCCGCGGACGTGGTGCTGCTGGAGCGTGAGGGGTGAGGGCGCTCCCGTCGCTCGAGGACGTCTTCGAGCCCCGGCGCAACGGCCTCAACGTCGTACGTCTCGCGCTGGCCCTCGGGGTGGTGCTGTGGCACTCGATCTCGATGGTGGGTGCCGGGCTGCCGTGGCAGCCGGCGGAGCGGCTGCTGCTCAGCGGGCTGGTGGACGGGTTCTTCGCCGTGTCCGGCTTCCTCATCGTGCGCAGCTGGCTGTCCGACGAGGACCCCGTGCGCTTCCTCTCCGCCCGGGCGCTGCGGATCATGCCGGGCTTCTGGGTGTGCCTCCTGGTCGTGGCTTTTGTCGTCTCGCCGCTCTACCTGGTGCTCACCGGTCGCGGCGTCGACGCGGCCGCGCTGGAGGACGGCGCGTCCTACGTGGGCCACAACGCGCTGCTCTGGATCTTCCAGGAGGGCATCGCCGGCATGCCGGCGGGCGGTGCGTCGGGTGACGACGGCGTCTGGAACGGGTCGCTGTGGACGCTGTCCTGGGAGTTCGTCTGCTACCTGGGCGTCCTGGTGCTGGGGGTCACGGGGCTGCTGCGTCGCCGGTGGGTGCTGCCCGCCCTGTTCCTCCTCGTGCTGGCGGTGCTCGCGGCGGCGCTGCTGCCCGCGCTCGACGAGGTCCACCTCGTCAAGCACGCCGCGCGGTTCGGCCTGATGTTCCTCGCCGGTGCGCTGCTCCACCAGTTCCGTCACCGCGTCCCCGTGCACGGGGCGCTCGTCGCCGTCGCGGCCGCGGCGGTGGTGCTGAGCGCGGCGCTCGTGCCCGCGGACTACCGGCTCGTGGGGGCCCTGCCGCTCGCGTACGTCGTGGTCGCGGGGGGCGCCCTGCTCAAGCACCGGCTCGCGCAGGTGCGGCACGACCTCTCCTACGGCACCTACATCTACGCGTACCCCGTTCAGCAGGTCGTCATCGGCACCCTGCCGGGGGTACGGCCCCTGGCGCTGTTCGCCCTGTCGGTCGCCGGGACGCTGCCGCTGGCCGCCGCGAGCTGGTGGGGGGTCGAGCGGCCCGCGCAACGGCTGGGTCGCCGCCGGCTGCCCGCGAGGCGCCCGGTCGTCGAGCGTCCCGCCCAGGTCGAGGACGCGGCGCAACGGGTGAAGATCGGACAAACCGTGCCAGAACCGGATGTTCTCCGTTAATCTCGGTGCGATCGGTGCCCCGCCGGAGCGGCACGCGCAGGGCCGGCCGGCCACCGACGACATCGTGGGGGAGTACGTGACCAGAAGAATCGTGGGGTACGCGCCCGGCGCGTACGACCTGTTCCACGTCGGCCACCTCAACATCCTGCGGCACGCGAAGCGGCGCTGCGACTACCTCATCGCCGGTGTCGTCGCGGACGAGGTGCTCGAGGTGACGAAGGGTCGGCGGCCCCTCGTGCCGCTCGCCGAGCGCATGGAGATCGTCAGCCACATCTCGTTCGTGGACGAGGTGGTCGCCGAGGTCGTGCCCGACAAGGTCGAGACCTGGCGCGCCGTCGGGTTCGACGTGATCTTCAAGGGTGACGACTGGCGGGGGACCCCGAAGGGCGACCGGCTGGAGCGTGACTTCGCCGAGGTCGGGGTCGAGGTCATCTACTTCCCGTACACCGTGCACACGTCGAGCACGGCGCTGCGTCGCGCCGTCGCCTCGCTCGACGACATCGGGAGCGACGCGGTCGAGGCCGGCTGAGGCCCGCCGCGCGGGACGGGGCGCTACCGCTCGCCCGCTGGTCGGGCGGCGCCGGCTCGTAGGATGGTCGGGCACCCCGGCCTCATCCCCGACCGGGGCGAGCGTGCTGCCCGCGCGCCCGCTCACCACGGGCCACGACCGTCCCAAGGATCTCCATGGACCTCACCGGCCTCCTGCCCGCCCTCCTCGCCGACCCCGCCGCCGCGGAGGCGGTCGCGTCCGTGCGCGCCCGGGGCGAGCTCGACGTCGTCGGTCCGGCGGGCATCCGCCCCCCGCTGCTCGCGGCGCTGACGGGCGCGCACCCGACGGCGCAGGACGCGTCGGGCCCGGCCGGCCGGCCGCTCGTCGTCGTCACCGCCACGGGCCGCGACGCCGACGAGCTCGCTGGTGCGCTGCGCTGCTACCTCCCGGACGACGACGTCGCCGTCCTGCCGAGCTGGGAGACGCTGCCGCACGAGCGGCTGAGCCCGCGGTCGGACACGGTCGCGCGGCGGCTCGCGGTGTTCCGGCGGCTCGCGCACCCGGACCCCGAGCCCGGCCCGTCGGGCCCCGTGCGCGTGCTCGTGATGCCGGTGCGCGCGCTCCTGCAGCCGGTCGTCGACGGCCTGGGCGAGCTCGTCCCGGTCGAGGTGCGCACCGGTGACACCGTCGACCTCGACGACCTCGCGCAGCGGCTCGTCGACGCCGCGTACACACGCGTCGACATGGTCGAGCGGCGCGGTGAGTTCGCCGTGCGGGGCGGCATCCTCGACGTGTTCCCGCCCACCGAGGACCACCCGCTGCGCATCGAGCTGTGGGGCGAGGACGTCGAGGAGATCCGCTGGTTCTCGGTGGCCGACCAGCGCAGCCTGGAGGTCGCCGACCACGGGCTGTGGGCACCTCCGTGCCGGGAGATCCTGCTGACCGACGCCGTGCGGGAGCGTGCCGCGTCGCTGCGCGAGCAGCTGCCCGGGGCGCTGGACATGCTCGACCGTCTCGCCGAGGGCATCGCGGTGGAGGGCATGGAGTCGCTCGCCCCCGTGCTGGTCGAGCGCATGGTCCCGGTGCTCGACCTGGTGCCGGACGAGTCCCTGCTGGTCGTCGTGGACCCCGAGCGGGTGCGCCGCCGTGCGCACGACCTCGTCGCCACGACGCGGGAGTTCCTCGAGGCGGCCTGGACGTCGGCCGCCGCGGGAGCCGCCACCCCGCTGGACCTGTCGGCGGCCTCGTTCGCGTCGTTCGCCGAGGTCCGCGCGCTCGCGGCCGTCCGTGCGCTCGGCTGGTGGACGCTGTCGGGCTTCACGCTCGACGCGGACGCCGTGACCGGCGAGGCGGTGTCCGACGGGCCGTCGGCCGACTCCGACGTGCGCACGCTGGTCGTGGGCGCGCGTGAGGTCGAGCGGTACCGCGGCGAGGTGGCCCGCGCCGTCGAGGACGTGCGGCGCCTGCAGCACGACGGGTGGCGCCTCGTGCTGGCGACCGACGGGCACGGCCCGGCGCAGCGCATGGTCGAGCAGCTGCGGGCGGCGGACGTGCCCGCGCGGCTGGTCGCGACCGTCCCCGACGAGCCCGAGGGGGGCGTCGTGCTGGTCACGCCCGCGCCGCTGGGGCCGGGGTTCGTGCACGAAGGGCTGCACCTGGCGGTGTTCAGCGAGGCCGACCTCACCGGACGGGCGGGGTCGAGCACGCGGGACATGCGGCGGATGCCGAGCCGGCGTCGCAACGTCGTCGACCCGGTGCAGCTGCGGCCCGGCGACTTCGTCGTGCACGAGCAGCACGGCGTCGGGCGGTTCGTCGAGCTCGTGCAGCGCACGATCGGCTCGGGAGCCGCCGCCGCGACGCGCGAGTACCTCGTCGTGGAGTACGCGAGCTCGAAGAAGGGGCAGCCCGGGGACCGGCTGTACGTCCCGACGGACCAGCTCGACCAGGTCACCAAGTACGTCGGTGGCGAGGCGCCCACGCTCAGCCGCATGGGCGGGTCGGACTGGCAGAAGACGAAGGGCCGCGCACGCAGGGCCGTCAAGGAGATCGCCGCCGAGCTGATCCGCCTGTACTCGGCGCGCATGGCGACAGCCGGCCACGCCTTCGGCCCGGACACCCCGTGGCAGCGCGAGCTCGAGGACGCGTTCGCGTACGTCGAGACCCCCGACCAGCTGGCCACGATCGACGAGGTCAAGGCCGACATGGAGAAGACGGTCCCGATGGACCGCCTGGTCTGCGGTGACGTCGGGTACGGCAAGACGGAGATCGCGGTGCGGGCGGCGTTCAAGGCCGTGCAGGACGGCAAGCAGGTCGCCGTGCTGGTGCCCACGACGCTGCTCGTCCAGCAGCACCTCGACACGTTCGCCGAGCGTTACGCGCCGTACCCGGTGAACGTGAAGGCGCTGTCGCGGTTCCAGACGGCCAAGGAGGCGAAGGAGGTGATCGACGGCCTCGCCGACGGGTCCGTCGACGTCGTCATCGGCACCCACCGCCTCATCACCGGCAGCGTGCGGTTCAAGGACCTCGGCCTGGTCGTCATCGACGAGGAGCAGCGCTTCGGCGTCGAGCACAAGGAGACCCTCAAGGCGCTGCGGACCAACGTCGACGTGCTCGCGATGAGCGCCACGCCCATCCCGCGCACGCTCGAGATGGCCGTCACGGGCATCCGCGAGATGTCGACGCTCGCCACGCCGCCGGAGGAGCGCCACCCGGTGCTGACGTTCGTCGGGCCGTACGAGGAGAAGCAGATCGCCGCCGCGATCCGCCGCGAGCTGCTGCGCGAGGGACAGGTCTTCTATGTCCACAACCGGGTCGAGTCGATCGAGCGCACGGCGTCACGCCTCAACGAGCTGGTGCCCGAGGCCCGCATCGCCGTCGCCCACGGCAAGATGGGCGAGCACCGGCTCGAGGAGGTCATCGTCGACTTCTGGGAGAAGAAGTTCGACGTCCTGGTCTGCACGACGATCGTCGAGACGGGCCTGGACATCTCCAACGCCAACACCCTCATCCTCGAGCGCGCGGACCGGCTCGGCCTGTCGCAGCTGCACCAGCTGCGCGGGCGCGTGGGCCGCGGGCGCGAGCGCGCGTACGCGTACTTCCTGTACCCGCCGGAGGTGCCGCTGACCGAGACGGCGCACGACCGGCTGCAGACCATCGCCGCGCACACGGACCTCGGCGCCGGCATGGCCGTCGCCATGAAGGACCTCGAGATCCGCGGCGCGGGCAACCTGCTGGGCGGGGAGCAGTCCGGCCACATCGAGGGCGTCGGGTTCGACCTGTACGTGCGGATGGTGGGGGAGGCGGTCGCGTCGTTCCGCGGCGAGGCCGCCGAGGAGCAGCCGGACGTCACGATCGAGCTGCCCGTCGACGCGCACGTGCCGCACGACTACATCGCGCATGAGCGGCTGCGCCTGGAGGCGTACCGCAAGATCGCGGCAGCCACCGACGCCGCGACGCTGCGCGAGGTGCACGCCGAGCTGGTCGACCGGTACGGGCCGGTGCCCGCGGCCGTCGACAACCTCTTCGAGGTCGCGCAGTTCCGCCTGCACGCGCGCGCCGCGGGGCTGGCGGACGTCACCGCGCAGGGCAGGTTCGTGCGGTTCGCCCCGGTGGAGCTGCCCGAGTCCGCGCAGCTGCGGCTCAAGCGCCTGTACCCCGGCTCGGTGACGAAGCCCGCGGTGCGCACGGTGCTCGTGCCGTTCCCGACCACGGCCCGCATCGGCGGCAAGCCCTTGCACGGCGCCGAGGTCCTGGCGTGGGCGCGGCAGTTCGTCGACGCGATCGTGCGCGGTGACGTCTCGGCCGCCGCGACGGCCGGCACGGCGGCACGCTGACGCCGGGCTGGGCGGCGTGGGAGGCCCGCCGCCAGGGCCTACGATGTCGCACGACCCCAACGAACATGACCGGGAGGCCCTGGTGGCGGTGCGACGGACGCGAGGACGCGTGCGGCTGGTGACGACGACGGTCGTGGTGGGCGGTCTGCTGGCGGGATGCGCCGGGCAGCCGGGCGCGGCGGCCGTGGTCGACGGTCGTGCGATCAGCACGGCCGAGCTCGCGACCACGTACGAGCAGCTGGGGCCCTTCTTCGCCGGTGCCGGCGCGCAGGACGTGCTCGCGGTGCTCATCACCGAGCCGTTCGCGACGGAGGTCGCGGCCGACCTCGGCGTCGGCGTCAACGACCAGCAGGCGCTCGACCTCCTGCGCTCGGTCGCCGACCAGGCGCTCGGCGAGGGCGAGGGCGCGCGGATCGAGTTCGGGCCCGGCGCCGTGGCGGTCGGTCGGTACTCGCTCGTGGTCAGCGCGCTGCAGGAGGCCCCCGACCCCCAGGCGGCCGCCGCCGAGTACCAGGAGCGCGTCGCCGCCGCGGACATCGAGGTGAACCCGCGGTTCGGCGAGTTCACCGACGACCTCGTCGTCGCGCCGCCGACGACGCCGTCGTGGATCGTCAGCGAGGACGCCGAGCCGACCCTCCCCGACGGCGCACCCGAGCCCGCGCCCACGCCCTGACCTCACGGTGCCCGAGGTGACGTCCCCGCAGGACGGGCCCGCGGAGGCGGCCCGACAGGCGGCCGCGCTCGCGCGCGCCGTCGCGGTGATGGACCGGCTGCGGTCGCCCGGCGGCTGCCCCTGGTACGCGCTCCAGACCCACGCCTCGCTGCTGCCGTACGCGGTCGAGGAGGTGCACGAGGTCGTCGAGGCGGTCGAGTCGGCCGATCGCGCAGGGCTGCAGGAGGAGCTCGGCGACCTCCTGCTCCAGGTGCTCTTCCACGCGCGGCTCGCCGCCGAGGACGAGGAGGACCCCTTCGACGTCGCCGACGTGGCCGACGGCCTGGTCGCCAAGCTGGTGCGCCGCAACCCGCACGTCTTCGGCGCCGAGGGCGACGGGGAGATCGACGTGGCGACCGTGCTCGAGCGCTGGGAGCATCTCAAGCGCGCCGAGAAGCCGGCCCGCACGTCGGCGCTCGACGGCGTCCCGCCGACGTTGGGCGCGCTCGCCCGAGCCCAGAAGCTGCTCGCGCGGGCGGACCAGGCCGGCCTGCTGGGCGACGCCCCGCCACCGGACGTCGTGGACCCGTCCCCGGAGGCGATCGGCGAGACGCTGCTCGCCGTCGTGGTCGCGGCCCACCGCTCCGGCGTGGACGCCGAGGCCGCCCTGCGCCGCGCCACGGCCGCCTGGGAGTCGACCGCCCGCACCGCGGAGTCCTGACGCCTGCCACGTCGGGGACTGGATCGCTCTCCCGCCCCGCGGGGGCGGGTGCGGGATTGCGCTCTCGCGCACGAGGGTGGGTGGGGCGGCGTACTGGATTGCGCTCTCGCGCCCTCGTCCTGTGGGGTGAGAGTGCAATCCAGCCCTCCTGTGGGGTGAGAGTGCAATCCAGCCCTCCTGTGGGGTGAGAGTGCAATCCAGCCCTCCCTGCAGCGTGAGAGTGCAATCCAGCGCAGGGCTGCGGCGGTGGATGTCTCGGGGCGTGAGACGGTGGGCGTCGGTGGGGTGTCCTGCGCCACTGCGCGGACTGCGGGATGCGCTTTCCGGGCCTAAGGTCCGACCCGGTCCGTCCCACGTCCGACCAGGATTGGACGTGCGGGCGGGACCCACGTCCCGTCCACCGCCCGTCGAAGGAGAGCACGCATGAGGATCGGCGTCCCGCGCGAGCAGCGCCCGGGAGAGCGGCTCGTCGCCGCGACGCCCAAGACCGTCGCCAGGCTCCGTGACCTCGGGTACGAGGTGCTCGTGGAGCGCGAGGCCGGCGCCGCCGCGACCTTCACCGACGAGGCCTACGAGGCCGCCGGTGCGCAGGTCGTCGAGCGTGCCGACGTCCTGGCGTGCGACGTCGTCACCGGTGTGCACCTGCCGACGGACGTCGATGCCATGCGGTCGGGCGCGACGCTCGTCGCGACCATGGCGCCGTTCGCCGACGCGGGTCTGGCGGAGCGGCTCGCGGGCCTGGGCATCACGGCGCTCGCGCTCGACGCCGTCCCGCGGATCTCGCGCGCGCAGGCGCTCGACGTGCTGTCGACGCTCTCGAACGTCGCCGGCTACCGCGCGGTCATCGAGGCGGCCGAGGAGTTCGGCGGCATGTTCACCGGCCAGGTGACCGCCGCCGGCAAGACCCCGCCGGCCAACGTCTTCGTCATCGGCGCCGGTGTGGCGGGCCTCGCGGCCCTCGGCACCGCGAGCAGCCTCGGCGCGCAGGTGCGGGCGTTCGACGTGCGACCCGAGGTCGGCGAGCAGATCGAGTCCATGGGCGCGACGTTCGTGCAGGCGGAGGGCGCGGGCCAGGAGGTCTCGACCGACGGCTACGCGCGCGAGCTGACAGCCGAGCAGGAGCGGCTCACGGCGCAGATGTACGCCGAGCAGACCGCCTGGGCGAACGTCGTGGTGACCACCGCCCTCGTGCGCGGGCAGGCGCCGCGCACGATCACCAAGGACATGGTCGAGGCGATGACCCCCGGCTCGGTGATCGTCGACCTCGCCGCGTCCGGCGGCGGCAACTGCGAGCTCACCGTCCCGGGCGAGCGCGTCGTGTCCGACAACGGCGTGATCATCCTCGGGTACACCGACCTGCCGAGCCGGATGCCGCAGCACACGTCGCAGCTGTTCGGCACCAACGTCGTCCACCTGCTCGCGCTGCTCACGCCCGGCAAGGACGGCGAGCTCGTGCTCGACCTCGACGACCCGGTGCAGCGCGGCATGACCGTGACCACCGGCGGCGAGGTCATGTGGCCGCCCCCGCCCGTCGCCGTCTCGGCGGCGCCCGCGCCCGTCGCGACGGCCCCCGCCGAGACGCCGGAGGAGCTGGCCGCCAGGAAGGCCGCGGCGGTCGCCGCCGCGCAGCGCAGGTCCCGCCGCAACGCCGTGCTCGCCGGGCTCGGCGCCGTGCTGGCGGCCCTCGCGCTGACGGCCGCGCCCGCGTCCTTCCTCGGGCACGCGACCGTCTTCGCGCTCGCGGTGGTCGTCGGCTACTACGTCATCTCCAACGTCAGCCACTCGCTGCACACCCCGCTCATGGCCACCACCAACGCCATCAGCGGGATCATCCTGGTCGGCGCGCTGCTGCAGATCGGGCACTCGAGCTGGGTGGTCACCACGCTGGCCTTCATCGCCGCCACCGTCGCGGCGATCAACATCTTCGGCGGGTTCCTCGTCGCGTTCCGCATGATCCACATGTTCCGGAAGGAGGCGTGACGGGCGTGCTCACGTCACTGGCCCAGGCCGTCTACCTCATCGCGGCGATCCTGTTCGTCCTGTCCCTCGCGGGGCTGAGCAAGCAGGAGACCGCCCGTCGCGGCAACCTCTACGGCATCGCGGGCATGGTCCTCGCGCTGCTCGCCACGGTCGCGCTCGCGGCCGACGTCTCGCAGCGGCCCGTCGTGGTGACGCTGCTGCTCATCGCGATGGCGCTCGCGCTCGGCGCCGGCATCGGCATCTGGCGGGCGCGCAGCGTCGAGATGACGCAGATGCCCGAGATGATCGCCGTCCTGCACTCGTTCGTCGGCCTCGCGGCCGTGCTCGTCGGCTTCAACTCGTTCCTCACCGAGGAGCCCGACGCGGTGCACCTGGTCGAGGTCTTCCTCGGTGTGCTCATCGGGGCGGTGACGTTCACCGGGTCGATCGTCGCGTTCCTCAAGCTGTCGGCGCGCATCAAGAGCGCCCCGCTCATGCTGCCGGGCCGCAACTGGCTCAACCTCGCGGCGCTCGTCGCGTCGGGCGGGCTGCTGACCTGGTTCCTCGCGGACCACTCCCTGCTGCCGCTCGTGCTGATGACCGTGGTCGCGCTCGCCCTCGGCTGGCACCTGGTCGCCTCGATCGGCGGCGGTGACATGCCGGTCGTCGTCTCGATGCTCAACTCGTACTCCGGGTGGGCCGCGGCGGCCGCCGGCTTCATGCTGAGCAACGACCTGCTCATCATCGTCGGGGCGCTGGTCGGCTCCTCCGGCGCGATCCTGTCGTTCATCATGTGCAAGGCCATGAACCGGTCGTTCGTCTCGGTGATCCTCGGCGGGTTCGGGGCCGAGGGCGGCAAGGTCGCGGCCGGCGACCAGGACTACGGCGAGCACCGCGAGGTCACCGCCGTCGAGGTGGCCGACATGCTGCGCGCCGCGCGCCGCGTCGTCATCGCACCCGGCTACGGCATGGCCGTCGCCAAGGCGCAGTACCCCGTGGCGGACCTCGTCGCGAAGCTGCGCGGCCAGGGCGTCGACGTGCGGTTCGCCGTGCACCCCGTCGCGGGCCGGCTGCCCGGGCACATGAACGTGCTGCTCGCCGAGGCGAAGGTGCCGTACGACATCGTCCTGGAGATGGACGAGATCAACGACGACTTCGCGGACACCGACGTCGTCCTGGTCATCGGCGCCAACGACACCGTCAACCCCTCCGCGCTCGACGACCCGTCGTCGCCCATCGCCGGGATGCCGGTGCTCGAGGTCTGGAAGGCCAAGCAGGTGATCGTGTTCAAGCGGTCCATGGCCACCGGGTACGCGGGCGTGCAGAACCCGCTGTTCTTCCGCGAGAACACGGCGATGCTGTTCGGCGACGCGAAGGACCAGGTGGAGCAGATCGTCGCTCCGCTCGCGGTGGGCTGAGCACGCAGGAGGTCGCGCACCGGCCCGACGGCCACGGACCGAAACGGTTCATGGGCTGACTCGGGCCGGTGCGCCGACCTAGCCTCGCGCCGGGTCGCACTGTGACGATCCACCGCCGGCGCGAGGAGCCCGTCATGCCGTCCGTCCGCCCCGTCCCCGCCGGTCTGCGCCCCGCCGCCGTCGTGGCGGCCGCCCTGGTCACGGTGGCCCTCGTCCTCGCCGGCGCCCTCGCGGGCCCGCTCGCCGCGCCCGCCCGCGCCCTGTCCCCGGCGGTCGTCGTGACGAGCGACTTCGAGGCCGGCCTCGACGGCTGGCAGGCACGCGGCGCGGCGACCGTGAGCACCACCGCCGTCGGAGCGCGCGGCACCGGCAGCCTTCTCGTGCAGGACCGGGTCGACCCGTGGGACGGCGCGCTGATCCCCGTGACCGAGGTCTTCGAGCCCGGCACGACGTACACCGTCGGCCTGTGGCTGCGGCTGCCCGACGGCGCCGGCTCGGCCGACCTGCGGGTGTCCGTGCAGCGGGACGTCGACGGCGTCGCGTCCTACGAGACGCTGACGACGGTCGAGGGGGTCACGAGCCAGTGGCGCGAGGTCACGGCGACCTACACGCCCGGCCCGTTCGACACCGCGTCGCTCTACGTCGAGTCGGTCTCCTCGCCCGCCGACCTCATGGTCGACGACGTCCTCGTCTCGGGCATCCGGTACACCCCGGACCTGTCGGTCACGCCCGTCTCCGACGAGGTGTCCGTGCCGTTCGGCATCGCCGTCGAGCCGCAGGACGTCCTCGGCGGCCGCGGCGACCTGCTCGCGCACCACGCCGAGCAGATCACGCCCGGCAACCAGATGAAGCCCGAGTCGATCCAACCCACCGAGGGCACGTTCACGTTCGGTGCGGCCGACGGCCTCGTCGACTGGGCGATCGAGCACGACATGCGCGTCTACGGTCACACGCTGCTGTGGCACCAGCAGACGCCCGCCTGGTTCTTCCAGCGCGACGGGGCCGCCCTGACGACGTCGTCCGCCGACCAGGCGCTGCTGCGCGAGCGCCTGCGCACGCACATCGAGGCGATCGCCGACCACTACCGCGAGACGTACGGCGAGTACGGCACGGCCGGCAACCCGATCTTCGCGTTCGACGTCGTCAACGAGGTCATCGACGAGAACCAGTCGGACGGCCTGCGCCGCAGCGAGTGGTACCGCGTCCTGGGCCCGTCGTACATCGCCGACGCGTTCCGCTACGCCCGTGCCGCGTTCGGCCCCGAGGTGCTGCTGTTCATCAACGACTACAACTCCGAGTACCCGGACAAGCGCGCGCCGTACCTGCGCCTCGTCACCGACCTGCTCGCGCAGGGCGTACCGGTCGACGGCGTCGGGCACCAGCTGCACGTCGAGGTGGGCCGCTCCATCCCGATGATCGAGGACACGATCGAGGCGTTCGAGGCGCTTCCCGTGCGGCAGGCCGTCACCGAGCTCGACGTGTCGGCGTACCGCGACTCCGGTGAGCAGTGGACCGCACCGCCCGCGGCCCGCCTGATCGAGCAGGGGTACTACTACCGCGACATGTTCGCGATGCTCGAGCAGCACGCGCGGTCGTTCGAGTCGATCACCGTCTGGGGCCTGGAGGACTCGCGTACGTGGCTGCGCTCCGGTGCGGCACCGCTGCTCTTCGACGGGCAGCTGCAGGTGAAGCCCGCGTACTGGGGGATCGTCGACCCGTCGCGGATCGGGACGACGCCGACGCCGACCGTCACGCCGACGGTGAGCCCGTCGCCGAGCGTGAGCGCGTCGCCGAGCGTCAGCCCGAGCGTGAGTCCGTCGCCGAGCGTCAGCCCGAGCGTGAGCGCGTCGCCGAGCGTCAGCCCGAGCGTGAGCGCGTCGCCGACGGCCGGCCCGGCCTGCCGGGTGACGTTCACGAGCAACGACTGGAGCACCGGGTTCACCGCGGGGGTGCGCGTCACCCACCAGGGCACCACGGCGCTGTCGGGCTGGACCCTGCGGTTCACATTCCCCGGCGGGCAGCAGGTGACGCAGGGCTGGTCGGCGACGTGGACGCAGTCCGGCTCGACGGTGACCGCGACCAACGCCGCCTGGAACGGCCGGCTCGCGCCCGGCGGCTCGGTGGACATCGGCTTCAACGGCTCCCACCCGGGCACGAACCCGCGACCCACGTCGTTCGCGCTGAACGGGGTCACCTGCACCCTCGCGTGAGGTGCGTCCCGGATGCTGGGACTGACCGCTCGCGAGACCGGGCGCGGCTCGCTCATCGGCACCGATGCGCGATGTGGGCCCGGTCTCGCGGCGGGGTCGTTCCGGTCCGTGGACAGGGGCCGCCCCGGTGAGGGGCGAGGGCGCGTCCAGGCGGTGCCGGGGCGGTCAGTCAGGGCGGCGGGTGAGGACGACCGTGCCGTCGACGTCGTCGTCGTGCAGCACCTCGACCGCCCAGCCCGGCGGGCACGCCGCCCGCGTGAGCGGTGCCTGCCGCACGCTCGTCTCCACCAGCACGTGACCGCCGGGCCGCACCCACGCCGGTGCGGCCGCGAGCAGGCGGCGGTGCACGTCGACGCCGTCGGGGCCGCCGTCGAGGGCGAGGTGCGGCTCGTGCTCGCGCGCCTCGGGCGGCATGGTCGCGATCGCGTCGTGCGGCACGTACGGCGCGTTCGCCACGAGCACGTCGACGCGGCCGCGCAGCCCGGGCGGCAGCGGGTCGAGCAGGTCACCGGCCCACGCGCGGCCCCGGCCGGCGAGGTTGCGGGCGGCCCACCCGACGGCCGCGGGGTCCAGGTCGGCCGCGTGGACGTCGGCCCCCGGGACGTCGTGCGCGACCAGCGTCGCGACGGGAGCCACGCCGCAGCAGGCCTCCACGACGACCGGCGCGGGCCGCGCCGCACGCGCGAGCCGCACGGCGGTGCGGGCCAGCAGCTCGGTGCGGCGCCGGGGGACGAACACCCCCGGCCCGACGGCGAGCCGCAGCCCGGCGAACGCGACCCAGCCCAGCACGGTCTCCAGCGGCTCACCGGCGACGCGTCGGGCGACCAGCTCCTCGAGCACGTCCTCGTCGACGGGCGAGGGGCCGTCCGGGAGCGGACGGGCGGGACGTCGCGCGGCGTCCCGCGCCGCCTCCTGCAGCAGTGCCGCCTCGTCCTCGGCGAACACGCACCCGGCCGCGCGCAGCCGCACCACGAGCGCGGCGGGCGGCGCGACCCGCCCGGACGGCGGCTCGGCAGCGGGTGAGACGGAGGTCACGTCGCATGCTCGCACGCCGTCCGGGGCGACGTGCGCAGCGCGGCCCTGCAGACGCGCGGGAGGCGTCCGCAGCCCAAGGTCCCCCGGCGCGGGCTGACCAGCGGCACTAGGCTGGGTGCGCAAACCCACCGTCTGTCGAAGGAGCAGCCATGGCCAGCATCGAGGCCGTCGGCGCCCGCGAGATTCTTGACTCGCGCGGCAACCCCACTGTCGAGGTCGAGGTCGCCCTCGACGACGGCACCATCGCCCGCGCGGCCGTCCCCTCGGGTGCGTCCACGGGCGCGTTCGAGGCCGTCGAGCGCCGCGACAGCGACGACCCCCGCTACGGCGGCAAGGGCGTCCAGGGCGCGGTCAACGCCGTGATCGACGAGATCGCACCCGAGCTGATCGGGTTCGAGGCGAGCGAGCAGCGCCTCGTCGACGCCGCGCTCATCGAGCTCGACGGCACGCCCAACAAGGGCAAGCTCGGCGCCAACGCGATCCTCGGCGTCTCGCTGGCCGTCGCGAAGGCTGCGGCCGACTCGGCCGACCTGCCGCTGTTCCGCTACGTCGGCGGCCCCAACGCGCACGTCCTGCCCGTGCCGATGATGAACATCCTCAACGGTGGGTCGCACGCCGACTCCAACGTGGACGTCCAGGAGTTCATGGTCGCCCCCATCGGCGCCACGACCTTCCGTGAGGCGCTGCGCACCGGCACCGAGGTCTACCACTCGCTGAAGTCCGTGCTGAAGAGCAAGGGCCTGTCGACGGGTCTCGGCGACGAGGGCGGCTTCGCCCCGAACCTGCCGAGCAACCGCGACGCGCTCGACCTCATCATCGTCGCGATCGAGAAGGCCGGCTTCGTGCCCGGCAAGGACGTCGCGCTCGCGCTCGACGTCGCGGCGACGGAGTTCTTCGCCGACGACAAGTACGCGTTCGAGGGCCAGCAGCTGCAGTCGGCCGCGATGATCGAGTACTACGAGTCGCTCGTCGCGGACTACCCGCTGGTCTCCATCGAGGACCCGCTGGCCGAGGACGACTGGGAGGCGTGGGTCGCGCTCATGGCGCGCATCGGCGACAAGGTCCAGATCGTCGGCGACGACCTGTTCGTCACGAACCCGGAGCGCCTGGCCAAGGGCATCCAGCTCAAGGCCGCGAACTCGCTGCTGGTCAAGCTCAACCAGATCGGCTCGCTCACCGAGACGCTCGACGCGGTCTCGCTCGCGCAGCGCAACGGCTTCACGACGATGACCTCGCACCGCTCCGGCGAGACCGAGGACACCACCATCGCCGACCTGTCCGTCGCGACGAACGCCGGCCAGATCAAGACCGGTGCGCCCGCCCGCGGCGAGCGCATCAACAAGTACAACCAGCTCCTGCGCATCGAGGAGGAGCTCGACGACGCCGGCATCTACGCCGGTGCGAGCGCCTTCCCGCGCTTCCAGGGCTGATCACCGCCTGAACGACGACGCCCGGTCCACCGTCACGGTGGGCCGGGCGTCGTCGTGCGGTCAGGCGGGCCCGGCCCGTGGCGGACACGGCCGTCCGGCCTCCGGCGTATCCGGCGCACGGAGGGCACAATCGAGGCCATGTCGTCCCCCCGTCGTCCTCCCGTGCCCGGCTCCGGCCGTCGGCAGGGCCGCGACGAGACGCCGTCGGGCGCCGTGCCCCGCGCGCGCCGGGCGCCGGGCGGCAAGCCGGGCGGGTCCACGTCCTCCCGCGGTACCCGCGCCGCCGCCCCGCGGTCCGGGTCGGTCCCGAAGGTCGGTGGGACCGCCTCACGGCCCGCGGCGGCGCGCACCGCCGGACGCCCGGGACCGGGGCGCGCCGGCACGCCGACCGGCGCCGTGCCCCGCGCGGCGTCGCCCCGGCTGCCGCTGCCGCGGATGTTCACGGTCCGCGCGATCGTGTTCTCGCTGGTGCTGCTGGTCGCCTTCGTGCTCGTGTACCCGACGCTCGCCTCGTACCTCGCGACGCGCACGGAGGTCGAGCAGCTGCGGGCGGCGCGCGACGCCGCGCAGGCCGAGAACGCCGACCTGGAGGCCGAGCTGAAGCGCTGGGACGACGACGCGTACATCGTCGCCCAGGCGCGCGAGCGGCTGTCGTTCGTCATGCCGGGGGAGACCGCGTTCGTCGTCGTGGACCCCGAGACGGTGCCCGCGACCGGCGTCGACGAGGGCCCCGTGCGGACGGCCGCGGACGGGGCGACCCGGCCCTGGTACGCGACGGTGTGGGAGTCGGTGCAGATCGCGGGCGAGCTGGAGCTCGACGCCACGACCGTCCCCCCGGACGACGCGGTGCCGCCGGCGCCCACCGCGCCGGCCGACCCGGAGCCCACGCCCGCCGGGTGACGGCGGTCCCTCGCGGTCGCCCCGTGCCCGTGGGGGACAATGGGGTCGCCCGCCCGAGCGACCGAACGGACCGACGTGCCCGCACGACCCGACCCCACCACCCATCGCGACGTTCCCGGACCCTCGGCGCTGGCCGCTGACGCGCCGCCGGTGCCCGTGACGCCCGCCACGCCGGAGGCCGTCGTGGCCACGGCCGTGACGGACCCGGTCAGTGCTCGCGACGTCGAGGTGCTGACCGAGCAGCTCGGCCGGCCCCCGCGCGGGGTCGTGGGCGTCGCCGCGCGGTGCGTGTGCGGACGGCCGCTCGTGGTGCGCACCGCCCCGCGGCTCGACGACGGCACGCCGTTCCCCACGACGTACTACCTGACGTCGCCGCAGGCCGTCGCGGCCGTGAGCGCCGTCGAGGCGTCCGGGGTGATGAAGGAGCTGACGGCCCGCCTCGCCGAGGACGAGGAGCTCGCGGCAGGGCACCGCCGCGCGCACGAGGCCTACCTCGCGGACCGCGAGGCGCTGGGGCACGTGCCGGAGATCGAGGGCATCTCGGCCGGCGGCATGCCGCACCGGGTCAAGTGCCTGCACGTCCTGGTCGCGCACGCGCTGGCCGCCGGGCCGGGGGTCAACCCCGTCGGGGACGAGGTGCTGGCGACCATCGCCGACCGCTGGCGTCCCGACCGCTGCACCTGCTGACGTCGACGCGGCGCCGCCGGACGCCAGGTCGGCGCTGTCGGTCCGCGGTGGCACGATGTGCCGGTGACACGCGTGGCAGCCATCGACTGCGGGACCAACTCCATCCGTCTGCTCGTCGCGGACGTCGACCGGGACGCGGGCACGCTCGTCGACCTGGAGCGCACGAACGAGGTGGTGCGGCTGGGTCAAGGGGTCGACCGCACGGGCCTGCTCGCGCCCGAGGCGCTCGCGCGGACGCTCGACGCCGCGCGCCGGTACCACGAGGTGTGCGAGCGGCTCGGCGTCGAGGCGGTGCGCTTCGTGGCGACGTCGGCGACGCGTGACGCGCGCAACCGCGACGAGTTCGTCACCGGGGTGCGGGCCGCGCTGGGCGTGGACCCCGAGGTCGTCGCCGGCGACGAGGAGGCGCGCCTGTCGTTCCGCGGCGCGACGGGCGTCCTCGCGAGCCGGTTCGACGGGCCCTTCCTGGTCGTCGACCTGGGCGGCGGGTCGACGGAGCTGGTGCTCGGCACGCAGGTGCCCGAGGCCGCGGTGTCGATGGACGTCGGCTCCGTGCGCCTCACGGAGCGGCACCTGCACGACGACCCGCCGACCGCCGCCCAGGTGGCGGCGGCCGACGCCGACGTGCACGCCGCGCTCGACGCGGCCGCCCGGGTCGTGCCGCTGGGACGCACGGTGACGCTCGTGGGGCTGGCCGGCTCGGTGACGACGCTGACGGCGCACGCGCTGGGCCTGGACCGGTACGACCGGGACCGCATCGACGGCGCGGTGCTCGGTGTCGACGACGTGCTCGCGTCGTGCGAGGACATGCTGGCCCGCACGCGCGACGAGCGGGCGGCGCTGCCGTACCTGCACCCGGGGCGCGTCGACGTCATCGGTGCCGGGGCGCTGGTCTGGCGTGACGTGGTGCGGCGCGTGCGCGACGAGGTCGCGGCAGCCGGCGGGGCGCTGACCCGCGTCGTGACGTCCGAGCACGACATCCTCGACGGCATCGCCTGGAGCGTCGCCGAGCGCTGACGCGCGCGGACGGCGAGCCACGGCCGCGCGCTGCGGCAGGCACTCCTGCGGCGTGCAGCCGCACGCGGTGCTGGATCGACCTCTCACGGCCGGGAGAGGGCGTGTGGCGACCGGGCGACACGTGTGGCGTGTCGTGGACAGTAGTGCGGACTGCACAGTACTGTGCAGCGTGCGGGCCCTGGAGGGGTGCCCGCACCACGTACCGCACGTCGGTCCCGCCCGGAGGGGGCCGGGACCGACGTGCGGCTGCCGAGGATCGAGAGGTCGCATGGACACCACACAGCTGCTCAAGGGGGTGCTGGACCTGGCCGTGCTCGCCGTCGTGGCGGACGAGGACGGCTACGGCTACGACGTCGTGCGGCGCCTGCGCGCCGCCGGCATCGAGGAGGTCGGCGACGCGTCGGTCTACGGCACGCTGCGCCGGCTCTACTCGTCGGGGGCCCTGACGTCGTACGTCGTGCCCAGCGACGAGGGGCCGCACCGCAAGTACTACGGCATCAACGCGCAGGGGCGGGCCGTCCTGGCCGCGCAGCGCAAGGACTGGTACGAGTTCGCGGGCACGATGCAGCGCCTGCTCGGGACGGAGGCAGTGGCATGAGCATCGTCGATGACGCGATCGCGGGGGACGTGCGGGCGTACGCCACGCAGGTGCGGGCGGCGCTCGCCGACCTGGGCCAGGACCAGGTCGACGACCTGACGGACGGGCTCGAGGCCAACCTCACCGACACCCTCGCCGACGAGCGGCGGGCCCACGGCGGGTCCCTGGTCGAGGAGTTCGGCGAGCCGGGTGCGTACGCGGCCGAGCTGCGGACGGCAGCAGGGCTCGCGCCCGTGCCGCACCGCGAGGGGAGCGTCCGGGCGGCGCTGCTGTCGCCGTGGCGGGCCCTGCGCGAGCTGGACCGCGCCGCGCTCGCGCAGCTGCGCGCCACCCGCTGGTTCCCGGGTCTGGAGGACCTGCTGGTCGCGCTGCGGTCGGCGTGGTGGGTGCTGCGGGGCTGGGCGCTGGCCCATCTGCTGCTGCAAGTCCTCGGGGCGGAGCCCACCTCGTCCTTCTGGCTGCCCTCGACGCTCGGCGGCTGGGTCCTGCTCGTCCTGTGCGTGGTCGCCAGCGCCCAGTGGGGGCGCGGCCGGTGGCGCACGGGCCCGCGCTGGCAGCGGCCCCTCATGATCGTCAGCGGCCTCCTCGCCGTCGCGAGCCTGGTCCTCCTGCTGACGCTGCCGAGCTCGCAGCGGTACGACCTCGAGTACGCCCGGACGGTGGCCGACGCCCCGCCTGCGGACGGAATCGTCGTCGACGGGGAGTACGCCCACAACCTCTTCGTCTACGACGCGCAGGGGCGGCCGGTGGAGGGGGCGCAGGTCTTCGACCAGGCCGGGCGTCCCGTCACGACCGAGCCGGACGGGGGCACCCTGTGGATGCAGCAGCAGTTCTGGCCCGAGGGGGCCGACGCGCCGCTGCACCACGTGGGCGTCGCGGGGCCGAACGGTGAGACCCGCTGGAACGTCTTCCCGCTGTACAGCCTGCCCGCAGACGCCTGGACGTACGACGACGAGACGCAGCGCGACGTCCCGGGTGACGACGCTGCTGACCAGGTCCGCGCCCCGTCATGGCCGTTCGCCTCGGCCGCGCCGGTCACGGTGTGGGGTGCCGTGACACCGGGCGGCCAGGTCGAGGACGGTCCGACCCCGACCCCGACCCCGACGCCAGACGCCTCGCCGGACCCGGCGTCCGAGCTCCCGGCCGATCCGGCGGCCGACCTCGCCCCGGGCGCGGAACCGACCGCCGGCGACGCGCCCGTACCGCAGGTGCCGACCCCCTGACCCCCGACGCGGGCCCACCCTCGCCTCACGGCGGGCGGGCCCGCGCCGGCCGGACGGCGGACCTAGGCTGGGAAGGCCCCGTCGCCGATCCTGGAAGCCCCCGTGACCGTTGACACCTGGGCCGACATCGGCCTCGTCCTGCTGTTCGTCCTCATCGGTGGCGTGTTCGCCGGGACCGAGCTCGCGCTCGTCTCGCTGCGCGAGTCCCAGCTGGGCCAGCTCGAGAAGCAGGGGCCGCGCGGTGCGCGCGTCGCGGCGGTGGCGCGCAACCCCAACCGGTTCCTGGCGGCCGTGCAGATCGGTGTCACCGTCGCCGGCTTCTTCTCGGCCGCGTTCGGCGCGTCGACGCTGGCCTCGGCGCTCGCGCCGGTGTTCGAGTCGCTCGGGATGGCCCCCGGCACTGCCGAGGGTGTCGCGCTGGTGGTGCTCACGCTGCTCATCGCGTACCTGTCGCTCGTGCTGGGCGAGCTGGTCCCCAAGCGCATCGCGATGCAGCAGGCGGCGCGGGTCTCGCTGTGGGTGGGGCCGCCGCTCGACCGGTTCGCCGCGCTCATGACGCCGGTGGTCTGGCTGCTGTCGAAGTCGACCAACGGCGTCGTGCGGCTGCTCGGCTTCGACCCGGCGGCGACCAGCGACCAGATCAGCGACGAGGAGCTGCGCGACCTGGTGCGCACGCACCCCGACCTGCCGGAGGACGAGCGCCGGCTCATCGACGACATCTTCGACGCGGGCGACCGCTCCCTGGTCGAGGTCATGCGGCCCCGTGCCGACGTCGCGTTCCTGCCGGCCGACGCGCCGATCGCCCAGGCGGCCCAGCTCGTCGGGACGCTGCCCTACTCCCGGTACCCGGTGACGGGGGAGGACTTCGACGACGTCGTGGGCTTCGTCCACGTGCGCGACCTGCTGGCCCCCGTGGCGCGCGCGGTGCGCGAGGCGGACGCCGACCCGGACGCCCACGGGCGGGCGGGCGTCGTCGAGGCGATCGTGGAGGTCGCCGCCACGACCGTGGGGGAGGTGACGCGCCCCATCGTGTCGCTGCCGGGCACGAACGCGGTGCTGCCGACGCTGTCCGCGATGCGGCGGACCGGTGCCCACATCGCGCTCGTCGTCGACGAGTACGGCGGCACGGACGGCATCGTGACCCTCGAGGACCTGCTCGAGGAGCTCGTCGGCGACATCGTCGACGAGTACGACCCCGTGCCCGTGCGGCTGGCCGGCAACGCCGACGTCGACGCGGGCCTCACCCTCGAGGACTTCGCGGACCGCACGGGCGTCGAGCTGCCCGAGGGCCCGTACGAGACGGTCGCCGGCTACGTGCTGGCGCGCCTGGGCCGCATCCCGCAGCCCGGCGAGGTCGTCGACGTGGTGGTGCCGGAGGACGAGGACGGCGGCGACCGGTCACCCGTGCGCCTGCGGGTCCTCACGGTGGACCGGCGGCGGATCACGCGCGTGCGGGTCGAGCGCGTGCCGAGCGCGAGCGGCGCCGGGGGATCTGCGCAGGTCGCGCCGCCGCTCGGGGTCGACGGAGCCGGCGACGACGACGCCGAGGCGCCCGGGGGCGCCGACGCAGAGCGCTGACGGGCCGCGCACCCGGGCGCGCGGAGGGCGGGATGTGCCGGGCGTCACCGGCCCCCGACACCGCCTGGGAGCGTGTGCACGTCTACCGTATGAGGTATGCCTGAGTCGTCTCCTGCCGCCGCGGACGCCGCCCTCGCCACGGGTGAGCTCATGCCGGCCCCCGCCGGCAAGCCGCGCAAGGTCCCGCGGGTCCTCGTCCTCGGCGGCGGCACCGTCGGCCTGTACTCGGCCCGGCGTCTGCGTCGCCGGCTGGGCCGCCGTGACGCCGCCATCGTCGTGGTCGACCCCCGCCCGTACATGACCTATGCGCCCTTCCTGCCGGAGACCGCGGCGGGGTCGATCGACCCGCGCAACGTCGTCGCGCCCCACCGCCGCGCGCTCAAGGGCGTCGACGTGCTGCAGGGCCACGTCACGCAGATCCAGCACGCGGACCGTCGGGTCCAGATCACGCCCATCGAGGGCGAGCCGTACTGGGTGACGTACGACCACCTCGTCGTCGGCCTCGGCTCGGTCGCCCGCACGCTGCCCATCCCCGGCCTGGCCGAGCAGGGCATCGGGTTCAAGAACGTCGAGGAGGCCATCGCCGTCCGCAACCACGTGCTGGGGCGCATCGACGTCGCGGCGTCGACGTGGGACCCCGAGCTGCGCCGCAAGATGCTGACGTTCGTGTTCGTCGGCGGCGGGTTCGCCGGGGTCGAGGCGCTCGGCGAGGTCGAGGACATGGCCCGCTACGCGGTGCGGCACTACAAGCAGATCGAGCCGGAGGAGATGCGCTTCGTCCTCGTCGAGGGCAGCCCGCGCATCCTGCCCGAGGTCAGCGAGGAGCTCGGCGGGTACACCCTCGAGCAGCTGCGCAAGCGCGACATCGAGATCTTCCTGTCCACGTTCCTGTCGTCCTGCGTCGACGGGCACATCGTGCTGTCGAACGGTGTCGAGTTCGACGCCGAGACGCTGGTGTGGACCGCCGGGGTGAAGGCCAACCCGGTGCTGCAGGACTCGGACCTGCCGTTGGACAAGATGGGCCGCGTCATCTGCAACGAGTACCTGCAGATCACGGCGGAGGACGGCAGGGTCGTGGCCGACGCGTGGGCCGCGGGCGACTGCGCAGCCGTGCCCGACCTGTACAACCCCGGCAAGTTCTGCCCGCCGAACGCCCAGCACGCGCTGCGCGAGGGCAACCACATCGGCGACAACCTCGCGCTCGTCCTGCGCTCGGCCCGCCCGACGCCGTACAAGCACCGCAACGTCGGCGCCGTCGCGTCGCTCGGCATGTACAAGGGCGTCGCGCAGATGTTCGGCCGCATCAAGGTGCGCGGGTTCCTCGCGTGGGTCCTGCACCGCACGTACCACGTGTTCGCGATGCCGACCTTCAACCGCAAGCTGCGCATCGCGGCCGGCTGGACCGGGTCGGTCCTGCTGCGCCGTGAGGTCGTCGCGCTCGGCTCCCTGCACGACCCGCGCGCGGAGTTCCGCGCCGCGTCGGTGCCGCCGAAGCCGAAGGACCAGCCGGCGGCGCCGGGTGCGGCGCTGCCGCCCCAGAAGGCCGAGAAGGACTCCCCGGCCGCGAAGGGCGACACGCCCGCGGCCTGAGGTGACCCACCCGGGGAGTGTGCTGCGTTCGGGTCCCCTGGCGTCCCCGTCGCTGCACGGTCTCCGGGAGCCAAGGGCTGGGCTGGCAGGATGACGGGCGCGCCCCCGTAGCCCAACCGGCAGAGGCAACCGGCTTAAACCCGGTCCAGTCCGGGTTCGAACCCCGGCGGGGGCACCCCCGGTGTGCACCGGCGTCGGTGACGCGGCGCCGCGTCACCCGTGCGCGGCCGTCGGGCGGGCGTCAGGAGCCCGGCGGACAGGGCCGCCCGGGGGACGCGCGGAGGTCAGACGGGGCCGGGGCGGTCGGTGTCGCTCGCACCCTGGTCCCGCGCGCGCAGCTGGGCCTCCCAGTCGCGCAGCATCTGCTCGTGCAGGTCGTCCGAGCGGCGTTCCTCGGCGCGCCGGCGTTCCTCGGCGGACGCGTCGTCGCCGTACCGCCGCGGCCGCTCGTGCTCGGGGAAGCCCGCCGTCTGCGTCGACCGCCACGGGACGTGCGTGCGGGGGGTCTGGGGCCGTCCGACGGCGAGCCACGCGATGCCACCGGCGATCGGCAGCACGACGATGAGGACGAGCCACCACCCCTTCGACAGGTTCCGCACGCGGTCGGAGTCCGACTGGATGCAGTCGATGAGGCAGAACACGAGCAGGGCGACCTCGACGATCACCGGCAGGAAGCGCAGCACCAGGTCCCCTTCCGCGTCACGGGCACCGGAACGCTAGCGGGGCGCGAGGAGACCTGGGCCGGTTTCGTCGGGGCTCACCCGTTCGGGTGCGCGCCGACCGGGCCGGCTCGCGTCCGGGCGGACGGGTCAGCGCGCGTCGGCCGTGCCGAGCCAGTCGCGCATCGTGGCGGCGTCCGCGATCGCGCCGTCGACGACCCGCCTGACCTGCACCGGCTGCTCGCAGGGCAGACCACCACGGCCCGGGACGGCGGACACGCGGGCGGCGATCTCGACCGCGCGTGCCTCGTCGACCACGTCGACCACCTGGAACCCGGCGAGCCACTCCGAGAACTCGGTGAACGGGCCCTCGGTCACGGTGGTGCCCGACCGCCCGTCGGACCGCACCACCCGTGCGACGTCGGGGCCCTCGAGCGCGATGCCTCCGACGAGCTCGCCGCTCGCCCGCAGCTCGTCGTTCAGCCGGTCGTAGTGGTCGAGGTGCGCCTGCACGTCCGCGTCGTCCCACTCCTCCATGGGAGTGGGGTCCGGCCCGGACCGGAAGTCGACGATCAGCAGGTACCGGGGCATGGCGGTCTCCGTCCTCGTGGGCGCCCGGGTGGCGCCGGCACCTGGATGACGGGCGGGGCGCCGGGTATTCGACGTTGCCCGACGACCACCGTGTCAGTCCAGGCCTGCGGCCGCCTCCGACGCCTCGATCTGCGCGTTCCACGCCTTCTTGCTCGCGCGCCAGCTCTCGTCGTCGGCTCCCAGGCGCCAGTAGCCGGAGATCGACAGGTCGCCGCGCGCGACGCCGTGGGTGCGCAGGTGCGCCCGCAGCTCCTTGACCGCGCCGGCCTCGCCGTGGACGAACGCGCCGATCCGTCCCGCGGGCGTCGGCCAGGCGCGGACGGCCTCGGGCAGCGTCGACCCGGCGGGGGCGTCGCCGTGGTGCAGCCAGGTCACCTCGACGCCCGCGGGGGCGTCGAGCGCGATCTCGTCCTGCGGCCCGTGCACCTCGACGAACGCGGCGCCGACGGCCGTGCGCGGCAGGCGCTCCAGCCCCACGGCCACCGCGGGCAGCGCGCTGGCGTCCCCGACCAGCAGGTGCACGTCGACGTCGGTCCGCGGGTCCCACGCGCCGCCGGGCCCGTGGACGAGCACGCGGTCGCCCGGTGTCGTCGAGACCGACCAGGGCCCGGCGACGCCCTCGTCGCCGTGGACGACGAAGTCGAGCGTCATCTCGCGGGCGACGGCGTCCCACGCGCGGATCGTGTACGCGCGCTGGCGGACCTGGACGCCCTCGGGCAGGGAGGCGCGCAGTGCCGGGGCGTCGACACGTCCGTCGTCGGTCAGGGGGCAGCCGTCCAGCGCGCCGGTGGGCAGGAAGCCGAGCTTGACGTACGAGTCGGCGCACGTGGGGTCGGTGAGCACGTGCAGGCCGGGGCCGCCCAGGACGACGCGCGCGAGGTGCGGCGTGAGGCGCTCGGTCCGGACGACCTCCGCGACGACGGGCGCCGGGCGCCGGGGCGGCGCGAGAGGCAGGAGGGCCGGGCGGGAGTCGCTCATGAGGCGAGCCTAACCTCGGGGCCGGGTGCGACCCCGTGCCGCCGGGCCCGGCGCAGGGGGAGCGGTGCCCTGTGACGCGTCCCACCTCCGGCGCGGAACCCTCTGCCTCGGGCAACCGTTGGGGTGTCGGGTGCCCGCCACCTCACGCGGCCGTACGCTCGGCGTACGCCGCGGTCCCGTCCTGCAGCACCGCCGGCCCGCACCGGCCACCCGGAGGAACCGTGTCCCGCCTCGCCCGGCTCTCGCTGGCCAACCGCTCCGTCGTCGCGCTCGTGACGGTCGCGATCGCGGTCTTCGGCCTGTTCAGCCTCGGCTCCCTCAAGCAGGAGCTCATCCCGTCGCTGCAGATCCCCACGGCGGTCGTCGTCGCGGTGGATCCCGGCTCGTCGCCCGAGCTGGTCGAGCAGCAGCTCACCGAGCCGATCGAGCAGGCGGTCTCGGCCGTCGCGGACGTCGAGTCCGTGACGTCCACGTCCGCCACGTCGGTCTCGACGACGACCGTCGAGCTGACCTACGGCGTCGACGTCGACGCGCGGGCCCAGGACATCCAGCAGGCGGTCGACCGCATCCGCTCGGCGCTGCCCGAGGGCGTCGACCCGATGGTGGTCACCGGCTCCATCGACGACCTGCCCGTGGTGCAGCTCGCGGTGGCGGGGACGCCGGAGGACGTCCGTGAGGGTGAGGACCCGCAGGCCGCGCTGGCCCGCGTCGTCGAGGACACGGTGGTGCCGCGCCTCGAGCAGGTCGGCGGCGTGCGGGAGGTCGCCGTCACCGGCGTCGCCGAGCAGGCGGTCACCATCACGCTCGACCTGCCCGCGCTCACCGCCGCAGGGCTGTCCCCCGCCGCGGTGCAGACGATCCTGCAGGACAACGGCGTGGTGCTGCCCACCGGCACGGTGGACGACGGCGACCTCACGCTCTCCGTCCAGGCGGGCTCACCCATCACCTCGGTGGACGACCTGCGCGCGCTGCCGCTGCTGGGCTCGGCCACCGGCGAGGCCGTGACGCTCGGCGACGTGGCTGAGATCGTCCTCGCGCCGGTGCCCGCGTCGAGCCTCTCGCGTCTCGACGGGCAGCCCGCCCTGGCCGTCTCCCTGACCAAGACGCCGGCCGGCAACACGGTCGACGTCTCCCACGGCGCCCAGGACGCGGTCGCCGAGCTCCGTGAGCAGCTCGGCGAGGACGTCGACATCGCCGTGGTCTTCGACCAGGCGCCGTTCATCGAGGAGTCCATCGAAGGCCTGGCCACCGAGGGCGGCCTGGGCCTGGTGTTCGCCGTCGTCGTGATCCTGCTGTTCCTGCGCTCGCTGCGCTCGACGCTGGTCTCGGCCATCTCGATCCCGCTGTCGCTGCTGGTGACGTTCATCGGCCTGCAGGTCGCCGGGTACTCGCTCAACATCCTCACGCTCGGCGCGATGACCATCGCGATCGGGCGCGTGGTCGACGACTCGATCGTCGTCATCGAGAACATCAAGCGGCACCTGTCCTACGGCGAGGGCAAGCGCGACGCGATCACGACGGCCGTGCGCGAGGTCGCCGGCGCGATCACGGCCTCGACCATCGCCACCGCGGCCGTGTTCGTGCCGATCGGGCTGGTCGGCGGCATGGTCGGCGAGCTGTTCCGGCCGTTCGCCTTCACCACCGCGATCGCACTGGTCGCGTCCCTGCTCGTCTCGCTGACGATCGTGCCGGTCCTCGCGTACTGGTTCGTCAAGGCCGACGCGTCGGCCGCCGGGGACGACGCGGAGGCCCGGCGCGCCACCGCCGAGGCCAAGGAGCGCCGGTCCTGGATGCAGCGGTCGTACCTGGCCACCCTGCGCGGTGCCGTCGCGCACCCCGTCGTCACGCTGCTCGCCGCCGTCGTCGTCTTCGCGGGGACGATCGGCCTGGCCACGCGCCTCGAGACCAACTTCCTGGGCGACGCGGGCCAGAACACCCTCACGGTCACCGAGACGTTCCCGCCCGCGACCTCGCTCGAGGCGCAGGACGCTGCGGCACAGGAGATCGAGGAGGTCCTGCTCGGGGTCGAGGGCGTCGAGACGGTGCAGACCACCGTCGGCTCCGCCGGCGGCATCGAGGCGGTGTTCGGCGGCGGTGGCGCCCCGCGTGCGTCGTTCGCGCTGACCCTCACGGACGACTCCGACAACACCGCGGTCGCCGATGACGTGCGTGCGGCCGTCGCCGACCTGTCGGGCAGCGACGGGCACGGCGACGTCGTCGTGGCCGGTGCGGACGCGGCGTTCGGGTCGTCCACCGTGGACGTCGTGGTGCAGGCAGACGACCCCGACGAGCTGGAGCAGCTCGCGGCCCAGGTGCGTGACGTCGTCGCCGGCGTCGAGGGGACCACGGACGTCACGAACGACCTCGCCGCCGACCAGCCGACCGTGCGCGTCACGGTCGACCGCGAGGCGGCCGCCGCCGCCGGTCTGACCGAGACGGCGGTCGTCGGCACGGTCGCCGGGCTGATGAGCCCGCAGCCCGTGGGCACGGTGGACCTCGGTGCGGGCCCGGTCGACGTCACCGTTGTCACGGTGCCCGCGCCGGCGAGCGTGGCGGAGGTCGAGCAGCTCGTGCTGCCGACGGCGACGGGCCTGGTCCCGCTGACGTCCGTGGCGAGCGTCGAGCAGGTGGAGGTGCCCGTCTCGACGACCCGCATCGACGGCAAGCGTGCGGCGACGATCTCGGCGACGCCGGCCGACCAGGACCTGGGTGGCCTCACCGAGCGGATGCGCACGGCGCTCGAGGACGTGGACGTGCCCGCCGGTGCGAGCGTCGAGATCGGCGGCGTCGCGGCGGACCAGGAGGACGCGTTCGCGGACCTGGGCCTCGCGCTGCTCATCGCGCTCGTGATCGTCTACGTAGTGATGGTGGCGACGTTCCGCTCGCTGCTGCAGCCGCTGATCCTCATGGTCTCCGTACCGTTCGCGGCGACCGGTGCGCTGCTGGGCCTGCTGCTGACCGGCACCCCGCTGGGGGTGCCCGCCCTGATCGGTGTGCTCATGCTCATCGGCGTCGTCGTGACCAACGCGATCGTGCTGGTGGACCTGGTCAACCAGTACCGCGACCGCGGGCGGGACCTCGACGACGCCGTGACGGAGGGGTCGCGCAAGCGGCTGCGGCCGATCCTCATGACGGCGGCCGCGACGATCTTCGCGCTGGTGCCCATGGCCTTCGGCCTGACCGGCGGTGGCGTGTTCATCTCGCAGCCGCTGGCGATCGTGGTGATCGGCGGGCTGTTCACGTCCACGCTGCTCACGCTGGTGCTGGTGCCCGTCCTGTACACCCTGGTCGAGCGGGCCCGGCTGCGCCGCGCGGGGCGGCGCTCGGCACGGTCCGGTGTCGCGGCGTCGGAGGTCGCCCCCGCGACCTGACCCCACCGCCGAACGACGAAACGCGGCCCACCACCGTCCCCCTCCAGGACGGCGGTGGGCCGCGTCGGTCGTGACGACGTCTCAGACGTCGCGCGTGCGCAGGCGCAGGGCGCCGGCGCCGAGGATCACGACGACCCAGCCGACCAGCACCGCGTACCCGCCCCAGGGGGACAGGTCGACGGCCTGCGTCGCCATCTGGTTCGTCATGTCCAGGAACTCCTCGGGCGTGGCCACACGGGCACCGGCCGACGAGGGGAGGAAGGGCCGCACGTACTCCAGCGGCTTCCACGAGATGAGGTTGAGCACGCTCTCGACCACCAGGACGAAGCCGATGACGGTGGCGATGGTCGCGGCCGTGTTGCGCATCAGCGCACCCAGGGCGAACCCGAGCAGGGCGACGGTCGCGATGTACAGCGGCGTCCCCACCACGATGCGGAGCATCTCCGGGTCCGACCAGTCGGGCTGCATGGTCGGCTCGATCGCGCCGGCCAGCAGCAGCGACAGCGCCGTGCCGACGGCCGCCGTCGCGAACGTCAGGAGCGCCACGACCACGCCCTTGGCCCACAGCACGGGCAGACGCGTCGGCACGGCCGCGAACGTCGAGCGCACCTGGCCGGTGCCGTACTCCCCGGTGATGCTCAGTGCCGCCAGGACGACGAGCACGAGCGACCCGAAGATCTGGCCCGGCGCCAGGAGCAGGTAGATCATCGACGCGCTGCCCGCACCGCCCTCGAACTGCCCCGGCGCGATCCCCGCCGAGGCGGCCATCGCCCAGGCCAGCAGCACGAGGACGGCGACCGTCAGGCCGATGGTCCACAGCGTCGAGCGCAGGGTCCAGATCTTGATCCACTCGGAGCGCAGCACGTGCCACGGCGTCAGGCGTGCGGTGCTCGCGGTCCGGTGCTGGGCGTGCGCGGTGCGGGGGGTGGTGTCGGTGCTCATCGCTGCGCCTCCGGCTGGGTCGTGGGGGCGGTGGGGAGGAACACGTCGTCGCCACCGGAGCGGTACTCGACCGCGTCCGCCGTCAGGCTCATGTAGGCCTGCTCGAGCGAGCCGGCGACGGGCGTCAGCTCGTGGAGCACGAACCGGGAGGCCGCGGCGATCTCCCCGATCTCGGCTGCGGACGGCCCGTGGACCTCGAGCAGCCCCGGCTCGATCGCGTCGACCGTGGCCAGCGGGCCGGACAGCGCGGCCGCGAGCTCGGTGGCGTGCGGGCTGCGCACCCGGACCGTGGTGGTCGTGGCGCGGGCGACGACGTCGTCCACCCGGCCCTGGGCGACGATCCGCCCGCGGCCGATGACGAGCAGGTCGTCGGCGGTCACGGCGACCTCGCTCATGAGGTGGGAGGACAGGAAGACCGTGCGGCCCTCCGACGCCAGGTGCTTGGCGAGGCCGCGGACCCATGCGACGCCCTCGGGGTCGAGCCCGTTGACCGGCTCGTCGAGGATCAGGGTGTGGGGGTCGCCCAGGAGGGCCGCCGCGATGCCGAGCCGCTGCCCCATGCCGAGGGAGAACCCCTTGACGCGCTTGGAGGCGACGGCGCCGAGCCCGGCGAGCTCGATCACCGTGTCGACGCGCTTGTCGCCGATGCCGTGCGTCGCGCCGAGCGCCCGCAGGTGCTGACGCGCCGTGCGGCCCGGGTGCACGGCCTTCGCCTCGAGCAGCGCGCCCACCTCGGTCAGCGGGGACCGCAGCTGCGCGTACGGGCGGCCCTGCACGGTCACCGTGCCCGACGTCGGGTGGTCGAGCCCGACGATCATGCGCATGGTCGTGGACTTGCCCGCGCCGTTGGGGCCGAGGAAGCCGGTGACCCGCCCCGGGTGCACCGTGAAGTCGATCCCGTCGACGGCGGTCTTGCTGCCGTACCTCTTGGTCAGTCCGTGCGCCTCGATCATCAGGCCCCCTGGTCGCGCGTCGTTGTGGTCACGGACGTCACGCTAGGCCCGCGGGGGCCCCCGGGGGCACCTTCCCGCGACCGATCCGGCGGGCGGGGTCTCATCCGCGAGGACGAGGCCGCGGCCCGCGCGTCCCGGGGTGTGCGCGCTGGGGAACGTCCGGGGAACCCGTTACGTTGTGCCTGACGTCGGCACTTCTCTTCCCCGGCCGGTTACGACCAGGAGATCCGCATGAGCAACCCCGTCTTCAACAACAGCCCCGTGTTCGGTGACCCGCGCCAGCAGCGCCGCGGCGGCGGCCAGGCCGTCGCGCAGGGTCCCGCGTGGGGGACGCCCGGTGCGCAGGCTGCAGACGCCGCCACCCTGGAGCAGCTGTACGACGCCCCGCCGGCGACGCCGCGCGACACGGGCCGGCTGACGTACGACGACGTCATCGTCAAGACCGGTGGGCTGCTCGCGCTGCTCACCGTCGTCGCCGCGGCGACGTGGACGCTGGCTCCCGGCCTGTGGATCATCGGAGCGGTCGTCGGCCTGGTCCTCGGCCTGGTCAACGCGTTCAAGAAGAACCCGAGCCCGGTCCTCATCACGCTGTACACCGTCGCCCAGGGCGTGTTCCTCGGCGGGATCAGCGCGTTCTACGAGTCGTTCTACAACGGCATCGTCGGGCAGGCCGTGCTCGCGACGCTGTCGGTGTTCGCGGTCGCGCTCGTGCTGTTCCGCTCCGGCAAGGTGCGCGTCACCCCGAAGTTCCAGCGGGCCGTGCTCATCGGCATGGTCGGGTACCTCGTGTACTCGCTGCTCAACGTCGTGCTCATGGTGTTCGGCGTCGGCGGTGGCACCTACGGCCCGCTGCGCTCGGGCTTCCTCGGCATCATCGTGGGCCTCGTGGCCGTCGGCCTGGCCGCCGCGAGCCTGATCATGGACTTCGACTCCATCAAGCGCGGCGTCGAGCAGGGCGCGCCCGCGAAGTTCGCGTGGTCGGCTGCGTTCGGCCTGATCGTCACGCTCATCTGGCTCTACCTCGAGCTGCTGCGCCTCCTGGCGATCCTGCGCGGCGACAGCTAGTCCGCACCGCACGTCCGCGACGCCCCGTCGGCCCCACGGCCGGCGGGGCGCCGTCGTCCCGGGACGACGACGCACCTGATGAGAGGATGCACGGCGTGAAGTACGCCCAGCACATCTCCGAGCTCGTCGGCGGCACCCCGCTCGTCCGGCTCACGTCCGTGACCGCCGGCCTCACCGCGACGATCCTCGCGAAGGTCGAGTACCTCAACCCGGGCGGGTCCGTGAAGGACCGCATCGCGCTGCGGATGATCGAGGCGGCGGAGGCCTCGGGCGAGCTCCAGCCGGGAGGCACGATCGTCGAGCCGACGTCCGGCAACACCGGGGTCGGTCTCGCGCTCGTCGCGCAGCGCAAGGGGTACCGCTGCGTCTTCGTGTGCCCCGACAAGGTCAGCCAGGACAAGCGCGACGTGCTGCGCGCGTACGGCGCGGAGGTCGTCGTGACGCCCACGGCCGTGCCGCCGGACCACCCGGCCTCCTACTACTCGGTGTCCGACCGCATCACGCGCGAGACGCCCGGCGCCTGGAAGCCCAACCAGTACGCCAACCAGAACGGCCCCGCGAGCCACTACGCGAGCACCGGCCCGGAGATCTGGGCGGACACCGAGGGTCGCATCACGCACCTCGTCACCGGCGTCGGCACCGGCGGCACGATCACCGGCACCGGTCGCTACCTGCACGACGCGTCGGCGGACCGCCCGGCCGCGGACGGGGGCCGCGTGGTCGTCGTCGGCGCCGACCCGGCGGGCTCGGTCTACTCCGGGGGCGACGGGCGCCCGTACCTCGTCGAGGGCGTGGGGGAGGACTTCTGGCCGACGGCCTACGACCCGACCGTCCCGGACGAGATCATCGCGGTCTCCGACGCCGACTCGTTCGCGATGACGCGGCGCCTGGCGCGCGAGGAGGGTCTGCTCGTCGGCGGCTCGTGCGGCATGGCCGTCGAGGCGACCCTGCGCCACGCGCGCGCCCTGCAGGAGGCCGACCCGGACGCGGCGGCCCGGGCGGTGTACGTCGTGATCCTCCCCGACGGCGGGCGCGGGTACCTGTCGAAGATCTTCAACGACTCGTGGATGCGCTCGTACGGGTTCCTCGCCGGCGGCGAGGGCGCGACGGTCGCCGACGTGCTGCGCACGAAGGACGGCGACCTGCCCGCGCTGGTCCACACGCACCCCAACGAGACCGTGCGGGACGCGATCGAGATCCTGCGGGAGTACGGCGTCTCGCAGATGCCCGTGGTGGGTGCCGAGCCGCCCGTGATGATCGGCGAGGTCGCCGGTGCCGTGAGCGAGCGCGAGCTGCTCGACGCGGTGTTCTCCGGGGCCGCGTCGCTGGCCGACCGTGTGGACGCCCACATGGCCGTGCCCCTGCCGCTCATCGGCGCCGGGGAGCCCGTCGACGCCGCACGTGCGGCGCTCGAGAAGGCGGACGCGCTGATGGTCGTCGACGACGGGCGGCCCGTGGGCGTCCTGACGCGGCACGACCTGCTGGGGTTCCTGACGCGCTGACGCACGGTGCGCCGCGGGTGCCCGGCAAGCGTTTGCGCGCGCGTTAGCATCTGCGCGACCCGACGGCCGCACCTGCGAAGGACCACCTGCGATGGCGCTGTTCGACCTTCCCCTGCCCGAGCTCGAGCGCTACCTGCCGGACCTCGAGGAGCCGGCCGACCTCGACGAGTTCTGGGCGGGGACGCTCGCCGAGACGCGGCGGTTCGACCTCGACGTGCGCCGCACGCCGCACGACGCCGGGCTCACGCTGGTCGACGTCGAGGACGTGACGTTCGCCGGCTTCGGGGGGCACCCCGTCAAGGCCTGGGTGACGCGCCCGGCGGGGTCCGCCACGGACGGGTCGTCGCTGCCCGCCGTCGTGGAGTTCCTCGGCTACGGCGGGGGGCGCGGACGCCCGCACGAGCGGCTCGCCTGGGCCGCCGCGGGCTACGTGCACCTGCTCATGGACACCCGCGGGCAGGGCTCGCGCTGGGGCAGCGGCGGTGACACCCCGGACCCCGTCGGCTCCGGACCGCACGTGCCGGGCGTCATGACCAGCGGCATCCTCGACCCGGCCGACCACTACTACCGGCGGCTGTTCACCGACGGCGTCCGCGCGGTGGAGGCGGTGCGCGCGCTGCCCGGCGTGGACCCCGCGCGCGTGACCGTCACCGGCGGCAGCCAGGGCGGCGGCATGACGCTCGCGGTCGCCGGGCTGGTCGACGACCTCGTCGCCGTCATGCCCGACGTGCCGTTCCTGTGCCACGTCCCCCGGGCGATCGCCCTCACGGACGCGAACCCGTACCACGAGATCGTCACCTACCTGGCGGTGCACCGGGACCACAAGGCCGCAGCCCTGCGCACGCTGTCCTACCTCGACGGCGTCCACCTCGGGCGCCGCGCGACGGCGCCCACGCTGTTCTCGGTGGCGCTGCGCGACCCGATCTGCCCGCCGTCGACGGTGTACGCCGCCTACAACCACTACGGCAAGCTGGCCGGCACCCGACCGGACCGCTCGATCGAGGTCTACGAGTTCAACGAGCACGAGGGCGGCGGCGGCTTCCAGGTCGACGCGCAGCTGCGGTGGCTCGCGGGGGTCCTCGCACGCTGAGCACCGCGCGCCGCCCCGGGGCGGCAGCCACGTGGTCGGCAGGGCAGGATGGTCGGGCACTGTCATCCAGGCGAAGGAGAAGTCACATGGCCGCAGCGCTGCCCGAGGTCTCGGGTGCTCCCGGCACCAAGCCCACCCTGACGTTCCCCGAGGGTGCGCCGTCCGACGAGCTCGAGGTCGTGGTGCTCAGCCGCGGCGACGGCGCGATCGTCGAGGCGGGCCAGGACATCGAGGTGCACTACCTGGGCCAGTCGTGGCAGGGGGGCGTCTTCGACAACTCGTTCGACCGCGGCTCGTCGATCAGCTTCCCCATCGGCGTCGGCGCCGTCATCGCCGGCTGGGACGAGGGCCTCGTCGGCCAGCAGGTCGGCTCCCGGGTGCTGCTGTCGATCCCGTCGCACCTGGGCTACGGCGACCGCGGCGTGCCGCAGGCCGGCATCAAGGGCGGGGACACGCTCGTGTTCGTCGTGGACATCGTCGGCGTCAGCTGACGACACGATGAGTCCGCGCCGCACCACCGGTCGACCCTCGCGGGCGCCGGTGGTGCGGTCGCGACGACCGCACGGCGCGGCGCCCGGGAGGCAGGACCCGTGAGCGTGGCACGCAGCCGTGACCCCCGGGAGTGGGCGGCCCACTCGCCGTACTCCGACCCCGGCCCGCACGCCGACGTGCTGCGGGCCATCGGTCCCGCCCCGTCCGACGTCCACGCGGCCGCGACGGGCCTGATCGGGCACTACCGCGCCGATGCGGCGACGCTCGACCCCGCACGCGTCCCGACGATCGACCTGCGCTGGCTGGACCGCATCCTGGAGCGGGCCTCGAGGTCTCGTCCGCCCCGCTGCCCGGCCGCCCGCACGCCGACCGCATCGCGGGCTGCTGCCGCGACCACACCTTGCTGGCCGTCGGCGTCCTGCGCGCGCACGGCATCCCGGCACGCTCCCGCATCGGCTTCGCGCGGTACTTCTTCCCGGGCGACGGCGTGGACCACGTCGTCGTCGAGCGCTGGGACGGCGAGCGGTGGGTGCGCAGCGACCCGGAGCTCGACGCCGCGTTCGGGGCGGCACCCCCGGCCGGGGAGCCGTTCGACCCGTTCGACATGCCCACGGGGCCGGACAGCCCGTTCCCCACCGCCGCGGAGCTGTGGACCGCGCACCGCCGCGACGGCCTGGACCTGACGCGGTACGGCGTCGCGGGCGTCCCCGAGCTCGCCGGGCGCGACTTCGTCCGGCACTACGTGCTCCTCGAGGTCGCGCACCGCCGCCGTGACGAGGTGCTGCTGTGGGACCTGTGGGGCGCCGCGCTCGACGGCACGACGGGTGCCGAGGTGGACGCCCTCGCCGACGTGCTCGCCGACCTGCTGGTCCGCGCCGACGCCGGGGACGTCGACGCCGAGGACGAGCTCGCCCGGCGCTACTCCGACGACCCGCGGCTGCACGTCGGCCGGCGCGTGCTCACGGACTCGCCGCTGGGCCGCCGCGGGTGGACCGACCTGGTGGCGCGGACGACCGTGTGGGACGACTGAGCGCCGGCGGCACTGCGCCCTCAGCGGCCGCCGGTGGGCACGCGCGCCCCGGCCAGGGCGTAGGCCGCCGCCGCCTCCGCGTGCACGCGGGCCGACGCGATGAGCGGCACGGGGCCGTCGTCCGGCGGGAGGGCGAGCTCCAGCTCGGTGCACGCCAGGACCACCGCGTCGGCGCCGGCCGCGCGCAGGTCCGCCACGACGCCGCGCAGCCGGGCCCGGGAGCCCTCCGGCGCGCTGCCCTGCGTGAGCTCGTCGAAGATGATCCGGTCGACCTCCTCCTGCGCGGGCGCGTCCGGCACGAGCGTCGCGATGCCGTGCCGCGCCAGCCGGTCGGCGTAGAACGGCTCGGCCATCACCCAGCGCGTCCCCAGGACGCCCAGGGTGCGGTGCCCCGCGGCGGTGGCGACCTCGGCCACCGCGTCGGCGATGTGCAGCAGCGGCACGTCGAGGGCGGCCTCCACGGCGGGCGCCACCTTGTGCATGAGGTTGGTCGCGATGAGCACGGCGTCCGCACCGGCGGCCTGGAGGCGTCGACCCGCGTCCGCGAGCAGCGCACCGGCGGCGTCCCAGTCGTCGGCGAGCTGCAGCTCGCGCACCTGCGCGAAGTCCAGCGACTCCAGCAGCAGGTGCGCGCTGTGGTGCCCGCCCAGCCGCTCCTGGACCACCGAGTTGACGATCCGGTAGTACTCCGCGGTCGAGTACCAGCTCATGCCGCCGATGACGCCGAGGGTGCGCACGTGGACCTCCCGAGGGGTGCACCTCATCGAACCCCCGGACCACCGCGGGCGTCCAGCCCTCTGTCCGACCGGGGCGGCGCCGCCGGACGGGGACGTGGCGCGCCGCGCCGTCAGCCCCGCAGCCCGTACCGGGTGAGGAAGTCGTTCGCGAAGACGCCCTCGGTGTCGCGGCGGGCCAGCAGCGCGACCTGGTCGTCCCACCGCGGGTAGAGCTCGCGCAGCGTGTGGTCCCGGTCGGCGAAGAGCTTGCCCCAGTGCGGGCGCGCGCCGAACGGCGCGAGCGCCTCCTCGATCACGGGCAGCACCGCCTCGACCTCGGCCCGCCGCGGCTGCCACGTGAAGTGCAGCGCGACGCGGTCGCCCCCGTGGGCGGTGGACAGCCACAGGTCGTCCCCGGCGATGGTCCGGATCTCGCTGATGAGCAGCAGCGGGGACGTCAGGTGGCCGATGCCGCGCAGCGCCTCGATCGCCGCGACCGCGTGCTCGCGGGGCACGAGCCACTCGGACTGCAGCTCGGCACCCGCCGACGGCGTGAAGTCGAGCCGGAAGTGGGGGAGCCGCTCGTGCCACGGCCCGGGCACACCCCCCTGCTGCGTGCAGGCCACGGGGTCCGGGCCCGGCACGGGGTGCACGGGGCCCGGGGCGGGGCGTGCGCCCGCCAGGACGTCGCCGGGCCCCGGCAGGGTCCACGCGTCCGCGTCGACGCGGTGCTTGCGCCACACCTGGGCGACGTCGTCGCCGGTCCAGTCGGTGAACAGGCTCACGGAGTACGCCGAGGCCATGAGGTCGTCGAACCGCTCGAGCGCCGTGCGCCACGGCAGGTCGAGCCAGACCTCCTGCGCGACGTCGTACGTCGGCTGGACCGCGAGCGTCACCCGCGTCACGACGCCCAGGCCGCCCAGCGCGACGACCGACCCGGCGAGCTCGGGGTCGTCCGGCCCGAGCGTGCGGACCTCGCCGCCGGCCCCGACGATCTCCAGCCCGCGCACCGCGGCCGACAGGTTGGGCGCCGTGACGCCCGAGCCGTGCGTCGCGGTGGCGACCGTGCCCGCGACCGCGATGTGCGGCAGCGACGCCATGGTGTGCAGCGCCCAGCCTGCCGCGTGCAGGTCGTCGGCGAGCTCGCCGTAGCGCACGCCGGCGCCCACGGTCACGGTGCCCGCGTCGGGGTCGACGACCGTCGGCACCTCGAGCCGGTCCAGCACGACGAGCGTGCCGGGGGAGTCGGCCAGGTCGTGGAACGAGTGCCGCGACCCCAGCGCGCGCACGTGGCGTGCACCGGCCACGACCTGGGCGACCTCGTCGACGGTCGTCGGGCGCACCACGGGCCCGCCGCGGAACGTGTGGCTGCCGGCCCAGGTGGTCAGGGCGTCCGTCATGGGGGTCCTCTCGTGCGGGCGTCAGCGCGCGGGGGCGGTGACGAAGATGTCGAACAGCTCGGGGGTGTGGGCGTGCACGAGCACCATGAAGACCACGGCGTCGAAGAGCAGGTGCACGACCAGCACGTACGTCAGGGACTTGGTGAGGGAGAACGTGAAGCCCTGGATGAGCGCGAACGGGATCGTCAGCAGCGGCCCCCACTCGCGGTAGCCCAGCTCCCACAGGAAGGACACGAACACCGTGGCCTGCAGCACGTTGGCCGCCCACAGCGGGAAGTGCCGGCGCAGCAGGGCGAAGACCGTGCAGATGAAGAACAGCTCGTCCCAGGTGCCGACGGCGTTGACGCCGACGAAGAGGCGCGCGATCTCCTGCCCCTCGATCACCGTGGGCCAGTTGCGGTACGCGCCGGACGACAGGAAGTAGAACGGCAGCAGCAGGTACCCGGCGGTCTGCACGCCGATGAGGTACGCCCACTGCGTGCGCGTCCACCGCCGGCCGGTGCGCCACGGGAACCGGATGACGTCGTCGCCCAGGACGTGCCGGGACAGGACGTACGGGATCACCACGGCCAGCCCGAGCGCGAGCGTGAACCGCAGCATGCTGGCGTCGGACAGGTCCGCGCCGAGCGGGATCGTGCTGACGATGCCCATGCCGGCGCCGATGATCAGCAGGTCCCGCCCCAGCACGCGGTCGACGGCCCAGCCCAGGGCGATCCCGACGACGAGCGGCAGGTACGCCAGCGGGCGGACGTGGATCGCGAACATCAGCACGGCCGACCCGCACACGAGCGCGGCGGCCAGGTACCGCCACGCGGGGTGCGACAGGGCCCGCGGGGGTGCGTCGTCGGCCGCTGCCGGCAGGGTCCCCGCTGTCTCGTCCACCCGCACACCCTGCCTCACCGTGTGCGTCCGCGCAGCCCACGGGCGTGCGCGTCGTGTCACCGCACCGCCCCTCAGTCCTTCGAGGTGCCCGCCTCGAGGATCGACACGATCGAGAAGAGCGTGAAGCACACGGCGCCCAGACCGACCATGACGTGGGCGGGCACGAAGAGGCCCGCCTGCCGCTCGGTGCCCTCGAAGAGGAACGCCGCGGCGAACAGGCAGGCGAGCGCGGTCCCCACCGGGATCAGCGGGATGCGGTTGGCCAGCGCGAAGACCTGGCGCCACACCAGCGCGAGCAGCAGCACCTTGGACAGGATGCTGAAGCACACCAGCCCCAGGCCGATGAGCACGATGCCGGGTGCGAGGCGGTTCGGGTCGTCCGACGCCAGCAGGACACCGATGCCGAGGACGACGTTGATCGTCCCCATCGCCACCACCCACCACGTCCACCGGTAGCGCTCGGCGTCGCCGAACTCGTTGCGCACCTGCCGCACGATGCTGGCGACCAGGGCCACGAGCGCCGCGCAGATCAGGGACAGCCCGGTGAGCACGTGCGCGGCCACCAGCTGCGGGGTGCCGCCGTGCGCGTACAGGGTCGCGGACAGCACCAGGCCCGCGGCGGCGAGCACCGCCGGCACGGCGACGAGGACGGCGCCGACCGTCCGCGAGTACGCACCGTCCGGCGGGCCGCTGCCCGGTGAGCGCGCGGCGGACTGCTGGATCAGCACGAACTTGGTCGACGCGGTCGCCACCGTGCTGACGCAGGCCGCGATGAACCCGATGCCGAGCATGACGTGCCCCGCGACGACGCGCTTCGGCTCGTCGCCTCCGGCGACCACCGTCGCGCCCCAGATCATCGTGCCGATCGCGACCAGGTACCCGAGGACGGGCAGCGCGATCTCCCACACCTCGCCGTAGCGGTGGATCAGCTGGCGGATGATCGTCGCCGCCGTCGTGAACAGCGCGATGCAGATGGCCGTCAGGGCGATGTTCACGTGACCTGCGACGAAGTGGCCGGCGTCGTGGCTCCCGGACAGGATGTCCAGCCCGAAGGCCAGACAGACGGCCCCCATGGCGAGTGGGATCGCGCGGAACAGGACGCTGATGGTGCGGTTCATGGCTTCCCCCTGATAGCCGAGCCGTCGCTCCCACCGTAGGGAACAGCGCGGGCTTCAGCGCGTCGAGGGCACGGTGCGCAGGGCGTCCCTCACCCCGAGGAGCGGGACGTGCCGCGGCAGGCCCAGCGGGACCGCGACGGCGGCCACCGTCAGGACCCACGCCCAGTAGTCCAGGCCGAGGAACACCCAGATGCTGCCGTGCATCGCCGCGACGGCCAGCGCGAACGGGATCCGGGTGACCCGCAGCGCCAGCAGCACGGGGGCGGCCAGCTCGAGGCACAGCGCGCCGCCCGCGAGCGCCTGCGTCAGCCACGGCTGGTCGGCGACCAGCAGGGTCAGACCCTCCCCGAACGGTGAGGTGCCCCGGCGCAGCACCCAGGCCATGTTGTCGCTCAGCACCCACTCCAGGCCGCTGTGGCGCACCTTCTGCACACCGGTCAGCAGGTACACCGTCGCGACGACGGCCAGGGCCGCGCGCGGCGGCCACCCCCACGCGACGCGCTCGTCGCGGCGGGGCACCGTGCGCCCCGGGACGTGGGCGAGCAGCAGGGCCGCCCCGACAGTGACGGTCAGGACGTCGTTGTGCAGCACCTTCCCCGAGCTGCCCCAGAGCCCGGCGAGCACGGTGTACGCCGCCCACGCGAGTGCGAAGCCCGCGCGCGGCCGGCGGCGGGCGACGACGAGCGTCACGCCCACGAGCCCGGCGACCTGCAGCGCGACCAGGGCCCACGACGGCACCGGGGCCGGGAACCAGCCGAGCACGGTGCCCCGGAAGGTCAGCTCCGCAGGCCGGTGCGCGATCAGGGTCCAGTCGCGGGTCGCCAGGCGCAGGCCGATGACCAGCGCGAGGAGCGTGTGCACCTCCAGCAGGCGGAAGGCTGGCCCGGGCGCGACCAGCCGGGCGTCGACCCGGGCGAGCACACCGCGCCGGCCGGCCGGCGGCGCGGTCACGGGACCACCTCGGCGAGCACCTCGCGGGGCGTCTCGCTCCGGGTCAGCGTCTGCGGGTCGGTCGTGGTCCGGGCGCGTTCCAGGCGGACCTCCGCGACGCCGGACGGGTCGATGCCTGCGACGTGCAGCCACGCCCGGACCAGGCGCCGCTGCTCGGCCGGGTCGGCGTCGGGGATGCGCCCGTACTGCCAGACCGTCGTCGCGACGACCGGGTTGCTCGAGTCCAGGCGCAGCGGGGTGCGGGTGCCGTCGGCGGACACCGCGACGAGCTCCAGGGAGGACGCGGTGCCCGTCCGGACGTTGCTGAACAGCCGGTACGCCGTCAGCGGCCAGAGCTCGTACTCGGCGGCGCCGACGGCGAGCAGGGTCCCGACCAGGGTCCAGGTGACGGCGCGGGCAAGCCGTCGCTGAGGCACCTCACCCTGCGGTGGCCGTCCGGTGGCGGCCCGCACGGGACCCGTCCGGACGTCTGCGTCCACCATCGCGCGCTCCTCGGGACTCGTCCCGGCGCGCTGTGCGCCGGCCCCCCGCGCGTCCCCAGGCTAGGGGCGGGGCGGACGCCGGGGGGAGGGAATCGACGTCCACCTGGGCCCTCGCGGCCGGCGGGTGGTTGAATCGCCCGGCCGGACGATCGGGAAGAGGTGGGGCGTGGACGTCGTCGTCGTCGGGTCCGGACCCAACGGGCTGGCTGCCGCGGTCGCGATGGCGCGGGCGGGTCTGTCGGTCACGGTGCTCGAGGCCCGGCCCACGATCGGCGGCGGTGCGCGCACCCTCGACCTGGGCCTGGCCGACGGGCTCGTGCACGACGTGTGCTCCGCGGTCCACCCGATGGCATGGGCCTCGCCGTTCTTCCGCGCGTTCGGCCTGGAGCGGCGCGTCGAGCTGCTCGTGCCCGAGGTGTCGTACGCCCAGCCGCTGCCCGACGGGCGTGCCGGCCTGGCGTGGCACGACCTCGACCGGACGGTCGACGGGCTGGGCGGGGACGGGCCCGCGTGGCGCTCGCTGGTCGGTGCGCTGTCACGGAGCACCGCCGGTGCGGTCGGTGCGGCGCTCGGGGACAAGCGGAGCATCCCGGCCGGGCTCGTGCCCGGTGGCCTCGTCGGCGCCGCGCGGTTCGGGCTGGGGGTGCTGGAGCAGGGCACGCCGGCGTGGGGCGTGCGGTTCCGTGGTGACGTGGCGCCCGCGCTGCTGACGGGTGTCGCGGCGCACGCCATCACCCCGCTGCCGAGCCCGGCCGCGGCGGGGACCGCGCTGCTGCTGGCGTCGCTCGCGCACGCCGGGCAGGGGTGGCCGATCCCGCGCGGGGGGTCCGGGGCGATCGTCGGCGCGCTGGTCGAGGACCTGCTCGCGCACGGCGGGACCGTGGTCACCGACCACCCGGTGCGCTCGCGGCGCGACCTGCCCGACGCCCGCTGCGTCCTGTTCGACACCACCCCGCGCACCCTGGTGGACGTCCTGGGCGACGAGCTGCCCGCGCGGCGGCGCGCCGCCCTCGAGCGGTACCGCCACGGTGACGCGGCGGCGAAGGTCGACTTCGTGCTGTCGGGTCCCGTGCCCTGGGCGCACCCCGACGTCGCGCGGGCGGGCACCGTGCACGTCGGGGGGATGCGCGCGGAGATGGCGCACGCGGAGGCCGAGGTGCATGCGGGCCGGCACGCCGACCTGCCCGTCTGCCTGGTCAGCGACCCGACGGTCGTCGACGCCACCCGCGCGCACGGCGGGCTGCGTCCCCTGTGGACCTACGCGCACGTGCCCGCCGGGTCGGACGTGGACGTCACCGAGGCCGTCGTCCGCCACGTCGAGCGGTACGCCCCGGGGTTCCGCGACGTGATCGTGGCGTCGCGGTGCGTGCCGGCCGCGCAGATGTCCGACCACAACGCGAACTACGTCGGCGGCGACATCTCGGCCGGAGCGGTGAACCTGCGCCAGATGTTCGCCCGCCCGACGGCGGCCCTCGACCCGTACGCGTCGGGCGCCGACGGCGTCTACCTGTGCTCGGCGGCGACCCCGCCCGGGCCCGGGGTGCACGGGCTCGGCGGCTGGTACGCCGCCACCCGCGCCCTGCGGCGCGAGTTCGGCATCCGGGTCGGGCCGTTGCCCGTGGACTGAGTTCCGGGTCCCGGGCTGTCGCGCCGCCGCTTCAGGTGCGGCGCCCAACCCGCCGGATCTGGATCTCGTCCGCCACGATCGCCACGACGAAGAAGGACACGATCGCGGCGACCTCCGGCCAGAGCCGCCCGGCGAAGACCCACCCGCTCGCCGGTACCTCGAGAACCGTCGCCACGCACGTGACGACGACGGCGGGCGCCACCGCCACGGCGACGACCACCGCGGCGCCGGTCAGCCGGGACGGGGTGCCCGAGCGTCCGGTCGCCCTGCGCCCGAGGACGGCGAGCACCACCGCAGGGAGCACCAGCAGGAACGTGACGAGGGTGAGTGCGCCGTCCGGCACGACGGCGGTGAGGAGCTCATGGTGCCGCTTGCCGATGAGGTACAGGCCCAGCTCGATGCCCTCTGGTCCGACGCGGGCGTCCGCCCACCACCCGGACGCGACGGCCACGACCGCGAGGACGGCGACGGTCGTGAGGGCCGCGGTCGCGACCGTGTCAGGGTCGCGTCGCCGGGTCAGAGCCTCTCGGCGCTGCTCCGCGTTCCGCTGCTCACGCCGTCGGCGCTTGTCACGGCTCGCTCTGCCCACGCCGACATCCTGCCGCGTCGCGATCGTCCGTGATGGTGGTTTCGTCCACGTGGTGCGGGGGTGGGTGAGGGGTCGGCGGGGCCGTCAGCCAGGTGCGGCCAGCGCCCGCACCGTGTCGATGGTGTCCGCGTCGGCGGCCGACCTGTCGTCGCGGTACCGCAGGACGCGTGCGAACCGCAGGACGAGCCCGCCCGGATAGCGGGTCGAGCGCTGCAGGCCGTCGAACGCGATCTCGACGACCTGCTCGGGGCGCAGCGTGACGGTCCAGCCGTCGTCGGCCACCTCGAGCTCGCGGAAGCGCTGCGTCTGCCACGCGAGCATCTCGTCGGTCATGCCCTTGAACGTCTTGCTGGGAACGAGTTACGAACCTATGTAGTCTGCTCACAACGGCCGATCTGTGCCTCTTCAGAGGTCCCGACCAGCTAGAAGGAGGGTGCTGCTGTGCGCTTTTCTCAGCGGATCGGCGCCACCGAAGTCCGGTCCTTGATCCAGGTTGAGACCATCGATATGCCGCTTCGCAACAAGTTGTGGAGCCTCATCTACTTGCACCTCAGTCCTGAGAGCGAGTCGGGGCTTGGGGTGCGTTCGTCGCGATATCAGAAGCTCTACCATGACGCCTGGCTCAATCTTCTTGAGCGGCCCATTGATGAGATGCCACGCTACGTAAGCAGAGTTGTAGACGTGATGCGTGAGTATTTCTACGGCGCCGACTGGTTTCGGCCGTACGACATGCTGGAGTTCTGCCTGACTCGCCAGAACGGGTTCGGGGCCGACGCCATTAAAATGGCCAACAGGACCTTGGAGGAGCACTTATCCGGATATCGTTTCGTGTCCGAGAAGCTGGTTCCCGTCACCGATGACAGTCATGTTCAGGCGATCGAGGACGCGCTGTCCGTGGCGAATGCTCCTGCGCGCATTCACCTGAGGAAGAGCCTTGCGCTTCTCGGCGAACGGCAGAGTCCTGACGTCGAAAATGCTATGAAAGAGGCGATATCCGCGGTGGAGGCCACGTGCTCGGCACTCGTGGGAAAGCCTGGATCTACCTTGGGGGAGGCGTTGAAGAAAATGGAGGAGTCGGAGGTCTTGCTCCATCCCGCACTCAAGGGTTCCTGGCTGAAAATGTACGGCTACACGAGCGGCGCCGACGGGATTCGCCATGCCCTTCAGGGCGAATCGAGCGCCACGGTCGACGACGCGCTTTACTTCCTCATAGCGTGCTCTGCTTTCGTGAGCCTGCTTACTGCCAAGGCGGCGAGTGCCGGAATCCCGCTTGCCGCGACGTGATCTCTCTACGGCTGGCCGACCCCCGTCCGGGGTGAGTCCGCACGGTTAAGCGAGGTGCGAGCGAACGGTGTCGATCGTGTCGGCGTCGGCGGCCGCCTTGTCGTCGCGGTACCGCAGGACGCGTGCGAACCGCAGGGCGAGCCCGCCCGGATAGCGGGTCGAGCGCTGCAGGCCGTCGAACGCGATCTCCACGACCTGCTCGGGGCGCAGCGTGACGGTCCAGCCGTCGTCGGCCACCTCGAGCTCGCGGAAGCGCTGGGTCTGCCACGCGAGCATCTCGTCGGTCATGCCCTTGAACGTCTTGCCCAGCATGACGAACCCGCCCGCCGGGTCCCGTGCCCCCAGGTGGATGTTCGACAGGGTCCCCGAGCGCCTCCCGGACCCCCGCTCGACCGCCAGCACGACCAGGTCGAGGGTGTGGCGCGGCTTGACCTTGACCCAGGCGGACCCGCGGCGGCCGGCCTCGTAGGGGGCGTCGGCGGCCTTGACGACGACGCCCTCCTGCCCCGCGGCGACGACGGCCCGGAAGTGCTCGGCCGCGGCGGCCGCGTCCGACGTCACGACGCGCTCGACGACGTGCGGGGCGGCCACCTGGTCGAGCACCGCGAGCCGCTCGTGCAGCGGGGCGTCGAGCAGGTCGCGGCCGTCGACGTGCAGCACGTCGAAGAAGAAAGGGGTGAGGGTCGCCGACGCGGCGAGGTCGGCGTCGCGCGTGGCGCTGCGCGACGCGGTCTCCTGGAACGGGCGCGGTCGGCCGTCGGCGTCGAGGGCGAGCGCCTCGCCGTCGAGCACGAGGGTGCGGGCGGGCAGCGCGCGGACCGCCGCGACGATCTCGGGGACCCTCGCCGTGATGTCGTCGAGGCTGCGGGTGTAGACGCGCACGTCGTCACCGTCGCGGTGGACCTGGATGCGGATGCCGTCGAGCTTGGTGTCGACGACGACCTGCGCGGCCGGCGCGTCGGTGATGCCGGCGAGCTGTGCCACGGCGGTCGCGACGTCCGGGGCCGACTGCGCGAGCATCGGCCGCACCGGGCGCCCGACGGTCAGCGTGAACGCGTCGAGCGCCGCCCGCGCGTCGTCGGGGGACGCGGCCGTGAGTGCCGCGACCGCGACGGCCTCGGTCTCGCCCGCCAGCATGGCCGCGCGCCGGACCGCGTCGGCCGGGACGCCCGCCGCCTCGGCGACCGCGTCGAGCAGCAGCGCGTCCAGCGCGCCCTGCCGCAGCTCTCCGCTCACCAGGCCCCGCAGCAGGTGCTGCTCACGTTCGGTGCCGGCGGCGAACAGCGCGCGTGCGGCGTCGGTGCGGGCGGTGGCCGAGCCGGGGCCGGACAGCCCGGCCATGTGCGCGAAGGCCGCGTCCACGTCCCGCAGGGTCAGCGTCGGGACGTCCGCCGGCCCGGGCATGGCGGCCAGGGACCGCCACCCGAGGCCCGTGCGCCGCTGCCGCAGCTCCCCGCCGAGGTAGCGCGACACGATCGCGACGTCCTGGGCCCCGTCGCCTGCGGCCCGGCGCAGGACGTCGACGAGCACCGCACGCTTGGCCAGCCGCGACCGCGTGGCCGCGACCTGCGCGGACGCACCGGCGACGTCGTCGAGGAGCATGCGCCCATCCTGGCCCCGCCCACCGACACCCGCCCCCGCTCCCGACCCGCGGAACCCCCGACCCGCCGTGAGAGAGCAATCCAGTCATCGTGGGAACACTGGATTGCACTCTCACCACCGGGGGTGGGCTGAGGTGGGTGCTGGATTGCACTGTCACCACCTGGGTGGGCGGCTCGGGTGCGCTGGATCGCTCTCTCGCGGTGAGGGGGCGGTCCAGTCGTCAGGCCGGGGGGAGGGGGCAGGCCACGCCCGTGGAGTTGACCGGGCAGTAGCCGCCGGGGTTCTTGTGCAGGTACTGCTGGTGCGGGCCCTCGGCGTAGTAGAACGTGCCGGCGTCGTCGACGGACCGGATCTCCGTCGTCACGTCGCCGTAGCCGCGCGCCTTGAGCAGCGGGGCGTACGCGTCGCGGGTCTCGCGGGCGGCCGCCTCCTGCTCGGGCGTCGTGAAGAACACCGCCGACCGGTACTGCGTCCCGACGTCGTTGCCCTGCCGGAAGCCCTGGGTCGGGTCGTGCTCCTCCCAGAAGTGCCGCATCAGGTCGACGTCCGACAGCACCGCGGGGTCGTACGCGACCATCACCGTCTCGGTGTGGCCCGTGCGCCCGGTGCACGTCTCCTCGTACGTCGGGTACGGCGTGAAGCCGCCCATGTAGCCGACGGCGGTCGTGACGACGCCCGGCAGCTGCCACGCCTCCTTCTCGGCTCCCCAGAAGCACCCGGAGGCCAGGTACAGCACGCGGGTGCCCTCGGGCCACGGGCCCTGCAGCGGCGTCCCCAGCACGGCGTGCGTCGCCGGCACCGGGTACGCGTACCCGTCCCGGCCCTTCAGCGCGTGCTCCGCGTCCACCATCGTGGTGCGCAGCGACGTGCCGAGCAGCGTCTCGAACAACGAGGCCATGATCATCGTCCCCTTCCATCGGGTGCACGACGTGCAACAGGCGCGGTGCGGGCGGTGTTCCACCGGCGCCGCGGTGCACGGCGTGCGCACCCACGTGCGCCCGCACCACCTAGCCTGGGTGCGTGACCCACGACCCGCTCGCGCAGACCCACGACTGGACCGACGCCGGCTTCTCGACCCGTGCCATCCACGCAGGCCAGGACCCCGATCCCGCGACCGGCGCCGTGGTGACGCCCATCCACCAGGTGTCGACGTACAAGCAGGACGGCGTCGGCGGGCTGCGCGGCGGCTACGAGTACTCCCGGTCGGGCAACCCGACGCGCGACGCCCTGCAGGAGGCGCTGGCCGCCGTCGAGGGCGGTGCCGCCGCGTTCGCCTTCGCGTCCGGCCTGGCGGCCGAGGACACGCTGCTGCGCGCGATCCTGCGCCCGGGCGACCACGTCGTGATCCCGGACGACGCGTACGGCGGCACGTACCGCCTGGTCGCGCGGGTCCTGGGCCCGTGGGGCGTCGAGCACACGCCGGTCGACCTGTCCGACCCCGACGCGGTGCTCGCCGCGATCCAGCCGGGACGCACCAAGGCCATCTGGGTCGAGACGCCGACGAACCCGCTGCTCGGCATCGCGGACATCGCGGCGATCACGACGCACGCCCGCTCGGCGGGCGCGGTGCTCGTCGTCGACAACACGTTCGCCACGCCGTACCTGCAGCAGCCGCTCGCGCTCGGCGCCGACGCCGTCGTCCACTCGACGACCAAGTACGTGGGCGGGCACTCCGACGTCGTGGGTGGCGCGGTCGTCGTCGCCGACGGGGCCCAGCTGCCCGCGGGCATGCAGGGGCCGACGGGCACCACCGAGCTGCGCGACGCGGTCGGCTTCCTGCAGAACGCGTCCGGCGCGGTCGCGGGGCCGTTCGACGCGTGGCTGACGCTGCGCGGCCTGAAGACCCTCGCGGTCCGCATGGACCGTCACGTCGCCAACGCGCAGGCCGTGGCCCGGTTCCTCGTCGAGCACCCGGGGGTCCGCGAGGTCCTGTGGCCCGGGCTGCCCGAGCACCCGGGTCACCAGGTCGCGGCCCGGCAGATGCGCGGGTTCGGCGGCATGGTCGCCTTCCGCACCGGCTCCGTCGACTCGGCGGTCGCCGTCTGCGGCGCGACGCAGGTCTTCACGCTGGCCGAGTCGCTCGGCGGCGTCGAGTCGCTCATCGAGCACCCGGGCCGCATGACGCACGGGTCCGTCGTGGGCACGGCGCTCGAGGTCCCCGACGACCTGGTGCGCCTCTCGGTCGGCATCGAGGACGTCGCGGACCTGCTCGCCGACCTGGAGCAGGCGCTCGCGGCCGCCGGGATCGGCCGGTGAGCACGCCCGACGACGGCGCGACGAGCGCGGCGGTCCCCGACAGTGGCGCCGCGGCGCCGGCCCACGTCGGCGCCGGGCTCGGTGCGGTGGCCGGCGCCCCGGGCCTCACGCCGCGGCCCGACCCGGTCCCGGCGGCGGTGCGGGCCTGGGCCGGCTGGTCGTGGCGCGCGCTGGTCATCCTCGCGGCGCTCGCCGTGGGGCTGTGGCTGCTGTCGGTGCTCAAGGTCATCGTCGTGCCCGTCGCGGTCGCGGTGCTGCTGACCGTGCTGCTCTCCCCGCTGGTGGCGGCGCTGCGCAAGCACGTCCGCCTGCCGCGGGCCGCCGCCGCGGGCACGGCGCTGGTGCTGATGCTCGCGCTCGTCGGTGGGCTGCTCACGCTCGCGGGGCGCTCCGTCGTCAACGGCATCGCCGAGCTGGGGGAGCAGGCCCGCGCGGGCGTCGAGCAGCTGATGGACTGGCTCGCCGCGGGGCCCCTGCAGCTGGACACCGCCGACCTCGACGGGTACCTCGAGCAGCTGCAGGACGCGGCGGCGTCCAGCGGTCAGCAGATCGCGTCGGGCGCGCTGTCCGTGGGCGTGACCGTCGGGCACGTCGTCGCCGGCGCGCTGATCGCGGTGTTCTGCACGCTCTTCTTCCTCATCGACGGCCGTGGCATCTGGGCGTGGGTCGTCGGGCTGCTCCCGCGCGGCTCGCGGGAGCGGGTGCACCAGGCGGGACGGCGCGGGTGGGTGACGCTCGGGGCGTACACCCGCACGCAGATCCTCGTGGCGGCCGTCGACGCCGCCGGCATCGGCATCGGAGCGGCGTTCCTGCAGCTCCCCCTGGTGATGCCGCTCGCGGTCCTCGTCTTCTTCGGCTCGTTCATCCCGTTCGTCGGGGCCATCGTCACCGGGTCCATCGCGGTCCTGGTCGCGCTCGTCACGCAGGGCTGGGGCTCCGCGCTGATCATGCTGGCGATCGTGCTGGTCGTGCAGCAGCTCGAGGGGCACGTGCTGCAGCCGTTCCTCATGGGGCACGCGGTCTCGCTGCACCCGGTGGCCGTCCTGCTGGCGGTGGCCACGGGGTCGCTGGTCGCGGGCATCGTCGGCGCCCTGTTCGCGGTCCCGATCGCCGCGGTGCTCAACACTGTCGTGCTGTACCTGCACGGGCACGACAAGTTCCCCCAGCTCGGGACGGACGACCACGTGCCCATCCGGGCGAAGGGGCACCCCGTCCTCGACCGGGCGGTCGCTGCCGCCGCCGAGGCCGAGTCCGAGGCCCGCGCCGTGCGCGGCGGGTCCGGCGGGGTCACGCTGCCCGCGGCGGGTGACCCGCCGGTGACGTCGTGATCGGTCCCGCCGACGTCCGCGCCGCGGCCGAGCTCCTGCAGGGCGTCGCCGAGCGCACCCCGGTGCAGCGCAGCCGCGCGCTGTCGGAGCTGGTCGGTGCCGACGTGTGGCTCAAGTGCGAGAACCTGCAGCGCGCGGGGTCGTTCAAGATCCGCGGCGCCTACACCCGCATGGCGCGGCTGACCGACGAGGAGAAGGCCCGCGGCGTCGTGGCCGCCAGCGCCGGCAACCACGCGCAGGGCGTCGCGCTCGCGGCGCGGCTCCTCGGCCTTGACGCGGCGATCTTCATGCCGGTCGACGCGGCCCTGCCCAAGCTCGCGGCCACGCGCGGCTACGGCGCGCACGTCGAGCAGGTGGGCACCTCGGTCGACGAGGCGCTCGTGGCGGCACACGCGCATGCGGACCTGACCGGCGCCGTGCTCATCCACCCGTTCGACCATCCCGACGTCGACGCGGGGCAGGGGACGGTCGCGCTCGAGGTGCTCGAGCAGGTGCCGGACGTGGGGACGATCGTCGTGCCCGTCGGCGGCGGCGGGCTCGCGGCGGGCATCGCCGCGGCCCTCGACGAGCGTCCCGACGTGCGCGTCGTCGGCGTGCAGGCCGCGCGCGCCGCGGCGTACCCCGCCTCGCTCGCGGCGGGCCGCCCCACGGCCGCGCCCGAGCTGCGGACGATGGCCGACGGCATCGCGGTCGGCACGCCGGGCGCCGTGCCCTTCGAGGTCCTGGCGAGCCACCACGTGCCCGTGCGGACCGTCTCGGAGGAGGACCTGTCACGCGCGCTGCTGCTCGTCGCCGAGCGCGCGAAGCTCGTCGTCGAGCCGTCCGGCGCCGCGGCGGTCGCCGCGCTCATGGCGGACCCGCGCGGCGTCGTGGGCGACGACGGGCGGCCGGTCGTCTGCGTGCTGTCCGGCGGCAACATCGACCCGCTGGTGCTGCTGCGCGTCGTACGCCACGGGCTGGCCTCCGCCGGCCGGTACCTGCAGCTGCACGTCGTCGTGGAGGACACGCCGGGCGCGCTCGCCGAGCTGCTGCAGGAGGTGGCGGCGATGGGCGGCAACGTCATGCACGTCAGCCACCTGCGCACGGGCGGGGACCTGGGGTTCAGCGACGTCGCGATCGACCTGCAGATCGAGACCAAGGGGCCGGACCACTGCGCGACGGTGCTGGCGGGTCTGCGCGCCGCGGGCTACCGGCTCGCCGACGGCTGAGCGTGCCCGCAGACGCCGAGTGCGGGGGACCCGGGGCGAGCGGGCTGTCGCCCTGCTCTCGCACCGGTTCCCCCGCACTCGGCGGGACGGGTCAGCCCTGGAAGGGGCTCGCGGCCGTGATCTCGACGGGGATCTCGCGACCGTTCGGCGCCTCGTAGGACGTCGCGTCACCGACCTTGCGGCCGTGGATGGCGGCGCCCAGCGGCGACGTGGGGGAGAAGACGTCGATGTCCGCCGTGCCCGCGATCTCGCGCGAACCCAGCAGGAACGTCATCTCGTCACCCGCGACCAGCGCGGTCACGACCATGCCGGGCTCGACGACGCCGTCGTCGGGCGGCGAGCCGATCTGCACGTTGCGCAGCTTGGCCTGCAGCTCGCGGATGCGCGCCTCCTGCTTGGCCTGCTCCTCGCGCGCCGCGTGGTAGCCGCCGTTCTCCTTGAGGTCGCCCTCGTCACGGGCCGCCGCGATGCGGTCCGCGATCTCCTTGCGCCCGACCGTCTCGAGGCGCTCGAGCTCCTCCTTGAGGCGGTCGTAGGCCTCCTGCGTCAGCCATGTGGCCGCAGTCGTCTCGGTCACGATCGCTCCTTCCTTGCCTGGGGGTCCGCCGGTGCCCGGCGGTGCGTCCACCCCGCGTCCCGGCACGTCCGCAGGTGCGGCGCGGGGAGGGGTGCTGCCTGACAGCCTGCTGCCGGCTGCCTACCACCGCGGTCGCGTCGACCTGTCGTACGACGCCGGACCGGGGGCGGCGTAAACGCACATCGTACCAAGCATGGGCCGGACCGCGGGGCCGGACGGGTGACGGGCCGGTGGCGGGCGCGCTCACTCCGCCAGGCGGCAGCCCTCGACGACACCGGTGACCGCGAGCCCCACCGTCGGCACCGTCACGGTGACGCGGCGCGTGCGCGTGTCGGCCGGCGGCACGGGGACGTCCATGACGCCCACCTCGCCGTACGACGCCGACAGGGCCTGCACGCGGCAGGTCACCGCCGTGCCGACGGCGCTGGTCACGTCGAACGTCACCTCCGTCGACCCCGGGCCGTCCACGCGGTACCCCACGTCCTGCCACTGCACGGGGTCGCGCAGGACGCCGCTGCCGATCCAGCCGATCACCAGCATCGCGACGGCGACGAGCGCCGCCAGCGCCGCGCGCTGCAGGCGTCGCCTGCCGGCGGTGGGTTCCGGTCCGTAGCGCCCGACGGGCGGGCGGGGGGCCGGTGCGACCACGATGAGGCCTCCTGGTGTCGGGTGCTGCGGGCGGTCGGGCCGCCCGCCGGGCGCGGGTGTCCGTGCGGGGTGTCGCCCCGGTGGGGGATCATTGTCTCTCGTCCTACGACCCGCACGGGAGGATCCACGTGAGCTCGGACCGGCTACGGCTGATGGCGGTGCACGCGCACCCGGACGACGAGTCCAGCAAGGGCGCCGCGACCACCGCCCGGTATGCGGCCGAAGGGGTCGACGTCCTCGTCGTCACGTGCACCGGCGGCGAGCGTGGCGACGTGCTGAACCCGCACTACGGGCCGGCCCCCGAAGGGCTGGAGGCGATGCGCGCGGTGCGGCGCGAGGAGATGGCCGCCGCCGCGGCGGCCCTCGGCGTCCGGCAGCAATGGCTCGGGTTCGTCGACTCGGGCCTGCCCGAGGGCGACCCGCTGCCGCCCCTGCCCGAGGGGTCGTTCGCCACCGTGCCGCTCGAGGAGGCCGCCGCGCCGCTCGTCGAGGTGGTGCGGGAGTTCCGCCCCCACGTCATCACGACGTACGACCCGACCGGGGGCTACCCGCACCCCGACCACATCATGTGCCACCGCGTCGGCGTGGAGGCGTTCGCCGCCGCGGGCGACCCCGAGCGCTACCGCGGGCACGGCGAGCCGTGGACGCCGCTCAAGCTCTACTACAACCACGGCTTCTCCCTGGCGCGGATGCGGGCGGTGCACGACGCGATCGTCGCCGCCGGCGGCGAGTCGCCGTTCAGCGACTGGATCGACTCGCGCCAGGCCCGCGAGGTGCCGGAGCGCGAGGTGACCACGCGCATCGAGTGCGCCGACCACTTCGCGCAGCGGGACGCGGCGCTGCGCGCGCACGCGACGCAGATCGACCCCGAGGGCTGGTTCTTCGCCGTCCCGCGCGAGGTCGAGACCGCGACGTGGCGCGACGAGGAGTACGAGCTCGCGCAGTCCCGCGTGGAGACGACCCTGCCCGAGACCGACCTCTTCGCGGGCATCCGCGGGACGGAGCACGCACGATGAACGCGCTGGTGGCGACGGTCCTGATCGCCGGGGCTCGCTGGTCCGAGCGGCTGCCCGGCCCGACGATCGAGAGCCCGGAGGAGGGCTCGCCGGGGTTCGAGGGGTTCGTCGCGACGTTCCTGCTCGCGGCCGCGGTCATCGCGCTCGCGGTGTCGTTCACGCGACGGATGCGCCGCGCGGACCACCGGGACCGGCTGCGTGACGACGCGGACGTCGCGGGCGCCGGGGCGTCGGACGGCGTCCCGGACGCCGCCCCGGGCACGCGGCCCGCGGTGACGGGCGGCGAGCCGGCGTCCGGCGGCGCGTCGACGGACGACGCGGGAGGGCCGCCGCGGTGAGCCTGCGGCCCGGGCCGCCGCAGCGGCCGGCGGTGCGCGTGACGGTCGGGCAGCTCGAGGTGGGGACCGACCGCGAGGCCAACCGCCTCGCGGCGCGGGACGCCCTGCGCACGGCGGGCCGGGCACGGGCCGACCTGGTGGTGCTGCCGGAGTACGCGTCGGCGTACGACCGGCGCGGCGTGGGCCTCGACCTGGCCGAGCCGCTGGACGGGCCGTTCGTCACGACGCTGCGTGAGGACGCCGCCCGGCACGGCGTGGCGGTCGTCGCGGGCACGACCCTGCCGGGTGGCGAGCCCGACGCGGACGGCCGTGCGCGTGCCGTCAACGCCGTCGTGGCCGTCGACGCGTCCGGCGGGCTGGTGGGCGTCTACCGCAAGGTCCACCTCTACGACGCGTTCGGGCACCGCGAGTCGCAGCACCTGGCGCCCGGCCCGGTCGACGCGCCGCCGCTCGTCCTGGACGTCGCCGGCCTGCGGTTCGGCGTGCTGACGTGCTACGACCTGCGGTTCCCCGAGTCCGCGCGCCGGCTGGTGGACGCCGGGGCCGACGTGCTCGTCGTGCCCGCGGCGTGGGCCGCGGGCGAGCTCAAGGCGATGCACTGGCGTGCCCTGGCGGTCGCCCGGGCGATCGAGAACACCGCGGCCGTCGTCGCCGTCGGTCAGGCCGGCGCGGGGGTGGTCGGGCGCTCGCTGGTGGTCGGCCCCGACGGCGTCGTGGGCCTCGAGGCGGACGACGCGCCGCAGGTGCGCACGGTCGACCTCGACGCCGACGAGCTGCGGTCCGTGCGCGAGCAGAACCCGTCGCTGCGCAACCGCCGGTACGCGGTGGTCGCGCGCGACTGAGACGTCGTCGTGCCGGGCGGTCAGCCCGCCCGGGACGTCGCGATGGCCACAGCCACGAAGTGGCTCCCGTAGCCCACCACGGTCAGCACGTGGAAGATCTCGTGGAACCCGAACCAGCGCGGGCTGGGGTTGGGCCGCTTGAGGGCGTACACGATCGCGCCGACGGTGTACGCGAGGCCGCCGACGGCGATGAGCCAGACGATCACCGGGCCGCCCGTGCGCCAGAACAGCGGGAAGTACCCCACGGCGACCCAGCCGAGCGCGAGGTAGATCGGCACGTAGACCCAGCGCGGCGCGTCGAGCCAGAAGTTGCGCGCCAGGAGGCCGAGCAGGGCGCCGGACCACACGATGAGCAGCAGCGTGCGCGCGGTGCCCGGTGCGAGCAGGAGTGCGGCCAGCGGGGTGTAGGTGCCCGCGATGATGAGGAAGATGTTCGTGTGGTCCAGCCGCCGCAGCACGGCGGCGGTACGCGGGGACCAGGTCCCGCGGTGGTAGACGGCGCTCGTGCCGAACAGCAGCACGGCGGAGACCCCGAACACGGTGTTCGCCCAGCGGGCCGCCGCCGTGGGTGACGCGGCGACGAGGGCGATCGACGCGACCAGGACGATCGGGGAGGCACCGGCGTGCACCCAGCCGCGCAGCCGCGGCTTGATGGCGTCGACCGCGGCCTCGACCGCGTCGCCGACCGCGTCGCCGACCGCGTCGACGGCGCGCTCGACGGGTCCCGCGTCGTCGGGTGCCGGGGGTGCCACGTGGGGCCGCGCGGGGTGCTGACCGTGCGCCGGGGAAGTGCTCATCGGGAGGTGTGACCGCCTTCGTCGTCCGTGACCTACGACAGCGTAGGTTAAGCGGCCGCAGGGGTGGTGTCGACGTCGAGCAGGCCACACCAGGCCGTCGCGGCGAGTACCGTGGACGCGTCCGACGCCCCGTCCCTGGGAGGCTACGCGTGCGCCTGCCGCACCCGCTGTACGGCCTGTACGAGCGTCGGCTCGCGGCCTCGCTGCAGCCGGACCAGGTCCCGCGTCACGTGGGCGTCATCCTCGACGGCAACCGCCGCTGGGCGCGCGGCAGCGGCCTCCCGTCGGCGACGGGACACCGCAGGGGCGCCGACAAGATCAGCGACCTGCTGCAGTGGAGCGAGGACATCGGCGTCGAGGTGGTCACCCTGTGGCTGCTGTCGACCGACAACCTCGCGCGCGACCCCGCCGAGCTCGGCGACCTGCTGCAGGTGATCGAGGACGTCGTCGGCGAGCTCGCGGCCGAGCGGCGCTGGCGCGTGCAGGCCGTCGGCGCGCTCGACATGCTGCCCGACCGGACCGCGGCCGCCCTCAAGGCCGCGCAGGACGCGACGTCGGACGTCGAAGGGCTGCACGTCAACGCGGCCGTCGGGTACGGCGGGCGGCGCGAGATCGCCGACGCGGTCCGCGCGTTCCTGCGCATGCATGCCGACGCGGGCTCGAGCCTCGACGAGCTCGCCGAGGCGTTCGACGTCGAGCACATCGCCGAGCACCTGTACACCAAGGGTCAGCCCGACCCCGACCTGGTCATCCGCACGTCGGGGGAGCAGCGGCTCGGCGGCTTCCTGCTGTGGCAGAGCGCACACTCGGAGTTCTACTTCTGCGAGGCGTACTGGCCGGACTTCCGGCGCGTGGACTTCCTGCGTGCCGTGCGCGCGTACAGCCAGCGGGAGCGGCGGCTCGGGCGCTGAGACGTCCGCCGCGCAGGTGAACGGCATGTGACGATTCGCGTGTCGTGACCCGTTTCGCGCCGTCGCGGATGTGATGCGGGTTACCGTCGGGCTCACGGACGACGCCCGTCGTCCCGGGAGGCCAGCCCATGGAGCATGCGCTCCGGGAGGAGGGCCGGATCCGGCCCTCGGCCGGCCGGTCCCGTCCCGCCGCCGAACGCCGATCCGCGTGCGCCGCCGTGCACAGGACCGTCGGGACGCACCCGGACCGGCGCTGACGCGCCGAGGGGAGCCTGCCGTGGAGACCACCTCGCAGCACGACCCGTACCCCGCACCTGCGACGGACGGCACCGCCTCCGGCAGCCCCGCACCCGAACCGCGCCTCACCTACGTGATCGACACGTCCGTGCTGCTGTCCGACCCTCGCGCGATCCTGCGGTTCGCCGAGCACGACGTGGTCCTGCCGGTCGTGGTGGTCACCGAGCTGGAGGCCAAGCGGCACCACCCCGAGCTGGGGTACTTCGCCCGCAGCGCGCTGCGGATGCTCGACGACCTGCGCATCAAGCACGGGCGCCTCGACGCGGCGGTGCCGGTGACCGAGCAGGGCGGCACGCTGCGGGTGGAGCTCAACCACATCGACCCGCAGGTCCTGCCCACGGGCTTCCGGCTCGGCGACAACGACACCCGCATCCTGGCGGTCGCCGCCAACCTCGCCGCCGAGGGCGGCCACGTCGTCGTGGTCTCCAAGGACCTGCCGATGCGGGTCAAGGCCTCCGCCGTCGGCCTGCCGGCCGAGGAGTACCGCGCGGAGCTCGCGGTGGACTCGGGCTGGACCGGCATGGACACCCTCGACCTGTCCGAGCAGCAGATGGCCGACCTGTGGGAGCACGAGTCGGTCCCGCTCGCCGACGTCGCGACCGACGCGTCCGCGCTCACCGGTGCGGCGGGCGACCTGCTGTGCCACACGGGTCTGGTGCTCCACAGCCCGCGGGGCTCGGCCCTGGGGCGGGTGACGGCGGACAAGCACGTGCGCCTCGTGCGCGGGGACCAGGACGTGTTCGGCGTCCACGGGCGCTCGGCCGAGCAGCGTGTCGCGATCGACCTGCTGCTCGACGACGAGATCGGGATCGTGTCGCTCGGCGGCCGCGCGGGGACGGGCAAGTCGGCGCTGGCGCTGTGCGCGGGTCTGGAGGCCGTGCTCGAGCGCCGGCGGCACCGCAAGGTCATGGTGTTCCGGCCGCTGTACGCGGTCGGCGGCCAGGACCTCGGCTACCTGCCGGGCAGCGAGGCCGAGAAGATGAACCCGTGGGCGCAGGCGGTGTTCGACACCCTCGGCGCGCTGGTCAGCAAGGAGGTCGTCGAGGAGGTGCTCGACCGCGACCTGCTGGAGGTGCTGCCGCTCACGCACATCCGCGGCCGGTCGTTGCACGACGCGTTCGTCATCGTCGACGAGGCCCAGTCGCTCGAGCGCAACGTCCTGCTGACGGTGCTGTCCCGCATCGGGCAGTCGTCGCGGGTCGTCCTCACGCACGACGTCGCGCAGCGCGACAACCTGCGGGTCGGGCGGCACGACGGCGTGGCTGCGGTCATCGAGGCGCTCAAGGGCCACCCGCTGTTCGCGCACGTGACCCTGACGCGCTCGGAGCGCTCGCCCGTGGCGGCGCTGGTCACCGAGCTGTTCGAGGGGATCGAGGCCTGACGCGACGCACCGCCGGCGGGTCGCCCGCCGGCGGTGCGGTGGCGACGTGGGACCTCCGGGCGTAATGTTCCGCGCGGAGTAGGACGATGGTCCCCGGGGCTCGCGGGAGGGGGTGGCGCCGTGGTGCGCACGCTGACGCCCGTCGCCGTCGTGGTCCTCGGCCTGCTCGACGAGCGCGACCGCCACCCCTACGACGTCTTCCAGACGCTGGTGGAGCGCGGCGACGCCCGCCTCGTGCGCGTGAACCCCGGCGCCGTCTACCACGCCGTCGAGCGCCTCGAGCGCGACGGCCTCGTCGAGGCGGTCGGCACCGAGCGCTGCGGCAACCGCCCTGAGCGCACGACGTACCGCGCCACCGCGGCCGGTCACGCGGCCATCGGGCCGGCCGTGACGGCGTACCTCGCGGACGAGCGCCCCGCCTACGCGGACTTCCCGGTCGGGCTCGCGCACGCGCCCCGGCTGCCCGCCACGGACGTGGCAGACGCGCTGGCCCGTCGCCGCGACCGGGAGGCGGCCCGGCTCGACGGCCTGCGCGCGCGCATCGACGAGGTGCTCGCGCTCGGTCTGCCCCGCCGCTTCGTGCTGGACGCGGAGCGCGAGCTCGTGCTGCTCGAGCGCGAGGTGCAGTGGCTGGACGACGTCCTGCGGGACCTCGCGGACGGGACGCTCGCCTGGGGCGGACCGCCGCCCGCAGCCTTCTTCGCGGCCCGGACCACGGCACCCGACCGGGTCGGCGCCCGGCCGGGCTGACCGGCGCTCGCCCCGACGTCGCAGCCCCGCGACCGCCGCCCCCACCGCCCCGCGCCCACCGGCGCCCCGCCAGACCGGAGCACGTCATGACCGCACCCGCCGCCGACCTCCAGGGCCGCAGCCCGTGGAGCATCCTGCCCCCGCTGTGCCTCGGCTTCTTCATGATCATGGTCGACACGACGATCGTGAACATCGCCGTCCCCACGCTGCAGGACGTCTTCGACGCGAGCCTCGTCACGGTCGGCTGGGTCAACAGCGCGTACCTGCTGACCTTCGCCGTCCTGCTGCTCGTGACCGGCCGGCTCGGTGACCGCTTCGGCCCGCGGCCGGTGTTCGTCGCCGGGCTCGTCGTGTTCACGCTCGCGTCGCTCGCGTGCGGCCTGGCCGGCTCGGTGGGCCTGCTCATCGCCGCCCGCGCCGTGCAGGGGATCGGCGGGGCGCTGATGACGCCCCAGACGATGGCGATGATCACGCGGGTCTTCCCCGCGCAGAAGCGCGGTGCGGCGCTGGGCATCTGGGGCTCCGTCGCGGGCGTCGCGACCATCACGGGGCCCGTGCTCGGCGGCGTGCTCGTCGAGACCGTCGGCTGGGAGTGGATCTTCTACGTCAACATCCCCGTGGGCGTCGTCGCCCTGTGGCTCTCGCTCACCCGCCTCCCGGCGCTCGAGACGCACTCGCGCACGTTCGACGTGCCGGGCGTCGTCCTGTCGGTCGTGGGTCTCGGCCTGCTGGTCTTCGGCCTCCAGGAGGGGCCGACCTACGACTGGGGCACCATCGTGGGCCCGGTCACCGTCCCCGTGGTCGTGGGGGCGGGCGTGCTGGTCTCCGGTGCCTTCCTGCTGTGGCAGCGGCACCTGGGGGACGACGCCCTGCTCCCGCTGCGGCTCTTCGTGCACCGCAACTTCGCGCTGGCCAACGTGGCCGGGGCGGCCGTGTCCTTCTCGATGACCGGCATCTTCTTCCCCTTCACGCTGTACCTGCAGCAGGTGCTCGGGCTCTCCCCGCTGCACGCCGCGCTCGTAGGGCTGCCGGGGTCGCTGATCTCGGGCGTCGTCGCGCCCTTCGCCGGCCGGCTGTCCGACCGGGTGGCGGGCAAGTGGGTCGTCGCCACCGGGTTCTGCGTGCTGGCCGTGGCGATCGGGGTCCTCGCGACGCAGGTCCAGCCGGGCGTCGAGGTGTGGCGCCTCGTCGTCCCCATGCTCGGGTTCGGCATCGGGACCGGTCTGGTGTTCTCGCCCCTGGGCAACCTGGCCACCACGGGCCTCGACCAGCGCACGGCGGGCGCCGGAGCCGGCGCCTTCAACACGAACCGGCAGGTCGGCGGGGTCATCGGCTCCGCGGTCGTGGTCGCCGCGCTCACGTCGCGCCTCGCCGTCACGATGCCCGCGGCCGCCCAGGACGCCGCGGCGGCGCTGCCGGCCGGGCTGCGCGAGCAGTTCGTCGACGGGTTCCGCCAGGCCGCCTCGCAAGGGCTGGGTGCGGCCGGCGGCGGGTTCGACGCACCGGCCGACGTGCCCGCGGACGTGGCCGAGCAGCTGGGCGCGGCCGCGCGGGCGGCCGCCGAGGCGGGGTTCGCGGCGGCTGCCGCGCAGACGCTCGGGCTGACGGTGCTGGTGCTGGTCCTCGGTGCGGTGTGCGCGTTCGCGATGCGCGGCGGGCGTCCGGGCAACGCCGTGCAGGAGCCGGTGCGCGCCGCTTCCGCCGCGGGCTGAGCGGCCCCTCAGCGGGCGCCGACGCGCAGCACGTCGCCGAGCCGCTCGCGACGGCGCACGGCCTGCTCGACGAGCACCGCCACGAGCAGCGCCACGGCCACGGCCGCGGCCGCCAGGAGCACCGGCCACCCGACGAGGACCACCGGTACGTGCCCCGGGGCGGCGGTGACCCACGCCAGGCCGAGCGCGTCACCGACGAGCACGGGCAGCGCGAGGCCGACCGCCGTCCCGCCCAGCAGCCCGCCGAGGGCGAGCGGCGCCAGCTCGCCCAGCGTGGCCCACCGCGCGGTGCGGCCGTCGAGCCCGAGCGTGCGCAGCGTCGACAGCGTGCGCCCGCGCTCGCCCGACGTCGCGACGACGACGAGCACGAGGCCGACCACCGCGAGGAGCGCGAGCGCGCCCACCGCGGCGAGCAGCAGGACGGTGAGCGCCGCGGGCAGCGGGGCCCGCGACCACGCGTCGTGCCAGCCGTCGCGCGTCGTCACGGTCACCTCCGGCAGGTCCGCGATCCCGGAGTCGGCGACGGCCTGCGCGGCACCCGGCCCCGCCACCCAGGCGCGCGTCGTCGCCGGAGGGCTCTCGGCCGCTGCAGCCAGGGCCGTGGCGTCCACGACGACCACGCCGTCGTCCGCCGTGCGGGTCAGGTCCGCCGCGCGCGCGTCGACCGGCGGCGCGCCGCCGTCCGGTGAGAGCGACGTCGTGCCCCGCACGTCGAGCTCCACGCTGCCCTTCGTCACCCGCAGGGGGACGCCGTTCGCGACCTGGAGGCGCGCGAGGAGGGGCTCCGCCACGAGCGCGCGGACCCGGTCACCCGCGGGCTCGCCCAGCTCGGCGAGGCCCGGGTCCACCGGCAGCCCGGTCGCCGCACGCACGCGCGCGAGATCCGCCGCGTCGACGACGAGCACGGTCGCGGCCAGGGCCCCGCCCCGCCCGATCGTCCGGTCCGTCGACTGTGCCCCCGTCGCCAGGGCGGTCACGCCGTCCGCGGACGCGATCGAGTCCAGCGCGGCCGTCGCCGACGGTGTGCCGAGCTCGCCGTCGATGCGGACGTCGGCGCCGACGAGCCGGTCCGCGGCGACCAGCTGCCCCTCGCGCACGTTCTGCGCCAGGACCCCGCAGAGCACCATGAGCGCGACGGCGACGGTGACGGTGACCAGGGGGGCCAGGGCCGTCGCGGCACGCCCCGCACGGGCCAGCGCCAGCGGTGCGGCCAGGCCCCGCGACCGCAGCGCCCGTCCCGACGCCGCGCGCACCACGGCCGGTGCGACGTGGACCACGGCGAGGGACGCCGCGACGGCCAGGAGGAACGGCGTGGACACCAGCAGCGGGTCGGCGTCCGACCCGCCGTCGGCCACCAGGCCCCGGCCCCGCAGCGACACCAGCGCCAGCACCGCGACGACGGCGGTGACGAGCTCCGCGACGACGCGGCGTCCACGGCGCAGCCCGGCCAGGCGGGCACGCTCGCGCCGGTCGGCGGGGAGGCGTCGCCCGGTCCACGCCGTCCGGGCCGTGTGCGCGGCGAGGACCGCGGGCGCGGCCGCGGCGACCGTCGTCAGGACCGTCGCCGCCGGCGTGGGTCCCGCAGCGCCGGGCAGCCACAGCGCGACCGCCACGCCCGCGGCGGACGCCGCGACGCACGCGAGAGGGAGCGCCTCGAGCGCCCCGCGCAGCGCGACGGAGCCCAGGGACGCGCCGCGCGCGCGCTCGCCCGCGAGGTGGCCGCCCCGACGCTGCGCCAGCAGCCCGGCCGCGAGCACAAGGCAGCAGGCGGCGGTGGCACCGACCCCCGCGAGGACGAGCGACGCCTGCGCGCGGGTCGCACCCGCGTGCGCCTCGAAGGCGTCGAGCACGTCGGGCAGGCCGCTGGAGGCGCCCGCGTGCTGCGTCAGGTACGTCACGACGCCGCGGCGGAGCCCGGGCACGTCGGCCGGCGCGAGCCGATCGGTGTCGACGAACGCCACGGCGCTGCCGGGGAGCCGAGGGATGCTCATGACGCGTGCCATGTCCCCGGCCGCCACGGGTGGCACGTGCAGCGCGACGGCGGCGACGACGTCGGCGCCGGGGTCCACCGGTGCGGGCTCCAGCAGGTCCGTCGCGATCGCCCAGCGCGGGTCGTCGGGGTCGACCGGCTCGAAGGTGCCGGTCACCCACGCCTCGTGGACGCCCTCCGGGTCCGCGAGCCGCACGCTGACCGGGCCGCCGGCCGGGTCGATGCCCAGCAGCTGCGCGCCGGTGCTGCTCAGCCCGACCTCGACGTCGGGGACCGGCGCCGGCTCGGGGTCGCCGGGGTCCGGGAGCACGACGGCCTGCGGGGCCCGGCCGGCCGTCCAGCGGACCGGGTCGCCCGCGCCGGCGACCGTGTCCATCACGACGAGCCGCGTCGTGAACGCCGTGTCGTCGACGGTCGCCCGGTACGGCAGCGAGGTGGCCACGGCGATCGCGGGGCGCATCCCCGGGACCTGGGTGTCGAGCGATGCCGCGCCGGCCAGCGGTCCGGTGAAGGAGAGGACGGCACCGGGCTGGGCCGGCACCTTCGCCACGACGGCGGCGTCGAGGCCGGTGCTCGTCACGGTCGTCCGCAGGGCGTCCACGGCCGTGCGCTCCAGCAGGCGCGGGACCGCCAGCAGCGCCAGCAGGGTCACGGCCAGCAGCAGCGCGGTGCCCAGCAGGAGCCCGGCGTCCTGCCGGGTGCGGCGCCGCGTGACGAGCAGTGCGTCGCCCGTCGTCGCGCGCGCACGGGTCCGCAGCGCCGTCATCGGTCGTCCCCCATCCGCAGCGCCGCGCCCGAGGTGCGACGCACGCCGAGGACCGCGACGGCCGCGACGACGGCGCACGCCCCGACGGCGACGGTGGCGGTCCACAGCGACTGCCCGGGCCATCCCCACACGAGCCACGGCACGGGGGCCGGGGTCCGGCCGTCGGGCGACATGGTGAGCAGGGGCGCGACGACGGCGGACAGGCCGTAGCCCGTGAGCAGCCCGATCAGGGCACCGACCGCGACGAGCAGCGTGGTCTCGGCGAGCAGCCCGCCCACGAGCCCGGGGCGCGATGCACCGAGGGCCTGCAGCCGCGCGAGCTCGAGCCGGCGGGCGCGCAGCGAGCCCGCGGCCACGGCGCCCGTGCCGACCAGCACGAGGAGCGCGGCCGAGACGCCGACGACCGACAGGGCGGCGGGCAGCGCGACGCTGATCGGCCCGGTGAGCGCGTCGCGCTGCTGCCCGGCACGCGTCGTCACGACGGCGTCGAGCCCGCCCAGCCCGTCGGCGACGGCGGCGACGGTCGCGGCGGGGGCGGCGACCCACCACGAGTCCGTCAGGTCGGGCGGCCCGCCGGCCTCGAGGACGGCACGTGCGAGCGTCGTGCCGTCCGCGACGAGCCCGATGCCGCGGGGCACGCCCGGGACGGTGTCGACGTAGCGGGTGACCTTGGCGGGCACGGCGACGCCGTCGACGGTGAGGGTGAGGTTCCCGCTGCCCGCGTGGATGCGCTCGAGCAGCGAGCTGTCGGCCGCTACGGGCACCGGCCCGGGCGCCGGCCAGGCGCGGGCCACCAGCCGCGCCGACGCCAGCTGCGACCCGCCGAGGCCCATCGTCGAGGTCACGTCCAGCAGCGCGGGGGTCGGCGAGGTCGTGCCGCCGACCTCCGCATCCTTGCGGTCCTCGTCCTGCCGCAGGGAGGCGGACCATCCGTCGTCGTCCAGCGGGACCGGCGAGCTCGCAGCGGTCATCGCCGCCGCCGCGGTCCGGGCCTGTTCCGACCGCGCCACGGCCCGCACGGCGGTCAGCGACACGCGGACCGGGAGTCTCGCCTGCGTGCCCGCGCCCGTCGGGCCGGCGTGCGCGGGCGTGTCGAGGGCCACGAGCGTGTCCACGGCGACGATGCGCACGGGCCCGGCCGGAGGGATCTCGTACGCGGCGCGGAGCTCGTCGCCGAGGAGGGCCGAGGAGGGTGTGAGCTGCGTCAGCAGACCGCGCTCGTCCTCCACCGTCACCCCGACCAGCGCCGTGCCCTCGGCCGCCGGGTCGGTGCCGACCACGCCGTCGACGAGGAGCCACTGCGTACCGGCGGGCACGGCCGTGCCCAGTGGCGCCGCCGTGCCGGACGCCGTGGCGGGCCGGCCCTCGGCGAGCCCGTCGAGGACCGCGCTCCACGGGACGTCGGTGTGCCCGCGCAGGTCCTGCGGCCGGGTGGCGTCGAGCGCCACGAGCCGGGCCGAGACCCCCGCCGTGTTGTCGGCGGCGCCGACGCTGACGGCGCGGTCGGTCACCGGCTGGCCGTGCGCGTCCGGGTGCCCCACGGTGGCCCGGGCGAGCGCGTCGGACACGGTCAGCGAGGGCGCGGAGACGTCGTCCAGCCGCAGGTCGGTGCCGACCGCGAGGTCCACCTGCTCGCGCTGGGAGGTGCGCCACGTCGCCGAGAACGCGGTGGCGAACGTCCCGGCCGCCACCGCGACCACGACGACGAGCACCGTGCCGGTGGAGACGGACGGCCGCCGCGCGACCTGCCACGCGGCCAGCGGGAGGACGAGGGACCGGGCGCGGCCCGCCAGTCCCTCGGCGCCGCGCGCGACCGGCGCGACGGCCCGCAGGGCGACGGTCGCTGCCGCGAGCGTCACCAGGGCAGGGCCGGCGACCAGGACGGGGTCGAGCCGCGGCCCGCCCGTGCCGCCGGCGAGGGGCGAGCCGTACACGACCAGCTGCCACATCGCGAGCAGCCCGAGCACCAGCAGCCCGATGTCGGCGCCGACGCGCAGCAGCCCGCCGTGCGCCGTCCCGGCCGACGACCCGGCCGTGTGCCACGCCGGGGCGCACAGCGTCGCCGCGAGCACCGCGGCCATGACCCCGCACGCGAGCGGCGCCCCGCCGGGCACGACGGAGCCCACGTCGTAGCCGGCGTCGGCAAGCGCGCCCGACCGGCTGGCGACGCCGAGCGCGAGGCCCGCCGCCGGCAGCGCGACCACCCACGTGAGCGCTGCCAGCCCGAGCGCCTCGAGCACCACGAGCGACCGCAGCTGGCCCGCCGACGCACCGCGTGCGGCGAGCAGCTCGTCCTCGACGGCGCGGCGCTCGGCGAGCAGGCGTGCCGTCAGCAGCATGACCGTCGTCGTGAGCGTCGCCAGCAGCAGCCCGACCGTGACGACCCCCGTCCGCGTGACGACGAGCTCGCGCCACGTCGCGTCGATCGTCGCGCCGACGTCCGTCATGAGCCGCCCGCGGACCTGCCCCAGGGCGGCGGCCAGCGTCTCGTCACCGTCGCGCACCGCGGCACGCATCTGCGTGGCCGCAGCACGCGAGGCGTCGGCGAGGCGCGGCTGGGTGATCAGGTACGCCGTGTCGACCTGGTCGGGCGCGTGGAGCGCGGCGGCGTCGGCGACGAGCGGGCCCCACGCCGTCGTCGTGAGCATGCCGACGCCACCCGGGACGTTGTAGGTGCTCGTCATCCCGGCCTCTCGCAGCCTGTCGCGCGACCAGGCGCCCGACGGCCCCTCGGGCTCGTACGTCCCGACGACCACCCACGTGCGGTGGTCCTGCGCCTGCCAGGGGCGTACGTCGATCGTCGTGCCGACCACCCAGCCCTTCAGCTCCGCGGCGACGGCCGGCACGCTGACCTCGACGCGCCCGTCGGCGTCGGCCGCGCCGTGCGGCCACCGCCCCGTCAGCAGGCGGGCGGGCGGCCGGGACATCGCCGTGAGGTACGTCAGCTCGGGCTGCCGGCCCGGGACCGAGGGCAGGGCGTGCACCGTGCCGACCAGCCACGTGTCGTCGGTCGTCGGGACGTCCCCCGTGATCTGCGCGATCCCCTCGCGCGCGTCCTCGAGCACCGGGGCGACGTCGTCACCCCGCACCCAGAGGACCGACTCCAGGCGCACCTGCTCGGGGGCCAGCCGGCTGAGCGTCTGCCCCACCGCGTGGTGCTCGGTCACGTGCAGGAGGCCGGCGAGCACCCCCACGAGCGTCGTCGCGGTGACGGCCACGAGTGCGACGACGAGCACCACCGGCGCATGGTGCCGCACGCGGTCGAGGAGCAGGCGACGACGCCACCTCGTGCCGCCGCCTCCGGCCCCCGTGCGCGTCGTGCCGGTGGACGCCCTCATGTCAGGCGTCGACGAGGCGGCCGTCGGCGAGGTGCACGACGCGGTCGGCGAGCGCCACCATCACCGGGTCGTGCGTCGAGACGATCGCCGTCATGCCCTCCGCCTCCACGACCGCACGGATCAGGGCCATGACCGCCCGTCCGGTCTCGGAGTCGAGCTGGCCGGTCGGCTCGTCGGCGATGAGCAGGCGCGGGGAGTTCGCCAGCGCGCGGGCGATCGCGACGCGCTGCTGCTGGCCGCCCGAGAGCTGGCCGGGCCGCTGCTTGGCGTGCGGGCCCAGGCCGACGAGGTCGAGCAGGAGCTGCACGCGCGCCTCGCGCAGCTCGACGGGGGTGCGCAGCATCCGCAGGGGCACCCCGACGTTCTCGGCGGCGGTCAGCACGGGCACCAGCCCGAACGTCTGGAAGATGAACGCGACGACGTCGCGGCGCAGGGACACCAGCCCGCGCTCGTCGAGGGACGAGACCTCCCGCCCGTCGACGACGACGCGGCCGGCGTCGGGGCGGTCGAGCCCGCCGATCGTGTTGAGCAGGGTCGTCTTGCCGGACCCGGAGCGTCCGACCAGCGCGACGAGCTCGCCCGGCGCGACCTGCAGCGACACGTCGCGCAGCGCGTGCACCGCGCCGTGCCCGGAGCCGAAGGTGCGCTCGACGTGCTCGACGAGCACGAGGGGCCCGGCCGCGGCGGGTGCCGCACCCTGCGCGGCGGTCGTGGTGGCGGTCATCGGGCTCTCCGTCCGTGGCGGGGGTGCCGGTCGTCGCTCGGCGCCGTCGGGGCGTCGCCGTGGCCGGGGCGCACGGCGACGTGGGCCTCCTCCAGGGTCAGGCGCACGCGCCCGACCAGGTCGAGGGTCTCGCGGTACTCGCGGGGCAGCTGGACGCGCCCCGCACGGTCGAGGACGGCGAACTCCTCGGCGACCTCGTGCTCGGTGCCGTCGTCCCGCGTGGCGGTGCGGCGCAGCACCTCCGAGCTCGTGCGCCCGTCGCGGATCGCGACGGTGCGCTGCACGTGGTCGCTGACGCCCGGGTCGTGGGTGACCACGACGACCGTGGTCCCCAGGTCCCGGTTGACCGCCTGCATCGCGCCGAGCACGTCGTGCGAGGTCGCGGTGTCCAGCTCCCCCGTCGGCTCGTCGGCGAACAGCACGCGCGGAGAGTTGGCCAGCCCTACGGCGATCGCGACGCGCTGCTGCTCGCCGCCGGACATCTGCGCGGGCCGGCGGTCGGCGCAGTAGGCCACGCCGAGCACGTCGAGCAGCGCCGCCGCGTCCGCGCGCCGCTGCCGGCGGGGGCGTCCGGCGAGCGCCATCGGCAGCGCCACGTTCTCGGCGGACGTCAGGTACGGCACCAGGTTGCGTGCGGTCTGCTGCCACACGAACCCGACGGTCGAGCGGCGGTACTCGACGCGCTCGCGGGCCGTCATCGTCATCAGGTCCCACTCCCCGACGCGCACGTTGCCCGCCGTGGGCACGTCCAGGCCCGACAGCACCGACAGCAGCGTCGACTTGCCGGACCCGGAGGCGCCGACGACGGCGACGAGCTCGCCCTCGTCGACGAGCAGGTCGAGGCCCTGCAGGGCCTGCACCTCGATGCCCTCCGACTGGTAGATGCGCACGAGGGACTCGCACACGATGAGCGACGTCCGCCCGAACGCCTCGGGCCGGGCCCGCGCGCGTTCCTCGAGCGTCGCCAGGCTCGTCGGGGGCACGTCGTCCCGCACGGTCGTGGTGTCGTCCATGGCCTGCTCCGTCCTGGTCACCGTTCACCCACCCGCAACACCTCGCCGAGCCTGTCCCGCCGCCGCACGGCCTGCTCCGTCAGCACGGCCACCACGAGCGCCACGGCGAGCGCGGCGACCGCGGCGGCGACGGGCCACCACGTCGTCGCGACCGTGGCGGCGCCCGGCTCCGCCGTCAGCTGCTGCAGCCCGAGGGCCCCGCCGAGGAGCGCCGGGAGGCCGAGCCCGATCCCGGCCCCGCCCAGCAGACCGCCGAGCACCAGCGGTGCGAGCTCCCCGAGCGTGGCCCACCGCGCCGTGCGCGCGTCGAGGCCCAGCGTGCGCAGCGCGGACAGGGTCCGCCCGCGCTCGCGGGCGGTGGCGACGACGACGAGCACGAGCGCGAGCACCGACAGCGCGGCCAGCACGCCGACGGCGGACAGGAGCAGCGCCACCATCGCCTCCGGGAGCGGGGACTGCGACCAGGCGCGGTGCCAGCCGTCGCGGGTCGTCACCACCAGGCCCGACGTCGCGGGCGGAGCGATGTCCGCGGCCTCGACGGCGGCGACGGCCCCCGGGCCGGCGAGCCAGAGGCGGTCGACGGAGGGGCGCTGGTCGGCCACGGCAGCGAGCACCCGGCGGTCCACGACGACGACGCCGTCGTCGTCGGCGCTGTCGCCGCCGCCGCCGGTCGACACCGCGCGCGCGTCGAGCCGGGGTGCGCCCGGGTCGGGCGGCAGGTCGGTCGTCCCGCGGACGTCGAGCAGGACCTCCGCGTCGACCGCGCCGACGACGACCCCGGTGCCGTCGAGGTGCGCCCGCTCCAGCAGCTCCGCACCGACCAGGGCGGGCACGGTCCCGTCGGGTCCCGGCTCACCGAGCGTCGCGAGCCCGGGGAGGTCGGGCAGGCCGACCGCGCGGCGCACCTCGGCGAGCTCCGCGGCGTCCACGACCAGCAGCGTCGCCTTCAGGAAGGTGTTCTCACCGAACGACCGCTTCGAGATCTGCGCGCCGGTGGCCGACGCCGTGACGCCGGCGGACGCGGCGAGCCGGTCCACCAGGTCCTCGCTGCCGTACGTGCCGAGCGGCCCGTCGATCCGCACGTGGGCACCGACGAGCTGCGTCGCCGCCGCCTGCTGGCCCGTGCGGACGCTGTGCACGAGCGTGCCGCACAGCACGACGAGCGCGACGGCGACGGTCACGGCCAGCAGCGGGACGACGGCCGTGGTGGCGCCGTGCGCACGGGCGACGGCCAGGGGGGCGGCCAGCCCGCGCGAGCGGACGGCCCCGCGCCCTGCGGCCCGGACGACGGCGGGGGACACCCGCACGACGACGAGCGCGGCGGCCGCGGCCAGCAGCACGGGCGCGGCCGACAGCAGCGGGTCGACCTCGCCGGACGCCAGGGGCAGGAGGCCGCGACCGGTCAGGGACACGACGGCCGCGACCGCCAGCGCCACGACCAGGCCCTCGACGACGAGGCGGCGCGCACCGAGGCGGGCGCGCTGCGCGGCGCGGTCCCGCCTGTCGGCCGGGGTGCGCCGCCCGCTGGTGGCGGACGCGGCCACGCCTGCCGCGAGCACGGCCGGCGCGAGAGCGGCGACGAGCACGACCACGACCGCGAGCAGGACCGGGCTCGCGTGGCCGGGCAGCCACCAGCCGACCAGCCCGGCCGCCAGCGCGGCCACCACGACCACGACCGGGACCGACTCCAGCAGGCCGCGGAACGCCACGGACGCGATCGACGCGCCGCGGGCACGCTCGGCCACGACGAGCTCGCGCCGGCGGCCCACGAGCAGGGACGCAGCCAGGACGAGGCACAGCGCCGCCGTCGCCGCGACGCCGGTGAGCACCAGGGACGCCTGCGCGCGCGCCGCGGACATGCGCGTGTCGAACGCCGTGACGACCTCGGGGAGCCGGGTGGACAGCCGCCCGGTCTGCGCGGAGAGCTGCTCGACCCGGTCGACGAGCCGGTGCGCGTCGGCGACGGACATGCCCTCGGTGTCGACGGCCGCGCGGGCCGAGATCGTGACGGCGCGCCGGCCCGTCAGGTGCAGCATGTCCGGGACGTTCTCGTACGGCACGTAGGCCGCCACGTGCACCGGGACCGGCATGCCGGGCCGTGCGGTCACGGCGGCCAGCAGGCCGGCGTGCTCCTGCCAGATCGCCGCCTGCGGGTCGACCGGCTCGTACAGCCCGGTCACCACGACGTGGTCGGTGCGCCCCGGCCCGATGCGCTCACCGGTCAGCGGCCCGTCGGCGAGCGTGATGCCGAGCTCGGCGGCGGCCGCGGCGCTCAGCCCGACCTCGACCCGGCGGACGAGGTCGTGGTCCTGGCGGGTCGCCATGTGCTCCGCCGCCGGCACGGGGACGGGAGGGGTGCCGGCGACCCACCGCACGACGGGCTCGTCCTGCCCCGGGGTCCCGACGTGGACGAGGCTCGCACCGAACTCGCCGACCGGGGTGCTCAGGACGCCGACGGCGGCCACGACCTGCGCCACGGGCTCGTGCGTGTCCGCGCCCAGCGCGCTCTCCAGCCACGTCGCGGCCTCGTAGCCGCCGTCGCGGGGGTCCGGAGGCTCCAGGGTGAGCGGGTCCATGACGGGGTGCGTGACGAGGTCCGCGTCCCGGCCGGCGGCCTGGATCGTCTCGCGCACGGCCAGGTCGGCGGTGCGTTCCACGAGCCGCGGCACCGCGAGCGTGAGGACGAGCGTGGCGAGCAGCAGCACGGCGGTGCCGACGAGCAGGCCCCTGTCCTGCGCGGCACGTCGGCGCGTGACGAGCAGCGCGTCGCCGGTGGTCGCCTCCAGGCGCGTCCGGACGTCGCTCACCGGTCGTCCCCCAGCCGCAGCAGGGCCCCGGAGGCGCGGCGCACGAGCAGCGCGGCGAGGACGGCGACGAGGGCGCAGCCGGCGACCGCGAGCCCTCCGGTCAGGGCGAGGACGACACCGTCGTCCCACACGGTCAGCGGGCTCGGGACCGGGCGCAGACCGTCGGGCGAGACGGTGAGCAGCGGGGCGACGGCCCTGGCGAGGCCGTAGCCGATGACGAGCCCGGCACCGGTGCCGAGCGCGACCAGGAACGCGTGCTCGGCGACGAGGCCGCCCACGAGGGACCGCCGGGCGGCGCCCAGGGCCTGCAGACGGGCCAGCTCGAGCCGGCGGGACCGGACGGCGGCGGCCGCGCTCGCGCCGAGCCCGACGAGCAGCAGGACACCCGCGGCGGCGGTGACGAGGGACAGGGCGGCGGGCACCGCCACCCGCAGCGGGCCGGAGACCGCCGACTCGCGCTCCGTGACGCGCACCGTCGCGCCGGCGTCGGTGGAGAGGGCGACGGCCGACGCCAGGGCGGGTGCCGCCGCGTCCGGAGCCGTGACCCACCAGGAGTCGACGAGCGTGTCGCTGCCCGCGGCCTCGGCCACCGCGCGGCTCAGGGCCGTGCGGTCGACGAGCACCGCGTGGCCCCGGGGCGTGCCCGGCAGGTAGGGCGCGACGTCGTGGACGCGGGCCGGGACCGGTGTGTTCTCGACACGGAGCCAGAACCCGTCGCCGGGGTCGAGCCCGGCGCGCTCCGCCAGACCGGGGGTGAGCACCGCGCGCAGCGGGCCGGTCGCGGGCCACGTCTGGGCGCTCATGAGACCGCTGCTGGTGACGATCGACGTCATGTCGAACGTCGCGTCGAGCACGAGCGCGTCGGCGGGCAGCGACGCCGGGTCCGGCGTCGTGGCGTCCCTGCCCGCGACGACGGTGTACGAGCTGCCGAGGTGGGAGGTGGGGGCCCAGTCGGCGCTCCCCAGGTCCACCGGCGTGCCCTGCGCGTCCGCGACGAGCTCGGCCACGAGGGCCGACGTGACACCCTCGGCGCGGTCGACGACGCGCACGTCGTGCAGCGCGAGGCCGACGTGACCGACGCGGTCCCGACCCGTCGTGGCCAGCCGGACCTCCGGCGGTGCGTCGTCGAGCAGGACGGCCGCGGAGACGGCCACGACCCGCAGGGGCCCGAGCGAGCGCGGCACCTCGAGCGCCAGGGACGAGGGCCCCGCCAGGGGCACGTCGAGCCTGCCGAGCCAGGCCTGCACGCCCGCGTCGTCCTCGACGGCGAGGCGCAGGTACACCGCGCCCGACGCGGCGGGTGCGGTGCCGGGCGTGACCGTCGCGACGAGCCACTGCGGGTCGCCCGGCAACCGGACGCCCGTGGCCCGGGGTGCGTCGGAGGCCACGAGGCCGCCGAGCAGGGCGGACCACGTCGGCTCCGAGCGGCCTCGCAGCGCGGCCGTGTCCCCGGCGTCCACCGCGAGCAGACGCGTGTCGATCCCGTTGCTGCCGCTCGCGGGGCCGAGGTTCGCACCGACCACCGCCTGCCGGTCCACGACGGGCTGCGCGCGGCTGCCCGCCGGTGCGTCCGCGAGTGCGGCGCGCACGTCGGCGGACGAGGTCAGCGGGTCGCCGCGCAGGTCGTCGATGCGGGCGTCGGCCCCCAGGGCGAGGTCGACCTGCTCGAGCTGCGACGTGCGCCACGTCGCGTGGAAGGCGTGGGAGAACGTCGCGGCGGTGACGGCGAGCACGACGACCAGCGTGGTGCCGGTGGCGGCGGACGTGCGCCGGGAGACCTGCCACGCCGCGAGCGGTGCGACCAGCGTCCGGCTGCTGCGGGCGAGCACGTCGGCGACCCGTGCCACCGGCCCGACGAGCCGCAGCGCGAGGACCGCGGCACCGAGCACGACCAGCGCCGGGCCGGCGACGAGCACGGGGTCGAGGCGCGGACCGCCGGCCGCCGGCGTGAGCGGTGCGCCGTAGTCGACCAGCTGCCACAGGGCGACGCCGGCGAGGGCGACGAGCGCCAGGTCGGCACCGGTCCGCACGAGGCCGGCGTGCGCGGCCGAGCTCGACGAGCCGCTCGTGTGCCAGGCGGGGACGACCAGCGCGACGGCCAGGACGACCGCCACGGCGGCGCACGCGAGCCCGACGGCCGCCGGGACGCCCTCCGGGGTGGTCAGGCCGGCCGCCGCGAGCCCGCCGCGGTCGACCACGTGCACGAACAGGGCACGCGCCGCCCAGGGGGACACGGCTGCCGTGACGCCGGCGACCACGACCGCCTCCACGACGGCGAGCGAGCGTAGCTGCGCCGGCGACGCACCGCGGGCGGCGACGAGCGCCCCCTCGGCCGCCCGGCGCTCGCTCAGCAGGCGGGCGGCCAGGAGCATGACCGTCGTCGCGAGCACCGCGAGCAGCAGCCCGACGACCACGACGCCGACCTGCGTGACCGTCTGCTCGCGGGAGGCGGCGTCGATCGTCGCGTCGAGCCGCGTCTGCACGAAGCCGCTGATGTCGAGGGCGCCCAGCGCGCGCGAGAGCCGGACCTGGCCCGACTCGAGGGCGTCGCGCGTGGCCGCGAGCGCACCGCGCGGTGCCCCGGCGAGGTCCGGCGTGACGAGCAGACGTGCGGACTCGGTGACGTCGGGGCCGAGCAGCGCCTCGGGGGCGACGACCATCGGCCCCCACGCGTCGGTGACGACGGTGCCGCTGGTGCCCGGTACCGGGAACGCGTCGGAGTGGCCCGCGCCGTCGAGCACGTCGCGCGACCACGACGACGCCGGGCCGGTGAGCCGGTGCGTACCCACCACCACCCACGTGTCCGGGGTCCCGCCGCTGAGGGTCCGCACCGGGATCTCGGTGCCGAGCGGCCAGCCGTACCTCTGTGCCGCGACGTCGGGCACGTTGACCTGCAGCCGGCCGGCGTCGTCGCGTGCGGCGTCCGGCCACGCGCCCGACAGCAGGTCCGCCTGGCCCGGCACCAGCGGGCTGGACGCGGGGTACCCGAGCGGTGGGGCACGTCGGGCGTCCTCGCGCGGCAGCGTCCACAGGCGGCCCGTGAGCCACAGGGACCGTTCGGACGGCAGGTCGCCGAGCGTCTCGGCGAACGTGGCCTCCGCCGCGGCGACCGCCGCCTGCGTGTCGTCGTTCCGCACCCGGATGTTCGCCTCGAGGGTCACGGCGGAGTCCGGCAGGCGGTCCAGCGCGGCGTCCACCGCGTCGTGGCCGGTCACGTCGAGGAGGAAGGCGAACGTCCCCAGGAGCGTCGTCGCGACGAAGGTGACGAGGGTGACCGTCGCCAGGACGGCCGCCTGGTCGCGCAGGCGTCCTAGGAGCACCTGCGAGCGCCAGCCCATCGCACCTCCCCGTCGCGCGCCGCCGAGTCGTGCGATCGCACGGTGATGCTAGGGGTCCTGAACGCGCAGGTGACAGGGTGTGGTCCACCCGTTCGGGGGACAGGAAAGGTTGGGTCGCCGGGCGGGCGAGTTCGACGAGCCGCACGGTGCCCGGGCCCGGGCGGACCCGGGCACCGCGGAGGGCCGACGCGGCAGGTCAGGCCCGCGGCGGGCGGGTCATGGCCAGGACGTCCAGCGCCACGTCGAGCTGCTCGAGCGTGAGCTCGCCGCGCTCGACGAAGCCCAGGTCGATCGTGGCCTGGCGGATGGTGACCCCCGCCTGCACGGCGTGCTTGGCGATCTTCGCGGCGTTCTCGTAGCCGATCGTGCGGTTGAGCGGCGTGACGATCGAGGGCGACGACTCGGCCAGCTCCCGCGCGCGCTCGACGTTGGGGGTCGTGCCCGCGATCGTCCGGTCGGCCAGCACGCGCGAGGCGTTCGCGAGCAGCCGGACGGACTCGAGCACGGCCGACGCGATGACGGGGATCTGCACGTTGAGCTCGAACGTGCCGCTGGCCCCCGCCCACGCGACGGTCGCGTCGTTGCCGACGACGCGGGAGCAGACCATGAGCACGGCCTCGGGGACGACCGGGTTGACCTTGCCGGGCATGATCGACGAGCCGGGCTGCAGGTCGGGCAGCGCGATCTCCGCGAGACCGGTGTTGGGGCCCGAGCCCATCCAGCGCAGGTCGTTGCAGATCTTGGTGAGGCTGACGGCGATGGTGCGCAGCGCGCCCGACAGCTCGACGAGCCCGTCGCGCGAGGACTGCGCCTCGAAGTGGTCGCGCGCCTCCGTCAGGGGCAGGCCCGTGTCCTCGACGAGCAGCGCGATCACCCGCTGCGGGAACCCGGCGGGGGTGTTGATGCCCGTGCCCACGGCGGTGCCGCCCAGCGGCACCTCGGCCGCGCGGGGGAGGGCCGCCTGCAGCCGCTCGACGCCGTAGCGGACGGCCGCGGCGTACCCGCCGAACTCCTGGCCGAGGGTCACCGGGGTGGCGTCCATGAGGTGCGTGCGGCCGGACTTCACGACCTGCGCCCACGCGGTCGCCTTCTCCTCCAGCGTGGCGGCCAGGTGCTCGAGGGCGGGGACGAGGTCGCGCACGACGCCGGCGGTCGCCGCCACGTGGACCGACGTCGGGAACACGTCGTTCGACGACTGCGACGCGTTGACGTGGTCGTTGGGGTGCACGTCGCGGCCCAGCAGGCGCGTGGCCAGCGTCGCGAGGACCTCGTTGGTGTTCATGTTCGAGCTCGTCCCCGAGCCCGTCTGGTACACGTCGACGGGGAACTCGCCGTCGTGGGCGCCCGTGGCCACCTCGTCGGCGGCCGCGGCGATCGCATCGGCCACGTCCCGCGGCAGCACGCCCAGCTCGGCGTTGGCCAGCGCGGCGGCCTTCTTGATGCGGGCGAGCGCCTCGATGTGGCCGCGCTCGAGGGTGCTGCCGGAGATCGGGAAGTTCTCGACCGCGCGCTGCGTCTGCGCGCGGTACAGGGCGGCCGCGGGCACGCGTACCTCGCCCATCGTGTCGTGCTCGATGCGGAACTCGGGCTGGGCCGTGCCGGCCGCGACGTCGGGACCGTTCGTGTCAGTCATGCGCCCATCCTTCCACCGCCGCGAGTCGGGTCGCGCAGGCTTCCGGTGGCGGAACGCTGCAGGTCGTAGTCGTATGTGAAGCACCGTTCGACCCTTCCGACGACGCGAGAGGTCAGGTACCCCGGTGCGACGACGCACAGCCCTCCTCGCCCTGGCGCTGGTGGCCCCGCTGGCCGCCTGCGCGTCGACCGAGGCCGGGCCACCCACGCTGACGTGGTACATCAACCCCGACTCCGGCGGGCAGGCGCGCATCGCCGCCGAGTGCAGCGACGAGTCCGACGGCGCGTACCGCCTCGAGGTGGCCCTGCTGCCGCGCGACGCCCCGGGCCAGCGCGAGCAGCTCGTCCGGCGGCTCGCGGCCAACGACACGTCGATCGACCTCATGAGCATCGACCCGCCGTTCGTCCCGGAGTTCTCCAACGCGGGCTTCCTGGCCGAGATCCCGGACGACGTGGCGCAGACCGTGACGCAGGACGTGACCGAGGGGGCCGTCGCGGCCGCCACGTACGGCGACGAGCTCGTCGTCGTGCCGTTCTGGGCCAACACGCAGCTGCTCTGGTACCGCAAGTCCGTGGCCGAGGCCGCAGGCCTGGACATGTCGCAGCCGGTCACGTGGGACCAGATCATCGACGCGGCCGAGCAGCAGGACGTCACGGTCGCGGTCCAGGGCACGCGCGCCGAGTCGCTCACCGTGTGGGTCAACGCGCTGGTCGAGTCCGCCGGCGGGCACATCCTCGACAACCCCGACGAGGAGGACCCGCAGGCGGTCACCCCGAGCCTCGACAGCGACGCGGGCCGCACCGCTGCGCAGATCATCTCGGACCTCGCCGCCTCGGGTGTCGGGGGGCCGCAGCTCGCCAACGCCGACGAGGACATCAACGCCTCGATGTTCGAGGGGGACTCCGCGGGCTTCATGGTCAACTGGCCGTTCGTCTGGCAGCGCGCCAACGCGGGCGTCGAGTCCGGCAGCCTCGACCAGTCGGTCGTCGACGACTACGGCTGGGCGCTGTACCCGCAGGCGGTCGAGGGCGAGGAGTCCCGCCCGCCGATCGGGGGCGTCACGCTCGGCGTCAGCGCGTTCAGCGAGAACCCCGACCTGGCGTTCGAGGCCGCGCAGTGCATCGTCCAGCCCGAGAAGCAGGCGGCGTACTACCTGTCGGACGGCAACCCGCCCGGGTCCCTCGTGGCGTTCGACGACCCCGAGGTGCAGGAGGCCTTCCCGATGGCCGACCTCATCCGTGAGTCGCTGCAGAACGCCGCGCCGCGGCCGCAGACGCCGTTCTACAACGAGGTGTCGACGAGCGTGCAGCGCACGTGGCACTCGCCCCGCAGCGTCTCCCCGGACTCCACCCCGGCCTCGGGCGACACGCTCATCACCGACGTCCTGCAGGGGAGGGCACTGCTGTGAGCGCCGCGACCACCACCGTCCCGGCCGCGGCTGACGCGGCCACCGGCGGTCCCCGCAAGCCGCGCCGGTCGGACCGGGCGCGCCAGGAGGCCCGGCTCGGGCTGCTGCTGTGCGCGCCCGCGATCCTCGTCCTCGTCGCCGTCGTGGGGTACCCGATCCTGCAGGCCGTCTGGGACTCGCTGTACAGCTACAAGCTCACCAACCCCGACGCGCGGCGCTTCGTCGGCCTGGAGAACTACGCGCTGATCCTGTCCGACCCGATCTGGTGGCAGGCGCTGTGGGTGACCGTGCTCATCACGGTCGTCACCGTGGTCGTCGAGCTCGTCCTCGGGTTCGCCCTGGCGCTGGTGATGAACAACGCGCTGAGCACCCTGCGTCCCGCGCTGCGCACGGCGATCCTCATCCCGTACGCGATCATCACGGTCGTCTCGGCGTTCGCGTTCCGGTTCATGTTCGACCTGACCAGCGGGTTCATCAACAGCTGGCTGCCGTTCGTGCCCGACGACGTGGACTGGTTCGCGTCGTTCGGCACCGCGATCACGGTCATCTGCATCTCGGAGATCTGGAAGACGACGCCGTTCATCTCGCTGCTGCTGCTGTCGGGGCTCGCACAGGTCCCGGGCGAGCTGCAGGAGGCGGCGAAGGTCGACGGCGCCACGTGGTGGCAGCGGATGCGCCGCGTGACGATCCCGAACATGAAGGCCGCGATCATGGTCGCGCTGCTGTTCCGGGCCCTCGACGCCTTCCGCATCTTCGACAACATCTTCATCATGACGAACGGCGCGGCCGGCACCGAGTCGGTGTCGTTCCTGGCCTACCGACAGACCATCCAGCGCCTGGAGATCGGCATCGGCTCGGCGGTGTCCGTGCTGCTGACGATCTGCGTCGCGCTCATCGCGCTGGTGTTCGTCAAGGGCTTCAAGGTCAACCTGGCGGCGTCGACGAGGGCGGGACGATGAGCGGGCGGACGAAGGCGTGGTGGTGGGTCGGCGGGATCCTGATCGTCCTGTACTGCCTGTTCCCGGTGGCGTGGATCGTGTCGCTGTCGCTCAAGGCGCCGGCCGACCTCGACGACGGGTCGTTCCTGCCCACGTCGGTGTCGTGGCAGAACTACCAGCTCATCCTCACCGGTGACGCGTCCGACCTGTTCCTGCCGGCGCTGCGCAACTCCGTGGGCATCTGCCTCATCGCCACCGGGATCGCGGTCGTGCTGGCGGCGCTGTGCGCGTACGCGGTCGCCCGCCTCGACTTCCCCGGCAAGGCGCTGGTGCTGGGCCTCGCGCTCGGGGTGTCGATGTTCCCCGTCATCTCGATCGTCACGCCGCTGTTCAACATCTGGCGTGCGATCGGGTTGTTCGACACGTGGCCCGGCCTGATCATCCCGTACCTGTCGATCACGCTGCCGCTGTCGATCTGGACCCTCACGGCGTTCTTCCGCGAGATCCCCTGGGAGATGGAGCAGGCCGCGCAGGTCGACGGCGCGACGACCGCCCAGGCGTTCCGCAAGGTCATCGTGCCGCTCGCCGGACCGGGCGTGGCGACCACGGCGATCATCGCGTTCTTCCTCGCGTGGAACGACTTCGTCTACGGCATCTCGCTGACGTCCACCGAGCGTGCCCGGCCCGTGCCGGCGGCGTTGGCGTTCTTCACCGGTGCCTCGCAGTTCGAGGAGCCGACGGGGGCCATCTCGGCCGCCGCGGTCATCGTCACCATCCCCGTCGTCGTGCTGGTCCTGCTGTTCCAGCGCCAGATCGTCGCCGGGCTCACCCAGGGCGCCGTCAAGGGCTGACCCGCCGTCGTAGGAGGAGGAGCGTCATGGCAGCGATCACGCTGAGCCACGTCGTGAAGGAGTACGGCGACGGGTACCCGGCCGTGAACGACGTCAGCCTGGACATCGACGACGGGGAGTTCGTCATCCTCGTCGGGCCGTCGGGGTGCGGGAAGTCGACCCTGCTGCGCATGGTCGTCGGTCTCGAGGACATCACGGGCGGCGAGATCTCGATCGACGGCGACGTGGTCAACGACAAGGCGCCGCGGGACCGCAAGCTGGCGATGGTGTTCCAGAACTACGCGCTGTACCCGCACCTGAGCGTGTTCGAGAACATCGCGTTCCCGCTGCGGCTCGACAAGGGCAAGTTCTCGGAGGCGGAGGTCCGCGAGCGGGTCGAGCGCGCCGCCGACACCCTGGAGCTGCGTGAGCACCTCGACCGCAAGCCCGCCAACCTGTCCGGCGGGCAGCGGCAGCGGGTCGCGATGGGGCGGGCCATCGTCCGCGAGGCGCGCGCGTTCCTCTTCGACGAGCCGCTGTCGAACCTCGACGCCAAGCTGCGCGGGCAGATGCGCACCGAGATCTCCCGGATGCAGCGCCGGCTCGGCACCACGACCCTCTACGTCACGCACGACCAGACCGAGGCGATGACGCTCGGCGACCGGGTGGCCGTGCTGAAGAAGGGCGTGCTGCAGCAGGTCGCCAGCCCGCGGGCGCTGTACGAGCAGCCCGTCAACCTCTTCGTGGCCGGGTTCATCGGGTCGCCGCCCATGAACTTCCTGCCGGGGGAGGTCGACGGTGACGTGCTGCGGCTGCCGCTGACCGAGGTCCCCCTGACCGACGAGCTGCGCGCCCGCATCGGCGACCGCCGGGTCGTCATCGTCGGTCTGCGCCCGGAGCACCTGGAGGACGCGGCCATGCTCGACGACGACACCCGCGCGGGCGGTGTGACGTTCGGGGCCGACGTGGACGTCGTCGAGTGGCTGGGCGCGGAGCTCTACGCGTACGTGCCGTTCGAGACGCACGCCTCGGTGGAGAAGACCCTCGAGGAGCTGGACCGCGACCTGGACGGCGAGGGCATGCGGACGCAGCTGGTCGCGGCGCTCGGGTCGGAGGCCCGGGTCCGCGACGGCGACACCGCCGAGCTGTGGTTCGACCCGGCACGGCTGCTGATCTTCGACCCCGAGACCGGCGAGAACCTCACCTACGACGAGGAGTCGGCCCGTCGGTCCGACGAGGAGAGCGTCGAGGAGCGTCGTCGCACCACCGAGCGCGCACGCAAGCGCGCGGAGCGCAGCGACTCGGCCGCCTGACGGGTCCGGGCCGGGGTCGAGCGGATCGACCCCGGCCGGGCGGACCGTCAGGACGTCGTCGGCGGGATGACCCCCATGCCGGCGCCGATGTCCCCGATGACGTGGGTGAGCCGGGCCTGACCGTCCGCCAGCGTGTACTCGACCGCCACGACCGCGCACCGACCCGCGGCCACGTCCTCGGCCAGCAGCACCGAGTACCCGTGGAGCTGGCGCGCCGTGTGCAGCACGTGCTGGTGCCCGAGCGTCGCCGCGTCGAACGAGTCGAGCGGGCGGCCGGACGCGGTCAGGCCCACGATCGACGGGATCACCCGGTCCACGACGGCCTGCACGAACCCGGGCGGGACGTTGCCCGTGGTCATCGCCTCGACGGTCGCCGCCACGGCACCGCACGAGTCGTGCGCGAGGACGACGACCAGCGGGGCGCCGAGCACGCGGACGCCGTACTCGATCGAGCCGATGACGGTCGTGTCGAGCACGTGGCCCGCGGTCCGGACGACGAACAGGTCGCCCAGACCCTGGTCGAAGATGATCTCCGCCGCCACGCGGCTGTCGGAGCACCCGAACACCACCGCGAACGGGTGCTGCTCGACGCTCAGCTCGGCACGGCGGTCGAAGCCCTGCGACGGGTGCTCCATGCGGTCCTCGACGAACCGCTGGTTGCCCGCGCACAGCTCGGCCCACGCCTGCGCGGGCGTCCGCGGCCTGACCTGCGCGGCGCTCACGCGCCCGCTCCGGTCGGCTCGGCGTCGAGCTCGGCGAGCGACGGCGGGTTGGCGCCCGACCGCGACACCGTGATCGCGGCGATGCGGGCGCAGCGCGTCAGCAGGTGCTCGACCGTCCCGGCGTCGACGTCGTGCAGGGCGGGGCGCTGCGCGGCCCCCAGCAGCCCGGCCGACCACAGGCCGTCGACGAGGCCCCCCATGAAGGAGTCACCGGCGCCGACGGTGTCGACCACGGTGACGCGGGGTGCGGCCACCGACAGTCGGGCGCCCGCCGACGTGCACGCGAACGCACCCTCGCCGCCGTGCGTGACGACCACCAGCGCGGGGCCCGACCGGCTCCACGCCTCGGCGATCTCCGCCGGGGCGACACCGGGCAGCAGCCACGCCAGGTCCTCGTCGCTGACCTTGACGACGTCCGCCGCGCGGACCAGTCGCTCGACGACCGGCAGCACGTCCGCCGGGTCGCCCATGAGCGCGGGGCGCAGGTTCGGGTCGTACGTGATGGTCGAGGCCGCGCGCCGGGTCTCCACCAGGTCGGCGACCTTGGCGCCGCCCGGGCGCAGGACGGTGGCGATCGAGCCCGTGTGGACGACGAGTGCGTCCTCGTCGTCCTCGTCCCACGACGACGGCAGGTCCCACTCGAGATCGAACTCGTAGGTCGCGACGCCCTGGGCGTCGAGGTGGGCGGTGGCGACGGGGGTCGTCGCCGGCGTGCGGTCGCCCCTCAGCACCCGGACGCCCGACGCGTCGAGGTGGCGGCGCACGAGGTCGCCGTACGCGTCGACGGCGAGCCAGGTGAGCAGGTCCACGCGGCGTCCGAGCCGCGCCAGGCCGAGCGCCACGTTGGCCGGGCTGCCGCCGGGGAAGACGTCGCGCGAGCCGTCGGGCCTCCGCACGGCGTCGACCAGCGCCTCCCCGACCACCAGGGCGCGTCCCTGCGTGCTGCCGGTCACCGGTCCTCCTCGTCCACGTCCGTCGCGCGGGAGGCGTCGTCGCCCGCGGCGCCGGCCGGTGCCGCACCGCGCGCTGCCGTCAGCCGTTCCCGCGCGCCGTCGAGCCACTGCTGGCACCGCGCGGCGAGCGCCTCGCCCCGCTCCCAGAGCGCCAGCGACTCCTCGAGCGTGCCGGCACCCGACTCGAGCCGCGCCACGATCGAGACGAGCTCGTCGCGCGCCTGCTCGTAGCCCAGCGTCGCGGGGTCGGGAGGGGTCGGGCCTGCCGGTGCGCCCGCCTCGGCGGGTGCCGTCGTGTCGTGTCCTCGTGCCACGGGCACAGTCAACCAGCCCGCACCGACGGGTCGCGTGCGGGCGTCCGTCCGTGGACGGCGGAGCAGCCCGGCGCCGGCCGGGGCGCGGCGGTCAGGTGCCGACGACGTCGGCCGCGAGCTCGCCCGCCGCCACGCGCACGCGCAGCCGGTCGCCCGCGGTGACGTCCTGCGGGCTGCGCACGACGACACCGTCGGCGCGCTGGACGACGGCGTACCCGCGCTCGAGCGTCGCCGCGGGGGACAGCGCACGGACCTGGCCGGCCAGGCGCGCCGTGGCCGTCGCGGCCTGCGCGAGGGCGGCGTCGAGGACCGCGCGCCCACGGGCCGTCTGCCGGTGCAGCGCGTCCTCGTGCGGGCCGACCATCGTCTCGGGGCGCGCCATCACCGGCCGCGTCCGCAGGTGCGTCAGCGTCGCCTGCTCGCGGGCGATCCGGTGCGTGACCGCCGCCCGGGTGCGGCTGCGCGCCTGGACGATCCGCGCGCGCTCCTCCGTGACGTCGGGCACCACGCGCTTGGCGGCGTCCGTCGGCGTCGACGCCCGCAGGTCCGCCACGAGGTCGAGGAGCGGGGTGTCCATGTGGTGCCCGATCGCGCTGACCAGCGGCGTCCGGCACGCGGCGGCGGCCCGCACCAGGGTCTCGTTGCTGAACGGCAGCAGGTCCTCGAACGACCCGCCGCCGCGCGCCACGACGACCACCTCGACGCGCGGGTCGGCGTCGAGCTCCGCGATGGCCGCGCCCACCTCGGGCACCGCGCTCGGGCCCTGCACGGTGACCCGGCGGATCTCGAACTGCACGGCGGGCCACCGGGCGCGCGCGTTGGACACGACGTCGTGCTCGGCGTCGCCCTGCTGCGCGCACACCAGCCCGACGACGGCCGGCAGGAACGGCAGGGGTCGCTTGCGCGACTCGTCGAACAGGCCCTCGGCCGCCAGCACGCCCTTGAGGTGCTCGATGCGGGCGAGCAGCTCGCCCAGCCCCACGAGCCGGACGCGGTCCGCCGCGAACCCGAGCGTGCCCTTCTTCACCTGGTACTGCGGGCGGGCGTGCACGACGACGTGCGCACCGTCGGCGAACCGGTCGCCCAGACTCATCGCCGCCACCGCGGGCAGGGTCACCGACAGCGACATGTCGAGGTCCGTGTCGCGCAGCGTGAGGAACAGCAGCGAGTTCCACCGCCGCACGTTGAGCACCTGCCCCTCGACCCACACGGGCGGCATCCGCGCCACGTAGTCCGCGACCTTGGGCGCGAGGTGCCGCACGGGCCACGGGCGTTCGGGCGTCGTGTCGGCGGCCTTGAGCGGCAGCGGCAGGGGTGCCGCGGGCGGTGGGGCGGGTGCGCTCGTCTCGTCCTGCACGCCCCCAGCCTGCCGCACGCCCCCGACACCGCCGACCACGGGTGCGCGTCCCGGTACGTGGGACACCGTCCTCGCGAGACCGGGCTCAGGTCGCTCACGCGGTGCCATGAGCGACCTGAGCCCGGTCTCGCGGGCCGGTCTCTCACCGGTGGCGGGGGAGGGGGGTGGAGTCGTGGAGGTCGGGGCGTCGTGGGGCGGGGGAGTCGTCGGGGGCGGGGGAGTCGTGGAGGTCGGGTGACGGCGGGCTGCGCCACCGGGCCGCGCGTCGGCCCCGGCCTAGACTGGCGGGGTGACCCACGCTGCCCCGGACCCCGTCGACGCGCACGCGGACGACCTGCGCGCCACGCGCAAGCGTGTCCTGCTCGCGGCGCCCCGCGGGTACTGCGCGGGCGTCGACCGCGCGGTCGTCGCCGTCGAGAAGGCGCTCGAGCACTACGGCGCCCCGGTGTACGTCCGCAAGGAGATCGTGCACAACCGCCACGTCGTCGACACGCTCGCCGCGCGCGGCGCGGTGTTCGTCGACGAGACGGACCAGGTGCCCGAGGGTGCGCGCGTCGTGTTCTCGGCGCACGGCGTCTCGCCGGCGGTCAAGGCCTCCGCGGCGGCGCGCAACCTGCAGACGATCGACGCGACGTGCCCCCTGGTGACCAAGGTGCACAAGGAGGCCGTGCGGTTCGCCGCGGACGACTTCGACATCCTGCTCATCGGCCACGACGGCCACGAGGAGGTCGAGGGCACGCAGGGGCACGCCCCCGAGCACATCCAGGTCGTGAACTCGCCGGACGACGCGGACCACGTCGAGGTCCGCGACCCGGAGCGGGTCATGTGGATCTCGCAGACGACGCTGTCGGTGGACGAGACCATGGAGACGGTCCGCCGCCTGCGCGAGCGGTTCCCGCACCTGCAGGACCCGCCGAGCGACGACATCTGCTACGCGACGCAGAACCGCCAGGTCGCGGTCAAGAAGCTCGCGCCGGCCTGCGACGTCGTCATCACCGTGGGGTCGGCCAACTCGTCGAACTCGGTGCGCCTGGTCGAGGTCGCGCTGGACGCGGGCGCCCGCTCGTCGTACCGGGTCGACAAGGCCGCGGAGATCGACCCCGCGTGGCTCGAGGGCGCGACGACCGTCGGGGTGACCTCCGGCGCGTCGGTCCCGGAGATCCTCGTGGCGGACGTCCTGGCGCTGCTCGCCGTGCACGGCTTCGCCGACGTCGAGGAGGTCCGCACCGCGACGGAGGACCTCATGTTCTCCCTGCCGCGCGAGCTGCGTGCCGACCTCAAGGCCGCCGGCGCCCCGGCCGACCGGCCGCGTCCCGACGGCCGCCGCCGCCTGGACGTCCAGCCCGTCTGAGGCACCGGCCGCGGCCCGTCACGCGCTCGAGGCGCCCGCGTCGGGGCGTGGCCGCGCCGCCGCCTCGTCCGCGAGGGCGCGGGCGTCACGCTCGGCCGTCCGGCTCCCGAGGGCCAGGTCGTCCAACGCGACGACCTGCTCCGACACCGACGCGACCAGCTCCGGTGCGCTCAGGGCCGTCAGCCGCGGGTCGGCGGGCGCCGGCGTGGGCAGGTCGCCGTCGACGACGTGCAGGTCGGCGAACCGGCGGGCGCTGACCAGCACGCGCGACTCGAGCGAGCCGACCGCCTGGTTGTAGGCAGCGGCCGCCGCGTCGATCGACCGCCCGAGCCTGGCCAGGTGGCCGCCCATCGTCGCGAGCCGCCCGTGCAGCTCCTTGCCGAGGGTGAGCACCTGCTGCGCGTTCGCGGCGAGCGCGTCCTGCCGCCACGCGTACGCGACGGTCCGCAGCAGCGTGAGCAGGGTGACGGGCGTCGCGATGACGACGTCGCGCTCGAACGCGTACTCGATGAGCGTCGGGTCCTGCTCCGCGGCCGCGTGCAGGAAGGACTCGGCGGGGACGAACATCACGACGAACTCGGGCGCGGGGGCGAACTGGTCCCAGTAGCGCTTGGAGGCGAGGTCGTCGACGTGCTTGCGCACGTGCCGCGCGTGGGCCGCGAGCCGCTGGGCACGGACCGTCTCGTCGTCCGTCTGCGCCGCGTCGAGGAAGCCGAGGAAGGCCACCTTCGCGTCGACCACCACCTGCTTGCCGCCCGCGAGGCGCACGACCATGTCGGGCCGCTGCAGGCCGTCGTCCGTGCGTACCTGCTCCTGCTCGACGAAGTCGACGTGGGCGATCATGCCGGCGGCCTCGACCACCCGGCGCAGCTGGACCTCGCCCCACCTGCCGCGCACCTGCGACGAGCGCAGCGCGGTGACCAGCTGCGACGTCTCGCCGCGCAGCTGCTCGGACGCCGTGCGCATCGCGCGGACCTGCTCGCCGAGCGCGGCGTTGCCCTCGATGCGCGCGCGTTCCGCCTCGACCAGCTCGGAGCGCACGTGGTCCAGCGTGCGCGACAGCGGCTCGACCATCGCGCGCACGGCCTGCTCGCGCTGCGCGAGCTCGCCCACCTGCGTCTGGTGCTCGGCGGCGAGCCGCTGGTGCGCCAGGGCGAGGAACTGCTCGCTGGTCGCCGCGAGCGCCTCGTCCGCGAGGGCACGGAAGCGGTCGCCGGTGCCGGCGCGCTCCGCCTCGAGGTGCGCGCGTGCGCGTGCGGCGTCGACCTCCGCGAGCCGCACCCGCTCCTCCGCGGCGCGTGCGGCGCGGGAGGAGGCCAGCACCCACGCGACGAGGCCGCCCAGCGCGGCGCCGACGAGCAGGACGCACAGGAGCAGCGGCACGGTGCGCAGGGTCGCGTCGGGGTCCATGCGTGCAGCGTGCCAGCCGCCACCGACATCGCCGCCGCGGCCCGCGGTGCGCCGCACACCCGTCTGCGGACGGAGGGGCCGGCTCCGTCCTGCGGCCGATCCACCCCGGTTGACCAGGCCCTATCGTCGGTCGCGTGACGACGTCAGCCCCCTTCCCGCAGCCAGGCCCCGGCGACACGCCGGGGCACGCACCCGGCACGACGCCTCCCGGCACGCCGCCGCCCGTCGCGGTCGCCCCCGCGATCGCGGTGCGCGGCCTGTGGCGCCGCTTCGGCCAGAAGGTGGCCGTCGCGGGCATCGACCTGGACATCCCCGCCGGCTCGTTCTACGGCCTGGTCGGCCCCAACGGAGCAGGCAAGACGACCACGCTGTCCATGGCCACCGGCCTGCTGCGCCCCGACGCCGGGACCGTGCTCGTGCACGGCGCCGACCTGTGGGCGCAGCCCGTCGAGGTCAAGAAGACGCTCGGCGTGCTGCCCGACGGCGTGCGCCTGTTCGACCGGCTCACCGGCGCCCAGCTCGTCACCTACGCGGGTCTGCTGCAGGGGCTCGACCGGCCGACGGTCGAGCCGCGCACCCGCGACCTGCTCGCGGCCCTCGGGCTGGAGCAGGACGCCGACACGCTGGTCGTCGACTACTCCGCGGGCATGACCAAGAAGGTCGCGCTCGCGTGCGCCCTGGTGCACGCCCCGCGCGTCCTGGTGCTCGACGAGCCGTTCGAGGCGGTGGACCCGGTCTCGGCCGCGAACATCCGCGAGATCCTGCACCAGTACGTCGCCGGCGGCGGGACGGTCGTGGTGTCGTCGCACGTCATGGATCTCGTGCAGCGCATGTGCGACCACGTCGCGGTCATCGCCGAGGGCCACGTGCTCGCGGCGGGCACCGTCGACGAGGTGCGCGCGGGCCGTTCCTTGGAGGAGCGTTTCGTCGAGATGGTCGGCGGCCGGATCACGGGGGAGGGCATCGCGTGGTTGCGCACCTCGTCCGACTGAAGCTCATGCTGCTGCGCAACGCCCTGCGCCGCAGCGCCTGGCAGGTCGTGGGCGTCGTCGTGGGCGCGCTGTACGGGCTGTCCGTGCTGCTGGCGGCCGTCGTGGGGCTCGTGGCCCTCGGCTTCGTCGACGTCGCGGTCCGCTCGGACGTCCTCGTCGCCGTCGGGTCCGTGGTCGTCCTGGGCTGGTGGGTCGTGCCGCTCCTGGCGTTCGGCGTCGACTCCACCCTCGACCCCCGGCGTTTCGTCACCTTCGGCGTCCCGCGCCGCGACCTGCTCGTCGGGCTCACGCTCGCGGGCCTGATCGGCATCCCCGGGATCGTCACCACGGTCAGCGCCCTGGCCATGCCGCTGTCGTGGTGGCGCGAGCCGGCCGCGGCGCTCGCCGCCCTCGTCGGCGGCGTGCTCGCGGTGCTGGCGTGCACCATCGGTGCCCGCGCCACGACGACGGCGCTGGCGCCGCTCATCGGCCGACGCCGGGTCCGGGAGGTCGTCGCGGCGCTCGCGATCCTCCCCGTGATGTTCATCGGCCCGATCCTCAACACCGTCGCCGACCAGGCCTCGGCCGTCGACGGGCTGGGGTCCGTGGCACGCGTCCTGTCGTGGACGCCGCCGGGTGCTCCGTGGGCGCTCGCACCGGCCGTGGCCGTCGGCGACTGGGCGGGTGCGCTGGCCCGGCTGGTCATCGCGGTGGCGACCGTCGCGCTCGCGCTCCGCGTGTGGTCGTGGGCGCTGGACCGCACGCTGACCGAGCCGGTCAGCGCGGGCGGTGACGCGCGCGCCCGCGGGCTGGGGTGGTTCGGCCGGGTGCCCGCCACCCCGACCGGGGCCGTGGCCGCGCGCGCCGTCACGTACTGGATGCGCGACCCGCGGTACTCGATCGCCGTGGCGGTCGTGCCGGTGCTGCCCGTGTTGCTGGCGTTCGCGGCGCCCGGCGGCGAGCTCGTGCTCATCGCCGGCCCCGTGGCGGCGTTCATGATCGGCTGGAGCATCTCGGCGGACGTCGCGTACGACGGCACGGCGTTCTGGACCCACCTGGCGGCGCCGCTGCGCGGGGTGGCCGACCGGTGGGGGCGGGTGGTCGTGGCGGGCGCCGTCGGGCTGTTCGCGACGGTCGTGCTGGTGGTCTCCACCGCCTGGTACGCCGACCGCTGGGACGCGGTGCCCGCGCTGCTGGGCGCGGGTCTCGGCCTGCTGCTGACGGCCCTCGGCGGTGCCAGCGTGGTGTCGGCCGCCTTCGTGTACCCGGTGCAGCTGCCGGGGGAGAACCCGTTCGCCAGCAAGCAGGGTGCGGGCTCGGCCGCCTTCACGTCGCAGATGGTGGGGTCCCTGGCGGTCGGCCTGCTGGCCTCGCCGACCCTGATCCTCGCCGGGCTCGGCGTGGGGCGCGGGTCGGCGCCGTTCGGCTGGGCCGCGCTCGGCGTGGGGGTCGTCCTGGGGGTGGTCGTGCTCCTGGTCGGCGTGCGGCTCGGCGGCTCGATGCTCGACCGACGGGGGCCGGACCTGCTGCAGCGCATGCGGGCGTTCGCCTGACGCACGCGGCGCCGGGGCAGCCCGGCGCCGCGGCGGCGACCCCGGCGGCAGGAGGACCCTCCGACGCTGCGTAGACTCGACGCCCGTGGCTCTCACGATCGGCATCGTCGGCCTGCCCAACGTCGGCAAGTCCACCCTCTTCAACGCGCTCACCCGCGCGCAGGTCCTCGCGGCGAACTACCCGTTCGCGACGATCGAGCCGAACGTGGGCGTCGTCCCGCTGCCGGACCCGCGCCTGGAGACGCTCGCCAAGATCTTCGGCTCCGAGCGGATCCTGCCGGCGACGGTGTCGTTCGTCGACATCGCCGGCATCGTCAAGGGTGCGAGCGAGGGCGAGGGCCTGGGCAACAAGTTCCTGGCCAACATCCGGGAGGCCGACGCGATCTGCCAGGTGACGCGCGCGTTCGCCGACCCGGACGTCGTGCACGTCAGCGGCAGGGTGGACCCCGAGGGCGACATCGAGATCATCGCGACCGAGCTGGTCCTGGCCGACCTGCAGACCCTCGAGAACGCGATCCCGCGCCTCGAGAAGGAGGTCCGCGGCAAGAAGACGGCCCCCGAGGTGCTCGACGCGGCGAAGCGCGCGTACGCGGTGCTGGAGACCGGGCAGACCCTGTTCGCGGCCGGTCTGGCAGACGACGAGCACGTGCGCGCGCTGCAGCTCATGACGGCCAAGCCGTTCATCTACGTCTTCAACACCGACGACGCCGGCCTGGCCGACACCGCGATGCAGGAGCGGCTGCGCGCCCTGGTCGCGCCGGCCGACGCGATCTTCCTCGACGCGAAGTTCGAGTCGGAGCTGGTGGAGCTCGACGAGGACGAGGCGCGCGAGATGCTCGAGGCCAACGGCCAGGAGGAGTCCGGTCTGGACCAGCTGGCCCGCGTCGGCTTCCACACCCTCGGCCTGCAGACCTACCTGACGGCCGGCCCCAAGGAGTCGCGCGCCTGGACGATCCGCCAGGGCTGGACGGCACCGCAGGCCGCGGGCGTCATCCACACGGACTTCCAGAAGGGTTTCATCAAGGCCGAGGTCATCTCGTTCGACGACCTCGTCGAGACGGGCTCCGTCGCCGCCGCGCGCGCCGCCGGCAAGGCGCGCATCGAGGGCAAGGACTACGTCATGCACGACGGCGACGTGGTGGAGTTCCGCTTCAACGTCTGATCGCCGTTCGCGGGGCACGGCCGCCGCGGTCGGCGCCCCGGCGGCAGACCAGTGGTCGGTCGGGTGCTCACCCATGTGACCACTGGTCAGCCGGGGGCGGGGACGTCGGCGTGTCGGGCGCCCACGTGACCAGTGGTCGGTCGGGTGGACGTCCGGGTGACCAGTGGTCAGCTGGGGTGGGCACGGCGTCGCTGAGCGTCACCACCGTGCCACGCCCTGCCCGCGGCTCGACGCGCGCGCGGCGCCCACCCGCGCCACCATGTCGTCATGGTGACGACGCTCACAGGGCAGGAGATCGCGGAGGCCGGTCTGGACGGCTGGGTCCACCTGAGCGACGGGCTGCGCACGCGGGTCGCCACCGGTGACTTCGGGGCCGGGCTGGCGCTGGTCCAGGCGATCGGCGCGGCCGCGCAGGAGGCCGACCACCACCCCGACGTGGACCTGCGGTACGGCCACGTGGACGTGCGGCTGATCAGCCACGACGCCGGCGGCATCACGCAGCGCGACGTGGACCTCGCGCGCACGGTCACCGACCTCGCGCAGCGGGCGGGGCTGGCCCCGGACGGCCGCGACCTGCAGAGCCTCGAGCTGGCCCTCGACTCGCCGGACGCCGCGGCCGTGCTGCCGTTCTGGGGGGCCTTCCTGGGGTACGAGCGCCGGCCGGGCGCGGACGACGAGGTCCGCGACCCGGCCGGTGGGCACCCGCCCGTCTGGTTCCAGGCGTCGGGCTCGCAGGAGCCGCGCCAGCGCTGGCACCTCGACGTGTGGGTCGACCCGTCGCAGGCGCAGGCCCGCGTCGACGCGGCGGTCGCGGCCGGGGGCACCGTGGTGGACGCCGGGGAGGCCCCGAGCTACTGGGTGCTGGCCGACCGCCAGGGCAACAGGTCCTGCATCTGCACCTGGCAGGAGCGGTCGGGGTGACGCGGACGTCGGCCCCGGGGCGTCCGCCATAGCAGACGGGCGGGCTGCGCGCGCTGCCGATATCGTCAGGACCACCCGAACGTGGGATGTGTCCGCGCGGTTACGCGTCGGTTTCCGGTCGTCGCATCTCGGATACTGGACAGTACTGACCAGTATCAATAAGGTAACGATCGACATGGGCACGCGTCCATGTCTCGTTTGTCCCGTCCCCCGGGTCTAGCGTGGCCACACTTCCGGCGGGCGAGCGCGCCCCGGCCCATCCCGTGAGTCCACGGGGGGTTCGCGCGGCCACGCCCACCACGTCTCAGGAGGAACATTGAGGATCACACGCAAGGCTGTCCTCGCGTCGGTCGCGACGGTCAGTGTCCTGGCGCTCGCGGCCTGCTCGGGCTCCGAGGGCGACACGAGCACCGACGACGACAACGCGGGCATCAGCACCGACACCGCGCTCAACATCGCCTGGAACCAGCCGATGTCGTCGTTCAACGGCGACAGCATCACGGGCAACGCCACGGCGAACAACATCATCACGTACATGGCGAACTCGCGGTTCAACGACTACAACTCGGACCTCGAGCTCGTCATCGACGAGTCCTGGGGCACCTACGAGGTCGTCTCCGAGGACCCGCTGAGCATCAAGTACACCTACGCCGACACGGCGAAGTGGTCGGACGGTGTCGCCGGCAGCCCTGCAGACCTCCTCCTCGAGTGGGCAGCGCAGAGCGGCAAGTTCAACAACGTCGAGCCCGAGCTCGACGCCGAGGGCAACGTCGTCAACCAGGAGGCCGTCGACGCCGGCATCTACTTCGACGCCGCGAACCCCGCCGTCGCGCTGATCACCGAGACGCCGGAGATCGAGGACGACTCGATCACGCTCGTCTACTCCAAGCCCTACGCGGACTGGGCGACGGCGCTCGACAACAACCTGCCCGCGCACATCGTCGCGCAGCGTGCCCTCGGCATCGAGGACCCGCAGGAGGCGACCGACGCGCTCGTCAAGGCCATCCAGGACGAGGACCCCGCCGCGCTGTCCAAGATCGCCAAGGTCTGGAGCGACGACTGGAACTTCGCGTCCCTGCCGGACGACCCGCAGCTGCTGGTCACCTCCGGCCCGTACACGATCACGGAGTTCAAGGAGGAGCAGTACCTCACGCTCACCGCGAACCCCGACTACGAGGGTGACAAGAAGGCCGTCTTCGACAAGGTCACCATCCGTTACAACGGTGACCCGATGGGCCAGGTCCAGGCGCTGCAGAACGGTGAGGTCGACCTCATCAGCCCGCAGTCCACGGCCGACGTCCTGACCGCGCTCGAGGCGATCGACACGCTCGAGGTCGAGACCAACGTCGAGGGCACCTACGAGCACGTCGACATGCAGCAGGCCAACGGTGGTCCGTTCGACCCCGCGACCTACGGTGGCGACGCCGAGAAGGCCAAGAAGGTCCGCCAGGCGTTCCTCAAGACGATCCCGCGCGAGCGCATCGTCACCGACCTCGTGTCGCCGCTCAACCCCGACGCCGAGGTCCGCAACTCCTACACGCAGGTCCCCGGCTCGCCGATGTACGACGGCATCGCCGAGATGAACGGCCAGCAGGAGGCCTACGGCGAGGTCGACATCGACGGTGCCAAGGCGCTGCTCGCCGAGGTCGGCGTGCCGGCCGTCCAGGTCCGGATGCTCTTCGACCCGAACAACACGCGTCGCGTGAACCAGTTCGAGATCATCAAGGGTTCGGCCGCCGAGGCCGGGTTCGACGTGGTCCCGTACACGGTCCAGACCGACTGGGGCACCGACCTGTCGAACGCGACGTCGTTCTACGACGCGGCGCTCTTCGGCTGGCAGTCCACCTCGACCGCCGTGACGGAGCCGGACGCGAACTTCCGCACCGGCGCCACGAACAACTACTACGGGTACTCCAACCCCGAGGTGGACGCGCTGTTCGACGAGCTGCAGACGGAGACGGACGCAGCCGAGCAGGAGCGCATCCTGGGCGACGTCGAGAAGCACCTGGTGGACGACGCCTTCGGCGTGACGATCTTCCAGCACCCGGGCATCACCGCCTACAACCCGGAGAAGATCGGCAACGTCCAGAAGCTGGGCATCGCGCCGACCATCTTCTACGGCTTCTGGGAGTGGACCGCAGGGGACGCCGCTTCCGAGTGACGTCGACGGCCCCGGCGTGCGACGCACGCCGGGGCCTCAGACGGCGCAGACGCGCGACGAGGGCGCCGCGGCTCCAACCGCGGCGCCCTCGTCACGTGCGTGCACGCCGGCGCGCACCTGCACCGTGACCACGCCCACGGGACGTCCGGGATACGATCCCGGACGACCGGCTTCCCGTCCTCCTTGAGGTAGCCCTCCGTGCTGAACTTCCTCATCCGCCGCATCGCGGCCGGAATCGCCACGCTCTTCGTGGCGCTCTTCCTCATGTTCCTGCTCGTCGACCGCGCGATCGACCCGCTGCAGGACCTCTTCGAGAGCACCGCTCCCAACAAGGAGCAGCTGATCGCGCAACGCATCGAGGACCTCAACCTCGACGTCAACGTGGTCCTGCGCTTCTTCGAGTGGTTCGGGAACCTGCTGACCGGCGACCTCGGTGTCGCCTGGCGCTCGGGCCGCCCCGTGAGCGACATCCTCGTCAGCGCCTTCGGCTCGACCCTCCAACTCGTCTCGGCCGCCACCGTGCTGGCCGTCGTGCTCGGCGTCTCGGTCGGCATCGTCTCGGCGCTGCGCCAGTACACCTCGTTCGACTACCTGATCATCTTCCTGTCGTTCCTGCTGTACTCCCTGCCGTCGTTCTGGGTCGCCGTGCTGCTCAAGCAGTGGGCCGCCATCGGCTTCAACGACTTCCTGCGCGACCCGGTCATCAGCTGGCCCGCCATCATCGGGGTGTCGCTGCTCGTCGGTCTGCTGTGGTCGCTCGCGATCGGCGGCAGCGCCGCGCGTCGTGCCCAGGTGTTCGGTGTCGCCGCCGCCGCCAACGTCGCGCTGCTCGCCTACATCCAGCTGACCGACTGGTGGGCGGACCCGCACATCGGGCCCGTCCTGCTCGCGGTTCTCGGCGCCGGCACGGCGTTCGGCGTGGTCGCGGTGTTCGCGGGCATGCACAACCGGCGCGCGCTGTGGACCGCGCTCACGGTCGTGGCGCTCGGCACGGTGCTGTACTTCCCGCTCCAGCAGCTGTTCAAGTCGCTCGACGTGTCGAACCTGCTGATCGTCGGCCTCGCCGTGGTCTGCCTGGTGGTCGGCTACGTCGTGGGGCGCCTGTTCGGCGGTCCCGACTGGCGGCTGTCCGCCCGCACGGGCGCCGCGGTGGCCTTCGTCATGGGCGGGCTCACCTTCGTCGACCAGGTCATGCAGGTGTGGCGCCCGTACTTCAACGCGCTCAACGGGCGCCCGATCCCGACGTTCGGCGACAGCACCCCGAACCTCGGCGGCAACTACTGGGTACAGGTCCTGGACTCCGCGACGCACCTCGTCCTGCCGACCGCGACGCTCGTGCTCATCGCCTTCGCGTCGTACACCCGCTACTCCCGCTCGAGCATGCTCGAGGTGATGAACCAGGACTACATCCGCACGGCACGCGCCAAGGGCCTGCCGGAGCGGCTGGTCGTCGTGCGGCACGGCTTCCGCAACGCGCTCATCCCGCTCGCGACGGTCGTCCCGATCGACATCATCGCGCTGCTGGGCGGCGCGATCATCACCGAGGCGGTGTTCGCACGGCCCGGCATGGGGCAGATGTTCGTGCGGTCGCTGACCGACGCGGAGATCGAGCCGGTCATGGCCTACCTGCTCGTCACCGCGAGCCTCGCCATCCTCGCCAACATCATCGCGGACATCGTGTACGCGACGATCGACCCCCGGATCCGGTTGGACGCATGAGCACCCCGATGACACCCCCGAGCGACGCCGCCGACGAGCACGTCGAGAACGAGATCGAGCTCAAGGAGGTCGCGGGTCTGTCCCAGGGGCAGATCGTGCGGCGGCGGTTCTTCCGGCACAAGGGCGCGATCCTCGGGCTCCTGGTGCTGGGCACCACGGCCCTGCTCGCGCTGACGTCCGTCGGCGTGGGGCCGGTGCCCGGCTGGTGGCAGTGGACGCCGTACGAGACGCCGCCGGTGCTCAACGCGGGCGGCCGGCCGACGATGTCGCTGCCGACGTGGCTGGGCGGGTCGGGCTTCGCGATCGGCGAGCACCCGTTCGGCCAGGACGAGATCGGCCGCGACATCTTCGCGCGCGTCATGGCGGGCGTGCAGACGTCCCTCATGGTGATGGTCGTCATCGGCGGCGTGGCCGCGATCGTCGGCATCCTCGTCGGTGCCGCTGCGGGCTTCGTCCGCGGGCGGACGGACACGTTCCTCATGCGCGCCACCGACCTGGTGATCACGGTCCCGACGCTCGTCATCGGCGCCGTCATCGGCAAGATCGCCGGTGGGGTCAGCGGGCTGGTGTTCGCGATCGCGATGGGCTTCATCCTGTGGACCACGCTCGCGCGACTGGTCCGCGGAGAGTTCCTCTCGCTGCGCGAGCGCGAGTTCGTCGACGCGGCCCGCGTGGCCGGTGCCAGCAACCTGCGGATCATCTTCAAGCACATCCTGCCGAACGCGATCGGCACGGTCATCGTGTCGGTCACGCTCCTGATGAGCTCGGCGATCCTGCTCGAGACGGGCCTGTCCTTCCTCGGGTTCGGCATCCAGCCGCCCGAGGTCTCCCTCGGCCAGCTCATCAGCCAGTACCAGCAGGCGTTCGCGACGCGGCCGTGGCTGTTCTGGTGGCCGGGAATGTTCATCGTCGTCATCGCGCTGAGCATCAACTTCATCGGCGACGGCCTGCGCGACGCGTTCGACCCGCGCCAGAAGCGCATCCCCTCGGAGCGCAAGATGGCCAAGGCCATGGAGGCGGACGGGTCGGCGGCACGGGCGAACGTCACGACGGTCCGCCCCGCCGACGACGTCCGCAACGCCGGTATGGGGTCGTGAGCCCGGTGCGTCCGGGCGTCGGCCGCTCAGGCCGCGACGAGCACGACCGCGGTGAGCGCGGCCAGCACCCCCACCGCCCCCACGGTGCCGACGTGCACCTGGCGCGTGGTGGTCAGGCCCTGCTCGACGCGGACCCGCTGCGCACCGTCGAGGTACCCGGCGCGCACCAGCGCGTCGTGCCGGGCCTCGATCGCGGCGCCGACGGACTCGGCCGTCGCCCGCAGGGAGCGCACGGTACGGCCGTCCGGTGGCACGGTCGCGGCGGCCCGCGGGTCGGCGGGCTCACCACGGCGCAGCCGACGTGCGGTGGAGCTGGCGCGGGGAGCGGCGAACGCGGTGACGTCACCGTCGGTCGTCCGCACCACGAGGGACCAGCCGTAGTCGACGTCGCGGTACGTCGGCCACGGGATGCGCACGGTGCTCAGCACGTTGCGCACGACCACCTCGCCGTCGGACACCTCGACGCCGGGACGCCAGAACATCGCCCAGACCACGGCGACGACCAGGGCGACCGGCGGCAGCGCGCGCAGCGCCTCACCGGCCCCGTCCTGCATCGTGACCGACCCCAGGGCCAGGAGCCCGATGGCCGCACCCGCGACCGTCAGACCCCGCCCGTACCCCGACGTGAACTCCTGCGTGGCACCCACGTGACCATGCTCGCAGACCGGCACGCCGCCACCGTCCCCTCCGGGGCGGCGCGGGTGCAGGAAGGACGCTGAACGGTGGCCATCGACACGCCTCCCGTCCCCACCCGTACCGACGAGCCCGTGCTGTCCGTGCGGGACCTGTGCGTCGACTTCTACGTCGACGGCACGTGGTACCCCGCCGCGGTCGACGTCAGCTACGACGTGCGCCCCGGTGAGGTGCTCGCGATCGTCGGCGAGTCCGGCTCGGGCAAGACCCAGTCCTCGATGGCGCTGCTCGGCCTGCTGCCCGCCAACGGGCGGGCCCGCGGCTCCGCGAAGCTGGACGACCGCGAGCTCGTCGGGATGCCGACGAGCCGCCTGCGTCGCATCCGCGGGCGCGAGATCGCGGTGATCTTCCAGGAGCCGATGACGGCGTTGAACCCGGTGTTCACCATCGGGTACCAGATCGTCGAGACGCTGCGCGCGCACTTCGAGATCGGCCCGGCCGAGGCGCGGGAGCGGGCGGTCGAGCTGCTGCGGCTCGTCGACCTGCCGGACCCGGAGAAGCGCGTCGACTCCTACCCCCACCAGCTGTCGGGCGGGCAGCGGCAGCGCGCGATGATCGCGCAGGCGCTGGCGTGCGACCCCAAGCTGCTCATCGCGGACGAGCCGACCACCGCGCTCGACGTGACGGTCCAGGCCGAGATCCTCAAGCTCATGCGTGACCTGCGCGAGCGCATCGACGCCGGCATCGTGCTCATCACGCACGACATGGGCGTGGTCGCCGACATGGCGGACAAGATCATCGTCATGAAGGACGGTCGCATCGTCGACCAGGGCCAGGCGCTGGACGTCTTCAGCAACCCGCAGCACCCGTACACGGTCAAGCTGCTCGACGCGGTCCCGCACCTGGGCCGGGGCGCCGAGGCGTACGCCCGGCGGGACGCGACCACGACGAGCCCGGTCGACGCACCCGTGGCCACGGCGGACGCCGACGAGCAGCTCGCGCTCGACGCGAAGGACGTCGTCATCGAGTACCCCGGACGGCGGCGCACGCCGACGTTCCGGGCGGTCGACGGCGTGTCCCTGCAGATCCGCCAGGGGGAGGTCGTCGGCCTGGTCGGCGAGTCGGGCTCCGGCAAGACCACCATCGGCCGCGCCGTCGTCGGGCTGCTGCCCGTGACGAGCGGGTCCCTGAAGATCGTCGGCCACGACATGGTCGGCGCGTCGATGAAGGACCTCAAGCCGCTGCGGACCAAGGTCGGCATCGTCTTCCAGGACCCGGGCTCGTCGCTGAACCCCCGCCTGCCGATCGGCGAGTCGATCGCCGAGCCCTTGCTGCTGCACCGCGGGGTCAAGGGCGCGGCCCTGCAGCGCGAGATCGAGCGGCTGCTGGACCAGGTGCGCCTGCCGCGCGCGATGCGCAACCGCTACCCGCACGAGCTGTCGGGCGGTCAGCGTCAGCGCGTCGGCATCGCCCGGTCGCTGGCCCTGGAGCCGCGCCTGCTCGTCGCCGACGAGCCGACGTCGGCGCTCGACGTGTCCGTGCAGGCGGCGGTGCTCGAGCTGTTCCAGGACCTGCAGCGTGAGCACGGGTTCGCGTGCCTGTTCATCAGCCACGACCTCGCGGTCGTCGAGATCCTGGCGGACCGCATCGCGGTCATGCGCAGCGGCCGCCTCGTCGAGGTGGGCGAGGCGGCGCAGGTCGTCCACGCCCCGCGGGACCCGTACACGCAGCGACTCATCGCCGCGGTGCCCGTGCCGGACCCGGAGGCGCAGCGCGAGCGGCGCGTCGCCCGGGACGCCCTGCTCGAGTCCCAGCGCGCGGAGCTCGAGGCGGAGGAGGCGCAGCACGCGGCCGACGCCGCCCGTCACGAGGCCGTCGCGATCGGCGAGGTCGACAACGAGCGGACCACGCGTCCGGGCGTCTGAGTCCACGCGCTGCGCACGCACGACGCCCGGTCACCCACGGTGGCCGGGCGTCGTGCGTGCCCGGCCGTCCATCTGCCCGACGCGGGCCGCCCGGTGTGCGGCGCCTCGGGCGGGTGCGACCAGATCGGGCGGTTCGGGGCTCTCGTGGGGTTAAGTCCGCGCGTCCGCGCGTCGATGCACGGGTGGGCGTGGCAGGGTCCCCGTCGGGCCAGGACGGTGGGACCGCGGGTGCGGGCGTGGGAGGCGGAACGGTGACGGGGACGACGGTGGGGCGGACGACGGTGGCGCGTGGGGCGGGGGAGCGAGCGACCGTGCGTGGCAGGCGACGTCGCGGGGGTGGCGTCGTCGCGGTGGCGGCGGCCGCTGCCCTGGCGGTCACGACGACGGCCTGCACGGCGACGCCCCCGGACCCCGCACGCGCCGGCACGGTCGTCGTCTCGAGCGACCTGCCGTTCGCGTCGCTGAACGGCGCGACCGCCGCGGGCCGGGCGCCCGGCAGCGTCCTGGTCCGAGGGCTCGTGCAGTCGGGCTTCACGACGCTCGCGGACGACGGCACGGTCGACGGCGACGCGTCCTTCGGCACGGTCGAGAAGGTGGCGGACGCGCCGCTCACCGTGCGCTACACGATCGCACCGACCGCCACGTGGTCGGACGGCGTCCCCGTGACGCCGGCGGACCTGCTGCTGGAGTGGGCGGCCCGCAGCGGTCAGCTCGACGAGGTGGTGCCCGAGCTCGACGCGGACGGCGAGCCCGTGGGGGACCTCGGTGACGTGGTCGCGTTCGGTGCGACGTCCGCTGCGCTCGCGCGCGCGTCGGCCGTCCCCGTGGTCGACGGTGCGACGGTCACCGTCGTCTACGACTCGCCCGTCGCGGACTGGCACGTCGCGCTCGACGTCAACCTGCCGGCGCACGTCGTCGGGCGGCTCGCGCTCGACCCGCAGGCGCCGTCGTTCCCCGCCACGACGCCCACGCCGTCCCAGGGCACGACGCCCACGCCGTCGGGCGGGGCCACGACCGCGGCCACGACCTCCGCCGACGCGACGGCCGCGCCGTCCCCCGACGCGACGGCCGGTGAGCCGGACGCGGCAGCCGCCGCGCGGTGGGCGGACGCGGTCGTCACGGCCGTGCAGCAGCAGGACCGTGCCTCCCTCGTGCCCGTCTCGCGGGTGTGGCGGTCGGCCGGGCGCGCCGGTGACGTCGCCGCGGACCCCACGCTCACGACGACGACGGGACCGTACGTGCTGGCACGCGTGGACGGCGACGGCGTCGAGGCGGTCCGCAACGACGCGTACACGGGTGACCGCCCGGCGGCCTTCGACCGGGTGCGCGTCCGCACGGACCTCGACCCGCTCGCCCAGGTCGAGGCCCTGGCCGACGACGAGCTCGACGTCGCCGCACCGGTGAGCACGCCCGACGTCCTCACGGCGGCGACCGAGCTCGAGGGCGTGACGGTGTCGACGGGTGGTGACGCGGTGCTGCAGGTCGTCCTGCAGGAGGCCGGGGGCGGCCTGTTCGACCCCGCCGCGCACGCCTCGGCCCCCGACCCGGCCGCGGCGGCGGCCGAGCTGCGGACGGCGTTCCTGGCGAGCGTGCGGCGCGACGAGGCGGTACGTCACGCGGTCGGCATGCTGTGGGCCGAGGCCGAGGTGTCCGACGTCGTCGCGGCGCAGGTCGGCCCGCAGGCGCCGGCCGTCGAGGACCCGACCGCAGCGGACCCGCCCGACGGACCCGGTGACGACGGCCCGCTCACGGTGCGCGTGCTCACCAACCTCGGTGACCCGGTCCGGGCAGCCGTGGTCGGTGGCCTCGTCGACGCCGGTGCCGCGGCCGGCTTCACGGTCGTCCCCGTCGAGGTCGACGACCCCGCGCGGGCGTTGCGCGCGGCCCCGCAGGACTGGGACGCCGCCCTCGTCCCCGTCGCGCAGGAGGACCTCCCCGTCGCCGGCCTCGCCGCGCGCTGGCGCACCGGCGGCGCCACGAACGTGACGGGGCACACCGACCCCGCCCTCGACGCGGTGCTCGACGCGCTCGTGGCGCAGCCCGACCCGCAGGCCGCGGCGCAGGGGGTGACGCAGGCCGCCGAGGCCCTGGTGACCTGGGGCGCCGTGCTGCCGGTCGCGCGCACGCCCGTCCTCACGGTGTCCGCCGCACGGGACGCCGAGGACGACGACGGCCTGCCCGTGGTGGGCGACGTGCCGGTGCTGACGCCGTCTGCGGCGGACCTCACATGGTGGTGGGGCTGGACGCGGCGGTAGGATGGGACGCTGCGCCGACGCCTCGGCGAGCCCCCCGTCACCTGAGATGAGTACCCGTATGCCCGCAACCGACCAGGCCACCGGCGCCGCCGTGCGCTCCGACCTGCGCAACGTCGCCATCGTCGCGCACGTCGACCACGGCAAGACGACCCTCGTCGACGCGATGCTCTGGCAGTCCGGCGCGTTCGGCGCGCACGACCACGTCGACGAGCGTGCGATGGACTCCGGTGACCTCGAGCGGGAGAAGGGCATCACCATCCTCGCGAAGAACACCACGGTGCACTACGCGGGACCCGCCGCGGCCGCGGTGGGGCAGCCCGACGGCGTGACGATCAACGTCATCGACACCCCGGGCCACGCGGACTTCGGCGGGGAGGTCGAGCGCGGTCTGTCCATGGTGGACGGCGTCGTGCTGCTCGTCGACGCCTCGGAGGGCCCGCTGCCGCAGACGCGCTTCGTGCTGCGCAAGGCGCTCGAGGCGAAGCTCCCGGTGATCCTCGTGGTCAACAAGGTCGACCGCCCCGACGCCCGCATCGCGGAGGTCGTCGCCGAGGCGACGGACCTGCTGCTGGGCCTCGCGTCGGACCTGCACGAGGACGTCCCGGACCTGGACCTCGACGCGATCCTCGACGTGCCCGTCGTCTACGCGGCCGCCAAGGTCGGCAAGGCCTCGCGCACGCAGCCGGCCGACGGCGACATGCCGGACAGCCCGGACCTCGAGCCGCTGTTCGCGACGATCCTCGAGAAGATCCCCGCGCCGACGTACGACCCGACCGCGCCGCTGCAGGCGCACGTCACCAACCTCGACGCGTCGCCGTTCCTCGGCCGCCTCGCGCTGCTGCGCATGTACAACGGCACGCTGCGCAAGGGGCAGACGGTCGCGTGGGCACGCCACGACGGCACGCTGCAGAACGTCCGCATCACCGAGCTGCTCGAGACCAAGGCGCTCGACCGCGTGCCGACCGACGAGGCCCGGCCCGGCGACATCGTCGCGGTCGCCGGCATCGAGGACATCACGATCGGCGAGACGCTGACGGACCCGGACGACCCGCGGCCGCTGCCGCTCATCACGGTCGACGACCCGGCGATCTCGATGACCATCGGCATCAACACCTCGCCGCTGGCCGGCAAGGGCGGCAAGGGCCACAAGGTCACGGCCCGTCAGGTCAAGGACCGCCTGGACCGCGAGCTCATCGGCAACGTGTCGCTGCGCGTGCTGCCCACCGAGCGTCCCGACGCGTGGGAGGTGCAGGGCCGCGGTGAGCTGGCCCTGGCGATCCTCGTCGAGCAGATGCGCCGCGAGGGCTTCGAGCTGACGGTCGGCAAGCCGCAGGTCGTCACCAAGATGGTCGACGGCAAGGTCCACGAGCCGACCGAGCGCATGACGATCGACGTGCCCGAGGAGTACCTGGGCTCGGTCACGCAGCTGCTCGCGCAGCGCAAGGGCCGCATGCAGACGATGAGCAACCACGGCACCGGCTGGGTGCGCATGGAGTTCATCGTCCCCGCGCGCGGGCTCATCGGGTTCCGCACGCGGTTCCTCACGGACACGCGCGGAACGGGCATCGCGTCGTCCATCGCCGAGGGCTTCGAGCCGTGGGCCGGCCCGATCGAGACCCGCGTCAACGGCTCGCTCGTCGCGGACCGCTCGGGCGTCGCGACGCCGTTCGCGATGCTCAACCTGCAGGACCGCGGCACGTTCTTCGTCGAGGCGACCTCCGAGGTGTACGAGGGCATGGTCGTCGGCGAGAACGCGCGCAACGAGGACATGGACGTCAACATCACCAAGGAGAAGAAGCTCAACAACATCCGCTCGTCGACGTCCGAGTCGTTCGAGAACGTGGTGCCGCCGCGCAAGCTGACGCTCGAGGAGTCCCTCGAGTTCGCGCGCGAGGACGAGTGCGTCGAGGTCACCCCCGAGGTCGTCCGCATCCGCAAGGTGGTGCTGGACCAGACCGAGCGGGCGCGCCAGACGGCACGCAACAAGCGCTCCTGACCCGCGGACGACGACCGTGACCGGCGGCCTGCTCGCAGTCCACGCCCACCCCGACGACGAGTCGCTCGCGACCGGCGCGCTGCTGGCGACGTGGGCTGCCGCCGGACGGCCGGTCACGGTCGTCACCGCGACGCGCGGCGAGCGCGGCGAGGTCATCGGGCGGCGCTGGGCGCACCTGGAGGGTGACGGCCCGGCGCTCGCCGAGCACCGCGAGGGTGAGCTCGCCGCCGCGCTGCGCGTTCTCGGCGTGCGGGACCACGGGTTCCTCGACGAGGCGGTCGCCGCCGACGTGCGGTACGAGGACTCGGGCATGGCCTGGGTCGGCGCGGGGCGGGCCGGTGCACCGGAGGACGTCCCCCCGGGGGCGTTCGCGTTCGCACCCCTCGAGGAGGCGGCCGACGCGCTCGCCCGCGTGCTGCGCTCACGCCGACCGCAGGTCGTCGTGACCTACGAGCCCGGTGGCGGGTACGGCCACCCCGACCACGTGCGCACCCACGAGGTCACGCGGCTCGCGCTCGAGCTCGCCGCGTGCGAGGACGACGTCCACGCACCCGCCCACGTCGTGCCCGTGGCGCTGTGGTCGGTGGTCGGGCGCTCCGACCTGCGGCGCGCGCAGGTCGCACTCGCGGGGGACGGTGTGCTCGCGGCCCTGGGCGCGACGATCACCGGGCTCACGCTGCCCGACCCGGCGGCCGAGCAGCCCTCGGTGGCCGTGCCGGACGACGACGTCGACCTCCTCGTCGACGTGGCGCCCGTCCGGGACCGGGTGCTGGCCGCGCTGCGCGCCCACGCCACCCAGGTCCAGGCCGTGCGCCCCGTCGACGGCGACGACGCCCTGGTCGGCTGCTACGCGCTGAGCAACGCGGTGCTCGCCGCAGTGCCGACGGTCGAGGCCTACCGCTACGTGCCCGGCAGCCTGCGCGCGGAGGAGGCCGGCGTCGTCTGGCCCGCCGGCGTGCGACCGGTAGCCTGAGCGACGTGCAGCCGCTCTCCGCCGCCACCCTGTGGCGTGCCGTCGCCGCGTTGGTGCTCGGGCTTCTCGCGGGGATGCTGGGGACGGTCATGCACCGCGCGCTGCCGCCCTGGGGGCTCGTGCTCTGCCTGCTGCTGGTGCTCGCGGTGGTGCTGACCTCGCGCGCGTGGGTGGGGTGGTTCGGGTACGTCGCGAGTGCCGGTGGCGTGTTCCTGGCGGCGCAGGTGCTCTCGGGCCGCGGGCCCGGCGGCGACGTCCTGGTGCCCGGGACGGACCTGTGGGGCTGGGCCTGGGCGCTCGGCGCCGTGCTGGTCGTGGGCGCCGTGGCCCTCGTGCCGCGACGCTGGGTCGAGGACGAGCGGCCGACGGCACCGTGACCGACGCGGGCGTCCCGGCGACGACGTTCCGCACGGTGGCCGCGAGGCTCGGCGCCGGGATCGCCGTCGTGGCTGCCGTGCGGCACGGCGTGGCGCACGCGGCGACCGTGAGCTCGGTCGTCCCGGTGTCGCTCGAGCCGGCGCTGCTGCTGTTCTGCGTCCACGTCGACGCCCGGCTGCGCGACGTCCTCGACGACGTCGACACGTGGGCGGTCTCCGTGCTGGCGGACGACCAGGCGGACGTCGCCGACTGGCTCGCGTCGCCCGGCCGTCCCGCCGTGGGGCAGCTGGACCGCGTCCCGCACCGGCCCGGCCCGGTCTCGGCCGCGCCGTGGCTCGACGGTGCCGCCGCCTGGTTCGACTGCCGCACGGAGGCCGTGCACGGCGCGGGGGACCACGACGTGGTGATCGGGCGGGTGGTCGCGGCGGCCGAGGGCGCTGCGGGCGCCGGTGGCCTGGTGCACCTGCGCGGCCGGGCGCGTCCGGTCCGCTGACCCCGCGGGCGCGGCCTCGGGCGTCGGGCGATGCGAAGGCCTTGCGACGTGCGGGTGAGGATCCGGTCGCGAGCGCGTCGACCCCGCCATCTGCGCAGGTCGCCCGCGTAGAATCACCGCGCGCGTGCCCTGCGCGCAGGAGCATCACGGGGGATCGATGACGCACGGTACCGACCGCGACACGCCGTCCGAGGACGTCGCCGCCCGCGACGTCGCCGACGTGCCCGACCGGTCCGACGCCGAGGTCGGCGAGGACGGGGCAGCCCAGGTCTCGGAGGTCGAGGCCCCGACGGGCGACGCTCCCACGGGCGACTCCTCGGCGGACGATGCCTCGGCGGGCAACGCCTCGGCAGACGATGGTGGACCGGACGCCACCGAGCCCGCAGGCCTGCCGGAGGCGACCGAGCCCGCAGACCTGCCGGAGGCGACAGGGCCGGCGGACGAGCCCGCTGCCACCGGGCTCGCGGACGTGCCGCACGCCGTCGAGCCGGACGCCAGCGGACCCGCGGACGACCCGGCCCCCCGTGTCACCGGCGCGGCCCGTCCCCTCGCACCCCCGTCGAGCGAGCCGCTCGCCGCGTGGCCGTCGTGGGAGGACGTGGCCGTGACCGCGCCGGGGGCCGGCGACGGCGCGCCCGACGGTGCCGGCACGACCCCCGACGGTGCCGGCACGACCCCCGACGGTGCCGACACGACCCCCGACGGCTCGCCCGAGGCGCAGCCCGCGCCCGAGGCCACGGTCGACGTGGCCGAGCCCGACCCGGGGCCCGACGACAGGACGCCGGACGAGGACACCGTGCCGCCGGCGCCGCCGCGGCAGGACCTGGGCGGCCTGTCCGCGCTCGCGTTCACGGCGCTCAACGCCGCATCGGTGGGCGTGGCCGCGCACGCGCTCCCGCGCAGCCCGCTGCCCGCCGGCGACGCCGGGTCCGGGGAGACCGCAGCGCCCGGGGCGCCGGAGACGGCGACGGTCCGCCCGAGCGACGGGGGACCGGCCGAGCCCGCCGCCGACGCACCCGCCGCTGACGCGCCCGCCGCCGACCGACCCGCGACCGCCGACGAGCCCGCGACCGCCGACGAGCCCGCGACCACAGACGAGCCCGCGACCACAGACGAGCCCGCGACCACCGACGAGCCAGCGACCACCGACGAGCCAGCTGCCACCGAGGAGCCGACGGCTGCTCACGTCGACGACGCCCCCGACGCGACAGCCGCCGCGTCGTCCGGGTCCACCGCCGCTGCTCCCACCGCCGCTGCTCCCACCGCCGCTGCTCCCGCCGCAGCGTCTGCCGACGCCCGTGACGGCGCGACGACCCGGGTCGTCCCCGTGGCGACGTGGCCGACCACCGACCAGGGCCCCGGCGAGGCGCCGTCGGTGGGCGGGCCGGTGGCTGCCACGCCCGGTGCGGACCGCGACGCGTCACCGCTCGACGTGTTCGAGCCGGAGGACGGCAGCCGGCGGTGGCCCCGGGTGCTGGCGATCGTCGGCGGTCTCGTCGGTCTGCTCGCCGTGCTGTACGTGGGCGGGTCGTACGCCCTGGCCGACCGTGTGCCGCGCGGTGCGACGGTCGCCGGGGTGCAGATCGGCGGGATGTCGTCCGGCGAGGCCGAGCAGGTCCTCGCCGACGAGCTCGCGCAGCGCACGACCGAGACCGTGCCCGTCGTCGCCCAGGAGGTCCAGTCGGAGCTCGACCCCGTCGCCGCGGGCCTGGTGCTCGACACGGAGGCGACCGTCGCGCGGCTCACCGGCGTCGACCTCACCGAGCCGGTGCGGCTGTGGCGTCACCTCGTCGGTGTCGGCGCGCAGCCGCCCGTGACGCAGGTCGACGAGTCGGCGCTCGACGCCGCGCTCACCCAGCTGTCGGGCTCGCTGGTGCTGGCCCCCGTGGACGGCACGGTCGTGTTCGCCGACGGCGCCGCGCACGCGACGGAGGCGGCCGACGGCTGGGAGCTCGACACGGCAGCCGCCGCGACCACCCTGACGGACGGGTGGCTGACCGACGAGCGCCCGCTCGACCTGCCGACGGCGGTCGTCGCGCCGGCCGTGACGCAGGAGGAGACGCAGCGGGCCCTGACGGAGCTCGCGCAGCCGCTCGCCGCGGCCCCGGTGACCGTGCGGGTCGCGGACCGGCAGGCGGTGCTCGACGTGCCGACCCTCACGGCGCACGCGGCGGTCGTCCCCGTGGACGGCGCTCTCGAGCTGCAGGTCGACGGCCAGGCGCTGACCGACGCGGTCCTCGCCCAGGTGCCGGACCTGCTGACGGCGGCGGCGGACGCACGTTTCGAGTTCCAGGACGGTGCACCGGTGATCGTCCCCGGTACGCCGGGCACGACGCTGGACCCCGCGGCCGTCGGGCCGGCCGTCGTGCAGGCGGCCACGGCCGGGACGGACCGCGTCGCCGCGGTCGAGCTCGTGCAGTCCGACCCCGCGCAGACCACGGAGGCGCTGCAGGCGCTGGGGGTCAAGGAGATCGTCTCCGAGCGGTCCACCCCGCTGACGAGCGAGCCGCGCCGGACGGCGAACATCGCCGCGGGCCTGGCGAACATCACGGGCACGCTCGTGCGGCCCGGGGAGACGTTCAGCCTGACGGAGGCGCTCGGCCCGATCGACGCGGCCCACGGCTTCGTGCAGGCCGGTGCGATCGTCAACGGTGCGCACACCGACGCCTGGGGCGGCGGCCTGTCGCAGGTCTCGACGACCGTCTACAACGCGGCTTACTTCGCGGGCTACGAGGACGTCGAGCACACGCCGCACAGCGAGTGGTTCTCCCGCTACCCCGAGGGCCGGGAGGCCACGATCTTCACGGGCGTCATCGACCTGAAGTGGAAGAACAACACGCCGTACGGCGCCCTCGTGCAGGGCTTCGTGGCCGACGGTCGCGCAGTCGTCCGCATCTGGAGCACCCCGCACTTCACGGTCGAGTCCGACACGAGCGGCCGCTCCGGCGTCGTGGCACCCACGACCGTGTACTCCCAGTCGCCGACGTGCGAGCCGCAGAGCAAGGGCAACCCCGGGTTCACGGTGACGAACACCCGGCGCGTCTACCTCAACGGCGAGCTGGTCGACACCGAGTCCGACACGTGGCGGTACAAGCCGCAGAACCAGGTGGTCTGCGGGACCGCGCCGACGCCGGGAGCCGCGCCGACGCCCTGATCCGGGTCACCCGGCCGCCGGCCCGTCCTCGCCACGTCGCGGGCGGCGTGCGGGCGCCGGGGGCACGGCCTTGGCCCGCACGACGTCGCCGGCGGGGACGTGCACGTCCCCGCCGCGCGTGCGCACGGTGAGGCCGTCGTCGTCGAGCGCGACGACCTCGCCCAGGACGTCGGTGAAGGGTGGCTCGCCGCCGTGCACCGTGCCCAGGGTCGCGCCGGGCGGCAGGTCGTCCCGCCGGCGCCGCACGACGACGCGCGTCCCGACGCTCCAGGTGCGCCATGTGGCGTGGCTCACAGCGGCCGCCTCGTGTCGGACGGTGGACGCCGGGTCGTGGGAGCACGCACGTGGGGGATACTAGGTCGACCGCTGCAGCCGTGGAGGACCCGCCGTGACGTATGTGATCGCCGAACCCTGCGTGGACGTCAAGGACAAGGCGTGCATCGAGGAGTGTCCGGTCGACTGCATCTACGAGGGCAAGCGGTCCTTGTACATCCAGCCGGACGAGTGCGTGGACTGCGGCGCCTGCGAGCCGGTGTGCCCGGTCGAGGCCATCTACTACGAGGACGACGTGCCGGAGCAGTGGGCGCCGTACTACGAGGCCAACGTGCACTTCTTCGACGAGATCGGCTCTCCGGGCGGTGCGGCGAAGATGGGGCAGATCGAGCACGACCACCCGATCATCGCCACGCTGCCGCTGCGCGTGAACGGCGAGTGAGCGCGCGACGTCGGGCGACGGCGGACACGTGGGCCTGCTGACCGGCGCGCTGCCCGAGTTCCCGTGGGACTCGCTCGTACCCGTCGCCGAGCGTGCCCGCGCGTACCCGGGCGGTCTCGTCGACCTGTCCGTCGGCACGCCCGTGGACCCGACGCCCCCGCTGGTGCGCGACGCGCTCGCGGCGGCGGCGGACGCACCGGGCTACCCGACGACGCACGGCACGCGCGCGCTGCGCGAGTCCGTGGTCGCGTGGTTCGCGCGGCGGCGCGGAGTGCCGGGGCTCGACCCCGACGCGGTGCTCCCGACGCTCGGGTCCAAGGAGCTGGTGGCGTTCCTGCCGTCGCTGCTGGGCCTGGGTGCCGGTGACGTGGTGCTCCACCCGGCGACGGCGTACCCGACGTACGACGTGGGGGCGCGGCTGGCAGGTGCGCTCCCGCTGCCGACGGACGACCCCGCGGCGGTGCTCGCGCACCGCGACGACGTGCGGCTGGTCTGGCTGAACTCCCCGGGCAACCCCGACGGGTCGGTGCTCGGGGTCGAGCAGCTGCGGGCGGTCGTGGACGCCGCACGTGCCGCGTCCGCGCGCACGGGGCGCCCCGTGGTCGTCGCCTCGGACGAGTGCTACGCCGAGCTCGCGTGGGACGAGCCGTGGGCCGGGCAGGGCGTGCCGAGCGTGCTGGACCCGCGGGTGACCCGCGGTGACCGCACGGACCTGCTGGCGGTGTACTCGCTGTCCAAGCAGTCCAACCTCGCGGGCTACCGCGCCGCCTTCGTCGCGGGCGACCGCGCGCTGGTGGCGCGGCTCCTGGAGACCCGCAAGCACGCGGGCATGATCGTGCCTGCGCCGGTGCAGGCCGCGATGGTCGCCGCGTTGGACGACGACGCGCACGTCGCCGAGCAGCGCGAGCGGTACCGGCGTCGCCGGACCGCGCTGCGTGCCGGGCTGGAGCAGGCCGGGTACGTGGTCGACCGCTCGCACGCCGGCCTGTACCTGTGGGTGCGGCCGGACGGCGCACCCCAGGACGGGTGGACGACCGTGCGGGACCTCGCCGAGCTGGGCCTGCTGGTGGCGCCGGGGTCGTTCTACGGCGACGCCGCGGCCGGCCACGTGCGGGTGGCCCTCACGGCCACCGACGAGCAGGTCGCGGAGGCGGCGGCGCGCCTGTCGGGCGCGTAGGCCACGTCCTGCGGGCGCGGAGGCCACATCCGGCGCGCGTGGCCTGGTCGCCGCGTCCCGGCAGGACGTACATTGGCGACACCGGCTGTGAGGAACCTCACATACGGGCCAAGGGTCCGTCGCACATTGGTCAAGATGCCGGTACCGCAGGTACCGTCGCTGCGGGCCGACGAGGGTCATCACCGCGCGGCCACCCATGGACCCGCGCGGCGAACCGCCGGGGCCGGATGGACTGCTCATCGGCGCAAGAAGGGACACCCATGTCGGACGTCGTCGTCACTGCTCCGGTGCAAGCCCCCGTCCAGCTCGTCGTCGACGGGCAGGCGCGTGACCTGCCCGTGGTGCCCGCCTCCGAGGGCAACGACGGCATCGTCGTCTCCTCGCTCCTGCGCGACACGGGCATGGTGACGGTCGACCCGGGGTTCATGAACACCGCCTCGTGCGAGTCGCAGATCACCTACATCGACGGCGACGCGGGCATCCTGCGCTACCGCGGGTACCCGATCGAGCAGCTCGCCGAGCACTCGTCCTTCCTCGAGGTCGCGTACCTGCTCATCAACGGCGAGCTGCCGACGCCCGAGGCGCTGAGCGCCTTCGAGCAGCGCGTGAACCGGCACACGCTGGTGCACGAGGACTTCCGCACGTTCATGGGGACGTTCCCGCGCAACGCGCACCCGATGGCCGTCATGGCCTCGGCTCTGAACGCGCTGTCGACGTTCTACCCGGAGTCGCTCGACCCGTTCGACCCCGAGACGATCGAGCTGGCCACGGTCCTGATCCTCGCGAAGACGCGCACGATCACGTCGTACGTGCACCGCGCCTCGAAGGGCGAGCCGCTGCTGTACCCGGACTACTCGCGCGGGTACGTGGAGGACTTCCTGCGCATGACGTTCGCGGTGCCGTACCAGCAGTGGGACCCGGACCCGACCGTCGTCAACGCGCTCGACAAGCTGCTCATCCTGCACGCCGACCACGAGCAGAACTGCTCGACGTCGACGGTCCGCGTCGTCGGGTCGAGCCAGGCGAACATCTACGCGTCGGTCGCGGCCGGCATCAACGCCCTGTCCGGCCCGCTGCACGGCGGCGCCAACGAGGCCGTGCTGCGGATGCTCGACCAGATCAAGGCCAACGGCGGGGACGCGACGGCCTTCATGCGGCGCGTGAAGAACAAGGAGGACGGCGTCCGGCTCATGGGCTTCGGCCACCGGGTCTACAAGAACTACGACCCGCGCGCGGCGATCGTCAAGCAGAGCGCCCACGAGGTCCTGACGGCGCTGGGCAGCACGGACGAGCTGCTCGACATCGCGATGGGTCTCGAGGAGATCGCCCTCTCGGACGACTACTTCATCTCCCGCAAGCTGTACCCCAACGTGGACTTCTACACCGGCCTGATCTACAAGGCGATGGGCTTCTCGGACCAGATGTTCACGCCCCTGTTCGCCCTGGGGCGGATGCCCGGCTGGATCGCGCAGTGGCGCGAGATGATGAACGACCCGCAGACCAAGATCGGCCGCCCGCGCCAGGTGTACACCGGCGCGACCGAGCGCGCGTACGTGCCCGTCGAGCGTCGCTGACCCGGCACCGGGCCCTGCCCGGGGGCGGGATCAGCCGGCGACGGTGAGGCGGACCTGCCCCGCGGGCAGCGGGGCGGTGCCGGTCGGCTGCCACGTCGGCTCGGCGCGCGTCCACGTGACGTCGCCGACCGTGACGGACTCCACGTCGACGGCCCAGGCCACGGCGACCGACCACTGTGCGAGGGACCAGCCGGCGCGTACCGGGTCCTCGACGGGCAGGGCCGTGCCGGGCAGGTCGATCGTCGAGCGGCCCGCCTCGTCGGGCAGGGCGACCCCCACGGCGACGTCACCGAGGTCGCGGGTGATGCGGGCGAGCACGGGCCCCGTGCCCCCGGGCTCGTCGACGGGGTCCAGCGTGCAGCGCAGGGCGGCCGGCGAGTGCCCCGTGAGGGCCGACGCCCATGCCCGGGCGCGCACCTCGTGCTGCGCGTACGCGTCGGGGAAGCCGCTGCGCTGCACCGCCTGGGCGGCCTCCGTGACGGCCATGTCCTGGTAGCCGGGCACCTTCTCCAGGCCCTCGAAGAACTTCGTCGTCGAGTACACCGGGTCCATGATCTGCTCGACGGTGCCCCAGCCCTGCGACGGGCGCTGCTGGTACAGGCCGACCGAGTCACGGTCGCCGTAGTCGATGTTCTCCAGGCGCGACTCCTGCAGCGCCGTCGCGATCCCGATCGTCACGGCGCGCGCCGGCAGCCCTCGGCGCGTCGCCACGGCCGCCGCGAGCGCCGCGTGCTGCGCCTGGTCCGGGCTCAGGCTCCAGTCCGTGCCGTCGAGGTGAGCGAAGCACCGCTCCGCCACGGCGGCCGGTGGCCGTCGCTCGAGCAGCGCCACGACGGCGGTGACGGCGACCGCCACCAGCACGACCACGAGCGCGGCCACCACGAGTGCCGGCAGGCAGCCGCGGCGTCGTCGTCGTGGCACGGTTCAGTTCGCGTGCAGGGCGGAGTTGAGGTGGACGCCCGCTCCCGACCGGGCGACGGCCTCGACCTCACCGGTGCGCGAGTTGCGCCGGAACAGCACGTTGTCGGCGCCCGCGAGCACGCGGGCCTTGACGACGCGTGCGTCCCCGTCGTCCACCGCGCCGTCGACGTCGAAGCCCACGAGCCGCACCTTGGTGCCGGCGGTCACGTAGAGGCCCGCCTCGACGACGCAGTCGTCACCCAGCGGGATGCCCAGGCCCGAGTTGGCGCCGAGCAGCGACCGCTGCCCGATCGAGACGACCTCGCGGCCCCCGCCCGACAGGGTGCCCATGATCGAGGCGCCACCGCCCACGTCCGAGCCGTCCCCGACGACGACGCCGGCCGAGATCCGGCCCTCGACCATCGACGTGCCGAGCGTCCCGGCGTTGAAGTTGACGAAGCCCTCGTGCATCACGGTGGTGCCCGGCGCCAGGTGCGCACCGAGGCGCACGCGGTCCGCGTCCGCGATGCGGACGCCCGACGGCAGCACGTAGTCGACCATCCGCGGGAACTTGTCGACGCCGTGCACGGTGACCGGTGTGCCCGTCGCCGCGCGCAGCCGCAGCCGCGTCGTCTCGAACCCCTCGACCGCGCACGGGCCGCGGTCGGTCCACACGACGTTGGGGAGCACCCCGAAGAGGCCGTCGAGGTTCTGCCCGTGGGGCGCGACGAGCCGGTGGGACAGCAGGTGCAGGCGCAGGTAGGCGTCGGCGGTGCCGGCGGGCGGCGCGTCGAGGTCGATCCTCGTCGCGACGAGCGTGACGCGCACGGCGCGCGCGGCGTCGGCGCGCTCGCACGCGACGAGCCCGGCGGGTGCGTGCTCGCGCACGGACGCGGGGTCGTCGAGGTCGAGCGTGGCGGGCGGGGCGCCGAGGGCCGGCTCGGGGTACCAGACGTCGAGCGTCGTGCCGGCGTCGGTGACGGTGGCCAGGCCGAGGCCCCAGGCCGTGCGGTCGGTCATGGCTCCCAAGCCTACGTCGCGGACGGCCGCGGTCCGTGATCGCGTCCGCCCGCGTAGGGTCGGTCGCGTGGCCGCCGAGGAGCTCCTGGACCTGTCCGCCGACGTCGTGACGCTGACGCGTCAGGTGTGCGACGTCCCCTCCGTCAGCGGCGACGAGACGCGGCTGGCCGACGCGGTGGAGGCGGCGCTGCGGGCGCACCCCCACCTGGAGGTGCTGCGCGACGGCGACGCCGTGGTGGCGCGCACGCACCTGGGCCGCGAGCGCCGCGTCGTCGTCGCCGGGCACCTCGACACCGTGCCCCTCGCGGGGAACCTGCCCACGCGCCTCGAGGGCGACGTGCTGTGGGGTCGCGGCACGGTCGACATGAAGGGCGGGGTCGCCGTCGAGCTCTCGCTCGCGGCCACGCTGACGGCACCGGTGCACGACGTGACGTGGGTGTTCTACGACCACGAGGAGGTCGACGCCGAGCTCAACGGGCTCGGCCGGCTCGTGGCGCGGCACCCGGACTGGCTGGCCGCCGACTTCGCGGTGCTGGGCGAGCCGAGCGACGGCGGGCTCGAGGGCGGGTGCAACGGCACCCTGCGCGTGGAGGTGCGCCTCAGCGGCGTCGCGGCGCACTCGGCGCGCGCGTGGGTCGGCGTGAACGCGGTGCACGCCGCCGGCGAGGTGCTGCGCCGCCTGGAGGCGTACGAGCCCGCGACGGTCGAGGTGGACGGGCTGGCGTACCGCGAGGGCCTCAACGCCGTGCGCATCACCGGTGGCGTGGCGACCAACGTCATCCCGGACGCCTGCGTGGTCACCGTCAACTACCGGTTCGCGCCGTCGCGCACCGTCGACGAGGCGGTCGCCCACGTGCGCGAGCTGTTCGCCGGCTACGACGTGGTGGTCACCGACGCGGCCGCCGGTGCCCGGCCAGGGCTCGACGCGCCCGCCGCGCAGGAGTTCGCCGCCGCCGTGCTCGCCGTCACCGGTGGCCGCCCGGCCCCGAAGTACGGCTGGACGGACGTCGCCCGCTTCAGCGCGCTCGGTGTGCCCGCGGTGAACTTCGGCCCCGGCGACCCTCTGCTGGCGCACAAGGACGACGAGCGCGTGCCGGTCGCGCAGATCGAGCTGTGCCACCGCGCGCTGCGCGCGTGGCTCACGGGCGCGCAGCCCGAGGACCTCCCGCTGGGTACGGCCTGACACGTCCGGGTGGCGGGGCGCCGCGGGCGCCGCGGACGCGTCCTAGGCTCGGAGGATGACTCCTGACGACACGTCGGCACCGGCGCCGGAGTACCGCCGCGGTCCGGTGCTGCTGCGCCGCGACCAGATCCCGGCCACCACCTCCGACCAGCGGCTGCTGGCACGCCCCTCCACCGCGACCTGGCTGCACGACGACCCGTGGCGCGTCATGCGCATCCAGAGCGAGTTCGTCGAGGGCTTCGGTGCGCTGGCCGAGGTGGGGCCGGCGGTCAGCGTCTTCGGCTCCGCGCGCGTGCAGCCCGACGACCCGTACTACGCGATGGCGCAGGACGTGGCGCGCGAGCTCGTCGAGGCCGGCTACGCCGTCATCACCGGCGGCGGCCCCGGGATCATGGAGGCCGCGAACAAGGGCGCCACCGAGGCGGACGGGCTGTCCGTCGGGCTCGGCATCGAGCTGCCGTTCGAGCAGGGCATGAACCCGTGGGTCGACCTGGGGGTCAACTTCCGCTACTTCTTCGCCCGCAAGACGATGTTCGTCAAGTACTCGGAGGGCTTCGTCGTCCTGCCGGGCGGGTTCGGCACCTTCGACGAGCTGTTCGAGGCGCTCACGCTCGTGCAGACGCACAAGGTGACGGGCTTCCCGATCGTCCTGCTCGGTGCGGACTACTGGACGGGCCTGCTCACGTGGCTGCGCGACACCGTCCACCCGCAGGGCATGATCGCGGCCGCCGACATCGACCTGCTGCAGATCGCGTCGTCCGCGCAGGAGGCGGTGGAGATCGTGGTGCGGCGCGGTGCCGAGCTCCGCGCCGAGGAGCAGGCCGCCGTGCGCGCCGCCGCACGCGACCAGCGCGCGGCCGCCGCGGCGGGCGACGGGCGGTCCCGCCCTGCCCGGACGGCCGACGGCCGGGACGACGACGCACCTGCCGAGGCGCTCACGGACGGCGGGTGGTGACGAGCGGGCCACTGCCCGGCGTCCCGGCCGGTGCCACCCCGCTGCGCCTGCGCGGACGCACGTTCGGCGACGGCCACCCGGTGGTCGTCGCCGTGGTCAACCGCACCCCGGACTCCTTCTACGCGCCCGCGCGCCACGGTGCCGGCACGGTCGACGCGGCGGTGGACCGTGCGGTCGAGGAGGGCGCCGACGTCCTCGACATCGGGGGCGTGCGCGCCGGGCGCGGTCCCGCCGTCGACGAGGCGGAGGAGATCGCCCGCGTCGTGCCCGTGGTCGAGCGGGTCCGCACGCGTCATCCGGACCTGCTGGTCAGCGTCGACACGTGGCGGTCGGGGGTCGCCCGCGCCGCGGCCGACGCGGGCGCCGACCTGCTGAACGACACGTGGGCCGGCCACGACCCCGCGCTCGTCGAGGTCGCCGCCGAGCGAGGCCTCGGCGTGGTGTGCTCGCACACGGGCGGGGCCGCACCGCGCAGCGACCCGCTGCGGGTCACGTACCCCGCGCCTGCGGGCACGGACCCGCTCGACGGCGTCGTCGCGGACGTCGTGGCGACGCTGACCGCGGCGGCCGCGCGGGCCGTCGCGCTCGGGGTCGACCCGGCGTCGGTGCTCGTCGACGCGACGCTCGACTTCGGCAAGACCACGTGGCACTCGCTGCACCTGCTGAGGAGGACCCCGCAGGTCGTGGCGATCGGGCACCCCGTGCTCGTGGCGGTCTCGCGCAAGGACGTGGTGGGGGAGACCCTGGGTCTCCCGCCGGAGGAGCGGCTGGAGGGCACGCTGGCGGCCACCGCCGTCGCGGCGTGGCTGGGGGCGCGCGTGTTCCGTGCGCACGACGTCGCGGCGACCCGGCGCGCCGTCGACATGGTGGCCGCGATCCGCGCGGAGCGTGCCCCGGCCGTCGCGCTGCGGGGCCTGCTGTGACCTCCGGGACGCCGCCGGCCGCGCTCGGGGACGTCGCCGAGGTCGTCGACGCGCAGGGGCGCGCCACCCCGGTGCCGGCCCGGTGGCGGCGCGTCCGCAGCTGGCCCTGGTGGGTGCACGTGCTGCTCGTCTGGGCGGCCTCGCGCCTGTTCACCGCCGCGGCGTTCGTGTGGACGGCGACGCACCAGGTGGCGAACCCGTGGACGGGGGCGAACCCGTCGTACCAGGAGTACGTCGGGCTGATGTTCGACGCAGGCTGGTACCAGCGGATCGCCGAGGAGGGCTACCCGGCGGAGCTCCCGCGCGACGAGCAGGGTGTCGTGCAGCAGAACCGGTGGGCGTTCTTCCCGCTGTACCCGATGCTCGTGCGGGCCGTCATGACGCTGACCGGTGGCAGCTGGGTGGCGGTCGCGCCGACCGTCGCTCTGCTGCTCGGCGGCGCGGCCGTGCTCGTCGTGCACGAGGCCGTGCGGCACGGCGCGCCGCGGGCCGTCGCCGCGCGGCCGGGCCTGCCGCTGGCGGCCGTCGCCCTGGTCTGCGCCTTCCCGACGTCCGCGGTCCTGCAGGTCGCGTACACCGAGTCGGCCGCGCTGCTGCTGATCGCCTCGGCGCTGCTGCTGCTGGTCCGGCGACGGTACGCGTGGGCGGGGCTCGTCGTCGTGGCCCTGGGGTTCACGCGTGCGGTGGCGCTGCCGATGGCGGTCGTGGTCGTCGTGCACGCCGGGGTGAGGTGGTGGCGCGCCCGACGTGGGGACGGCACGTTCGGTCGCCGGGACGCCCTGACGCTGGCGGCGCTGTCCGCGACGGCCGCCGTCTCGGGGCTGGCGTGGCCGGCGATCTGCGGGTGGGTCACCGGGGTGCCCGACGGCTACCTCCAGACGCAGGAGGCGTGGCGCGGGGTCCGGCAGGTCGTGCCGTTCGTCGCGTGGACGTACGTGCCGCAGTACTGGCTGGGACGGTGGGCGGTGCCGGTCGTGCTCGGCGGGTTCGCGCTGACGGCGGCGGTGCTGCTGGTGCCCGCCGCGCGGCGCCTCGGCGCCGAGCTGCACGCGTGGTCGGCCGCGTACCTGGTGTACGTCGTCGCCGTCATCGAGCCGGGCTCGAGCCTGGCCCGGTTCCTGCTGCTCGCGTTCCCTCTGGCCGCCGTGACGGCGGGCGTCGTGCCGCGGCCGGCGTGGGCCCGCCGCACCTGGTTCGCGCTCGTGCTGGCGCTCATGCTCGGGCTGCAGGTGCTCTGGATCCGGCAGATGTGGCAGTTCGGCCCGCCGTCGGACTGGCCACCGTGACCCGTTCGTGCCGGTCCCACCCGGGCGGGAGCCGGGCGCGGTGAACTAGGATGGTCGGTGGACAACCGGCTGATCAGGAGGTTGTCGGGGCTCCCCGACGACCGTCGGCCGGTCGCGCACACGTGAAGGAGAGGCCCGGATGGCCGCGATGAAGCCGAGGACCGGCGACGGACCGCTCGAGGTGACGAAGGAAGGGCGCGGCATCGTCATGCGCGTCCCGCTCGAGGGTGGCGGACGGCTGGTGGTGGAGCTCAACGCGACCGAGGCAGCCGAGCTGGGCGAGGCCCTGAGCTCCGTCGTCGGCTGACGACGCGCGCATGAGCCCCCGCACCACCGCCAGGACCGTCCTGGGCGTGCTCCGCACGCCGCCCGCCGTGACGCTGCACGGCGCGACCGTCGTCGACTCCCCGTTGCTGGCCGACGGGTCGGTCGACGCGGTCGCCGTGCAGGTGGCCCCGCGGCGCGACGGCGACGACGCGCTGCAGCCGCGTTCGGGCACGCCGCAGGCGGCCGCCCGCTACGGCATCGACCTCGCCGAGCTGGCCGAGCGGGCCGGGCTGACGGGTGCCGCCGGTGAGGCGTTCACCGTCCACCTGCCGCTGCCCGTCGGGTCGTCCGTCGCGCTGCCGTGGGCAGGGCTGCCGCCCCGGATCGTCCTGGTCGGGGTCGGCGACGAGAGCCCGACGGCGCTGCGCCGGGCGGGGGCGGCGCTGGCCCGTGCGACGCGCGGCCTGCGCCGCGTCGCCGCGACGGTCGGTGCGCAGACCCACCACGACGAGCAGGGTGCCGCGCTCGCCGCGCGGGCCGTGGTCGAGGGCTACCTGCTCGCGGCGTACACGCCGCCGCGGCTGACGGCCGAGCCCGCGGAGCAGGTGGCGACCGAGCTCGTGCTGCTCGGCCGGGACGGCGAGCAGGTCGCGGCCGCGGTGGACGCGGCGCGCATCGGTGCCGGCGCGACCTGGCTGGTGCGCGACCTGGCCAACATGCCGTCCAACATCAAGGACCCCGCGTGGATGGCGGACCGGGCGCGCCGCCTGGGGTCGAAGGCAGGGCTCGACGTCCAGGTCCTCGGACCGCGCGAGCTGACCGCCGGCGGCTTCGGCGGCATCCTCGCGGTCGGTGCGGGCTCCGCGTCGTCCCCCCGTCTCGTGCGCCTGACGTACACGCCGGCGGCGGGCGGGGGCCGGCACGTCGTCGTCGTCGGCAAGGGGATCACCTACGACACGGGCGGCCTGTCGATCAAGCCGCGCGAGGCGATGGTGCCGATGAAGACCGACATGGCGGGCTCCGCGGTGGCGCTGGCGACCGTGCTCGCGGCCGCCCAGGCGGGCGTGCCGCACAAGGTCACCGCCGTGCTTCCGCTCGCCGAGAACCACGTCGGGGCCGCGTCGTACCGGCCGGGCGACGTGGTGACGGTCCACGGCGGCACGACCGTCGAGATCGCCAACACGGACGCCGAGGGCCGCCTGGTCCTCGCCGACGCGCTCGCGTGGGCCGACGCGACGCTGGACCCGGACGTGCTCGTCGACGTCGCGACCCTGACCGGTGCCGCGAGCCTCGGCCTGGGCAAGCAGCACGCGGCCCTCTACGGCACGGACGACGCCCTGGTCGCCGGGCTCGAGGCGGCCGCCGAGCGCACCGGCGAGCTCGTGTGGCACATGCCGCTGGTCGCGGACTACGAGGAGGCCGTGCGCTCGTCCGTCGCCGACCTACGCCACGTGCCGGAGGACCGCCGCATCGGCGGCGGCTCCATCACGGCGGCGCTCTTCCTGCGGCGGTTCGTGGGGGAGCGGTCCTGGGCGCACCTCGACATCGCCGGGCCCGGTCGCTCCACGTCGGACAAGCACGAGGTCACCGAGGGTGCCACCGGCTTCGGCGCGCGCCTGCTGCTGGAGTTCCTGACCTCGCTGGACTGACGACCCGCAAGGGCGCCGCGACCGGCGTCGCCCGACGGCTGCGGTCCCGGCGGCGCCGGCGGGGCGTCAGCGGCGGACAGCGACCAGCAGGCCGTCACCCGTGGGCAGCAGCGCCGGGACCAGCCGGTCGTCGGCGCGCACCTGGCGCCCGACGTCCCGCACCGTCGTCGTCGCCTCGTCGCGGCGCGCGGGGTCCGCGACCCGGTCGTGCCACAGCGCGTCGTCGACGACCAGCACGCCACCGGGCCGCAGCAGGCGCACGGCCTGGTCCACGTAGCCGGGGTAGTTCTCGACGTCGGCGTCGACCACGACCATGTCGTAGCCGCCGTCGGTGAGGCGGGGCAGGACGTCCAGCGCGCGGCCGGAGATGGCGCGGGTGCGGGTGCTGCGCACGCCCTCCTCGGCGAACGCCTCCTTCGCGGCGCGCTGGTGCTCGAGCTCGAGGTCGATCGTCGTCAGGACGCCGTCGGCCGGCATGCCGCGCAGCAGGTAGAGCGACCCCACGCCGGCACCGGTGCCGACCTCGACGACCGCGCGCGCCTGGACCGCCGCGGCGAGGACGCGCAGCGCCGCACCGGCACCGGGCAGCACCGGGGTGCACCCGAGGTGCGACGCGCGCTCGCGAGCCCGCAGCAGCACCTCGTCCTCGTCGAGGAACTCCTCGCAGTAGACCCAGCTCTGCGCCTTGTCGGTGGAGATGACGGCCTCCTCGTCGCGGGCCCCGAGCGGGCTCGCCTGCTTCTGCGAGCGTAGTGCCGGGGGCGGGACCTGCGGCGGACGCGGTGCGCGTGGCGCAGCACGGGCTCCCGGCCCGCGACCCCTGTTCCGCCGAGGACGAACACCGGACGAGCGGGGGCCGCGACCTGGGACACTGGGCCCAGCGATCGACCGAGGAGTGGACCCCGCAGATGACCGCCCAGCCCGCGCCGTGGCAGGCCCCGTCCTGGGAGGAGATCGTCCGCGAGCACTCGGGCCGCGTGTACCGCCTCGCGTACCGGCTCACCGGCAACCGGCACGACGCCGAGGACCTCACCCAGGAGACGTTCGTCCGCGTCTTCCGGTCCCTGCACACGTACAGCCCCGGGACGTTCGAGGGCTGGCTGCACCGGATCACCACCAACCTCTTCCTCGACCAGGCGCGGCGCCGCCAGCGCGTGCGCATCGAGCCGATCGGGGACGACACCGAGCGGTGGGCGTCGCCCGACCGCCTCACCACGCCCGAGCGGGCTTTCGAGGCCGCGAACCTCGACCACGACGTGCAGCGGGCGCTCGACGAGCTGCCCCCCGAGTACCGCGCCGCCGTCGTGCTCTGCGACATCGAAGGGCTGTCGTACGAGGAGATCGCGGTGACGCTGGGCATCAAGCTCGGCACCGTGCGCTCGCGCATCCACCGCGCGCGGGCGCGCCTCCGGCTCGCGCTCGAGCACCGGCGGCCGATCGCCCCGTCCGACGCCGACGCCGGCACCGAGCGCGCGGAGGTGGCCGGGTGATGCACCTCGGGTCGCGGATCAGCGCGCTGGTCGACGGACAGCTCGACCCCGCCGCCACCGAGCGCGCGCTCGCGCACGTGGCGACGTGCAGCTCGTGCGCGCACGAGCTGGCGGCCGCCCGTGCCGCGCGGCGGGCGCTCGCCGCCGCGGCGGACCCCGTGCAGCCGACGGACGACCTCACCGCGCGGCTGCTGTCGTTGTCGACCGAGGGCGGCGGGCCGCCGCTGCCCCCGCCGCCGGGCTCGCGCGACCCGTTCGCGCCCGGGACGACGGCGGCGCTCCCGTTCTCCGCGACCCACGCGCTGCGCGGTGACGTGGTCGGCCGCCGGGCGCCCGCGCGCCTCGTGCTCGGGTCGGTCGCCGGGCTGGGCGTGGTCGCCGCCGGGCTGTTCCTGCTCGGTGGGCGGCCCGTCGTGACGCCGTCGACCCACCCGGCGGCGGCGCTCGGGCTGCTCGCGCACACGTCGTCGCCGGTATGGGACGACGCGCTCCCCGCCGACGACGACACCGTCGCGTGGCTCCGCCAGCAGGGCTGGACGTTCCCCCACAGCCTGCCCGAGGGGTGGCACGTGGGCGCCGTCAGCTGGTCGTCCGACGGCCCGCGCGTGCTCGAGGTCACCGTCACCGGCCCCGCCGGTGCCTACGTGGTCACCGAGCAGCAGGGCCGTCTCGACACCGACGCCCTGCTCGGGGCGCCGGTCCGCGAGATCGGGGGCCGGCAGGTCCACGTGCTGTCCGTCGAGCCGTGGCAGGTCGCGTGGCAGTCGGAGGCGACGGTCGTGCAGGTCGTCGCCGCGCAGGACGGCAGCGAGGTCGACGCACTCGTCGCGGCGTTCCCGTCCGGCGGGTACGACGACACCGTGACGGGGCGCATCGGCCGCGGCTGGCAGACCGTCTACGCCGCGTGGGATCTCCCGTGAGCGCCGCCGACGGTCCGCCGGCCGACGGCTCGTCGCCGGTCGTGCCGCAGGAGACGCCCCCGGGCGTCCCGGACGGGACGCCGCCGTCGACGCCGGCCGCGCCGGCCCCTCCGTCCACGCCAGCCCCGCCGTCGACGCCGGCCCCTCCGTCCACGCCGGCCTCGCCGTCCACGCAGGCGCCGCCGCTCTTCGCGGCACCGTCCTCCTACCGGCGGGCCGCTCCCGCCGCCGCGGCACCGGCCGCCCCCGGGGGTCCGGGCGCCGCACCGCAGCAGGCCACGGCCGGCGCCTCGCCCGGGGCGCCGTTCGCGCCGCCGGCCGTCACGCACTCCTCAGCGGCGCCGTACGGCTCCGCTCCCCACGCGGTCCCGGGGACGCCCGCCGTGCGCCGGCGCCGCCGCCGCACGCTGTCGCTCGCCTGGGTCGCGCCGCTGGTGGCCGTGGCACTCGTGGCGGGGTTCACCGGTGGGCTCCTCGGCAGCCGTGTGATGCCCGACGACGGCCGCCGCGCCGACGCGGGCCTGCCGGTGGTCCCGGTCCCCGGCGCGCAGGTCGGTGGGCGCGCCCCGGAGTCGATCGCGGGCATCGCCGCGGGCGTGCTGCCGAGCGTGGTGTCGATCGAGGTCTCCCACGCGGAGGGGGAGGGCTCGGGCTCCGGGTTCGTGCTGCGGCAGGACGGCTACGTGCTGACGAACAACCACGTCGTCGCCGGTGCGCAGGACGGTTCGCTCGTCGTCCAGTTCGCGGACGGCACGGAGCTGCCGGGCAGCGTCGTGGGAGCGACGGCCGAGTACGACCTGGCCGTCGTGAAGGTGGAGGCCACGGGTCTGACGCCGCTGGCGCTGGGGGACTCCGACGCGGTCGTCGTCGGTGACCCGGTCGTCGCGATCGGTGCGCCGCTCGGGCTCGTGGGCACCGTCACGACGGGCATCGTCAGCGCGCTCAACCGCCCGGTGGTCGCCGGGGACGAGGGCGGCACGGCGTTCATCAACGCGATCCAGACGGACGCGGCGATCAACCCGGGCAACTCCGGCGGGCCGCTCGTCAACGCCCGCGGCGAGGTCGTGGGCATCAACTCCGCCATCGCCCAGCTGCCCGGCCGGCTCACGAGCGTCGGGAGCATCGGCCTGGGGTTCGCCATCCCGTCCAACCAGGCGCGCCGCACGGCCGAGCAGCTCATCGAGACCGGTGCGGCCACGTACCCGGTCATCGGCGTGCTGCTCGACCCGGAGTACTCGGGCGAGGGCGTGCGGGTCTTCGAGGAGGACCCGCCGGACTCGCGTGCGGTGACCCTCGACGGGCCCGCCGACCTCGCGGGCATCCGGCGCGGCGACGTGATCCTGGCGATCGACGGCCGGCCCGTCACGGCGTCGGAGGAGCTGATCGTGGCCATCCGTGCCCACGAGCCGGGCGACACGGTCGTGCTGCGGGTGCGCACGGGCGACGACGAGCGGGACGTCCGGGTCCGGCTGGACGCGGCGCCGTCCGGCTGACAGCCCGGCCGGACGCGCCCGTCGCGGTAACCTGGTCGGGTGTTCGGGATCAACGGCGGCGAGCTGCTCATCCTGCTGCTCGTCGCCGGGCTGGTCATCGGACCCGAGCGGCTGCCGGCGTACGCGGAGCAGCTCGCCGGGTGGGTGAGGCGTCTGCGCGACGTCGCGCGCGACACCAAGGACCGCGTCGGTGCCGAGCTGGGCACCGAGGACGTCGACTGGGCGGCGCTCGACCCCCGCCGGTACGACCCGCGACGCATCGTGCGTGACGCCCTGCTCGACGACCCGCCGCCGCGTGAGCCGTCCCGTCCGTCGGTGCCTCGCCCCGGGCGCGCCCGGACGGCCGCGGCCACGGCGGCCCCGGCGTTCGCCGCGGCGGCGCCGACCGAGACCGGACCGGCACCGTTCGACGACGAGGCGACCTGAGCCGCACGACCACCCGCCTTCCCCCCACCCGGCCTCGGCCGACCACCTCCAGGAGACCAGCGCACATGACCCAGGTGCTGTCCACGTCGCAGCCCGCCACGTCGTCGACGGCGGGGGGACGCATCTTCTCGGGCATGCAGCCGACGTCGGACTCCCTCCAGCTCGGCAACTACCTGGGCGCCCTGACCCAGTGGGTCGCGCTGCAGGACACGCACGACGCGATCTACTGCGTCGTCGACCTGCACGCCCTGACCGTCGCGCCCGACCCCACGGTGCTGCGCGAGCGCACGCGCCGTACGGCCGCGCAGTACCTGGCGGCCGGGGTGGACCCGCAGCGCTCGATCCTGTTCGTGCAGTCCCACGTCCCGGAGCACGCCGAGCTCGCGTGGATCCTGTCGTGCCACACCGGCTTCGGCGAGGCCGGCCGCATGACCCAGTTCAAGGACAAGTCCGCGAAGCAGGGGTCCGAGGGCACGACGGTCGGGCTGTTCACGTACCCGGTCCTGATGGCGGCCGACATCCTGCTGTACGACACGGCGCTCGTGCCCGTGGGGGAGGACCAGCGGCAGCACCTCGAGCTCACGCGGGACCTCGCGCAGCGCCTCAACTCGCGGTTCGGGCCGGGCACCGCGGTGGTCCCGGAGCCGTACATCGTCTCGGCGACCGCCAAGATCTACGACCTGCAGGACCCGACGGCGAAGATGAGCAAGTCCGCGGAGAGCCCCAACGGCCTCATCGAGCTGCTCGACGACCCGAAGGTCGTCGCGAAGCGCATCCGGTCGGCGGTCACGGACGCCGAGCGGGAGATCCGCTTCGACCCGCAGGCCAAGCCCGGGGTGTCGAACCTGCTGACGATCTTCTCGGCGCTGTCGGGCCGCAGCATCGCGTCCCTCGAGGCCGACTACGACGGCAAGGGCTACGGCGACCTCAAGAAGGACCTCGCCGAGGTCGTGGTCGACTTCCTCACCCCGTTCCAGGAGCGCGTGCGGCACTACCTGTCGGACCCCAGCGCGCTGGACGACGTGCTGGCCGACGGCGCCGCGCGGGCGCGTGAGCTCGCGACGCCGACGCTCGAGCGCATCTACGACCGCTCGGGCCTGCTCCCGCGCCGGCGGGCCCGGGCGTGAGGCTTCCGGTCACGGGCCCGGGCGAGACGATCGTCGGCGTGGCCGTCACGGTCCCCGAGCCGTTCCGCAGCCGGCTGCACGACGCGCGCGTGCGGTGCGGCGACCCGCAGGCGCGCAACGTCGTGCCGCACGTGACGCTCATCGGCCCGACGGGCGTCCCGGACGACCGGATCGCCGACGTCGACGCCCAGCTCGCGCGCACGGCCGCGAGCCACGAGCCCTTCCGGGTCCGGCTCCACGGTGCGCAGACGTTCCGCCCGGTCTCGCCCGTGGTCTTCGTGGCGCTCGAGGCCGGCGCGGAGCAGTGCGCGGCGCTCGAGGCGGCCCTGCGGACCGGGCTGCTGCGGACCGAGCCGCGGTTCCCCTACCACCCGCACGTCACGGTCGCGCACGACCTGGACGACGCGGTGCTCGACGAGGTGCAGGACGCGATGGCGGACTTCGACGCCGAGTTCGAGGTCGCGCACCTGCACCGCTTCGTCTACGACGACGGCGCGTGGCGGCCTGCCAGGCAGTTCGTGCTCGGCGCCGCAGATGCCGGGGCCACCGCCCCCGCCTAGATTCGCCCGCATGGGACGTCGCAGCACCCACCACGAGCGCACCGTCGTCGCGCCGCCGGCCGGGGCCGGCGCGGCCCACGTGCACGCGGCCGAGCAGGCGCCCGACCCGCAGCCCGGGCCGCGCTGGAAGCCGGGGTTCGCCGGCCTCGTCGAGCGTGGGCGAGCGGTGCTGGCGTGGTGGCAGCGCACCCGGGTCGCGCGTGCCAACGCGCGGTTCGGACGCGCCGGGGGCGGGCTGCTGACGGGCGGCCTGGCGTACACGACGCTCTTCTCCGTCTTCGCCGGCCTCACGATCGGCTACACGATCTTCATGGCCGTCCTGGGCCGCAACACCCAGCTCCGGGACACGGTGCTCCAGACCATCGACGCGTCGCTGCCCGGCCTCGTGGACACGGGGAACGGCGAGGGCCTGATCGAGCCCGACCAGCTCGTCCTGAGCACCGGGCTCGGCATCGCGGGGATCGTCGCGGCCGGCGTGCTCCTGTTCACCGCGATCTCGGCGGTCGCCGCGCTGCGCACCGCGGTCCGCGCGATGTTCGACGTCCACACGCCCGACAACCTCGTCTTCGGAAAGCTGCGCGAGCTGGGCGGGTTCTTCGCGATCGCCCTGGCCGTGCTGCTGTCGAGCGTCCTCGGCCTGGTGGTGACCACGGCCGCGGACTGGCTCATGGACCTGGTCGGCTGGTCCGACTCGTCGGGCCTCGTGGTGCGCGTCCTCGGCATCGCCGTCGCCTTCGTCGTGGACGCCGCGCTGTTCGTCATGATCGTGCGCGTCCTCGCGGGGCAGGCGCCGCCGCGGCGTGACCTGCTCGGCGGTGCGGCGATCGCGGCCGCCGGCCTGGGCGTCGTCCGGGTGCTCGGGACGTCCGTGGTCGCGGGGTCCGTGGGCAGGAACCCCGTGCTCGCGTCGTTCGCGGTGATCGTCGTGCTCCTGCTGTGGCTGAAGCTCATCGCCCGGATCGTGCTGCTGGCCGCGGCCTGGACCGCGAACCCGCCGGCGCCGCCGGTCGGTGAGTCTCAGGAGGAGGCGGACGCCAGGGCGGCGAGCAACGCGGGGAGCCGGTCGACGTAGGCCGCGAGGGCGGCGCGCGTGCGCGCGGGCTCGCCCACGCGCAGCAGGTTGCGCATGCCCTCGTCGCCGGCCCGCTGCCCCGCCTCGATGCGGTCGGTCGAGGAGGTCATCCGCACCACGACGTGACGGGCGAGCTCGTCCGCCGTCGGGACCGGGGCGGTCCCCGCGGTCTGCCGCCCGTAGGCCTCGACGACCAGCCGCAGGCGCCGGGCGCCCTCCTGCGCACCCGGGTCGGCGTAGAACGGCACGCCGCTCCACGCGTACATCGCCAGGTCGTCGATCGGTACGCCGGGCCCTGCCACGTCCCAGTCCAGGACGCCGACGACGTCGTCGGCACCGGGCCGCGCGACGAGCATGTTGTACATCGTCGCGTCGTGGTGGCACACGATCTCGCCGGGTGCCAGGTCGCGCTCCTCGAACCGCCACCGGACGCGGCCGGGCCGCAGGTCGGCGACCGCGGCGTGGTACCGCGCCAACCAGGCGGCACCCGAGGCGAGGCGGGCGTCGGTGACCTCCGCGAGGTCGACGACCTCACCGGGCAGGTGCTCGAGGACCTCGCGCCCCTGCGCGTCGACGCCGAGGGGCGCCGGGACGCCGTCGAGCCCTCGGGCGCGCAGGTGCGCGAGCAGGGCGTGCACGGCGGGCGTCCAGGGGCCGGCGGGCCGCCGGACGGTCGCACCGACGCGCACCGCGCCGCCCACGTTGCCGCCCGGCAGCGTCACCTCGGGTCCCGCGTCGTCCGGCTCTACCCAGCGGGGGAGCCCGTCGAGCGGGCCCGTCATCAGAACGCGCGCGTGATCATGGCGCGCTTGACCTCCTGGATCGCCTTGGTGACCTCGATGCCGCGGGGGCACGCCTCGGTGCAGTTGAAGGTCGTGCGGCAGCGCCACACGCCCTCCTTGTCGTTGAGGATCTCCAGGCGCTGGGTGCCGCCCTCGTCGCGGCTGTCGAAGATGAACCGGTGCGCGTTGACGATCGCGGCCGGGCCGAAGTACTGCCCGTCGGTCCAGAACACGGGGCACGACGACGTGCACGCGGCGCACAGGATGCACTTGGTGGTGTCGTCGAAGCGCTCGCGCTGCTGCGGCGACTGCAGGCGCTCCTTGGTCGGCTCGGTACCCGTCGTGACGAGGAACGGCATGATCTCGCGGTAGGACGCGAAGAACGGCTCCATGTCGACCACGAGGTCCTTGACGACCGGGAGCCCCTTGATCGGCTCGACCGTGATCGGCTTGGACGGGTCGAGGTCCTTGAGCAGCGTCTTGCACGCGAGCCGGTTGCGCCCGTTGATGCGCATGGCGTCGGACCCGCAGATGCCGTGCGCGCACGACCGGCGGAACGTCAGCGAGCCGTCGTGCTCCCATTTGATCTTGTGCAGCGCGTCGAGCACGCGGTCGGTGCCGTGCACCTCGAGGGTGAACTCGTCCCAGCGCGGCTCGGCGACGAAGGGCTCGCCGAACGCCGGCATGTCCTCGTCCGACGGCAGGAACCGCCGGATCTTCAGCGTGACCTGGAAGGACGGCACGGCGCCGACCTCGGCTGCGGGGGCTTCCACGGTGGCGGTCATCAGTACTTGCGCTCCATCGGCTGGTAGCGGGTGACGGTGACGGGCTTGGCCCCCAGCACGACCTGGTAGCCGTCGAACGCCTCGGCCCGGCGGAAGGCCGCGTCGGACCCGGGCACCGCGACGTCGGCCGCGCCCGCGGCGACCGGCCGCCGGTACGCCATGGTGTGCTGCATGAACCGGGAGTCGTCGCGGTCCGGGAAGTCCTCGCGGAAGTGCCCGCCACGGGACTCCTCGCGGTTGAGCGCCCCGACGACGACCGTCTCGGCGATGTCGAGCAGGAAGCCCAGCTCGACGGCCTCCAGGAGGTCGGTGTTGAAGGTGCGGGTCTTGTCCTGCACGGAGACCGCCCCGTACCGCTTGCGCAGCGCCTTGATGTCGTCGAGCGCCTGGGTGAGCGACTCGGACGTGCGGAACACCTGGGCGTTCGCGTCCATCGTCTCCTGCAGCGCGCGGCGGATGTCGGCGACGCGGTCGCCGTCGGGGCGCGTGCGGATCGTCTCCAGCTCGGCCTCGACGCGCGTCGCCGGGTTCGGCGGCAGCTCGACGAACGGCGCCGTGGCGGCGTACGCGGCGGCGGCCTTGCCGGCCCGCTTGCCGAACACGTTGATGTCGAGCAGCGAGTTGGTGCCCAGGCGGTTCGAGCCGTGCACCGACACGCACGCGACCTCACCGGCGGCGTACAGGCCCTTGATGACGTCGGTGGCGTTGCGCAGCACCTCACCCTCGATGTTCGTGGGGATGCCGCCCATCGCGTAGTGCGCGGTCGGGTACACGGGCACGGGCTCGGTGTACGGCTCGATGCCGAGGTACGTGCGCGCGAACTCCGTGATGTCGGGCAGCTTCGCGTCGATGTGGGCCGGCTCGAGGTGCGTCAGGTCGAGCAGGACGTAGTCCTTGTTCGGTCCCGCCCCGCGTCCCTCCCGGACCTCGTTGGCCATGGACCGCGCCACGATGTCGCGCGGCGCGAGGTCCTTGATCGTGGGCGCGTAGCGCTCCATGAAGCGCTCGCCCTCGGAGTTGCGCAGGATCCCGCCCTCGCCGCGCGCGGCCTCCGAGAGCAGGATGCCCAGGCCGGCGAGGCCGGTCGGGTGGAACTGGAAGAACTCCATGTCCTCCAGCGGGATGCCGCGGCGGTAGGCCAGCGCCATGCCGTCACCGGTCAGCGTGTGCGCGTTCGACGTGGTCTTGTAGATCTTGCCGGCGCCGCCCGTGGCGAACACGACGGCCTTCGCCTGGAAGACGTGGATCTCGCCCGTCGCGAGCTCGTAGGCCACGACGCCGGACGCGTTGACCTCCTCGCCCTCCGGCACGTCGCCGGTCGCCAGGTCGTGGTCCACCAGCAGGTCCAGGACGTAGAACTCGTTGAAGAACTCGACGTCGTTCTTGACGCACTGCTGGTACAGCGTCTGCAGGATCATGTGGCCCGTGCGGTCCGCGGCGTAGCAGGAGCGGCGCACGGCCGCCTCGCCGTGGTTGCGGGTGTGGCCGCCGAAGCGCCGCTGGTCGATGCGGCCCTCGGGCGTGCGGTTGAACGGCAGGCCCATCTTCTCCAGGTCGAGCACCGCGTCGATGGCCTCCTTGGCCATGACCTCGGCGGCGTCCTGGTCGACCAGGTAGTCGCCGCCCTTGACGGTGTCGAAGGTGTGCCACTCCCAGTTGTCCTCCTCGACGTTGGCCAGCGCGGCGCACATGCCGCCCTGTGCCGCGCCGGTGTGGGAGCGCGTGGGGAAGAGCTTGGAGATGACGGCGGTGCGCACGCGAGCCGAGGACTCGAGCGCCGCGCGCATCCCGGCGCCGCCCGCGCCGACGATGACGACGTCGTACTGGTGGGTCTGCATCGGCTGCTAGGCCTTCCTTGCTGGGGGCGTCCGGGGGATCAGGCCGTGCAGAACGACGGCAGCAGGTCGGCCGGGCTGTTCGGGGGGCACGGGTCGAACGTGAAGATCACGAGGGTGCCGAGGACGATGACGACGACGGTCGCGACGTACAGCGCGAGCTTCAGCACCATGCGGGTGCCGTCCTTCTCCGCGTAGTCGTTGATGATCGTCCGGACGCCGTTGGTGCCGTGCAGCATCGCGAGCCACAGCATCAGCAGGTCCCAGACCTGCCAGAACGGCGAGGCCCACTTGCCGGCGACGAAGCCGAAGTCGATGGCGCTGATGCCCTCGCCGGCGATGAGGTTCACGAACAGGTGGCCGAAGATCAGCACGACGAGCACGACGCCCGACGCCCGCATGAACACCCAGCCGTACAGCTCGAAGTTGCCGCGGGTGGTGCGGCGCGACGGGCCCGGCCGCGATGCGCGGGGGGCCTTGGGATCGGCGATGGTGCTCATCAGTGGCCCCCGAAGACGTTCATCAGGTGACGCGGCAGGAAGCCGGCCATCGTCACGACGAGCAGGCCCAGGACGACCCACAGCATGACCCGCTGGTACCTGGGGCCCTTGGCCCAGAAGTCCACGAGGATCAGCCGGATGCCGTTGAAGGCGTGGAACACGATGGCCGCGACGAGCCCGGCCTCGCCCAGACCCATGATCGGGTTCTTGTACGTCCCGATCACGTCGTTGTACGCCTCGGGAGACACCCGCACCAGCGCGGTGTCGAGGACGTGCACGAGCAGGAAGAAGAAGATCGCGAAGCCGGTGATCCGGTGCGCGACCCAGGACCACATGCCTTCGCGCCCCCGGTAGAGCGTTCCGGCCGGCCGCGCGGGCGCGGTGGGCGCTGAGGACACGGTGGGGGCCTCCTGTGCAGATCGCATGCGGACGACGACGTCCTGGACGTTCCCTCACTGTAATGACCCGGACGTCCCGGACGCCCCGCCGGACGTGTCACCGGATGGCCGGACGGCCCTTTGTGACGAACCCCACAGCCCTGCCGCGCGGTCCGGGACCTCGGTCCGACGCGCCGTCGGCCGGTCGGGTGCGCCGTCGCCCGGAGGCACGGCGCCGGGCGTCCGGAGCCCGGCGGAGCCGCCCGGGGCCGCTACGGTTGCGCCCATGTCAGACGCGCCGATCGCCGACTTCCACGCCGTCGTCCCCGCGGGGGGAGCGGGCACCCGCCTGTGGCCCCTGTCGCGAGCCGGGCACCCCAAGTTCCTGCTGGACCTGACGGGCAGCGGGCGCACGCTGCTGCAGGGGACGGTCGACCGGCTGCTGCCCCTGACCGGACCGGGTCACGTGCTCGTCGTGACGGGCGCGCGGCACGCGGACGCGGTGGCGGCCCAGCTGCCGGAGCTCGGCGCCGAGCACGTGCTGGCCGAGCCCAGCCCGCGTGACTCCATGGCGGCCATCGGCCTGGCGGCTGCGCTGCTCGCGCAGCGACACGGCCCCGACGTCGTGCTCGGCTCGTTCGCGGCCGACCACGTCATCACCGGCCTGCCGGAGTTCGGCGCGACGATCCGCGAGGCCGTGGCCACCGCACGGACGGGAGCGGTCGTCACCATCGGCATCCGGGCGACCGAGCCGTCCACCGCGTTCGGGTACGTGCGCAGCGGCGCGCCGCTCGGCGTGCCCGACGCGCCGCACGCCCGGCGCGTCGTCGCGTTCACCGAGAAGCCCGACGCGCAGACCGCCGCGGACTTCCTCGCCACGGGGGAGTACAGCTGGAACGCCGGCATGTTCGTCGTCCAGGCAGGCGTGCTGCTCGGCCACCTCGCGGCGCAGCTGCCCGCGCTGCACGACGGTCTGCGGCGCATCGCCGCCGCGTGGGACACGCCCGAGCGCGACGCGCGGCTGGCCGACACCTGGCCGACCCTGACGAAGATCGCGATCGACCACGCGATCGCCGAGCCCGTCGCGGCGGCCGGTGGCGTCGCCGTCGTGCCCGGCGGGTTCGGCTGGGACGACATCGGCGACTTCGCCTCCCTCGGCGCGCTGCTGGGCGCGGACGGTGACGCCACCCTCGGCGACGAGGCGCACGTGCTGCGGGTCGACGCGGACGGGTCCGTCGTGGTCACCGGCGGGCGGACGGTGAGCGTCGTCGGGGTCCCGGACGCGGTCGTCGTCGACACGCCCGACGCCGTCCTCGTGACGACCCGGGCGCACGCCCAGCAGGTCAAGCAGGCCGTCGACGCGTGGCGCGAGCGCGGGCGCGACGACCTGCTCTGACGGGAGTGCCGGGGGTGCCCGCAGGCCACGGCGATACGCTCGGGGCGTGCTGACGACCTCCGCCGACCACCCCGCCGTGCCCGCGACCGCCGCCGACGTGCCGCCGCTGCGCACGCTCGCACCCGAGCCGACGGACCCCGCGGCACGTGCGCTGGCGGTCGTGCTCGACGGGCTGCGCACGGAGCTGGTCGCGATCCGCCGGGACCTGCACGCGCACCCCGAGCTGGCGCGCACGGAGGAGCGGACGACCCGCGTGGTCGCCGAGCGGCTGCGTGCGGCGGGCCTGACGCCGCACCTGCTGCCGGGCTCGGGTCTGTGGTGCGACATCGGCCCGACCGTCGCGGCGTCGGGCGCGCGCCGTGTCGCGCTGCGCGCGGACCTCGACGCGCTGCCGGTGCCGGACACGTGCGGCACGCCGTGGGCGTCGGTGCACCGCGGCGTCGCGCACGCGTGCGGTCACGACGTGCACACCACGGCGGTCCTCGGCGCCGGTCTGGCGCTCGCGCGCCTCGCGGCGGACGGCCGGCTCGACGTCGGCGTGCGGCTGATCTTCCAGCCGGCCGAGGAGGTGCAGCCCGGCGGGTCGATCGACGTCATCCACGAGGGCGGGCTCGACGGCGTCGGCGAGATCTTCTCGGTGCACTGCGACCCGAAGCTCGACGTGGGCCTCGTGGGCACGCGCATCGGCCCGATCACGTCGGCCTCGGACGAGGTCACGGTCACGGTCACCGGCCCGGGCGGGCACACGTCGCGGCCGCACCTGACGGGCGACGTCGTGTTCGCGCTCGGGCAGGTCATCACGCAGGTGCCCGCGGTCCTCGGCCGGCGGCTCGACCCCCGCTCGGGCGTCAACCTCACCTGGGGCGCGGTGCGCGCGGGCTCGGTGCCCAACGCGATCCCGGCGACCGGCAGCGTCTCCGGGACGCTGCGGTGCCTGGACGGGCGGGCGTGGGAGCAGGCGTCCGCGGTGTTCGCCGAGGCGGTCGCCGACGTCGTGCGGCCCCTGCAGGTCGAGGTGGAGGTGAAGCACCAGCGCGGCGTGCCCCCGGTCGAGAACCGGGCGGAGAGCACGGGCGTGCTCGAGGCCGCGGCGCGCGACGTGCTCGGCCCCGAGGCGGTCCACCTGACCGAGCAGTCGCTCGGTGGTGAGGACTTCGCCTGGTACCTGACGAAGGTGCCCGGAGCGATGGCCCGCCTGGGCACGCGCGCTCCCGGCGGACGGACCTACGACATCCACCAGGGCGACCTGCGGGTGGACGAGCGGGCGGTCGAGGCCGGGGCCCTGGTGCTGGCGCGCGCCGCCCAGCTCGCGGCCCGCCGGACCGTCGGTGCCGGGACCGTCTGATTCGCCCGTCTCGCGGGTCGGACGGCCCATCCGGCCTGCGGGAACAGGTTGCGAATTCATCACGACACCTGCAGAGATACCCGTCGGTAACATGCCGGTCACCCGCGGGTGTCTAGGGTCTGTGTGATGAAGCCGACCGGCTCCGGTGCGGTGGCGGCGCGACGGTGCGCCGGCAGGGTCACCGGGGGGCCGTGCGGCGCGACCACGAGAAGCAGGAGACAACCCCGGTGAAGAAGATCATCCGAGTGGCCGCGCTGGGTGCGACGGCCGCCCTCGCGCTCGCGGCGTGCGGCAGCGCCCCCGAGGCGACCGAGCCCACGGCCGGCGGGGACACCGCCTCCGACTTCAAGGCGTGCGTCGTCTCGGACGCCGGCGGCTTCGACGACAAGAGCTTCAACCAGCTCAGCTACGAGGGCACCAAGGAGGCGACCGAGAAGCTCGGCGCCGGCTTCGCCGAGGTGCAGTCCGACTCCGCCGCGGACTTCTCGACCAACCTCGAGAGCCTCGTCGCCGAGAACTGCAACGCCATCGTGTCGGTGGGCTTCGCGCTCTCCGCCGCGACCGTCGAGTCGGCCCTCGCCAACCCCGAGATCGACTACATCCTGGTCGACGACACCGCGGACACGGACTTCGACGGCACCAAGGACGCCGAGAACATCAAGCCGCTGCTGTACGACACGGCGCAGGCCGCGTTCCTCGCCGGCTACCTCGCGGCCGGCTACTCCGCCGAGAGCGGCGTCAACAAGGTCGGCACCTTCGGTGGCGAGCCGTACCCGACCGTCACGATCTTCATGGACGGCTTCAAGCAGGGCGTCGAGTACTACAACGAGGTCAAGGGCGCCGCGGTCCAGGTCGTCGGCTACCAGGGCGGCGACCAGGGCTCGTTCACGGGCGGCTTCGCCGCGAACGACGCGGCCAAGCAGGTCGCGGCCGGCATCATCGACCAGGGCGTCGACGTGATCCTCCCGGTCGGCGGCCCGATCTACCAGTCCGCCATGGACGCCATCGCCGACTCCGGGCGCGAGATCGCCCTCATCGGCACCGACGCGGACCTCTTCGAGTCGGACCCGTCCACGCAGGACATCGTCCTGACGTCGATCCTCAAGAACATGAAGCTCTCGACGGACCTGGCCGTGACGGCGGCGGGCGAGGGCGAGTTCGACCCCGAGGCGTACGTCGGCACGCTCGAGAACGACGGCGTCGGCATCGCCCCGCTGCACAAGTTCGAGTCGAAGGTCTCCCCGGAGCTCGTCACCGAGGTCGAGGAGCTCAAGCAGCAGATCATCGACGGCGAGATCACGGTCACCTCGTACCTCTCCGAGTGATCGCGACGCACGGCGCATGACACGACGCCCCGGGCGGACCGGCAACGGATCGCCCGGGGCGTCGCTCGTGCGACGATCGAACGAGCGCCCGCACCGCCGTCCCCACTGCCCTCCCGACAGGCCGACCCGAGGATCCCGTCCATGAAGCTCGAGCTGCGCGGCATCACCAAACGCTTCGGCGCCCTGGTGGCGAACGACCACATCGACCTCACGGTCGAACCGGGCGAGATCCACTGCCTCCTGGGGGAGAACGGCGCCGGCAAGTCCACCCTCATGAACGTCCTGTACGGCCTCTACCAGGCGGACGAGGGTCAGATCCTCCTCGACGACCGGGAGCAGGACTTCTCCGGCCCCGGCGACGCCATGGCAGCGGGCATCGGCATGGTCCACCAGCACTTCATGCTGGTCCCCGTCTTCACGGTCGCCGAGAACGTCATGCTGGGCCACGAGCAGACGCGCGGCGGCCGCCTCGACCTCGACGCCGCACGGAGCCAGGTGCGCGAGATCGCGGACCGCTTCGGCTTCCACGTCGACCCCGACGCCCTGGTCGAGGACCTGGCCGTCGGCGTGCAGCAGCGGGTCGAGATCATCAAGGCGCTCTCGCGCGACGCGAAGGTGCTCGTCTTCGACGAGCCCACCGCCGTGCTCACGCCGCAGGAGACCGACGAGCTGATGGGCATCATGCGCCAGCTGCGGGACAGCGGCGCCGCCATCGTGTTCATCACCCACAAGCTGCGCGAGGTGCGCGAGGTCGCCGACCGGATCACCGTCGTGCGCCGGGGCGCGGTCGTCGGGGAGGCCGAGCGCACCGCCACCGACGCCGAGCTCGCCTCGCTCATGGTCGGGCGCCCGGTCGAGCTGGTCGTGCACAAGGCGCCGCCGATCCGCACCGACGGAGGGCTGCGCGTCCAGGGCCTGCAGGTGACGGACGCGCGCGGGACCGTCCTGGTCGACGACGTGTCGTTCGACGTGCCCGGGGGCGAGATCCTCGTGGTCGCGGGTGTCCAGGGCAACGGGCAGACCGAGCTCGCCGAGGCGCTCGCCGGGCTGCAGGACAGGGTCACCGGCAGCATCGAGCTCGACGGCACCCAGCTCGTCGGCCGCACGGTCCGCCAGGTGCTCGACGCCGGTGTCGGGTACGTCCCGGAGGACCGCAACCAGGACGGCCTGGTGGGCACGTTCACCGTCGCCGAGAACCTGGTGCTGGACCGGACCGACGGGCCGCCGTTCGTGCGCGGCGGTGCCCTGCAGCTGCGGACCCGCGACGCGTTCGCGCGCGAGAAGGTCGACGAGTTCGACATCCGGACCCAGGGCATCGACTCGCAGGTGGGCAGGCTCTCCGGCGGCAACCAGCAGAAGGTGGTCGTGGCGCGCGAGCTCTCGCGCGACCTGCGCCTGCTGGTCGCCGCGCAGCCGACCCGCGGCGTGGACGTCGGCTCGATCGAGTTCATCCACAAGCGCATCGTCGAGACGCGCGACACGGGCGTGCCGGTGGTCGTCGTCGCCACGGAGCTCGACGAGGCCGTCGCGCTCGGCGACCGGATCCTCGTCATGTACCGCGGACGCGTCGTCGGCATCGTCCCGTCCGACACCCCCCGCGACGTCCTCGGCCTGATGATGGCCGGCGTCGCCCCCACCGAGGGAGAGGCCGCGTGAGCGAGCCGCAGCACCCCGTCGACGCCGGCCCGGCCGACGTCGTCCCGGACGTCGTCGCCGTCGACGCGGGAGGCGACGACCCGGGGCCCCCGGCGGTCGCCCGCGACACGCGGTGGGCTGAGGCCCTGTCGCGCATCGTGTCCGGTGGCTGGGCCGTCTCGCTCGGCGCGGTCGTCCTGGCGATCCTCGCCGGGTCGGTGATGATCGCGTTCACCGACGAGAACGTGCAGGCCTCGGCGCAGTACTTCTTCGCGCGGCCGGGCGACACGTTCGCCGCGATCGGGCAGGCCGTCGGCGGCGCCTACGCGGCGCTGTTCCGCGGTGCGGTCTACAACTACACGGCCGACTCGTTCGCGCAGGGCATCCGCCCGCTGACGCAGTCGATGACGTACGCGACGCCGCTCATCGCCGCCGGGCTGGGCCTGGCGATCGGCTTCCGCTCCGGCCTGTTCAACATCGGCGGCCAGGGGCAGATGCTCATGGCCGCGGTCGGCGCGGGCTGGGTCGGCTTCGCGTGGGACCTGCCCGTGGGGCTGCACGTGATCGTGGCGGTCGCCGTCGGCGTCGCCGCGGGAGCGCTGTGGGCCGGGCTCGCCGGCCTGCTCAAGGCGACGACCGGTGCGCACGAGGTGATCGTCACGATCATGCTCAACTACATCGCGTTCTACCTGCTGTCCTACCTGCTGGCGACACCGGGTCTGCTGCAGGCGCCGGGATCGGCCAACCCCAAGACGCCGCCCATGGCGGACACGGCGCTCCTGCCGCGGCTGCTCGGCCCGGAGTTCCGCCTGCACCTCGGGTTCCTGCTCGCGCTGTGCGCGGTCGTCCTGGTGTGGTGGATCCTCGACCGCTCGCGGCTCGGGTTCTCGCTGCGCGCCGTGGGGGAGAACCCCCACGCCGCGCGCGTCGCCGGCATCGACGTGCCGCGCTCGACCGTCCTGGCGATGCTCGTGTCGGGCGCGCTGATCGGGCTGGCGGGCAGCACGCAGGTGCTGGGTCTCATCACCACCGGCTTCAGCTACGACATCGACGCCGGCATCGGCTTCGACGCCATCACGGTCGCGCTGCTGGGCTCGTCGAGCCCCGTCGGCGTGCTGCTCGCCGGGCTGCTGTTCGGTGCGTTCAAGGCCGGCGGGTCGGTGATGCAGGCGTCGCAGGGCATCCCCATCGAGATCGTGCTGGTCGTGCAGTCCCTGATCGTCCTGTTCATCGCGGCGCCGCCGCTGGTGCGGGCGGTGTTCCGGCTCCCGCAGCCGGGCCGCCGCCGACCGGCCGCCAGCCGCCGTCCCGGCGCCGAGCGCCGCGAGGAGGTCCAGCGATGAGCGCGACGACGGCGGACCGCGTGCCCGTCCCCGACGAGGTCGTCGAGCACCGTCACGTCACCGTGGTCTCGCGCAAGGTGCCGGTCGTGCTCACCGTCGTCACCGCGCTGTTCGCGGTGCTGCTCGCGCTCGCCCCGCGTGAGGGCGACGCCACCTTCCGGCTCGCCACGGGCAACGACCTGGTCGCGCTGCCGAACGTGGTGGTACCGGGCACGGCCGCCGCCTGGGTGGCCGTCGCGGTGATGGCCCTGCTCACGGCGTTCGCGTACGTCCGCGTGGCGGCCCGTCGCAAGGTCCCCGGCTGGGTGTCCATGGTGTTCGCCGCGGTGTTCCTCGTGGGCTTCCTCGCGTGGGCGGCCGCCGGCAGCCCGAGCGACGTCCCGGCCGTCCGGGTCATCGGCGGTGCCGTGCTGCTCGCCGTCCCGATCGCGTTCGGCGCGCTGGGCGGCGTCATCGGTGAGCGCGCCGGCGTCGTCAACATCGCCATCGAGGGCCAGCTCCTCGCCGGCGCGTTCTGCGCCGCCGTCGCCTCGTCCGTCACGGACAGCCCGTGGGTCGGCCTGCTCGCCGCCGTGCTCGCGGGCGTGCTGGTCGCCGCGGTCCTCGGCGTCTTCACCATCACCTACAAGGTGAACCAGGTGATCGTCGGCGTCGTGCTCAACGTGCTGGTCATCGGCCTGACGAGCTTCCTGTACTCGCAGGTGCTGGTGCCGAACCCCGAGCTGAACAGCACGACGCGGTTCTCGAACGTGGCGATCCCCGGGCTGTCGCAGATCCCGGTCATCGGCCCGTCGCTGTTCAACCAGTCGGTCATCGTCTACCTCATGTACCTGGCGGTGCCGGGCGTGTGGTTCGCGATGTACCGCACGCGCTGGGGCCTGCGGCTGCGCGCCGTGGGTGAGCACCCCAAGGCCGCGGACACCGTCGGCATCAAGGTCGAGCGCACGCGGTACCGGGCGGTCCTGGTGGCCGGCGCCATCGCCGGCGTCGGCGGCGCGTTCTACACCGTCGTGTCGGTGTCGGCGTTCGGCAAGGAGATGACCGCCGGTGCGGGCTTCATCGCGCTCGCCGCCGTCATCTTCGGCAAGTGGGACCCGGTCAAGGCGGCCCTCGCGGCCCTGCTCTTCGGGTTCGCGTCGAACCTCGAGGGCGCCCTGAGCATCGTCGGTGCCCCCGTGCCCAGCCAGTTCATGCTCATGCTGCCGTACGTCGTGACGCTGCTGGCGGTCGCCGGCCTGGTGGGTCGCTCGCGCGGCCCCGCGGCGTCCGGCGAGCCGTACGTCAAGGAATGACCGGAGAGGGAGACATGCCCAGCACCACGCGGACCGTCGACTGGGACGGCCTGCGGGCCGCCGCACGCGACGTCATGACCCGGGCCTACGCCCCGTACTCGAAGTTCCCGGTGGGCGTCGCCGCCCTGGTGGACGACGGCCGCGTGGTCGTCGGCTGCAACGTCGAGAATGCGTCGTACGGCGTCGGCCTGTGCGCGGAGTGCGCGCTGGTCTCGATGCTGCACGTCACCGGTGGCGGGCGCCTGGTCGCGTTCACGTGCGTCGACGGGCACGGCGACGTGCTCATGCCGTGCGGGCGCTGCCGTCAGCTGCTGTTCGAGCACGGGGGGCCCGACCTCCTCGTGGAGACGGTGCGAGGGATCGTGCCGATGAGCGAGGTGCTGCCGGACGCCTTCGGGCCGGTGGACCTCGTCGACCGGGCCGCGAGCCCGCAGGAGGAGAACCGATGAGCGAGCAGTACGACGCGGTCGACGTGATCGTCGCCAAGCGCGACGGCCGACGGCTGACCGACGGCCAGATCGACTGGGTCGTCGACGCGTACACCCGCGGCGTCGTCGCGCACGAGCAGATGTCGGCGCTCGCGATGGCGATCCTGCTCAACGGCATGGACCGGGCGGAGATCGCGCGCTGGACCGCCGCGATGATCGCGAGCGGAGAGCGCCTGGACTTCTCGGGCCTGTCGCGGCCGACCGCGGACAAGCACTCGACGGGCGGCGTCGGCGACAAGATCACGCTGCCGCTCGCACCGCTGGTCGCCGTCTTCGGCGTGGCCGTCCCGCAGCTGTCCGGCCGGGGCCTCGGGCACACGGGCGGCACGCTCGACAAGCTCGAGTCGATCCCCGGCTGGCGCGCCGCGCTGAGCAACGACGAGATGATGCGCCAGCTCGAGGACGTCGGCGCGGTCATCTGCGCGGCCGGGTCGGGTCTGGCCCCCGCGGACCGCAAGCTGTACGCGCTGCGCGACGTCACAGGCACCGTCGAGGCGATCCCGCTCATCGCCAGCTCGATCATGAGCAAGAAGATCGCCGAGGGCACCGGCTCCCTCGTCCTCGACGTCAAGGTCGGGTCCGGGGCGTTCATGAAGGACGCGGAGCGTGCCGGTGAGCTGGCGCGCACGATGGTCGAGCTCGGGACCGACGCGGGTGTGCGCACCGTCGCGCTGCTCACCGACATGTCGACGCCGCTGGGGCTGACGGCCGGCAACGCGCTCGAGGTCCGCGAGTCGGTCGAGGTCCTGGCCGGCGGCGGGCCGGCGGACGTCGTCGAGCTCACGGTCGCGCTCGCGCGCGAGATGCTCGACGCCGCGGGCCGCACCGACGCCGACCCGGCGGCCGCGCTGGCCGACGGGCGCGCCATGGACGTGTGGCGCCGCATGATCGCCGCGCAGGGCGGCGACCCGGACGCCGAGCTGCCGGTCGCCCGCGAGACCGAGCAGGTGCTCGCCCCGTCCGACGGGGTGGTGACGACGCTCGACGCGTACGCCGTCGGCATCGCCGCCTGGCGGCTCGGCGCCGGTCGCGCCCGCAAGGAGGACCCGGTCCAGGCCGGGGCCGGTGTCGAGATCCACGCGCGCGAGGGCGACACGGTGCGTGCGGGGCAGCCCCTGCTCACGCTGCACACGGACACCCCCGAGCGCTTCGCCCGCGCCCGTGAGGCGCTGACGGGCGGCGTCGTGGTGGACCCGGCGGCCGCACCCGGGCAGCGTCGCGCGCTCGTGCTGGACCGCGTCGCCGCGGACTGAGCCGCCGCCCGGCCCGGTCGCGTGGCCCCCGCGCGGGGGCCACGATGAGAGACGCCCCGCAGGGCGACGGACGACCCCACGAGGAGACACCATGAGCACGGTCCCCGGACCGCAGTCCTGGAGGGACGCCGGCCTGGCGCCTACGGACACCGAGCAGCCGCTGCGGCTGACGGACGCCGACGCCGCGCCCGACGCGGACGACCCGGAGGAGTACGCGCCGGCACCCCCGCGGCCCGACCTCGCCGGCACCGCCGAGGAGGCGGACGTGGTGGAGCAGGCCGCCGAGGTGCCCGTCGACGACGAGGGCCGCGACGCGTGACCCAGCCGGCTCAGACCGGGGACCTGGACGCCGCGCTCGTCGCGCTGCCCAAGGTCCTCCTGCACGACCACCTCGACGGGGGCCCGCGCCCCACGACGATCGTCGAGCTCGCGGCCGGCATCGGCCACGAGCTGCCCACGACCGACCCGCAGGAGCTGGGCCGGTGGTTCGTCGACGCGGCCGGGTCGGGTTCGCTGCCGCGCTACCTCGAGACGTTCGTGCACACCCTCGCGGTCATGCAGACTGCGGACGGGCTGCGGCGCGTGGCCCGCGAGGCGGTGCTCGACCTGGCCGCCGACGGCGTCGTGTACGCCGAGGAGCGGTACGCCCCCGAGCAGCACCAGCAGCGCGGCCTGACCCTCCAGCAGGTGGTGGACGCGGTCCGCGAGGGGTTCGCCGAGGGGGAGGCGCAGGCCCGCGCCGCGGGCCGCGAGATCCGCGTCGTGCAGGTGCTGTCCGCGATGCGGCAGGCCGACCGCGCGGGTGAGATCGCGCAGCTCGCGCTGGCGAACCGCGACGCGGGGGTGGTCGCGTTCGACATCGCCGGCCCCGAGGACGGGTTCCCGCCGTCGCGGCACGCGAGCGCGTTCCGCACGGTGCGCGACGCCAGCTTCCCGGCCACCGTCCACGCGGGCGAGGACGGCGGGCTGGAGTCGATGGCCGAGGCGCTGCACGTCGCGGGCGCCGTCCGGCTGGGGCACGGCGTGCGCATCGCGGACGACGTGCACGCCGCGCCGGACGGCTCGTGGCGCCTCGGCGTCCTGGCGCACTGGGTGCGCGACCGGCGGGTGCCGCTCGAGGTGTGCCCGTCGTCGAACCTGCAGACCGGCGCCGCGGCCTCGATCGCGGACCACCCCGTGACGACGCTGCGCCGCGCGGGCTTCGAGGTCACCGTCAACACCGACAACCGCCTGCAGTCCGGCACGTCGCTGTCGCGCGAGCTCGGGCTGCTCGTCCGTGAGGCCGGGTGGTCGCTCGACGACGTCGTCGACGTGACCGTCACCGCCGCACGCCACACGTTCCTGCACGACGACGAGCGCCGCGCGCTCGTCGAGCGCATCGTCCGCCCGGCCGCGCCGGGTACCGCACACGCCGGGAGGCACCGAGCATGACCACCGACGACACCCCCACGTCCCACGTCCCGCTCGACGCGGTCGGCCTCGCGCGCTTCGTCGACCACACGCTGCTCAAGCCGGAGGCGACCCGCGCGGACGTCGAGGCGCTGGTCGCCGAGGGCGTCCGGCTCGGCGTGTACTCGGTCTGCGTCTCGCCGTCGTTCCTGCCGCTGGAGATCCCGGTGGGCCTCGACGGGACGCCCGACCTGCTGGTGGCGACCGTCTGCGGGTTCCCGTCCGGCAAGCACCACAGCGAGGTCAAGGCCGCGGAGGCGGCGCGCGCGGTGGCCGACGGCGCGGCCGAGGTCGACATGGTGATCGACGTGGGTGCCGCCAAGGAGGGCCGGTTCGCGCACGTCGGGCAGGACATCGCGGCCGTCCGGGCCGCCGTGCCGGCGCCGACGGTGCTCAAGGTCATCATCGAGTCGGCGGCGCTGACCGACGACGAGATCGTGCACGTCTGCGAGGCCGCCGAGGCGGCCGGTGCCGACTTCGTCAAGACGTCCACGGGCTTCCACCCGGCGGGCGGCGCGACCGTGCACGCGGTGCGGCTCATGTCCCGCACCGTGGGCGGGCGCCTCGGTGTGAAGGCCTCGGGCGGGATCCGGACGACGGCCGACGCGCTCGCGATGCTGGACGCGGGCGCGACGCGCCTGGGGCTGTCCGGCACGGGCGCGGTCCTCGCCGGGCTGACGGCCGAGGGCGACTACTGACCCTCGGCGCATGAGAGGGGTGTGAGAATTCGCCCCGCAGCGGGGGAAGCGACCCTGGGACGGACGAATCGGGCGTTGACTGGCGGCCGGGGTCGGACGATGGTGGACGCTCGTCCGGTTCGGCTCGCTCGTGCCGACGAGGATGTGGCCACGAGCAGGTGCACCTCGTCGGAGGCCCCGACGTACGTGCGCACCAGCGGGAGGAGACCCACGCGTCATGGGCCCGATCAGGCGCGGCACGGCCGTCGTGGCGCTCGTCGTGGCCTTCGTGCTCGGCGCGGCCCTGGCGACCGCCCTGGCGGACCGCCCGGGTGCCTCGAAGGACGTCGTCGTGCCCGACGGCTGGCGCGCCGCCTGGGCCGACGCCCACGTCCTGGAGGGGGACGACGTCGTGCTCGCCTGGGGCGACCGCACCGGGAAGGACCCGACGGCGGCGCCCGAGGGCCTGCGCTTCGACCCCGGTGTCGTGCTCGAGCAGCTCCAGGCGCTGCACACGCTGGACGTCGACGCGCTGGGTCTGGGCGCCCGTGACGGACCGCTCGCCGACCGCAAGCTGGTCGTGGTCGTCGACGGCACGTGGTCGCGAGGCCCCGGTGCTCCGGCCGACGACGGAGGGACCGTCCGGGTCGCCGGGGACGGGCCGACCACCGGCGCCGTCGTCGGCGGGGTGGGCCTGCTCCGCGTCGACCCGGCCGTCCTGGCGCCGTCGCTCGACGGGACCGTGCCCGTGCCGGAGCCGTCCGGGCCCAGCCCCGCCACGACCGCCACCGCCACGCCGGCGCTGCCCCAGGTGCCCCCCGGTACGCCCTGGGAGCTGGCGCGGGGCGTCGCGGAGACCGTGCAGCACCTCACCGAGGCCGCGCACCCGGGCCACGGCCTGACGGCGGAGGCAGCGGCGGTGCTGCGCGTGGGGGCGTCGGCCTACCTGGCCACGCTCGCGGTGCCCGGTGAGCACGCCGACGTGGCGGAGCACGTCCGGGCGCCGCACCTCGCGTGGGGCAGCCCGCGCCACGGCGCCGCCGGGTGGCTGCTGCTGCAGGACCTGGCCGACCGGTCCGGGCCCACGCTGCTGCGCGACCTGTGGACCCGCTCGTCGGACACCGAGGACCTGTTCACCGCCTACACGCGCCTCACGTCCTCCGACGCGTCGGACCTCAACCGGCGCGTGGGCCAGTACGCGATGCGCGCCGCCGTGGCCGACGTGCCGGGCACCGGTCCGGCCGGCACCCTGCTGGCAGGGCTGGACCCCGTGCTGGTCGCGCACCGGACGACCCCCGTCGAGCACGCGCCCGACGACCCCGGCCTCCACCGCGTGACGGGCAGCTTCGCGCCGGCCGCGTACGGCTACACGGTCGTGCGCCTGGTGCCCGACGGGTCGGGTGCGGACCTGCGGGTGCGCGTGCGGGGCCACGTCGATGCCGTCCCCCACGCCGGGTGGAGCGTGGGAGTGGTCGCGCTCGGGCCCGACGGGCCGCGCTACAGCCCGGTCACCGAGGCGACGGACACCGAGCTGCGCCTCGCGCTGCGCCCGGGCGAGACGGAGGCGTACCTGGTGGTGACCGCGACCCCGTCGCAGGTCGCCGCGGCCGGGACCACCGGCTTCCCGGCGACCGTGCGCTACCCGTACGAGTTCCGCGTCGCGGGGGCGTCCGTGGCCGAGCCCGCGGCCGTCCCGGGCGGCCGGGTGCACCCCCACGGCGGCGGCTGGGTGGACGACGCCGCGAGCGTCGACCCGGCCGCCTACGTCGGGGCGGGTGCGGTGGTGCGCGGCGACGCCGTCGTCGGGCCCGGGGTGCGCCTCGAGGGCCGGGCCTGGGTCGAGGCGGGTGCCCGGCTGAGCGGCGACGTGGTCGTCCGCGACGCCGCGGTGGTCCGGGGATCGGCCCGGCTGTCCGGGCGGGTGGTCGTCGGGGGCGACGCCGTCGTCGGCTTCACCTGTGACGCGGGCACCTACACGGCGTACCGGCACAGCGCGACGTGCGACCCCGCCGCCGTGGACAGCGACGTCAACCGCGTCGTGGTGCCCTTCGCGGCGGGGGAGACGGCACTGAGCGAGGGGGCCGCGACGACCGTGCCCCCGGACCAGAGCCCGGGCGCCACGCCGCAGGCGGCGCCGAGCCCCGGCGCGTCGACGCCGCGGCCGTCCGCGGCCGCGCCGTCGTCGGCCGCCCCGGGGGCGCCGGATGCCACCCGGCCGGGCGTCGCACCGCCGCCGGCGGCGGTCCCCGCGGGGGCGTGCACCGCCGAGTACCAGGTGACCACCTCGTGGCCCGGCGGCGTGCAGGCGCAGGTGACGGTCACCGCCACGACGACGGGCGTGCGCGGCTGGACCGTCACGTGGACGCAGCCGCCGGGGCTGGACGTCACCGAGCAGTGGGGTGCGGAGATCACCCGCAGCGGCACCACGGTCACCGCCGACAACCTGTCCTGGAACGGTGCGATCGCCGACGGCGCGAGCGCGACGTTCGGGTTCAACGCGACGGCGTCCGGCGACGAGGCCCGCGCGGTGCCCGAGCTGCGCTGCACGCGCACGGGCTGACACCGAGCGGCGTCAGGACGCCGCCGGCCGCGTCAGGCGTCCGAGAGCCCGAGCGCCGTCCGCACGTCGCCCGCCAGGTGGTCCAGGCGTCGGCGCGCCGTCCGGTGGGCCGCGTCGAGCGCCGGGCGGTCCGCGTCGGTGGCGACGGGGACGATCACCTCGAGGTACGCCTTGACCTTCGGTTCCGTGCCCGACGGCCGGACGACGACCCGCGTGCCGTCGGCCGTCAGCAGCCGCATCCCGTCGGTCGGCGGCAGCCCGCCACGGTCGTCGTCGGTCCCGGCGGACAGGTCGACGACCTCGACGACGGGTGAGCCCGCGAGGTGCGCGGGCGGTGCCTCACGCAGGGCCGTCATCGTCGCGCCGATGCGGCTGAGGTCCGAGAAGCGGGCGCTGACCTGGCCCGTCGCGTGCAGCCCGTGCGCGCGCGCGAGGTCGTCGAGCGCGTCGACGAGGGTGCGTCCCTCGGTCGCCAGCCGGCTCGCCAGGTCGCAGACGCGCACGGCGGCCGAGATGCCGTCCTTGTCGCGCACGTGCGCCGGGTCCACGCAGTAGCCCAGGGCCTCCTCGTACCCGAAGACCAGGCCCTCGACACGCGAGATCCACTTGAACCCGGTGAGCGTCGCGGCGGACCGCAGCCCCGCGTCCGCCGCGATCGCGGCGAGCAGGCGCGACGACACGATGGAGCACGCGAGGGCCCCGTCCGCGCCCGCGGTGCGTGCCCGCGCGGCCGCGTCGGCGCCGAGCAGCGCGCCCACCTCGTCGCCCGTGAGCATGCGCCAGCCGTCGGCCTGCGGTGTCTCCGGGCCCCGGGCGGGGACGTGGGACCGCGGGTCCACGACGGCGACCGCGCACCGGTCAGCGTCCGGGTCCAGCGCGACCACGAGGTCCGCGCGCGTCGCCCACGCGAGCGCGAGGGCGAGGTCGGTCGCGCCGGGCTCCTCGGGGTTCGGGAACGACACGGTCGGGAAGTCGGGGTCCGGCTCCGCCTGCTCGGGGACGAGCATGACGTCGGGGAAGCCCGCGCGGGCCAGCACGTCGCGCGCGAGCGCGCCCCCGACGCCGTGCAGCGGCGTCAGGACGACCTTGAGGCGGGCGCGTGCGTCCGCGTCCCCGCCGGGGACGACCCCGGCCGCCGTGCGCGCGTACTCCTCGACCACGTCCTCACCGAGCACCGTCCAGCCGGACGACGCACGCGGCACCGACGCGACGGAGGGCACGCGCGCGATCGCGGCGGCGATCGCGCCGTCGGCCGGCGGCACGATCTGCGCGCCCTGCCCGCCGTCGGTGACGACGCGTCCGCCGAGGTAGACCTTGTAGCCGTTGTCCCGCGGCGGGTTGTGCGACGCCGTCACCATGACGCCGGCGTCGGCGCCGAAGCGGCGCACCGCGTACGCGACGACGGGCGTCGGCAGGGGCCGCGGCAGCAGCAGCACGTCGATGCCGACCGCCGTCATCACCTCGGCCGTGTCGAGCGCGAACCGGTGGGAGTTGTGGCGGGCGTCGTACCCGACGACCACGCGGGGCGCCGGGCTCGCGCCCTCGAGCTCCCCGAGCAGGAAGTCCGCGAGCCCGGACGCGGCGCGGATGACGACGGAGCGGTTCATCCGGTGCGGTCCGCCGCCGAGCTCCCCGCGCAGCCCGGCCGTGCCGAACTGCAGCAGGCCGGAGAACCGGTCGGCGAGGTCCGCGCGGGCCGTGGCGGCCTGGCTGCGCACGAGGTCCGCCTCCGGCCCGCTCAGTCCCGGTGCCGGGGCGTCGCCGGCGACGCGCAGCAGGCCGGACAGCTCGTCCGCGGTCACCGGGTCCGGGTCGTCCGCCACCCACGCCTCGACCTGGGCGACCAGGCGGTCCCAGTCGTCGCGGTCGTCGGAGCGGTCGGTCCCCACGGCTTCCTGCGGGGCGTCCCCGCGGAGCACGTCGTCACGGTCGTCGGTGCTGCTCACGTCCCCAACCTACTGGTGCGTACGCGGCGCGGCGCGGCACCGTCGCACCCCGCGCCTCAGAGCCGCCGCACGACGTCCGCCAGCAGCGCGCTGATCCGCGGTCCCGCGGCACGCCCGGCCTCGAGGACCTCCGCGTGGTCGAGCGGCTCGGGGCTGATGCCCGCGGCGAGGTTCGTGACGAGCGAGATGCCCAGCACCTCCAGGCCCGCGTGGCGCGCGGCGATGGACTCGAGGGTCGTCGACATGCCGACCAGGTCGCCGCCGATGCGGCCGGCCATCGCGACCTCCGCCGGCGTCTCGTAGTGCGGTCCGGGGAACTGGACGTACACGCCCTCGTCGAGCGTCGGGTCGACCGCGCGGGCGACCTCGCGCAGCCGGGCGGAGTACAGGTCGGTGAGGTCGACGAACGTCGCCCCCTCGAGCGGTGAGGTGGCCGTGAGGTTGATGTGGTCGCGGATCAGCACCGGCGTGCCGGGCGCCCACGCGAGGTTCAGGCCGCCGCACCCGTTGGTCAGCACGACCGTCGACGCTCCCGTCGCGGCCGCGGTCCGCACGCCGTGCACGACGTGGCGCACGCCGCGCCCCTCGTACAGGTGCGTCCGCGACCCGAGCACGAGCGCGTACCTGTCGGGGCGGTCGCCCTCGCCGGCGATGCGGATCGAGCGCAGCGTCCCGACGTGCCCCAGGACGGCCGGGCGGGAGAAGCCGGGGACCTCGTGGCTGGGCAGCTCGGCCACCGTCTCGCCCAGCAGCTCGGCGGCCCCGCCCCAGCCGGAGCCGAGCACGAGCGCGACGTCGTGCTTCTCGACGCCCGTGCGGCGCGCGATCACCTCCGCGGCGAGGCGTGCGACGTCGAACGGGTCGGTCGTGGGGTCGTCGAGGCTGGGCACGGTGCCGGCGGTGAGGTCGCGGGACGGGGAGAGGTCGCTCATGGGAACAGGCTAACCAGCGCCGCACCCGGCAGGATGTGCCCGTGACCAGCCAGCAGACCGCCGCAGCCCCCGACCAGCCGCAGGTGCCGTCCTCGACGGCCGCCTCGACCGTGCGTGCCGCCGCCGACGACCCGCCCGCCGGGCACGTTGTCGTCGTCGGGGGCGGGCCCGGGGGGTACGAGGCCGCTCTGGTGGCGCGTCGGCTCGGGGCCCGCGTCACGGTCGTCGAGCGGGCAGGGCTCGGCGGGTCCGCCGTGCTCACGGACGTCGTGCCGTCCAAGACGCTCATCGCCACCGCGGAGTGGATGACCATCGCCGACCGGGCCCCCGAGCTCGGCATCCGCCTGGACGCGCTGGCCGACGGGGACGCGGGCCCGGTGGGCGCCGGCGGCGCGGCCGCCGTGCTGCGGCACCGCATCGACCTGCCCGCGGTCAACGCACGCGTCCAGGCGCTCGCGAGCGCCCAGTCGCAGGACATCCGGGCACGCCTCGACCGCGAGGGCGTCGAGATCGTCACCGGCACCGGGCGGCTCGTCGCGCCCGACCGCGTCGCCGTGACGGGCACGGACGGACGCGAGCAGGAGCTGGCGGCGGACGTGGTCCTCGTCGCGACCGGCGCGAGGCCCCGCGTGCTGCCCGACGCCCGCCCCGACGGCGAGCGCATCCTCACGTGGACGCAGATGTACGACCTGCCGGAGCTGCCGGAGCGGCTCGTCGTGGTCGGCTCCGGCGTGACGGGCGCGGAGTTCGCCGGTGCCTACACCTCGCTCGGGGCGGACGTCGTCCTGGTGTCCAGCCGCGACCGCGTGCTGCCGGGGGAGGACGCCGACGCCGCCGAGCTCATCGAGCGCGTCTTCACCCAGCGCGGCATGACGGTGATGTCGCGCTCGCGGGCGTCGTCGGCCCGGCGCACGGCCGACGGCGTCGTCGTGACGCTGGAGGACGGGCGGACGGTCGAGGGCTCGCACGTGCTGTTCGCGGTCGGGTCGGTCCCCACGACGAGCGGCCTCGGGCTCGAGGAGGTCGGCGTCCGCCTGACGCCGTCGGGCCACGTCGAGGTCGACAAGGTGTCCCGCACCAACGTGCGGGGCGTCTACGCGGCGGGCGACTGCACCGGCGTCCTGCCGCTCGCCTCCGTGGCCGCCACGCAGGGCCGCATCGCGATGTCCCACGCGCTGGGTGACGCCGTGCGCCCGCTGTCGCTGCGGAGCATCTCGGCGAACATCTTCACGGCCCCGGAGATCGCGACGGTCGGTCTCTCCGAGGCGCGGCTGCAGGAGACCGGCACGCACTACCGCACGAGCATGCTGCCGCTGGCGCGCAACCCGCGCGCCAAGATGCTCGGCGTGCGGGACGGCTTCGTCAAGATCTTCGCCCACACCGGCACCGGCACGGTGCTGGGCGCCGTGGTGGTGGGCCCGCGGGCCAGCGAGTCGATCTTCCCGCTCACGCTGGCCGTCACGCACAACCTCACGGCCGACCAGGTGGCCGAGGCGTCGACCGTCTACCCGTCGATGTCGGGGACGATCGGCGAGGTCGCCCGCATGCTGCACCAGCGCGCGCAGGACTGACCCGGCGCCGTGCGGCGCGGCCGGGCGGCTCAGCCGTCCAGCCGCGCCCGCAGCACGGGCCAGGCGTCGGCGAACGCGGGCAGCAGAGGGCGGTCGGGGACCGCGCCGAGCGGCACCCACGCCACCTCGACGCTCTCGGCGTCCGCGACGACCGGGTGGACGGGCGCGACCGCGTCGGCCAGGACCGTGGTGTACGTCCAGTCCGGGTGACGCAGGACGTGCTCGCCGCGGACGGCGACCGACGCGGCGTCCACCCCGGTCTCCTCGCGGGCCTCCCGCAGCGCCGCCTCGACGGCGCTCTCGCCGGGCTCGCGCGCCCCTCCCGGCAGGGCCCACGTGCCGCCCTGGTCGCTCCACGGCGCGCGGTGCTGCAGCACGACGTGCGTGGCGCGGCCCGCCGCGTCGCGGCGCACGAGCAGCAGGCCGGCGGCGCCGTGCAGGCCCCAGTGGCGGCGCCCGCACCCGCACGCGACCCAGCCGTCGCCCGGGCGGCGGTCCCCGTGCGTCATGCCCGCGCCGCGGTCAGCCGACGATCTCGCAGATGGCGCCGCCCGCGCTCACGCTCGCCCCGACGCCGGCGGTCAGCGACTGCACGGTGCCGGCGCGGTGCGCGACCAGCGGCTGCTCCATCTTCATGGCCTCGAGGACGACCACGAGGTCGCCCTCGGCCACCACGGCACCCTCGGTGACCGCGACCTTGACGATCGTGCCCTGCATGGGCGACGCGAGCGTCGTGCCGTTGGAGCCGCCGGCGCGCGTGGCGCGCGGTCGCGCCGTGCGCCGCGGTCCGGCACCGGGCCGGGTGCCGTTGCCGACGCGTCCCAGTCCCGTGCCCGACCCCCGGCCCAGCCCGAGCGCGGCCGGCAGGACCACCTCGAGGCGCTTGCCGCCGACCTCGACGACGACGCGCTCGAGCACCGAGTCGGGCAGCTGCTCCTCGTCCGGGCCGACGGCCGGCGTGCGGCCCAGGCCCGCGACGGTCTGCGCGAACTCGGTCTCGATCCAGCGGGTGTGCACCGTGAACGGCTCGGCGTCGTCCGTCGGCACGAACGCCTCGGCCTCGAGCACGGCGCGGTGGAACGGCACCACCGTCGGGATGCCGACGACCTCGAGCTCGGCCAGCGCACGCCGGGCACGCTCGACCGCCTGCCGGCGCGTCGCACCGGTGACGACCAGCTTCGCGATCATCGAGTCGAACAGGCCGGAGACGGTGTCGCCCTCGACGACGCCCGAGTCCACGCGCACCCCAGGCCCCGAGGGGAACCGCAGGCGGCTGATCCGGCCGGGTGCGGGCAGGAAGCCCGCGGCGGGGTCCTCGCCGTTGATGCGGAACTCGATCGAGTGCCCGCGGGTCTCCACCTCGGTGTACCCCAAGGGCTCGCCGGCGGCGATGCGCAGCTGCTCGCGGACCAGGTCGATGCCGCTGATCTCCTCGGTGACCGGGTGCTCGACCTGCAGGCGGGTGTTGACCTCGAGGAACGAGACGGTCCCGTCGGCGCCGACGAGGAACTCGCAGGTGCCGGCCCCCACGTAGCCGGCCTCGCGCAGGATCGCCTGCGAGGCCGTCACGAGGGTGCGGCGCTGCTCGTCGGACAGGTACGGCGCGGGCGCCTCCTCGACCAGCTTCTGGTGGCGGCGCTGCAGCGAGCAGTCGCGCGTCGAGACGACGACGACGGTCCCGTGCGCGTCCGCCAGGCACTGCGTCTCGACGTGCCGCGGCCGGTCGAGGTACCGCTCGACGAAGCACTCGCCGCGACCGAACGCGGCGACGGCCTCACGCACGGCCGACTCGTACATCTCGTCGATCTCGTCGGCCGCGCGGGCCACCTTCAGGCCGCGCCCCCCGCCGCCGAACGCCGCCTTGATGGCGACGGGCAGACCGTGCTCGGCCGCGAAGGCGTGGATCTGCGCGACGTCGTCGACAGGGCCCGGCGTGCCGGCGACGAGCGGTGCACCCGCGCGCTGCGCGATGTGCCGGGCGCTGACCTTGTCGCCGAGCGCCTCGATGGCCGACGGCGGCGGGCCGATCCACACGAGGCCGGCGTCGATCACGGCCTGCGCGAACCCGGCGTTCTCCGCGAGGAAGCCGTAACCCGGGTGCACGGCGTCGGCGCCCGACCGGCGGGCGACGTCCAGCAGCTTGGCGATGTCGAGGTACGTCTCCGCGGCGCGGGCGCCGTCGAGCGCGTACGCCTCGTCCGCGACGTGCACGTGCAGGGCGTCCCGGTCGGTGTCCGAGTAGACGGCGACGGACGCGACACCGGCGTCGCGGCAGGCACGGGCGATGCGGACGGCGATCTCACCGCGGTTCGCGACAAGGACCTTGGTCATGTGGGGCACGGCTCACGGTAGCGCGCGATCGTCGTCACGCCCTCGTGCGGCGCGGGGCGCCCGCCCAAGACTGGGGCAACGGCCAAGCCGTCCCGGACGGGCTTGTAGGAACCCACCACCGGCGTCGGCCGGCGCCCGCGGGTCAGCGGCGCCAGAGGTCGGGGACCGACACGCCGACGTCCGCCAGCAGGTGCCGCAGGAGCGGCAGGCTCACGCCCACGACGTTGTGGTGGTCGCCCTCGATGCGCTCGACGAAGGGACCGCCGAGGCCGTCGATCGTGAACGCGCCCGCCACCGCGAGCGGCTCGCGCGTCGCGACGTACGCCGCCACCTCGGCGTCGGACAGGTCGGCGAAGTGCACGACCGTGGAGGCCGTCGCCCCGAGGGTCGCGCGCGTGCCGCCGTCGGCGGGGTCGCGCTCGTCGACCAGCCAGTGCCCGGTGTGCAGCACGCCGGAGCGTCCGCGCATCCGGCGCCAGCGGGCGAGGGCGTCGTCGGCGTCCGCGGGCTTGCCGAGGACCTCGCCGTCCAGCTCGAGCATCGAGTCGCAGCCGAGCACCACCACGTCCTCGTCGTCGCCCCAGCCGGGCACGTCCAGGTCGTCCAGCCGGCGGGCGACGTCCTCGGCCTTGGCCTGCGCGAGCACGAGGACCGCGTCGGCGGGCTCGAGGTCACCGAAGCGCTCGCGGGCGGCCGCCAGCACCGCGTCCTCGTCGACGGCGGAGACGGCGACCAGGGGGGCGAGGCCTGCCGCGGTCAGCGTCGAACGGCGGGCGGGGGAGGCGGAGGCGAGCAGCAGGCGGGTGGTGGTCACCGCGCGACCCTAGCGCCAGCCCGCCCCGCGTCCGCGCCGGCCGGCCCGCGCCCCGCCGAGGTCGACGGGGCGAACGGCCTGCCCGTGGCACAGGTCGGCAGGGCAGAATGGCCGCCGGACGCACGGGTGAGGAGACCACGGTGAAGGACACCACGCAGGGCGTGCGCGACGGCGACGCCATGAGCCGGCTCGACGACGACGACGTCCTCGACGAGCTCCCCGACGACGTGGTCGACGACCCCGACCTGCGGCGTCCCGCGCCGCTGCCCTGGCGGCGGCGCACCGCGATCGAGATGGTCGTGTCGGGCCTCATCGGCCTGTACACGTCGTTCGTGCTGTCGATCGAGGCGATCCACGTCGCGGTGGCGAACGCCACGAACACGACCGCGTCGGCGAGCTGCGACCTCAACGAGTTCATCTCGTGCAGCGCCGTCGCGGACACCTGGCAGGCGCAGCTGTTCGGGTTCCCCAACGCGTTCCTCGGGATCGCGGCGGAGGCCGTGGTCATCACCGTCGCGATCGCGATGATCGGCGGGGTGGTGTTCCCGCGCTGGTTCATGCTCAGCGCCCAGGCGATCTACACCGCCGGGCTGGTCTTCGCGTGGTGGCTGTTCCAGCAGTCGTTCTTCGAGATCGGCGCGCTGTGCCCCTGGTGCCTGCTCATCACCGCCACCACGACGCTGGTGTGGGCCGGCCTGACCCGCGTCAACGTGCGCGACGGGCACCTGAACCTGCCGGGCCGCGCCGGCCCGTGGGGGCGCCGATTCGTCGCGTCCGGCAACGACTGGTTCGTCACCGTCGCGGTGCTGGTCCTGTTCGCCGCCGTGGTCGTCGCGAAGTACGGCTGGACGCTCCTGTGACGTGACCGGGTCGCCCCGCGGGGCGACCCGGCCGTCACCTCACGACGCGAGCGCCGTCGGCAGCACCGCCAGCGGCACGGACCCCAGCGCGAGGGCGCGGGCGTGGAAGTCGCGCAGGTCGAAGGCGTGACCACGCGCGGCGGCGGCGTCACGCGCGGCGTCGCGCGACTGCTCCCACAGCCGCTGCCCGACCTTGTACGACGGCGCCTGCCCGGGCCAGCCGAGGTACCGGGTGTACTCGAAGCGCACGAACGACTCCGGCATCTGGACGTTCGCCAGCAGGAACTCCCAGCCGCTGCGCGGGTTCCACTCGCCCACCTCGGCGGGCGCCGGCAGGCCCAGGTGCATGCCCAGGTCGAAGACGACGCGGGCGGCCCGCAGCCGCTGCCCGTCGAGCATCCCGAGCCGGTCGCCCGGGTCGTCGAGGAAGCCCAGGTCGGCCATGAGGCGCTCGGCGTACAGCGCCCAGCCCTCGCCGTGCCCCGACGTCCACGACGCGAGGCGACGCCACGAGTTGAGCGCAGCGCGCTCGAACACGCCCTGCGCGATCTGCAGGTGGTGCCCGGGCACGCCCTCGTGGTAGACGGTCGTGCGCTCGCGCCACGTCGAGAACGTCGTGACGTCCGGCGGCACGGACCACCACATGCGTCCCGGCCGGGAGAAGTCGTCGCTCGGCCCGGTGTAGTAGATGGCGCCCGTGGTCGACGGCGCGATCCGGCACTCGAGCGTGCGCACGGGTGCGGGGATGTCGAAGTGCGTCCCGTCGAGCGCCTCGATCGCCGCGTCCGACGTGGCCTGCATCCACCGCCGCAGGGCGTCGGTGCCGGACAGGAGCCGCGCCGGGTCGGCGTCGAGGAGCGCCGCGGCCTCCTCGACGCTCGCGCCGGGGCCCGCCACCTGCGCGGCGACGTCACGCTGCTCGGCCTGCACGCGGGCGAGCTCCTCCAGCCCCCACGCGTAGGTCTCGTCGAGGTCGACCTCGGCGCCCAGGTGGTGCCGCGACCACAGGGCGTAGCGCTCGCGGCCGACCGCGTCGGCCTGCGGTGCCACCGGGGCGAGCTCGTCGCAGAGCACGCGTGCGAGCTCCGCGTAGGCGCCGCGCGCGGCCGCAGCGCCGCGCTCGAGGTCGGCCCGCAGCGGGTGGTCGTCACCCAGCACGCGCTGCGCGTCGTCCCCGCGCACCAGGCGCGTGAACGCCGACGTGTCCGCGTCGGCGGCCGCGCGTGCCTGGGCGACCACGGCCTCGACCTGCCGCGCCGCGGCCACGTGACCGCGTGCGGCGGCGTACCGCAGCGAGGCGACGTACGACGCGAGCGACGTGGGGACCTGCGCGAGCCTCGCCGCCACGTCGTCCCAGGCCTGCTCGGTGTCGGTGGGCATGAGGTCGAAGACCTCGACGACCTTCTGCGACGGCGAGTCCAGGTTGTTCAGCACGCCGTCGCGCTCGCCGGCGTCGTGCAGGGCGATCTCGTTGCCCAGGGCCCAGCGCATCGCGGCGACCGTGACCTCGTCGACGTCGTCCGCCGGGGCCAGGCCCTCGAGGGCGAGGAGCGTCGAGCGCGCGCGGTCGGTGCGCTCGGCGGTCGCGTCGGGGGAGAAGTCCGTGAGCTCCCGCTCGTGGCCCGGGACACCCAGGTGGGTCGCCGTGATCGGGTCGAGCCGGGCGGTCGCGGCGACGTGGGCGTCGGCGACGGCGTCGACGGGGCTGACGGGGCGGGGACCGGTCGTGGACGTCACCCGCAGCACCCTACGTCGCGGGTGCGGCGACCCGGCAGCCGGTGGGGCCGGTGGTGTGCTCAGGGGTGCAGGCTCCACCGCCACGCGCCCGCGCCGTGCGTGGGCAGCGGTGCGCCGTGCAGCCGCCCGGGCGCGGTCCAGCGGGCGCGTGCGGCGCGTCCGGGCGGGTCGGCCTCCGGACCGTGCGGGTCCTGCCGCGCGGCGGCGGCCACCAGTCCCGCGACGAGGGCGGCGAGCTCGACGTCGTCGGGGGTGCCGCGCAGGACGTGCACGTGCGTGTCCGCCCTGCGGGGGTCGGGCTCGGCGCCGGACGCGCTCACAGCCCGTCCTCCTCGTCGTCCTCGTCGTCGAGCAGCACGGGCGCGCCGCGCCCGGCGCCCCACTCGCCGACGACGAACCCCCGCTCCGTCAGGGTGTGCGCGATCTGCGCGCCCCCGTCGTCGACGATGTCGATGACCGCGTCGAGCGTCAGGTCGCTGACCGTGGGCGGCAGCTCGACGACGAACCCGAGGTGGAACGTGTCGTGGTCGCCGGGCGAGACCGTGGTGTCGGCGTCCGCGTCGGTGTCGTCCCAGGTCATGCCGGTCAGGTCGGCGTGCAGGCCCAGCCGCGCGTGCAGCAGGTCGTACAGCCGGGCGTTGAGGCTGCCCACGCGCGCCTCGAGCGCGAGCACCCGCGGGTCCTCGTCCGCCTCCCGGGCGCCGAACTCCGCCCGCACGCCCACGGCCGTCTCCACGTACGCGTGGAGCGCCACGGCCAGCTCGTCGACCGTCGCGTGCAGGTCGGCGGGGTCGACGCCCGCGAGCGGCTCGCGGCCGTGCGACGCGGGGTCGTGCTCGTCGGGGTGCTCGTGCCCGTCGTGCGCGTCGTTCATGCGGTGCTCCCGTCGCGGGTCACAGGGGGATGTTCCCGTGCTTCTTGGGCGGCAGGCTCGCGCGCTTGGTGCGCAGCAGCCGCAACGAGCGGACGACCTGCGCGCGGGTCGCCGACGGCTCGATGACGTCGTCGACGTAGCCGCGCTCGGCGGCGTCCCACGGGTTGACGATCGCGTCCTCGTACTCCCCGGTCAGGCGCCGGCGCTCGGCCTCGACGTCCCCGCCCGCGTCGGCCACGCCCTTGAGCGCGCCGCGCTGCAGGATGTTGACCGCCCCGCCGGCGCCCATGACGGCGATCTGCGCGGTCGGCCACGCGAGGTTCACGTCGGCGCCGAGCTGCTTGGAGCCCATGACGATGTACGCGCCGCCGTACGCCTTGCGCGTGATGACCGTGACCAGCGGGACCGTCGCCTCGGCGTACGCGAAGATCAGCTTGGCGCCGCGCCGGATGATGCCGTTCCACTCCTGGTCCGTCCCGGGCAGGAAGCCCGGGACGTCGACGAACGTCAGGACCGGGATGTTGAACGCGTCGCACGTGCGCACGAACCGTGCGGCCTTCTCGGCCGCGTTGATGTCCAGCGTGCCGGCCATGTGCATCGGCTGGTTCGCGACGATGCCGACCGGGTGGCCCTCGACGTGCCCGAAGCCGACGACGACGTTCTGGGCGTAGAGGGCCTGGACCTCGAGGAAGCTGCCGTCGTCGAGGACGGTCTCGAGGACGGTGTGCATGTCGTACGGCTGGTTGTCCGAGTCCGGCACGAGCGTGTCGAGCAGGCGGTCGTCGTCGGTGACCTCGAGGTCGGCCTCGTGCGCGTACGACGGCGGCTCCGCGAGGTTGTTGGTCGGCAGGTAGGCCAGCAGGGTGCGCGCCCAGTCGATCGCGTCGTCCTCGTCGGACGCCAGGTAGTGCGCGACGCCCGAGCGGGTGGAGTGCGTCGTCGCGCCGCCCAGCTCCTCGAAGCCGACGTCCTCGCCCGTGACCGCGCGGATGACGTCCGGCCCGGTGATGAACATGTTCGACGTGCCGTCGGCCATCACGATGAAGTCGGTCAGGGCGGGGGAGTACACCGCGCCGCCCGCGGACGGGCCGAGGATGAGGCTGATCTGGGGGATCACGCCGGACGCCGCGACGTTGCGCCGGAAGATCTCGGCGAACTGCGTCAGGCCGGCGACGCCCTCCTGGATGCGCGCGCCGCCGCCGTCGCTGATGCCGACCAGCGGGACCCCGGTCCGCAGCGCGAGGTCCATCACCTTGGTGATCTTCTGCCCGTGCACCTCGCCCAGCGACCCGCCGAAGACCGTGAAGTCCTGCGAGTACACGCACACCGGCCGGCCCTCGACGGTGCCGTGGCCGACCACCACGCCGTCGCCCGCGACGCGCTTCTTCTCCAGGCCGAAGTTGGTCGACCGGTGCCGCACGAACGCGTCGAGCTCGACGAACGACCCCGGGTCCAGCAGCGCCTCGATGCGCTCGCGCGCCGTCTTCTTGCCCCGCGCGTGCTGCTTGGCGACGGCGTTCTCCTCCGCGGCGTCCACGGCTGCCGTGCGCCGCTCGCGCAGGTCGGCGAGGAGCCCGGCGGTGGTGCGCGCGGCGGTGGCGGGAGGTTCCGGCGGTGCGCTGCGCGCGGTCGAGGAGTCCTGGGTCACCTGACGAGGCTAGTTGGTGACGGTCCACCGGCAGCGTGCACCCCGCCGACCGTGTTGCCCGCGCACGCCTGTGGGGACCCCACAACGCGGCGCCCGCCCGCTCGTCGGCGGCCCTGGCGCGACTGCGCGATGATGACCCGATGACCGAGCGCCCGCCCCTGGAGGTCTCGACGCTGCGCGAGCTGCTGCTCGCCCCCGCAGGGCCGCTCGCGCGGCTCGACGTCGTCCAGGAGGTGCCGTCGACGAACGACGCGGTGGTCGACGGGCTGCAGGCGGACCCGGACGCCTGGCCGCACGCGAGCCTGCTCGTCGCCGAGCACCAGGGCGCCGGCCGCGGCCGCGCCGGCCGCACCTGGACGACACCGCCCAGGGCCGCGCTGACCTGCACGTTCGTGGCGCGCCCGCGGTCGGGCCCGGCCACCTACGGGTGGCTGCCGCTGCTCGCAGGGCTGGGCGCCGTCCGCGCGCTGCGCGCCACCGCCGGCGTCCCGGCGGAGCTGAAGTGGCCCAACGACGTGCTCGTGGACCTGGGTGACCGGGTCGATCCGCTCCCCGGCTGGGGGACCACCCGCAAGGTGGCAGGCATCCTCGCGCAGGCCGTCGCGCAGGTCCCGGCGGTCGCCGTGGGCATCGGCGTCAACGTCGACCAGCGCGCGGACGAGCTGCCGGTGCCGTGGGCGACGTCCCTCGCGCTGGCCGGCGCCCGGGCGGCGGACCGGGCGAGCGTGCTCGTCGCGCTGGTCGACGCGCTCGACGAGGTCGCGCAGCGGTGGGTCGAGCACGACGGGGACGCGGTGGCGGCGGGACTCGTCGAGGAGGTCGCGTCGGTCTGCGCCACCGTGGGGCGTCGCGTCCGCGTCGAGCTGCCCGGCGGTGGGCTGCGGGTGGGGACGGCGACGGGCCTGGCGCCCGACGGTGCGCTCGTGCTGCGCGACGACGCCGGGGACGACCACCGGGTGCTGGCCGGCGACGTCACGCACGTGCGAGTGACGGACGGCACACCTGCGTGAACTAGTCTCGACCGCGTGCCGGAACGTGTGCAGGGTGGGGGCGGGACCGAGGGCCGGACGCAGCCGGGTGCGCCCGCGCCGGCCGGCCCGGCCGTGACGGGCACCGGCACGACCGACGCCCTCGACGAGCTGCTGCTCGGCGGCCCGCGCACGCTGAGCGCGCGGGACCTGGCGCGCCGCACGGGGGTCGACCTCGAGACCGTGCAGGTGTTCTGGCGGACCCTCGGCCTGCCGAGCCACGGCGACGACGAGGTCATGTTCACCGAGCGCGACGCGCGGGCCCTGGCGATGGCCCAGGCCCTCGTCGTCGAGCACGGCCTGGCGCTGAGCACGGTCGTCACGGTGATCCGCGCGCTCGGCCACACGTCGGACCGCCTGGCGCTGTGGCAGGTCGAGGCGCTCGTCGAGGACATGGCGACGCGGTACGGCCTCGACGACACCACCGCGCGCCTGCTCGTCCTCGACCGGCTGCGGGACCTCGCCCCGCTCCTCGAGCAGCAGCTCCTGCACTCCTACCGCCGGCAGCTCGCGGCCGTGGCGGACCGGTACGCCGCCGAGTTCGGCCAGCTGCGCGACGTCGCCGTCGACGGGAGGCGGCTGCCCCTGGCGCGCGCGGTGGGCTTCGCGGACATGGTGTCGTTCACCCGTCGCACCGCGGGCCTGGGGTCGACGGACCTGTCGTCGTTCGTCCAGCGCTTCGAGACCGCCGCGCGCGACGTCGTCGTCGGTGCCGGCGGTCGCGTCGTGAAGACCATCGGCGACGCCGTGCTGTTCATCGCGGACACTCCCGGCGTGGGTGCGGCCGTGGCGCTCGGCCTGGCGGACGCCTTCGGCACGTCGCTGGACGTCGAGGCCGCGCGCGGTGCCGGTGGCCTGGCGGAGGGCGCTCGCGGCGTGACGCCCGTGCGGGTGGGCCTGGTGTGGGGGCGGGTGCTCTCGCGGTTCGGCGACGTGTTCGGCCCGACGGTGAACCTCGCCGCCCGCCTCACCGACGTGGCGGACCCCAGCACCGTGCTGGTGGACGCCGAGACGGCGCAGGTGCTGGGCGGGGACCCGAGGTTCCGCCTCACCGAGCAGCCGGCCCGCGAGCTCGCGGGCGTGGGCGAGGTCGTCCCGTACCGCCTGGAGTCCACGGCCTGACCCGCCGTGCCCGCGTGGCCGCACGCGCCGCCGTCGCGACCTCGTCGCGCCCTCGTCGTCGCGATCCGTGCAGCACTGGGGACGCAGGGCGCCCCGAACGCTGCACCCTCCCGCCGTCGCCCGCCGCCGGCGCCATCGGCTGCGGGGTGTGGGGCGTTCGGGTCGTCCAGCGTCCCCGGTGCTGCACGGACAGGTCGCGTCGTCCACAGATGTCGGTGGGGGCCCGGTGCTGTGCGCCTCGACGTGCCACGGTCGCGGGGTGGTCCCCGCCCTCGCACCGCCGCCGCTGCCCGACGTCGTGACGCTGCCGGAGCCGGTGCGCTCGCAGGTCCTGCGGCAGGAGGGCGTCGCGAGCGTCGCGCAGCTCGAGCGCGCCGGCATCTCGCGCCGCACGGCGGCACGGCGCGTGGCGTCCGGGCGGTGGCAGCGGCTGTACCGCGGCGTCCTGGTGCTGCAGTCGGGAGCCGTCTCGTGGCGGCAGCAGGCCCATGCCACGCTCGTCGCCGCCGGCGACGGCGCCGCGTTGTCGCACGCGTCCGCCGGGTACGTCCTCGGGCTCGTGCGGGTGCCGCGCGGCGCGGTGGTCGTGAGCGTGCCCGTCGCGCGCTCGGTCCGGCCGCAGCCGGGGATGGTCGTGCACCGACGTCGCACGATGCCGCACGCGAGCGGCCGCCTGCGCACGGTCGACGTCGTCGAGACCGTGCTCGACCTGCTGGGCGAGGCCGCGGACGACGACCAGGCGGTCGCTGTCCTGGCGGCGGCGGCCCAGATCGGTGTGAGCCGCACGGCGCTGCTCCGCCGGGCGCAGGAGCGGCGGTGGCTCGCGCACCGCGAGCTCCTGCGGTCGGTGCTCACCGACCCGACGCTCGGCATCGAGTCGCCGCTCGAGCACCGGTACGTCCGCGACGTCGAGCGCGCCCATCGCCTGCCCCGCACGGTGGGGCAGGTGCGGCAGCGGGTCGACGGCGGGTGGATCCGTGCCGATCGCGTGCACGGGGGCGCCGGCGTGCGCATCGAGCTCGACGGACGGCTGGCGCACCCGGGCGGCACGACGGACCGCGACGTCTGGCGCGACAACGCCGTGCTCCTCGAGCACGACGACCTCACGTTGCGGTACCGGTGGTCGCACGTCGCGGGCCGCCCCTGCGACGTCGCCCGCCAGGTCGGCCACGCCCTCACCCGCACGGGCCGCCCCACGTCACCCACCCGCTGCCCCCGCTGCCCCTGACGCACATGAACCGTGCTGCGTCGGGGTCACCATGTGTCCCCGGTGCTGCACGGACCGAGCCGGCGGTCGTGCGGCTCGATGTACGCGACCGACGTGTGGGTGCTCCTCCCAGGGGGAGGGCACGCCGGTGACGAGTGCTGCCGGCGCGCGGACCCTGGAGGAAGCACGAGCGTCGGGGGCGGGCGACATGGAACGACGACATGCGAGACGACGACGGCCCGATCGGTGGCACCGCCGGGCGCTCGCGATGTTCCTGGGCGTCGGTGCTGCGGCGGGTGCCTTCGTCGCGATCATCAACGCGATCGACGAGTCCAAGGACATCGTCACCCCTGATCCGGACGCGCAGGACCAGGTGACCATCACGTCGGTCGAGCCGGCCGGCATGACGACGTTGTCGCAGTTCGTCGACAGCCGAGGTCCCGTGGACCAGACACTCGAACCCGTCACCGGGGCGACCGACGGGGCCGGCGCGCCGGGGGCCGTGTCGGTCCGGGTCGCCGTGGCCTCCGACGTGCCCGTGGAGCCGCGTCGCGCAACGCCCCCACCTTCCGAGCCCACGCCCGGACCCGGTCGCACGCCTGAGCCGACGCCTGAGCCGACGCCCGAGCCCACGCCCGAGCCCACGCCCACGCCCGCTCCGACGGGTGACCGGACGGGCAGCCCGACGCCGGGACCGTCGGTGACGTCGACCGCGCCGTCGCCCGCCGTCCCGACGTCGGACCCGCTCGAGGTGATCGCCCGGATCGTCAGTCAGGACCCCCAGGTCGGCGGGTCCGGCATGACGCGCGACGAGATCGAGGCGGTGGTGCCGAGCGGCCACGTCGCGCGCATCGCCGCGTCCCCGGTGGACCCCGATGCCTCGCCGGGGGCCGGTCCGAGCCCTTTGAGCCCCGACCAGGTGGCCGATGAGCTCACCGACTCCCTGCGTCACGTCAGGTCGAGCGGGACCGGCTCCGCACGCGAGTGGCATGGTCACCGCGTGTCTGTCGACATGACGGTCGAGGGCAAGCCGGGGGAGTCCATGCTGCTGCTCTGGTCCCTGGACGGTACCGAGCAGGCCGCCCACTGGTCAGCCGAGCGGCTCGCGTACAGCCTGCTGGCGACGTCGGACCGCGACCGAGGGTCCCTCGACATCTGGGTGCCGGATCTCGAGGGCTCGCCGGATTACGTCATCAACGTGTGGATCGTGCAGGACGGCGACGTGCTCGCCTCGGAGACCGAACCGCTCCAGCCCGACGAGGAGTGATCCCGCCTCATCCCACCGGCTCGACGAGCTCCGGCCCGTTGTTGCGCACGTTGCCGACCGCGCGGCTCACCTCGCGGGGTCGCAGGTGCGGCTCGGGGACCGTGTCGAGCAGCGAGCGCACGTCGTCGGGCGACGTCAGGGCGACGTCGAGCCACTGGTCCCACAGCGGCGGGGGCAGCAGCAGGGGCGTGCGGTCGTGGATGTGGCCGAGCGCGTCCGTCGCCGCGGTCGTGATCACCGTGACGGTCACGAGCCAGCGTGCCGGGTCGTCGTCGGGCCGGGACGGGTCGCGCCACAGCTCGTAGAGCCCGGCGGCGGCCAGCCCGTCCGGCATGCCCTCGTCCGCCGTGAGGAAGTACGGGACCTTCCCCGCGTCGGTCTTCTGCCACTCGTAGTACCCGTCCATCGGGACGATCGCGCGCCGCTGGGCAGCCGCCTTGCGGAACGCCGGCTTGTCCGTGACGGTCTCGACGCGCGCGTTGATCAGGCGACCGCCGATCGACGGGTCCTTGGCCCACGACGGCACGAGGCCCCAGCGGGCGACGCGCAGCTGCCGCGTGATCTCGCCCGTGGTGCGGTCGGCGCGCTCCACGACCATCCGCACCCCGTCCGTCGGGGCGACGTTCCACGACGGCGGCAGCAGCCGCACCTCGTCCGCGACGGTCGCCACCGCGAACTCGTCGGCGATCGCCTGGTCCTCCCGGAAGGACGCGTACCTGCCGCACATGGGGGTCAGCCTCCCACCCGGGACCGACACGCGCACCGCGCCACCGCCGGGGGTCGAATCGATTCGTCAACATGCGCGGACGGTGCGACCATGGAAGGCGATGACTCGCGCCCACCACACCCCCGCAGCACCCGCAGCACCGGCAGCACCGGCCGTGCCGTCAGCCACCGGACCGACGCCCGCCGACGCCCACCGCTACCGGCCCGACGCCAAGCACATCCTGCTGCTCGGCACGATGGCCGCGCTGCCCGCCGTCTCCACGGACATCTACCTGCCGTCGCTGCCCGACGTCGCACGCGACCTCGGCACGTCCGCCGCGGCCGCGCAGCTGACGATGACGGGCATGCTGATCGGCGGTGCCGTCGGCCAGCTGGTCATGGGGCCCCTGTCGGACCGGTTCGGGCGCCGCACACCGGTGCTCGTCGGCGTCGCGCTGCACGTCGTGGTGTCGTTGCTGTGCGCCATCGCACCCGCGATCGTGCCGCTCGTCGCGCTGCGGGTCGCGCAGGGCTTCTTCAACGCGTCCGCCACCGTCGTGTCGATGGCGTTGATCCGGGACCGGTTCGTCGGGTCCGACGCGTCGCGCCTGATGTCGCGGCTCATGCTCGTCATCGGCGTCGCGCCGCTGTTCGCGCCGTCCTTGGGCGGGCTGATCGCCGGCCAGTGGGGCTGGCGCGCCGTGTTCGTGTTCCTCGCGATGTTCGGCGTGGCCCTGTGGGTCGTCGTCGCGCTGAAGATGCCGGAGACGCTGCCGCCCGAGCGGCGGCGGCCCGGCGGTGTCCGCACGGCACTGTCGGGCTACGCGCACCTGCTGCGGGACCGGCACTTCGTCGCGCTCGCCCTCCTGCCCGGGCTGACGATGGCCGTCCTCATGACGTACGTCGTGGCCTCGCCGTTCGTCCTGCAGGAGGCCTACGGCCTGACGGGGCACCAGTTCGCCCTCCTGTTCGCCGTCAACGGCATCGGTCTGGTGATCGGTGCGCAGGTCAACGCCGCGATCGTGCGCCGCGTCGCCCCGATCCGGATCCTGCGGGTCGCGACGGTCGCGACCGTCGTGCTGACGTCCGTGCTGCTGGCGGTCGTGGTGACCGGCGCGGGCGGGCTGTGGGCGATCCTCGTCGTGCTGTGGCTCGTGCTCGCGCTGGTGAACTTCGCGCCGCCGAACGCCACCGCCATCGCGCTCGGACGGCACGGCGCGATGGCGGGGACCGCCGCGGCGTTCATCGGGTCGCTGCAGGCCGGGACGGGCGGCGTCGTGGCCAACATGTCGGGCGTCCTGGGCGGCGGCGCGGTCGCCATGGCCGGCGTCATGCTGGCGTCGGCGGTGGTGGCGCTCGCGGTGCTGGCGCTCGCGACGCCCGCCTTCCGGCGCGGCGGTGCGTGGCAGCTCGCCTGAGCCGTGCGGGCCGGTGCCGCGTCAGGCGAAGGCGGCGCGCAGGCGTCCGACGGCGTCCTCCAGGACGTCGTGGCGCTTGACGAACGTGAACCGCACCCACGTGCGCAGGGCGTCGTGCGTCGGTGAGCCGGCCCGGGTGAACGCGCTGACGGGGACCCCCACGACCCCGGCCCGTCCGGGCAGCTCGCGGCAGAAGTCCGCACCGTCCCGGGCGCCGAGCGGCGCGGCGTCCGCGAGGACGAAGTACGTGCCGTCGGGCCGGACGACGTCGAACCCGGCGTCGCGCAGGCCCGCGCACAGCAGGTCGCGGCGCTCGGCGAGCGACGCGACGAGCCCGTCCACCCACCCCAGGGCGGCGGGGTCCGTCAGGGCGTGCGCCACGGCCGGCTGGAACGGCGCCCCCGACACGTACGTGAGGAACTGCTTGACGGTCCGGACCGCCGTGACGAGCTCGGCAGGCCCGCTCACCCAGCCGATCTTCCAGCCGGTGAACGAGAACGTCTTGCCGCTCGACGAGATCGTCAGCGTCCGGCCGGCCATGCCCGGCAGCGTCGCGACGGGCACGTGCTCCACCCCGTACACGAGGTGCTCGTAGACCTCGTCGGTGACGACCAGCAGGTCGTGCGCGACCGCGAGCCGGGCGACGGCCTCGAGCTCCTCGCGGCGCAGCACCGCGCCCGTCGGGTTGTGGGGGGAGTTCAGCAGCAGCAGGCGCGTGCGCGGGGTGACCGCGCGCTCGAGCGCCGCGACGTCGAGGCGGAAGCCGCCGGGCGTCGGGACGAGGGGCGCGGTCGTGTGCGTGGCGCCTGCGAGGGCGACCACCGCGGCGTACGAGTCGTAGAACGGCTCGAGGGTGAGCACCTCGTCACCGGGCGACGCGAGCGCGAGGACCGCCGCGGCCAGCGCCTCCGTCGCACCGGTGGTGACCAGCACCTGCGTGTCCGGGTCCACCTGCAGCCCGTACCGCTGCGCCTGGTGCGCCGCGACGGCCTGCCGCAGCGGTGCGATCCCCGGCCCCGGCGGGTACTGGTTGACGCCGGCGAGGATCGCGTCGGCGGCCGCGCGCGCCACGGGCGCCGGCCCGTCGACGTCGGGGAACCCCTGGCCGAGGTTGAGCGCGCCCGTGCGGGCGGCCAGCGCGGACATCTCGGCGAACACCGTCGCCCGGACGGTGCCGTCGGGGTCGAGCAGGCCCGCCGCCTGCGCCACCTGGCGCCACCTGCTGGTCACGGCGCGAGCCTAGGGGACGTGCCCGTCAGAGCACCCCGGCGGCAGCGAGCAGACCGCTGACCACCAGCAGCGCGAGCGAGGTCCACGCCGTGACGACCCACCACTCGGCGTGGTGACGGCGCACCTCGCGGGTGTGCGTGCGAACAGCCATGCCTTCAAGATCGGCACGTGCGGGGCTGCGGACAACGTCCGCCGGGGCGGGTCGCATTTTTCACCCGCTGCCCGGCTGCGGCCCGCCCCGCGCGCGGCGCGGCGAGGAGCCGCGGGGCTCCCCGCCGCACCGCGGAGGTCGCGCCCCGGTCACTGCGTCGCGGTCTTCAGGTCCTGGCCGAGCGTCTCGAGGTGCTGGCCCAGCGTCTGCAGCGCCCCGCCGGCCTCGTCGCCCGCCCCGGCCGCGGCCGCGTCGAGCTGGGCGCGTGCCGAGTCGACCTCGGCCTGGGCGTCGGCCAGCGCCTGGGACGACGCCGCCGCGCCGTCGGCCTTCGCCTGCTCCAGGGCCTGCTCCGCCCGGTCCACGGCACCCTGCGCCGACGTCACCGCGGCGTCCGCCTCGGCGCGCGCCGCGTCGTCGACCCCCGCGAGGCTCGCGCGGGCCTCGTCGACGCTCGCACGCGCCTCGTCGGCGTGCGCCTGCGCGTCGGCGAGCACGCCCTGGAGCTTGTCGCCGGCCGCCGTCAGCTCGTCGGCGGCGCCCTGCGCGGCGCTCGCGACGTCGTCGGCGGCCCCCTGCACGTCGCCGTCGGTGCAGGCGGACAGCCCGAGAGCGAGCACGCCCGCCGTGGCGGCCACGGCGAGCAGGTGCGGTGTGCGGCGGCGTGCGGGCGCTGCGGAGTCGGACAGGGGACGGGCGGGCGTGCCGGGGGCTGCCACGGGGATCTCCTCGGGTCGGGGGACGTTCTCGGGCTGGTCGGCGAGGACCGGGCGCCCAGTTTGCCCCGGGTCGGCGGTCCGCGCGCGTCGGGGGACGAGGGCCCGGCGGGGACGGCGACGCCCCCGCCGGCGGTGCCGGCGGGGGCGTCGGGAGCGGTGACGGGGGCGCCGCCCGTGGGGGCGCTGGACCGTCGGGGAGGTCGGTCAGGCCCCCGCCCGCTCGCGGCCGCTACGCACGTCCTCCAGTGACGTGCCGTAGTACGCCGCGGTCATGATGTCCTTCATGTCGTCGATCATCGGCATGCGCGGGTTCGCCGGTGCGCACTGGTCCTCGTAGGCGCCCATGGCGACCTCGTCGAGCCGTGCGACGAACTCCCGCTCGTCGACGCCCTGCGCCTGGAACGACGCCGGGATGCCGACCTTGGCGCGCAGCGCCTCGACGGCCAGCGCGTAGGACTCGACACCCTCCTCGGGCGTCGACGCCGGCAGGCCGAGCTGCTGCGCGATCTGCTGGAACCGCTGCGGGGCGACGTAGGACTCGTACTTCGGCCAGCTCGTGAGCTTGGTCGGGACGGTGCCGTTGTAGCGGATCACGTGCGGCAGCAGCGTGGCGTTCGTGCGGCCGTGCACCAGGTGGTACGTCGAGCCGATGACGTGCGCCATCGCGTGGACGATGCCGAGGAACGCGTTGCCGAACGCCATGCCGGCGATCGTCCCGGCGTTGTGCATCTTCTCGCGGGCGTCCTGCGTGGCCGGGTCCGCCGGGTCGCCGTTCACCGACTGCGCCAGGTTGTCGAAGATCAGCCGGATCGCCTGCAGCGCCATGCCGTCGGTGAAGTCGTTGGCGTAGACCGACACGAACGCCTCGGTGGCGTGCGTCAGGGCGTCGAAGCCCGAGTCCGCGGCCAGCGAGCGCGGCATCTTCGAGGTGAGGACCGGGTCGATGATCGCGACCGTCGGCGTCAGCGCGTAGTCCGCCAGCGGGTACTTCTTGCCCGCGTCGGGGTCGGAGATGACCGCGAACGGCGTGACCTCGGCGCCGGTGCCCGACGTGGTCGGGATGCAGACGAGCTTGGCCAGGTCACCCAGCACGGGGAACTTGAAGGCACGCTTGCGGACGTCGAAGAACTTCTGCTTGAGGTCGGAGAACACGATCTCCGGGTGCTCGTACAGCAGCCACATGACCTTCGCGGCGTCCATGGGCGAGCCGCCGCCCAGCGCGATGATCGTGTCGGGACGGAAGTGACGCATCTGCGCCGCGCCCGCCTGGACCGTCCGGACGGACGGCTCCGGCTCGACCTGGTCGATGATCTGCACGGCCACGTTGTTGCCGCGGCGGCGCAGGACGTCGAGCACCTTGTCGACGAAGCCGAGGGTCGTCATGGTCGCGTCCGTGACGATGGTGACGCGCTCGACGTCGGCCATGTCCGCGAGGTAGCGGATGGCGTTCGGCTCGAAGTACGTCTTGGCGGGGACCTTGAACCACTGCAAGTTGTTGTTCCTCCGGCCCACGCGCTTGACGTTGATCAGGTTCACCGCCGACACGTTGTTCGACACCGAGTTGTGGCCGTAGGAGCCGCAGCCCAGCGTCAGCGACGGGATGAACGCGTTGTAGATGTCACCGATGCCGCCGAGCGACGACGGGGCGTTGCAGATCACGCGGATCGCCTTGACGCGCTTGCCGAACTCGACCGTCAGGGCGTCGTCCCGCGTGTGGATCGCGGCGGAGTGGCCCAGGCCGTCGAACTCGACCATGCGCTCGGCCAGGGTGATGCCCTCCTCGGTGGAGGTGGCGCGCAGCACCGCGAGCACCGGGCACAGCTTCTCGCGGGTCAGCGGCTCGTCCGGCCCGACGCCGGAGACCTCGGCCAGGATGATCGACGTGTCCGCCGGGACGGTGAACCCGGCCTGCTCGGCGATCCAGACGGGCGACTTGCCGACGACGGCGGGGTTGAGCTTGGCACCGCCGCAGTTCTCGCCGCCGGCCTCGACGCCGAAGATGAAGCGCTCGAGCTTCGCCTTCTCCGCCGGGGTGGCCCGGTAGGCGTGCAGCCGGGCGAACTCGGTCATCGCGGCGTCGTAGATCTCGTCGTCGAGGATCGCGGCCTGCTCCGAGGCGCAGATGACGCCGTTGTCGAAGGCCTTGCTCAGGACGATGTCGTTGATCGCGCGGGCGAGCTTCGCGGACTTCTCGACGTACGCCGGCACGTTGCCGGCGCCGACGCCCAGGGCGGGCTTGCCGCACGAGTACGCGGCCTTGACCATCGCGTTGCCGCCGGTGGCGAGGATCGTGGCGACCCCCGGGTGGTTCATGAGGGCGCCGGTCGCGGCGAGCGACGGCGTCTCGACCCACTGGATGCAGTCCTCGGGAGCGCCGGCCGCCACCGCGGCGTCGCGCACGATGCGGGCTGCGGCCACGGAGCACTGCTGCGCGTTGGGGTGGAAGGCGAAGATGATCGGGTTGCGGGTCTTCAGCGAGATCAGCGACTTGAAGATCGCGGTCGACGTCGGGTTGGTGACGGGCGTGATGCCCGCGATCACCCCGACGGGCTCGGCGATCTCGGTGATGCCGTTGAGCTCGTCGACGTTGATGACGCCGACCGTCTTGAGGTTCGCCATCGAGTTGGTGACGTGCTCGCACGCGAAGATGTTCTTCACGGCCTTGTCCTCGAAGACGCCGCGGCCGGTCTCGTCGACGGCGAGCTTGGCGAGGTGCCCGTGCTGCTCGAGGGCCGCGACGGCGCCCTTCTTCACGAAGCGGTCGACGTCCTCCTGCGTCATGGACTCGAACTGGGCCAGCGCCTTGGTCGCCTTGGCGACCAGCGCGTCGACGGCCTGCGCGACGGCGTCGCCGTCGTCGATCCCCAACGCGGTGCCGGTGGTGGTGGCCGAGGGGACCTCGGCGGGCGCGTCGGCGGATGCCTTCGCGCGGCTGCTCTTCTTGATGGACTCCGACACCTTCGACTCCCCGGGTAGTGGTGGCTGGGGGCGGACGCTGGAGGCTGTCCGTCGCTGTCCACGACGCTAGGGAAGGGGGGAGCGCAAAACGTGGGATGAAAGTCCCCGGAGTGTGACGCGCGCCGCTTTCCGGCCTCCTGACGGGTCGGGGTCGGGACGTCCGTCCCGGCCGTGGCGGCCGGGCGCGGCGCGGTCAGACCGTCTCGGCTCGCTTCTTGCGGGCGAACCGCGCGGGCAGGTCGGGGCCGTCCCACACCTGGATCGAGCGCCACACGGAGGCCGCGATCGGCACGGCCAGCACGGCGCCGGTGACGCCGGCGAGCACCGTGCCCGCCGTCAGTGCGAACAGGATGACCAGCGGGTGCAGCCGCAGCGAGCGGCCCATGACGACCGGCTGCAGGAAGTCGCCCTCGAGCTGGTTCACCAGCACGACGATCCCGACGACGACCAGCGCCTGGACCGGTCCGACCGCGACGAGCGCGACCAGCGCGGCGAGGATGCCGGCCAGCGTCGCGCCGACCAGCGGGATGAACGCGAGCAGGAACACCAGGACCGACAGCGGCAGGACCAGCGGCACGCCGACGAGCGCCAGCCCGATCCCGATGCCGACGGCGTCGACCGCCGCGATGATCGCGGTGCCCCGCACGTAGCCGCCGAGCGTCCGCACGGTCGCGTCGCCCACGCGCCGGCCCCGCTCGTAGCGCTCGCCCTCGAAGGGCCGCAGCAGGAACTCCCAGATCTTCGGCCCGTCCTTGAGGAAGAAGAACAGGACCACGACCATGATGAAGAACCCGGCGACGAAGTCGGCGGTCTGCGAGACGCCCGCGACGGCGCCCGATCCCACGGCGTCGGACTGCAGCAGACCCAGCGCGGACTCGCGCACCGAGTCGAGCTGCTCGGCGGTGATGTTGAACGGCAGGCCCTGCACCAGGGTCTGCAGCTCGTCGAACCCGTCGAGCGCCTGCTCCGACAGCTCGTCCCACTGGTCGGCGACGGCCCGCACCACCAGCCACACGACGCCCGCCAGCAGCGCCACGAGCGCCAGCAGCGCGATCCACGTCGCGAGCATCGACGGCACCCCGCGGCGGCGCATCGCCCCGACGAGCGGGGAGATCGCGGCCGCCAGCACCAGCGCGATGAGCACCGGGATGACCACCAGGGTGAGCCGGGTCAGGGCGAACACCACCACCGCGGCGACGGCGAGGACCGCCAGCACCTGCACCGAGCGGGTGCCGACCCGTCCCAGACCGTCGGACCACAGCGTGCCGGTGGGCGCCGGTGCCGGGGGCGGGCTCGGGGGCGCCTCGACCCGCAGCGGGGAGTGGCGGCGACCGAACAGACCCATCGATGTCCTCCTGGTGGTGGCCGGCGGCGTCCGGCGGGACAGACGCTAGGGGGCGGGGGGTCCGGTCGCGCGTCGAAGCAGGGGGGTGCGCGGCCGGCGCGACCGTCAGCCGGTCGGGACCTGGCCGGCTGCGGCGGGGACGACCACCGCGCGGACGGCTCCGGCCGCGCCGACCCTGAGGTCGTCGGGCATGCAGGCGTTCAGCAGGTTGAACAGCAGCACGAACACGGCCGCCCAGCCCGCGACCACCAGGAAGCGGTTCATGCGGGGCCCCACGTCCCGGCCCAGCACCGCCTTCTGCTCCCACTTGTCCAGCACCGTGCCGCGGTGGACCTCGACGCCGCGTCCGGCGTCCTGCACCGTGAGCACGACGTCCGGCCCGTGCAGCTCGGCGTGCGCGACCGGGTCGCCCACCCGCAGCGGGGGCGTGGGCTCCCCGACGACGTGGAAGACCTCCGCGACCGCCGCTCTGTCGACCCGCAGGCGCTGGGGCCGTCCGTCGAGCGTGACGACGACCTCCTCGCCCGCCCGCAGCGCGCGGGGGTCGAGGGGCTCGGGGACCTGCTCGACCCGGGACAGCATCACCGCTCCGGTCCCGTAGTGGTAGGCGAGGCGGTGGTCGACGTCCTGCGCGTCGCGCAGGTGCCACTCCTCCCAGGCGTTCCGGACCGGTGTCGCGGCGTCGCCCTCCTGCAGCGTGACGCAGCCGCGGGCGACGGCCTGCCACCCGTCGCGTCGTCCCAGCGTGCGGCCCACGCGGACGCGGGTCCGCGGGATCGGCTGCCCGGCGCGGACCATCACCACCGGCGGCACCCCTGCGGGAGGCGGCGCACGTCGACGGGGACGGCGCCGGCGGGACCGTCGCAGCAGCGGGGGATCACGGCGTACCTCCGGGGGTGGGAGCCGCCACGGTAACCAGGCGACGGCCCTCCCGCCTGCGGATTCACCCCGTCGGCGGCCTGACCGAGACCAGCGACGTCCCCCAGTCGAAGGCACGCTCGAGCTCCGCGTCCGTCGGGCCGGTGGTCGTGCCGGTGACGACGAACGAGGCCGGCGGGGCGACCAGGCGGCCCCGCAACGACTCCAGCCGCGTGGCGATGGTCCGGGCGGCCGAGCCGCCGTCCTGCGTGCCCCAGGCCGTGTCGAAGGCGGCGACAGGGGTGCCGGGGCGCAGGTGCGGCGAGGCGTCGAACCACCGGTCCAGGCCGGTGAGCCCCGAGACCGTCGGCCCGTGCGTGCGCGCCTGCGTGCGCGAGCCGTTGGTGCTCATACCCCCCAGGTGGGTCGGGCCGCCCACGGCCAGCAGGAGGAGGTCCGGCGCGTGCCACGGGGGACGGTCCCCGACGCCCACGGCTCGGCCGACCTCGACGACGTCGACCGGCAGGCCGCACGACGCCACGCCGGCCGCCACCGCCTCGGCGACCGCCTGGGTGCCGCCGAACATGGACTCGAACACCACCATCGCGGTCATGACCCCACGGTCCTCGCGCGCGGGGCCCGGCGCCGCGGCCGTTGGTCCCGGGTCGTGCGCGGCGGGCCGTGGCGCGTCCCGGTCCGGAACCGCCCCCGGGACGGCGACGGCCCCCTCACCGTTGCGGTGAGGGGGCCGTGCGGGGTGCGCCCGAAAGGATTCGAACCTTCGACCTTCTGCTCCGGAGGCAGACGCTCTATCCACTGAGCTACGGGCGCGCGGCGGTCACCGACACTACCAGCACACGCGCGCCGGTCCAGCCACGCGCGCGAGGTGGCCTCCGGGACGCCGCCGACGGAGCGTCCGCGGGGGCGTCAGCCGTCCTCGAGCAGTCCCGACAGGTACCCGCTCGTCTCGGCCGCGGCGCGCTCCGGGTCGCCGGCCACGATGGCCTCGATGAGCGTGTCGTGCGCGTCGGCCGCGTGCGCGTCGGTGACGAAGTTGAACCGGATGTTGTCGCCGATGGCCTCGATGAGGTTGTCGTACAGGGACCGCAGCACGGGGTTGCCGGCCGTGCGCACGATCGAGCGGTGCAGCTCGAGGTCGCTCGCGACCATCTCGTCGAGGACGCCCCCGTCGTACGCGCGAGCCCGTGCGTCGCGCTTGGCGAGCAGGTCGGACGCGTCGTCGGCGGTGCGGCGGCGGGCGGCCAGGCGGGCCGCCTCCATCTCCAGGGCGCGGCGCACGGAGACGACGTCGCGCTGGCGGGCGTCGGCGATCTGCCGGCCCATGGTCACGGCCAGCTCGGAGGACGACAGCACGTACGTCCCCGAGCCCTGCCGGCGCTCGAGCAGCCCGGCGTGGACCAGCGACTGCACCGCCTCCCGGACGGTGTTGCGCCCGACGCCCAGCAGCTCCACCAGGGACGGCTCCGGCGGGATCCGGGACCCGACGGCCCACTCGCCCGAGCCGATGCGTGACCGCAACGCCTCGACGGCGGTGTCGATCAGTCCGGTGCGTCGCGCCATGGGTGGTGGTCTCCTCGTCGTCGTCGGCAGGGCGTGCACCCGCCGACCCGACGGCCACGGTGCCCCTCGCCCGAGTCAACACGTCCGACGACCGGACGACCAGTCCCACGGGCTGGCACCCCGGGTGTGTCGTGCCCGGTGCGGCAGGAGCGCGCAGGTCCCGGCCGGGACTCACGTGGCGGGCCGCTCGTCGCCGTCCCCTACCCTGGAACCGTGACTCCCGATCAGCTCGCCGACGCACTGCGCGGCGCTCTCGTGCACGCCGTCGACGACGGCACGTTCGCCCTCGACCCGGCCGCGATCCCGGCCCGTGTGCACATCGAGCGACCCCGCCAGCGCGAGCACGGCGACTGGTCGACGAACGTCGCGCTGCAGCTCGCGAAGAAGGCCGGCGTCAACCCGCGCGCCTTCGCCGAGGAGCTCGCGCGCCGTCTGGCGGACGTCCCCGGCATCGCGGCCGTCGAGATCGCGGGACCCGGGTTCCTCAACATCCGCCTCGACGCGGCCGCCGCCGGAGAGCTCGCGCGCGGCATCGTCGAGCAGGGTGCCGACTACGGGACCAACGAGACGTTCGCAGGCCTCAAGGTCAACCTCGAGTTCGTCTCGGCCAACCCCACGGGTCCGCTGCACATCGGCGGCGTGCGCTGGGCGGCGGTCGGCGACGCGCTCGCCCGCGTGCTGACCGCGTCCGGCGCCGACGTCACGCGCGAGTACTACTTCAACGACCACGGCGCGCAGATCGACCGCTTCGCGCGGTCCCTCCTGGCCCGCGCCCGCGGCGAGGAGGCCCCCGAGGACGGCTACGGCGGCCAGTACATCGCCGAGATCGCGGACCAGGTGATCGCCGACGCGCTCGCGGCCGGTGAGCCGGACCCGCGCACGCTCCCGGACGACGAGGCGCGCGAGGCGTTCCGCGCCCGCGGCGTCGAGCTGATGTTCGGCGAGATCCGCCAGTCGCTGCACGACTTCGGCGTCGACTTCGACGTGTACTTCCACGAGGACTCGCTGCACGAGTCCGGTGCCGTGGACCGCGCGGTGGCGCGCCTGCGCGAGTCCGGCCACATGTTCGAGGCCGACGGCGCGCTGTGGCTGCGGACCACGGACTTCGGGGACGACAAGGACCGCGTCGTCATCAAGTCCGACGGTCAGGCCGCCTACATCGCCGGCGACATCGCCTACTACCTCGACAAGCGCGAGCGCGGCTTCGACCGCGTCGTCATCATGCTGGGCTCGGACCACCACGGGTACGTGGGTCGCATGATGGCCGTGTGCGCGGCGTTCGGGGACACCCCGCACGTGAACCTCGAGATCCTCATCGGCCAGCTCGTGAACCTCGTCAAGGACGGGGAGCCGGTGCGCATGTCGAAGCGCGCGGGCACGATCATCACGATCGACGACCTGGTCGAGGCCGTCGGCGTCGACGCCGCGCGCTACGCGCTGTCGCGCTCGTCGTCGGACCAGCAGATCGACCTGGACCTCGACCTGCTCGCGAAGGCGACCAACGAGAACCCGGTCTACTACGTGCAGTACGCGCACGCGCGCACGGCGGCCGTCGCGCGCAACGCCGCCGAGTCCGGCGTGCGCCGTGAGGACGGGTTCGACGGGTCGACGCTCGACCACGAGTCCGAGGCCGTGCTGCTGGGCCTGCTCGCGGAGCTGCCGCGGATCGTCGCGCAGGCGGCCGACCTGCGCGAGCCGCACCGCGTCGCCCGCTACGCCGAGGACGTCGCCGGCGCGTACCACAAGTGGTACGACCAGAAGCGGCGCGTGGTGCCGTGGGGCGAGGAGGAGGTCACCGACGCGCACCGCACGCGCCTGTGGCTCAACGACGCGACGCGCCAGGTGCTCGCGAACGCGCTCGGCATGCTCGGGGTGAGCGCGCCGGAGCGGATGTGACCGCCGGGCCGCTCGGCCTGCCCTGGTCGTCCGGTGCCGTGCGCGGCGCCGACGGTGCCGTGCGGGTGGCGGGCGTCGACGTGCGCGACCTCGCGGCCGCCCACGGGACACCGGCGTACGTCGTCGACGAGGCCGACCTGCGGGCCCGTGCGCGCGGCTACCGCGAGGCGTTCGAGGCGGCGTGCGCGCAGGTCGGCACGGGCGTCGACGTGTACTACGCGGGCAAGGCGCTCCTCACGCGCGCCGTGGCGCGCTGGGTGCACGAGGAGGGTCTGCGCGTCGACACCGCCAGCGGCGGCGAGCTCGCCGTCGCGCTCGCGGCCGGCGTCCCGGGCGAGCACCTGGGCCTGCACGGCAACAACAAGTCCGACGACGAGCTGCGTGCTGCGCTCGACGCGGGCGTCGGACGGATCATCGTCGACTCGCTCGTCGAGGTGGACCGCCTCGCCGCGCTCGTGCGGGACCACCGCGGGGCCGGGGGCGCGCCGGCGCCGGTGATGGTCCGCGTCACGACCGGCGTGCACGCCGGCGGGCACGAGTTCATCTCGACGGCCCACGAGGACCAGAAGTTCGGGCTGTCCCTGGCGGCGGGTCCGGACGGCGGCGACAGCCCTGCGCTGACCGCGCTGCTGCGGGTGCTCGACCACCCCGAGCTGCACCTGCTCGGCATCCACTCGCACATCGGCTCGCAGATCCTCGACTCCTCGGGGTTCGCGGTCGCGGCGCACCGCGTGCTCGAGCTGCGGGCGAGGTTGCGGGACCGGGCGGGCGTGCTCGTCGACGAGGTCGACCTCGGCGGCGGCTACGGCATCGCGTACCTGCCGGGGGGCGTCCCGCTCGACCCCGACCGCATCGCGAAGGAGGTCGCGCAGGCCGTCGCCGACGCGGCGCGCGAGCTGGGCACGCCGCTGCCCCGTCTGTCGATCGAGCCCGGTCGCGCGATCGTCGGCCCGGCGGGGCTGACGCTGTACACGGTCGGCACGGTCAAGCCGGTCCGCCTCGACGACGGGCGCGTGCGCACGTACGTCTCCGTCGACGGCGGCATGAGCGACAACATCCGTCCCGCGCTGTACGGCGCGCAGTACCACGCGGACGTCGTCTCACGGGCGTCGGACGCCGAGCGGGTGCTGGCGCGTGTCGTCGGCAAGCACTGCGAGAGCGGCGACATCGTGGTCCACGAGGTGCTGCTGCCGGGCGACGTGCGGGCGGGCGACCTGCTGGCCGTGGCCGCGACGGGCGCCTACGGCCGGTCGATGGCGTCGAACTACAACCTGCTGACGCGGCCACCGGTGGTCGCGGTGACGGCGGGGGAGTCGCGGGTGCTCGTGCGCCGCGAGACGGTGGACGACCTGCTGGCGCTGGACGTCTGCGCCACCTGACCGGCGCGCGGCACGGCCGGCGTCACAGGCCGTGCGCCGCCGCGAGGTCCGCGAACACCGCACGGTTCAGCCGGAACGCGACGCGCGCCTCGGCGACGACGTCCGCGCGCTGCGCGGGCGTCAGCGCCAGCGCGTCGAGCCGCTCCCGGTAGACGTCCTTGAACGGCTTGAGCTTGTGGATCTGCGGGAAGTCGTAGAAGGACACGCCGTCGCCGCGCAGGCCGTGGTGGCGCTCGATCATGCGCTTGAGCACCTGCCCGCCGGACAGGTCCCCGAGATAGCGCGTGTACGCGTGCGCGGCGTAGCGGGGCAGGTCGTCGCCGACGGCGTCGAGCCGCGCGACGTAGGCGGCCGTGGCGGGCAGCACGCGCGCCCGCGTGCGCCAGTCGTCGCCGAGCAGGTGGGCCAGGTCCGCCTCGATGGCGGGCACCCGCACCAGCTCGGCGAACACCAGGTCGCCGTCGGTCCCGGCGGCGGCGAGCCGCTCGCCGGCCGCCTCCAGCGCGACGTAGACGGCGTGCTGCTGGGCGGCGAGGTCCACGTACCCGGCGAGCGGCAGGGAGCCGTCGACCAGGCGCTCGACGAAGGTCGAGCGCTCGGCGGCCTCGTGGTCCTCCCGCGTCCCGGTGCGCAGGGCCGCGGACAGCGGGACGTCGGGCGCCGGGTCGAGGACCTGCTCGGTCGTGGCGGTCATGCGGTGCTCCCGGTGTTGCGGTCGAGGACGACGATGTTGCTGACACTCTGTCAGCACGCTCACCGTAGGCCCGGTGAGGTCAGCCTCACAAGACCGCCGTCCTGGTGGGATGCGCCCGCAGCCCGGACGGTAGCGCCTGCACGGCCCGGGTCCGCCCTATCCTGGGCGGCGACCGTGCCGGCCCGCGCCGCGCCCGGTCCGACGTCCCACCCGGCGGCACCGTCGACCGCCCCGCTCGGAAGGCACCTGCGTGGCCCTCACCCCCGGCACCCTCCCGCCCCTGCGCGTCGCCGTCCTCGGCTGCGGAGTCGTCGGCACGGAGGTCGTGCGCCGGCTGGTCACGGAGGGCGAGGAGCTCGCCGCGCGCGTCGGCGCCCGGCTCGAGCTCGTCGGCGTCGCGGTCCGCTCGCTCGACGCCGAGCGCGACCCGGTGGTCGACCGCTCGCTGCTGACCACGGACGCCGAGTCGCTCGTCACGAAGGCCGACGTCGTCGTCGAGCTGATGGGCGGCGTGGAACCGGCCCGCGCGCTCGTGCTGCGTGCCGTCGAGCACGGCGCGTCCGTCGTCACCGCCAACAAGGCGCTGCTCGCGCAGGACGGGCCCACGCTGTACGCGGCCGCCGACGCCGCCGGTGTCGACCTGTACTTCGAGGCCGCGGTCGCCGGCGCGATCCCGATCGTGCGTCCCGTGCGCGAGTCGCTCGCGGGCGACACGGTGCAGCGCGTGGTGGGGATCGTCAACGGCACGACCAACTACGTCCTCGACGCCATGACGACGGCAGGGCTCGGCCTCGAGGAGGCGGTCGCCCAGGCGCAGGCGCTCGGCTACGCGGAGGCGGACCCCACCGCCGACGTCGAGGGGTTCGACGCCGCCGCGAAGGCGGCCATCCTCGCGTCGCTGGCCTTCCACACCCGCGTCGCGCTGGACGACGTCGACCGCGCCGGCATCACGGCGCTGACCGCGGACGACGTCACGTGGGCCGGCCGCACGGGGCACGTCCTGAAGCTCCTCGCCGTCGCCGAGCGCGCCACGTCCGCCGAGGGGCGTGACGGCGTACTCGTGCGGGTGCGCCCCACGCTCGTGCCCGCCGAGCACCCGCTCGCCGGCGTCCGGCAGGCCTTCAACGCGGTGTTCGTCGAGGCCGAGGCCGCGGGAGAGCTCATGTTCTACGGCCGCGGCGCGGGCGGCGCCCCGACGTCGTCCGCCGTGCTCGGCGACCTGGTGTCCGTGGCCCGGCACCGGGTGCTCGGCGGCAAGGGGCCCGTCGAGTCGTCGCACGCCGACCTGCCCGTGCTCGACGGCGGGCAGGCGCGCTCCCGCTACCAGGTGCGCCTGCTGGTCGACGACCGGCCCGGCGTGCTGGCCCGCGTCGCCGCCGAGCTCGCCGCGCAGGACGTGTCCGTCGAGTCGGTGCGCCAGACCCTGCAGGTCGCCGGCGACGACGCGTCGGCCACCCTCGTCATCACGACGCACACCGCACCGGAGCACGCGCTGCGCGCGACGGTCGACGCGGTCGCGGCGCTCGACGTCGTGCGACGCGTCGTGTCCGTGCTGCCCGTGCTCTGAACCGACCACCCACCCACGCGAGGAACGAACCCCATGGCCCACCAGTGGCGCGGCGTCATCGCCGAGTACGCCGACCGTCTGCCCGCCCACGTCCAGCAGCGCGTCGTCACGCTGGGGGAGGGCGGCACGCCGCTCGTGCCCGCCCCGGCGCTGTCGGCCCTCACGGGCGCCGACGTGCACGTCAAGGTCGAGGGCATGAACCCGACGGCGTCCTTCAAGGACCGCGGCATGACGACGGCCATCTCCGCCGCCGCCGCCCGCGGCGCCAAGGCCGTGGTGTGCGCGTCGACCGGCAACACGTCCGCGTCCGCCGCCGCCTACGCGACGCGCGCGGGCATGGTGTGCGCCGTCCTCGTGCCCGACGGCAAGATCGCGATGGGCAAGCTCAGCCAGGCGATCGCCCACGGTGCGCGGCTGCTGCAGGTCGACGGCAACTTCGACGACTGCCTGATCGCGGCCCGCAAGCTCGCCGAGGCGTACCCCGTCGAGCTGGTGAACTCCGTCAACCCCGACCGCATCGAGGGGCAGAAGACGGCGGCGTTCGAGGTCGTCGACGCGCTCGGCGACGCCCCGGACATCCACTGCCTGCCCGTGGGCAACGCCGGGAACATCACGGCCTACTGGAAGGGCTACCGCGAGTACGCCGGGCTCGACGCCGGGGCCGGCCTGCCCGCCGTCGCGACCCGGACGCCCGCCGTGTGGGGCTTCCAGGCCGCCGGCGCGGCGCCGATCGTGCTCGGCTACCCCGTCGACGACCCCGAGACCATCGCGACGGCCATCCGCATCGGCAACCCCGCGTCCTGGCAGCAGGCGGAGGAGGCGCGCGACGTGTCGGGCGGTGTCATCGAGTCCGTCACCGACGAGCAGATCCTCGCGGCGCACCGCGTCCTGTCCGCCGAGGTCGGCGTGTTCGTCGAGCCGGCCTCCGCCGCGGGCGTCGCCGGGCTGCTCGCGCGTGCCGAGCGCGGCCTGGTGCCCGCCGGCGCGCGGATCGTCGTGACCGTCACGGGCCACGGGCTGAAGGACCCGCAGTGGGCACTGCGCACCGCCGACGGCAGCGAGGTGCAGCCCGTGCGCGTGACGGCCGACGTCGTGTCGATCGCCGACGCGCTCGGCCTGGCCTGAGCGCCGTGCGGCTGCGCGCGGCGCACGTGCGGGTCCGGGTCCCCGCCACGTCGGCGAACCTCGGGCCGGGCTTCGACGCGCTCGGGCTCGCCCTGGGCCTGCACGACGAGATCGAGGTCCGGGCGCTCGGTGCGCCGGGCGTCCGGGTCGAGGTGCACGGCGAGGGCGCCGGGTCGGTGCCGGACGACGAGACGCACCTCGTGGTGCGGGCGCTGCGCGCCGCCCTCGACCACGTCGGGGCGCCCCAGACGGGCCTGCACCTGGTCTGCCGCAACCGCGTGCCGCACGGCCGCGGGCTCGGGTCGTCGGCCGCGGCCGTCGTCGGCGGCATCCTGGCCGCCCGTGGCCTCGTGGAGCCCGGGGCGCTCGACGACGACGTCGCCCTGGCGCTGGCCACGCAGTTCGAGGGGCATCCGGACAACGCCGCGCCGGCGCTCCTGGGTGGGCTGACCGTCGCCTGGTCCGACGACGCGACGGGCGACGTCGCCCCGGTGCGGGCCGCGCGTCTCGAGGTGCACCGGGACCTCGCACCCGTGGCCGTGGTGCCGCCGGGTCACCTGTCGACGCACGCGGCGCGCGGCGTGCTGCCCGCGCGGGTGCCGCACGCGGACGCGGCCTGGCAGGCGGGCCGGGCGGCCCTGCTGGTCGAGGCGCTGGGACGCCGCCCGGACCTGCTGCTGCCCGCGACGCAGGACCGGCTGCACCAGGGCTACCGCCGTGAGGTGATGCCCGCCTCGCTCGCGCTCGTCGACGCCCTGCGGGCGCAGGGGGTCGCGGCCGTCGTGTCGGGTGCGGGGCCGACCGTGCTGGTGCTCGCCCGCCGCGCACCGGGTTCGCAGGACGGCACCGACGCGGACGCGGCGGTGGCCGACGCGTTCGGCGGCGTGATGGCCGGCTGGCGGGTGCTGCGGCTGCCGGTGGACGCGACGGGTGCGGAGGTCACGACGCTGCTCGACTGAGGCCGGGGGCCGTGCGGCCCGCGGGTGAGAGCGCGTGATCCCCCTCGGCGGCGGGGCCCGCGGTGCTAGGCTTGGCCGCGTTCCCGGACCTCGTCCTCCGGACCCCGTCGATCCGACAGGGGGCCGGACAGTGGATCCGCCGGTGGATCTTCCAGGTCCCCGGCTCCCCGACCACTCTCCGGATCCCACCGGACGGTCGCCCACGTCGACGACGAGGGGAACATCCCGCCCGCGTGAGCAGACGTCGTCGTACGCAGCGCGCGTGGCACCACTCCGCCCGGTCACGTCGACCTGGTGCAGGCCCCCTCCCGGGCGGACCGGGCGGGCCCCGACGAGGGGGAAGGATCCTTCGTGACAGACACCATCGATGCCGCCGCGAGCACCACGGGCGGCTCGGGCTCCGGGAGCATCTCCGCGATGCGACTGCCGGAGCTCCAGGCGCTCGCCGCACAGCTCGGCGTGAAGAGCACGAGCAAGATGCGCAAGGGCGACCTGGTGCAGGCGATCTCCGCCGCCCGCTCCGGCGAGCGGCCGGAGCCCGTGGAGGCGCGCACGGCGACGCGCCGCGCGCGGACCGTCGTCGAGGAGCAGACCGAGGCGCCCACGCAGACCGCGCCGGCCGAGCGTCCCGTGCGTGCGCGGGAGCGCTCCGGTGGCGGCCGTGACGCGCTGGCGACCCTCGAGGCGGTGCTCGACGCGCGGCTCGCTCCGCACGAGCAGCGTGACGACCGGGCGGCCCGGGCCGCGGACGCGGTCGGTGCCGTGACCGGCGAGCGGCGCTCGCGCCGTGCCGGCCGGGGTGCCGGGGCACCGGTCGGCGCCGACGGCGCGCCGCAGGGCGAGCCCGCCGAGCGTCAGCGGGCCGAGCGCGAGCCCGAGCGTCAGCAGGGTGACCGTCAGCAGGCCGAGCGCCAGCAGGGCGACCGCCAGCAGGGCGACCGTCAGCAGGTGGAGCGCGACCAGGGTGAGCGTCGCCAGGCGACGCAGGGCACCCAGGGCGGGCCGAACCCGCAGGGCGCCGAGCATCAGGACGACGACGAGCGCGGCGGGCGGCGGCGACGCTCGCGGGACCGCTACCGCGACCGGGACCGTGACCGGGACCGCAAGCGCGGCCGTCCCCGCGGCGGCCAGGGTGACCTGCCGGGTCTGGACGAGGTGGAGGTCACGGACGACGACGTGCTGCTGCCCGTCGCCGGCATCCTCGACGTGCTGGACTCGTACGCCTTCGTGCGGACGACCGGCTACCTGCCCGGCCCGAACGACGTGTACGTCTCGTTGAACCAGGTCAAGAAGCACGGCCTGCGCCGTGGCGACGCGATCACCGGAGCGGTCCGGCAGCCCCGTGAGGGCGAGCAGGCGCCGCAGGGCAACCGCCCCAGCAAGTTCAACGCCCTGGTGCGGCTGGACGCGGTCAACGGCTCGGACCCGGAGGAGGCGCGCCAGCGTCCGGAGTTCACGAAGCTCACGCCGCTGTACCCGCAGGAGCGGCTGCGCCTGGAGACCGAGCCCGGCCGGCTGACGCCCCGCGTCATCGACATCGTCGCGCCGATCGGCAAGGGCCAGCGCGGCCTGATCGTCGCGCCACCGAAGGCCGGCAAGACGATCATCATGCAGCAGATCGCCAACGCGATCGCCGCGAACAACCCCGAGGTCCACCTCATGGTCGTGCTCGTCGACGAGCGCCCCGAGGAGGTCACGGACATGGAGCGGACCGTGAAGGGCGAGGTCATCGCCTCGACCTTCGACCGTCCCGCGTCCGACCACACGATCGTGGCGGAGCTCGCGATCGAGCGGGCCAAGCGCCTGGTCGAGCTCGGTCAGGACGTCGTCGTGCTGCTCGACTCGCTGACGCGCCTGTCACGCGCCTACAACCTCGCGGCGCCGGCCTCGGGCCGCATCCTGTCCGGCGGCGTCGACGCCTCGGCGCTCTACCCGCCCAAGCGGTTCTTCGGCGCGGCCCGCAACATCGAGAACGGCGGCTCGCTGACGATCCTCGCCTCGGCGCTGGTCGAGACGGGCTCGAAGATGGACGAGGTCATCTTCGAGGAGTTCAAGGGCACCGGGAACATGGAGCTGCGGCTGTCGCGCTCGCTCGCCGACAAGCGCATCTTCCCGGCGGTGGACGTCAACGCGTCCGGCACCCGCCGCGAGGAGGTGCTCATGAGCAACGACGAGCTGAAGATCGTCTACAAGCTGCGTCGCGTGCTCGGCGGGCTGGACCAGCAGCAGGCCATCGAGCTGCTGCTGGGCAAGCTCCGCGAGACGAAGTCGAACGTCGAGTTCCTGCTGCAGGTGCAGAAGACGACGCCCGGCCACAACGGCCCCGCCCTCGAGGACGGCGTCGGCAAGGTCGTCTGACGCTCGGAGCCGGCACGCGACGGCCCCGCACCCCGTCGGGTGCGGGGCCGTCGGCGTCCCGCCGGACCGCTAGCCTCCTGCCGTGCCGCTCGCTCCGGAGGACCTTGCCGACGTGCTCACCCGGCCCGAGGTGATCGGGCTGCTCGCGCTCCTGCTGCTCGTCGCCCTCGTCGGACGGCGCCGCCGACGTCGGGTCGCAGCCCCGCGCGCGGGAATCGGTCGGCCGCGCGTCGGTGACGTCTGGTTCGCCGACGTCCCGTTCGAGGACGGGACGGGCAGCAAGGACCGTCCCGTCCTCGTGCTGCGCGTCGACGACCGGACCTGGGAGGTCGCACGGTTCACGTCGCAGGACCGCAGTGCGCGACGTGACCACGTCCGGCTGCCGCCGGGCTTCCCCGGCCTGACCCGTGCCAGCTGGATCGACCTGCGGCCACGGACGCTGCCGCTGTCGGCCGCGCGTCGCCGGTCCGGGCACCCGGGCGAGGCGCTCGTGGCCTGGTACCGCGACGCGGCCGACGGGCGCGGGCCGTCCTGACGCTCCCGACCGGGAAGGTTTCGCGGCCGCTCGCGGTTCTGGCACAATGGTCCGTCGGTCTGCGGTTCACCGGCGCGGTACGCGCGTCCGGACCCGGAGGCAAACCCCAAGGAGAACTACCGTGAAGTCTGGTATCCACCCGCAGTACGTCCTCACCGAGGTCACGTGCACCTGCGGCAGCACGTTCGTCACGCGCTCGACGGTGACGAGCGGCAAGATCCACGCCGACGTCTGCAGCGCCTGCCACCCGTTCTACACGGGCAAGCAGAAGATCCTCGACACCGGTGGCCGCGTCGCACGGTTCGAGGCCCGCTACGGCAAGAAGCCGGCCAACTAGCTCCTGATCAGCGCCGGTGCGCCCGGCGGACGACGGCCCTCCATGGTCGTGTCCGCCCGCGCACCGGCGCTGTCGCTTTGCGCGGGCCGTCCGGCCCGCGCCGGGAGCCGGTCAGTGGGAGGGCAGCAGGTGGAGCAGCTCGACGCCGTCGAGGCGATGCTCGCGGAGCACGCGCAGATCGAGCGCGACCTGTCCGACCCGTCGGTGCACGCGGACGCCGGGCGCGCCCGGCGGCTGGGGCGCCGGTACGCGGAGCTCGGGCGCGTCGTGCAGGCGTACCGCCAGTGGCGGGCGGCCGCGGACGACGCCCAGGCCGCGGCCGAGCTCGCCGCGGAGGACGCGGGCTTCGCGGCCGAGCTGCCCGCGCTGCAGGCCGCCGCGGCCGAGTCCGCCGAGCGTCTGCACCGCGTGCTGGTGCCGCGGGACCCCGACGACGGGCGCGACGCGATCCTCGAGATCAAGGCGGGCGAGGGCGGCGAGGAGTCGGCGCTGTTCGCCGGCGACCTCCTGCGGATGTACACCCGCTACGCCGAGCGGCAGGGGTGGAGCGTCCAGGTGCTCGACCTGACGCCGTCGGACCTCGGTGGCGTCAAGGACGTGCAGGTCGCCGTCAAGGCCCGGACCGCCGGGCCCCCCGAGGACGGCGTCTGGGCCCACCTGAAGTACGAGGGGGGCGTGCACCGCGTGCAGCGGGTGCCGGTCACCGAGTCGCAGGGGCGCATCCACACGTCGGCGGCGGGCGTCATGGTGTTCCCGGAGGCCGACGACGACGGTGACGTCGACATCGACCAGAACGACCTGCGGATCGACGTGTACCGCTCGTCGGGCCCCGGCGGGCAGTCGGTCAACACGACGGACTCGGCCGTGCGGATCACGCACGTGCCGACCGGGATCGTCGTGTCGATGCAGAACGAGAAGTCCCAGCTGCAGAACCGCGAGCAGGCCATGCGGGTGCTGCGCGCCCGTCTCCTGGCGGCGCGCCAGGAGGAGGCGGCGGCGGCCGCGAGCGAGGCGCGCCGCTCGCAGGTGCGCACGGTCGACCGGTCCGAGCGGATCCGGACGTACAACTTCCCGGAGAACCGCATCGCGGACCACCGCACGGGCTTCAAGGCGTACAACCTCGACCAGGTGCTCGACGGCGACCTGGGGCCCGTGATCGCGTCGGCCCTCGAGGCCGACGAGGCGGCGCGCCTCGCGGCCGCGGGCGGGGTGCCGGCATGAGCGCGCCGACGGACGTGCGCGGCACGGAGCCGGGGTTGCGCGCCTACGTCGACGGGGCGACGGCCGTCCTCGCCGAGGCGGGCGTGCCGTCGCCGCGCCACGACGCGCTCGCGCTGGCCGCGCACGCGCTCGGGGTGCCGCGCGTGGAGCCGGCGCTGCCGCCGGCCCTGCCGGCGCACTTCGCCGCCGAGTACGCCCGGCTCGTCGACCGGCGCCGCGCCCGTGAGCCGCTGCAGCACATCGTCGGGTCCACCGTCTTCCGGTACGTGACGCTGCGCGTCGCGCCGGGTGTGTTCGTGCCGCGCCCGGAGACGGAGACGGTGGCCCAGCTCGCGGTCGACGAGGCCGCTGCCCTCGCGGCGGGCGGGGGACGGCCGACGGTCGTGGACCTGTGCACCGGCACGGGCGCGATCGCCGTGTCGGTCGACACCGAGGTGCCGGCGAGCCGCGTGGTCGCCGTCGACCTGTCCGACGAGGCCGTCGAGCTGGCGCGTGCCAACGCGCAGGCCGTCGCCGGCCCCGACCTGCGCGTCGTCCAGGGCGACGTACGGGACCCGGGCCTCCTGGCGGAGCTCGACGGGACGGTGGACGTGGTGGTGTCGAACCCGCCGTACATCCCGCCGGACGCCGTGCCGCTCGACCCCGAGGTGCGTGACCACGACCCGGACCTCGCCCTGTACGGGGGCGGCGCCGACGGCCTCGACGTGCCGCGTGCGGTCGTCGCCGCGGCCGCGCGGCTGCTCGTCCCCGGTGGCCTGCTCGTCATGGAGCACGCCGAGGTGCAGGACGCCGACGCCCGCGCGGCCGCCCTCGCGACGGGCGCCTTCGAGGACGTCCGCACCGTGCCGGACCTCACGGGTCGTCCACGCACGCTCGTCGCTCGGCGGGTCGCCCGCCCGGTCGTGGAAGACTCGCCCGCGTGAGTCTCCTCCGGATCAAGGACGCGACCGACCCGCGGGCGTGGGGCCCGGCGATCGACGAGGCGGTCCACGCCGTCGGCCGGGGTGAGCTCGTCGTCCTGCCGACCGACACCGTGTACGGCATCGGTGCCGACGCCTTCGACCCGCGGGCGGTCCAGGCGCTCCTCGACGCCAAGGGCCGCGGCCGGCAGATGCCGCCGCCCGTGCTGATGCCCGACGTGCGGACGCTCGACGGCCTCGCGACGGCCGTGCCCCCGGCGGCGCGCGCCCTGGCGGAGGCGTTCTGGCCCGGCGGCCTGACGATCATCGTCCGCGCGCAGCCCTCGCTCGCGTGGGACCTGGGCGAGACGCGCGGCACGGTCGCGCTGCGGATGCCCGACCACCCGGTGGCGCTCGCGCTGCTGCGTCGTACGGGCCCCCTCGCGGTGTCGAGCGCGAACCTCACGGGGCACCCCGCGGCGTCGACGGCGGCCGAGGCGCACGACCAGCTGGGCACGAAGGTCGCGGTGTACCTCGACGGCGGCGCGGCACCCGGCGGCGTCGCGTCGACGATCGTCGACGCCACCGGGGACGCGCTGCGGATCGTGCGGCTGGGCGCGCTGGACCTCGCGACGCTCGCCGCCGTGGCGCCGGTCATGGCGCCGCCGCCCGCGGGCACGCCGGCACCGTCCGGTCCGCCCGCCGCCGACGGCCAGGAGCCGGACGGTCCGGAGGCCGCCGCGCCGTGAGGGTCTACCTGCTCGTCCTGGTCATCGCGGCCGTCGTCACGTACCTGACGACACCGCTCGCCCGGTGGTGCGCCCTGCGGTGGGGCGCGATCACGGCGGTGCGCGACCGCGACGTGCACGCCGTCCCCACCCCCCGGCTGGGCGGCATGGCGATGTTCGCCGGCCTGCTGGTGGCGCTGCTCATGGCGTCCCGGCTGCCGTTCCTCGAACCGGTGTACGCCAACCCGCGCCCGATCTTCGGCATCATCGGCGGTGCCGCGCTGGTCTGCGCGCTGGGCGTCGCCGACGACATCTGGGACCTGGACTGGCTCACCAAGCTGATGGGGCAGGTGCTCGCCGCGGGCTTCCTCGCGTGGCAGGGCGTGCTGCTGTACCGGCTGCCCCTCGCGGACAACGTGATCAGCGGGTCGTCGCGGGCCGCGGTCTTCGTCACCGTCGTGTCCGTGATCGTGGCGATGAACGCCGTGAACTTCGTCGACGGCCTGGACGGCCTGGCCGCGGGGCTCCTCGCGATCGGCGGCGCGGCGTTCTTCGTCTACGCGTACCTGCTCACGGTCGACACCAGCCGTGACGACTACTCCAACCTCGCGACGCTGGTGGTGGCCGTCCTGGTCGGCGTGTGCCTGGGGTTCCTGCCCCACAACCTGTACCCGGCGCGGATCTTCATGGGCGACTCGGGCTCGATGCTGCTGGGCTTCGTGTTCGCCGCCGCGGCGATCGTCGTCACGGGGCAGATCGACCCGAAGGCGGTGGTGGAGCGCGTGCAGTTCCCCGCGTACGTGCCGATCCTCCTGCCGGTGGCGGTGCTCGTGCTCCCGCTGCTCGACATGGGCCTGGCCATCGTGCGGCGTCTGCTGAAGGGCAAGAGCCCCTTCCACCCCGACCGGCTGCACCTGCACCACCGGCTGCTGGCGCTCGGCCACAGCCACCGGCGCGCCGTGGCCATCATGTACGTGTGGACCGCGGTGCTCGCCTTCGGCGTCGCCGCCCTCGCCGTGCTGTCCACCACGACCGTGCTCGTCGCCACCGGCGTGGGCGTGGTCGTGGCGACCGTCCTGACCCTCGGCCCCCTGCGCGGCCGTACCCCGAACGCCGTGGAGGCCTCACCATGACCACCGCTCCCGACCCGACGCCCGGCCCCGCCGACGACGACACGGCGACCCCCGCTGCCGGCGACCCCGCCGCCGCGGTGTTCCGCCGTGCGCTGCGCGACACGGCGCTCCTGCTGGGGGTCCTGGCGGTGGTCGGCGTCGGCGTCGGCGCCCTCGTCGCCGGCGTGCCCGGGGTGTGGGGCGCCGTCATCGGGGTGGGTCTGGCGCTCGTCTTCTCGGGGACCACCGTCGTGGCGATGCTGCGCACGCTGCGCTCGTCGCCCACGACGATGGCGGCCGTCGTCATGGGGACGTGGCTGGCCAAGGTGCTGGTGGTCGTGGTGGTGCTCGCGCTGCTGCGGGACCAGGACTTCTACTCGCGCGGCGTGCTGGCGGCGGTGCTCGCGCTGGGCGTCCTGGGGTCCGCCGTGCTCGACTACCGGGCGGTCGCCGGCGGCCGCGTGCCCTACGTCGAGCCCGGCGCGCCGCGACGGTGACCGGCGTCACCACAGCCGTGCGGTCCGGGGGCCGGACCTAGGTCATGCATGAGTTAGGCTTCCACCCATCCACGACGGCCAGGTGTCGCCGGTGTGCCCGCGACGAGGCGGCACCAGCCATCACGACCACAGGAGACCGCCCTGTCCAGCATCGCGACGATCCTGCCGCTCGCCGCGGACGAGAACGTCTTCCACACGCCCTCGATCGCTGACTTCTTCCCGCCGGCCATCCTCTTCGAAGGCACGATCTTCGAGTTCAACCGGATGCAGCTGGTGCGCATCATCGCGGCGCTCGCGCTCGTGACGATCATGGTCGTGGCGGCGCGCCGGGCGAAGCTCGTGCCGAGCCGTGGTCAGAACGTCGCCGAGCTGCTGCTCGACTTCGTGCGCGTCAACGTGGCCGAGGACATCATCGGCAAGGAGAAGGCGCACAAGTACGTCGCGCTCCTCACGACGATGTTCTTCGCGGTCCTCGCGTTCAACATCACGGGCATCATCCCCGGCCTCAACATCGCCGGGAGCTCGCTCATCGGCCTGCCGGTCATGCTCGCGCTGTGGGTGTACGTCATGTACCTCGGCGCCGGCATCCGGCACCACGGCCTCGGCGGGTTCCTCAAGACGAGCCTCTTCCCGCCCGGTGTGCCCCCGTTCCTCTACGTGCTGCTGACGCCGGTCGAGTTCCTGACGGTGTTCATCCTGCGGCCCGTGACGCTCGCCATCCGGCTCATGGCCAACATGGTCGCCGGTCACCTCATGCTCGTGCTGTGCTTCGCCGCGACGGACTTCTTCGTCCGCTCGATGTCGGGCATGACCGCCTTCGCGGTGCCGAGCCTGCTCGGCGGCTTCGCCATCACCCTGTTCGAGGTGTTCGTCGCCGCGCTGCAGGCCTACATCTTCGTCGTCCTCGCGGCCGTCTACATCAGCCTGTCGATCGCGGACGAGCACTGACACCACACCCCGCGGGGTCGTGGTCCCGCACCTGAGTACGAGCCCCCGGCCGACCGGCCGGGGACCCAACGGAAGGAACGAGCCACCGTGGCAGACACCAGCATGATCCTTGCCGCCGCCGACGCCGTCTCCGGCAACATCGCGACCGTCGGCTACGGCCTCGCGGTGCTCGGCCCGGGCATCGGTCTGGGCATCCTGATCGGCAAGACCGTCGAGGGCATGGCACGCCAGCCCGAGGTCGCCGGCCAGCTGCGCACCACCATGTTCATCGGTATCGGCTTCGTCGAGGTCCTGGGCCTCCTCGGCCTCATCACCGGGTTCCTCTTCCAGTGAGCACCGCCGCGGTCTCCGCGGCCGTCGTGACGGCCGCGGAAGAGGTCGAAGGCATCCGCCTGCTCCTCCCTGCCGGCTATGACCTGTTCTGGTCGACCGTCGTCCTCGTCGGTATCGCCATCCCGTTCTACAAGTACGTCCTGCCGAAGTTCCAGGCCGTGCTGGACGAGCGGACGGCGAAGATCGAGGGCGGGCTCGCCAAGGCCGAGTCGGCCCAGGCGGAGGCGGCCGCGCAGCTCGCGGAGCACCAGCAGCTGCTCGCCGACGCCCGTGCCGAGGCGGCGCGCATCCGCGAGGAGGCGCGCGCCGAGGGCACGACGATCCTCGCCGAGTCGCGGACCCGTGCGCAGGAGGAGGCGGCCCGGATCGTCGAGACGGCCCAGCGCCAGATCGACGCCGAGCGTCAGCAGGCGGCCGTGTCCCTGCGCGCCGACGTCGGCGCCCTGGCGACGGAGCTCGCGTCGAAGATCGTGGGCGAGTCGCTCGCCGACGAGGCACGGCGCTCGCGCGTCGTCGACCGCTTCCTCGACGACCTCGAGGCCAGCACCACCACGAGCGCAGGCAAGGGGAACTGATGCGCGGGACCAGTCGCGCCTCGCTGCAGGCGGTGGAGCACCGGTTCGCACCGGTGCTCCGGGCCGCCGGCGAGCAGGCACGCACGATCGGGGACGAGCTGTTCGCCCTCACCGACGCGCTCGACTCGTCGGGGTCGCTGCGTCGCACGCTCGCGGACCCGTCGCTCGACGGCGCGCCCAAGGGTGGACTGGTCGCGCGGCTGCTCGACGGCGCCGACGCGCGCACCGTCGAGATCGCGCAGGCGCTCGTGCGGTCGCGCTGGTCGGCGGACGCCGACCTCGCGGACGCGACCGAGCGTCTGGCGTTCCTCGCGCTGCTGGCCTCCGCCGAGGCCGACGGCACGCTGGCGCAGGTGGAGCAGGACCTCTTCTCCCTGACCCGGGCACTCGCGGGTCAGCGTGAGGTGCGTCGGTACCTGCTCAGCGACGCGTACCCGGCCGAGGCGCGCGGCGACCTGGTGGACCGGCTGCTCGACGGGCAGGGGACCGCGGTCACCCGCGCCGTCGCGCGCCGGGCCGCCGTCGCCCCCCGCGGGCGTCGGTATGTGACCACGCTGCTCCACGTCGGTGACGCGATCGCCGAGCTGCGCAGCCGCGAGGTGGCCACCGTCCTGTCCGCCTCACCGCTCACCGCGTCGCAGACCGACCGCCTGGCGGATCTGCTCGGCCGTGCGCTCGGCCGGGCCGTCCAGGTCAACGTCGTCGTCGACCCCGACGTCGTGGGTGGCCTGCGGGTGCAGGCCGGTCCTGACGTGATCGACTCGACCGTCCTCTCCCGGCTCGCCGACGCACGCCGGCAGCTGGCCGGCTGAACCCGCCGGAGCACCGGCCCACGACACACCGCACGCGCGAGGCGCGTGCGTCAGATGAGGAGAACGCCATGGCTGAGCTGACGATCCGGCCGGAGGACATCCGGTCCGCGCTGGACAGCTTCGTGAAGTCCTACGAGCCCAAGGGCCCGGCGACCGAGGAGGTCGGACGGGTCTCCGTCGCCGGCGACGGCATCGCGCAGGTCGAGGGCCTGCCCGGCGCGATGGCCAACGAGCTGCTGAAGTTCGAGGACGGCACGCTGGGCCTGGCGCTCAACCTGGACGTCCGGGAGATCGGCGTCGTCGTCCTGGGTGAGTTCACGGGCATCGAGGAGGGCCAGGAGGTCCGCCGGACCGGCGAGGTCCTCTCGGTGGCCGTCGGTGACGGGTACCTCGGTCGCGTCGTCGACCCGCTCGGCCAGCCGATCGACGGCCTGGGCGAGGTCGCCACCGACGCGCGCCGCGCGCTGGAGCTGCAGGCTCCCGGCGTCATGGCCCGCAAGTCGGTCCACGAGCCGCTCCAGACGGGCCTCAAGGCCATCGACTCGATGATCCCGATCGGCCGCGGTCAGCGTCAGCTGATCATCGGCGACCGCCAGACCGGCAAGACGGCCATCGCGATCGACACGATCATCAACCAGAAGGCGAACTGGGAGACCGGCGACCCGACCAAGCAGGTCCGCTGCATCTACGTCGCGATCGGCCAGAAGGGCTCGACGATCGCCTCGGTGCGCTCTGCCCTCGAGGAGGCCGGCGCGCTCGAGTACACGACCATCGTCGCGGCCCCCGCGTCCGACCCGGCGGGCTTCAAGTACCTCGCCCCGTACACCGGCTCGGCCATCGGCCAGCACTGGATGTACCAGGGCAAGCACGTCCTCATCGTGTTCGACGACCTGTCGAAGCAGGCCGAGGCGTACCGCGCCGTGTCGCTGCTGCTGCGTCGCCCGCCGGGCCGCGAGGCGTACCCCGGTGACGTCTTCTACCTGCACTCCCGCCTGCTGGAGCGTTGCGCGAAGCTCTCCGACGAGCTCGGCGCGGGCTCGATGACGGGCCTGCCGGTCATCGAGACCAAGGCGAACGACGTCTCGGCGTACATCCCGACCAACGTCATCTCCATCACCGACGGCCAGATCTTCCTGCAGTCGGACCTGTTCAACGCCGACCAGCGCCCGGCCGTCGACGTCGGCATCTCGGTGTCCCGTGTCGGTGGTGCCGCGCAGGTCAAGGCGATGAAGCAGGTCTCCGGCACGCTGAAGCTCGACCTGGCGCAGTACCGGTCGCTCGAGGCCTTCGCGATGTTCGCCTCCGACCTGGACGCCGCGTCGCGTGCGCAGCTGACGCGGGGCGCGCGCCTCATGGAGCTGCTGAAGCAGGGCCAGTACTCCCCGTACCCGGTGGAGAACCAGGTCGCGTCGATCTGGGCCGGCACCAAGGGCAAGCTGGACGACGTCCCGATCGAGGACGTCCGCCGCTTCGAGTCCGAGCTGCTCGACCACCTGCGCCGCAACACCGACGTGCTCTCGACGATCGCCGACACCGGCAAGCTCGACGAGAGCACGGAGCAGGCGCTCGCCGACGGCATCGACGAGTTCCGGCTCGGCTTCCTGAAGTTCGACGGCACGCCTCTCGTCGGCCGCGAGGCCGAGGACGAGGGCGTCGAGGTCGAGCAGGAGCAGATCGTCCGCCAGAAGCGGGCCTGAGCATGGCCGGTCAGCAGCGCGTCTACAAGGCGCGGATCAAGAGCACCCAGTCGCTCAAGAAGATGTTCCGCGCGCAGGAGCTCATCGCGGCGTCACGCATCGGCAAGGCGCGTGACCGCGTCGCTATGGCGACGCCGTACTCCCGCGCCATCACCCGGGCCGTGTCGGCCGTCGCCACGCACTCCGACGTGTCGCACCCGTTCCTGGTGGAGCGGGACGACACCAAGCGTGTCGCGGTCCTGCTCATCGCGTCGGACCGCGGCATGGCCGGCGCCTACTCGGCGAGCGTGATCCGGGAGACCGAGCGGCTCGTGCAGCGGCTGGAGGCGTCGGGCAAGCAGGTCGCCCTGTACGTCTCGGGTCGCCGTGCCATCGCCTACTACTCGTTCCGCCAGCGTGAGCTCGCGGGCGCGTGGTCGGGCTTCTCGGACGCACCGACGCCCGAGGTCGCCGACGAGATCGCCGAGGCCCTGCTGACCGCGTTCCGCGCGCCGGCCGACGAGGGCGGGGTGGGTGAGGTGCACGTCGTGTTCACGCAGTTCGTGAACATGGTGACGCAGCGCCCCCGCGTCATCCGGATGCTCCCGCTCGAGGTCGTCGAGGGCGTGGCGGCGCCGGGGGACCACGACGTCCTGCCGCTCTACGAGTTCGAGCCCAGCCCGGAGGAGGTGCTGGACGCGCTGCTGCCGCGCTACGTGCGCACGCGCATCTACGCCAACCTCCTGCAGGCGGCGGCCTCCGAGCTCGCCGCCCGGCAGCGGGCCATGCACACGGCGACGGACAACGCCGAGGACCTCATCCGCCTCTACACGCGACTGGCGAACCAGGCGCGTCAGGGCGAGATCACCCAGGAGATCAGCGAGATCGTGTCGGGTGCCGACGCGCTCGCGTCGGCCTGACACCGCACGACAGCACGACCGCACGACACCGACCCCAGCCGGACGGCCCCGCCGCCCGGACGAGTGAAGCGAGGCAGACATGACCGCCACCACCGTCGACGCGACGGCCGCGACCGCCGGCACGCCCGGCGTCGGCCGGGTCGCGCGGGTCATCGGGCCCGTCGTGGACATCGAGTTCCCGCCGGACCAGATCCCGGAGATCTACAACGCGCTCGAGGTCGACATCGACCTCTCGACCCAGGGCGAGGGTGAGGCCGCCGGCGGCTTCACCATGACGCTCGAGGTCGAGCAGCACCTCGGCGACTCGCTGGTGCGCGCGATCGCGCTCAAGCCGACCGACGGCCTGGTCCGTGGCGCGCAGGTGCGCGACACCGGCCTGCCGATCTCGGTGCCCGTCGGCGACGTCACCAAGGGCAAGGTCTTCAACGTCACGGGCGAGGTGCTCAACCTCGCCGAGGGCGAGACGCTCGAGATCACCGAGCGCTGGCCGATCCACCGCAAGCCCCCGGCCTTCGACCAGCTCGAGTCGAAGACGCAGATGTTCGAGACCGGCATCAAGGTCATCGACCTGCTGACGCCGTACGTCCAGGGCGGGAAGATCGGCCTGTTCGGCGGCGCCGGCGTCGGCAAGACGGTCCTCATCCAGGAGATGATCCAGCGCGTCGCGCAGGACCACGGCGGTGTGTCCGTGTTCGCCGGTGTCGGCGAGCGCACGCGTGAGGGCAACGACCTCATCGTCGAGATGGAGGAGGCCGGCGTCTTCGACAAGACGGCGCTCGTCTTCGGCCAGATGGACGAGCCCCCGGGCACGCGTCTGCGCGTCGCCCTGTCGGCACTGACGATGGCGGAGTACTTCCGCGACGTGCAGAAGCAGGACGTGCTGCTCTTCATCGACAACATCTTCCGCTTCACCCAGGCGGGCTCCGAGGTGTCGACGCTGCTCGGCCGCATGCCGTCCGCGGTCGGCTACCAGCCGAACCTCGCGGACGAGATGGGCCAGCTCCAGGAGCGCATCACCTCGACGCGCGGTCACTCGATCACCTCGCTCCAGGCGATCTACGTGCCCGCCGACGACTACACCGACCCGGCGCCGGCGACGACGTTCGCGCACCTCGACGCGACGACCGAGCTGAGCCGTGAGATCGCGTCGCGCGGCCTCTACCCGGCCGTGGACCCGCTGGCGTCGACCAGCCGGATCCTCGACCCGCGGTACGTCGGCCAGGAGCACTACGACGTCGCGACGCGGGTCAAGTCGATCCTGCAGCGCAACAAGGAGCTCCAGGACATCATCGCGATCCTCGGTGTCGACGAGCTGTCGGAGGAGGACAAGACGATCGTGGCGCGTGCGCGCCGGATCCAGCAGTTCCTCTCGCAGAACACCTACATGGCCGAGAAGTTCACCGGCGTCGTCGGCTCGACGGTGCCCGTGACGGAGACGGTCGAGGCGTTCAAGAAGATCGCCGACGGCGAGTTCGACCACATCTCCGAGCAGGCGTTCTTCAACATCGGCGGCCTCGAGGACCTCGAGCGCAACTGGGCCCGGATCCAGAAGGAGTACGGCGTCTGAGCCTCGGGCTCGGACGGCGTACGTGACGGACTGGAGGAGGGAGCACGATGGCACAGCTCGAGGTCGACGTCGTCGCGGCGGACGGCAAGGTATGGTCCGGCGCCGCACGGCTGGTGTCGGCCCCCGCGGCCGACGGTGACATCGGCATCCTCGCGGGGCACACGCCGCTGCTGTCGGTGCTGCGACCGGGCGCGGTGCGCGTGGTCCCGGCGTCCGGTGGCGCGCCGCTGTCGTGGCACGTGGACGGCGGGTTCCTCTCGGTCGACTCCGACCAGGTGACGGTGGTGGTCGACTCCGTCTCCTCCGAGGCGGGTGTCCCCGCGGCCGGACGCTGACCCGGCCGACGGCGGATGGAGGTCGCGACGTGAGCGGTGCGGCGTGGTGCGCGCTGGTCGTGGCGTCGTCGGTGCTGCTGGTCGCCGTCGTGGGCGGCGTGTGGCTGTCGCGCACGCGCGCCCTGACGCGGCGCGTCGGGTCGTTCCAGTGCCGTCTCGTCGAGGTGCCGGCGGGGGAGGGGGCTCCCGGTGCCCGCGGCGTCGCGCAGTACGGCGCCGCGTCGCTGTACTGGTGGCGCCGGGCGTCGGTGGTGCCGCGCCCGGCACGCACCTGGTCGCGCGGCAGCATCGTGGTGGTGGAGCGCACGGTGCTGCCACTGGTGCCCGGGCGTCCGCAGGCCGTCGTGGCGCACTGCCGCGTCGTGCCGGCCGCGGGCGGTGCGGAGCGCGAGATCCGGCTGCAGATGTCGGCCGACGCGTACGCCGGGTTCACGTCGTGGCTCGAGGCCACGCCGTGGCGCGCCGGCAGGATCGTCTGACCGGACGCCCACCCGGGTCCCGGAGCAACTCAGGAGGAGCGGGTATGCGCCTGGTGGTCGCGGAGTGCGCGGCGCGGTACACGGGCCGGCTCTCGGCGCACCTGCCGCGCGCGCGCCGGCTGGTCGTGGTCAAGGCCGACGGCTCGGTGCTGCTGCACTCGGACGGCGGGTCGTACAAGCCGCTGAACTGGATGAGCCCGCCGTGCTCGCTCGTCGTCGGCGAGCCCGACGCGGAGCAGGCGGCCGCGGGTGTCACCCAGGTCTGGACCGTCCAGCACGCCAAGTCCGACGACCGGCTGGTCATCGACCTCTACGGCGTGCAGCACGAGTCGGTCCACGACCTCGGTGTGGACCCCGGACTGGTGAAGGACGGCGTGGAGGCGCACCTGCAGGAGCTCCTCGCCGCTCAGATCGCCCTGCTCGGCTCGGGCCACACGCTGGTGCGCCGGGAGTACCCGACGGCGATCGGGCCGGTGGACATCCTGGCCAAGGCGCCCGACGGGGGCAGCGTCGCGGTCGAGATCAAGCGGCGCGGGGACATCGACGGTGTCGAGCAGCTGACCCGCTACCTGGAGCTGCTCAACCGGGACTCGAGGCTCAGCCCTGTGCGGGGGGTCTTCGCGGCGCAGGAGATCAAGCCGCAGGCACGCGTCCTGGCGGCCGACCGCGGGATCGCGTGCCTGGTGCTGGACTACGACGCCATGCGGGGCGTCGACGACGTCGACTCGCGGCTCTTCTGACGGGTCGCCGCGGCGTCGTCGGGTGCTGGGACGCCCATGGTCTTGAACATGTTCAGGTGAACGTGTTCACTGGTCTTGTGGACACCACACCTGCCCCCGAAGCACCCGTGCCGCCGACGACGAGCGACGCGCCGGACCCTCACCCGCACGGCCCGCTCGCGGTGCTCGAGCTCACCGCCTGGTGTGCGCTGGTGCTGGTGACGGCCAACGCGGCCGTCGGCTTCCTGCTCGTCCTGATGTCGCCGGTCGCGGGGGAGGGTGCCGCGATCCACGGCATCACCCTGGCGGTCGTCTCGGTCGTCGCGGTGCTCCCCGTGCTCGTCGTGGGGTGGCCGCTGGGCGTGCTCACGGCGTGGCTCCTGCGTCGCGAGCCGCGCGAGGGCCGGCACGTCCTCGTGTTCGCGCTGGTCGGCGCGGTCGCGGCCGTCCTCCTCGGCGGTGTCGGGCGCACCGCGCTGCCGGACGCCGGGCTCCTGGCGCTGCTGGCCGCCGAGGGCGCGCTCGGCGCGGGCGCCGGGAGGATGCTCCTGGGCCGGGCCCGGCGGGCTCGTGCGCTGCGGCGAGCGGGCGCGGGGCTGGGCGTCACAGCGGCGGTCGTGGCATGAGCACGCGCCGCACGGCCGAGGAGACGCGCGACCTGATCCGCGCGACCGCGCTGCGGCTGTTCCGCGAGCGCGGCTACGACGCGACGACGATGCGGGCCGTCGCGCAGGAGGCCGGCGTGGCCGTCGGCAACGCGTACCACCACTTCGCGTCGAAGGACGAGCTGGTGCAGGAGCTGTACCTCGAGGTCAACCGGGAGCACGTCGAGCGGGCGCGCGAGCTGCTCGCCGACGACGGCGACCTGGCGTCGCGGCTGCGCACCACCTGGCACGCCGCCGTGGACGTGTTCGCGCCGTACCGCCGGTTCGGCGTCGAGTCCATCGGGACCGCGATCCGGCCCGGGTCCTCCGCCAGCCCGTTCTCCGCGACGTCGTCCCCCACCGCGGACCTGAGCCGCGCCCTCTTCCGGGACGTCGTGGACGGGGCGCGGCCCGCCGTCCCGTCGGCGCTGCGCGCGGACCTGCCGGAGCTGTTGTGGCTCGCGCAGCTCGGCCTCACCGTGTTCTGGGTGCACGACACGTCGCCCGACGCGCGCCGCACCCGCGCGCTCGTCGACGGCCTCGCCCCGCTGGTCGGCCGGCTCGTCTCGTTGGCGCGCCTGCCCGTGGCCTCCGGCGTCGCCCAGGAGGCGCTGCGCCTGGTCGCGACGGTCCGCGCATGATGCGGCACTGGACCGCTCCGGCGGTGCTCGGCGTCCTCGCCGCCGTCCTGACCGTCTGGTGCCTCGGCGTCCTCGAGGTGCTGCTCACCGACGGCCTCGGGTCGGCCGCCCTCACCGTCCCGGCGCTCCGCCTGGTGTACGCGGCCGGCCCGGCCGTGCTGTGCGCCGTGCCGCTCGTGGTGATCACGCGTGCCGTGCTGCCCCGCGCGGGCGGCTCGCCAGGGGTGTACGCGCTGCTCGGCCTGGTCGGCGGGGCCCTCGTGGGGGTCGCGCAGACGGGCGTGCTGCTGTCGGCCTGGCCGTGGGAGCTGTCCGCGGCGGCGGCCCGGGAGATGGTCGGCCTCCCGGCACTGGGCGGTCTCGTCGGAGGGGTGGTCGCGGGCGTCGTGCGCGCGCGTCGCTCCCCGCGCGACCTGGCGGCGGCACGCGACCGCTGACCGGGGCGCGTCCCGCGCCCGGCCGCGGTGGCGCCGCGCGATGATGTGGTCATGGTGAGCGACCTGCCCGACCCGGCCGGCGCACTGCTGGTCCGGGGTGACGTCGTGACCCCCGCGGGCGTCCTGGCCGACGCCGTCGTGGTGGTGCGCGGCGACGAGATCGCGTGGGTGGGTCCCGCCGGTGACGTCCCGGCCCGCCACGTGCCGCCGCCACCCCCGGCGGGCACGCTCGTGCTGCCCGGCCTGGTGGACCTGCACTGCCACGGCGGTGGGGGAGCGAGCCTCCCGGACGCGACGACGACGCGCGAGGTGCGCCAGGCCGCGGACGAGCACCTGCGGCACGGCACGACGACACTGGTCGCGTCCCTCGTCACGGCGCCGCCTGACGTGCTGCTCGCGCGGACGGCGCTGCTCGCCGACGCGGCCGACGACGGTGTGGTCGCCGGGATCCACCTGGAGGGCCCGTTCCTGTCCCGTGCCCGGTGCGGCGCGCAGGACCCCAGGGACATGTGCGACGGCGACGCGGACCTGGTCCGCCAGCTCGCGGGCGCGGCGCGCGGGCACCTGGTGTCCATGACCGTCGCTCCCGAGGTGCCGGGCGTCGCCGGCGGTGGCGACGACGTGCTCGCGGCGCTGGTCGACGCCGGTGCCCTGCCGTCCGTGGGGCACACGGACGGGTCGGCCGAGGAGGTCGAGGCCGCGGTGACGCGGGCGTTCGACCTGCTGGCCACGTCGCCGCGGGCACGTGGTCCTCGACCCACGGCGACGCACCTGTTCAACGGGATGCGCCCGCTGCACCACCGGGACCCGGGCCCGGTCGCCGCGTGCCTGGCGGCCGCGGCGCGTGGCGAGCTCGTCGTCGAGCTCGTCGCCGACGGCACGCACCTGGCCCCCGCGACGGTGCGCGCGGTCCTGGAGCTCGTCGGTCCGGACGGCGCGGTGCTGGTGACCGACGCGATGGCGGCGGCCGGCATGCCCGACGGCGACTACCGGTTGGGGGCGGCCGCCGTCCGCGTGGCCGACGGTGCCGCGCGGCTCCTCGAGCACGCCCCGGACGGGTCCGTGCGTGCCGGCGCGATCGCGGGCGGCCTCGCGCACCTCCTGGACGTCGTGCGCGCCACGGTGGCGGCGGGGGTCGGGCTTCCCGCAGCGGTCCGGGCCGCCTCCGCGACGCCCGCCCAGGTGCTGGGCCGGCACGACGTCGGCGCGCTGGTCGTGGGGCGCCGCGCGGACCTGCTCGTGACCACCGCGGACCTGCGGCCGGTCCGGGTCGCCCGCGCCGGGGTCTGGGTCGCCTGACGCGAGGCGGCGCGCCGCGGGGTCGGCGCGGTCAGTGCGCGGCGCCGGCCGTGCTCGCGCCCTCGACCAGGACGGGAGCCAGCAGCCGCGTCTCCGCGGGCTCGGCGCGTTCGACACGCGCCATCGCCATCTCCACCGCGACCCTGCCGATGGCGTGCGCGGGGATGTCGACGTGGGTCAGCTCCAGCGGCTGGTCGCCGGCGACGTCCGCCGGGCAGACCCCGACGACGGAGACGTCCTCGGGCACGCGCCGGCCGCGGTCCCGCAGGCTCGACAGCACCCAGGGCAGGGCCGTCTCGTTGTGGACCACGAGGCCCGTCACGCCGGGCAGCCGCGCCAGCACGGCGTCGACCGCCGCGACCGCGCCGGCCATGGACGGCTCGCACGGCTCGACGACACCGTCGACCCCTGCCACCCGCGCCGCCTGCTCGAAGCCGTGGATCATGCGCTCGGCGTACGACGTGTGCCGGTCGAGGACCGCACGGGGGGAGCCGAGGAGGGCGATCTGCCGGTGGCCGAGGGCCGCGAGGTGTCGGACCGCGAGCTGCGCCGCGGCCCGGAAGTCCAGGTCGACGCACGACAGGCCCTCGGGGTCGCGCGGCAGGCCGATGAGCACGGCGGGCTGGCGGAGCCGCGCGAGGACCGGGACGCGGGGGTCGTCGGCCTCGATGTCCATCATGACGAGCGAGTCCACCATCGAGCCGGAGGCGACGCGCTCCATGCCGGCGATCTCGTCGGACGTGAGCAGCAGGACGTCGTGGTCGAACGTCCGGGCGGTGGTGACCACGCCGGTGACGAACTGCATGATCACCGAGACGTCCACGTCGATGCGCAGCGGCGCCATGAGACCCAGGACGTTGGTGCGGCTGGAGGCCAGCGCGCGGGCGCCGGCGTGCGGCCGGTAGTCGAGGTCGAGGATCGCCCGCTCGACCCGCTGCCGGGTCGGTGCGGAGATCGGACGCTTGCCGGACAGCACGTACGACACCGTGGAGGTCGACACCCCGGCCGCCCGGGCCACATCATCGATCGTGGTCGCCACGTCGCTCCGTTCGTCGGGTGGTTGCGCGCCTCGCGGACCGCGCTCCCTCCCGCGTGATCCGGCTCACCCTAGCGTCCGGTCCCGGGCCGGTGAGGTGCGTCCTGGCGGAGTCTCACCCGCGGTGTCACACGGACGGACCCGCAAGCGCTTCAACGTCCACTTGGGTCAGGTGCCCCGGGTGTCCGGCTCCGCGGCGTGATTCGCGATCCTCGTCGCGGCGATACGAGTCGAAGCGCATCGACGACGCCGTGCGCACCCGTCGGCGACGTCCGGGCCCGATCATCCCAGGGGTGCGGGAGCGGTCCCATCTGTGTATCGTATCGATTCGATTCGCGCGGCACCGTGGCCGTGCGGACGCGGTGAGAGGCCCCCCGGCCCGCCGCGCCACCGTCTGCCGTCCCGGAGGCCCCCATGATCAGCACGACGCGGCCGTCCGGCCGCCCGTTCCCCTCGGACTTCCTGTGGGGCTCGGCGACCGCCTCGTACCAGATCGAGGGCGCCGCCCACGAGGACGGCCGCGCACCGTCGATCTGGGACACCTTCTCCCACACGCCCGGCAAGGTGCTGAACGGCGACACGGGGGACGTCGCCATCGACCACTACCACCGGGTCCCGCAGGACGTCGCGATCATGCAGGACCTCGGGCTCCAGGCCTACCGCTTCTCCGTCGCGTGGTCGCGGGTCCTGCCCGCAGGGACCGGCGCCGTGAACCAGGCCGGGCTCGACTTCTACTCCGACCTGGTCGACCGGCTGATCGCGGCCGGCATCAAGCCCGTCGTCACGCTGTACCACTGGGACCTGCCGCAGACGCTCGAGGACGCCGGTGGCTGGACCGAGCGCGCGACGGCGTACGCGTTCGCCGAGTACGCACGTGTCGTCGCCCGGGCGCTCGGTGACCGCGTCCACCTGTGGACCACGCTCAACGAGCCCTGGTGCTCCGCGTTCCTCGGCTACGGCTCCGGTGTCCACGCCCCCGGGGTCACCGAGCCCGCCGCCGCCCTCGCCGCGGTGCACCACCTCAACCTCGCGCACGGGCTCGGCGCCGCAGCGATCCGTGACGAGCTGGGTGCCGACACGCCCGTCTCGATCACGCTCAACCTGCACGTCACGCGGGCCGCGTCGCCGGCGCCGGCCGACGTGGAGGCGAAGCGACGCATCGACACCATCGCCAACGAGGTCTTCCTCGGCCCGCTGCTGGAGGGCGCGTACCCGCAGCAGGTCTTCGCGGACACGGCCGCGATCAGCGACTGGTCCTTCGTGCAGGACGGCGACCTCGAGCTGATCCACGTCCCGGTCGACCTGCTCGGCGTCAACTACTACTCCACGGGCCGGGTGCAGCACGGCACGCCGCCGGTGGGCGACGGCACTCCCGGGCCCGACGGCCACCGGTCGTCGGCCGTCAGCGCGTGGGTCGGCGCCGACCACGCCGAGTTCCTCCCGCAGCCCGGTCCGCACACGGCCATGGGCTGGAACATCGAGCCGCAGGGCCTCGTCGACCTGCTGCTCGAGCTGCACGAGCGCTACCCGGCGCTGCCGCTGGCGATCACGGAGAACGGCGCCGCGTTCTACGACACCGTGACGGACGACGGCCGGGTCCACGACGCCGACCGCGTCGCGTACCTGCACGACCACCTCGACGCGGTCGGCGAGGCGATGGACAAGGGCGTCGACGTGCGCGGCTACTTCGTGTGGTCGCTCTTCGACAACTTCGAGTGGGCGTACGGCTACGACCGCCGCTTCGGTGTGGTGCACGTCGACTACGACACCCAGGTCCGGACGCTCAAGGACTCGGCACGGTGGTACCGCGAGCTCATCCGCACCGGCGTCATTCCCGCACCCGAGTCGGCTGCCACCCTCTGACGCACCGCCCCGCCGCCGCGCACGCCGTGCGGCGGCGGGGCGTCGTCGCTCGTGCGCCCGGCCTCGCTGGGCGAGGATGGTCTCGTGCCCCGCTCCCGCCGTTCTGCGCGCCGTCCGTACGGCACGGAGCACGTGGAGCTCGACCTCGAGCGCGCGACCGGGGGCCGCCGCGCCGAGAGCGGTCCCGACGGCGAGTGGGTCGTGCAGCAGGTGCGCGCGTCCGACCGCGAGTACCGGTGCCCCGGCTGCGACCAGGTCGTCGCCGTGGGGACCCCGCACGTCGTGGCCTGGCGCACGGACTCGTGGCGCGGCGACGGCGTCGACGAACGGCGCCACTGGCACGGTGGGTGCTGGCAGGCGCGCACCCGGCGCGGGCCGACCCGCCGATGACCGACGGCCCGGCGCCGTCCACCGGTGCACCCGCGACCCCAGCGACCGCCGCGCCCCGGGACGGGGACACCGGCGCTCGGCGCGCCGCACGCCCGGGCGCCGACGTGCGGCTCGTCGCGTCCGACCTCGACGGCACCCTGCTGCGGCCGGACGGGACGGTCGCGCCGCGCACCGCCGCGGCGCTCGCCGATGCCGAGAAGGCCGGGCTCGACGTCGTGTTCGTGACCGCGCGCCCCCACCGCTGGCTGGCCGACCTCGCGGCGCACGTCGCCGGTCACGGCGTGGCCATCTGCGCCAACGGTGCGTCCGTCGTCGACGTCGCCGGCCTGCGCGTGCTCGAGCAGCACGGCATGGGACGTGACCGCGTGGCCGCCGTCGCCACGCGGCTGCGTGCCGCCTGGGGCGCCGACGCCGTCCACCTCGCCGTCGAGGGCGCCGACGGCTTCGCCGCCGAGCGCGGCTTCTTCTCCGAGCACCCCGTGCCGGACGGCAGCCCTCGCGCCGAGCGCATCGAGGACGTGCTGCCCGTCGTGACGCTCAAGCTCCTGCTGCGCGCGACCGGCCGCGCGCAGGACGCCGACGCGTTCGTGGCCGACGCGCAGCAGGCGGTCGGCGACCTCGCGCACGTGACGTCGTCCGCCGCGGGGGCACTCGGGGAGATCGCCGCGCCGGGCGTCACCAAGGCGGCGACCCTCGCGGAGTGGAGCGCCCGCCGCGGGATCGCGCCCGCGCAGGTCTGGGCGGTCGGTGACGCCCCCAACGACCTGCCGATGCTCCGGTGGGCGGGCCGGGCGTTCGCGGTCGCGAACGCCCACCCGGCGGTGCGTGCGGCGGCCGACACGGTCCTGCCGTCCAACGCCGACGACGGCGTCGCGGTGCTGCTGGAACGGGCCGCCGCGGCCGCGCGGGCGCGGTCGCAGCGCACCTCCCGACCCGGCTCGGTAGTCTCGACGTGACACGCCGACGGGCGCTCGACGCCCACCCGGCCACGCCTCGCGCACCGGCGGCACCCGCACCGACAGCCACTGGAGCACGCATGACCGCGACCCCGATCGTCCTGCTGCACGCCTTCCCGCTGGACCACCGGATGTGGGACGACGTCGCGCGGGACCTGGCCCGCACGCGGGACCTGCTCGCGCCGGACCTGCCGGTGGCGTCGGGCGAGCCGCTGCCCGAGCCGTCGCTCGACGTGGCGGCCGACCGGGTCGCGGACGCGATCCGCGCGGCCGGGGGCGGACCCGCGGTGGTCGCGGGCCTGTCGATGGGCGGCTACGTCGCGCTCGCGCTGCTCGAGCGCCATCCCGAGCTCGTCGCCGGGCTCGCGCTCGTCGACACCAAGGTCGTCGCCGACACGGCCGACGCCGCCGCGAACCGCCGGCGGGTCGCGGACGAGGTCGAGGCGGCGGGGTCCGTCGACCCCGTGCGGGGCATGGTCGACGTGCTGCTGGGGGAGACGACGCGCAGCGCGCGCCCCGAGGTCGTCGAGCGCGTCGGCGCGTGGATCGGTGAGCAGGACCCCGCCCGCGTCGCGTGGGCCCAGCGGGCGATGTCCGTGCGTCCCGACCGCACCGACGCGCTGCGGGCGTTCGACGGCCCGGTCACCGTCGTGGTCGGCGACGAGGACACGGTCACGGGGACGGACGCGGCCGACCACATGGTGGCGACGGCCGCGCACGCCCTGCTGGTGGTGGTCCCGCGCGTCGGGCACCTGTCGGCGGTCGAGGACCCCGCGGTCGTCCGCAGTGCCGTCGCGGAGCTCGCGCAGCGGGTGGACGCCGCCCGCGGGTAGCCGCGACCGGCCGCCGGGGTCGGTCTACAGCTCGCCCGCGAGCACGCGGGCGAGCGCGTCCTGCAGGTCGATGGACTCGCCGTCCTTGCCCCCCGCGCCGATGACCAGGGGCGGGTCCTGCGGCGTGGGCTGCACGCCGCGGATCCGCGCGACGAGGCTGGCGGGTGCGGTCAGCACGTAGAACTCGCCGTCGGTGTCGATGCCGACGCTCTCGTCACGGCGCAGGTACCACCCCTCGAGCGGTGTCCGGTAGCGGGCGCGGCCGTCGTAGGACCGGACGTGCAGCGGCACGGGCGTGCGGCCGCGCGCCCGCGCGTCGGCGAGGAACTCGGTGATCAGCACGCGCGCCCGTGCCGACTCCGCCCGCTGCCGGGCCGCCAGCGCCTCGGCGTGCGCACCGGCGGCCTCGCGCCGCCGCGCACGCCACTGCGCCGCCCGGTCGTCCTCGCCCACCGGGCGGCCGCCGGCGTCGGACGCCGGACGGTCCGCCGGGTCGCCCGCGGTCGGCTGCTCGGTGGTCACGGACCGTGCCGGTCAGCGGGAGCCGGACGCGGCGTCCCGCGCGGGGTCGTCGGCCTGGTCGGCCTCACCGTCCGCCTGCTCGCGCACGGCGGGGGAGGGGACGACGGGGACCGCAGCCGACACGGGGGCGGGACGGGCCTTCGTCGTGCGCGCCGGACGCGGCTGGCGCGGCGCGCGGGCCGTCTCGCCGTCGGCCGGCGGCGCGTCGGGCGTGCCGGCGGCCTCGGGCCCCGGCGCGGAGTCGCGCTGCGTCGTCCGGTCCTCGGTGGCCTTCGTGCCGGCCGCTTCCGCCGAGGCCTCGGCAGACGCGGGCCGCGACGGCTTCTGCTCCTTGGCGAACTGCTCCTCGATCCGGCCGGCCTTCTCCAGCGCGGCACGGTCGGGGTTGCTACCCAGGAGGTGCCGCAGCTCGTCGAGGTAGGACGTGATCGACTCGCGCTGGCGGTGCAGGTCCTCCACCTGCCGCGTCGCCGTCGAGCGCTCGCGCTCGGACTCGGTCATCGCGTCCGAGATCTGCTTCTCGGCGTGCTCGCGCGCCTCGGCGACCACGCGGTCGGCGTTGCGTCGGGCGTTGGACACCAGCTCGGCTGCCTGCTTCTCCGCGTCGGTGCGCACCTTCTCGGCGTGGGCGAGCGCCTTGGCGACGCGCTCCTCCGCCTCGGACGCGTGCGCCTCGGCGTCGGCGACCAGGCGCTCGGTCTCGGCGCGCGCGGCCTCGTGGCGCTCGGCGTCGTGCCGCTCCGCGGCCTCGTGCTGGGCCGCGATGGCGAGCTCGGCGTCGGCGAGCTGCTGCTCGGCCCGCCGCACCAGGTCGTCCGCGCGGGTCCGGGCCTGCGTGGTGGCCTCGCCGATCGCGCGGCGCGCCTCGGTCTGCAGCCGCTCCACCTCGAGGCGCGTGCGCTCCCGCAGCTCGGTCGTCTCGCGGTCGGCCGCCGCGCGGGCGTCCGCCGTCTCGCGCTCGGTCGTCATCCGCAGCTCGTCGGTCTCGCGCTGCGCGGTCTCCCGCAGGTGCGCCACCTCGTAGCCCGTGCGCTCGCGCAGCTCGGTCGTCTCCCGCTCGGCCTGGGCCCGGAGCTGTGCCGCGTACTGCTCGGACTCGGTACGCAGGGTCGCGACGGCGTCCTCGGCCTCGGAGCGGGCCCGGGCCACCTCGTCGGACGCCGCGGCGCGCAGCTCGCCGGCCTCACGCTCGGCGGTCGCCCGCACGTACGCCGCGTACTGCTCGGCCTCGGTCCGCAGTGCCGCCACCTCGGCGGCCACGCGCTGCTGCAGGGTCGCGGCGTCCCGGTCGGCGGCCGCGCGCGTCGCGTCGGCGTACTCCGCCGCCGCGGCCCGCAGCGCCGTCGTCTCCTCGGCGGCCGACTGGCGCCACGCGGCGACCTCGGCGCTCACCTCGGAGCGCACGCGGGCGGCGTAGCGGTCCGCCTCGCCGCGCAGCGCCGCCACCTCGGCGTCGACACGCTGCCGGAGCTCGGTCGTGTCCTGGTCCGCGCTCTGCCGCAGGTCCTGCGCGTAGCGCTCGGACTCCTCACGCAGCGCGGTGGTCTCGGCCTCCGTGCGGGTGCGCAGCTCGCTCGCGGTGCGCTCCGTCGCGATCCGCAGCTGGGTCGCCTCGTGCTCGACCCGTGCGCGCAGCGTCCCGAGCTCGCGCTCGAGCGACGTCCGCCGCTCGTGCTCCTCGGTCGTCACCGCGCTCTGGATCCGCGCGGCCTCGCGCTCGGCCGACCCGACGAGCTCCTCCGCGCGGCGCTGCGCCGCGATCAGGGAGCTCTCCGTCTCGGCGGCCGCCGTCGTCCTGATCTCCTCGGCCTCGCGCCGCGCGGTGGCGAGCAGCTCGGCGACCTCGTTCTCCGCCCGCGCGCGCAGCTGGCCCGAGGCGAGCTTCGCGCGGGCCAGGGCGTCGGCCGCCTGGGCGTTCGCCTGCGTCATGACGTCGGAGGACTGCTCCTCGGCGGACCGCAGCAGCTGCTCGATGCGCGACCCGAGACCCGCGTACGTGGGCCGCTCGGCCTCGCGGAGCTGGCGGTGCGCCTCGGACAGCTCGCCGGCGACCTTCAGCTTCTCGGAGTCCAGCGCCTCGACCTGCGCCCGGGCGTCCGCCAGGGCCTTCTCGAGCGAGCCGATGGTCTCGTCGACCGCGTCGCGGTCGTAGCCGCGGAAGTTGACGACGGGAAACGGGTTCCGGGCTTCGGGCACGGCTGATCCTCCTGGAGACGGGCCCGGTCGGCGGCGGTGGCCGAGGTCCTCCTCGACAGGCCGGTGCCCCAGGTCAGGATACGCGGCGAGGGGCGGGCGACCATGCCGTCCCGCGGCCGGTCGGTCCGTGGGCGGAGGCCTGCGCGGCGGCGCCCCGGAGCCGCGGGCCGCCGGGTGCCGCACGCGCCGCCCGGTTCGTCCGCACACGTCCCGTTCGGCCGTCGTCCCCGTGATCGCCGCGTGGAGGTCGGGTGACGATCGGGCTCCGCGAGGGCGCCCGGTTCGGCCCGCTGCGGGGTGTCTGCCTATCCTGGGGCGTTCGTCGGCTGAGAGGACAGTGCGTGCTCAAGCGACTCGTGATCGCCATCGTCGGGCTCGTGGGCGTCGTGGTCATCGCCCTGGGCGTCGCTTCGGCGACCCTCTGGCGTGCTGACGACGTGCTCGTCGCGGACGTGGAGGCGGACGAGCACATCGTCGTGACGGACCCCGGTGTGCTCGAGCTGGCGGCGTCCGAGGTGACGGTGCGCGTCGAGGCGGACGGTCCGGTGGTGCTGGCGATCGGCCGCGACACCGACGTGGCCGGGTGGGTCGGCCAGGACGCGCACCAGCGCGTCACCGGCCTGGCCGGCTGGCACCGGCTCGCCGTCGAGGACGTCGCCGCACCGACGCCGACCGCGACCGCCGCGCCCGAGGGTGAGGCACCCGCCGAGGGTGAGGCGCCCGCCGAGGGTGAGGCGCCCGCCGAGGGCGAGGCACCCGCCGAGGGTGAGGCCCCCGCGGAGGGCGAGGCAGCCGCCGAGGGGACGACGGACGGCACCGTGGACGCGCCGGTCGTCCCGGACCCCACGGGGTCGGACATGTGGGTCGCCGAGGCGGCCGGCGACGGCGAGGCGGAGATCACCTGGACCGCCCAGCCCGGCCGCTGGAGCGTCCTCGCGGTCAGCACCGGCACGACCCCGCCGCACGTCTCGCTCGCCTGGCCCCAGGTCGTCACCACGCCCTGGCTGTGGCCGTGCGTCGCCGTGGGGAGCCTGCTCGTCCTCGTGGCCGCCGCGCTCCTGCTGCGCGACGTGCGGTCACGCCGCCGCCCCGCCGACACCGGCTGGACGCCCGTCGTCACCGGTCCGATGCCCGTCGTGGGCGCCGACGGCGCACCGGTCCAGCTCACGCGCCGTCAGCTGCGCGAGCTCGCCGCGCAGGGCGCCGTCAGCGGCTCGGGTGTCAGCGAGCCGCGCGACGACGCACCGCGCACCCCCGCCGTCCCCGGCGGAGCGCCGACGCCCGTCGCCACCGGCTGGCCCGGTCGCGTCACGGTGGGAGCGGCCGACGCGACAGCCACGACCGCGCTGCCCGCGACGTCGGAGCCCGACAGCGGTGTGCCGTCGGCCGGTGCCGCCGGCAGACGTGCGCTGCGGGCACTCACCTCGTTCGGCTCCGGTTCCCGTGAGGACGAGGGCTCCGGCAGCGCGTCCGCCGCCGAGGCCCAGCCCGGCCGCCCGGTCGCGCCGACCGGACCGTCGGCGCGCCCGGGGGACGGCGCCCGGTGGTCGTCCGGTGGCGCGAACCCCGTGCCGTGGGCGACGCCCAACCGCCCCGACGCGGCGGACCGTCCCGCCGCGGTCGGCCCGCGGGGGAGCACGTCGGCCGGCGCCGGCCCCGCCACGGGCGCGCCCACGACGGACGCCCCGGCAGCCGCCGGGACGCCCGAGGGGGGCCACCCGCACGGCCGGCCGGCGTGGCTCGCGTCGTCGGGCTCCTCGCGAGGGACCGGCGGACCCGTGCTGCCCCCGCCCGGACCGGCCTCGTCGCCGTCCGGAGGGCCCACCGGCCACGTGCGCGCCACGCCCTCGCGGGGCCCCGCGCCGCACCCGGGTGACGCCGGCCCGCCGTCACCGCCGCCGCAGCCCGGCCCGTCCGCCCGGGCTGGACGTCCGCGCCGCCCGCGCCCGGCGCCGTGGCCGGCCCGACGTCCGGCCCTGACGCCGCACGACCCGGCGCGCGGCCTGCGCAGCCCGCTCGTCCGCACCTCGACCCACCGGCGCAGCACGAGGACACGCGTCCCGCGTGGCTGCGCGACTCGCCCGTCCCCGGTGGCCCGCGCGCCGGCGCGGTCGCGGGGCCCGAGCAGCCGGCCGGCTCACGCGCCGACGCCTGGCGTCGGGCATGGGGGCTGGCGCCCGACGACGACGAGAGCCCGAAGGAGGAGCAGCGATGACCCGCACCGGACAGACCGACGTCGGCCACCGGGGACGCCCCGCGGCTCCCGCGGGGTCGCGACCGGCAGCCCGTCGCCGACGGGCGGCGGCGCTGGCGGTCCTGCCCGTGCTCGCGCTCGTCGGCTGCAGCACCCCGCTGCCGGAGGCGGCGCCCGAGCCGGTCCCCGCGGTCGCCCCACCGGCGGTGTCCGTGGCACAGGCGCAGCGGGTCCTCGGCTCCGTGGCCGACGCGGTGGCCGCGGGAGACGCGGCCAACGACCCCGCCCACCTGGCCGGCCGCCTCGAGGGACCGGCGCTCGCGACGCGCACGGCGGAGTACGTCCGCAACGCGACCGCCGGTGGATCGCGGCCGGCGACGGTGCTGCCGTTCGAGGAGCAGGCGCTGCTGGTCTCGGAGACGGACACGTGGCCGCGGACGCAGCTCGTCGTCACCGAGCAGCCCGACGACCTGCAGGCACCGCGGGTCCTCGTGCTGCGGCAGGCCTCGCCGCGCGAGCAGTACAAGCTGTGGGGCTGGGCGAAGCTCATGCCGTCGGTCCAGATGCCCGCGACGGCCGCGCCCGAGGAGGGCAGCCCGGCGCTCGCGCCCGACGCGGCGGGCCTGCTGATGACGCCGGTCGAGGCCGTCGCCCGGTACGCGGACGTGCTCGCCAACGGTGACGCCTCCCCCCACGCCCCGAGCTTCGCGCCCGACGCGCTGCGCGCGGCGATCGAGGCGGAGCGGTCCGGCACCGCGACGCGGCTCGCCGACGCGGCCACGCTGACGCAGACGTACACGCCGGCGTCCGAGCCGGTCGTGGCGATGGGGACCGTCGACGGCGGCGCCGTCGTCGTGAGCGAGCTGACGACGACGTCCACCACCACCCTCGCGGTTCCGGGCGGGAGCATCAGCCTCGAGCCGTTCTACTCGGCCCTGGCCGGCGGTGCCACGACGGCCGGCACCAGCCTGACGCGCGTCTTCACGGGCGTGGTGGTCCTGTACGTGCCGCCGGCGGACAGCGGGGCCCAGGTCCAGGTCCTCGCGGGCGAGCAGCAGGTGACGGGGGCGTCCGCCTCGTGACGGACGTCCGACACGTCGCGGACGCGTCCACGGCCACGCGTGTCGAGGGGGGACAATCTGCGGCGGACTCCGCTGCGGCCCTCCCGCGGCTGCCCCGCGGTGTCCAGGTCCACCCGAACACGACGATCCCGAGGAGCTCGTGATGTCGCAGCCGTCGCAGCAGCCCCGACCGCCGCTGGACGCCCGCGGCGCCATCGACCTGTCGACGCTCGCCCGTCCCGCCACGCCGCCGCCCGGCAGCCCCGGGGGTCTGGCCGTCGGGTCGGCCTACGTGCGCGACGTCGACCAGACGACGTTCGCCGACGTGGTGCAGTCCTCCACGCAGCACCCCGTCGTCGTGGTGCTGTGGGCGCCCTGGAGCGAGGCCAGCCAGCAGGTCGCCGCCGACCTCGCGGCTCTCGCGGACGACGACGAGGGACGCTGGCTGCTCGCGCGGATCGACGCCGAGGCCAACCCGCAGGTGGCCGCCGCCTTCCAGGCGCAGTCGGTGCCGACCGTCGTCGCGGTGCTCGGGGGGCAGCCGGTGCCGCTCTTCCAGGGTGCGTACCCGCGGGAGCAGGTCCGCGCCGTGCTCGACCAGCTCCTGGCCGCCGCCGAGGCGAACGGCATCACGGGCCGGGTGGCCGCAGCGCCGGCTCCTGCCGAGCCGGAGCCCGAGCCCGCGCTGCCCCCGCTGCACCAGGCGGCGTACGACGCGATCGAGCGTGACGACCTGCCGGCCGCCCGTGCCGCGTACGAGCAGGCGCTGCGGGAGAACCCCCGCGACGCCATGGCGCGGGCCGGTCTGGCCCAGGTGGGGCTGATGGAGCGCACGGCCGGCGCCGACCCGCGGGTGGTGCGGGACGCGGCCGCCGCGCGACCCGACGACGTGGACGCGCAGCTGGCCGTCGCCGACCTCGACGTCTTCGCCGGTGCGGTGGAGGACGCGTTCGCACGTCTGGTGGACCTCGTCCGACGTACCGCGGGCGACGACCGCGAGCGGGTGCGGGTGCGCCTGGTCGACCTGTTCGAGGTGCTCGGCACCGACGACCCGCGCGTCGTGGCCGCCCGTCGGGCTTTGGCGTCGGCCCTGTACTGACTCCTCGGAGCGTCCTCTCGGCGCCGCTCGGCCACGTGCCGGGCGGCGCCGAGGCGCATCGGGGCCCTGACCAGGGCAAACGCGTCCCAGCGGCAGCGATTTGCGTCGACGACCGGGTCGGCGTAACTTACTCCAGGCCGCCCGGCAGGGAGGAACGGACACCGAGCTCGACTCGATGGTCGGTCCCCCGGGTAGGCACCCCCGCTCACGCTTCCGCTCGACGCTCCTGCGTCGGGCAGTGCGGCGTGTTCGGGTGGATCGGACGGGTCGGAAGATCGGGTACGGTCATCCAGCCGCTCAAGCCCTCAGGGGCAGGTGCGGACGGGTGCGGACCGGGTCGCGAGATCGGGTACGGTCATCCAGCCGCAGCAGCCCTCCGGGGCAGGTGCGGACCGGGTCGAGAGATCGGGTACGGTCATCCAGCCGCTCAAGCCCTCCGGGGTGCGAGAGGCGCGGGCGCCGACCAGGTCGAACGCCCGACTCCCAGGAAACAAAGCCGGCGAGGCGGAGTTGACCGGGAGTCGCAGATAGGCTAAGTTAGAACGGTTGCCTCCAGACCGGGTCGAAAGGCCAGGTGGGATGCGCGTCTGTTCCTTGAGAACTCAACAGTGTGCCAAGTAGTCGATGCCATATTTTTGGCGTCGAACCCTGGATCAGGTCCACCCCGTGGGTCTGGTTCGGGATGATGCCAGTTGATGCCCCTCTTTGGGGGGGTTCTTTGTGTGTCTGTTGCTCGCCGGCTTCGGTCGGTGGGTGGCTGTTTGACATTCACGGAGAGTTTGATTCTGGCTCAGGACGAACGCTGGCGGCGTGCTTAACACATGCAAGTCGAACGGTGACGACCAGCTTGCTGGTCTGATCAGTGGCGAACGGGTGAGTAACACGTGAGCAACCTACCCTTCACTCTGGGATAAGCCTTGGAAACGAGGTCTAATACCGGATACGAGACGCACGGGCATCTGTAGCGTCTGGAAAGATTTATCGGTGGAGGATGGGCTCGCGGCCTATCAGCTTGTTGGTGGGGTGATGGCCTACCAAGGCGACGACGGGTAGCCGGCCTGAGAGGGCGACCGGCCACACTGGGACTGAGACACGGCCCAGACTCCTACGGGAGGCAGCAGTGGGGAATATTGCACAATGGGCGAAAGCCTGATGCAGCGACGCCGCGTGCGGGATGACGGCCTTCGGGTTGTAAACCGCTTTCAGCAGGGAAGAAGCGAAAGTGACGGTACCTGCAGAAGAAGCGCCGGCTAACTACGTGCCAGCAGCCGCGGTAATACGTAGGGCGCAAGCGTTGTCCGGAATTATTGGGCGTAAAGAGCTCGTAGGCGGTTTGTCGCGTCTGCTGTGAAAACCTCAGGCTCAACCTGGGGCTTGCAGTGGGTACGGGCAGACTAGAGTGCGGTAGGGGTGACTGGAATTCCTGGTGTAGCGGTGGAATGCGCAGATATCAGGAGGAACACCGATGGCGAAGGCAGGTCACTGGGCCGCAACTGACGCTGAGGAGCGAAAGCATGGGGAGCGAACAGGATTAGATACCCTGGTAGTCCATGCCGTAAACGTTGGGCACTAGGTGTGGGGTCCATTCCACGGATTCCGTGCCGCAGCAAACGCATTAAGTGCCCCGCCTGGGGAGTACGGCCGCAAGGCTAAAACTCAAAGAAATTGACGGGGGCCCGCACAAGCGGCGGAGCATGCGGATTAATTCGATGCAACGCGAAGAACCTTACCAAGGCTTGACATACACCGGAAACGTGCAGAGATGTGCGCCCCGCAAGGTCGGTGTACAGGTGGTGCATGGTTGTCGTCAGCTCGTGTCGTGAGATGTTGGGTTAAGTCCCGCAACGAGCGCAACCCTCGTCCCATGTTGCCAGCGGGTTATGCCGGGGACTCATGGGAGACTGCCGGGGTCAACTCGGAGGAAGGTGGGGATGACGTCAAATCATCATGCCCCTTATGTCTTGGGCTTCACGCATGCTACAATGGCCGGTACAAAGGGCTGCGATACCGCAAGGTGGAGCGAATCCCAAAAAGCCGGTCTCAGTTCGGATTGGGGTCTGCAACTCGACCCCATGAAGTCGGAGTCGCTAGTAATCGCAGATCAGCAACGCTGCGGTGAATACGTTCCCGGGCCTTGTACACACCGCCCGTCAAGTCATGAAAGTCGGTAACACCCGAAGCCGATGGCCCAACCTTTTGGGGGGAGTCGTCGAAGGTGGGACTGGCGATTAGGACTAAGTCGTAACAAGGTAGCCGTACCGGAAGGTGCGGCTGGATCACCTCCTTTCTAAGGAGCATCTGGCACCAGGTCGCCCTGTCATGGGGTGGTGGTGGTGTCCAGGCCCACGCCCTCGCCGTACGTGTGAGGGGTGGTGCTCACGGGTGGAACATCGACTACTGGCCGGCTCGTTGGGTCGGTGGCTTTCTAGTACGCCTGCAGCTTGCTGCGGGGAGGGAACGAAGAGCTCACCGGTTCGTCGCGGGTCGGCTTGGCACGCTGTTGGGTCCTGAGGGAACAGCCCTGTGGGGGTGTTGCCTTGGTCGGGATCGTCTGGTCCGGTCGAACCGCTGGTGGTGGTGCTTCTCCTTGGAGGGGTGCTGGTCGCTGGTAGGCGCCGGGGTCCGGGTGGTGACCGTTGGTTGCTTGAGAACTGCACAGTGGACGCGAGCATCTTTGAATGATCTTTTGTGGTCAAGTTTATAAGTGCACAGGGTGGATGCCTTGGCACCAGGAGCCGAAGAAGGACGTAGTAGCCTGCGATAAGCCTCGGGGAGTTGGCAAACGAACCGTGATCCGAGGATTTCCGAATGGGGAAACCCCGCACGAGTCATGTCGTGTGACCCGCACCTGAATATATAGGGTGCGTGGAGGGAACGCCGGGAAGTGAAACATCTCAGTACCGGCAGGAAGAGATATTCCGTGAGTAGTGGCGAGCGAAAGCGGATCAGGCCAAACCGAGCGCGTGTGATAGCCGGCAGGCGTTGCGCGTTCGGGGTTGTGGGACCTTTCAGTCTGGGCTGCCGCCTGGGCAGGGAGTCAGAAAGCCGCGTTATAGTCGAAGGGTCTTGAAAGGCCCGGCACAGAGGGTGTTACCCCCGTAGACGAAATGGCGTGGCCTCCCGAAGGGGATCCCAAGTAGCTCCGGGCCCGAGAAACCCGGAGTGAATCTGCACAGACCACTGTGTAAGCCTAAATACTACCTGGTGACCGATAGCGGACAAGTACCGTGAGGGAAAGGTGAAAAGTACCCCGGGAGGGGAGTGAAATAGTACCTGAAACCGTGTGCATACAATCCGTCGGAGCCTCCCTAGCAGGGGTGACGGCGTGCCTTTTGAAGAATGAGCCTGCGAGTTAGTGGTACGTGGCGAGGTTAACCCGTGTGGGGAAGCCGTAGCGAAAGCGAGTCCGAATAGGGCGACCGTAGTCGCGTGCTCTAGACCCGAAGCGAAGTGATCTAGCCATGGGCAGGGTGAAGCGCGGGTAAGACCGCGTGGAGGCCCGAACCCACCAGGGTTGAAAACCTGGGGGATGACCTGTGGTTAGGGGTGAAAGGCCAATCAAACTTCGTGATAGCTGGTTCTCCCCGAAATGCATTTAGGTGCAGCGTCACGCGTTTCTTGCCGGAGGTAGAGCTACTGGATAGCCGATGGGCCCCACCAGGTTACTGACGTTAGCCAAACTCCGAATGCCGGTAAGCCAGAGCGTGGCAGTGAGACTGCGGGGGATAAGCTCCGTAGTCGAGAGGGAAACAGCCCAGACCACCAGCTAAGGCCCCAAAGCGTGTGCTAAGTGGGAAAGGATGTGGAGTTGCACAGACAACCAGGAGGTTGGCTTAGAAGCAGCCACCCTTGAAAGAGTGCGTAATAGCTCACTGGTCAAGTGATTCCGCGCCGACAATGTAGCGGGGCTCAAGCACACCGCCGAAGCTGTGGCATTCACACTAGAGACAAGCCTTCGTGGTTCAGTCGTGTGGATGGGTAGGGGAGCGTCGTGCCGGCAGTGAAGCCGCGGGGTAACCCAGCGGTGGAGCCGGCACGAGTGAGAATGCAGGCATGAGTAGCGAAAGACGGGTGAGAAACCCGTCCGCCGAATGACCAAGGGTTCCAGGGCCCGGCTAATCCGCCCTGGGTAAGTCGGGACCTAAGGCGAGGCCGACAGGCGTAGTCGATGGACAACGGGTTGATATTCCCGTACCGGCGAAGAACCGCCCATACCGAGCCCGGTGATGCTAACCGTCCGAGCCTGTCTCATCGTCCTTCGGGACACCGAGGCAGGGGAGCACGGGACCCGAACCGGTAGTAGGTAAGCGTATTAACAGGGGTGACGCAGGAAGGTAGCCCAGCGTGGCGATGGTAGTCCACGTCCAAGGTCGTAGGGTGAGGTGTAGGCAAATCCGCACCTCGTGAAGCCTGAGAGCCGACGGGTACCGCGTATGCGGGAAATGGGTGATCCTATGCTGCCAAGAAAAGCCTCGACGCGAGGTTCTAGCCGCCCGTACCCCAAACCGACTCAGGTGGTCAGGTAGAGAATACCAAGGCGATCGAGAGAATCGTGGTTAAGGAACTCGGCAAAATGCCCCCGTAACTTCGGGAGAAGGGGGGCCTCAAGCGTGAACCGGCATGCCCGGGGAAGCGTGGAGGGCCGCAGAGACCAGGGAGAAGCGACTGTTTACTAAAAACACAGGTCCGTGCGAAGTCGCAAGACGATGTATACGGACTGACGCCTGCCCGGTGCTGGAAGGTTAAGAGGACGGGTCAGCTCTTCGGAGCGAAGCTCAGAATTTAAGCCCCAGTAAACGGCGGTGGTAACTATAACCATCCTAAGGTAGCGAAATTCCTTGTCGGGTAAGTTCCGACCTGCACGAATGGCGTAACGACTTCTCCGCTGTCTCAACCGCGAACTCGGCGAAATTGCACTACGAGTAAAGATGCTCGTTACGCGCAGCAGGACGGAAAGACCCCGGGACCTTTACTATAGCTTGGTATTGGTGTTCGGTGCGGCTTGTGTAGGATAGGTGGGAGACTGTGAAGCCGGCACGCCAGTGTCGGTGGAGTCAACGTTGAAATACCACTCTGGTCGCTCTGGATATCTAACCTCGGTCCGTGATCCGGATCAGGGACAGTGCCTGGTGGGTAGTTTAACTGGGGCGGTTGCCTCCTAAAATGTAACGGAGGCGCTCAAAGGTTCCCTCAGCCTGGTTGGCAATCAGGTGGCGAGTGCAAGTGCACAAGGGAGCTTGACTGTGAGACTGACAGGTCGAGCAGGGACGAAAGTCGGAACTAGTGATCCGGCGGTGGCTTGTGGAAGCGCCGTCGCTCAACGGATAAAAGGTACCCCGGGGATAACAGGCTGATCTTGCCCAAGAGTCCATATCGACGGCATGGTTTGGCACCTCGATGTCGGCTCGTCGCATCCTGGGGCTGGAGTAGGTCCCAAGGGTTGGGCTGTTCGCCCATTAAAGCGGTACGCGAGCTGGGTTTAGAACGTCGTGAGACAGTTCGGTCCCTATCCGCTGCGCGCGCAGGAAACTTGAGAAGGGCTGTCCCTAGTACGAGAGGACCGGGACGGACGAACCTCTGGTGTGCCAGTTGTTCCGCCAGGAGCACGGCTGGTTGGCTACGTTCGGAAGGGATAACCGCTGAAAGCATCTAAGCGGGAAGCCTGCTTCAAGATGAGGTTTCCATGCCCTTAGGGGTGAGAGGCTCCCAGCTAGACCACTGGGTAGATAGGCCGGATGTGGAAGGCAGGACTAACGACTGCCGCAGCTGACCGGTACTAATAAGCCGACAACTTGACTAACCTTCATTCATTGCTACGCGTCCACTGTGCGGTTCCCGAGAAATCAGCGGGAATCCGTTTGAGAACTCGACAGCGTTACGGCGGTCATAGCGAAGGGGAAACGCCCGGTCCCATTCCGAACCCGGAAGCTAAGCCCTTCAGCGCCGATGGTACTGCACCCGCCAGGGTGTGGGAGAGTAGGACGCCGCCGGACAATCATTCAACGAAAGGCCCACCCCTCACGGGGTGGGCCTTTCGTCGTTCCTCGGAAAGTTCCCGGCGGACCACGGTGACGGTCGCTGAGCAGCGCGGCCGGCTTCCTCGAGCGGGCGGTCGGAGCCGTACGGATGGAGCGGCGCGCACGTAGCCGTGCCGACGGACCCGTACTGGGCGGAGCTGTGCGGACGGGTGCGCACGGACGCAGCCGTTCCGTGAGACGGATCCGCACGCACGCAGCTGTTCCGTACGGACGGAGCGGGGGAGGACGCCCTCGCCGCACACGGCGCGGACCCTCTCCTGAGCCGTTCACCAGCTCAGGTGCCGCCGCCTGCGCGGATTCCGACCGCGGTCCTGCGGCGTCGGTTCGTGGCGGTCCCCTCGTTGCGGGCTCCCCTGAGTGCGCGCGCACCGTTGCCCGAAGAGCCGCGGCCGGCCGTCAGGATCGACGGCCGGCCGCGGCTCTTCAGTACCCAGGGCCCCGCAGGGCCACGTGCTCAGACGGTCTCAGCCCGTGGCGAGGGCTCCGTGGTGCTCTCGGCGACGAACACGACCGCACCCAGGGGAGGGACACGGATCGTCGTCGACCAGGCGCGTCCGTAGTGCTCGACGGGTTCGGCCTCGATGCGGCCCAGGTTGCCGACGCCGGAACCGCCGTACACCTCGGAGTCCGAGTTGAACGCCTCGCGCCACGCGCCGCCCTGGGGCAGCGGCAGGCGCCATCCCTCGTGGGGCACGCCGGCGAAGTTGACCACGACGACCGCCGGGGGCGTGTCGACGCCGCGGCGCACGTACGCGAGGAGGTTGAGGCCTGCCTCGTCGGAGGCGAGCCACTCGAAGCCGTCCGGCGTGTGGTCCAGCTGCCACAGGGCGGGCGTCGCGCGGTACAGCGCGTTGAGGTCGCGCAGGCTCTGCTGCACGCCGCGGTGCGCCGGGTCCTCGAGGTCGTACCAGTCGAGTGACCGCGACTCCGCCCACTCGCCCTGCTGGGCGAACTCCTGCCCCATGAAGAGCAGCTGCTTGCCGGGGTGCGTCCACTGGTACACCTGCAGGGCGCGGACACCGGCGAGCTTCTGCCAGTGGTCACCCGGCATGCGGCCGTAGAGCGACCCCTTGCCGTGCACGACCTCGTCGTGGCTGATCGGAAGGACGAAGTGCTCCGAGTACGCGTAGACCATCGAGAACGTGATCTCGTGATGGTGGTAGCGCCGGTTGATGGGCTCCTCGCGCAGGTAGCGCAGGGTGTCGTTCATCCAGCCCATGTTCCACTTGAGCCCGAAGCCGAGGCCCTGGGCCGACGTCGGGGCGGTCACGCCGGGCCACGCGGTGGACTCCTCGGCGATCATCATGATGCCCGGGGTCCGGCGGTACGCCGTCGCGTTCGTCTCCTGCAGGAACGAGATGGCCTCGAGGTTCTCGCGGCCCCCGTACTGGTTGGGGCGCCACTGCCCGGCCTGGCGCGAGTAGTCCAGGTACAGCATCGAGGCGACCGCGTCGACGCGCAGGCCGTCGACGTGGAACTCCTCGAGCCAGTACGTGGCGTTGGCGACCAGGAAGTTGCGGACCTCGGCCCGCCCGAAGTTGAAGACGTACGTGCCCCAGTCCGGCTGCTCGCCGAGCAGCGGGTCCGGGTGCTCGTACAGGGCTGTGCCGTCGAACTGCGCCAGCGCCCACTCGTCCTTCGGGAAGTGGGCAGGGACCCAGTCGACGATCACGCCGATCCCTGCGCGGTGCAGGCAGTCCACGAGGTAGCGGAAGTCGTCGGGATGCCCGAACCGCGACGTGGGGGCGTAGTACGACGTCACCTGGTAGCCCCACGAGCCACCGAAGGGGTGCTCGGCCACGGGCATCAGCTCGACGTGGGTGAAGCCCATCTCCAGCACGTACTCGGTGAGCTGGTGTGCCAGGTCGCGGTAGGACAGCCCTTGACGCCAGGAGCCGAGATGGACCTCGTACACGCTGACGGGGCCCGCGTGCGGGTCCCGCGTCGACCGGTCGGCCATCCAGGCGTCGTCCGACCACTCGTACCGGGACTCCACGACGACGGACGCCGTCGCCGGAGGGACCTCCGTGCCCTTGGCCAGGGGGTCGGCCTTCTGCCGCCACGAGCCGTCCGCCGCGAGGATCTCGAACTTGTAGCGCGCACCCGCGTCGACGCCGGGCGCGAAGATCTCCCAGATGCCGCTCTCGCCGAGCGACCGCATCGCGTGCGTCGCGCCCTGCCAGTGGTTGAAGTCGCCGACCACGCGCACCGCGCGGGCGTTGGGCGCCCACACCGCGAACGACGTGCCCCGCACCTCCCCGAGCTGACCGGGGTACGTCCGGATGTTCGCGCCGAGCACCTGCCAGAGCTGCTCGTGCCGGCCCTCGCGCACGAGGTAGCGGTCGAGCTCCTGCACGGTGGGCAGGAACCGGTACGGGTCGTCGGCCGTGGTCGTCCACTCGCCGTAGACCACCTCGAGGCGGTAGTCGGGGACGGCCGTGCCGGGCAGCAGGGCGCACCAGATCCCGTCGACCTCGTGCCGTGCCTCCACACGCGCGTCGGCGGTGACGACCACGACGCGGTCGGCGAGCGGCCGCAGCGTCCGGACGGTCACGGCGCCGTCGCCCACGTGGGGTCCCAGGACGGCGTGCGGGTCGTAGTACGCACCCGCCGCGACGGCGTGCAGCGTGCCGGGGTCGACGGGCACGGGGGAAGGTGGAGCCGCAGTCATGTGCCTACCCAACCACCCCGGGGGCGTTGCCGCAGGTGGTCGGGCGCGGGGAGCTGGCAGTGCACGCCGACGAGGTCAGCGGGGGCGGCGCGCCGTGCTGCCGCGGGCCACCAGACGGGGGAGCGGGGCCGTCGACGTCGTCGGACGGCCCGAGGCGAGCAGGTTGAGGACCGCGTCGGCGACCTGGACACCCATCGCGTGCACGTCGAGGCTCATCGCCGACAGCGGGGGGTGGGACAGGCGGCACAGCGGGGAGTCGTCCCACGCGAGCAGCGAGACGTCGCCGGGCACGCTCAGGCCCAGCTCGTTCGCCACCCCGAGCGCGGCCAGGGCCATCACGTCGTTGTCGAACACCAGCGCGGACGGCGGGTCGTTGCGTCCGAGGAGGGTGCGGGCGGCCCGCGTGCCCGACTCCTGCCCGTAGTCGCCCTCGACGACCACGCCGTGCGCGTCCCGGGCAGCGCACTCGGCGAGGAACGCCTCGGTGCGGGAACGGGTGTGGGCGAGCGCCGCCGGCCCGGAGACCCGGCCGATCGTGGTGTGGCCCAGGTCCACGAGGTACCCGACGGCGTCACGCATGGCCTGGCTGTTGTCGATCCAGACGTGCGCGGCTCCCGACAGGGCCCGCTCGGGCCCTCCGACCACGACCGTGGGGATGCCGAGCTCGCGCAGGACGGCGAGGCGGGGGTCGGCGACCACGAGGTTGACGAGCACCACGGCGTCGACGAGGTGGCCCGGCCCCCACCTGCGGTACGCGGCGATCTCGGCCTCGTGGTCGGGCACGACGTGCAGGAGCAGCGACCGGTCGTCCGTCGACAGGGTCTCCTCGATGCCGCCGATGAGCTCCATGAAGAACGGCTCGAGACCGAGCATCCGTGCCGGGCGTGCCAGCACCAGTCCGATCGCGTCCGCGCCCACGGCGGTCAGCGTACCGGCCGGTGCGCCAGCCGGTCCGTCGGGCACCCGCGCACCCGTCACCCGTGCGCGGCGCGGACCACGACGTCGTTCGCGCTGCGCAGCACCGGTGCGGACGCGAGGGCCGCCGGGTCGAGGACGACCGACGTGCGGACGCGGAAGGCCGTCGTCTCGCCGGCCGTCAGGGTGACGAGCGCCTCGTCGACGGTGGCGTCGGGGTCGAGACGGTCCACCAGCAGCGTGACGTCGCGTGCCAGGGACCGTGCCGTCACCTCGACCTCGTAGCCGTCCTGCACGGGGTGGACGCGCACGTCGAGCGGCGCGGGGTCGAGCGCGAGGTCGACGTCCTCGACCCACGTGTGCACGGCACGCTGCCGCCCGAGCGTCACGACGAGCACCTCGTCCGCGGGGTCGTCGGGCGTGCGGAGCACCGGGGGGACGGGGAAGGTGCCGACCGACCACGCGCCCACCGTCAGGGGCAGCTCCGCGTGGGCGAGGACCCGACCGGCGAGGGACCGGCGCTCCAGGACCGCGGTCGACTTCCACAGCACGGGGGTGTCGTTGACGAGCACCAGTGCCTCGCGGCCGTCGCGCGGCTGGACGGTGACGAGCCGCTCCGCGAACGCCGACCGCAGGGCCCACCACACCGGCTTGAGCCGTCCGTCGCCGTCGACGGCCGCCCACGACGTGACGGGCCAGCAGTCGTTCAGCTGCCAGACGATCGCACCCGCGGTCGTGGGCCACCACGAGCGGTAGTGCTCGATCGCGTACCGCACGGCGCGCGCCTGGTTGAGCTGACCGGCCCACAGCCAGTCCACGAAGTCGTCGGGTACCCCGAGGTGCGGGGCCATCCCGCGGTCCAGCTTGCCGTTGCCGTCCTCGGCCTTCTGGTGCAGGAGGAACGTGGGGTGCTCCTTGCCGGCCACGCTGCCGTCCTCGGCGCGCACGGCACGCTCCAGGGTCGCCCAGGTCGGTGGGCCCTGGAAGCCGAACTCGGAGCAGAACCGCGGGACCTCGTCGCGGTACACCGTGTAGTCGACGCGGTTCCACACCTCCCACTGGTGGTGCGAGCCGTGGTCGGGGTCGTTGGGGTGCACGTCGCGGATGTCGTAGCCGGGTGACGACGGGCTGTTGGGGACGTAGGGGCGGGTCGGGTCGAGCTCGGCGACGACGGCAGGGAACAGCTCGGTCGCGTACGCCTCCCCCCACGTGCGGCCCTCGAGCCGGGCCTGCCAGCCCCAGTCGCGGAACCCCCACAGGTTCTCGTTGCCGCCGTTCCACAGGACGAGCGACGGGTGCGGCGTCAGACGTGCCACGTGCTCGCGGGCCTCGGCCTCGATCTCGTCGCGCAGCGGCTGCTCCTGCGGGTACGCCGCGCACGCCAGCAGGAAGTCCTGCCAGACGAGCAGACCGCGCTCGTCGCACAGCTCGTAGAAGTCCTCGGACTCGTAGATGCCGCCGCCCCACACCCGCAGCAGGTTGAGGTGGGCGCCCAGCGCCTGGTCGAGCCGGCGCGCGAGGCGCCCGCGCGTGATCCGGGTCAGCAGGTGGTCGTCGGGGATCCAGTTGGCACCGCGGACGAACACGGACCGGCCGTTGACGCGCAGCGTGAAGGCCGCACCCTGCTCGTCCGGCGCCGTGTCGAGCTCGACCGTGCGGAGGCCGATCCGGCGGCTCCACGTGCCGAGCACCGGGCCGGTGCCACGAGGGCCGGCCGGTGCGTCGCGGTCGGCCGCGCGCAGCTCCACCTGCAGCTCGTGGAGCGGCTGCGCGCCGTGACCGACCGGCCACCACAACGGCGCGTGGGGCACCTCGAGGCGCACGGTCGCGCCGGACCGGCCCGCGTCGATCTCCGCGACGGCCTCCGCGCCGGCGACGCGGGCGGTCACGACGAGAGGTGCCTGGCCGCCGTCGAGCCCGGAGCGCTCGACGTCGACCACCACCTGGACCACGCCCGTGCCGTCCGGCTCGACGGCCACGAGGGGCCGCACCGAGGCGAGGCGCGCGACACGCCAGCGCTCGACGCGCACCGGCCGCCAGAGGCCCGCGGTCTGGAGGTCCGGGCCCCAGTCCCAGCCGAACGAGCAGGCCATCTTGCGGACCATGTTGAACGGCTGGTGGTAGGCCATGGGGCGCGGGCCGAGGCGCGCGGCCTCGGCCTGCGCGTACGACAGCGCCGAGGCCAGCTCGACCCGCAGGGTCTGCCCGCCGGGGCGCAGGTGGTCCCGCAGGTCGACGCGGTACGTCCGGTGCATGTTCGCGGTGCGCGCGAGGACGTCGTCGTCGAGCCGGACCGTCGCGACGGTGTCGACGCCCTCGAGGACGAGGTCGACGCGCTCCCCGACGGTCGGGGGCGGTGTGCTCAACGGGCGCTCGTACACCCAGTCGACGTGCTTCATCCACGCCAGCTCCTCCTCGTTGCGGTCGAGGTAGGGGTCGGGGACGAGACCCGCGGTCAGCAGGTCGGTGTGCGTGGTCCCGGGGACGCGGGCCCGCACGCCGGTGCGCAGCCGGTCCGCGAGCTCGGCCGGCAGGTGCGGGGGAAGGGTGTCGGCCACGGCGGTCAGCGTCCAGCCGCCGTCGAGGAGGTCCTGGTTCATGTACGAGCGCTCCCGGGTCCACGGCTCCGGCCACGCGTGCGGCGCCGCGGCAGGTCGCCGTCGACCTGAGAAGCCCTCGTCATTGTTAGGCAACTGAACTAAGTACGTCAACGACCTAGACTGTCCCGACCCACCACGGAGGTGACCGATGCCTGAACGTCCCGATGACGCGACGCAGCCCACGACCAGCACCGTTGCAGGCGCCCCGCCGAGCGACCTGCTCCACCTGCGGGCAGCCGGCGTGAGCCTCGTGCTCGACCTGACCGGGTTGCCGCGCGTGCTGCACTGGGGAGCGGACCTCGGGCCGCTGGACGACGACGCGCTCGCGGACCTCCGGCTCGCCGAGCGCCCTCCGACGACGGGCTTCCCCGTGGACGGCGTGGTCGCGCCCGCGGTGCTGCCGGCACAGGCCGACGGCTGGCTCGGCACGCCCGGGCTCACCGGGTCACGGGCCGGTCGCGCCTGGTCGGCGGCGTTCACGGCCGGCACGCCGACGCTCACGCGGTCCGGCGACGGCGGGGCGGTGCTCGTGGTCCCCGCGGTCGACGACGCAGCGGGCCTCGGCCTGGAGCTCGTCCTCGAGCTCACGCCGCAAGGGCTCGTCCGCCAGCGGGCGACGCTGACGAACACGGGCGACGACGTCTACGAGGTCGCCGGGCTCCTGCTGACGCTGCCGGTGCCCGCGCGCGCCACGACGCTGCTCGACCTGGGCGGGCACTGGGCGCGCGAGCGGTCACCCATGCGCACGGCGTTCACCCACGGCACGCGGCTGCGCGAGAACCGCCGCGGCCGCACGGGTGCGGACGCGCCGTACGTGCTGGTCGCGGGCACCGACGACCTGGCGCACCGCCGCGGCGAGGCGTGGGGCTGGCACGTCGCCTGGTCGGGCAACCACCGCAGCCTCGCGGAGCGTTCGCACTACCACTCCGGCCTGCTCGGCGGCGGCGAGCTGCTCGAGCCCGGCGAGGTGCGCCTCGCGCCCGGTCGGTCGTACACGAGCCCGTGGGTGTACGCGTCGTACGGGGCGCAGGGCCTCGACGCGCTCGCGGCGCGCTTCCACGCGTGGCTGCGCGCCCGGCCGCAGCACCCGAGCAGCCCGCGTCCGGTCACCCTCAACACGTGGGAGGCCGTCTACTTCGAGCACGACCTGGGGCGGCTCGTCGAGCTGGCCGACGCGGCCGCCGCCGTCGGTGCGGAGCGGTTCGTGCTCGACGACGGCTGGTTCGGCTCGCGGCGTGACGACTCGCGCGGGCTGGGGGACTGGTACGTCTCGCAGGAGGTGTGGCCGGACGGCCTCGGCCCGCTCATCGAGCACGTGACCGGCCGGGGCATGCAGTTCGGCCTGTGGGTCGAGCCCGAGATGGTCAACCCCGACTCGGACCTGGCCCGCGCGCACCCGGACTGGATGCTGCGCCTGCCCGACCGGCTGCCGCGGCCGGCGCGTCACCAGCAGGTCCTGGACCTCGCGCGCCCGGAGGCGTACGCCCACATCCTGGAGCGCCTCGACGCCCTGCTGACCGAGCACGACATCGCGTACCTCAAGTGGGACCACAACCGCGACCTCGTCGACGCCGGGCACGGGCCCGACGGCGTGCCGGGCGTGCACGCGCAGACGCTGGCCGTGTACCGGCTGCTCGACGAGCTGCGAGCGCGGCACCCGCGCGTCGAGATCGAGTCGTGCTCGTCCGGAGGGGCGCGCGTCGACCTCGAGATCCTGCAGCGCACCGACCGCGTCTGGGCGTCGGACTGCATCGACGCCCTCGAGCGCCGGTCGATCCAGCCGTGGACCAACCTGCTGATCCCGCTCGAGCTCATCGGGGCGCACATCGGGTCGGCGTCGTCGCACAGCACAGGACGCACCGCGGGCCTCGGGTTCCGCGCGGGCACCGCGCTGTTCGGCCACCTCGGCATCGAGTGGGACCTGCGCGAGGCGGACGACGCGCAGCGCGCCGAGCTGGCCGCGTGGGTGGCGCTGTACAAGGAGGTGCGCGGCCTGCTGCACAGCGGCGCGAGCGTCCACGGCGACGTCACCGACCCCGCGTACCAGGTGCAGGGCGTCGTCGCGCACGACGGGTCCGACGCGCTGTTCGCGATCGCGGCCGTGGCGACGTCGGCCCAGATGCCGGCGGGCGTCGTCGTGCTGCCAGGGCTGGACCCCGACGCGACGTACCACGTGCGGCCCCAGGCGCCCGGCGACGTGATCAGGCACGGGTGGGCGCCGCCGTGGTGGACGCCCGACGGCTTCCGCGCGACCGGGCGCGTGCTCGAGCAGGTCGGCCTCCGGTCGCCGCAGCTGTCGCCCGAGCGGCTCGTCCTGCTCCGCGCGACGCGGGTGGGATGACGGCCCCGGCGCGGGGGAGCGTCCCCGGGCGGCCGCTCGGGTGTCCGTGTCGTTAGGCTCGTCAGGTCGCCGTGGGGCGGCCCGCACGTCGACGGGAGTCGGAGTGAACGCAGGCATGCCGGGGCCCAGCACGGCGCACACGAGCAGCCGCAGCGCGATCCTCGACGTCATCCGCGCGGCCGGCACCATCAGCCGCGTCGAGCTCACGCACGCGACCGGGCTCACCGCGGCGACGATCTCCACGGTGGTGCGGCGCCTCATCGACGAAGGGCTCGTGGTCGAGGCGGGCCGTGCGGAGTCCACGGGCGGCAAGCCGCGCATGCTGCTGCGGCTGGACCCGTACGCGCGCTACGCCGTCGGGGTCCACCTCGACCACGCCGGCATCACCTACGTGATCGCGAACCTCGGCGGGCAGGTGGTCGCGCGCTGGCGTCGCCCGGGCGCCGGCGCCGACGACCCGCGCGACGTCGTGGCGCGCATCGCGGCCGAGATCTCCGCGACCGTGTCCCGCATCGGCGTCGACCCCGCCCGGCTGCTCGGGGTCGGCGTCGTGTCGCCGGGGCCGCTGTCCGCGTCGGCCGGCATGGCGCTCGCCCCGCCGGTCATGCAGCACTGGGCGGACTTCCCGCTGGCCGCGGCGATCGAGGACGCCGTCGGGCTGCCCGTGCTGCTCGACAACGACGCGACGGCGGCCGCCCTGGGGGAGTACTGGTCCGGGGGCGTGCCCACGGGGGCCGTCTGCGCGGCGCTCTACATGGGCACCGGCATCGGGGCCGGCATCATCGTCGACGGGGCCGTCTACCGTGGCCGCTCGTCCAACGCGGGCGAGATCGGCCACGTCTGCGTCGACGTCGAGGGCCCCGCGTGCTGGTGCGGCGGGCGCGGGTGCGTCGAGGTGTTCGCCGGGCCGGCCGCGGTCGTCGCCCGCGCCGCCGAGGCCGGGATCGCGCTGCCGGGGCGTGGGGTCGCCGAGGACTTCGCCGCGCTCGCGCGGGCGGCGTCGCGCGGCGAGGAGGTGCCGGTGCGGCTCCTCGCGGAGTCCGCGCGCTACCTCGGCGCCGCCGCCCAGGTGCTGGCCAACGTGCTGGACCTCGACCTGGTCGTGCTGACCGGGTCCGCCTTCGCCCACGCGGGGTCGCTCTACCTGCCGATCGTCCAGGAGCGGCTGACCACGGGGTTCTTCGCCCGCGCGACGCACGACGTGCGCGTCACCATCTCGTCGCACGCGTCCGAGGCGGCCGCCGTCGGCGGCGCCGCGCTCGTCCTGCAGGCCGAGCTGGCGCCACGCCAGGCCGGGATGCGGATGGTCGTCGACACGCTGACCGAGCTGCCCGCGGGCACGGGCGTGGCCTGACACGCGCCCGCCTCGCGGCCGGCCCCCGGCGGTCAGCCGAGCAACCGGTCCAGCCCTGCCTGCGGGATCGGCGCCCACGCGGGACGGTTGCGCGCCTCGTACACCGCCTCGTACAGCGTCTTGTCCAGCTCGAGCGCGCGCAGGAGCAGGGCGCTCGTCGCGTCGTCGACCACGCCGTAGCCGGCCAGCAGGCCGCCCCGCGCGTCGGCGGTCCAGGCCGCCGCGGGCTCACCGGTCAGACCGCCGACGGCGGCCGCGTAGTCGAACGACCGCAGCAGCCCCGCGACGTCGCGCAGGGCCAGGTCGGGGAGCACCCGCGCGGCCAGCGGGGCCAGCGGCTCACCCTCGAAGTCGATGACGAACCAGCGGTCCTGCGACCGCAGGACCTGACCCAGGTGCAGGTCGCCGTGGACGCGCTGGCGAGCGGGTGTGCCGGTCAGTGCCGCGACCTCGTCGGCCACGGCGCGGACGCGGTCCGCGTACGTGCCGAGCGTCGGCACCGCCGCGGTCGCCCAGGCGAGCCGCTCCGTGAGCGCGCGGGCGAGCGCCGGGCCGCCGTCGGGCGTGGGCTGCGCACCGCAGGCGCGCACCAGGGCGTCGTGCATGCCCGCGACCGTCTCGCCCAGCTCGCGGGTCAGGTCCCCGATCGCCCGCCCGTCACGGGCCCGCACGCACGCCAGCTCGAACCCGTCCTCGGCGCCGGGGACGAACGCGCTGAGCACCCCGAGGTAGCCGACCTCCGGCTCGCGCCCGGGGACGGTCCAGCGCGCCTGGGCCCAGGCCAGGGGTGCCGGCACGCCGTCCCAGCCCGCCTCGACGAGCCGTCGCGGGATGTCGATGTCGGGGTTCTCGCCGCCGGCCGGCGTGCGCAGCACCTTGAGGATGCCCCGCGGCACGCCGTCCGGGCCCGGCAGGACCACGGAGGTGTTCGACTGCTCGCCGGTCACCACGCGCGCGGCGTGGACGTCGACCTCGGCGCCCGGTCCGTCGGCGGCGGCGAGCCACGCCGCGAGGAAGCGCGCGTCGCCCGCGGCGTCCACGACCGTGCGGCCCGCGGCCGAGCCGAGCACCGCGCCCGGGTCCGTGCCCTCGGGCACGGGGCCCGCGACCAGCACGAGCGGCACCTGCAGGACGACGTCCACGGCGTCGGCGCGGGTGCGGACCAGCAGGACCCGCACGTCGTCGGCGAGGTGCACGCTGCCCACCGTCGCCAGGGCCGCGTCGACACCCTTGGCCGGGTACCAGCGCCGCTGCGGCAGCCACGCGCGCAGCAGGCCGAGCAGCTCGTCGTCCAGGGCGTCGGGCGCGGTGGCGTCGAGGATCACGGCGCCCCCAGCTCGAGCCAGTAGAACTCGCGTGACCCGAGCGTGAACGTGATGGTCCCGTCGGCCGCGACGTCGGGGAAGTGGGCGCCGCCGAACACGTCGCGCGTCGTCCAGCCCGCGTACGGCTGGATCGTCACGGTCGCCGCACGGGCGGTCGCCGCGAGGTTGGCGACGACGAGGATCGTCTCCTCGTCCGTCTGCCGGAGGAACGCCAGGACGGACTCGTTGTCGCACGGCACGACCTCGAAGGTCCCGCGTCCCAGGGCCGGGTGCTGGCGGCGCACCGCGAGCATGCCGTGCACCCAGTGCAGCAGGGACGTCGGCTGCGCGAGCTGCGACTCCACGTTGACGTTGCCGTAGTGGTAGACGAGCGACTGCACGAGCGGCAGGTACAGCTTGCCGGGGTCGGCCGTCGAGAAGCCGGCGTTGCGGTCCGGCGTCCACTGCATCGGCGTGCGCACCGCGTCGCGGTCCGCGAGCCAGATGTTGTCCCCCATGCCGATCTCGTCGCCGTAGTACAGGCACGGGCTGCCCGGCAGGGACAGCAGCAGCGCGTGGGCGAGCTCGATCTCCTTGCGGGAGTTGTCCAGCAGCGGCGCCAGGCGGCGACGGATCCCGACGTTCGCGCGCATGCGCGAGTCGGGCGCGTACCAGCCGTACATCGACGCGCGCTCCTCCGTCGAGACCATCTCGAGCGTGAGCTCGTCGTGGTTGCGCAGGAAGGTGCTCCACTGCCCGCCCGCCGGGATCGGCGGCGTGTCCGCCAGGATGTCGACGATCTGCGTCGCCCGCTGGTCGCGCAAGGCGTAGTAAATCCGCGGCATCACCGGGAAGTGGAAGCACATGTGGCACTCGGGCTCGTCGTCCGTGCCGAAGTAGTGCACGACGTCCTCGGGCCACTGGTTCGCCTCGGCCAGCATGATGCGACCGGGGAACTCCTCGTCGATGACGCGGCGGACCTTGCGCAGGAACTCGTGCGTCTCCGGCAGGTTCTCGCAGTTGGTGCCCTCGGCCTCGAACAGGTAGGGCACCGCGTCGAGCCGGAACCCGTCGACCCCGAGGTGCAGCCAGAACCGCGCGACGTCGAGCATCGCGTCGACCACGCGCGGGTTCTCGAAGTTGAGGTCCGGCTGGTGGCTGAAGAACCGGTGCCAGAAGTACTGCCGGCGCACGGGGTCGAACGTCCAGTTCGACGTCTCGGTGTCGACGAAGATGATGCGGGCGTCCTGGTACCGGGTGTTGTCGTCGCTCCACACGTAGAAGTCGCCGTAGGGGCCGTCGGGGTCGGACCGCGACGCGTGGAACCACGGGTGCTGGTCGCTCGTGTGGTTCATCACCAGGTCGACGACGATCCGCATGCCGCGGCGGTGGCACTCCGTGACGAGGGTCCGGAAGTCGTCGAGCGTGCCGTACTGCGGCGCGACCGCCGTGTAGTCGGACACGTCGTACCCGCCGTCGCGCAGCGGGGACGGGTAGAACGGCGGCAGCCACAGGCAGTCGACCCCGAGCCACTGCAGGTAGTCGAGCCGCTGCACGAGGCCCGGCAGGTCACCGCTGCCGTTGCCGCCGGAGTCGGCGAACGTGCGCAGCATGACCTCGTAGAACACCGCGGTCCGGTACCACTCGGGGTCGTCGCGGGCGCCCGACGGCGGGGGTGCGGGCACCTCGGGCTGACGGCGTCCCGGCAGCCCGCGCAGCGCGATCGCCGCGGTCGTCGGGGGCGGCTCGGGCAGGAAGGGGTCCGGGACCGCCGGGGGAGGCGGCAGCGGCACGGGCGCCGGGGCACCCGGGACGGCGTCGGGGGACGGCGACGACCCCGGCGGCGGGGTGCCCGGCGGCGGACCACCTGCCGACGCGGGCGCGTCGGACGCGGGGGTGCCGAGGACGGGCGTGCGGGGCGTGCGGGGGTCGCCCGACGCAGGGACGCCACCCTGCACAGGCGGGTCGATCGGTGTCATCGTGCCTCGTACGGGTGCTCGAGGTGGGCGATGTGGGCGACCTGCACCAGCGGGTCGAGACGCACGTAGAACTCGTTCGCCCACGCGTACGACTCACCCGACAGCACGTCGTGCGCGACGACGGGGCGGTCCACCGGCAGGCCGAACGACGCGAGGTCCAGGCGCACGACGCCGGCGCGGGGAGCGTGCGGGTCGATGTTGACGACGACCACCACGGTGTCCGGGCGGCCCGTCGGGGAGTGCGCCGCGTCCAGGTGGCGCGAGAAGCAGACGAGCGCGTCGTCGCTGGTCGGGTGGATGCGCACGTCGCGCAGCTGTCGCAGCGCCGGGTGCGCCCGGCGGATCTCGTTCAGCCGCCCGAGCAGCAGCGCGATCCCCAGGTCGTCGGCCTTCGACCAGTCCCGCGGCCGGTACTCGTACTTCTCGTTGTCGATCTGCTCCTCGACGCCGGGACGCGGGACGTTCTCCACGAGCTCGTAGCCGGAGTAGACGCCCCAGGTGGGCGACCCCATGGCCGCGAGGACGGCGCGGACCGCGAAGCCGCTGACCCCGCCGCCCTGCAGGTACGGGGGGAGGATGTCGTGCGTCGTGGGCCAGAAGCTCGGGCGCAGCCACGCGGCCTCGTCGCCGCCGACGCGGGCCAGGTACTCCTCGAGCTCCGCCTTGGTGTTCCGCCACGTGAAGTAGGTGTACGACTGGTGGAACCCGACCTTGGCGAGCGTCAGCATCATGGCCGGGCGCGTGAACGCCTCCGACAGGAAGATGACCTCGGGGTGCGACGCACGCACGTCCGCCAGCAGGCGCTGCCAGAACGACAAGGGCTTGGTGTGCGGGTTGTCGACGCGGAACGCCGTGACCCCGTGGTCGATCCACACCTGCAGGACGCGACGGACCTCGGCGTAGATGCCCTCCGGGTCGTTGTCGAAGTTCAGCGGGTAGATGTCCTGGTACTTCTTGGGCGGGTTCTCGGCGTACGCGATCGTCCCGTCGGCGCGCGTGGTGAACCACTCCGGGTGCTCCGTCACCCACGGGTGGTCGGGCGACGCCTGCAGCGCGAGGTCGAGCGCCACCTCCATGCCGAGCGAGCGTGCGCGGGCGACGAACTCGTCGAAGTCGTCGAACGTGCCCAGGGCGGGGTCGATCGCGTCGTGCCCACCGTCGGGCGATCCGATCGCGTACGGCGACCCGGGGTCGCCCGGCAGGGCGGCCAACGCGTTGTTGCGGCCCTTGCGGTACGTCGTGCCGATCGGGTGGATCGGCGTCAGGTAGACGACGTCGAAGCCCATCGCGGCGATCCGGGGCAGCTGGTTGGCGGCCGTGTGCAGCGTGCCCGACGTCCAGCGCTGCGTCGGCTCGTCGAACGTCGCACCGTGGGACCGGGGGAACATCTCGTACCAGGACCCGGCGAGCGCCAGCGTCCGGTGCACGACCAGCGGGTACGCGCGGGAGGTGGTCAGCTGCTCGCGCAGGGGCGTGCGGCCGAGCGCGTCGCGGACCTGCGGGGAGAGGGCCGCCGCGAGCCGCGCGAGCGGGGGCCGCGACGTGTCGCCGAGCGCGGTGACGGCGTCGACGAGGACGCGCGCGTCCCGCGGCGGCATCGCGTCGTCGCCCGTGCGGCGGGCGGCGCGCTCGAGCACGAGCCTGCCCTCGGTGAGCATGAGCTCGACGTCGATGCCCGCCTCGACCTTGATCGCCGCGTCGTGCGCCCACGTGCCGTACGGGTCCGACCAGCCCTCCACGCGGAACGACCAGTCGCCCTCCGCGTCGGGGACGACGTGCGCCTCGTACCGGTCGAGACCGGGGGCGATGTCGACCATGCGCTCCCACGAGTGGACCGTGCCGTCGGGACGCAGCAGGACCGCGGTCGCGCCCAGCGCGTCGTGGCCCTCGCGGACGACCGTCGCACGGATCGGGACGGCCTCGCCGACGACGGCCTTCGCGGGGAAGCGGCCCTCCTCCGCGACGGGGGAGACGTCGAGCACGGGGATGCGTCCCACCGGGAGCGCGGGGACGGGGGCGTCGGGCGCGGGCGTCGGCGTGGACGGGGGCGTCGGCGCGGACGGGGGCGTCGGCGCCGAGCTGATCGTCGGTGCGGACGTGAGCGTCGGTGCCGACGCGGCCGCGGGTGCCGACGGCGGGGCTGTGGGCGGCTCCGGGGCAGGCACCGGTGCGGCGGCACGTGGTCGGCCTGCGGAGGCCGGTGACGTGCGACGAGAGGGGCGGGGAGTCGTCACGATCCCGAACCTATCCGCCCTGCCGGGGTCGTGGCATCTGCTGGGGGGCGCGGCGGTGCACCCACCGCACCCGGCGCTCGCGTCGGGACGTGCGCACTCGGACGGTCGTCCGGTTCGGCACCCTCGTGAGGGCTGTGCGATCCGTCCGTTCTGCGTAGTCTCACGCCCGTGAGAGCGATCCGCCGGTTCACGGTCCGCACCGTCCTGCCAGCAGCGCTGGGTGACCTCGACGAGCTGGCGCACAACCTGCGCTGGTCGTGGCACCCGGCGACCCGTGCCGCCTTCGCGGACTTCGACCCGGCTCTGTGGCAGCAGGTCGCCGGTGACCCCGTCGCGTTCCTCGGCGCCCTGGACCGCGCGCGCCTGGACGCGCTCGCGGCCGACCCCCAGGAGGTCGCGCGCGTGCAGGCCGCGGCGGCGGACCTGCACACCTACCTCGAGCAGCCGCGGTGGTACCAGCGCCAGACGGGCACCGGCCTCCCGGCGTCGATCGCCTACTTCTCCCCGGAGTTCGGGATCGCGGCGGCCCTGCCGCAGTACTCCGGCGGTCTCGGCGTGCTCGCGGGCGACCACCTCAAGGCGGCGTCCGACCTCGGCGTCCCCGTCGTCGGCGTGGGGCTGCTCTACCGCGCCGGGTACTTCCGGCAGGCGCTCGACCGCACCGGTCGCCAGACCGAGACGTACCCCGTCCTCGACCCCGACGGACTGCCGCTCACGCTGCTGCGGGAGGCGGACGGCACACCGGCACGCGTGACGCTGGCGCTCCCGGGCGGCCGTGCGCTGCACGCACACGTCCGGGTGGCCCAGGTCGGGCGCGTCCCGCTGCTCCTGCTCGACTCGGACGTCCCCGACAACGACGACGCCGCGCGCGCCGTCACCGACCGGCTCTACGGCGGCGCGGGCACCCACCGCCTCGAGCAGGAGCTGCTGCTGGGCGTCGGCGGCGTGCGCGCGCTGCGGGCGTACACGCGCCTGACAGGGACGCCGGCGCCCGAGGTCCACCACATGAACGAGGGCCACGCGGGATTCCTCGGCGTCGAGCGCATCAGGGAGCTCGTCGCCGACGGCGCGTCGTTCGGCACCGCCCTGGAGCTCGTGCGCGCGACGACCGTGTTCACGACGCACACGCCCGTGCCCGCGGGGATCGACCGCTTCGAGACGCGGGTCGTGGAGCAGTACGTCGCCGCGCTCGACGAGAAGGGCGACCTGCCCGTCGACGACGTCGTCGCCCTCGGCACCGAGGACCACGAGGGCGGTGACCCGCTGCTGTTCAACATGGCCGTCATGGCTCTGCGTCTGACCGGGCGCGCCAACGGCGTCTCGCGGCTGCACGGGCGGGTCTCGCGGGAGATGTTCGCGCCCCTGTGGCCCGGGTTCGACCCGCAGGAGGTGCCGATCGGCTCCATCACCAACGGCGTGCACGCCCCGACGTGGGTGGCGCCCGAGCTGACGGCGCTGGCCTCCCGCCGGATGAGCGCGCACGACCTGGCCACGGGCGCCGGCTGGGACGCCGCGGGCACGGTCAGCGACGCCGAGCTGTGGGGTCTGCGCCGACGCCTGCGCGAAGGGCTCGTCGACGACGTGCGCCGGCGCGTGCGGGCGTCGTGGCGGGGACGCGGGGCGCCGGCGGCGGACCTGCACTGGATCGACGACGCGCTGTCGCCGGACGTGCTGACCATCGGCTTCGCGCGGCGCGTGCCCACGTACAAGCGGCTGACCCTCATGCTCGCCGACCCCGAGCGGCTCGAGGCCCTGCTCCTCGACCCGCTGCGCCCCGTGCAGCTCGTCGTCGCCGGCAAGGCGCACCCCGCGGACGAGCCGGGCAAGCGGCTCGTCGCCGAGCTCGTGGCGTTCGCCGACCAGCACCACGTGCGCCACCGCGTCGTCTTCCTGCCGGACTACGACATGCGCATGGCCGCGACCCTCTACCCGGGCTGCGACGTGTGGCTCAACAACCCGCTGCGCCCTCTCGAGGCGTGCGGCACGTCGGGCATGAAGGTCGCGCTCAACGGTGGCCTCAACCTGTCCGTGCTCGACGGCTGGTGGGACGAGTGGCACGACGAGGGCAACGGCTGGGTGATCCCCACGGTGGACGGGGTCGACGACCCCGGCGCGCGCGACGCGGCCGAGGCGGCGGCCCTGTACGACGTGCTCGAGCAGCAGGTCGTGCCGACGTTCTACGACCGCGACCCCGCGGACGTGCCGCGGCGGTGGCTCGCCATGGTGCGTCACACCCTGGCGACCCTGGGCCCCAAGGTCCAGGCGACGCGGATGGTCGCGGACTACGTCGCGCACCTGTACGTGCCCGCCGCCGCGGCGGGCGCGTCCCTCGGGGCCGACGACCAGTCCGGTGCGGCCGCGCTCGCCGCCTGGAAGGAGCGCGTGCGCGCCGCCTGGCCGCAGGTGCGGGTGGACCACGTCGACTCCGGTGGCGTCACCGGGCCGGCGCAGGTCGGGGACCGGCTGCACGTGCAGGCGTGGGTCGCGCTCGGGGACCTGTCGCCCGACGACGTCGAGGTCCAGGTCGTGCACGGGCCCGTGGGGCCGGACGACGAGATCGAGCGGTTCGAGGTCGACGCCCTGACGCTGGGCGACGCGTACGAGGCGGACCGGTACGGCTACGAGGGCGAGGTCGAGCTCACGTCGACGGGCCCGTTCGGGTACACCGTCCGCGTCGTCCCGCGCCACGAGGCACTGACCTCGGTGGCCGCGACGGGCCTGGTCGCGACGGCCACCTGAGCGACCGGAACCGGCGGGCGGCGCCGGCTCACAGGGCGTCCACGAGGGCGCGGCCCGTCGTGCGGCCGGTGAAGAGGCAGCCGCCGAGGAACGTGCCCTCCAGGGCGCGGTGGCCGTGGACGCCGCCGCCGCCGAAGCCCGACGCCTCGCCGACCGCCCACAGCCCCGGCAGCACCTCGCCGTCGGGGCGCAGCACGCGGCCCTCCAGGTCCGTCGCCAGGCCGCCGAGCGTCTTGCGCGTGAGGACCGACAGCCGCACGGCGTACAGCGGGCCGTGCGCCGGGTCGAGCAGGCGGTGCGGCGGCGCCACGCGGATCGCGCGGTCGACGACGTACCGGCGCGCCATCGCCGTCGCGGTGACCTGCAGGTCCTTGCCGAGCCCGCTGGTGACCTGGGCGTCGCGCAGCGCGATGGTGCGGGCGAGCGCGTCGGCGTCGATCCGCGAGGTCCCGCTCAGCGCGTTCATCCCGGCCGCGAGCTCGGCGGGCGTCCCCGCCGCGACGAACTCCGGGGACCGCGCGGCGAACGCCTCGACCGGTCCCACGGCGCCGGGGCGCACGCGCTGCAGCAGCAGCGGCAGGTCGCGGCCCGTCAGGTCGGGGTTCTGCTCCGACCCCGACAGGGCGAACTCCTTGCCGAGGATCGTGCGGTCGAGCACGAACCACGAGTGGTCGTCGCCGCGGGACGTGATGTGGCAGAGCGCGCCGAGGGAGTCGAACCCGGGGAACAGGGGTGCCGGCAGGCGGCCGCCGTCCGCGTCGAGCCACAGCGAGCTGGGACCGGGCAGGATGCGGATGCCGTGCGACGTCCACACCGGGGAGTGGTTCGTGATGCCCTCGGGGTAGTGCCACATGCGCTCGGCGTGCGCGACGTGCGCACCCGCGTCCCGCGCGGCCTCGATCCCGGAGCCGTCGACGTGGTCGGGCACCCCCGACAGCATGCGCGCCGGCATCCGCCCGGCGGACGCCGGCCACGTGGCCCGCACCAGCTCGTGGTTCGCGCCGATGCCGCCCGTGGCGACGACGACGGCGGTCGCGTCGACCTCGAACGGGCGCAGCACCGCGCGCGACGAGGGGACGCCGCGCCCGGCGCCGTCCGGCACGAGGACGTCGCCACGCACGCCGGTCACGCGGCCGTCGGTCGTCGTCAGGGCCGTGACGCGGTGCCGGAAGCGCACCTCGACGCGCCCGTCCCGGTGCCCGGTGAGCAGGGCGCGGACGAACGGCTCCAGCAACCCGGGGCCCGTGCCCCACGTGACGTGGAACCGCGGGACGGAGTTGCCGTGCCCGTCGGCGAGGTACCCGCCCCGCTCGGCCCACTGCACCAGCGGGAACCAGCGCACGCCCTGGCGGTGCAGCCACGGCCGCAGGTCCCCGGCGGCGAACTCGACGAACGCCTCGGCCCAGGCCCGGCCCCACCGGTCCGACCCGTCGTCCCGGAACGCGGCCGACCCCAGCCAGTCCGCGAGCGCGAGGTCGGCGCCGTCCCGCACACCCAGGCGCCGCTGCTCGGGGGAGTCGACGAGGAACAGCCCGCCGAACGACCACCACGCCTGGCCACCGAGGCTCGCGGGCGGCTCCGCGTCGAGCAGCAGCACGCGCCGGCCCGCGGCCAGCAGCTCGGCGGTGGTGACCAGTCCGGCGAGGCCGGCACCGACGACCACGACGTCGTGGGGGTGCGTCATGCGCGCACGCTACCGCCCGGCGAGCCGGTCAGGGTCGGACGTACACGCGCATGCTCAAGGGCTCGAGCGTCGTGACGCTCCCGACCTCGCGGTGCAGGCCGCCGGTGATCGCGGCGGTCGAGACCTCCGACGGGTGCTCCCACACCGAGTCCCACACGAGCGTCCACGGCTCGTCGTCGGCGTCGACGAGGCGGACGTCGACCGCGTCGAGCGCCCCGTTGACGAGGAGCAGCACCTGGTCGTCGTCGGGCGGCGGGGCCACCCGGAGCATCTGGAACGTGCGGATCGACGCGTCGTGCCACCGGGCGTGGTCGAACGGCTCCCCGTCGGCGCCGTACCACCCGAGGTCCGGCGGCCCGCCGGGCGTGCGGGGCACCCCGGAGTAGAACGTCTCCGTGCGCAGCGCGGGGTGGTCCCGGCGCAGCGCGAGCAGGTGACGTGCGGTCGCGAGCTGCGCGGTGCGCCACGGGGTCAGGTCCCAGCGCACCCAGGAGATGTCGTTGTCCTGGCAGTACGCGTTGTTGTTGCCGCGCTGGCTGCGCCCCATCTCGTCGCCCGCGGTGATCATGGGCGTGCCGGCGGCCAGGACGAGTGTCGCGAAGACGTTCCGCACGGAGCGGCGCCGCAGCGGCGCGATGTCGGCGGCGGGGGAGTCGCGCTGGACGGGCCCCTCGACGCCGTGGTTCCACGACCGGTTGTCGTCCGAGCCGTCACGGTTCTGCTCACCGTTGGCGGCGTTGTGCTTGTGGTCGTAGGCGACGAGGTCGGCGAGCGTGAAGCCGTCGTGGGCCGTGACGTAGTTGACGGACGCGCGCGGCCCGCGCACGAACGGCGGCGCGCCGCCGCCGAACAGGTCGACCGAGCCCGACAGGCGGGTGGCGAGCTCGCGCACCCGGTGACCGGGCAGCCCGTGCGCCGCGCGGCCCGGGTCGGCCAGCCAGAAGGACCGGGCGGCGTTGCGGAAGCGGTCGTTCCACTCGGCGAACGGCGGGGGGAACTGGCCGGTCCGCCACCCGCCGGGCCCCACGTCCCACGGCTCGGCGATCAGCTTGAGGCCGGCGAGCCGGGGGTCGGTACCGGCCGCGACGAGCGTCGCGTGGTCCGGGCGGTACCCGTCGGGCCCGCGTCCGAGCGTCACGGCGAGGTCGAAGCGGAAGCCGTCGACACCGACGACGTCGGCCCAGTACCGCAGCGAGTCGAGGGTGAGGGCGACGACGCCGGTCCGCCGGAAGTCGAGCGAGTTGCCCGTCCCCGTCACGTCCACGAGCGTCGCCGGGACGGCGCCGTCGTGCGCGTAGTAGTACGCGTTGTCGAGACCTCGCCACGCGACGTGCTGCCCGGGCAGGCCGCCCTCGCACGTGTGGTTGTAGACGACGTCGAGCAGCACCTCCAGGCCGGCCTCGTGCAGCGCGTGCACGGTCGCGCGCAGCTCGTCGAGCACGGCGGCGGGGCCGGCCGCCCGCGCGGCGGCGGTCGCGTACGCCGCGTGGGGGGCGAAGAAGCCGAGGGTCGAGTAGCCCCAGTAGTTCGTCAGGCCCTTGGCGACGAGGTGCGGCTCGCTCGTGAACGCGTGGATCGGGAGCAGCTCGAGTGCGGTCACGCCGAGCCCGAGGAGGTGGTCGAGGACCGCCGGGTGCGCGAGCCCCGCGTACGTGCCGCGCAGCTCCTCCGGGACGTCCGGGTGCAGGCGCGTCAGGCCCTTGGTGTGCGCCTCGTAGACGACGGTGCGCGACCACGGCGTCCACGGCCGGTTCGCCGCCGGGTCCGGGCCCGGCAGTGCGCGGGTGTCGACGACCACCGCGTGCGGGACGTGGCCGGCCGAGTCGCGGTCGTCGGCGGGGCCGTAGGGGTCACCGGTCAGGTCGTCACCGACGACGTGCCCGTACGTCGCCGGGCCGTACCCGAGCTCGCCCACCAGGCCGCGGGCGTACGGGTCGACGAGGAGCTTGGCGGGGTTGTACCGCAGCCCGTGCGTCGGCTCCCACGGCCCGTGCGCGCGCAGCCCGTACCGCTGGCCGGGCCGCACGCCGGGGACCGACGCCGTCCACAGGCCCAGGCGGGGCCCGGACAGGGGCACCCGGCGCTCGGTGGGCGCGTCCAGGGGGCCGTCGAGCAGGCACAGGTCGACGGCCGTGGCGTGCGGCGCGAGCACCGCCACGTCGACTCCCGTGTCCGTGACGTGCACGCCCAGGTGGTAGGGCGGGCGCCGCTGCGCGGTCGTCGTCACGGTGTCGCTCACCCCCTCATGGTGCCAGGACGGACCTCCCGCACGTGTCCCGCGCGTTTGCACCTGTCGAACACCCGGCCCGGCAGGCGGCCGCCCGGGCGGTAACGTTCGGGGGGTGAGGATCGTCGTCTGCGTGAAGTTCGTCCCCGACATCCAGTCCGACCGGCAGCTCGGTCCCGACGGGCGCGTCGTGCGCGACGGCGGTGACGGCACCCTCAACGAGCTCGACGAGAACGCCGTCGAGGCCGCGCTCGCGCTCGCGGAGGAGCACGACGGCGAGGTGGTCGTGCTGACCGTCGGCCCCGACGACGCCGTCGACGCGGTCCGCAAGGGCCTGCAGATGGGCGCGGACGAGGCCGTGCACGTCCTCGACGACGACGTCGCCGGGTCCGACGCGATCGGCACGGCCCGGGTCCTCGCGGCTGCCGTCCGGCACCTGTCCGCCGACGCACCGGTCGACCTCGTCGTCACCGGCATGGCCGGTCTCGACGGCCTGACGTCGCTGCTGCCCACCGCGCTCGCCGAGGAGCTCGACCTGCCGGCGCTGCCGCTCGCGTCCTCGCTGACGGTCGACCCGGACGCCCGCACCGCGACGGTCACCCGGCGCCTGGACCACGCGACGGAGACGCTGACGGCGGACCTGCCCGCTCTCGTGTCGGTCACCGACGGTCTCAACGAGCCGCGCTACCCCAACTTCAAGGGCATCATGGCCGCCCGCAAGAAGCCGGTCACCACGCTGACGCTCGCCGAGCTCGGCGTCGACCCCTCGACCGTCGGCGCGGCCGGCGCCCGCACCCGGGTGCTCGAGGCCGCGCCGCGCCCGCCGCGCGAGGACCGCGTGCTGGTCACCGACACCGGCGACGCCGGTACCCGGCTGGCCGCCTGGCTCGTCGAGCGCAAGCTCGTCTGACGCCGGCCCTGTCCACCCCGCCAGCCCGCACCACCCCGGAGGACCCGCCGTGACCGCCACCCCCGTGCTCGTCCTGCTCGACCACGCCGCCGACGGCACGCTGCGCCCGCCGGTGCGCGAGCTGCTGACCCTCGCCCGGGACCTCGCGGGCGACGCGGAGGTGCACGGCGTGTGGGCCGGCGGCGAGGACGTCGCCGCGGCTCTGCCGGTCCTCGGTGCGCAGGGCGTGACGACGGTGCACCGGCTCGTCACCGACGCCGACCCGCACCTGTCCTCCGTGCTCGCCGACGGGCTGCAGGCCGCGCTCGGCGCGTCCGGCGCGTCGCTGCTGCTGCTGGTCTCGTCGTTCGAGAACAAGGAGGCGGCCGCGCGGCTCGCGGTCCGCACCGGCGCGGGCGTCGTCACGGACGCCGACGGGGTCACGCTGCAGGAGGGTCAGGTCGTCGCGCACAAGACCGTGCTGGCCGGCACCTGGACGACGCGGTGCGCCGTCACCGCGCCCAGCGCGGTCGTCACCGTCAAGGCCAACTCCGTGGCCGCGCAGGACGCCGCCGTGCCGTCCGACCCCCGGGTCGTCGACCTGCCGGTCGCCGTCGCGCCCTCCTCGACCCGCGTGCGGGTCGTCGAGCGCACGGAGCATGCCGCGTCGGGTCGTCCGGACCTCGGCTCGGCGCACGTCGTGGTGGTGGGCGGTCGCGGCACCGAGGGCGACTTCGCGCCCGTCGAGGAGCTGGCCGACGTGCTCGGCGGTGCCGTCGGCGCCACACGCGTCGCGACGGACGAGGGCTGGATCGGTCACGACGCGCAGATCGGGCAGACCGGCGTCACCGTCTCGCCGCGGCTCTACATCGGTGCGGGCGTCTCCGGTGCGGTGCACCACCGCGGCGGGATGCAGGCGTCGGGCACGATCGTGGCCGTCAACAGCGACCCGGACGCGCCGATCTTCGAGATCGCGGACTTCGGGGTCGTCGGCGACCTGTTCACCGTGCTCCCGCAGGCGGCCGCGGAGCTGCGGCGCCTGCAGGGCTGAGGGGCCCGAGCGGTCAGCTCAGGTCGCGCAGCCAGCGCAGCGTCGCACCGGCCTGCGCGGCCTGGAAGGCGCGCAGGTTCGGGATCCCGGGAGGCGCCGGCTGACCCGACGACCACGCGAAGTACCCCGCGAGCCCGGCCAGGGCCGCGCGCAGGTCGTCGATCCCGACGTCCTGCGACGCCTGACGCTGCGAGAACAGCAGCGCGGGGTCGCCCGCGCCGCCCTGCAGCGCGACGCTCGGGAGCATGAACGCGAGGTCGATCCACGGCGCACCGACGCTCGCGTGCGGCCAGTCGATGAGCCACACGCGGTCGTGGGTCTCCTCGATCATGACGTTGTCCGCGCGCAGGTCCCCGTGCACGAGCGCGTCGCCCGCGCACACCCGCAGCGAGTCCTGCTCCCAGCGCACGAGGTCGTCGAGGTGCTCGAGCGCCCACCTGCCCGGCTCGTCGATGCGGCTGGCGACGTGCTCGCGCTGCGCGGGCGTCGCCTGCAGCATCGACCGCCAGCCGGTGAAGTCCTCGGCCAGCAGGTCCTCGGTGCGGGGCAGGTCGTGGCCCGCGACCGGCTCGCAGTGCGCGAGGTCGTCGAGCGCGGACAGCACGAGGGCCAGGTCGTCGGCGCGCCACGGCAGCGCGGGCGAGCGGCCGTGCACGGCGTCGAAACCGAGCAGCACCCAGTCGCCGTCGTCGTCCCACCAGCGCAGCGCGGGCGCGGGGACCTGCGGCGGCAGCGCGCGGGAGGCGCGGATCTCGGCGCGCGCCAGCTGCGGGGAGTGGGGGTTCTGGTCGGACGAGACGGCCTTGACGAAGACCGCGCGCCCGTCGGTGAGCTCCAGCACCGCGCAGAACCCGGGGGAGAAGCCGCTGGTGGCGGACATCTCGGCCGTCACGCGCGCGCCGGCGAGCGACTCGATGCGCTGGCGCACCGCCCGCGGCAGGTCACGCCAGTCGAGCCGCTGGCCCCCGAACGCGAGAGGCAGCGCCATGACGTCGTCGGCACTCACCCCCACATCCTGCCAGCAACAGCGCACGACCGGTGGCACGTCCGGCCGGAGCGGTGGGCGGAAGAGGTGGAGGGACCAGGCACGGGGTGCGAAGGTCGGGCGAACCTCCGGGGTCGGGCGCGTTCGTAGACTGTCGACCGTGAGCGCTCCCCGCCCCCGCGCGGTCTACCTCGACCACGCGGCGACCACCCCGATGCGCCCCGTGGCGCTCTCCGCGCTGACGGCGGCGCTCGCGCAGACCGGCAACCCGTCGTCGCTGCACACGGCGGGCCGCACCGCGCGGCGGACGGTCGAGGAGGCGCGCGAGCGGCTCGCCGCGGCCGTCGGGGCGCGTCCCAGCGAGGTGGTGTGGACGGCCGGCGGCACCGAGGCCGACAACCTCGCCGTCAAAGGGCTCTTCTGGGCCCGGCGCACGCAGGACCCCGCGCGCCGCCGCGTCGTGGTGTCCGCGGTCGAGCACCACGCCGTCCTGGACCCCGCGTTCTGGCTCGCCGAGCACGCGGGTGCCGAGCTGGTGCTGCTGCCGGTCGACGCCGAGGGCGTCGTCGACCTCGACGCGCTGCGCGCCGAGCTCCACGAGCACGGCGACACGGTCGCCCTGGTCTCGGTCATGTGGGCGAACAACGAGGTCGGTGCCCTGCAGCCGCTCGACGAGGTCGTCGCGCTCGCCCACCGGTACGGCGTGCCCGTGCACGCCGACGCGGTGCAGGCGGTGGGCCAGGTGCCGGTGGACCTGGCGTCCTGCGGCGTCGACGCCGTCACCCTGAGCGGGCACAAGGTCGGCGGGCCGGGGTCCACGGGTGCCCTCCTGGTGCGCCGGGGGCTGGAGCTGACCCCGGTGCTGCACGGGGGCGGGCAGGAGCGCGGGGTACGGTCCGGCACGCTCGACCCCGCGCTGCTCGCGGCGTTCGCCGCCGCGGTGCACGAGGCGGTGGGCGAGCGCGTGGAGCACGCGGCGCGGGTCGGCGCCCTGCGCGACGACCTGGTGCGGCGGGTCCTGGCCGAGGTGCCGGGCGCGACCCTGCGCGGTCCGGCCGACCCGGCGCGCCGGCTGCCCGGCAACGCGCACCTGACGTTCACCGGCTGCGAGGGCGACTCCCTGCTGTACCTGCTCGACGCGGCGGGCGTGGAGGCGTCGACCGGCTCCGCGTGCCAGGCCGGTGTGCCGCGGCCCTCGCACGTCCTGCTCGCGATGGGCGTGGGCGAGGACGACGCGCGCGGCGCCCTGCGCTTCTCGTTCGGGCGCACCTCGAGCGCCGCCGACGTCGACGCGGCCGTGGCGGCGCTGCCCGCCGCGGTCGAGCGCGCCCGTGCCGCGGGCCTGTCCACGCTGGTGGGTGCCTGATGCGGGTGCTGGCGGCGATGTCCGGCGGGGTCGACTCGGCCGTCGCGGCGGCGCGGGCTGTCGACGCGGGGCACGACGTCGTGGGCGTCCACATGGCGCTGTCGCGCACCCCCGCCCAGGAGCGCACGGGCTCGCGCGGCTGCTGCTCGATCGAGGACGCGTCCGACGCGCGGCGGGCCGCCGACGTGCTGGGCATCCCGTACTACGTGTGGGACATGTCGGAGCGGTTCGAGAGCACCGTCGTCGCGGACTTCCTGTCCGAGTACGCGGCCGGGCGCACACCCAACCCCTGCGTCCGCTGCAACGAGCACGTGAAGTTCGCGGCGCTGCTGGACAAGGCGGTCGCGCTCGGGTTCGACGCCGTGTGCACCGGTCACTACGCGCGCGTCGTGGACCGCGCCGACGGGGCCCGTGAGCTGCACCGCGCCGCGGACGCCGCCAAGGACCAGTCGTACGTGCTCGCGGTCATGGGACCCGAGCGGCTGGCCCGCGCGGTGTTCCCCCTGGGGGACGTGGCCTCGAAGTCCGAGGTCCGTGCCGAGGCCGTCGCGCGCGGCCTGTCGGTGGCCGCCAAGCCGGACTCCTACGACATCTGCTTCGTCGCCGACGGCGACACCCAGGGGTTCCTGCGCCGCGCGCTGGGCGAGCAGCCCGGCGAGATCGTCGACGAGACCGGTGCGGTGGTCGGCACGCACGACGGCGCGTACGCCTACACGGTCGGCCAGCGGCGCGGCCTGTCGCTGGGCCGTCCCGCGCCCGACGGGCGCCCCCGCTACGTGCTCTCCGTCGAGCCCGTCCGTCGCCGCGTCGTGGTGGGCCCGGCCGAGCACCTCGACGTGGCGCACGTGCGCGGCGACGCCGCGGTGTGGTTCGGCGACGTGCCGGCGACGGGCAGCACGTGCACGGCCCAGGTCCGCGCGCACGGCGCCGACGTGCCCGCGCGGGTGCTCGCCGCCGACGCGGGCTCCGTGACGCTCGACGTCGCGGGGATGGGGCTGCGGGGCGTCGCCGCGGGGCAGTCCCTCGTGCTGTACGACGGCACGCGCGTGCTCGGGCAGGCCACGGTCGCGGCGACGCTCCCCGCGGCCGACGTGCGCACCGCCGACGTGGCCGTGTCGACGGGCGGACGCGCGTGACCGCCGTCAGCGGTGTCGGCCCGTGGCCGGGCGTCGACGCGCTCGAGGCCGCCACGACCGTCGTCGGCGACCTCGTCGACACGCCCAGCGAGGTCGACGGCACGCCGTTCGCGGTGCTGCTCCCGGCACGCGGGCCGTGGGGCGACGCGACCGGCGCCGCCGTCGCGCTGCTCACGGACCTGCCCGCCGAGCTCGGCCCGCACGGCTGGAAGCTCGCCGACCACCCGGGCCGCGACCTCGAGCGGGCCCGCGCGTTCGCCCGCGAGGACCTCGACGCGCTCGCGGTGGCCGCGCACGGCTACGCCGGGCCGTTCCTGCTGCCCGTGCTCGGACCGTTCACGCTGGCCGCGGACGTGTACCTCGCGCGCGGCGACCGGATCCTGTCCGACCCCGGCGCGGTGCGCGAGACGGTGGCGTCCCTCGCGGAGGGCATCGCGGCGCGCGTCGCCGACGTGCGGCGCGTCGTGCCGGGCGCCGACGTGCGCGTGCTCGTGCGCGAGCCGCTGCTCGCGGCCGTGCTCGCCGGGGCGGTGCCGGGGTTCACCGGGCGCAGCCCGCTGCGACGCGTTCCCGGGCCGGTCGTCGCTGACGGGCTCGGAGCCGTGGCGGACGTCGTGCGCGGCGCGGGCGCCTCGGCGGTCGTCGTGCACGGCGGGACCGCGTGGTCCGCGCTCGCTGCCGTGCGCGTGTCGTCCGCCGACGGGGCCGCGCTCGCCGTCGCCGGCATCGGGGAGCGCGGCTGGGAGGAGGTCGCGGGCGTCGTCGAGGCCGGCACCGCGTTCTGGGCGGAGCTGCCGCCGCAGGCCTCGTCGCAGTGCGCCGGACCCGACGTCGTCGGCCAGGCCGACGCGCTGACCCGGCCCTGGCGCGCCGTGGGCCTGCCCGTCGACCGGCTGCGGGACGTCGTCCTGCTCGCCGGCGCCCCGTCCGAGCGCACGACGCCCGACGACGCGCGCGCCGCGCTCGCCGGGCTGGTGCGCGCCGCAGGTGTCGTCGCCGAGAGGGCCGAGTCATGACCGCATCCGCCGCACGCCCCGGCCCGCCGCTCGTGACCGCACCCACGAGGCGCCGCACCCGTTCCCGCCGCCGGGCGCTGGCGCTGCTCGCCGCGTCCGGGCTCGCGCTCGTCGGCATCGCGATGCTGGCGGTGGCGTGGCTCGGGGTCGGGGTGCGGGCGATGCAGGCGGCGTCGGGCGACCAGCCCTGCCTCGCCGCCGCCGACGACGACGCCGACGTGAGGGTCCGCTTCGACCTGCTGCCCGCCCGCGCGGTGTGCGCCCGGGACACGGGTGCCGGGTGGGAGGAGGTCGTCGTGGCGACGTCCCCCACCGGCGTCGTGGTCGGCGGGCTCGTCCTGGCCGTCGGCGGCGTGGCCGGCACCGTCGCCGCGCTGCTGCCGCCTCGCTCGCCCCGCCGCACCGGCGGGTGAGGTTCGCGGCCGCGGGCCCCCGGCGGGCACGTCGCGCGCCATGATGTCCGCCGTGAGCGACGCACCCACCCCCGTCCCCGCACCGCGCCCGGGCCTGCGGACCTGGTTCCGTGACCTCGGGGCCGTCGTGGCCCACGGCGTGCGGCTCTGGGTGCGCACGTGGCCCCTGCTGCTCGTGATCGCGCTGCTGGCCGTCGCCGGCCGGCACGCGGCCGGCTGGGCCGCCGTCAACGCGTCCGCCCTCAACAACACCCTCGGGTGGGCCGTGCTGGTGCTCGCGCCGCTGAGCATGGTCGCCGGGATCGTCGCCATGCTGCACGTGCTGCGCCGGGACCTGCCCGCGCTCGACGCGCTGGGCCGCACACGGGGCCCGGACGATGCCGCGTCCGGGCACGAGCGCGGCCTGGTCGACGTGCTGGCCTCGGTGTTCGTGCCCTTCCTCGCGCTGTACGCGTCCTACGGGTTCCTGGCGGAGGACCGGGCGCGGTTCCTCAACACCGCGACCTACCGGGTGTTCTGGGAGAACGGGTTCTCGCTGACCGGTGAGGGCCCCGACGGATCGTTCGCCGAGCTCGCCACGGGCTGGGCCCTGGTCGCCGTCGTCGTCGTCGCCGTGGTGCTGCGGTGGCTGCTCGGGCGCTGGGAGGGCCGCAGCCACGTGCGGGCGCTCGCGTTCGCGGGCGCGTACGTGGAGGCGTTCTGGCTGGTCGCGGTCGCGGCCTTCGCGACCGAGCTGCTCGACGGGGTCTGGGCGTGGGTCGAGAGCCGTCGCGCGGTCGCGATCGTGCTGGACTGGTGGCTGACGGTGCTCGCGGCCCTCGGTCCCGTCGCGGGGCCCGTGGACACCGCCGTCGACACCGTGGCGGGCGTGCTGGGCAACCTCGACGACCTGGTCGTGATCCCGCTCGCGTGGCTCACCGTCGGCGCGGTCGTCTACGGGCACAAGCTCGCGTCACCGCCCGCCCTCCGGCCGCCCGTGCGCGTGGGCGCGTGGGATCGGGTGCCGGCCCCCGTGCGGCGCTGGACCACCGAGGCGGCGACGCCCGTGCTCGGTGACGTCCGCGGGCGGTTCACGGCGCTCGTCGACGGACTGCGTCGGCTGGCCGTGGCCGGGCTGGGCCCGATGCTCGTCTTCGCGCTCGCCTTCCTGGTGGCGACGCGGCTGGAGGAGGGCGTCCAGCTGCTCGCACGGGCCGTCAGCGGGCCGCAGGACGTGGACACGTGGCTGGCCTTCGCACCGATGGTGTCCTCGGTGGCGACGGCCGTGGGGCTGACGGTCACGATGGCGCTGCTCGCCGCCGGCGTGGACCGCGTCCTCGCGGGTCAGGCCGCCGCCACGCCGGTCGCACCCGCCCCGGCCGAGGTCTAGGCGGGCACCTCGAGCACGAGGTGCTGCGGCATCTGCCACCACAGCACCACGTCGGCGACCTCGACGTCCTGCGGGACGACCACGACGGGAGACGTGGACCACGTGCGGGGCCGGGCCGGTGCCTCGGGGTCGGCGAGCGCCTCGTCGAGGTCACCCATCGGTGGCCACGGACCCGGGGCGTCGGCCGGGACGCAGGGCGCGAACGCCTGCGACGCACCCCAGGCGTTCGCGACGTACTCGTAGCGCGTGCCCTGCGCGTCGCGTACCGCCAACCGGCACAGCAGGAGCACGACGTCCGGGTCGGCCTCGAGCGCGAGATCGACCTGCACGGCGCGCGTCCCGGGCGGGAGCTCCATGTCCTCGGGCAGCGAGGTCGCGTCGCTGACGTCCTCGAGGCGCACGCGCACGTCGATGGGCAGGGTGCCACCACCGCCGTCGGCGACACGCTGGCGGAACGCGACCGTGCCGTCGGCCCCGGCCGTCGCCGGGACGCGCAGGTCGTGCTGCCACCACAGGGTCCGGACCCGGTCGCCCGACGCAGCCAGCGCGAGGGCCAGGACGACCGGCAGAGCGACCAGTGCCCACCGGTTGCGCCGCCACCATCCGGGTGACGGCGGTGCGGGCTCGCTCGGGCCCGGCGCCCCGGGCGCCTGCGGGGGCGTCGGTGCAGAGGTGGTGGTCACGGCTCCTCCGGGGGCACGTCCGACGCGGCGACGGCACGGACGGGCGTGTCGTCGGCCGCCCACGCCTCGGCGTCGGCCCGGGTCAGGCCCAGGTCGACGTCGGCGACGTCGTCGCGGCGCTGGTCCTTCTGCTCGAGCCCGATCCGCAGGTGGGCGCCCGGCAGGGCCTCCGGGGGGACCTCGACCTGCAGGGTCGCGTACCGGGGTATCCCCGGCTGGGCGGTGCCGGGCAGGAACGACGAGCGACCGCCCGTGAAGACCGTGTAGGTGCGCCCGTCCCCGCCGATCAGCTCCGCGAAGCCCAGCAGGCGCGGCTGGCCCAGGGCCTCGATGGTCACGGGGACCGTGAGCCAGACCCCGGGGGTCGCCAGCAGGGTCCCGACGTCGGGCGCCAGGACCGTCGAACCGGTCGGCTCGCCCACGGTCAGCCGCGCGTACCGCAGGTCGACGGGCTCGCCGATGCCGGTGCTGCGGACGAACGGCGCCTGGACGCGCGCGTCCACCGGGAACGCCGTGACCACGAGGTGGCCGACGGTCAGTGCCGCCAGGACGGCCGCGCCGGCGCCCAGCACGCGGGCGGGGGGCCGGGCGGCGCGGGGCGCCGCGGGTCCGCCGGACGGCGTGCCTGTGGGCGGGGTGCCGGACGCGCTCACGCGTCGGCCCCGGCGTCGGAGACCGCTTCGCGCACCTCGAGGTGGCCGCGGAGCGTCGTCGTGGGGCGCAGCCAGCGGGTCGTGACGCCCTCGAGACTGTCGGTGCCCCACGTGTGCTGCTGCAGCAGCACGGTCGCGTCGGTCGGCGGCGGTGCCGATCCGTCGTGCTCGAACAGGAAGGCGGCCTCGTACGTCAGGCCCGGCTGGACGGGGCTGAGCGACGAGCCGTCCTCCAGCAGCGTGACCGTGGGAGTGGGCTCGATCGTGCCGGGCTGCGTCACCAGGCCGTCGACGTCGGTGAGCGTCAGCGCGTCCCGCAGGGTCCCGCCGAGGACGCCGGCGTCGCTCGTGTTCCGCACGGTCGCCACGACGGCGATCCACCGGTTGCCCTCGTCCGACAGGTACTGGCCGGGCAGGTCGGTGGTCCACACGACGCGGTGCACGGTGAGCTCGAACGGTGCGACGTCGACCGGCGTCCCGACGGTGAGCACCTCGGGGCCGTCCTGCGTCTGCTCCTCCAGGCCGCCGAAGGCGGCCGTGGCCGCGAGCAGCACGAGCGCGCCGCCCAGGCCGATGCGCCGCAGCGGCTGGTCGAGGACGCGCCGGGCGACCTTGCTGCCGCTGCGCCGGGCACGTGCGCGCAGGTCGGGAGGGGCGGCGGGTCCGGACACGCGCCCGAGTGTAGGGGCGGGCGGTGGCGCGACGGCGGGCTGCGGCGGGTGAGGTCGTGGCCGGTGGGGACGCCGGCCACGACGGGACGTCAGGGACCCGTCGTCGCTCCGTCACCGCCGGAGCCCGGTCCCGCGACGGCGCGCACGAGGCCGGCGACCACGACCGACGCGGCCGCGTCGCGCTCCGGGCGGGGCAGGGACCTCAGCGGGCCCAGTGCCGCGAGCGTCGCGTACCCGTGGACGCCGGACCAGCAGGTCAGCGCGGCGCCGTCGACGGCCCCGGGCGCGAGTCGCCCCTCGGCGACGAGCCGGGCGAGGGCGTCGTGCAGCTGGTGGTACGGCGAGCGACCGGCGCCGCCGCCCGCCTCCGGTGCGTCGACCTCCGCCATGTCCTCCATCGCGAAGAGCCCGACGTCGAACAGCCCCGGTTCGTCGAGGGCGAACCGGACGTACCCCTCGCCGACGGCCGTCAGGGCGGCGGTGCCGTCCGCGGCGCCGGCGAGCCCTTCCTCGACGGTGCGCGCCATGCGGCCGAGCGCCACGCGTGCCACGGCGCGCAGCAGGGCGTCGCGGTCGGCGAAGTGGCGGTACGCGGCCCGCGGCGTGACGCCCGTGCGGCGGGTGACCTCGCGCAGCACGACGGCGGCTGCGCCCGTCTCGCGGGCGAGGTCCACGCCCGCGTCGATCAGCGCGGCCCGGAGGTCACCGTGGTGGTACGTACCTCTTGCGCTCGTCACACCCGAAGTCTACGGTGTGGACATATCCGAAAGTCCACACCGTAGACATAGGGGCCGACGATGTCGTCACCGCTGGACCACGCCTTCACCGCACCGCTCGAGAAGGACGGCGCGTTCGACACCTACCTCACGGTCCCCGACTCCCACCACGTGCTCGGCACGGGACGCGCGGTGAAGGTCGCGGGCACCCTCGACGGCCACGCCTTCGAGGCGACGCTCATGCCGTCCGGGCAGGGCCCGCACTGGCTGCCGCTGCGCAGGGCGCTGCGGGACGCCATCGGCAAGGACGCCGCGGGCGACGAGGTCGCGGTGCACCTGACGGCGCGGCGGGCCTGAGCGTGACCGCCGACGTGCGCGCGCTGGACGTGCCCGGCGCCCGCCTCACCTACGAGGTTCGGGGCACCGGGCCGCTGCTCCTGCTCATGGGGTCGCCCATGGGTGCGGCGTACTTCGCCGACGTCGCCGATGCCCTCGCCGACGGACGCACCGTCGTCACCCACGACCCGCGCGGCATCGCCCGCAGCACCGTGGACGACCCGGCGCAGGACTCGACGCCCGAGCTGCGCGCCGCCGACGTCGCGGCCCTGCTCGACGCGCTGCGCGCCCCGGTGGCCGACGTCCTCGGGTCGAGCGGCGGCGCGGTGACCGCGCTCGCGCTCGCCGAGCACCACCCCGGCCGCGTCCGCACGCTCGTCGCGCACGAGCCGCCGCTGCTCGGCCTCCTGCCGGACGCAGCGAGCCACCACGCGCGCACGGAGCTGGTCATCGAGACGTTCCACGAGCACGGCGTCGCGGCGGCCTGGGGTGCCTTCGCCGGCGCGGCGGGCTGGGAGGACGACGCCGAGGGGCCGCCCGTGGTGGAGGACGACGAGGGGTTCGCGCGCGACAGCGCCCGCTTCTTCGCCCACGAGCTGCGCGGCACGACCACGTGGCTGCCCGACGTCGCCGCGCTGCGCGCCGGTGCGCAGCGGGTCGTCGTGGGCGTCGGGCAGGAGTCGGGTGAGCTCGAGACGGCCGCGACCTCGGCCGCGCTCGCCGCGCTGCTCGGCGTGGAGGTCACGTCCTTCCCCGGCGAGCACGGTGGCTTCATGGAGCAGCCGGCGGCGTTCGCCGAGCGTCTCGCCGCGGTGCTCGACGCCTGAGGACCGGGCGCCGACGAGGCGAGTCGGTCGGTGTCGGTGCCGCACGCCATGATGGGACACGTGAGCGACGCGACCCCCGTGACCGACGAGCACGACGTGCCGGCCGAGGCCCGCCACCGGTGGACGGAGCTGGCGGAGCAGGTGCGCGCCGACCAGTTCGCGTACTACGTGCGCGACGCCCCGACGTCGTCGGACGCGGAGTACGACGAGCGGATGCGTGCTCTCGAGCGGCTGGAGGAGGAGCACCCGGGCCTGCGGACGCCGGACTCGCCGACGCAGCGCGTCGGCGGCACGTTCTCGACCGACTTCGCGGCCGTCGAGCACGTGCAGCGCATGCTGTCGCTCGACAACGCGTTCTCGCGCGACGACCTGGTGGCGTGGTCCGAGCGCGTGCACCGCGACCTGGAGAGCACCGCACCGCTCGAGTACCTGTGCGAGCTGAAGATCGACGGGCTGGCGATCGCCCTGCTGTACGAGAAGGGCCGTCTGGTGCGGGCGGCGACCCGCGGGGACGGGCGGACGGGGGAGGACGTCACGCTCAACGTCCGCACGATCCCGACCATCCCGGACGTGCTGGGGGGTGACCCGGCGACGCACCCCGACCTCATCGAGATCCGCGGCGAGGTGTTCCTGCCCGTCGAGGCGTTCCGCGCGCTCAACGAGGCGCAGGTCGCGGCGGGCAAGGCGCCCTTCGCCAACCCGCGCAACGCGGCGGCGGGCTCGCTGCGGCAGAAGGACCCGCGCGTGACCGCGTCCCGGCCGCTGCGGATGTACGCGCACGGCATCGGCGCGCTCACGTGGGGCCAGGGGCGCGGCACGGGGATCGACCGGCAGTCCCAGGTGTACGACCTGCTGGCCGGCTGGGGCGTCCCCACGTCCACGCACACGCGCGTGGTCGGCGGACTGGACGAGGTCTGGGAGCGGGTCGCGTACTTCGGTGAGCACCGGCACGACGTCGAGCACGAGATCGACGGCATCGTGGTCAAGGTCGACGACATCGCGCTGCAGCGACGGCTCGGCGCGACGAGCCGGGCGCCGCGGTGGGCGATCGCCTACAAGTACCCGCCGGAGGAGGTGAACACCCGGCTCGTGGCCATCGAGGTCGGCATCGGCCGGACCGGGCGCGCCACGCCGTTCGCCGTCATGGAGCCCGTCCTGGTCGCCGGCAGCACCGTGCGCCAGGCGACGCTGCACAACCAGGACGTGGTGCGGGTCAAGGGCGTGCGCATCGGGGACATGGTCGTGCTGCGCAAGGCGGGCGACGTGATCCCCGAGATAGTGGGTCCCGCACCCCAGGCGCCGGACGACGACGTGCCCCGCGTCGAGTGGCAGATGCCGGCGGACTGCCCCGAGTGCGGGACGCCGCTGCGCCCCATGCGCGAGGGCGACGTGGACCTGCGGTGCCCCAACGCGCAGGGCTGCCCGGCCCAGGTGCGCGGCCGGCTGGAGCACATCGGCTCGCGCGGCGCGTTCGACATCGAGGTGCTGGGCGAGGTCACGGCGGCCGCCCTGACCCAGCCCGAGGTGCCCGAGACGCCCCCGGTGCCGAACGAGGCGTACCTGTTCGACCTGGTCGGGTACGGCCCCGACGCGCCCGCCGACGAGGTCGAGCGGGTGCGCGCGGCGAGCCTCGCGCGGCTCGCGGAGGTCGAGGTGGTCGTCCGTGACGCCGAGACCGGGCTGCCGAAGGAGGACGCCGACGGCACCGTGCGCCGGCGCACCCCGTTCCGCCGCACGCTCAAGCACACCCGGGCGCAGCGTGCCGCCGCCGAGGCCGAGGGACGCGAGCTCGTCGACTGGGAGCCCTCGGAGGCCGCACGCACGCTGCTCGACCAGCTCGAGATCGCGAAGACCAAGGAGCTGTGGCGCGCGATCGTCGCGCTCAGCATCCGCAACGTCGGGCCGACCGCCGCTCGCGCGCTCGCGCAGGAGTTCGGGTCGATGCGGGCACTGCGTGAGGTCGTGGACCCGAGCGCCCAGGACGCCGACGTACCCGCCCCGGCGGACGCCGTGGCGCGCCTCGCGGCGGTCGAGGGCGTCGGCCCGACCATCGCGCAGTCCCTGCTCGACTGGTTCGCCGAGCCGTGGCATCGCGAGATCGTCGACCGGTGGGAGGCGGCGGGCGTCGTCATGGCGGACGCGGCCGACGAGTCGACGCCGCGCACGCTCGAGGGCGTCACCGTCGTCGTCACCGGCAGCCTCGAGCGGTTCAGCCGCGACGGTGCGAAGGAGGCGGTGCTCGCGCGCGGCGGCAAGGCGTCGGGCTCGGTGTCGAAGAAGACCGACTTCGTCGTCGTCGGGGAGAACGCCGGGTCCAAGGAGGCCAAGGCGCGCGAGCTCGGGCTGCGGATCCTCGACGAGGCCGGGTTCGAGGCGCTCCTCGCGGGTGGCCCGGCGGCCGTGGCACCGGCCGACGACGGCTCGTGAGCGCCCCGAGCGCCGCATCCCCCGTCCTCGTCCGGCCCGCCACCGAGGCCGATCTCGCGCAGGTCGGCGCGCTCACCGCGCGGGCGTACGTCGCCGACGGCCTCGTCGACGAGGGCCACTGGTACGTCGACGAGCTGCGCGACGCGGCCGCCCGGGCGGCCGCCTGCACGGTGCTCGTCGCCGTCACCCCCGCCGCCGGGGGCGACGCGCCGGACCGGGTGCTCGGCACCGTCACCCTGGCCGTGCCGGGCTCGCGGTACGCCGAGATCGCACGCGACGGTGAGGTCGAGCTGCGGATGCTCGCGGTCGACCCTGCCGCGCGCCGGTCGGGCGTCGCGGAGCTGCTCGTCCTGGCGGCGTTGCGCGAGGCGGTCGGCCGCGGCGTCCCGGACGTCGCGCTGTCGACGCTCGACACGATGCACGCGGCGCAGCGGCTCTACGCACGGCTCGGTTTCGCTGCCCGGCCCGAGCGGGACTGGACGGACGAGATCACGATGCGCGTCCACACGTGGCGGGCGCCGTCGCCTCCTGGCCCGCTCGTCGAGACGGCGACGTGGCCACCCCGGCGCGTCGTCGACGTCGACGGCTGGCGCGTCGGCTTGTCGGCAGGCGTGACCCGGCGCGCGAGCTCGACGCTCGCGCTCGGTGAGGTCGACGACCTGCCGGGGGCCGTCGACCGCGTCGAGCGGCTCTACCGCGAGGACGGCGCCCCGACCGTCTTCCGCGTGGGCGACGCGGCGAACCCCGGGGGTCTGCGTGCGGAGCTCGACGCCCGCGGCTACGAGGTCGCCGCGGTCACGGACGTGCTGGTGCGGGACCTGACCGCGTCGTCCCCCGCGCGGTGGCGGCAGGACGCGGGTCTGCGCGTCCGCGTCGCCGACGCCCCGGACGACGCCTGGCTGGACCTGTGGCTCGGTGGCAAGGGCACCGCCCGGGAGCCCTCGCACGCGATCGTCACCGGGGCCCCGGCGCTGTACCTCACCGTGAGCGGCCCCGACGGCGGCGACGTCGCCGTGATCCGCGCCGCGACCGTCGACGACTGGGTCGCGCTGTCCTGCCTGCAGGTGCTGCCCGCGGCGCGGCGCCGCGGCCTCGGCCGTGCGCTGACCGAGGAGGCGCTCGCCGTCGCCCTGGAGCACGGCGCGCGCCGGGCCTTCCTGCAGGTGGAGGCGGACAACGACGCGGCGCTGCGGCTGTACGGCAGCCTCGGGTTCCGGCCCGCGCACCGCTACGCGTACCGCGTGCAGCCCGGGCCCGCCGCGCGCACCGGGTGCTGAGGGCGTCGCTCGACGGGCCGTCCCGCGCGCCCCGGCGTGATACTGGACGGATGATCTCGACCGACAACGCCGTGGCCCTCGAGGCCGCAGGACTGCAGTGGCACCCCAAGGCGGGCGACCGCTTCGTCCTGCGCTCCGCCGACATGGGCGGCGAGGTGTTCACGATCTCCGAGATGGTGGTCGAGGCGCACCGGTACGAGACGGGCACGGTGCTGGGCTTCAACGGCACGACGGAGTGGGCGCTGGACTCGGTGCGTCAGGAGGACGCGCTGTGGCTCCCGCGCGAGGACCAGCTCCGCGAGCTGCTGGGCGGCACGTTCCGCAGCCTCGCCCGCTCCACCGACGGGCGCTACCAGGTGCTCGTCGAGCTGCGTGGCCGGCCCGAGCGCGTCTTCACCGCCGACGAGGCCGCGGACGCGTACGCCGAGGCGCTGCTCGCCCTCGTCAGCGCCGCGACGTCGCAGGTCGGCTGACCGCCGGCAGGTCCAGCGTCGCGATCTTCTGCCAGATCTTCGTCGACATGCCGCCCGTGACGGTCTCGACGGTGCTGACGGTGTCGAGCACCACGGGGTCGGTGGACTCCTCGGCGCAGAGGGCCGCGGCCTTGGCCACCAGGCTCAGCAGCTCGGTGCAGTAGTCGAGGTACGCCGCCAGGTCGTCCGCGTCCAGGTCCGCCTCGACCGACTGCGCCGTCGCGCGGAACGACGGGCGCAGCCGCTCCGGGTCCTTCGTCAGCTGGTGCATGTCGATGACGTGCGCGAGCGAGCGCAGCCGGTGCAGGCGGCGCAGGGTGGCGGCGCGTTGCAGTCGCCCGGGCAGCGCGACGAGGAACCACACGGCGATCCCCGCGAACACCGCGTCGTTGATCGCGCTCTCGACCACGGGCAGCCACTCGAACGCCCGCAGGGACTCCGCCGCGTCGACCGCGTCGCGCACCGCCATCCCGAGCGCGAAGACCGTCGCGCCGACGACCAGGACCACGGCGACGAGGGAGACGACCCGCGCCACGTGCTCGTGCCGGCGCGTGCGCGTCTCCTCCTCGTCGACGTCGCGGACGAGCCCTGCGAGCTCCTCGGCGACGTGCCGCAGGTTCCGGTCGGGGAAGCGCGCGGTGATGCGTGCGTGCAGGCGGTCGACGGTGGCTCGCACCGCCGCGGGGTCGAGGCGCTCGTACCGTCCGGTCACGCGCGACACCGTAACCGCGGGCCGCGCGGGTGCCCGAGCAGCGCGCCGCGGTGGTGCGGACAGGGGCCACCGGCCCGCGACTAGACTCACGGACCATGTCCACCCTCTCCCGTGACGAGGTCGCGCGCGTCGCCGCGCTGGCCCGGATCGACCTGACACCGGCCGAGCTCGACCGGCTGGCGGGTGAGCTCGACGTCATCGTCGAGTCCGTCGCCCGCGTCTCCGAGGTCGCCACCCCGGACGTCCCCGCGACGAGCCACCCGCTGCCGCTGACCAACGTGTTCCGGGCCGACGAGCCGGTCGCACCGCTCGACCGCGACGAGGTCCTCGCGCAGGCCCCCGCGGCCCGCGACGGCAAGTTCCTCGTCCCGCAGATCCTCGGGGAGGAGTGACGTGACCGACCTGACCAGGCTGACCGCGGCGGAGCTCGCCGACCGGCTGACCGCTCGTGAGGTGACCAGCGTCGAGGCGACGCAGGCCCACCTCGACCGCATCGCCGCGGTGGAGCCCGCCGTCCACGCCTTCCTGCACGTCGCGGGCGAGGAGGCGCTGGCCACCGCGGCCGACGTCGACGCGCGCCGCGCCGCGGGGGAGGACCTGCACGCGCTCGCGGGCGTGCCGATCGCCGTCAAGGACGTCGTCGTGACCCGCGGCCTGCCGACCACCGCCGGCTCGCGGATCCTCGAGGGCTGGGTGCCGCCGTACGACGCGACGCTGGTCGGCCGGATCAAGGCCGCCGGCCTGCCGATCCTCGGCAAGACGAACATGGACGAGTTCGCCATGGGCTCGTCGACCGAGCACTCCGGGTACGGCAACACGCACAACCCGTGGGACCTCGACCGGATCCCGGGCGGCTCGGGCGGCGGCTCGGCCGCGGCCGTCGCCGCGTACGAGGCGCCGCTGGCGATCGGCACGGACACCGGTGGCTCGATCCGTCAGCCGGCCGCCGTCACCGGCACGGTCGGCGTCAAGCCGACGTACGGCAGCGTGTCGCGCTACGGGCTCATCGCCCTGGCGTCGTCGCTGGACCAGGCCGGGCCGTGCACGCGCACGGTGCTCGACTCCGCGCTGCTGCACGAGCTGATCGGCGGGCACGACCCGCTCGACTCGACGTCGCTGAGCGACCCGGCGACGGGCTACGTCGCGGCGGCACGCGCCGGCGCCGGCGCGGACCTGCGTGGCCTGCGGGTCGGGGTGATCCGCGAGCTGCAGGGCGAGGGCTACCAGCCCGGCGTGCTGGCGCGGTTCGAGGAGTCGCTCGAGGCGCTGCGGGGTGCGGGCGCCGAGGTCGTCGAGGTGTCCTGCCCCTCGTTCGCGTACGCGCTCGCGGCGTACTACCTGATCCTGCCGGCGGAGGCGTCGAGCAACCTCGCGAAGTTCGACGGCATGCGCTTCGGCCTGCGCGTCGAGCCGTCGGAGGGGCCGGTCACCGCGGAGCGGGTCATGGCCGCGACGCGCGGCCAGGGCTTCGGCGACGAGGTCAAGCGCCGCGTCATCCTCGGCACGTACGCGCTGAGCGCGGGCTACTACGACGCCTACTACGGGTCGGCGCAGAAGGTCCGCACGCTCACCCAGCGCGACTTCGCCGCTGCGTTCGAGGCGGCGGACGTGCTGGTCTCGCCCACCGCGCCGACGACGGCGTTCAAGCTGGGCGAGAAGCTGGACGACCCGCTGGCGATGTACCTCAACGACGTCGCGACGATCCCGGCCAACCTGGCGGGCGTGCCGGGCATGTCGCTGCCGAACGGGCTGTCGGACGACGGCCTGCCCGTCGGCTTCCAGATCCTGGCGCCCGCGCGCGAGGACGCCCGCCTGTACCGCGTGGGGGCGGCGCTCGAGGCGCTGCTCGAGACGAGCTGGGAGGGCCCGCTGCTGGGCCGCGCCCCCGAGCTGGCCGGAGGGGCAGCCTGATGAGCACGACGACCGACGTCGACCTGGTCGACTACGACGACGCGGTGGCCCGGTTCGACCCGGTCATCGGCATCGAGGTGCACGTCGAGCTGGGCACGCGCACCAAGATGTTCGACGGTGCCGAGCAGTCGTTCGGGGACGAGCCGAACACGCAGATCACGCCCGTCAGCCTCGGCCTGCCGGGTGCCCTGCCGGCCGTGAACGGCACGGCCGTCGAGTACGCGATCCGCATCGGCCTGGCGCTGAACTGCTCGATCGCGCAGTCCTGCCGCTTCGCGCGCAAGAACTACTTCTACCCGGACGTGCCGAAGAACTTCCAGACGTCGCAGTACGACGAGCCCATCGCGTACGAGGGCTGGGTCGACGTGGAGCTGGAGGACGGCACGACGTTCCGCGTCGAGGTCGAGCGCGCGCACATGGAGGAGGACGCCGGCAAGAACACCCACGTCGGCGGCGCCACCGGGCGCATCCACGGCGCGGAGTACTCGCTGGTCGACTACAACCGCGCCGGCGTGCCGCTCGTCGAGATCGTCACCAAGCCCATCACGGGTGCCGGGGAGCGTGCGCCCGAGGTGGCGCGCGCGTACGTGCAGACCCTGCGTGACATCTTCCGCGCCCTGGGCGTGTCCGAGGCGCGCATGGAGCGCGGGAACGTCCGCGCCGACGTCAACGTGTCGCTGCGTCCGACGCCGGCCTCGCCGCTCGGCACCCGCACGGAGACGAAGAACGTCAACTCGTTCCGGTCGGTCGAGCGGTCCGTGCGGTACGAGATCAGCCGCCAGGCGGCGATCCTCGACGCGGGCGGCGCGATCGTCCAGGAGACGCGGCACTGGCACGAGGACACCGGCATCACGACCGCCGGGCGCGTGAAGTCCGACGCCGAGGACTACCGCTACTTCCCCGAGCCGGACCTCGTCCCCATCGTGCCCGACCGTGCGTGGATCGAGGAGATCCGCGCGACGCTGCCCGAGCTGCCCGCGGCGCGTCGTCGCCGGCTGCAGGGCGAGTGGGGCTACGCCGACGCCGAGATGCGCGACGTCGTCAACGCCGGTGCGATCGAGCTCATCGAGGCGACGGTCGAGGCGGGTGCGAGCCCGGCCGCGGCCCGCAAGTGGTGGATGGGCGAGCTCGCCCGGACCGCCAAGCAGCAGGAGGTCGAGCTCGCCGACCTGCCGATCACGCCCGCGCAGATCGGCGCGCTGCAGCAGCTCGTCGACGCGGGCCGGATCAACGACAAGCTGGCACGTCAGGTGCTCGAGGGCGTCCTGGCCGGCGAGGGCGACCCGGAGCAGGTCGTCGTCGCCCGCGGGCTCGAGGTCGTGTCGGACGACGGCCCGCTGCTCGAGGCGATCGACGCGGCGCTGGCGTCGCAGCCGGACGTCGCCGAGAAGATCCGCGGCGGCAACCTCGGCCCGGTCGGCGCGATCATCGGCGCCGTCATGAAGGCGACGCGCGGGCAGGCCGACGCCGGGCGCGTGCGGGAGCTCGTCCTGGAGCGTGTGCAGGGCTGACGGTCCGCGAGAACGCTGCCGCCCCGGCGTGCGCCGTGTCGCAACACCTCGGTGACACGGGGTCCGTACCATGCGACGCACGCCGGGGAGCAGTCGGCAAGGTGCCCGGGCCCCGGGCACGAGCGCGACGGAGGTAGCGATGCAGAAGCCCACCCTGCAGGGCGAGATGATCATCCTGCGACCGATCCGGGCGGACGACGCGGACGCCATGTGGGACATGCTCGACGATGCCGAGGGCAACCGGCTCACGGGCACCACGAGCGTCTTCACGCGTGACGAGGTCGACGCGTGGTGCGCGAGCCGCGAGGCGGCGCACGGGCGGTACGACTTCGCGGTCACCGCGAACGGCGACGACGAGTACCGCGGCGAGATCGTGCTCAACGACCTGGACGAGGACGTCCGGTCGGCGGGCCTGCGCCTGTCGATGCGCCCCGCGTACCGCGGCCGGGGCTACGGCACGGAGGCCATCGAGCTGGTCCTCGGGTTCGCGTTCGACGGGCTCGGGCTGCACCGCGTGGAGCTCGACGTGCTGAGCATCAACACGCGGGCCATGTCGCTGTACGAGAACATCGGCTTCCGCGTGGAGGGGCGTCGACGCGACGCCTACCGCGACGGTGCCGGCTGGTGCGACTCCCTCGTGATGTCGATGCTCGAGGACGAGTACCGCGCGGGCCGCGTGGGGTCCTGACCCGGGCCGTGCTCACCGCCACCGTCCCCGACGACGACCTGCTCGCGCGGCTCGCCCACCTCGCCGCGGCGCACCCGGACGACCTGCGGCTGGTCCGGTGGGACATGTCCGGGCCGCTCGACGCGGCGACGGCGGCGGACGTCGACCTCGTCGTCGTCCCGCACTACTTCGTGCGGCCCGGCGGCTTCGACGTGCTCCGCGGGCTGCCGCGCCTGCGGTACGTGCAGCTGCCGAGCGCCGGGTACGAGCACGCGCGGCCGCACCTGCCGCCCGGCGTGGTCCTGTGCAACGGCCGCGGCGTGCACGACGCGGGCACGGCCGAGCTCGCCGTGGGGCTGGCCCTCGCGATGCAGCGCGGCCTGCCGCGCGCGGTGCACGCGATGGACGAGGGCAGGTGGGACAACCCGTTCGGCCCGTCCCTGGCGGACCGTCGGGTCCTCGTCGTGGGGCAGGGGTCCGTCGGCCGGGCGGTCGTGGCCCGCTTCCGGCCGTTCGAGGTGGACCTCGTGCGCGTCGCGCGGACGTCCCGGGACGACGCCGAGGGGCACGTGCACGGCGTCGACGAGCTGGCGGACCTGCTGCCGGGCGCGGACGTGGTCGTGCTGGCCATCCCGCTGACGCGGGAGTCGTACCACCTGCTCGACGCCGCGGCGCTGGCGCGCATGAAGGACGGCGCACTGCTGGTGAACGTCGCGCGCGGCAAGGTCGTCGACACCGACGCGCTGCTCCGCGAGCTCACGGCGGGGCGACTGCGGGCCGCGCTGGACGTCACGGACCCCGAGCCGCTGCCGGCCGGCCACCCGCTGTGGCGCGCGCCGAACGTGCTGGTCACGGCGCACCAGGGCGGCAACACCGATGCGACGTACCCGCGGGTCGCGTCGCTCGTGCGTCGTCAGCTCACGGCGCTGCTGGCGGGCGGCGCTCCGGTGAACGAGGTCGCGCGCACCTGAGGGGCCGCACGTCCCCGTCCGCGGTGTCGGCCTCTTCACACCGCGTCGCCCGCGCGCCGAGGTGCACCGAGGCTCGGCCGCCGCGACGATGGCAGGATGAGTGAAGCCGCCGACGTCCCGGCCCGAGGTGTCGAGACCCATGTGGGCGGGACCGGTCGGGAGCGCACCTTCTTCGGCCACCCGTTCGGGCTGTTCACGCTGTTCTCCACGGAGCTGTGGGAGCGGTTCAGCTACTACGGCATGCGCGCGATCCTCTTCTACTTCCTGACGGACACGTTCGCCAACGACGGCCTGGGGCTCGACGACGCCACCGGAGCGGCGCTGGTCGCCGTCTACGGCTCGGCGGTCTACCTGGTCACGGTGGTCGGCGGGTGGGTGGCCGACCGGATGATCGGGGCTCGCAGGGCCGTGCTGTGGGGCGGCGTCGTCATCGCGGCCGGCCACGTCGCTCTGGCGGTGCCCGCGCAGTGGACGGCGTACCTGGGGATCGTGCTGGTGGCGATGGGTACCGGGCTGCTCAAGCCGAACGTCTCCAGCATGGTCGGCGAGCTCTACCGCCGGGACGACCCGCGGCGGGACTCGGGCTTCTCGATCTTCTACATGGGCATCAACATCGGGTCCTTCACGGCGCCGTTCGTCGTGCAGATCGCCCGGGGCATCGGCGGGTACCACGCCGGGTTCTCCGTCGCCGCCGTCGGCATGGGGCTGGCCCTCGTCGCCTTCGTCACGGGGCGCCGCGCACTGCACGGGGCGGGCGAGGTCGTGCCGAACCCGCTGACGCCCGCGGACCGGCCGCGGGTCGTGCGCATGATCGTGCTGGTGGCGCTCGCGGTGGCCGCGGCGACCGCGCTGGCGTGGGTCGTCGTCCGCTCGGGGTCGAGCGACGTCGGGGCGCTCGCGGTGATCATCGACGCGCTGTCGTACCTGGCCTTCGGCGCTCCGATCGTGATGTTCCTCGTCATGTTCCGCTCACCCAAGGTCAACTCGGCCGAGCGCTCGCGCCTGCGCGCGTACATCCCGCTCTTCGTGGCGGCGATGCTGTTCTGGATGATCTTCGAGCAGGCGTCGAACACGCTGTCGGCGTACGCGCGCGACAACACGGACCTCGACGTCCTCGGCGTGACGATCTCCCCGGTCCTCTACCAGTCGGTCAACCCCGCGGCGATCATCGTGCTCGCGCCGGTCTTCGCGTGGTTGTGGGTCCGGCTCGACGACCGGCCGCCGACGGCCGTGAAGTTCGCGATCGGCCTGACGTTCGCGGCGCTGAGCTTCGTGTTCCTCGCCGGTGCGTCGGCGGTCGCGGGCGACGGGAAGTCCCCGTGGTGGGTGCTCGTGGTGGTGTACGTGGTGCAGACCCTCGGCGAGCTCTGCCTGTCGCCCGTCGGGCTCGCGGCGACGACGCTGCTGGCGCCGCAGGCGTTCCGCGGCCAGGCCATGGCGCTGTGGTTCCTCGCCCCGGCGGCGGGCCAGGCCATCACCGCACAGCTCATCACGGCGACCGAGGGCGTCAGCCGCACGGCGTTCTTCGGCGGCATCGGACTGGTCACGCTGGCGGTCGCGGCCGCCATGTTCGCGCTCGCGCCGTGGGTGACACGGCACATCCGCGAGGGCGACGAGTCCGACGAGGAGGTCGCGGCGCGCCGGTGACGACGCGGCTCAGGGCCGCGGGGGAGCGGTCGACGCCCGCGGCACCAGGGAGGTCGGCAGCCTGCGGTGCGTCGTGACGTCGGTGCCGGCGATGAGGTCCACGAGCAGGTGCAGCGCGGCGGCGCCCATGTCCTGCAGCGGCTGCGCGACGGTCGTCAGCGGCGGTGTGCTCAGGGCCGACTCGGGGACGTTGTCGAAGCCGATGACCGACAGCTCGGACGGCACCGACAGGCCGAGGTCCCGGGCCACGTCGAGGACGGCGAGCGCCGACAGGTCGTTGGCCGCGAAGACGGCCGTGGGCGGGTCGGCGCGGTCGAGCATGGCGCGGGCCGGCTCCTGCGCCGCCCCGCGGCGGTAGTCACCCATGCCGACGAGCGTCTCGTCGACCGCGACGCCGGCCGCGGACATGGCGCGGCGGAAGCCCTCCTCGCGCAGGCGCGCGGAGGCGAGGTCGGGCCGTCCGCCGAGGAACGCGATCCGGCGGTGCCCGAGGTCCAGCAGGTGCTGCGTCGCGAGCACGGCGCCGGCGAGGTTGTCCGAGTCGACGGTGGGCATCCCCGTGGGCCCGGCGTGCGGGTCCACCGCGACGACCGGCACTCCCGGGCGCGCCTCGATCACGGTCGGGGTGACGATGATGGCGCCGTCGATCAGGGTCCCGGACAGGCGCGACAGGTACCGGCGCTCCCACCCCACCTCGGCGGACCCGCCGCCACCGCCGGAGTACGCCAGGAGCTCGTACCCGGTGGCCGCGACGGCGCTGCCGGCGCCCTTGAGCAGCTCGGCCGAGAACGGCTCGAACTCCGCCACGAGGATGCCCAGGACGTTCGTCCGGTAGGAGCGCAGGGAGCGCGCGCCGAGGCTCGCCTCGTAGCCCAGGTCGGCGATGACCTCCTGCACACGCTCAAGTGTGCGCTGGGAAACGCCGTAGCGACCGTTGACGACCTTGGAGACGGTGGCCACCGAGACCCCGGCGGTTCGGGCGACATCGGCCATCTTGACGCGGGGGAGCGAATCCACGTGGGTGATCATAGGACATCGTGTCGATAACGTTATCGACATCGATTGACACCGCTCCTGGACCACTGTCAACCTAGGCGCCGTCCGACCTGTCAGCGACGACGAGGAGATTCAAAGATGAAGAGGACTGCGGCACTGCGCGCGGTCGCGCTCGGGGCAGCGGTGGCGTTGATCGCGACCGCCTGCAGCTCCGGGGGCGGGGCTGAAGAGGGCACCGACGGCGAGGGCGAGAACGTCACCCTCACCTGGTGGCACAACTCGAACAACAGCCCTGGCAAGGACTACTACGAGGACCTGGCCGACGAGTTCGAGGGCGACAACCCGGGCGTCACGATCGAGGTCACTGCCCTGCAGCACGAGGACATGCTGACCAAGCTCGACGCGGCGTTCCAGACCGGTGACCACCCGGACATCTACATGGAGCGTGGCGGCGGCGAGCTCAAGGCGCACGTCGAGGCCGGGCTCACCAAGGACCTCACCGACGAGCTGCCGGACACGATCTCCGCGCTCGGCACCGCGGTCTCCGGCTGGCAGGTCGAGGACCGGACCTATGCCCTGCCGTTCAGCCTCGGCGTCGTCGGCTTCTGGTACAACAAGGCGATGTTCGCCCAGGCGGGCATCACGACGCCCCCGACGACGACGGCGGAGCTCGACGCGGCCGTCGAGGCGCTCAGGTCCGCGGGCATCGAGCCGGTCTCGGTCGGTGCCGGCTCGGGCTGGCCCGCCGCGCACTACTGGTACTACTACAGCCTGCGGCAGTGCTCGCAGGAGGCGCTGAACGAGGGCACCCAGTCGTTCGACTTCTCGGACCCGTGCTGGCTGCGTGCCGGCGAGAGCCTGCAGTCGTTCATCGCCACGGAGCCCTTCAACACCGGCTTCCTCGGCACCGAGGCGCAGGGCACGCCGGAGTCGGCGTCCGGCCTCCTCGCCAACCGCAAGGTCGCGATGGAGCTCGCCGGTCAGTGGGAGCCGGGCGTCATGCAGGGCCTGACGGACGATGGTCAGGGCCTGGGCGACGACACCGGTTGGTTCCCCTTCCCGGCGGTCGACGGTGGCGAGGGTGAGCCGACGGCTCAGCTCGGTGGCGGTGACGCCTGGGCGTGCGCCGAGGACGCGCCGGCCGCGTGCGTCGACTTCATCGAGTTCCTGCTCTCCAACGACGCGCAGAAGCGCTTCGCCGAGCTGGACATGGGCCTGCCGACCCTCCCGTCGGCCGCTGCCTTCGTCGCGGCGCCCGAGCTCGCTCAGGTGCTCGCCGTCCGTAACGAGGCGCCCTACGTGCAGCTCTACCTGGACACGGCGTTCGGCGAGAACATCGGTGGTGCCATGAACGAGGCCATCGTGAGCATGTTCAACGGCAACAACACGCCGCAGGGCATCGTCGACGCGATCCAGGCCGCGGCAGCGAACGAGTGACCGGCGTGGCAGGAGACCTGACCCCCCGTGGGGGGCACGCAACCAGGACTGCTGCCGCCACCGCCGTCAACCCGGGTGCCACCGGCCACGCCACGGCGTGGTCGGTGGCCTCCGGGCCGCGGGGGCGCGCCGCGTCGTCGAACGAGTGGCGCAAGCGCCTCGAGATCGCGTTCTTCGTGGCGCCGGCACTTCTGCTGTTCGCCCTGTTCGTCGTGGTGCCGGTCGTCCAGGCCGCGCGCTACTCCGTCTTCAAGTGGAACGGGCTGGGGCCGCTCGACGACTTCGTCGGCCTCCAGAACTACACCAACGCGCTCGCCGACACGATCTTCCAGCGGGCCATCACCAACAACCTGACCATCGCGGCGCTCTCGATCGCCATCCAGCTGCCGATCGGTCTGCTCATCGCACTGCTGCTCAACCGCAAGTTCCGGGGTCAGACGGCGATGCGCGTCATCGTCTTCGTCCCGTACGTCCTGGCCGAGGTCGTGGCCGGTGTGGTGTGGAAGCTGATGCTGCAGCCCGAGGGAGCGGTCAACGCCTTCCTCGAGACGATCGGACTGGGAGCGTTCACGCAGCTGTGGGTCGGTGACTCGGGCGTCGCACTGTGGACGGTCATGGCGGTCCTCACGTGGAAGTACGTGGGCCTGGCGATCGTCCTCCTCCTCGCCGGTCTGCAGGGCGTCCCCGAGGACCTGCACGAGGCCGCCCAGATCGACGGCGCCTCCTGGTGGCAGGCGCAGCGCAAGATCACGATCCCGCTGCTCGGGCCCACGATCCGCACGTGGATGTTCCTGTCCATGATCGGTTCGCTCCAGCTCTTCGACATGGTGTGGATCCTCACCAAGGGCGGTCCGGACAACGCGACCGTCACCATGGCGACGTACCTGATCAAGCAGGGCACGGAGCGCAGCCAGTACGGGTACTCGTCGGCCGTGGCCATCATCCTCTTCGTCATCTCCTTCGTGCTGGCGACGCTGTTCCAGACGTTCGTGCTGAACCGCGACGCCGGTGAGGACAAGACAGCCAAGCGTCGGAAGAAGGTGGCCCGATGACCTCCGTCGTCAACCAGCCCACGCGCAGGTCGAGCCCGGCACGGTCGGGCGCCGGCCGGCGGCGTGCGGTCAGCCCGTGGGTCTACGTCGCGTCGGTCGTCGTCGCGGTCGGCACGCTGGCCCCGGTCGTGTACGCGGTGCTCTCGGGCTTCCGCTCCAACGGCCAGATCGGCGCGAACCCGGTCGCACTGCCCAACCCCTGGGTGTTCGACAACTACGTCAGCGTCATCATGTCGTCCAGCTTCTGGCAGTATGCGCTGAACTCCGTGATCATCGCTGCCGTGACGACGGCCCTGGTGGTCGTCGCGGGCGTCATGGCCGCGTACCCGCTCGCGCGGTACCGGTTCAAGGGTCGGCAGGCGCTGTTCAACGTCTTCGTCATGGGTCTGCTGTTCCCGCTGACGGTCGCGATCATCCCGCTGTTCCTCATGGTGCGTGACCTGAACCTGACGAACACGTACTGGGGTGTCGCGCTCCCACAGGCGGCGTTCGCGCTGCCGATGACGATCGTCATCCTGCGCCCGTTCCTCATGGCACTGCCCAACGAGCTCGAGGAGGCGTCCATGCTCGACGGCGCCTCGCGGATCGGGTTCTTCTGGCGGATCCTGGTCCCGCTGTCGGGGCCGGGCATGGTGACGACGGGGGTGCTCGCGTTCGTCGCGTCGTGGAACGGCTACCTGCTGCCCCTGCTGTTCATCAACGACCCCGCGCTGAAGACGCTGCCCCTCGGTGTGGCGGACTTCTCCACGGAGCACTCGGCCAACACGGCCGGCGTGCTCGCGTTCACCTCGCTCGCGGTGATCCCGGCGCTGGTGTTCTTCCTGACGATGCAGAAGCGGATCGTCAGCGGCCTGCAGGGGGCCGTGAAGGGCTGAGCCCTTCCCCCTGGAGTTCCCCACCCCGGCGCGTCCTGGGGCCTCGTGCGCTGCACTGCGCGCGGGGTCCCGGGCGGCCCGTGCCCGCACTGTGGCGGTCGCGCACCCGAAGGAGACACTGCAGTGACGGAGCTCGACGTGTCGGCAGGACCCCGCGTGTCGGAGCGGGTGCGCGACCTCCTCGCTCGCATGACTCTCGAGGAGAAGTTGGCGCAGATCGTCGGCTTCTGGGAGAAGAACGAGGGCGAGGCCGTCGCCCCCCTCCAGGGTGAGTTCGAGGCCGAGCGCGGTCTGGACGACGCGATCCGGGACGGGCTGGGCCACCTGACGCGTGTCTATGGCACCCGCCCGGTCGACGCCGCCGAGCGCGCGCGCTGGCTGTGGGACAAGCAGCGCTGGTTCCGTGACCAGACGCGGCTGGGCATCCCCGCCCTCGTCCACGAGGAGTGCCTCACGGGCCTGTCCGCCTGGGGTGCCGCGACGTTCCCGACGCCGCTGGCCTGGGGGGCCGCGTTCGACGCGGAGCTCGTCACGCGCATGGGCGCGCTGATCGGGGAGTCGATGCGCATGCTCGGCATCCACCAGGGTCTCGCGCCGGTCCTCGACGTCATCCGCGACCCCCGCTGGGGCCGGGTCGACGAGTGCATCTCCGAGGACCCCTACCTCGTCGGCACCCTCGGCACCTCGTACGTGCGAGGGCTGCAGTCGGCGGGCGTCCACGCGACGCTCAAGCACTTCGTCGGGTACTCCGCGTCCCAGTCGGGCCGCAACTTCGGGCCCGTGCACGCCGGCCCGCGCGAGCTGGCGGACGTGCTGCTCGTGCCGTTCGAGATGGGCGTGCTGGACGGCGGCGTGCGCTCCGTGATGTCCGCCTACAACGAGATCGACGGCGTGCCCGTGGCCGGCAACGACGAGATCCTCACGACCCTGCTGCGTGACCGCTGGGGCTTCGACGGCACCGTGGTCGCCGACTACTTCGGCGTCGCGTTCCTGCAGCTGCTGCACCACACCGCGGCGGACCTGGGCCAGGCTGCGGGCCAGGCCCTGGCGGCCGGGGTCGACATCGAGCTGCCGACCGGCGACGCCTACCTCCAGCCGCTCGCCGCCGCGGTGCGGGCCGGAGCCGTCGACGAGGCGCTGGTCGACCGGGCGGTGCTGCGTGCGCTCGCGCAGAAGGAGGACCTGGGCCTGCTCGACGCGACGTTCGAGGACGAGCCCCCCACCGAGGTGGACCTCGACTCCCCGGCGCACCGCGAGGTCGCCGCCCTGCTCGCCGAGCGCTCGCTCGTGCTGCTCACCAACGACGGCACGCTGCCCCTCGCGGCGGACGCGCGGGTCGCGGTCATCGGGCCCAACGCCGACCGGGCCGCGGCCCTGTTCGGCTGCTACTCCTTCCTCAACCACGTGCTGGCGCACCACCCGGACGTCGTGGTCGGCATCGAGACCCCGACCGTGCTCGAGGCCCTGCGCCGCGAGCACGGTGACGGGGTCACGTACGCGCGCGGCTGCGCGGTCGACGACGACGACCGGTCCGGCTTCGACGAGGCCGTGGCGGCCGCGAGCGCCGCCGACGTCGCGGTGCTCGTGGTCGGCGACCACGCCGCCCTGTTCGGCCGGGGCACGGTCGGCGAGGGCTGCGACCGCGACGACCTCGAGCTGCCCGGTGTGCAGCGAGAGCTCGTCGAGGCCGTGCTCGCCACCGGCACGCCCGTCGTGCTCGTCATGCTCACCGGCCGCCCGTACGCCGTGGACTGGGCCCTCGGGCGCTGTGCCGCGGCGGTGCAGGCGTTCTTCCCCGGCGAGGAGGGCGGCAACGCGATCGCGGGCGTGCTCACCGGCCGCGTGAACCCCTCGGGTCGTCTGCCCATCACGCTGCCGCGGTCGGCCGGCGCGCAGCCGTACTCGTACCTGCACCCCGCCCTCGGCGGCGACGGGGACGTCACCAACCTCAGCACGGTGCCGACGCTCCCGTTCGGCCACGGGCTGTCCTACACGTCGTTCACCCGCACGGACCTGCGGGTCGCGCCCGGGGCCTCGACGTGCGGCGGGCTGACGGTCACGGTGACGGTCACGAACACGGGGTCCCGCACGGGCGCCGACGTCGTCCAGGTGTACGGCAAGGACGTGGTCGCGTCGGTGACGCGGCCGGTCGCCCAGCTCCTCGGGTACCACCGCATCGAGCTGGCACCGGGGCAGAGCGCCGACGTCGAGCTCGCGGTCCCGGCGGCGCGTCTCGCGTTCACGGACCGCTCGGGCCGTCGCGTCGTGGAGCCGGGCGAGCTCGAGGTCTGGGTGGGTGCGTCGTGCGCGCAGCGTGACGTCGAGACGAGCGTCGTGCTCACCGGCGACACGTACCCGGTGACGCTGGACGACCCCCGCTGGACCGGGGTGACCGTCGTCTGATCCCCGTCGGCCACTGCCGACGGATCACAGGTCGGACGCGCGACACGCCGTGCGCCGCGCCGACGTAACGTGACGCCGACGCCACCGCGAGGTGGCTGCGCACCCCCGCCGAAGGAGACACCCCGCGATGAGCCGTCCCCTGCGCTCTCGTACCTCGACCCACGGTCGCAACATGGCCGGTGCCCGCGCGCTGTGGCGCGCGACGGGCATGGGCGCGGACGACTTCGGCAAGCCGATCATCGCGATCGCGAACTCGTACACGCAGTTCGTCCCCGGGCACGTGCACCTCAAGGACATGGGGGACCTCGTCGCCGGCGCGATCCGCGAGGCCGGCGGCGTCGCCAAGGAGTTCAACACGATCGCCGTCGACGACGGCATCGCGATGGGCCACGGCGGCATGCTGTACTCGCTGCCCAGCCGCGACCTCATCGCCGACTCTGTCGAGTACATGGTCAACGCGCACTGCGCGGACGCCCTGGTCTGCATCTCCAACTGCGACAAGATCACCCCGGGCATGCTCAACGCCGCGCTGCGGCTGAACATCCCGGTCGTGTTCGTGTCCGGCGGGCCGATGGAGGCGGGCAAGGCGGTCGTCGCCGACGGTGTCGCGCGCACGCCGCTCAACCTCGTCAACGCGATCAACTACTCGGCGGACGACAACGTCTCCGACGAGGCGCTCGGGCGCGTCGAGGAGAACGCGTGCCCCACGTGCGGCTCCTGCTCGGGCATGTTCACGGCCAACTCGATGAACTGCCTCACGGAGGCGCTGGGCCTGTCGCTGCCGGGCAACGGCTCGACGCTGGCCACGCACACCGCGCGCCGCGAGCTGTTCCTCGAGGCCGGCCGCACGGTCGTCGACCTCGCGCGCCGCTACTACGACGACGAGGACGACACGGCGGCGCCCCGCTCGATCGCGACCAAGGCGGCGTTCACCAACGCGATGACGCTGGACGTCGCGATGGGCGGCTCGACGAACACCGTGCTGCACATCCTCGCCGCGGCCCAGGAGGCCGAGATCGAGTTCACGCTCGACGAGATCGACGCGATCAGCCGCCGCGTTCCCTGCCTGTCGAAGGTCGCACCGAACCACCCGGACTTCCACATGGAGGACGTCCACCGCGCCGGCGGCATCCCCGCCCTGCTCGGTGAGCTGGACCGCGGTGGCCTGCTGGACCACGACGTGACCAGCGTCCACACCCCCACGCTGCGGGCGTGGCTCGACGACTGGGACGTCCGGGGCGGCAAGGCCACGCCGCGCGCGCTCGACCTGTTCCTCGCGGCGCCCGGTGGGGTGCGCACGACGCAGGCGTTCTCGACGTCGAACGTGTGGGAGTCCCTCGACACCGACGCGGCGAACGGCTGCATCCGCGACGTGGCGCACGCGTACACGGTCGAGGGCGGGCTGGCCGTGCTGCGCGGCAACCTGGCCGAGGACGGCGCGATCCTCAAGACGGCGGGCATCGACCCCGACGTCTTCCACTTCGTGGGCCGCGCGCTGGTGTGCGAGTCGCAGGACGAGGCGGTCGAGAAGATCCTCACCAAGCAGGTCGAGCCCGGTCACGTCGTGGTCGTGCGCTACGAGGGCCCCGCGGGCGGTCCCGGCATGCAGGAGATGCTGTACCCGACGTCGTTCATCAAGGGGCGCGGCCTGGGCAAGGTGTGCGCGCTGATCACCGACGGGCGGTTCTCCGGCGGGTCCAGCGGCATCTCGGTGGGCCACATCAGCCCCGAGGCGGCCGCGGGCGGCACGATCGGCCTCATCGAGGACGGCGACGAGATCGAGATCGACGTCGAGACCCGGCTCATCCGCGTCAACGTGCCCGACGCCGTGCTCGCCGAGCGTCGTGCCAAGATGGAGGCGCGGGAGAACCCGTGGCAGCCGGTCGACCGCGACCGCTACGTGTCGCCCGCCCTGCAGGCGTACGCCGCGATGGCGACGTCGGCCGACCGCGGCGCCGTGCGGGACGTCAGCAGGCTGCGCCGGCGCTGACGAGGGTCAGCACTCCTCGGTGGAGCGCTCGGTCAGCACCCAGCGGCCGTCGGCGGGCGCCAGCACGATGCGGCCGCAGCTGCTGCCCTCGACGTACACGACGTGCAGCACCGCCTGCTCGTCGGTCTGCTCGCGCAGCTCGACGACCGTCTCCGCGGACTGGCCGACGGCGGCGTACAGGCCCGCCGTCATCTCGATCAGCGACGCGCAGTCGGTGATGCCGGGGAAGCCCTGCGCGGTGATCTCGTCGACCATGCTCTGCGCGAGCTCGGGGGTCATGTAGCCGCACGCGGTCTCGACGTCGGGGGTGCGGCTCGCGGCGAGCCACGTGCGGAAGCTGTCCACCGGGCCGCCGTCGCCGGCGGGAACGTCGGGTGCGGCCTCGACGGAGAGCTCGGCGCTCGTGGCGGTGGGGGTCGGCGTCGGTTCGGTGCCGGGCGTCTGCGCGGCCCCGCCGGTGCAGCCGGTCAGCAGCACGGCGCACAGCAGCGGGGCGGCCGTCCACGGCGTACGACGACGGGCGGCGGTAGGCGTTCTCACGTGAGAATCCTGCCACCGGGTCGGACGCTCCCCGCATCGGCGACCAAGGACGCGGGGAGCGCGCGGCGCGGTGCGGAACTAGGGTCGCGGGATGACGAGCACGCACGCGGAGCCGGCTCCGGGCATCGACATCAAGCCGCGGTCGCGGCAGGTCACCGACGGGCTGGAGGCCACGGCCGCGCGCGGCATGCTGCGTGCCGTCGGTATGGGGGACGAGGACTTCGCGAAGCCGCAGATCGGCGTCGCGAGCTCGTGGAACGAGATCACGCCGTGCAACCTCTCGCTCGACCGACTGGCGAAGGCCGTCAAGAGCGGTGTGCACGCGGCCGGGGGGTACCCGCTGGAGTTCGGGACCATCTCGGTGTCCGACGGCATCTCGATGGGCCACGAGGGCATGCACTTCTCGCTGGTGAGCCGCGACATCATCGCCGACAGCGTCGAGACGGTGATGATGGCCGAGCGCCTCGACGGGTCCGTGCTGCTGGCCGGCTGCGACAAGTCGTTGCCCGGGATGCTCATGGCCGCGGCGCGCCTGGACCTCGCGAGCGTCTTCCTCTACGCCGGCTCGATCATGCCGGGCTGGGTCAAGCTCTCCGACGGCACCGAGAAGGACGTGACGATCATCGACGCGTTCGAGGCCGTCGGCGCGTGCGCCCGCGGTCTCATGAGCCGCGAGGACGTCGACCGCATCGAGCGCGCGATCTGCCCAGGCGAGGGCGCGTGCGGCGGGATGTACACCGCCAACACGATGGCGTCGGTCGCCGAGGCCATCGGGATGTCGGTCCCGGGCTCGGCCGCGCCGCCGTCGGCGGACCGCCGCCGCGACCAGTTCGCGCACCGCTCGGGTGAGGCGGTGGTCGAGCTGCTGCGGCGTGGCATCACGGCGCGGGACATCATGACGAAGGAGGCGTTCGAGAACGCCATCGCGGTGGTCATGGCGTTCGGCGGCTCGACCAACGCGGTGCTGCACCTGCTGGCCATCGCGCACGAGGCCGAGGTGGACCTCACCCTCGACGACTTCTCCCGCGTCGCGTCGCGCGTGCCGCACCTGGGCGACCTCAAGCCGTTCGGCCGGTACGTCATGAACGACGTCGACCGTGTCGGTGGTGTCCCCGTGATCATGAAGGCGCTGCTCGACGCCGGCCTGCTGCACGGCGACTGCCTGACGGTCACGGGCCGCACGGTGGCCGAGAACCTCGCCGAGATCGCCCCGCCGGACCCCGACGGCAGGATCCTGCGCGCGCTCGACGACCCGATCCACCGCACGGGCGGCATCACGATCCTGTCCGGGACGCTCGCCCCGGAAGGGGCGGTGGTGAAGTCCGCCGGCTTCGACTCCGACGTCTTCGAGGGCACGGCGCGCGTCTTCGAGCGGGAGCGCGCGGCCCTGGACGCGCTCGAGGACGGCACGATCCAGGCCGGTGACGTCGTGGTCATCCGCTACGAGGGGCCGAAGGGCGGCCCCGGGATGCGCGAGATGCTCGCGATCACCGGTGCGATCAAGGGCGCGGGTCTCGGCAAGGACGTCCTGCTCGTGACCGACGGCCGGTTCTCCGGCGGCACCACGGGCCTGTGCGTGGGGCACATCGCGCCCGAGGCCGTCGACGCGGGCCCGATCGCGTTCGTGCGCGACGGCGACCGGATCCGCCTCGACGTGGCCCGCGCGACGCTCGACCTGCTGGTCGACGACGACGAGCTCACGGCCCGTCGCGCGGGCTGGGAGCCGCTGCCGCCGCGCTACACGCGCGGGGTGCTGGGCAAGTACCAGAAGCTGGTGGGCTCGGCCTCGCGCGGGGCCGTGCTGGGCTGAACCGGCGACCGCACGCCCGACGTACGCACACCCGACCTCGACGGCCGGAGCGGCGACGTCGCCACAGCGCTCACGCGCCGGGCGTCGGACGGGCGACGGCGCGCAGGTCGAGCCCGCTGATCCCGCGGTAGTCGTCGGGGTTGCAGGTGTACAGGGGGAGTCCTTCGGCGATCGCGGTCGCCGCGATGAGGGCGTCGAACGCGCGTGCGGCGGGCTTGCGGCGCGATGCCCGCAGGTCCGCGGCGACGCGTCCGAACGCGCGCGCGGCAGCAGCGCCGAACGGGATCGGCTCGAAGTCGGCCTCCGCCTGCTGCAGGTGCGCCTGCCGCGCGGCACGGACCGACGGCTCGTCGGCGACGAGCGGCCCAGCGGACAGCTCCGCGATCGTCACAGCGCTGACGAGCGGCTCGTCCGGGAGGTCGGCGGGGTCCAGGTGCGCGAGCAGGACGAGGATGTTCGTGTCGAGCAGGCCGCCGTCGGTGCGGTCGGTGGCGGGCGCATCCCGCGTCACAGCGTCATGTCGAGGACGGCGTCGACGTCCGCGCGCAGCGCCGCCGGGTCGACGTCGGGCAGGTGACGGCGCCGGGCGACGAGGTCGGCCGCCGTCGCGCCCCGCCGGGGGACCGGGCGCAGCTCGGCGACGGGGGTGCCGTCACGCGTCACCACGACCGACTTGCCTCGGGCGACGTCGTCGAGCACGGCCCCGCCGTGCCCGCGCAGCTCGCGTACCGTGACCGTTCGCATCCGACGAGCGTATCACCGGTGATACAAGACGGTCCGAGCGGCATGCGCAGCGTGCTGGGGCAGCTACCCGGAAGCTCGTGGGAGCGGCGTCCAGGGGAGCCGTGCTCGGCCGACCGGCCACGCGCCTGCGCGCCCGGGTCGCGCCGCTCGCGTTGCGGACCCGCCCGTGCGGGTGTTGCGTGTGGTCAACGGGACGCGACGACGGGTTCCCCGAGCCCGTCCCGCGTCCGGTGCAGGTCCAGGTGCGCCGGGTCCTCGGCGCAGCTGACGCCGACCGCAGGGGGCAGCCATGACCCGACGTGCGCGCGGCGGCGCGTGCCTCATCGCGTGCGCCGTGCTCGTCCCGCTCGTCGCCTGCTCGTCACCCGCGTCGGGCGACGGGCGCGTCCAGCTGGATTTCTTCCAGTTCAAGTCCGAGGCGGTCGCGACGTTCGACGCGATCATCGCCGACTTCGAGGCCGAGCACCCCGACATCGACGTCGTGCAGAACAACGTGCCCGACGCCGAGACCGCGTTCCGCACCCGCCTGGTCCGCGAGGACGTCCCGGACGTCGTCACGCTCAACGTCAACGGCGTGTTCGGCGAGTTCGCGGACGCCGGGGTGCTGTACGACTGGGCCGACGACCCCCTGCTGGAGGAGATCTCACCCGCCGTCGTGCGGATCGTGCAGGACCTGGGCCAGTCGTCGCCGGGTGCCGTGAACGCGCTGCCGTTCGCCAACAACTCCTCGGGCTTCGTCTACAACGCCGACCTCCTGGCGGCGCAGGGCGTCGAGGTCCCCACGACGTGGGCGGAGCTGCTGACCGCGATGGACACCTTCGAGCAGGCGGGCACGACGCCCGTGTACGCGACGCTCAAGGACGGCTGGACCGCCCTGCCGGCGTTCAACCAGCTCGTCGCCAACACCGTCCCCGCCGACTTCTGGGAGCGGCTGGACGCGGGGGAGACGACGTTCGCGGAGGAGTGGCGCCCGGCCGCCGACCAGCTCGCGGAGCTGTTCGCGTTCGCCCAGCTCGACCGTTTCAGCCGCGACTACAACGCGGGCAACCAGGAGTTCGCCGCGGGCGGCGTCCCGTTCTACCTGCAGGGGTCGTTCGCGATCCCCGCGATCGTGTCGTTCGAGCCCGCGTTCGAGCTCGGCTTCGGGAACCTGCCCACGACCGACGACGCCGCGACGCAGCTGCTGGTGTCGGGGGTGGACGTCGGCGTGACGATGGGCGCGCAGCCGCGTCACCCGGAGCAGTCGCGGCTGTTCGTCGAGTACCTCATGCAGCCCGACGTCATGCGCCAGTACTCGCAGGACCAGTCGGCCATCACCCCGCTCGTCGACGCGACGACCGGTGACCCGACGCTCGAGCCCGTCCTGCCGTTCTTCGACGACGACCGGGTGACCGGCTACGTCGACCACCGCATCCCCGCGAGCATCCCGCTTGCCGCGATGCTCCAGCAGTACCTCATCGACGGGGACGCCGACGCGTTCCTCACCCAGCTCGACGAGGAGTGGGACCAGGTCGCCGCCCGGCGCTCCTGATCCGGGACGAAGGAGTCCGCCATGGCCACCGCCGCCGCGCCGACCCCGGCGCACGTCGCCCCACCGCCCGAACCTCCCGACGCACCCCGCCCCCTGCGCCCGCCCTCGCGCGTGCCGCGCGCGTTCTGGTGGATGGTCCTGCCGGCGGTCGCGATCTTCTTCGTGTTCCACACGCTGCCGGTGCTGCAGGGGATCTTCTTCAGCTTCACCGACTACGCCGGGTACGGCACCTGGCAGTTCGTGGGGCTGCGCAACTACCTCAACCTGTTCGGCAACGACCGGATCGCGCACTCGTACCTGTTCACGTTCCAGTTCGCGATCGTCGCGACGGTCCTGACCAACGCGCTCGCCCTGACGATCGCGATGGGGCTCAACGCCCGCATCCGGCTGCAGACGACGCTGCGCGGCCTGTACTTCATCCCGAACGTGCTGGCCGTGCTGGTCGTCGGGTACGTCTTCAACTACCTGTTCTCCAACTCCCTGCCGGTGCTCGGGCAGGCGCTGGGCGTCGAGTGGCTGTCGACGTCGATCCTGGCGAACGAGGACCTCGCGTGGCTCGGCATCGTCGTCCTGGCGGTGTGGCAGGCGTGCGCGTTCAACATCATCCTGTACCTCGCCGGCCTGCAGACGATCCCGGGCGAGCTGTACGAGGCGGCGTCGCTCGACGGCGCCTCGACCTGGCGCAGGTTCCGGTCGATCACGTTCCCCCTGATCAGCGCGTTCTTCACGATCAACATGGTGCTGTCGCTGAAGAACTTCCTGCAGGTCTTCGACCACGTCATCGCGCTGACCAACGGCGGGCCGGGCACCGCGACGGAGTCGATCTCCCTGGTGATCTACCGCGGCGGCTTCCAGGGCGGGGAGTACGCGTACCAGACGGCCAACGCCGTGGTGTACCTCGTCGTCATCATCGTGCTGTCGCTCGCGCAGCTGCGGTTCCTGCAGTCGAGGGAGGTGGAGTCCTGATGTCCGACACCGTGCTGCGGCGCAAGGTGACCGGGACGCCCTCGCGCAGCGGGCGCCGCCTGCGCCGCCGCGACCTGGCGGAGGGGAAGGTCAGCTGGCCGCTGACGATCCTGCTCGTGCTGGGGTCGCTCACCGTCCTGGTCCCGTTGTACTTCACGGTCGTCACGGCGCTGAAGACCCCGGCCCAGCTCGGCGGCGCCGGGTTCGGCGTCCCGGAGAGCTGGACGTGGTCGAACTTCGCGGACGCGTGGCGCCTGACCAACTTCCCGCAGGCGGCGGGCAACAGCCTGATGCTCACCGTCGGTGCGCTCGTCCTGACGCTGCTGACGAACTCGCTCGTGTCCTACGCGATCGCCCGGCAGATGGCCCACCACAAGGTCTTCAAGGGTCTGTACTTCTACTTCGTGTCGGCGCTGTTCGTGCCGTTCCCGATCATCATGCTGCCCGTGGTGAAGCTGACCGCGCAGCTCGGCCTCGACAACCAGATCGGCCTGGTCCTGCTGTACACGGTGTACGGGCTGGCGTTCAACATCTTCGTGTTCGTCGCGTACATCAAGTCCATCCCCCTCGAGCTCGAGGAGGCGGCGCGCATCGACGGGGCGTCGACGTGGGCCGTGTTCTGGCGGATCGTGTTCCCGCTGCTGGCGCCGATGAACGCGACGGTCGCGATCCTCACGGTCATCTGGGTGTGGAACGACTTCATGCTGCCCCTGGTGATCCTCAGCCAGCGCGACGACCTGACGCTGCCCCTGACGCAGTACGTCTTCCAGAGCCAGTTCAACACCAACTACACCGTCGCGTTCGCCTCCTACCTCATGCAGATGGCACCCCTGCTGCTGGTGTACGTCGTGGCGCAGCGCTGGGTCATCTCGGGCGTCACCCGCGGCGCGATCAAGTGACGGGTCCGCCCGACCTGCACCGCGGACCGGCGACGCGCGCGACGTGCGACCCATGGCTGGTCGTGCGACGGTCGAAGGCCCCGGACGAGGAGCAGCGCTCATGACCTTCACCGTCGACGACGCCCCCTGGTGGACCGGAGCGGTCGTCTACCAGATCTACCCGCGGTCCTTCCAGGACTCCGACGGTGATGGCATCGGTGACCTGCGCGGCGTGCTGCAGCGCGTCGACCACCTCGCGGATCTCGGGGTGGACGTCGTGTGGTTCTCCCCGGTCTACCGCAGCCCGCAGGACGACAACGGGTACGACATCAGCGACTACCAGGACGTCGACCCGCTGTTCGGGACGCTCGAGGACCTCGACGAGGTGATCGACGCGCTGCACGAGCGCGGCATCAAGGTCGTCATGGACCTGGTCGTCAACCACACGAGCGACGAGCACCCGTGGTTCGTCGAGTCCCGGTCGTCCACGGACAACCCGAAGCGCGACTGGTACTGGTGGCGGCCCGCCCGCCCGGGCATGGCCCCGGGCACCCCCGGCGCCGAGCCGACCAACTGGGCGTCGTTCTTCTCCGGGCCGACCTGGGAGTACGACGAGGCGACGGGCGAGTACTACCTGCACCTGTTCAGCCGCAAGCAGCCGGACCTCAACTGGGAGAACCCGGAGGTGCGCCAGGCCGTCTTCGCGATGATGCGCTGGTGGCTGGACCGGGGGATCGACGGCTTCCGCATGGACGTCATCAACCTCATCTCCAAGGCGGTGGGTCCGGACGGGTCGCTGGCCGACGGACCGGCCACGACGGGCGCCCTGGGCGACGGGTCCGGTCAGTACATGCACGGCCCGCGGCTGCACGAGTACCTGCAGGAGATGCACCGGGAGGTCTTCGACGGCCGCCGCGACGGGCTGCTGCTGGTCGGTGAGACGCCGGGCGCCACCGTCGAGGACGGTGCGCTGTTCACCGATCCGAGGCGGCGCGAGCTCGACATGGTGTTCACGTTCGAGCACGTCGGGCTCGACCACGGCCCCGGCGGCAAGTACGACCCCAGGCCGCTGGACCTGCGCGACCTCAAGGCCGTGCTGGGGCGCTGGCAGGCGGGGCTCGCCGACGTCGGCTGGAACGCGCTGTACTGGGACAACCACGACCAGCCGCGCATCGTGTCGCGCTTCGGCGACGACGGCGAGTACCGCCGGGAGTCGGCGACGATGCTGGCCACCGTCCTGCACCTGCACCGCGGCACGCCGTACGTCTACCAGGGCGAGGAGCTCGGGATGACGAACGCGCACCTGCGCTCGTTCGACGACTACCGCGACATCGAGGCGCTGCGCCACGTCGAGGAGACGCGTGCGCTCGGGTACGTGAGCGACGACCGGATCCTGGCCGGACTGGCCGCGATGAGCCGCGACAACGCACGCACCCCCGTGCACTGGGACGCCTCCTCGAACGCCGGGTTCACCACGGGCGAGCCGTGGCTGCCGGTCAACCCGAACCACCGGCACGTCAACGCCGAGGCGGAGCGCGCCGACCCGTCGTCGGTCTACCACCACTACCGCCGGCTGATCGCGCTGCGGCACGAGGACGCGACGGTCCGGCTCGGTGACTTCACGATGCTGCTGCCGGGGCACCGCCACGTGTACGCGTTCACGCGCGAGCTCGACGGGGACGCCCTGCTGGTCCTGGGGAACTTTTCGGGGGACGAGCAGCAGGTGGACGTCGACGCGGTCTGGGACGGGGCCGAGGTGGTGCTGGGCAACGTGCCCGACCCCGCCGTGCCCCGCGACGGAGTCGTGCGGCTGTCCCCGTGGGAGGGCGTGGTCCTGCGCCGGGTCGTGGGTGCCGCCACGGGCGGGTGAGGTGCTGAGCCCACAGCCCAGGACGACCTGGCGCGCACCGGACGTCTCGGGCACGCTGTGCCGATGGCCAAGGTGCACGAGCGGATCACCGAGCGGATGCGCACGTGGCTGCTCGCGCAGCACGTGTTCTTCGTCGCGACCGCGCCGAGCGGTGCCGAGGGGCACGTCAACGTGTCGCCCAAGGGCGTCGGTGGCACGTTCGCGGTGCTCGACGACCGGACGGTCGCGTACGTCGACCTCACCGCCTCGGGGTCGGAGACCATCGCGCACCTGCGGCAGAACGGCCGCATCACGCTGATGTTCTGCGCGTTCGACGGCCCGCCGGACATCGTGCGGCTGCACGGACGGGGCCGGTTCGTCACGCTGTACGACGAGGGGTTCGAGGATCTGCTCGCGCGCTTCGACGGCGGGCTGGACGAGTCCCGCGGGGTGCGCGCCGTCGTCGTCGTCGACGTGGATCGCGTGTCGGACTCCTGCGGGTACGGCGTGCCGCTCATGGACTACCGCGGCGAGCGGGACCTGCTGCCGTCGTACATGGAGCGCAAGGGCGTCGACGGGCGCGCGGCGTACCGGCGGCTGAAGAACCGCACGAGCATCGACGGACTGCCCGGGTTCGACATGGACCCGGAGCCCGACGCGAGCGTCTGACCGGGCGTCAGCGGGCCAGGCGCTCCACGACCGCTCCGAACACCCGCGGCAGGCCACGGGCCGCGGGGACGAGCGTGCCTCGCAGCGGGGACGACGCCCACGCGACCAGCCCTGACGTGATCACCCGGTAGTCCCGGGTGGCGGCCCACCAGGCGCGCTCGTACGCCGCCGGGTCGTCGAGCGTCGCGACCGCCGCCCTCGCCTGCGCGAAGCCCACGCGCAGCCCTTCACCGGTGAGCGCGTCGACGTAGCCCGACGCGTCACCGACGAGCCGCACGGGGCCTGAGGTGCGGCGCGTGCTGCGTCGGCGCAGGGGGCCCGCTCCCCGCAGCGGTCCGGCCGGTGCGCCCTCGAGCCGGGCCGCGAGCTCGGGCAGCGAGGCCAGGACGTCCGCCGGGTCCACACCGCGCGGGCCGAGCAGCGCCACCCCGACGAGGTCGCCGGCCACCGGGGTCACGTACGCCTCCGCGAAGGGCGACCAGTGCACCTCGACGAGGTCGGTCCACGGCGCCACCGTGTAGTGGCGGCGCAGCCCGTACCGGCGGCGGTCGGTCCGCGCGTCGCCGCCGGGCGCCTCCAGGCCGAGCCGCCGGCGCACCGTCGAGTGCAGCCCGTCGCACGCGAGCAGGTACCGGGCGGACACCCCGGCGGCGACGACCCCGCCCGGCGTCGTGCCCACGTCGTCGACCCGTGCCGTGACGGTGACCGCCCCCACGTCGGCCGCGCGCGCCCGCAGTGCGTCGTGCAGGGTCGTGCGCCGCACCCCGCGTCCCGTCCCGTGACGGAAGCGGTGGTCCACGTGCCCCGCGGGGGAGCGGTAGCTGATGCCGGCGATCGCGTGCCCGGGCGGGTCGACGTCCCACCCGTGCAGCAGGCGGAGCGCACCGGGCATGAGGCCCTCGCCGCAGGCCTTGTCGACGGACCCCGTGCGCGGCTCCAGCACGACGACGTCGAGCCCGCGCCGCCGCGCCTCGATCGCCGCGGCCAGGCCCACCGGGCCGCCGCCCACGACGAGGACGTCGGTGTCGGGCACGTGGTCAGACGGTCACGGTCGCAGCCTGCAGCGCGCGCTCCTCCGCGGGGATGCGGAAGCGCAGCAGGAGGACGGCGTTGAGGACCGTGAAGACGAGCGCCGTGACCCACGCCGTGTGGACGAGCGGCAGCGCGATGCCCTCGACGACGACGGCCACGTAGTTGGGGTGCCGGAACCAGCGGTACGGGCCGCGGTCCACCAACGACAGGCCGGGGACCACGATGACGCGGGTGTTCCAGCGCGGTCCGAGGGTCGCGATGCACCACCAGCGCAGCGCCTGGCTGGCGACGACGAGCGCGAGGGCCGGCCAGCCGAGCCACGGCAGGAACGGCCGGTCGGCCACGAGCACCTCGACCACGCACGCGACGAGCAGCGCCGTGTGCAGGGCGACCATCGCCGGGAAGTGCCCCAGCCCGCTCTCGACCCCGCCGCGCTCGAAGGACCACCGGGCGTTGCGCTTCGAGACCACGAGCTCGAGGAGACGTTCCACGGCCGTCAGGCCGACGACCACGAAGTAGAGCGTGAGCACGCGTCAGCCTTCCGTCGGGGACCAGCGGAGCAGAACCGTCTCGACACCGACGCCGGGGCCGAACGCGAGGAGCACACCGGGCGAACCGGGCGGCGGGTCGGTACGCAGCGTACGGCCGAGGACGTCGAGCACCGAGGCCGACGAGAGGTTGCCGACCGCTGCGAGCGACTCGCGGCTGGCGTCGAGCGCGTCCGCGGGCAGATCGAGGGCCTCCTCGACGGCGTCGAGGATCCGCGGGCCGCCGGCGTGGACCACCCACCGCGTCACGTCCCGCGGCTCGAGCCCTTGGCCGGCCAGCAGCCGCTTGACGTCGGTGGCGACCTCCGCCCGCACGACGTCCGGCACCTCGGCGGACAGCACGATGCGGAACCCGGACGCGCCGATCCGCCAGCCCAGCTCACCCGAGGTGCCGGGGACCAGGCGGCTGCGGGTGTCCTCGATCCGCGGCCCACGGGCCGCCGCAGCCGCCGGGTGCGCCGGGCCGACCACCACGGCAGCGGCGGCCCCGTCCCCGAAGAGCCCGTTGGCGACGAGTGCGGCGGGGTCGCGGTCCGAGTGCTGCAGGGTCAGGGAGCACAGCTCGAGGCACACGAGCAGCGCCGTGCCGTCCGGGTGCCCGACCAGGTAGTCGTGCACCCGCGCCAGGCCTGCCGCCCCGCCGGCACAGCCCAGCCCGAACGAGGGCAGCCGCTTGACGTCGTCGCGCATGCCGAGGCGCCCCACCAGCGTGGCGTCGACCGACGGGGCGCCGATCCCGGTCACCGACGTGAACAGGACGAGGTCGACGTCGGCGGGGTGCACCCCCGCGCCGGACAGCGCCTCGTGCACCGCCCGCTCGGCCAGGTCGGTCCCCACCGCGAGGTACAGGTCGTTGGCGTGGCCGAAGTCCCGGATCCCGGCGTACTCGCCCGGGTCGAGCGCGAGGTGCCGCGTGCGGACACCGCTGCTGCGGTGCACCCGGCGCAGCAGACCGGCGGTGCGAGCGTCGTCACCCGCGACGAGGGGGGCGACGACCTGGGTGATGGCGTCCTGGTCGCGCGGCGGACCGGGCAGGGCCGTGGCGACGGCGAGGACGCGCGACATGTCCGGAATCGTCCCACGCACGGCGCCGGACGGCGCGGGGAGGCTACCGTCACACCCGTGGCCGACACCTCGACCGAGCCCGGCCACGCGTCGGGCCCGCCGCACGCGGGACGTCGTCTCGTGGCGCTGCTGCTCGCGTCCCACCTCGGACCCACGGTCGTCGTCACGTCCTTGTGCACGGCGCTCGCGGTCGCCGTCGGGGCACCCGCCGGCACGGTGCTGCTGGTGCTGGGCACGGTCCTGGCGGGGCAGCTGTCGATCGGCTGGTCGAACGACTGGCTCGACGCCGGGCGGGACCGAGCCGTGGGACGCACGGACAAGCCGGTGGTGTCGGGCGGGGTGACCGCGACAGGGCTGCGGACCGCCGCGCTCGTCGCCGTGGCGGCGAGCGTCGTGCTGTCCGTGCCGTGCGGGCTCGCGGCGGTCGTCGCGCACCTCGTCGTCGTCGCGATGGGCTGGGCGTACAACCTCGGGCTGAAGTCGACCGCCGCGTCCTGGCTGCCCTACGCCGTCGCCTTCGGCGCGCTCCCGGCGTTCGTCGTGCTCGCCCTGCCCGGCGACGCGTTGCCGGCGGGCTGGCTGGTGGCGGCCGGGGCGCTGCTGGGCGTCGGGGCGCACCTGGCCAACGTCCTGCCGGACCTGGACGACGACGCCGCCACCGGGGTGCGGGGGCTGCCGCACCGGATGGGGCGCCGGGCGACCGCCGTGCTGGCTCCGGCGGTCCTGGCCGTGGCCGTCCTCGTGGCGGTCGTCGGCCCACCCGGGCCGCCCCGGGGCGCCACGGTGGTCGTGGGCGTGGTGGCCGTGGCGGTGGCGTGCCTGGCGGGCGTGACCGCCGTGGCGCGACCGCGCAGCCGCGCGCCGTTCCCGCTGGTCATGCTCGTGGCCGCGCTGTGTGTCGGCGTGCTGGTCACCACCGGCCTGGAAGGGGCCGTGGTCCCCACCTGATCGGGTGGCACCCTCACGCGGACGGGTGACCCGACCGGCGGTCGGCCCCGACGACGGGTAGCGTCCCCGCCGAATCCGGACGAAGGGGGTGGGTGTGGCGCGACGCGTCGGACCGGCCGTGGGCGTCGGCGCCCTGCTGCTGCTGCTCACCGGGTGCACGGGCACCCCCGCCGACGTGGGGGACCCTGTCGTGGAGTTCACGGCGCCCCACGCCCGCTCGTACGACGGGGAGGTGCGTGTCGCCGTGCACCCGCTGCACGTCGACGGCAGGTCGATGGAGCTGCGGCTGACGCTGACGCCCCTGGGCGGGGACGACACCCGTGACCACCGGCCGATCCGCGTCGACGAGCTCGTCGACCGCACCCCCGTCCTGAGCGACGTCCGCACGCTCACGACGTACGACGTGCTCGGGGCGGCGTCCGGGCCGCGGCACACCGCGATGCTGGGTGCGGAGACGGTCGTGGGCGAGCCGGTCGTCTACCAGGCCTGGTTCGCCGCGCCCGACGACCAGGTGCAGACCCTGGACCTCGTCGTCGACCCGTCCTGGGGGTCGGTCCTGCGCGTGCCGGTGGTGCGAGGGTGAGGCGCCGGTACCTGACCGCGGCCCCGCTGTGCCTGCTCCTGGTCGCGGCAGCGCCGACCCCGCCCGGGCCCATCAGCCTCGGCGACCTGCCCGCCGTCACGGCGAAGGTGCGCGAGGACTCCGTGCGGGTCGGCGACCTCGAGCGGCTCCACGTCTTCCTGCACGACCACAGCGAGCGCTCCCTGAGCGTCACCCCCCTGGCGACGCGGGAGGAGGAGGACGGGGAGACGGTCGTGTCACTTGCGACCGACCTGCTGTTCCCCGGCGACGACGCCTCGCTCTCCGACACCGCGCGGGCGCAGATCGGCGGGCTGCTGTCCGACGTGCCCGACGGCGGCGAGGTCGCCGTCGAGGGGCACACCGACTCGTTCGGCACGCCGGAGCGCGACCAGGCGCTGTCGGAGAGCCGGGCCGCGGCCGTCGCCGACGCCGTGCGCGCCGCGCGGCCCGACCTCGTCCTGACCGTCCTCGGGTACGGCGGGACGCGCCCCCGGGTCGAGGAGCTCGGCGACGACGCCCCGGAGCACCGCGCGGCCAACCGGCGCGTCGAGCTGCGTCACCGGTCGGTCGCGGGCGCCACGCCGGCTCCCGCGCCCGAGCCCGTGCGCTCGGCGCCGCCGCGCCCGCCGACGTCGCCCCACGTCCTGCCCCTGCCGGCGGACGCCGTCACGGGGCAGGAGACCCGCTTCCCCGCCGTCACGGTCGCCGGTGCGGACGTCGTCGTCGGTGTCGAGGAGCTGGTCGTGCGCGGCGCCGTCACGCAGCTGTCGCTCATCGTCCGGCTCGAGGGCGCCGAGCGTCTGGTCCAGGACCTCCCGGACCTGCACGAGACCCTCGACGCGGGGTCGCGGGGCACGGGTGTCGCGTGGAACCCCGTGCTGGTCGACCGGGCGGGGCTGCTGCGGTACGGCGAGGTCCGCGCCGAGCGGCTCGGGGACGCGTGGGCGGGGGAGGGGCACCAGGTCGGGACGCCGTTGACCGCCCCGCGGCGGTTCACGATCACCTACCCGCGGCTGCTGGGCGAGCCCTCCGCGGTGGACGTCGTGCTGGGTGAGGGGCTGCCCGTCCTCACCGGGGTCGACGTGGAGGTGGAGCGATGAGGCGCAGGGGCCGGGTCGTGGGCGTCGTCGTGGCGCTGGTGCTCGCCGCCGGGTGCACGGGTGGGCAGGGCGAGCCCTCCGAGCCCGCCACGCCGGTGGCGTTCGACGGGGAGGTCGTCACGGCGGGCGACGGCGGCGGGGTTGCCGAGCTCACCGTGCCGGCGTCCGGCGCGTACGCGGGTCGGACGCGGATCGCGGTGCAGGCGATCGTCGTCGACGGACCGGTGATGGAGCTGCGGGTCGCGTTCACGCCGCTCGGCGGTGCGGGGGCCTCCCCGGACGGGCGCGTCGCGCTGGGCGACATGCTCGAGCGCCATCCGCTGATCGGCGACGTGACGTCGCTGGTCCAGCACGAGGTGATCGAGGGCTGGCACACCGACCTCCAGCGGGCCGTGACGCCGTCGGGCGTGCCCGTGCTGTACCAGGGGTGGTTCGCCGCGCCGGAGACACGTGTCGAGGCGCTCGACGTCGTCATGGGGCCCGAGGGCCCGACGTTCCGCGACGTCCCCGTCACCTACCGCTGACGCGGGCTCAGTCCTCGAGGTCGACGACGACCCGGACGGGGTCCTGCAGCACCGAGACGCGGAACGGCCGCGGCCCGTCGTCCACGCCGACGAACGACTGGGTCATGCCCTCGAAGGTCAGCGGGCGCACGACCTGCTCGATGTCGCCGGTGTCGGGGCGCACGTCGCCCGCGTGCTCCTGCGGGCCGCTCTCGAGCGGGTAGGTGGTCCCGGTCAGCCAGACCTGCAGGATCGCGTCCCCGTCGACCGGGCGGACCTCGCCGGTCGGGTCCTCGACGGCCTGGTCGACCCAGCCGACGCGGTAGCCGGGCGTGCCCTCGCCGCCCGTGAGCTCGTAGACCACGCGGTCGAACCCGGGGTGCTCGCCGACGCGGACCTGCGTCACGACGTAGCCGAGGGCGTCGCCCTCCTGCGTCAGCTCCGTGCCCGGGGGTGCGAAGGCCGCCTCGGCGGGCTCGGCCGCCGGCGACGGAACCGTGGTCGGCCCGGTGGTCAGGGCGGGGTCGGACGGGGGTGCCGAGGTGGCGCTCGGCGTCACCGTCGGCGGCGTCGCGGAGGGCGCGGGCGTGGCGTCGCGGCCGCACGCGGTCAGCGTCAGGAGCGTCGCGGCGACGGCGGCGGCGACCAGGGGGCGGGGCGGTACGGTCATCGGCTGCTCCTCGTCGCGGTGGGCCGTGGGCTGTGCTCACCGTAGGCCGGGGGTCGCCACGACGCCCCCGAGCAGGTCAGAACGCGCCGACCAGCTCGTTGCATCCAGCAGGCGGACACGTGAACCAAGATGTGAGACGGACGGGGAGGGATGTGACACGGGCGGTCAGCAGGCGTAGGGTCACCCACGTGCAGATGATCCTCGTAGTACTTCCTGAGCGCGCCGGCTGACGCCACCCGCACAGGTCGCTCGTCGCGCGCGCTCGCCCCTCGTCCAGCCCGGTGCCCGGGTCGAGGGGCTTTTTCGTGCCCGGCGTCCGTCGGGCGCGGCCCCCCGCACCGGACGACCACCACCCGCACTCGACCCGCAGGAGACGACGATGGTCCAGGGTCCCCACCCCGCACCCCCGCGCACACCCGTGCGCCCCGTGCGCCCGGCCGCCGAGGCGCCCACCCGCCTCGACCTGCCGCCCGAGGCGCCCCGCGTGATCGGGCCCGAGAAGGTCACGGGTGCGCAGTCGATCGTCCGGTCGCTGGAGGAGGCGGGCGTCGAGGTCGTGTTCGGGATCCCCGGCGGCGCGATCCTGCCCACGTACGACCCGCTCATGGACTCCAAGCGCGTGCGCCACATCCTGGTGCGGCACGAGCAGGGCGGCGGGCACGCCGCCGCCGGGTACGCGTACGCGACGGGCAAGGTCGGCGTGACCATGGCGACGTCGGGACCCGGCGCGACCAACCTCGTCACCGCGATCGCGGACGCGAACATGGACTCGGTGCCCATGGTCGCCATCACGGGCCAGGTCGGTGCGTCGATGATCGGCACCGACGCGTTCCAGGAGGCCGACATCGTCGGCATCACGCTGCCGGTCACCAAGCACAACTACCTCGTGACGGACGCGGACGACATCCCGCGCACCATCGCCGAGGCGTTCCACATCGCCTCGACGGGGCGCCCCGGCCCGGTGCTCGTGGACATCGCCAAGTCGGCCATGCAGGCGCAGACCACGTTCTCCTGGCCGCAGGACATCGCGCTGCCCGGCTACCACCCGGTCACCAAGCCGCACGCCAAGCAGATCCGCGAGGCGGCGCGGCTGCTCGCGACGTCCCGCCGGCCTGTGCTGTACGTGGGCGGCGGCGTGATCCGCTCCGGTGCCGCCGACCTGCTGCGCCGCCTCACCGACGCGTCCGGGGCACCCGTCGTGACGACGCTCATGGCGCGCGGGGCCCTGCCCGACTCGCACCCGCAGCACCTGGGCATGCCGGGCATGCACGGCACGGTCGCCGCCGTGGCCGCGCTGCAGAAGGCGGACCTCGTCGTGGCGCTGGGGGCGCGGTTCGACGACCGCGTGACCGGCCTGCTCTCGTCGTTCGCGCCGAACGCCGCCGTCGTCCACGCCGACATCGACCCGGCCGAGATCGGCAAGAACAAGCGGGCCGACGTGCCGATCGTGGGTGACCTGCGCGAGGTCATCGCCGACCTGCTGCCCGAGCTCGAGCGTGAGCACGCGCAGCACGGCAGGCCGGACCTCGAGGCCTGGTGGCAGCAGCTCGACGCCTGGCGCGAGACGTTCCCGCTGGGGTTCGACGAGCCGTCCGACGGCCACCTGGCCCCGCAGCACGTCATCTCGCGGATCGGCGAGATCTCCGGGCCGGAGTCGATCTTCGTGGCCGGCGTGGGGCAGCACCAGATGTGGGCCGCGCAGTTCATCAGGTACGAGCGGCCCGGCGCCTGGATCAACTCCGGCGGGCTGGGCACGATGGGCTTCTCGGTGCCCGCGGCCATGGGCGCGAAGGTCGGCGACCCCAGCCGCACGGTGTGGTCCATCGACGGCGACGGCTGCTTCCAGATGACCAACCAGGAGCTCGCCACCTGCACGATCAACGAGATCCCCATCAAGGTCGCGGTGATCAACAACAGCTCCCTGGGCATGGTCCGCCAGTGGCAGACGCTCTTCTACGAGTCGCGCTACTCCAACACCGACCTGCACACGGGGCACGGCACGGCGCGCGTGCCCGACTTCGTCAAGCTCGCCGACGCCTACGGCGCCGTGGGTCTGCGGTGCGAGACGAAGGCGGACGTCGACGCGACGATCAAGCGCGCGATGGAGATCGACGACCGGCCCGTCGTCGTGGACTTCACGGTGTCGCGCGACGCCATGGTGTGGCCGATGGTCGCCGCCGGCGTCAGCAACGACGCCATCCAGTACGCGCGGGGCATCAGCCCGGCGTGGGACCGCGAGGACTGAGGAAGGTAGAAGAGCGATGACCCGCCACACCCTGTCCGTCCTCGTCGAGAACAAGCCCGGCGTGCTCACGCGCGTCGCCGGCCTGTTCGCCCGGCGGTCGTTCAACATCCACTCCCTCGCCGTCGGCCCGACCGAGCACGAGGAGATCAGCCGCATCACCGTCGTCGTCGACGTCGACGCGCTGCCGCTGGAGCAGGTGACCAAGCAGCTGAACAAGCTGGTGAACGTCATCAAGATCGTCGAGCTCGAGGACGCCGCCTCCGTGCAGCGCGAGCTGCTGCTGGTCAAGGTCAGGGCCGACGTGACGCAGCGCACGGGCGTCCTCGAGGTCGTCCAGCTGTTCCGCGCGCACGTCGTGGACGTCGTGCCGGACACCGTCGTCATCGAGGCGACCGGTGGCCCCGGCAAGCTCGGCGCGCTGCTGGCTGCCCTGGAGCCGTTCGGCATCCGTGAGATCGTGCAGTCCGGCACCGTGGCCATCGGCCGCGGCTCACGGTCGATCACGGACCGCGCGCTCGAGCGCGTCGCCCGGTCCGCGTGACCGCTCCCCGCACCACCCCCGTACGTTCCACCGACGACACCGCACCCGAGGAGATCCACCGTGGCTGAGCTGTTCTACGACGACGACGCCGACCTGTCGGTCATCCAGTCCAAGAAGGTCGCCGTCATCGGCTACGGCAGCCAGGGGCACGCGCACGCGCTGAACCTGCGCGACTCCGGCGTCGACGTCACGGTCGGTCTGCGCGAGGGCTCGTCCTCGCGGGCCAAGGCCGAGAACGAGGGCCTGAAGGTCGCGACCGTCGCCGAGGCCGTCGCCGGCGCCGACGTCGTCGTGATCCTGGCGCCGGACCAGGTCCAGCGCATCGTGTACCGCGACGAGATCGAGCCGAACCTGAAGGACGGCGCCGCGCTCGTCTTCGGTCACGGCTTCAACATCCGCTACGGCTACATCAAGCCCGCCGCCGGTCTCGACGTGCTCATGGTCGCCCCCAAGGGCCCGGGTCACCTGGTCCGTCGTGAGTACGTCGACGGGCGCGGCGTGCCGGTCATCGTCGCGGTCGAGCAGGACGCGTCGGGCACGGCGTGGGCGCTCGCGCTCTCGTACGCCAAGGCCATCGGCGGCCTGCGCGCGGCGGGCATCAAGACGACGTTCACCGAGGAGACCGAGACCGACCTGTTCGGTGAGCAGGCCGTCCTGTGCGGCGGCGTCTCGCAGCTCATCCAGTACGGCTTCGAGACCCTGACCGAGGCCGGCTACCAGCCCGAGGTCGCGTACTTCGAGGTGCTGCACGAGCTCAAGCTGATCGTCGACCTCATCTTCGAGGGCGGCATCACCAAGCAGCGCTGGTCGGTGTCCGACACGGCCGAGTACGGCGACTACGTCTCCGGTCCCCGCGTCATCACCCCCGAGGTCAAGGCGAACATGCAGGCCGTCCTCGCGGACATCCAGAACGGTGCGTTCGCGGAGCGGTTCATCAACGACCAGGACGCCGGCGCGCCGGAGTTCCAGGCCCTGCGCGACAAGGGCCAGAACCACCCGATCGAGCCCGTGGGCCGCGAGCTGCGCAAGCTCTTCGCGTGGGTGAAGCCGTCGGACTCCGACTACCAGGAGGGCTCGGCGGCACGCTGACCGCCCCCACCTCCACCCGCGAGAGGGCGATCCGGCTCCGTCGGATCGCCCTCTCGCGCACGGTCAAGGGGTCGGGGTGCGCGACGGCGTCGCGCACGGGAGGATCACGGCGCGAGGTCCGGTGCGGACCGCGACGACGACGAGGGGTGGACGATGACCGAGCAGCAGCAGCCGACGGCACGGGCCGAGGCGGGGACGCAGGACACGCGGATCGCCGACTTCTGGGACGCGGCACGCGGCCACCTCGGCTGGGGCAAGCTCGACACGGTCATGGGCGAGTCGGTCGACGGCGCCGTGGCGCCGCCCGCGTGGTCGTTCGGTGACGACGCGCGGCTCGCGGACGAGCTGCTGGACCTGGTGCTGCAGGGGCGCAAGACGGGGACGTCCACGGCGCTGGCGGAGTTCCAGGCGACCGACGAGCCGCTGCCGCGCGTCGGTGACGTCTCGATCGTGCTGGACTCCGCGGGCGACCCGCGAGCGCTGCTGCGCACGACGGAGGTCGCCGTGGTGCCGTTCGACCAGGTCGGTGCCGAGCACGCCGCCGCGGAGGGCGAGGACGACCTGTCGCTGGAGTCCTGGCGGCACCAGCACGAGGTGTACTGGCGGCGGCTGCTGGGCGACGCCGGCTTCTCGCCGACCATGGACGTGGTGACCGAGCGGTTCGAGCTGGTCTACCCGACGGACGGTCCGACGCCCCCGGTCGACTGACCGACGGATGAGACGGTCATCCCGAGGGGTGGACGCGGGGTTACGCTGGCCCCATGGCTGACACGACCCCGCCCTCCTCCCTGAACCTGGCCGTCGTGGCCGGCGACGGCATCGGGACGGAGGTCGTCGAGCAGGGCCTCCTCGTGCTCGAGCAGGCGCTGCACGGCACCGGCACCTCGGTGCGCACCACCGACTTCGACCTCGGTGCGCGGCGGTGGCACGCCACGGGCGAGACGCTGACCGACGCGGACCTCGCCGCGATCCGCACGCACGACGCGATCCTGCTGGGTGCGATCGGCGACCCCTCGGTGCCCTCGGGCGTCCTCGAGCGGGGCCTGCTGCTCAAGCTGCGGTTCGCGCTCGACCACTACGTCAACCTGCGCCCCGGCAAGCTCTTCGCCGGCGTGACCAGCCCGCTGGCGGCGCCGGGGGACGTGGACTTCGTCGTCGTGCGCGAGGGGACCGAGGGGCCGTACGTGGGCAACGGCGGCGCGATCCGCGTCGGCACCCCGCACGAGGTGGCGAACGAGGTCAGCGTGAACACCGCGTTCGGTGTCGAGCGGGTCGTCCGCGACGCGTTCGCCCGCGCCGCCGCCCGCCCGCGCAAGAAGCTCACGCTCGTGCACAAGCACAACGTGCTGGTCCACGCCGGGCACCTGTGGCGTCGCACCGTCGAGGCCGTCAACGCGGAGTTCCCCGACGTGACCGTGGACTACCTGCACGTGGACGCCGCGACGATCTTCCTCGTGACGAACCCCGCGCGCTTCGACGTCATCGTCACGGACAACCTGTTCGGTGACATCCTCACCGACCTGGCCGCTGCGATCACCGGCGGGATCGGACTCGCGGCGTCGGCCAACATCAACCCCGACCGCACCGCCCCGAGCATGTTCGAGCCCGTGCACGGCTCGGCGCCGGACATCGCCGGCCAGGGCAAGGCCGACCCCACCGCCACGGTGCTGTCGGTCGCGATGCTGCTCGACCACGTCGGGCTGCCCGACGCCGCGCGCCGCGTCGAGGCGGCCGTCGCGGCCGACCTCGCCGAGCGCGGCGCGGCGGAGCGAGTACGGTCGACGACCGAGGTGGGCAAGGACCTCGCCGCCCGCGTCGCCGGCTGACCCTCGGGGTCGAGCCCGCCGCGCGCACGACGCGTCCGTCGGTCCGCAGGCACGTGCCTGCACCGTCTGTCCCCCCGGCCGTCCGCACCGGTACCGTCGACGTCGACCCTGGTGAAAGGCCCCCCATGAGCACCCTGACGACCCCCTCGTCCGACACGTTCCAGATCCACCTCACCGACACCCCGGTGGCGGACGCCGAGCGGGCGGCCGCGCTGGCGTCCCCGCAGTTCGGGACGGTCTTCACCGACCACATGGCGCGCGTCTCCTGGACGCACGCCACCGGCTGGACCGGACGCCGGGTCGAGAAGTACGGTCCGCTGCTGCTCGACCCCGCGACCGCCGTCCTGCACTACGGGCAGGAGGTCTTCGAGGGCCTCAAGGCGTACCGGCACCCCGACGACAGCGTGTGGACGTTCCGCCCCGACGCGAACGCCGCCCGGTTCGCCCGCTCGGCCCGTCGTCTGGCCCTGCCCGAGCTGCCCGAGGCCGACTTCCTCGGGGCCATCCGAGCGCTGGTCGCCGTCGACCGCGAGTGGGTGCCGTCGGGGGAGGAGACGAGCCTGTACCTGCGCCCGTTCATGTACGCCTCCGAGCGCTTCCTCGGCGTGCGGCCGTCGCTCGAGGCGGAGTTCCTCGTCATCGCCTCGCCCGTGGGCCCGTACTTCGCGGGCGGCGTGAAGCCGGTGTCGATCTGGGTGTCGCAGGACTACCACCGCGCCGGCGCCGGCGGCACCGGCGCAGCGAAGTGCGGTGGCAACTACGCCGCGAGCCTGCTCCCGCAGCAGGAGGCGTACGCCAAGGGCTTCGAGCAGGTCTGCTTCCTCGACGACCGCACGAACACCCAGCTCGAGGAGCTCGGCGGCATGAACGTCGTCGTGGTCATGGCCGACGGCTCGGTCGTCACCCCGGCCCTGTCGGGGACGATCCTCGAGGGCGTCACGCGCTCGTCGATCCTCACGCTGCTCGCCGAGGGCGGGCACGAGGTCGCGGAGCGCCCTCTGCTGCTCGAGGACCTGCGCCGGGGCCTCGCGGACGGCAGCGTCACGGAGGTGTTCGCCTGCGGCACGGCCGCGGTGATGACGCCCATCGGACGGCTCGCGAGCGACGACTTCGACCTCGTCGTCGGTGACGGCACCGCCGGCCCGGTGACGACGCGCATCCGCGCCCAGCTCACCGACATCCAGTACGGGCGGGCCGCGGACCGGCACGGGTGGATGCACCGGCTCGTCTGACCGACCGGACGTGGACGAGGGGCGTGCGCACCGGGTGCACGCCCCTCGTCACGGCCCGTCAGGCGCTCACGCGGCGCACCGTCCAGCCGAGCACGCCGGTCAGCAGGGACCACACGGCGACGCCGATGAGCAGGTTGACGACGCCCGAGGCGACCGCCGAGGCGACGTCGTCGGTCCACGTCAGCGGCAGGAGCGTGGCCACGACCGTGGCCAGGCCGATGATCCAGCCGAAGAACGCGCGGGGGCGCGGCGTCGTCACGACCAGAAGCTGCAGCAGCGCGCCCGCCGCGACGGCGCTGAGGACCCCGCCGAGGATGTAGGCGCCCATGGCCGAGCCGGCGCCGAACGGGTCGCGGAACACCAGGTCGATGCGCAGGATCTGCTCCAGGACGATCACGCCGACGACGCCCACGAGCGCGGCCACCAGGGCGGTCGCCGCGACGCCCGCCCAGAACCTGCCCGTCTCGACCGTCAGGCGCGTCTCGGCCCGGCGCGCGACGCCGGGTGGTGCGGGGGAGGCGGGGGTCGCGGGTGCGGCGGGCGTCACGGGCGTCGCGGGCGCGGCGGGCGGCACCGCCGAGTACCTGCGGGTCGGCTCGTCGTCGGGCCTGCCGGAGGTGGGGATCGACATCGTCGGCTCCTGTCTCGCACGGGACGTCGGGACGCGCGGACGCGCGACGTCGCAGCACACGCTAGCCACTGGCCGCCCGTTCGGCACCGTTGTGTCCCGGTTCGTCGCTCCCGCTGCGGTGCGAACCACCCGTCCGCATGATGGACGGGGTGCCCTGTGCGGCCGTCCTGTGCCACCATCGCGTCTGTGACCCGCTTCACTCTCATCATCGCGTAGCGCGTCGGCCCACCAGCCGACGCGCAGACCTCCCGTATCCCGGGGGGTCTTTTTGTTGGTCCGGCTGTCCAGCAGGCACCACCCCCGCCTGTGCGACACGTCGACGAGGTACCGGCACCACCCCCGCCGGTCGCAGCCCATCCCGCCCCGCCGACGCACGCCAGCACCGCCCGAGGAGCCTTCATGACCGAGCCCACGCCGACCTCGTCGACGTTCCACGTCTACGACACCACGTTGCGCGACGGCGCCCAGCAGGAGGGCATCAACCTGTCGGTCGCCGACAAGCTGACGATCGCCCCGATGCTGGACGAGCTCGGTGTCGGGTTCATCGAGGGCGGCTGGCCGGGCGCCGTGCCCAAGGACACCGAGTTCTTCAAGCGCGCCGCCAAGGAGCTGGACCTGCGGCACGCCGAGCTCGCTGCGTTCGGCGCGACCCGCAAGGTGGGCGTCCGGGCGAACGACGACCCGCAGGTGCGCGCGCTGCTCGACTCCGAGGCCCCGGTCGTCACGCTCGTCGCCAAGAGCGACGTGCGGCACGTCGAGCGCGCGTTGCGGACGACGCCGGACGAGGGCCTCGCGATGATCGCCGACACCGTGGCCTTCCTCGTGCGCGAGGGGCGCCGGGTGTTCGTGGACGCGGAGCACTTCTTCGACGGCCACCGGTACGACGCGGACTTCGCCCGCCGGGCCGTGAGCGAGGCGTTCGGGGCGGGGGCCGAGGTCGTCGCGCTGTGCGACACGAACGGCGGCATGCTGCCCGACGAGGTGCGCCGGATCGTCCAGGACGTCCGCGCCGCCGTCGGCCCCGGCGCGCTGCTCGGCATCCACGCGCACAACGACTCCGGCTGCGCGGTCGCGAACACGCTCGCGGCCGTCGACGCGGGGTGCGCGCACGTGCAGGGCACGGTCAACGGGTACGGCGAGCGCACCGGGAACGCCGACCTGCTGTCCGTCGTCGCGAACCTCGAGCTCAAGCTGGGCCGGCGGGTGCTCGCCCGCGACGCCGATGCGACCGGAGGGCTCACCGAGCTCACGCGCATCGCGCACGCGATCAGCGAGATCACGAACATCTCGCCGTTCGCGCGGCAGCCGTACGTGGGGGCGAGCGCCTTCGCGCACAAGGCCGGCATCCACGCGTCGGCCATCAAGGTCGATCCCGACATGTACCAGCACACCGACCCGGCGCTCGTCGGCAACGACATGCGCATGCTCGTCTCGGACATGGCGGGCCGCGCGTCGATCGAGCTCAAGGGGCGCCAGCTCGGCATCGACCTCGCCGAGCACCCGGACGTGCTCTCGCGCGTCACCCACCGGGTCAAGGACGCCGAGGCGAACGGCTACACGTACGAGGCGGCCGACGCGTCCTTCGAGCTGCTGCTGGTGGAGGAGCTGGACGGCGCGCGGCCCGCGTACTTCCGCGTGGAGTCCTGGCGGGCGATCGTCGAGCGCAACGGGTCACGCGGAGCCGCGGCCACCGCGGAGGCGACCGTCAAGCTCCACGCGGGTGGCGAGCGCATCGTGCGGACAGGCGAGGGCAACGGACCGGTCAACGCGCTCGACCACGCCCTGCGCCTCGCGCTCGCGCGCGTCTACCCCGAGCTCGAGGAGTTCGAGCTCATCGACTTCAAGGTCCGCATCCTCGACCAGATGCACGGCACCGACGCGGTCACGCGCGTGCTGATCGAGACGACGGACGGGCAGACGTCGTGGAGCACGGTCGGCGTCGGGCCCAACGTCATCGAGGCGTCGTGGGAGGCGCTCACGGACTCCGCGATCTGGGGGCTGCGCCACCGGGGTGTACCGCCGCGCTGAGCCGCGGCGCGTCGAGCGGGTCGTCGCGCAGGGGGTGCGCGCACGGCCTAGCCTTCGGTGGTGGCATCGAGGCCATGCGAGGAAGGGAGCCACTGCGTGTCCGGCACCGCCCCCCAGCCCTCCCGCGCCCCCGGGACGCCCGAGACGGACGACGCGGGAGACGACTTCCCTGACCTGCGCCGACGCGGTGCGCGTGGTGGGTGGTGGCTGCTCGTGGTCGTCGTGGTCGCGGTCGTCGTGCTCCTCGTCACGCAGCCGTGGGCGGGCGACGAGCCCGTGCCCGTGCCCACGCCGAGCGTCGTGCCGGACGCGCCCACGCCGGAGACCGAGCCGAGCGCCGACCCGTCGGCGAGCAGCACGGCCGCGCCCGCCCCGGGGGCCGGCGCCGTCTTCGACGCCGCGACGGCTCCGTCCCTGTTCGTCACCGCGACGGACCTCGAGAACGACGTCCCGGCGGGCGCCGGCGTGACCCGGTCCGTGGAGCCCGGCACGAGCGCGTGGGGGCTGCCGGCCGGGACGAGCGTCGACCCCTCGTCCTGCACGGCAGCCGTGACGGTGCTCGAGGCGCCGCCCTCGGTCTACGACGCGACGTCCTGGGCGAACGACGAGCTGCGGTTCCAGCAGGACGTCGTCCTGCTGCCGGACGCGCAGACCGCGCGGGAGGCGTTCCGCGCGCTCGTGACGGTCGTCGACGAGTGCCCCCGCTACGCGCTGGTCGACGCCGCGGGCGACGGGACGACGTGGACCGCCGAACCGGCGCTCGAGGGGCAGAGCGTGTTCCCGGCGATCGTGCAGGACGTCACGGCGCAGACCGCGGGGGACACGACGCAGCAGACGACCGGGCACGTGCTGGTCGGCAACGCGATCCTCACGTGGACGGCGACCGCGCTGACGGCCGGCGACCGGGAGGCCGCGCGCGCCGTCGTCGGCCAGCCCGAGGACCTCACCGTCATGGTCGAGGAGCGGGCCCTCGCCGCGGTGCGCGCCCTGACCTGAGCGGCGCGGACGCCGCCGCAGCGCACCTAGGCTGGACGCGTGCACGGTGAGTACAAGGTTCCCGGGGGCAAGCTCGTCGTCGTCGACCTCGAGGTCGACGACGGGCTCCTGCGGGACGTGAGCCTGTCCGGCGACTTCTTCCTCGAGCCCGACGACGCGCTCGGCGTGCTGTCGTCCGCGCTCGACGGCGTGCCGGCCGACGCCGGCGTCGCCCAGCTCGTCCACGTCCTCGACGACGCGCTGCGGCTCGCGCTCGACCAGGGCCGGATCGGCGGGCCCGTCGCCATGGTGGGCTTCGACACCCGGGCGGTCGCGCTCGCCGTGCGGCGCGCCCTGGGCCTGTCGACCGCGTGGACGGACCACGAGTTCGCGCTGCTCCACCCGGGGCCGATGCCGCCGGCCATGCACACCGCGCTCGACCAGGTGCTCACCGAGGAGCTCGACGCGGGCCGGCGGGGCCCGACGCTGCGCTTCTGGGAGTGGGAGGAGCCGGCCGTCGTCATCGGCTCGTTCCAGTCGCTGCGCAACGAGGTGGACCTCGAGGCCGCCGAGCGGCACGGCGTGACGGTCGTGCGGCGCATCTCCGGCGGCGGGGCGATGTTCATGGAGGCGGGCAACTGCATCACGTTCTCGCTGGTGGTGCCCGGGTCGCTGGTCGACGGGATGTCGTTCGAGGACTCGTACGCGTTCCTCAACCAGTGGGTGCTCGGCGCCCTCGCCGACGTCGGCGTCACCGCGACCACGACGGGGCTGAACGACATCTCGTCAGCCGCGGGCAAGCTCGCCGGCTCCGCCCAGAAGCGCCTCGCCGGCGGTGCCGTCCTGCACCACGTGACGATGGCCTACGACATCGACGCCGACAAGATGCTCGAGGTCCTGCGGGTCGGGCGCGAGAAGCTCTCCGACAAGGGGACCCGCTCGGCGAACAAGCGGGTGGACCCCGTCCGCTCGCAGACCCACCTGCCCCGCGAGCAGGTCATCGAGGCGTTCGTCGCGCACTTCCGGTCGCGGTACCGGACGGTCGACGACGAGCTGCGTCCGGACGAGCTCCAGCGCGCGCGTGAGCTCGTGGCCACCAAGTTCACCGACCCGGCGTGGACCGCGCGCGTCCCCTGACCTGCGCCGTCGGTCGCGCGTCACGGGAGCGCCTGCGCGTCAGCGCGGCCAGGTGACCACGACGACCAGCGCGCAGCACCCGAGCAGCAGGAGCGCTGCGGCGCACGCGGCGACCAGCCGACCGCCCGGGTCGCGGCGCACGGTCCCCTCGGCGGCGTCGAGGGTCGCCGCCGCGCGCCCGTGCACGCCCGTGCGACGGCGTCGTGCGGCGCGCAGGAGGACGACGGCGAGCGTCGTGCCCGCCGCCGTCACCGCCCACGCGGACGCCCCCCACGTCTCAGCCAGCAGCCGCCCGGCGGCCACCGAGCCCGCCACCAGCCCGAGCGCGGTGCGCCGCCACGCGAGCGCGGTGCGCTCGGCGGCGAGACCCGCCGGCGCGGTCATGCGCGCAGCAGTCCGACGAGGACCAGCACGCCGGCGACCCCGACGCCGGCGACGAGGAGGACGAAGCCGACCGGGGCGGGCAACGGGTCGCCGCGGCGCATCGCCCGCTCGGTGCTGACCCACCCCCACCAGGCGACCGCCGGTGCCAGGGTGCCGAGGACGACGAGCACCACCGCCGCGGCGAGCCGCAGGCCGGGCTCGACGGGCAGGGCGAGGGCCTCGAGCGCCACGCCGCCGGCGAGCAGCGCCAGCCCGGTGCGCGCCCACGCGAGGAACGTGCGCTCGTTGGCCAGCGAGAACCGCGCGTCGGGCTCGGTCCCGACGTCGTACACCCACCGCGGGAACCTGCGGCCGGGCGGGGTCCTGTCGGGGCTCATGGGCTCATCCTCCCCACCGCCGGGTCCCCGCGTCGTCACCCGGCCGCGCCCGGGGCCGGACGCGCCCCGAACACCGCCGTCCCGACGCGCACGACCGTCGCGCCCTCCGCGACGGCGGCCTCGAGGTCCGAGCTCATGCCCATCGAGAGGCCGCGCGCGTCACGCGTCCCGGGCGCCCCCGAGCCCACCACCTCGTCACGGACGGCGCGCAGCCGCGCGAAGCCGGCGCGGACCACGTGCTCGTCGGCGCTGCGGGCGCCGATCGTCATGAAGCCGGCGAGGCGCAGGCCCGGCAGGGCGGCGACGTCCGTCGCGAGCTCCGCCGCGGCGCCGGGCGGCACCCCGTGCTTGGTCGGCTCGCCCGACACGTTGACCTGGACCCACACGTCGAGCGGGACGCCCCGGTCCCGCACCCGCTGCGACAGGCGCACCGCCAGGGAATGGTCGGCGACGGACTCCACACCCGCTGCCCACCGCAGGGCGGCGTTCACCTTGTTGGACTGCAGCGGGCCGATCACGTGCCAGGTCGGGGAGAGGTCCGCCAGGTCCGGAGCCTTGGCGACGAGCTCCTGCACGCGGTTCTCGCCCAGCAGCACCGGGGCGGTCGGTGACCCGGCGGCCCGCAGGCGGGCGTCGGCCAGCAGCGCGGCCCGCACGACGGCGACGTCCATCGTCTTGGTCGCGAGCAGGACGCGGACCTCGCCCGGGCCGCGCCCGACCGCGGCGCACGCCGCCCCGACGCGCTCGTGCACCTGCTCCAGCCGCTGTGCGACGTCCGTGCTGCTCACGACTACCGACCGTACCGGCACCCGTGACGCGTCGACGCACCGGACCGCGTCGCGGGGGCCGGACGCCGGCCGCCCCGCTCGCCCGTGTGGCGGACACGGCGGCACGGGACGCATGCTGGCCGCATGGAGGGGTGCACCGGCAAGCTGCTCGTCGCGACGCCCGGGCTGCTGGACGACAGCTTCCGGCGCAGCGTCGTCCTGGTGCTCGAGCACACCGACGAGGGCGCGCTCGGCGTCGTCCTCGACCGGCCGCTGGACCTGGACGCGACCTCCGTGCTGCCGCAGTGGCAGGCGCATCTCAGCGCGCCTGGGCGCCTGTTCCAGGGCGGTCCCGTCGCACGGGACACCGCGCTCGCGCTCGCGGACGTCGCGGGCGCGGACGCGCCCCTGGGGGTGCGGCCGCTCGACGACCGGCTCGGTGTGGTCGACCTCGACGCGCCGCCGGCACTGGTCGTCGACGCCGTGCGCGGCCTGCGGGTGTTCATCGGGTACGCCGGGTGGGCCGCGGGCCAGCTCGACGCGGAGATCGAGACGGGCGGGTGGTTCGTCGTCGACCACGAGCCCGGTGACGTGTTCACGTCCGACCCCCGGGGCCTCTGGCGCCGGGTGCTGCGCCGGCAGCCCGGTGACCTCGCGCTGCTGTCGACGGCCCCGGACGACGTGTCGCTCAACTGACTCTCGGGGTCGGGTCCGGGCCTTCCCGGATGTCGCCGGCCCGCGGTGCCGTGGGACCGTTGACCCGTGAAGACCTTGCTGAACGTCATCTGGCTCGTGTTCGCCGGTGCGTGGCTCGCGCTCGGCTACGTCGCCGCGGGCATCGTCTGCTGCGTGCTGATCGTCACCATCCCGTTCGGCATCGCGTCGTTCCGGATCGCGAGCTACGTGCTGTGGCCGTTCGGGCGGACGGTCGTCGACAAGCCGACCGCGGGCGCGTGGTCGACGATCGGCAACGTGATCTGGGTGCTGGTGGCGGGCATCTGGCTCGCGATCGGGCACGTCGCGACCGCGATCCCGCTGTTCGTCTCCATCATCGGCATCCCGATGGGCATCGCGAACCTCAAGCTCATCCCCGTCTCCCTGGTGCCCCTGGGCAAGGAGATCGTGCCGACGGACCGCGCCTTCGCGGCGTACGGGCGCTGACGGGCGTCAGTCCCGCGCGACGTCCGCCACGACCGCGTCGGTGAGCCGCACCAGGTCGTCCGGTGCGAGCTCGACGTCCAGCCCGCGTCGGCCGCCGGAGACCAGGACGGTGTCGAACAACCACACGGTCTCGTCGACGACGGTGGGCAGGCGGGTGCGCTGACCGAGAGGCGAGATGCCGCCGACGACGTACCCGGTGGCGCGCTCGGCGGCGTGGGCGTCGGCCATGACGGCGCGCTTGCCCCCGACCGCCGCGGCGAGCGCCTTGAGGTCCAGCCTGCCGGTGACGGGCACGACGGCGACGGTCAGCGCGCCGTCGACGTCGGCCACGAGCGTCTTGAAGACCTGCTCGGGCGGCACGCCCAGCACGTGCGCCGCCTCCAGGCCGTAGCCCAGGTCGCTCGCGGGGTCGTGCGCGTAGGTCCGGGCCGTGTGCGGGACACCGGCCTCCGTGAGCGCCACGAGCGCGGGGGTCCCGGCGCCCGGGCGTGCGTCCTTCCTGGCCACCTGCCCAGGGTAGGCGTCAGAGGTGGACGCCGACGCCGGCGCCCACGCCGAACGTCACGGCCATCGCCAGCGAGCCGCCCAGCACGTTGCGCAGCACCGAGCGTCCGGGCGAAGCACCGGTGAACCGCGAGGACGCCCAGCCCGTCAGGACGAGCGCGACCACGACCGAGGCGAACGTCACCGGCACCCGGGCCGTGACGGACCAGGGCGCGAGCACGACGAGCAGCGGGATGACGCCGCCCACGGTGAAGGCGAGGAGCGACGCGAGCGCCGCGTGCCACGGGTTGGTGAACTCCTCACCCGCGTCGCCGACGGGCCTGCCCGCGGCGGCGGCGACGCGCTCGGCGTCGCGCTGGCTGCTGACCGACACGTACTCGCCCGAGGCCATCGACAGGGCGCCCGCGACGAGCGCGGCCCCGCCGGCCAGCGCGATCGTCGACGTCGACGCGGCGGCTCCCGCGACACCCACGACGGTGGCCGCGACCGACACGATGCCGTCGTTCGCTCCCAGGACGCCGGCGCGCAGCCAGTTGAGACCGGCGTTCGACACCCCCGGACGCCTGCCGCGGAGCAGCGCGCCGAGGCGGCGGCGGTGCTCCGTGGTCGTGGTCATGACTCCACGATAGGCACGGGTGCGGCACCTGTCATCGCAGGAAAGCCTGCCCTGACCTGCGCAGACACAGGTTTGCCTACCCTCCGGTGGTGACAGTGCAATCCAGTCCGGGCCCCCCGCGTGGTGGTGAGAGTGCACTCCAGTTCGGGCACCCCCGCGCGGTGGTGACAGTGCGATCCAGTCCGGGCCCCCCGCGTGGTGGTGAGAGTGCGATCCAGTTCGGGCGCGCCTTCTGTTGGGCGGTGAGAGTGCGATCCAGTTCGCTGGGGTGACTGGATTGCACTCTCGCGGGGGGAGGGGGTGACTGGATTGCACTCTCGCCGGGGGGGGGGGGGGGGGGGGGGGGTGGGGTGGGAGAGGGATTCGGGGCGGGGGCGGGTCAGAGAGGGCCGACCGTCAGGATGCGGAGGCGGACCTCGCCGGCCTCGTCGGAGGCCGCCAGGTCGACGAGGGCGTCGATGCGCCAGTCGTGGTCGCCGGCCGGGTCGTCGAGGACCTGGCGGACGTGCCACGTGCCGGCCGCCGGGCCGTGCGCGTCGGCGGCCGTCCCCGGCGTGACCTGGAAGAGCGCCGGGCCGCGGGCGGCGGGGCCGGTGCCGATCTCGTCGTGGACGTCGAAGTACGGCTCGATCGCGTCGGCCCAGCGGTCGGCGTCCCACGGCTCACCCTCGCCGTCCACGTCACCCAGCGCGGCCAGCGCGCCCCACCGCTCACGTGCGGCGAGCTCGACGCGGCGGAACATCGCCCCGCGCACGAGCGCCCGGAACACCCGGGGATCCGCGGTCACGGGGGGCGGTGGCGCGTCTGCGGTGCCGTCGGTGTCCGGCTCGACGTCGGCGGTCGGGTCGGCCAGGCGCTCCCACTCGTCGAGCAGGCTCGAGTCGGTGCGCCGCACGAGGTCGCCCAGCCATGCGATGAGCTCCTCGAGCTCCTCGGTGCGGCGGTCCTCCGGGACGGTGCGGCGCAGCGCGCGGTACGCGTCGGCGAGGTAGCGCAGCAGGACGCCCTCGGTGCGGTCCAGCGAGTACAGCTGCACGTACTCCGCGAACGTGGCGGCGCGCTCGTGCATCTCGCGGACGACCGACTTCGGCGACAGCGTGAGGTCCGCGACCCACGGGTTCGTGCGCCGGTACGTGGCGAACGTGGCCTCGAGCAGCTCGGCCAGCGGGCGGGGGTAGGTCACCCCTTCCAGCAGCGCCATGCGCTCGTCGTACTCCAGGCCCTCGGCCTTCATGGCCGCGACGGCCTCGCCGCGCGCCTTGTTCTCCTGCGCGGCGAGCACCTGCCGCGGGTCGTCGAGGGTCGCCTCGATGACGGAGACGACGTCGTGGGCGTACCCCGGGTCCGCGGGGTCCAGCAGGTCGAGCGCGGCGTAGGCGAACGGCGACAGGGCCTGGTCGAGCGCGAACGTCGACGGGAGGTCGGCCACGAGCTGCACGGTCCGCCGGCGGCCCTTGGGTGCGGCGGGGTCGTCGACCCAGGGGCGCTCGACGACGCCGCCCGCGCGCAGCGACCGGTACACGTCCACGGCCCGCCGCACGTGCCGCGACCGGGCACCCTCGGGCTCGTGGTTGTCGGTGAGCAGGTGCGTCATGACGGCGACGGGGTCGCCGCGCCCGTCACGGCCGCGCTGCAGCACGTGCAGGACCATCGCGTGCGACACCTGGAAGCTCGACGTCAGCGGCTCGGGCGGGGCGTCGCGCAGGCGCTCGAACGTCTTGTCGGTCCAGTTGACGTGACCCGACGGCGCCTGCTTGCGGACGATCTTCTTCTGCTTGCGCGGGTCGTCGCCGGCCTTCGCCAGCGCCCTGCGGTTCTCGATGACGTGGTCGGGCGCCTGGACGACGACCTCGCCCATCGTGTCGAACCCGGCGCGCCCGGCACGCCCGGCGATCTGGTGGAACTCGCGGGCCGTCAGGTGCCGCATGCGCACGCCGTCGTACTTCACCAGGCTCGTCAGGACGACCGTGCGGATCGGGACGTTGATGCCCACGCCGAGCGTGTCGGTCCCGCACACGACCGGCAGCAGGCCCTTCTGCGTGAGGCGCTCCACGACGCGGCGGTACTTGGGCAGCATGCCCGCGTGGTGCACCCCGACGCCGTGGCGCAGCAGGCGCGACAGGGTCTTGCCGAAGCCCGGGCCGAACCGGAAGCCGCCGAGCTCGGCGGCGATGGCGTCGCGCTGCTCGCGGCTCGCCAGCGGCGTCGAGAGCAGTGACTGCGCCCGCTCGACCGCCTCCTTCTGCGTGAAGTGCACGACGTACACCGGTGCGCGCCGAGTCCTCACGAGCTCGTCGAGCAGCTCGTGCAGCGGCTCGACCGAGTACGAGAACGTCAGGGGCACGGGGCGCTCGGCGTTCGCGATGACCGCGACGTCGCGCTTCGTGCGGCGCGTGAGGTCCTCGGCGAAGAACGTGACGTCCCCGAGGGTCGCCGACATCAGGAGGAACTGGGTGCGCGTCAGCTCGATCAGGGGGATCTGCCAGGCCCAGCCGCGCTGCGGGTCGGCGTAGTAGTGGAACTCGTCCATGACGACGAGGTCGACGTCGGCGTCGGGGCCGTCGCGCAGCGCCTGGTTCGCGAGGATCTCCGAGGTGCAGCACACGATCGGGGCGCCGGGGTTGATGGCCGAGTCGCCCGTCATCATCCCGACGTTGGCCGATCCGAAGACGTCCACCAGCGCGAAGAACTTCTCGCTGACCAGCGCCTTGATCGGCGCGGTGTAGTAGGAGCGACGCCCCTGGGCGAACGCGACCGCGTGCGCGGCGACGCCGGCGAGCGACTTGCCCGAGCCGGTCGGCGTCGACAGGATCACGTGGTTGTCGCTCACCAGCTCCAGGAGCGCCTCCTCCTGGTGGGGGTACAGCGTCAGACCCTGGTCCGCCGCCCAGGACGTGAAGGCCTCGTACAGCGCGTCCGGGTCGTGCGCGGCGTCACCGGTGGGCAGGCGGTCGGTCAGGGGGGCGTCGGGCACCGGGCGATCCTCGCACGCGAGGCAGTGGACGGCAGGCGACCGGACCTCACGAGGCGTCCCACAGCAGCCGGTAGTAGGCGATGCGCTCGGCGTCGGGCTCGACCCCGTACGCGGCGTAGACGTGACCGTCGTAGCCGGGCCCGTAGTTCCACTCCGTGCTCCACGCGGCGACCGCCAGGTCCGCCCAGCGGTCCGCGACGCCGAGCCGACCGAGGTCGACGTGGGCGGCCCACGTGCCGTCGTCGCCGATGAGCGTGTTGGGGGCGCACGCGTCACCGTGGCACACCACGAGCTCGTCGGCCGGGGGCGGCTCGAGCAGGCGCGCGCGTGCCTCGTCGGCGCTCAGGGCCCGGTGCTCGGGCGACCAGGCCGCCGGGGTGTCCCCGGCGGCGAGGTGCTCCAGGGCGCGCTCGACGCGGGAGCGTGCGGACCAGTCGAACGGGCAGTCGCCCACCGGCAGGGCGTCGTGCAGCGCGCGCAGGCCGGCGCCGATCGCCGTGGCGGCCTCGGCCGGGCGGTGCGACCACGGGGGGACCACCGCGCTGCGGGCGTCCACGGCGGCGGTCACGAGCCAGGTCCCGTCGTCGTCGGCACCCAGGCCGAGCACCTCGGGCACGGGGGTGAACGGCGCCGCCCAGGCCAGCCGGCGCGCCTCGGCCGCGAGGTCGAGCCCGGGGACGTCCACAGGGACCCACTTGACGTACCGGCCCCGCCCCACGCGGAACGTCACGCCGCCGAGCTGGTTGCGCCACACCGCCTCGACGGGCGAGCCGCCGGCGAGCGCCGCGACGGCCGGCGGGACGGGCACGTGGTCCCGCGGGATCTCGGGGGGGACGATGTGCTCGGTGGCGGCGTCGGACACGGGCAGATCCTCTCACCCGGCTCCGGCGCCGGGGCCGCCCCGCGGGCGCGTGGGTGCGTCCGGGCCGCGCGACCATCCGGGCGGAAGTGTCCGGATCGTCGGGTACGGTGCCTGACCTGCGGTTGTGTGACGTAGATGGACCATTACGCACCCGTAACCTACGCACGCGTAAGTTACGATCAGGTCATGACGACACCCTCTTCCGAGCACACGGACCTTCCTGCGGCCTGGCCGCACGGTGTCCCGCGCGACGTCGAGATCCCCGACGAGCCGCTCACCGCGCTCCTCGACCGCGCCGTGCGGGACCACGCCGACCGCGTCGCCGTCGACTTCCTCGGCCGCGCGACCACGTACCGGCAGCTCGCCGACCTGGTCGACCGCGGTGCGCGCGTGCTGCACGAGCTCGGGGTGGGCGCGGGCGACCGCGTCGCGCTCGTCATGCCGAACTGCACGGCGCACGTCGTCGCGTTCTGGGCCACGCTGCGGCTCGGCGCCGTCGTCGTCGAGCACAACCCGACGTACACGGCCGAGGAGCTGGCCCACCAGCTCGCCGACTCCGGTGCGACGGTCGCCCTCGTCTGGGAGCAGGCCGTCCCGCGGGTGCTCGAGGCCAAGGACCGCACCGACCTGCGGCACGTCGTCGCCGTGGACCTCTCGGCCGACCTGCCGCGCACGTCCCGCTGGGCGCTGAAGCTGCCCGTCGCCAAGGCGCGCGAGACCCGAGCGGCCATGCGCGGGCCCGTGCCCGCCGACGTCCCGCACTGGGACCGCCTCGTGCGGGCGGCCGTGCCGTACCTCGTGCCGACCCGTCCCTCCTCCGGTGACGTCGCGCTGCTGCAGTACACCGGCGGCACCACCGGCACGCCCAAGGCGGCCGTGCTGACCCACCGCAACCTCGTGGCGAACTCGCTGCAGGGCACGACGTGGACCCAGGCCGCCCCCGGCACCGAGGTCGTCTACGCGGTCCTGCCGTTCTTCCACGCGTTCGGCCTGACCCTGTGCCTCGTGTACTCGGTCCGCATCGCCGCGACGATCGTCGTGCTGCCGTCGTTCGACCCGGAGCGCGTCCTCGCGGCCCAGCGTCGCCGCCCCGGCACGTTCCTGCCCGCCGTGCCGCCCATGCTCGAGCGCCTCGCGGTCGCCGCCGAGAAGGCCGGCGCCGACCTCACGTCGTTCCGGTACTCGATCAGCGGCGCCATGGCCCTGCCGCGGGCGACCGCCGAGCGCTGGGAGCGGGTCACGGGCGGCATCGTGGCCGAGGGGTACGGGATGACCGAGACGTCGCCCGTCGCGCTCGGCAACCCCCTGAGCAAGGACCGCCGGCCGGGCTCGCTCGGCCTGCCCTTCCCGTCGACGCGTGTGCGCATCGTCGACCAGGACGACCCGACGCGCGACGTCGCGCCGGGCGAGCAGGGCGAGCTCCTCATCTCCGGCCCGCAGGTCTTCCAGGGCTACTGGAAGCGCCCGGAGGAGACGGCGCACCAGCTGCTCGAAGGTGGCTGGCTGCGCACCGGTGACGTCGTGCGCATGGAGGACGACGGGATGATCGTCCTCCTGGACCGCATGAAGGAGATGATCGTCACCGGCGGCTTCAAGGTGTACCCCTCGCAGGTCGAGGACCACCTGCGCGGCATGCCGGGCGTGCGCGACGTCGCCGTGGTCGGCGAGCCCGCGGGCGACATGGGCGAGCACGTCGTCGCGGCCGTCGTGCTGGACGACGACGCGCGAGGTGTCGACCTGGCGTCGGTGCGCGAGTGGTGCGAGACCCGGCTGGCCCGGTACGCGCTGCCCCGCCGGCTCGTCGTGCTCAAGGACCTGCCGCGCTCGCAGGTGGGCAAGGTGCTGCGTCGCGTCGTGCGCGACGAGCTCTGACGAGGCCTGACAGAGACGCGACCTCGTGGCACGCGCGGAGCGCGGCGAGGAGGTCGTGATCGCGCGCGCCGGACGCCCCGCCGTCCGGCTCGTTCCTGTGGCGACGCGCGAGCGCACGTTCGGCACGATGCGCCTGACCGTCCCCGACGAGTTCTTCGAGCCGCTCGCCGAGGACGAGCTGGCGGCCTGGGAGTGACCGCCCACCTCCTGGACACGCACGTCCTGCTCTGGCTGCCCGGTGATCCCGAGCGGGTGGCGCCGGACGTGCGGACGCGTCTCGCGGATCCGGTCGTCGACCTGCTCGTCTCGGCCGCGTCGGCCCTCGAGGTCGCGACGAAGCAGCGGCTCGGCAGTCTCGGCGCAGGCGAGCTCGTCGACACGTGGGGGCGGCGGGTGGCGGAGATCGGCGCGGCTGCTGGTCGCCCGGGCGGTCGTGGAGAACGCGACGCTCGTCACGCAGGACGCCGCGATCGGTGCGTTCGGCCGGGCGCGGGTGCTGGCGTGGTGATGCGCGCCAGTAGCGTGTGCCCGTGAGCGAGACCGAGGACCAGCCGCGCGTGGAGATGTGGACCGACGGCGCCTGCAAGGGCAACCCGGGCGTCGGGGGCTGGGGCGCGTGGATGCGCTTCGGCGACCAGGAGAAGGAGCTCTGGGGCGGCGAGGCCGCGACCACCAACAACCGCATGGAGCTCACGGCCGTGATCGAAGGGCTGCGCGCCCTGCGCCGGCCGTGCCTCGTGACGCTGCACGTCGACTCGACGTACGTCATGAACGGGCTCACCAAGTGGCTGCCGGGCTGGAAGCGCAACGGCTGGCTCACGGGGGAGAAGAAGCCCGTGAAGAACAAGGAGCTGTGGCAGGCGCTCGACACCGAGGTGCAGCGCCACCACGTCACGTGGGTGTGGGTGAAGGGGCACGCGGGGGACCCGGGCAACGAGCGGGCGGACGCGCTGGCCAACCGGGGCGTGGACGACGTGCGGGCGGGGTCGACGGCCGGGCGCTGACGCACCGGCGCGCCGACCCCGGCGGCGTCAGCCCTCGACGGGCGTCCACCGTGCGTCGTCGGCCGCGGACCGCTCGACGGCGTCCAGCACCCGCTGCACCTGCAGGCCGTCCGCGAACGTGGGTGCCGGGTGCGCGCCCGCCGCGATGCCCTCGACGAGGTCGACGACCTGGTGGGTGAACGCGTGCTCGTAGCCCAGGCCGTGGCCGGTGGGCCACCAGCTGCCCGTGTACGGGTGCTCGGGCTCGGTGACGTACACCCGCCGGAACCCCTGCAGGCCCGCGGGGTCGTGCGCGTCGTACACGTGCAGGACGTTCATGTCCTCGAAGTCGAACGCGAGCGACCCGTCCGTGCCGTTGATCTCGACGCGGATGGCGTTGCGCCGGCCGAGCGCGAAGCGCGTCGCCTCGAACAGCGCAAGCCCGCCGCCGGACAGCCGCGACGTGAACACCGCGGCGTCGTCGACCGTCACCGGGCCGGTCGCGCCGCCGGCGTCCCCGACGCCCGACAGCCCGTCGAACGACGACGCCACCGGGCGCTCCTCGACGAACGTCGCGAGCTGCGCCGACACACCGGTCAGGTGCTCGCCGGTGATGAACTGCACGAGGTCGATCACGTGCGCACCGATGTCCCCGAGGGAGCCCGACCCGGCCTTCGCCTTGTCGAGGCGCCACGACAGCGGCGTCGCGGGGTCGGAGAGCCAGTCCTGCAGGTACAGGCCGCGTGCGTGCCGCACCGTGCCGATGCGGCCCTCGGCGACGAGCCGGCGTGCCAGCGCGATCGCCGGGACCCGGCGGTAGGAGTAGCCGACCATCGCCACCTGGTCCGGTGCCGCCTGCGCGGCCGCCACCATCGCCTCGGCCTCGGCCACGGAGTTGGCCAGCGGCTTCTCGCACAGCACGTGCTTGCCGGCCTGCAGCGCCGCGATCGCGATCTCGGCGTGCGTGTCGCCCGGGGTGCAGATGTCGACGAGGTCGACGTCGTCACGGGCGAGCAGCTCGCGCCAGTCGGTGGTCGACGTGCGCCAGCCGAGGCGCTCCGCGGCGGCGGCCGTGCGCTGCGCGTCCCGCCCGGCGACCACGGCGAGGTCGGGACGCAGCGGCAGGTCGAAGAACCGGGGTGCGGTCTGCCAGGCGTGCGAGTGGGCCAGACCCATGAACGCGTGGCCGACCATGCCGACGCCGAGCCGCGGCGCGGTCACGAGGCGGCCCGGGTGCGCGGGGCGGACGGGGCCATGTCGGGTCTCCCGGGGGTCGTGAGGTCGGCGAGCGGGACGAGCGGCGGGACCTCGCACGTGCTGGTGACCTCCAGCCTGGTGCGCTCGTCGGCGGCGCGCAGGACGGTCTCCATCGTGTCGAGCACGTGCAGGGCGACGTCGGCGGCCGCGCGCGTGGTGCGGCGGTCCGCGCTGCGGGCGGCGTCGACGAGCCCGGCCCCGCGCCCGGCGTTCACGTACCCGGCCGACGGCGGCAGGGTCCGCCACTCGCCTCCGCGGGCGTGGACGCGCACGTCCCCCTCGAAGCGGTTGGGGTCGGGGACGAGCAGGGAGCCCTCCTCGCCGTGCACCTCGATCGGGCGGGCGAGGGACGCGGGGGCGTCGAAGCTCATGAGCAGCGTCGTGACGGCCCCGGACGCGTGCTCGACGAGCGCGGTCACGTGCGTCGCGACGTCGACGGGCACGAGCTCGCCGGCGCGCGGGCCCTGACCGATCGTGCGGTGCGAGCGCGGCCGGGTGGCCACGCCCTGGACCGCGGTGACCGGGCCGAGCAGGTGCACGAGCGTCGTCAGGTAGTACGGGCCCATGTCGAGCAGCGGCCCACCGCCCGGCGCGTAGTAGAAGTCCGGCTGCGGGTGCCAGGCCTCGTGACCGCCGCAGGCCATCGTGGCCGTCGCGGCGACCGGGCGGCCGATGGCGCCGGACTCGACGGCGGCTCGGGCGGTCTGGACGCCCGTGCCGAGCACGGTGTCCGGCGCGCCCCCGAGGGCGACGCCGGCCGCGGCGGCGGCGTCCACCACCCGCTGCGCGTCCGCGACGGTCGCGCAGAACGGCTTCTCGTTGTAGACGGACCGGCCGTGCGCGACCGCCGCGAGGGCGACCTCCTCGTGCGCGGCGGGCGTCGTCAGGTCCAGGACCCACTCGACGTCGTCGTGCGCGAGCAGGTCCGGCAGGTCGAGCGCCCGGACGCCGTGCTGCGCGGCCGTCGCGTCGGCGCGCGCGCGGTCGAGGTCCGCGACGGCGACGATCTCCAGGTCGGGCGTCGTCGCGGCCGTCGTGAGGTAGGCGTTCGAGATGACGCCGCAGCCGACGACACCGACCCTCAACGGCTCGCCCACACCATGCTCCTCTCGATCATCGTGCGGACGCTGGGGTGCTCGAGGACGTCGAGGCTGTGGCCGGGCGTGACGACGCAGATGCGCCCCTCGCCCCACTGCCGGGTCCAGACGGCCGGGCACGTGATGGTGCGGTGCCAGGGGTGCCACGGCGGCGCCGGGTGCGTCGTGGTGGCCAGCACGTCGTTGAGGTCGTCCGTGAGCACCCAGTACTGCTCGGTCGTGAGCTCGAACGACCCGATCCCCGCGGTGACCGGGTGGTCGGCGGCGGCGGGCAGCATGTCGACCGTGTACGGCAGGTAGTTGTCGGACTGGTCGCCGTGGCACTCGTCGGGGTGCTTGGAGGGGTGGGTGGCGAACTGCCCGCCGATGAGCTGCAGGTAGTCGGAGCTGTTGCGGAACGAGTCGGCGATGCCGCCGTGCCAGCCGACCAGGCCGGTGCCGGCCGCGACGGCCTTGCGGAGCCCGGCGACGGCCGCGCCGGACGCCTCGCCCATCGTGTAGCACTGCACGACGAGGTCGACGTCGGCCATCGCGTCCTCGGCGTAGACCTCGGGGGTGTCGACGACCCGGACCGTGTGGCCCGTGGCCTCGAGATGGGGGAGGAACATGTCCGTCGCGGCGACGGGCGCGTGCCCGTCCCAGCCGCCCCGGACCACCAGAGCCTGCTTCACGTGGAGCCTTCCGTGGGGATCTCGCGTCGGTGAGAGATCGATCTCTCACGACGCTACCCGCTCGCGGCTGGGACCGCCAGGACGTCAGACGGACTCGCGCACCGTGAGCGTCGTCGGCAGCACCACGTGCTGCGGTGCGGCGCCGGGGTCGCGCAGCAGGTCGAGCACGAGCTCCGCCGCCCGGGCCCCCAGCTCGCGCAGCGGCTGGCGCACCGACGTCAGCGGCGGCTCGCACGTCTCGGCCACCACGGTGTCGTCGAACCCGACGACCGACACGTCGTCAGGCACCCGGCGGCCGCCGGCCTCGAGCACCCGCAGCGCACCCAGCGCCATGAGGTCCGAGCCGGCGAAGAGCCCGTCGACGCCCGGGTCGCGCCGCAGCACGGATGCCGCGGCCGAGGCTCCCGACGACATCGAGAACGACCCGTGCGCCACGGGGCCCGGTGCCACGCCCCACGCGGCGAGCTCGTCGCGGAACCCCGCCGCGCGCGCGTCGGAAGGGGCGTACCCGGCGGGTCCCGCGATCATCGCCAGGCGGCGCCGGCCGGCCTCCAGCAAGGCCCGCGCGGCGAGTCGTCCACCCCCGTAGTGGTCACTGTCCACCGAGGTCAGGGCGTCGTCCATCGCGGCCGTCGGGCGTCCGACGAACACCACGGGCACGGGCAGGTCGCCCAGCTCCGCGAAGAGCGGCTCGGACTCGCGCTGCAGCACCACGACCGCGGCGTCGACGTGGCCGGCGGCGAGGTAGCCGAGCAGGGGCGTGCGGTCGCGGCCGTCGTCCAGCAGCAGCACCGGCTGCACGGACCGCGCGAACAGCACGGCGGTCGCCCCGCGCAGCGGTGCGCCCACGAAGGGTCCGCCCTGCCCCTCCAGCTCGCTGCTCGGTGCGACGAGCGCGACCGAGCCCGTCGCGCCGCTGCGCAGCGCACGCGCCGCGGGGTGGGCGCGGTAGTCGAGCTCGGCCGCCGCCGCGCGCACCCGCCGGACGAGGTCGGCGGCGACGTTCGCCTGCCCGGCGAGCGCCCGCGAGGCGGTCGCGCGCGACACGCCCGCCGCGCGTGCGACGTCGAGCAGCGTGGGACGCGCCGACGGGCTCATGGGGGCATGGTGCCACGGCACCAGGCCGCCGGGGCAGGCGGAGATCGATCTCCCCGGCACGTGACGCACCGCCTCCGGGATGTCAGGGTGGTGCCGTGAGCAGCGCCGCGGCACCGTCCGCCCCCCGTCCGTCCCGTGCCGTCACTCCCTTCGGGCCGGCCGACGTGCGGCTGACCGACGGGCCCTTCGCGGCGGCGCAGCGCACCGCCCGGACCTACCTGCTCGGTCTCGACACCGACAGGCTGCTCGCGCCCTTCCGCCGGGAGGCGGGCCTGCCGTCGCGCGCCGAGCCGTACGGCTCGTGGGAGTCGATCGGGCTCGACGGGCACATCGGGGGGCACGCGCTGTCCGCGGCGGCGCTGCAGTGGGCGGCGACCGCTGACGAGCGCGCCGCGGCGATGGCCCGCCGCCTCGTCGACGGGCTCGTGGAGTGCCAGGACGCGCTCGGCACCGGGTACGTCGGGGGCGTGCCCCGCGGCGTCGCGCTGTGGGAGTCCGTGGCGTCGGGCGGCGCCGAGGCCGGCACGTTCGACCTCGGGGGCGCCTGGGTGCCGTGGTACAACGTCCACAAGACCTACGCGGGGTTGGTCGACGCCGCCCGGTACGCACCGGCCGACGTCGCCGCGCGCGCCCGGGGTGCCGCGGTCCGGCTCGGGGACTGGGGCGTCGCGCTCTGCGAGCGGCTCGACGACGCCGCCTTCGCGCGCATGCTGCGCACCGAGTTCGGCGGCATGTGCGAGGCGTACGGCGACCTCGCCGAGCTGACGGGTGACCCGCGCTACGCGACGCTCGCCCGGCGGTTCGCCGACGAGACCCTGCTCGCGCCGCTGCGCGACGGCCGCGACGCGCTCGACGGCCTGCACGCCAACACGCAGGTCGCCAAGGTCGTCGGCTGGCCCGCGATCGGCGAGACCGACGCCGCGGCGGCCTTCGTCGACGCCGTCCTGACCCGCCGCACGCTCGTGTTCGGCGGGAACTCGGTCTCCGAGCACTTCACGCCCGACGCCGCGGCGCACGTCACGCACCGCGAGGGCCCCGAGTCCTGCAACACCGCGAACATGCTGGAGGTCGAGCGGCGCCTCTACGCGCTCACCGGCGACGTCGGGCTCCTGGACGCAGCCGAGCGCCAGCTCGTCAACCACGTGCTGTCCGCGCAGCACCCCGACGGCGGGTTCGTGTACTTCACCCCGGCGCGACCCGGGCACTACCGCGTGTACTCGACGCGGGACGCCTGCATGTGGTGCTGCGTCGGCACGGCCCTGGAGACGTACGCGCGGCTCGGTGAGCTCGCGTACGCGCACACCGGTGGCGACCTGCTGGTGAACCTGCCGGTGCCCTCGACGCTGCACTGGGCGCAGCGCGGCGTCCGGGCGCGCCTGGCCTCGACGTACCCGACGGCGGCGCCCGTGACCGACGTCGCGCTCACCGTGGACGTCGACGCCCCGACGGAGCTCGCCGTCCACGTGCGGCGCCCGGCCTGGGCCCTCGAGCGCGTGGAGCTCGCCGTCGACGGCGTGCCCGTGCCGCCGGTGGTCGAGCGCGAGGGCTACGCGACCGTGCGCCGGGCGTGGCGCGGCGGGGAGACGGTGACGTGGCGGCTCGTCGCCGGGCCCGCGGCCGAGCGGCTGCCGGGCGACGACGGCTGGGTCGCCCTGCGCTGGGGCCCGGTCGCGCTCGCGGCACGCGGCGACGCGGACGACCTGGTGGGCCTGCGCGCCGACGACGCGCGCATGGGTCACGTCGCGCACGGCCCGCTGCGCCCGCTGGCGGCCACGCCCGTGCTCGTCGGCGCGGACGCGGACCTGGCGGCGGCGCTGCGCCCGGCGGACGACGGCACGTTCGTCCTCGACCGCGGTGACGGCGAGACGCTGGTGCTCGAACCGCTGCACACGCTGCACGACGCGCGGTACACGCTGTACTTCCCGGCGGTCCCCGACGCCCACGCCGTCGCCGGGCGGCGCGCCGCGCTCGCGGCCGTCGACGACGAGCAGCTGGGCCTGGCCGCCCGCACCGTCGACGCGGTCGCGTGCGGCGAGCAGCAGCCCGAGACCGACCACCGCTACACCGGCGCCGACACCTGGACGGGCGCGGCCGACGGCCGGCACTGGCGGGCGACCCGCGACCGCTTCTCCTACCGGCTCGCGGACCCGCAGGCCCGCGGCGCGGTGCTGCGCGTGACGTACCTGGCCGACCGCGGGCACGCCCGGGTCGTCGTCGACGGCACGGAGGTGGGTGTCGTCGAGGTCACGCAGCCGGCGCCGGGTCTCCGCGTGCTGGACCTGCCCGTGCCGCCCGGTCACCACGAGGTCTCCCTCGTCGCCGGACCGACCGGCGTCCCGACGCCCCCGGTCGTCGCCGTCCACCTCCTGACGGACCCCGCCTGATCCGCCCGCAGGGGTGCGGGCCCGTGCCGACCGTCGTCGGCGTGACCCCGCGGGTCCGCCTCTGCCGGAGGCGTGAGCGCCTGCCACCGGACGTCGCGCCGCCTCGCAGGCCCGCGACTTCGCGCGCAGACTGGGGCACGACCCGCACCCGCTCGACGGTCCTGGCGGCCTCACATGTCTGATGACGACGGCACCATCCCGGTCAACGGCGTCGATGCCGCGTCCGGCGGTTACGTGGCCGACCCGCCCTCGGTGAGCGCGATCGCCTCGCTCGCGCTCGACGGGCCCGTGCCTGCGCCGGACGCCGCGCAGGCGCGTGCGCGCGTACGCGACCGGTCCGAGGCGGTGCTCGGGGTGCGCGAGGGCGTCGACCCGCACGACCTCGCCCAGGCGGGCTGGGGGGTCGTCCTCGCCCCCGACCTCGACCCCGCCGTCGTCGAGGCGCTGCGGCCGCTGCTCGAGCTGCGGCGCGAGCAGGCCACGGCGGTCGACGAGCGCCGCTACCGCGAGCTGCACGTGCGGCCCGGGGAGTCCAAGGGTGAGCTGCTCGCGCGCCACGGCGTGGGCCCGGGTCCCGCGGATCCCGAGCGCGTCCCGTACTACCTGCTGCTCGTGGGGAGCCCTCGGTCCATCCCGTTCCGCCTCCAGCAGCAGCTCGCGGTCACCTACGCGGTGGGGCGGCTGGACCTGCGCACCCCCGCGGACCACGGCCGGTACGCGCGCGCGGCCGTCGACGCGGAGACGTCCGCCCCGGCCGGTCGCCCGACCGCGCACCTGTTCGCGACGCATCACCCCGACGACCCTGCGACCGAGCTGAGCACCGAGGCGCTGGTCGGGCCGCTCGAGCAGCAGCTCGGCTCGCGCCTGCCCGCCTGGGAGGTCACCGTCCACGGCGGTGAGGCCGCCACGGCGCCGACCCTGCGAGGGCTGCTCGGGGCGTCGACGCCGCCGAGACTGCTCGTGACGGCGACGCACGGTGTGGGTTTCCCACCCGGCGACCCACGACGGGTCGGCCACCAGGGTGCGCTCCTCTGCCATGGCTGGCCCGGGCCGCGGGCAGGCGCCCCGGTCGCACGGGAGCACTACGTGACCGCCGAGGACCTCGCCGACGACGACGACCTGAGCGGAACGGTCGCGTTCCACGTCGCGTGCTACGGCGCCGGGTCCCCGACGACCGGACGGGACGCGTCGTTCAGCGCCGCGCTCGTCCAACGCATGCTGTCGCTGCCGCGGGGGCCCGCGCTCGCGGTCGTGGGGCACGTCGACAGGGCCTGGGGCTGGTCGTTCGAGTGGCCGGCGGCCGGGCCCCAGATCGAAGCCGTCGCCAGCAGCCTGCTGGCGGTCTGCGCGGGCCGGCCCGTCGGGCACGCTCTCGACCACCTCCACCACCGGTACGCCGAGCTCGCCACCGAGCTCGTCGACCTGCTCGGGTCGAGACGCGAGGGCAGACGCGTCAGCGACGCGGCCATCGCCCACGCGTGGACGGCCATGACCGACGCCCGCGACTACGCCCTGCACGGGGACCCCGCGGTGCGTCTGCGAGCCCCCGCGTATCAGGACGGTGCCGGTCACGCTCCTCCCTGACGTCGAGGGACCACGGAGGACCGTATGACCACGGAGTACGCCGAGCTGGAGATCGGGCTGCACCACCGCGACGACGCGAGCTGGGCCGTCGAGCTGCGGTTCGACCAGCCCGGCTCGGACGTGGAGGTCCTGCTGCAGGACCGCGCCGTCATCACCGACCTCGACCTGCGCAAGCTGCGGGAGCTCGAGGACCAGCCCGACGAGTACGGCCGCGCGCTCGGGCAGGCCGTCTTCGGGACGGCGGCCGTGCGCGACGCGTACGGCCAGGCGTACGCGGCGGCGCTGCACCACCGCCGCCGCCTGCGGGTCCGGTTCTTCATCGGTCAGAGCGCCCCGGAGCTGCACGCCCTGCGGTGGGAGACCCTCGCGGACCCGGCGGACGGGTCCCGCCTGACGACCGACGAGAACGTCCTCTTCTCGCGCTACCTCAACAGCTTCGACTGGCGGCGGTCCGCCGGCCCGGCGTCGTGGACCACGCTGCGCGCCCTCGTCCTCGTCGCCGACCCCCACGACCTGGCGGACTGGGACGTCGGGCGCCCGCTCGCACGCGTCGACGTGGCCGGCGAGATCGCGCGTGCCCGCGCCGCGCTCGGCGAGATCACCGTCACCGCGCTTCCCGGGGCCGGGCCCCCCACCGTGTCCGGCCTCGTCGAGGAGCTGCGCGCCGGCGTGGACGTGCTGTACCTCGTGTGCCACGGCTACCGCTCGGGCGGCGCCGCCCGTCTGCTCCTCGAGTCCGAGGACGGCACCGCCGACAGCGTCGACGCGTCCGAGCTCGTCGAACGCATCCGCGACCTGCCCCAGCCACCGCGTCTCGTCGTGCTGGCCTCGTGCCAGAGCGCCGGCCCCGGCGTGCACCGCCACTCCGACGACGGCGGGGTCCTGGCCTGCCTGGGCCCGCAGCTCGCTCAGGCAGGTGTGCCGGCGGTGCTCGCGATGCAGGGCGACGTGTCGTTGGCGACCGTCGAGACGTTCATGCCCGTCTTCTTCCGTGCGCTGCGGGTCGACGGCCAGATCGACCGGGCCATGGCCGTCGCCCGTGGTGAGGTCCGGGACCGGGCCGACTGGTGGGTCCCGACGCTCTTCATGCGGATCACGAGCGGACGCCTGTGGTACTCGCACGGACCCGCCGACGAGGGTCCGTTCGAGCAGTGGGTCTCGCTGCTCGACCAGGTCGCGCGCAACAAGTGCACCCCCCTGCTGGGCCCCGGCCTCAGTGACTCCCTCCTCGGGGTCCGTCGGGACATGGCCGGGGCGCTGTCGCGCACGTACCGCTTCCCGCTCGCGCCCCACCGCGCCGAGGAGATGCCCCACGTCGCGCAGTACCTGTCGGTGGTGCACAACCCGGACTTCCCTCGCAGCACGCTGCTGAAGTGGCTGAGCCACTCGATCATCGGCCGGTACGGGACGCAGCTCCCGGACCATCTCGCGAGCAGGAGGTTCGACCAGGTCGACGAGGCCGATCTCGCGCGCCGGGTCAACGACCAGATCTGCGCGGCGTGGCGGCTCCGGCACCAGGCGGACCGCGACGACCCCGTCGCGGCGCTCGCACGCGTGCCGTTCCCGGTGTACGTCACGACGCAGATGTCCGACCTCCTGTCCGACGCGCTGCGCGACGCCGGACGCGCGCCGGTCGTCGAGCTGTGCCGCTGGCGCGACGACACCGAGGACGACCCGATCGACTGGCCACCGTCGATCTTCGACACGGAGCCCGACTACGAGCCGACACGTGAGCGTCCCCTCGTCTTCCACCTCTTCGGGCACCTGAGCGTGCCGGAGTCCGTGGTGCTCACCGAGGACGACTACTTCGACTTCCTCATCGGCGTCAGCGCCGACGCCCGGGCCATCCGGATCCCCGAGGTCGTGCGGGCCACCCTGACCAACTGCGGGCTGCTCCTCCTGGGCTTCCGCCCCGACGAGTGGGACTTCCGTGTGCTCTTCCGCAGCATCATGCAGCTGCCTGGTGCCAAGCGGCGCCGCAAGTACACGAACGTCTCCGTGCAGATCGACCCGGAGGAGGGCAACGCGACCCAGGCGCAGAAGGCGCGCAAGTACCTGGAGAAGTACTTCGGCGAGAGCAAGATGACGGTCTTCTGGGGCAGCCCCGACGACTTCCTGCGCGACCTCGGCCGGCTCTGGGACCACCGCGCGGCCCAGGAGCCGACATGACGACCACCGCACCGCGCAGCGAGACCGCGCGGCCGTCCCCGCTCGCCAACCCGTTCGTCGGTCCGCAGTCCATCCCCCACGGAGCCCCGATCTACGGGCGGACCCGTGAGACCACGACGCTGCTCAACCTGCTGGTCGCGGAGCGGATCGTGCTGCTGTACTCCCCGTCGGGCGCCGGCAAGACGTCCCTCGTCAACGCGGCGCTGCGCCCTGCCCTCGTCGAGGACGACTTCGAGGTGCTGCCCGTCGCGAGCGTCCGGCACGAGCCCGGTGACGGCGACCGCACGGGCCGCAACCGGTACGCCTTGAGCATCATGAGCTCGCTCGAGCAGCGACTGCCGGTGGACCAGCAGCTGGCACCCGCCGACCTCGCGGCGCTCACCCTGCACCAGTACCTGACGACGCGCACCGACCTGGACGACCAGCCCGGGAACGAGGTCCTCGTCGTCGACCACTTCGAGGACGCGCTGCGCGTGGACCCCTTCGACCTCGACGCCAAGCGGGCGTTCTTCGCCGAGCTCGGCGAGGCCCTCGCCGACCGGCGGCTGTGGGCCCTGTTCGTGATGCGCGAGGACTACCTCGCGAGCCTCGACCCGTACCTGCGGTTGATCCCCCTGCACTTCCAGGCGCAGTTCCGTCTCGACCTGCTGCGACCCGACAGCGCCCGGCAGGCCATCGTGCGGCCGATCGAGGCCGCCGGTGCCCACATCGACGACGACGCCGTCACCCGGCTGCTCGGGGACCTGCGCCGGGTGAACGTGCTGCAGGGCGACGAGGTCCGGGCGACCGAGGGGCCGTACGTCGAGCCGGTCCAGCTGCAGGTCGCGTGCCACCGCCTGTGGCAGAACCTGGAACCCGGGCAGGACCGCATCAGGGTGAGCGACGTCGAGGCCACCGGCGACGTCGACTCCGCGCTGCGGACCTACTACCGGGAGTCCGTGGCCCGGGTGTCCGAGGAGACCGGCGTGCCCGAGCGCATGGTGCGCGAGTGGTTCGAGCACGACCTCGTCACCCCCCACGGCCTGCGCACGCAGGTGACCACAGGGCCGGGCGGGACGGACCTGCTGAACCGGATGATCGCCACCCACCTGCTGCGGGCGGAGGAACGGCACGGCACCATCTGGTACGAGCTGTCCCACGACCGTCTCGTCGGTCCCGTGTCCGTCGACAACGAGCAGTGGGCGGGGGAGAACCTCAGCGCGTTCGAACGGGACGCGCAGCTCTGGGACGCCCAGCACCGACCCGACGGCCTCCTGCTGTCCGACGACGCCCTCGCGGCCGAGGAACGGGCGGTCGACGAGGGCCGGGCGCGGCACAACGCGGTCGAGCAGGCGTTCTTCGCGCGGAGCGTCGACGCCCGCAGCGCTCGGGAGCACGAGCGGCGCTCGGTCCGTCGCACGCGCCGCGCCCTCGTCGTCGCCGTCGCCGCGCTGGTCGTCGCCGTCGCCGGCGGTGCGGCGGCCGGCCTGCTGGGGGCGACCGCGGCCGACAGGAACCGTGAGCTGGCGGCCAGCCTGATCGCCGCCGAGGGACAGCGGCTGGTCCAGGCCGACCCGGAGGCCGCGCTCATGCTGGCCACCGAGTCCCTGCGTGGTGGCGGCGGGCTGACGCCTCCGGTGCGCGACCTGATCGCCGCGGCCGTCGTCGCCGGCCCCGTGGCGGGGCAGACGCTGGGTCCGAAGGGCATGGTCACCACGAGCCTCGGGACGAGCCTCGACGGTCGCTGGACGGTCATCGGCGTCGCGCCCCCGACGGAGACGGACACGTCGACCGACGGCGACATCCAGGTGCTCGTCCTCGAGACCGCGACCGGGGACACCCTCGACGGTGTCGAGGTGCCGGCCGTCCCGTCCTCCGTCGGCGTGTCCGACGACGGGCAGGTCACCTGGGTCGACGAGACCGGGGACGTGTGGTGGTGGGACCGGGAGGCAGGTGCCGCGCCACGCACGGTCGACCTCGCACCGACCGGCCCCGCGTCGACCGACCTCTACCCGTACTCCGTCATCCCGGCGCCCGACGGGTCGAGCCTCGGGATCACGTCCGACGAGGTGGACGACGAGGGGGTGTGGACGCAGCAGATCGCCCGCTTCACCCCGGACGGGACGCCGATCGGCGACCCGTACCCCCTCGCCGGGGACGGCAACAGCACGTGGTCGTGGGACGGCGACCTGTGGGTCACGAGTGCTCCGGGAGGTGTCACGCTCGGGAGGTTCAGCGACAGCTCGTTCGCGCCCCTCCCGATCCCCCCGCCCGTCGCCGACACGTTCACGGTGGAGACCTCGCGCGACGGCAGCCGCGTGCTGGCGTTCGACGACACCGGCCGGGTGCTCCTGTGGGACGCCGCGACGCGGGACCTGGTGTGGGACTGGGCCGCATCGGCGAGCATCGCGACCGTCAGCGCCGACGGCTCCCTGCTGGCCGTACGCCGGCAGCACGAGGGCCTCGAGGTCTACGACGTCGCGACCCGCGCGCTGGTCGGCGGGCTCACCCTCTCCGGCCGTGAGACAGCCAGCTCGCTCTGGTTCCTCCCGGACGACCGGCTGGCCGTCACCGGCCTGTCCGGCCGCGCCACGATCCACGACTGGCGCTCGGAGGGCCGGGTGCTGCAGCCACCGGTCGGTGTCGCGGCGACGTCCGACCGCATCGCTGTCAGCCGTGCGGACGGGACGAGCATCTGGAGCGCCGACGGCAGGCTGACCGCTCGCCTCCCCACCAGCAAGGGCACGAGCGGCGTCGCGTTCCTCGACGACGAGGTCGTCGTCGTCACCCGTGACCCGGTCGGTGAGACCGGAGCCGCGATCGAGTTCTGGTCGGTCGACGACGGGGCGGGGGTGCTGCAGGAGACGGTGGACCTGCCCGGCATGGCGGGCGTCGACGCGGTCGCGACGACCGGTGACGGCCAGGCTCTGGCGGTGGCCTACGAGTCTACCGTCGACGTCGTCGCGCCCCAGAGCTGCACGCTCGACGCGGAGACGGGTGACGTCATCGCGCTGGACTTCACCGAGCAGGGCACCCTGGTCGTCTCGCGAAACGATGGCGTCACGGAGTACGACGTGACCTCACCGCAGTGCCTCGAGATCGCCGAGCCGGCGTCCGCGCCTGACTGGGACATCCACGACACGGCGGTCGATCCTGCCTCGGGCACGCTGGCGGTCGTCGACCTGTGGGGAGGCGTCCGGCTCCACGTCGGTGGGTTCGAGCAGGAGGTGATCGCCCCGGCACCTCCCGGCGCCACCGTCGCGGAGACCGCGCTCCTCCCCGGTGGCGACTCCCTCGTGCTCATGTACGGCGACGGGTCGGTCAGCGTCTACGACGTGACGCGACGCGAGCTGTCCCCGCTGCGCGTGGAACCAGGGACCGTCACGCACCTCGAGACCGCGCAGGACACCCTGGTCATGGCGATCGAAGGCCGGGCCGCCCCCGTGACGATCCCCCTGACGGACGAGTCGCTCCGCGAGCTGGCCCGGGAGCGCCCCGACCACGCCCTCACCGACGTCGAGTGCGTCCACCTGCTCGGCGACCTGTGTCGCCGCTGACCGGAAGGCAGACCGCCATGCCACGGACCGACCGCCCCGCCTACCCGCTCGCCGAGGTGCTCTGGCAGCTCGGCGAGGAGCTGCGTGCCGTCGCGGCCCGCAGCGAGGAGCACGAGCGCGCACCCGTCGTGGAGGTCACGACGGCGAGCGCGCGGCTGACGGTCACCGTGACCCGCGACGCCAAGGGCGGACTGTCGTTCGGCGTCCTGGGCGTCGGGGCCGACCTCGGCGTCGGCGGCTCACGCGAGACGACGACCGAGCTGACCGTCGACCTGAAGGTCGCCCAGCTGCCGGGGGCCGACGCCGCGCCACGGTCCGCCGTCTCGTTCTCGCCGCCCGTGTCCCGCTGGTGACCGGTCCCGCCGGGTGCGCCTACCCGCCGGCCGCGGGCGGGAGGACCGCGTCGCCCACCGCGACCAGGCGGGAGCGCAGCGCGTTCGACCGTGCGGCGGTGTCCCGCTGGCGGCGGACGTACTCGGCCTTGCCCTCGGCGGTCTCGATCGCCACCGGTTCCAGCCCGTACGACGTGACGTCGTAAGGGCTGGCCTGCATGTCTGTCGTCCGGATCTCGCGCGCGAGGTCGAAGCAGTCGAGCAGCAGGCCGCCGGGGACGAGGGGGCCGAGCTTGAGCGCCCACTTGTACAGGTCCATGTTCGCGTGCAGGCAGCCGGGCTGCTCCATCGCCGCCTGCGTCGCGCGCGTCGGCGTCAGGGTGTTGCGCCCCACCGCCTCGGGGGTGAAGAACCGGAACGCGTCGACGTGCGTGCACCGGATGCGGTGGGACTCGACGACGGCGTCGGTGCCGGCCTCGCCCAGCCGCAGCGGCAGCGCGTGGCGGTGGTCGCCCGCGGGCTCGCGGTAGACCATCGCCCACTCGTGCAGCCCGAAGCAGCCGGTGGCCGCGGGCCGCGAGGCGGTCGCGGCGAGCAGCTCGACGACGAACCGCACGGCGTCCCCGCGTGCGGCCAGGAACGCGTCGACGTCGAGGCGCACGGTGCCGTCGCCGTCCGTGCGGTACCACCGCCAGGCCGCGTGCGGGGCCGGCCCGTCCGGGCCGGGGGCCAGCGCGACGCCCGCACCCGGGTGCCAGCGGCGCAGCTGCGCGGGGGAGGCCGGGTAGTACTCGAACAGGAAGTCCTCGACGACGTGCTTCTCGTGCCGGGACCGCCGCGCGCGGTGCCCGGCGGTCGCCGCGTCGGCGCGCTCGGCGTGGGCGGCGGCACGCGCGGTCCACGTGGCCGCGTCGAGCACGGTCGAGGCGGAGGCGGTCGCGGTCACCGTTCCAGGGTAGGTCGCCGGTCGCCGCCCGGAACGCCATGCCCCGGCGGCCCGCGTCAGCGGGCGGCGCGGGTGCGGTTGCCGGGCCCCGCGGGCACGTCCCCGCTGTCGATCGCACCGCACGTGACGGGTCAGGCGCCTCATGCCTCCGCGGTGAGGCCGACCGGCCGCACCGACTCCACACCGGCGCGGTCACGGTCGGGGTCGCTCACCCCCGGGGAGGTCGCCAGCGGTTGCCGGCTCGGCGCCCAGCCTGCAGGGTGGCGCCGTGCGTGAGCTGCTGCGGTCCCTGCCCGCCCTGTCCGGGACGGCGCCGGCGTTCGACCCGGACGCGGTGCCGGACGACCCGCTCGCGCTCTTCGCCGACTGGTTCACCACCGCCGTCGAGCGGGGAGTGCCCGAGCCGCACGCGGCCACGCTCGCGACCGCCGACGTCGCCGGGCAGCCGTCGGCCCGGGTCCTGCTGCTCAAGGACGTCGGCCCGCGGGGGTTCGCCTTCGCGACCGACGCCCGCAGCGCCAAGGTCGCCGACCTCGAGGTCAACCCGCAGGCGGCGCTGAACTTCTGGTGGCAGGGGGTGATCCGGCAGGTCCGCGTCACCGGCAGCGCCCGCTACCTGGGGGAGGAGGCGTCGGCGGTCGACTTCCTCGCGCGCTCGCCGGCGTCCCGCGCCGCCGCCGCTGCCGCGGTGCCCCCGGGGCAAGGGCTGGCCTCCGTGACCGACCTGCGCGACGCGATGACCCGCTCGCGCACCCGCGTCGAGGAGGACCCGGCGTTCGTGCTGCCGACGTGGCAGGCGTGGCTCGTCGTCCCGGACGTCGTCGAGTTCTGGCAGGGCTGCGCCGACCGCGCGCACGTCCGCCTCGTGTACCGCAGCACCGGCCAGGGCTGGGTGCACCGCCTGGTGGCGCCGTGACCGGACGCGCACCCGCGCGCCGGGCCGGTGCTAGGGTCGCCCGCATGACCACGGCCCCGAGCACCGCGCTCGCTGCCGCGTGTCGTCGCTGTCGCTGTCGCTGAGGACCACCTCGCCCAGCCGGACCCTCTCGGTCCCCCCCCGGCCGCACCGCGGTCGCCCCCGGCCGCTTCCCGCGTCGCCACCTCCCTCCGGTCCCGACCGTCGCGTCGACAGCCCCGGCGCACCCGCCCGAAAGGTCCTCCCATGCTCCGTACGTCCCGTCGCCTGCTCGTCCTGCCCGTCACCCTGGCCGTCGGTGCGCTCGCGGCGTGCTCCTCGGGCGGTTCCGCACCGGACGCCTCGGGCGGCGCGGAGGGCGGTGTGCTGCGCGTCGGCACCGAGGGCACGTACTCGCCGTTCAGCTTCCACGACGCCGACGGTGACCTCACGGGCTACGACGTCGAGGTGGTCACCGCCGTCGCCGACGAGCTCGGGCTCGACGTCGAGTTCTCCGAGACCACGTGGGACTCGATCTTCGCGGGCCTGGAGGCGGAGCGGTACGACGTCATCGCCAACCAGGTCACGGTCAACGACGAGCGTCGCGCGAAGTACGACTTCAGCGAGCCGTACACCGTGTCGACCGGCGTCGCCGTCGTCGCGGCCGACAACGACGCCGTCACCTCGCTCGCCGACGTCGCGGGTCTCACGGCCGCGCAGTCCGCGACGTCCAACTGGTCGCAGATCGCGACGGACGCCGGTGCGAAGGTCGAGGGCGTCGAAGGGCTGACACAGGCGGTCGCGCTGCTGCAGCAGGGACGCGTCGACGTGACGTTCAACGACGACCTGGCCGTGCTCGACTACCTCCAGCAGTCCGGCGACGAGTCGGTGAGGATCGCCTTCGAGACCGGCGACACCGTCGAGCAGGCGTTCGCGCTGCGCAAGGACTCGGAGCTGACCGCGCAGGTCGACGAGGCGCTCGCGACGCTCCGCGCGGACGGCACGCTCGCGCAGATCTCGGAGAAGTGGTTCGGCGAGGACGTCTCGCAGTGAGCACGTCGCGGCCGGTGGGGCCCGCGTGAACGGGGACACCTGGGACCTCGTCGTCTCGTCGATCGGGCCGCTGCTGTCGGGCGCGATCCGCGGGACGATCCCGCTGACGCTGATCTCGTTCGTCCTGGGGCTGGCGCTGGCGCTGGTCGTCGCGCTGGCCCGGCTGTCGCGCCACCGCGTGGTGTCGGGGATCGCCCGGGTCTACATCTCCCTGATCCGCGGCACCCCGCTGCTGGTGCAGCTGTTCATCATCTTCTACGCGCTGCCCTCGCTCGGCCTGGTCATCGACCCGTTCCCGTCGGCGGTCGTCGCGTTCTCGCTGAACGTGGGCGGGTACGCGGCCGAGACGATCCGCGCCGCCATCCTGTCCGTGCCCAAGGGGCAGTGGGAGGCGGCGGCGACCGTCGGGCTGGACCACCGGCTGACCCTGCAGCGCGTCGTCCTGCCGCAGGCGGTGCGCGTCGCGGTCCCGCCGCTGTCCAACACCTTCATCTCGCTGGTCAAGGACACCTCGCTGGCCTCGACGATCATGGTCACCGAGCTGCTGCGCAAGGCGCAGGAGATCGCGGCACCGACGTACGAGTTCATGACGCTGTACTCGCTGGCCGCGGTGATCTACTGGTTGATCTGCCTGGTGCTGTCCACGGCGCAGTCCCGGCTGGAGCGGCGCCTCGACCGGTTCGTGGCGCACTGACGTGGGAGACGCGATGACGAGTGACGCCCGCCCACTGGTGGAGGTCCACGGGCTGACGAAGTCGTTCGGCGACCTGCACGTGCTGCGCGGCATCGACCTGGCCGTCGCGCGCGGCAGCGTGACGGTGCTTCTCGGCCCCTCCGGCTCCGGCAAGACGACCCTTCTGCGGTGCCTCAACTCGCTCGAGGTCCCCGAGGCCGGCACCGTGCGGATCGACGACGTCGAGGTCGAGTGCCCGCGACCCTCCCGCGCGGAGCTGCGCCGGCTGCGCGCCACGTCCGGCATGGTGTTCCAGTCGCACGAGCTGTTCCCGCACCGCACGGCGCTGGAGAACGTGACCGAGGGGCCGGTGTACGCGCAGCGCCGCCCGCGGGCCGAGGTCGTCGCCGAGGCGACCGCGCTGCTCACCAAGGTCGGGCTGGGTGACAAGGTCGGCGCCTACCCGCACGAGCTGTCCGGCGGGCAGCAGCAGCGCGTCGGCATCGCGCGTGCCCTCGCGCTGCGGCCGCGCCTGCTGCTGTTCGACGAGCCGACGTCCGCGCTCGACCCCGAGACGGGGGGGGAGGTGCTGTCCGTCATGCGGGACCTGGCGGCGGAGGGCTGGACGATGGTCGTCGTGACGCACGAGGTCCGTTTCGCACGGCAGGTCGCGGACCACGTCGTGTTCATGGACGACGGGGTCGTCGTCGAGGAGGGGCGTCCCGGCCAGGTCCTGGGCGACCCGAGCCACGAACGCACCCGGCGCTTCCTGCAGCGGATCCTCGACCCGCTCTGACGCGTCAGGTCTCGGGTGCCTCGACGGGCGCGGCGGCCGGCGCGGCGGGGTCGCGTCGCGGCGGCAGGGTGTCCGGTGCGACGTCGGCGGCGCGGACGGACACGACGTGCAGCAGGCCCTCGAGCGGGCCGCGCCCGAGGGTCGCGTGCCACAACCAGCACGTCGCCACGGTGACCAGCAGGAACGCCACCCAGCCGGCCGTGGTCGGCTGCCACACGACCGTGTCGCCCAGCGCCGCGATCACCAGCAGCTGGCCGGTGTACGCGGTCAGCGCGAGCGCGCCGGTCGCCGACACCGGGGCCAGCGCGCGCGGCCACCGCACGCCGACCGCCAGGCACACCGCCAGCACCAGCAGGCACGTGCCGGTGTTGCCTGCGACCTCGAAGAACGTCGAGGAGTGCGGCTCGGCCGTCGTGAGCTCGTCGACGCGGCCGAGCAGGAGCCGTGCGGCCCACGCGCCGCCGTGGCCGACGACGACGAGCCCGGCGCCCCACGCCGCGAGCACGGCGTGCGTGCGGCCGGAGCGCAGGTCGCTGCGTCCGACGGCGAGCCCCACCAGCACGTACGCGAACCACACGACGGCCGGGTAGTACTGGCCGACGAGCACAGCGAGCAGGTCGAGGGGCCGCTCGTCGACGACGTCGACGTGCGCCACCAGCTCCCGGCGCAGGACCGGGCCCAGGAGAGCGACGACCACGGCGGCGACGACGAGGGCCCACCGCGGCCAGCGCAGCACCGCGACCCCCGCCGCGAACAGCCCGGCGTAGACGACGAGGATCACGACGACCGGTGTCCCCAGCAGGACGAGCAGCGTGCCCAGCACCACGAGAAGCACCGCGCGCACGAGGATCCGCAGCCGCGCCTGGACCAGGCGGGTGCCGTCCACGGGCCGGTCGCCGCCGGACAGCAGTGCGAGACCGACACCGGCGAGCAGCACGAAGAGCGCGGACGGGCGGCCGTCGGCGAGCTGGGACCAGCCGCCGGGCGGGAAGGTGCGCCAGGGGTCGCCCGGTCCGACGTGCGCGGTGACCATCCCGAGCACGGCCAGGCCCCGGGCGGTGTCCACCCCGACGATGCGTCGCACCCTGGGCATGCTAGACGGGCGGGCTGCGGCTCGCGCCCGCGGTGCTTCTCACCATGCGGTCCGCTTCGTCCCGGGTGTTGGTCGAATCGGTACGACCCCCCCTACAGTCGCCCTGTGAGCACGCGGACCCAGGACGTCTACACGCACGGACACCACGACAGCGTGCTGCGCTCGCACCGCTGGCGGACGGCCGAGAACTCGGCCGCGTACCTGCTCCCCGCGCTGACGCCGGGCAGCCGCCTCCTCGACGTGGGCTGCGGCCCCGGCACCGTGACGGTCGACCTGGCAGCCCGCGTCGCGCCCGGCGAGGTCGTCGGGATCGACCGGTCCGCCCGTGTGCTGGCGGTCGCGGCCGAGCACGCGGCCGAGAAGGGCGCCACCAACGTGCGCTTCGAGGTGGGGGACGCGTACGCCCTGGAGTTCGACGACGACACCTTCGACGTCGTGCACGCCCACCAGGTGCTGCAGCACCTCACGGATCCCGTGGCCGCCCTGCGCGAGATGCGTCGGGTGACCCGGCCCGGCGGCGTCGTCGCGGTGCGCGACGCGGACTACGCCGGGATGACCTGGTACCCCCCGCACCCCGGCCTGGACGAGTGGCAGGAGCTCTACCACGAGGTCACGCAGGCCAACGGCGCGCAGGCGGACGCCGGCCGGCGGCTGCTGTCCTGGGTGCGGCAGGCCGGGTTCGACCCCGCGGGCGTCGCGCCGGGCGCCGGCGTCTGGTGCTACGCCACCCCCGAGGACCGCACGTGGTGGGCCGGACTGTGGGCCGACCGGTGCGTGGCCTCCGACTTCGCCGTCCAGGCGATGGGCCACCAGCTGGCCGACGAGGTCGCCCTCGAGCTGCTGGCCGACGCGTGGCGGGAGTGGGGCACGTCCCCCGACGGCTGGTTCCTGGTGCCGCACGGCGAGGTGCTGGCCCGCGCGTGAGCGCCGACGGTGACCGCCTAGGCTGAGCCCGTGCGCATCGCCAGGTTCACCAACGGTTCCGACCCCCGCTACGCGCTCGTCGAGGGCGAGCCCGGCCACGAGGAGCTCGTCGTCATCACCGGCGACCCCATCTACACCCCCGTGCAGCCCACGGGGGAGCGGGTCCGCCTCGACGAGGACGGCGTGCGACTGCTCGCTCCCGTCATCCCGCGCTCGAAGATCGTCGGCGTCGGCCGCAACTACGCCGCGCACGCCGCCGAGCACGGCAACGACGTCCCGACGTCCCCGCTGCTGTTCCTCAAGCCGAACACCTCGGTGATCGGCCCGGACGACCCGATCGTCCTGCCGGACTGGACCGAGCACGTCGAGCACGAGGCCGAGCTGGCCGTCGTCATCGGCAAGGTCACCAAGGACGTGACCCCGGAGCGTGCGCTGCACCACGTGTTCGGCTACACGGTCGCCAACGACGTCACGGCGCGCGACATCCAGCGCTCCGACGACCAGTGGACGCGCGCCAAGGGCTTCGACACGTCGTGCCCGCTGGGCCCCTGGGTCGTGCCCGGCCTCGACGTCGACGACCTGGCCGTGACGGCCCGCGTCAACGGCGAGGCCCGCCAGGACGGCCGCACCTCGCAGATGGTGTTCGACGTGGCGTACCTCGTGTCGTACGTCTCCGAGGTGTTCACGCTGCTGCCCGGCGACGTCATCCTCACCGGCACGCCGGCCGGCGTCGGGCGGATCGAGCACCGCGACGTCGTCGAGGTCGAGGTCGAGGAGATCGGCGTGCTGCGCAACCCGGTGCTGCGTCGGACCCCGTAGCCCGGAACGGAGGCCGTCCGCCGCTCGGTCCCGCGTGCTGCGCCCGCTGCGGGTGCGGGTCGACCGCACCCGCAGCGGTCCAGCTGTTCCGACTACCCGCTGAAGGTGCGGCACCCGAGCACGGTGTTGTCGCCCCGGCCGATGTTGATCGCGTAGATGCAGGCGGTGTGGCTCCCGGGGCTTACCGCCCTGGTGTGCGAGTACCCGCGGGTGGGTGCAGTGCCGAAGGCGGCGGCGACGTCCGGGCGGTTCTGGTCCGCCCGCACGGCGACGCCGACTCCGTCGATGTAGATGTGCACGTCGGTGGGGGCAGACGTGTCGGGGTCCCACGCCCAGCCGCTGATGGACACCTGACCGTTGCGCACCGACACCCCGTCGACCGCGCCGACGGGCGGCCTGGTGTCGACGCTGAAGGTGCGGCACCCGAGCACGGTGTTGTCGCCCGGGCCGATGTTGATCGCGTAGACGCAGGCGGTGTGCTCGCCAGGGGCGAGTGCCCGGGTGTGTGAGTATCCCCTGGTGGGCGTCGTCCCGTGCGAGGCGGCGACGTCCGGGCGGTCGCGGTCGGCGCGCACGGCGACACCGACGCCGTCGATGTAGATGTGCACGTCGGTGGGTGCCGGGGTGTCGGGGTCCCAGGCCCAGCCGCTGATCGAGACCTGACCGGTCTCGTGGACGACCGCCTCGATCACGCCGATGGGCGCCTTCGTGTTGATGCTGAAGTCGTAGCACCCGAGCACCGGGTTCGAGCCCGTGCCGACGTTGATCCCGTAGACGCAGGCCGTGTGGTCGCCGTCGGCAAGTGTCCGCGTGTAGGTGAACCCCCGGGCCGGTGCGGTGCCCTGCGAGGCGCCGATGTCGGGGCGGTCCAGGTCGGCACGCACCGCGGCCCCCACGCCGTCGATGTAGATGTGCACGTTGATCGGTGCGGACGTGTCGGGGTCCCAGGCCCACCCGCGGATCGTGACCTGACCTCTGTCGGGCACGACCGCGTCGACGTGGCCGACCGGGGTCTTCTGCGTCAATGTTGCGTTCCAGGTGATCCACGTGCGGATGTCGTCGACGCGGGTCTCGGTCGCGCCCTGCGCCGAGGCCGTCTGCCCGAGACAGCCACCCTGGTGAGCGGTGTGGTGGATCGCGACCAGCTCGAGCGTGCCGGAGGCGCCTGTGCGCAGTGCCGGTCCGCCCCCGTCGCCCTTGCAGATGGTGGACCCGGGCTCGTCGGCCTGGATGTCGAGCGTCCCCGTACCGACGGTCTCGACGGTGAAGGTAGCGGCGTGGGCGGTGTCGGGGACCCATTGCGTCGACGTGCGACCGTAACCGGTCACCGTCAGCTTCTCCCCGGCGACGGGCGCGTCGGTTGCGACGGCGACGGCAGCCACGCCGGTGACCGGGGAGGCCAACCGCGCCAGCACGACGTCCCGTTCGGGGTGTACGACCAGCCGCTCCACGCGCAGCACGTGCCCGGCGCTGCCGCTCAGGTCGGCGCGACCGACCGTGGCGGTCGTGACCTGCTTCGGGGTGCCGTCCACGACGGCGGCGCCCGGCGTGTCCGCGAAGCACGCCTTGGCGGTGATCACCCAGGACTCGTTCAGCAGGGCCCCGGAGCACGCCCGGACCTCGCCGACGTTGATCTTGACGGTCGCCGCGGAAGCAGCGCCGGTCGCCGGGTCACCCTGCACCGCGTGGGCGACGGGGACCGAGCCCGCGACGAACCCCAGCGCGACCGCAGCGGCGCACGCTGCCCGCGACGTGAGCGTCAGGGGTGCGGCGGGCTCGCCGCCACCGCTCACCTGGCGCCGGGTCGGCGCTCGAGCAGGATCGACGTCGATGCCTTCCGGGCAGCGAGGCCGATGTCGACCGGTGACCCCGGGCACGACCGCAACCAGATCATGAACGAGCGACCGCCACGCTGAGCGCACCACAGGGCCCCCTAGAGACGCCACGCCGGACGACCACCAGCCGGCGGCGGCGGTCGTGAATCACTGCCCAGACGCACCACCACGGTCGGCCCGCGAGACACGTCGTCGGTCACGACAGGAGGGCCGCGAGCAGGGTGTGAGAGGGGGATGGGTCCGCATCGGGCAGCATGAATCGTCAGCGCGGCCCCTGCGCAAAAGGGACGCATCCCCTTCGGTCAGGGATGCTAGCGCCCCGGCGGGTGCTCACGGGCGCACTTCGGCCGGTGGGTGCCGCCGGGCGCCGTCGGAGGGCGGGGTGCTCGTCAGCGGGGCGACGGTGCGGGCGTCGCGGCACCGTCCTCGCCCAGGTCCCGCACCTCGCCGCGCAGCCGCCCCATGCGCGCGTCGAGCTCGGCCGCCGACGCGGCGGCGTCGAGCAGCTCGTCCCGCAGGTGCGGGGGCAGGGCGCCGCGGTACTTGTAGGACAGCTTGTGCTCGACGCTCGCCCAGAAGTCCATCGCGATCGTGCGGATCTGGATCTCCACGAACACGTGCTCGGTGCGGTCCGAGAGGAACACGGGGATCCGCACGATGAGGTGCAGCGACCGGTACCCGTTGGCCTTCGGGTGGGCGATGTAGTCCTTGCACTGCACGACCTCGACGTCCGGCTGCTGGGAGAGCATGTCCGCGACCCAGTAGGCGTCGGACTCGAAGCTGCACGTGATGCGGATGCCGGCGATGTCGCGGATGCGCTCGCGGATCGTCGGCAGGTCGGTGCCGCAGCCGTACCGGACCGACTTCTCGAGGATCGAGTCCATGGACTTCAGGCGCGACGTCACGTGCTCGATCGGGTTGTGGTCGTGCGTCTGGCGGAACTCCGAGCGCAGGATCCGGACCTTCGTCAGCATCTCCTCGATGCCGAACTCGTACCCCATCCGGAACCGCGCCAGCTCCCGCTGCGCATCGCGCATCCGGGCTGCGACCACCGTCGCGTCGGCGGGTCGTGGACGCACCTCGGTGGCAGCCATGCCCTGATCAACGCCGCGGCGGACCGGTCGGTTCCTCGTGCTCGGTAGGCTGGAGGCGATCCCCGCTCCTGCCACCACCGAGGTGTTCCGTGTCCGCCAGCAGCCCCGTGCGCGTCCGCTTCTGCCCGTCCCCGACGGGGACGCCCCACGTCGGACTCATCCGCACCGCGCTGTTCAACTGGGCGTACGCGCGCCACGTCGGCGGCACGTTCGTCTTCCGCATCGAGGACACGGACGCCGCGCGCGACTCCCAGGAGTCGTACCTGCAGCTGCTCGACGCGCTGCGCTGGCTCGGCCTCGACTGGGACGAGGGCGTCGAGGTGGGTGGCCCGCACGAGCCGTACCGCCAGTCCCAGCGCATGGACCTGTACCGCGACGTCGTCACGCGCCTGGTCGACGGCGGCTACGCCTACGAGTCGTTCTCGACGCCCGAGGAGGTCGAGGCGCGGCACAAGGCGGCCGGGCGCGACCCCAAGCTCGGCTACGACGGCTTCGACCGCGACCTCACCGAGGAGCAGAAGGCCGCGTACCGCGCCGAGGGCCGCGAGGCCGTCATCCGCATGCGCATGCCCGACGAGGACGTGACCTTCACCGACCTCGTGCGCGGGGACATCACGTTCAAGGCCGGCTCCGTGCCGGACTACGTCATCGTGCGCGGCAACGGCCAGCCGCTGTACACGCTGGTCAACCCGGTCGACGACGCTCTCATGGGCATCACGCACGTGCTGCGCGGCGAGGACCTGCTCTCGTCGACCCCGCGACAGGTCGTGCTGTACCGCGCGCTGCTGGACCTGGGCGTCGCGACCGTCATGCCGCACTTCGGCCACCTGCCGTACGTCATGGGCGAGGGCAACAAGAAGCTCTCGAAGCGGGACCCCGAGTCCAACCTGTTCCTGCACCGCGAGCGCGGCTTCACCCCCGAGGGCCTGCTCAACTACCTCGCGCTGCTCGGGTGGTCCATCGCGCCGGACCGCGACGTGTTCTCGGTGGACGAGATGGTCGCGGCGTTCGACGTCGCCGACGTCAACCCGAACCCCGCGCGCTTCGACCTCAAGAAGGCCGAGGCGATCAACGCGGCGCACGTGCGCCTGCTGGCTCCCGACGACTTCCGGGACCGCCTCGTGCCGTACCTGCACGCCGCCGGTCTGGTGCCGGCCGACTCGTACGCGGACCTGTCGGCGGAGCACCGCGCGCTCCTCGACGCGGGCGCACCCCTGGTGCAGGAGCGCATGACGCTGCTCGGCGAGGCGGTCGGCATGCTCGGCTTCCTGTTCGTCGACGACGACGCGCTCGAGATCGCCGAGGACGCCCGGGCAGGGCTGCGGCCCGAGTCGGCCGACGTGCTGGACCGTGCCGCGCAGGTGCTGGCCGACATCCCGGCCGACGGTTTCACCACCGACGCGACGCAGACCGCCCTGGCCGCCGCGCTCGTCGAGCCGGTCGAGGCCGGCGGGCTGGGCATCAAGCCGCGGTTCGCGTACACGCCCCTGCGGGTGGCGCTCACGGGCCGGCGCGTGTCCCCGCCGCTGTTCGAGTCGATGGAGATCCTCGGCAAGGACGCCACCCTCGCGCGGGTCGCCGCGCTGCGCGCGAGCCTGTGAGCCTCGTCGACGGCGTCCTCTTCGACATCGACGACACGCTCGTCGAGACGCGCGCCGCGTTCCGGGTCGCGCTGGCCGCGGTGCTCGACCGGTACGTGCCGGGCGCCGACGTCGACGCGGCGCTGGCGCTGTGGCGCACCGACGCCGGGGGCCACTACCGGGCGTACACGCGCGGGGAGCAGACGTTCGGTCAGCAGCGCATGACGCGGGCCAACGAGCTGCACGCCGCCCTCGGCGGTCCCGTGCTCGACGACGACGCCTATGACGCGTGGGAAGCCCTGTTCGACGACGCCTTCGCCTCGGGCTGGACCGCGCACGCGGACGCCCACCCGGTCCTGGCACGCCTGCTCGACGCGGGGATCCGCATCGGCGCGCTGACCAACGCCCGGCACGAGTACCAGACGAGGAAGCTGGCGCGCGCGGGCCTCGGCGACCGCCTGGAGGTGCTCGTCGGCGTCGACACCCTCGGATTCGGCAAGCCCGACGCCCGGGTCTTCCTCGAGGCGTGCCGCCGCCTGGGCATCGCGCCCGCCCGCACCGCGTACGTGGGCGACGAGCTCGACGTCGACGCGGTCGCGGCACGCGAGGCCGGCCTGGTGGGCGTGTGGCTGGACCGGCCTGGCCCGCGGCGCGTGCCGGTGTCCGACGCGGAGGTCGCCGCGGCCGGTGTGACGGTCATCCGGTCGCTCGACGAGCTCCCCGCCGCGCTCGACGTGCCCTGAGGCCGCGGCGGGCTCAGCGGCGCCGGGCGGTGTAGACGCGCGTGGTGTACGGGACGGCCACGCGCTCCCGGCCGACGAGGTCCGGGTGGGTCGTGACGAGCGTGCGCACCCGCTCGAGCAGCGCCGCGCGCTCGTCCGCGGGCAGCACCAGCGCGTACGAGCGCGTGCCCGCCAGGCGCACCAGGTCCTCGGGGGACACGGCGTGCTCCCAGCGGACGTCCGTGCGCAGGACGTCGGTGAACGCGTCCCCGAGGGTCGGGTGCGTGCCGCGGGCGAGCTGCGGTCCCGCCACCTCGTGCAGCAGCGCGCCGTAGGCGCCGACCCACGGCACGTCCTCGTCGCGGTCGTTCCACACGATGCCCAGGGTGCCGCCCGGGCGCAGCACGCGCGCGACCTCGGCCGCGGCGGCCGGCTCGTCGAACCAGTGCCAGGCCTGGGCGACCGTCACGGCGTCGAGCGACGCGTCGGGCAGCGGGATCGCCTCGGCGGTCCCGGCGTGGACCTCGACCTGCGGCAGCAGCGCGACGAGCTGCTCGCGCATCCCGTCGGCAGGCTCGACGGCCACGACCCGGACCCCGCGCGCCACCAGCGCCTGCGTGAGCTTGCCGGTGCCGGCCGCGAGGTCCAGCACGTCGCGGGCGCCGTCCGGCAGGAGCAGGTCGACGGCCTCCTCGGGGTACCCGGGGCGGACGGCGGCGTACTCGTCGGCGTTGTGCGTGAACGACGCGGCGTGCGCGGTCTGGCGGTCGTCGGTCATGGCTCCTCGCGGGTCAGGCGGACAGGATCTCGAGCACCTCGTCGTGCAGGTGCCCGTTGGTCACCACGGCGCTGCCGCCGTGCGGGCCATCCACGCCGCGCAGCGACGTGAACCGGCCACCGGCCTCGGTGACGACCGGCACCAGCGCGGCCATGTCGTAGAGCTCCAGCTCCGGCTCGGCGGCGACGTCGACCGCGCCCTCGGCGACCAGGACGTAGGACCAGAAGTCGCCGTACGCCCGCGTGCGCCACGCCCTGCGCTGCAGGTCGAGGAACTGGTCGAACCGGCCGTGCTCCTCCCACTCGCGCAGGTCGGAGTACGACAGCGAGGCGTCCTCGAGCCGCTCGACGTTCGAGACCCGCAGCCGCGACGCGGCCGCCAGCGACTTGCCCGTCCAGGCGCCCGTGCCCTTCGCGGCCCACCAGCGCCGGCCCAGGGCGGGCGCGCTCACGACGCCGAGCACCACCTCGTCGCCGTCCATGAGCGCCAGCAGCGTCGCCCACACCGGCACGCCGCGCACGAAGTTCTTGGTCCCGTCGATCGGGTCCACGATCCAGCGGCGCGGCCCGTGACCGGTGTCCGAGCGCTCCTCGCCGTGCACCGCGTCGCGCGGACGGGCGCGCCCGAGCTGGGAGCGCACCAGGTCCTCGGCCGCGCGGTCCGCGTCGGTGACCGGCGTCAGGTCCGGCTTGGTCTCGACCTTCAGGTCCTGCGCCTTGAAGCGCGACATCGTCAGCGAGTCGACCGTGTCGGCGACGACGTGCGCCAGCCGGAGGTCGTCGTCGTAGGCCATGGGGCTCCTCTACTACGGGCGCGGTACCCGTCCGCCGTCGTCGGCGGGCGGTCCGCGGCGTCAACCTACCGAAACGCGGGCCACATCACCGGCCGCGCGCGCCGTCCCCGTCGCTCTCGTCCTCGACGCCGAGGCGGCTGACCAGCAGCCTGCGGAACGAGTCGAGCCGCGCGGCGCGTGCCGCGCGGACGACGTCGTCCGGCGCGTCGGCCACCCACTCGTCGAGCGTGCAGTCGGGGGAGTCGGCCAGGTGCGTGCACCCGCGCGGGCACTCGCGCGCCACCTCGTCGAGGTCGCCGAACGCCCCCAGCAGGTGGCTCGGGTCGACGTGGGCGAGCCCGAACGAGCGCACGCCCGGGGTGTCGATGACCCACGTCGGGGCGTCCGTGCCGTGGACCTCGAGCGCGATCGCCGAGGACGACGTATGACGCCCGCGGCCCGTCACGTCGTTGACCACGCCCACGGCGCGCCGTGCGTCCGGGACGAGGGCGTTGACGAGCGTGGACTTGCCGACGCCCGAGTGGCCGACCAGCACGGACACGTCACCGGTGAGCACGTCGCGCAGCTTCTCGAGCCCGACGATCGTGCGCTCGCCCGTCACGGGGTCGGTGCCGCGGCTCGTCACGACGACGTCGACGCCGATCGGCGCGTACATCGCGATCAGCTCGGCGGGGTCCGCCAGGTCCCCCTTGGTCAGCGCGAGCAGCACCTCCATACCGGCGTCGTACGCGGCCGCGACGCAGCGGTCGATCATCCGGGTGCGGGGCTCGGGGTCGGCCAGCGCGGTGACGACCACGAGCCGGTCGGCGTTCGCGACGATGACGCGCTCGACCGGGTCGGTGTCGTCCGCGGTGCGGCGCAGCACCGTGCGGCGCTCGCCGATCCGCACGATGCGCGCGAGCGACCCCTCGGCGCCCGACGTGTCGCCCACGACGTCGACCCGGTCCCCGGGCACGACGCGGTCGCGCCCCAGCTCGCGGGCCTTCATGGCGAGGATGCGCGTCTCGTCGGGCCCGCCCGGGTCGACCAGGACGGTGTACCGGCCGCGGTCGACCGCGACGACCATGGCCGTGCGGGCGTCCGCGTGCTCCGGCCGCAGCTTGGTGCGGGGGCGCGAACCGCGGCCCGGCCGGATCCGGACGTCCCGCTCGTCGTAGCGCCGGGTGGGCATCAGGCCGTCGGTCCTGCGGCGAGGCCGTCACGCACGACGCGCCCGTCGCCCGCCGACGCGGCGAGCATGCCGGACCACAGGTCGACGAAGCCCGGCAGGGTCTTGGCGGTCGTCGCGACGTCCTCGACCTCGACGCCGGGCACGCGCAGACCGACGAGCGCGCCGGCGGTCGCCATGCGGTGGTCCGCGTACGTGCGCCACACGCCGCCGTGCAGCGGGCGCGGGGTGATGACCAGGCCGTCGGACGTCTGCTCGGCCTGCCCGCCGAGCCGGGTGATCTCGGCGGCGAGCGCCGCGAGCCGGTCCGTCTCGTGCCCGCGCAGGTGCGCGATGCCGCGCAGCCGCGTGGGGGAGTCGGCCAGCGCGGCCAGCGCGGCGATGGTGGGGGCGAGCTCGCCCGCGGCACGCAGGTCGAGGTCGACGCCGCGGACCTCACCGGTGCCGGTCACGGTCAGGACGTCCCCGTCGAGCGACGTCGAGGCGCCCATGGACGTCAGGATGCCGGGGAGCAGGCCGCCGGGCTGCGTCGTGCGGGCCGGCCAGCCGGGCACCCGCACCGACCCCCCGGCGACCATCGCGGCGCACAGGAACGGGGCGGCGTTCGACAGGTCCGGCTCGACCTGCACGTCGCGGCCCGCGACGGCACCCGGCTCGACGTGCCAGATCTCCGGACGCGAGTCGTCGACGACGACCCCGGCGGCGCGCAGCACGTCGATCGTCATCTCGATGTGGGGCAGGCTCGGCAGGGTCGGGCCCGTGTGCCGCACGGTGAGGCCCTGGTCGAACCGTGCCCCCGCGAGCAGCAGGCCGGAGACGAACTGGCTGGAGCCCGACGCGTCGACGTCGACGTGCCCGCCGCGCACCGACCCCCGACCGTGCACCGTGAACGGCAGGTGGCCCGGCTCACCCTCCTCGTCGACCCGCACGCCGAGCGCCCGCAGCGCCCGCAGCAGCGGGCCCATCGGCCGCACGAGCGCCTCGACGTCACCCTTGAAGTGCACGGGACCGTCGGCGAGCGCCGCGACGGCCGGCAGGAAGCGCATGACGGTGCCGGCCAGCCCGCAGTCGACGGTCACGTGGCCGCGCAGCGCGGCGGGCGTGACGCGCACGGCGTCGCCCGCCAGGTCGACCTGCACCCCGAGGGTCTCCAGCGCGCCGGCCATCAGGCGGGTGTCCCGCGAGAGGAGCAGCGAGCGCAGCGTGCTCGGCCCGTCGGCGAGCGCCGCCAGCACGAGGTAGCGGTTGCTCAGGGACTTCGAGCCGGGCACGGCGACGGTCGCGTCCAGCGGCCCGTCGGCGACGGGGGCGGTCCACAGGTCGGCGTGCGTCGTCATGCGCCTCAGGCTATCGGCGCGGGGGTGAGCGGGCGTCAGCCGTCCACGTGCTTGGCGGCCTCGGTGGCGCGGGCCACCTTGAGCGCCGCACGGTCGGCGCGGGCGTGCTGCACGCGCCACGACACGCCCGGTCGGCCCTCGAGGTCGACGCCGGCGAGCACGGCACCGCCCGTGAACGACAGGGCCCGGACGAACCGCGCGCTGCGCGCCTTCTTCTCCTCGGCGGTCAGCGCGCCACGCCGCCCGACCGGCAGGTTCACCAGGACGATCGGCACCGTGAGCCCGGCGAGCGCGAGCGCCGCGGTGCGCGGTGCACGCCCGACCGCCAGCATGGCGCCCGCCACGAGCATCGCCGCGCCGTGGGCCTGCGCGAACGTCGCGAGCTGCTTGTCGCTCAGCCCGCCGTCCAGGACCCGGCCGACCGGCGCGGGTGCGGCGCTGCGGGCCGACGCGGGCACCCGGGACGTCAACCCGTCGAGGCCGTCGCGCACGATCTGCGCGTGCCCGGCGGGATGGCGCAGGGCGTCGAGGCCCTCGCTGACGAACCACGAGGCGAACAGGGGGCGGGCGATGCGACGCAGCAGCACGGGTTCCTCCTGGGGATGGTCCACCGCCGGTGGGCGGCGCCTCCCACGCTAGTGCCGCACACCGACGACGGCGCGCGCACCCGCCGGGAATGCACCCGGTCGCACCCGGTGTTGGACCGACCATGAGCTGTGCCGTCGTGACCCCTGCGCCCCCGAGCGCCCCCGCGGTGCTCACCCCGGGCCCTCTCGCCCCGTGGGGCGTGCCCGCCCCGCGCTCAGGTGACGTCCAGGTGCGCGGGCTAGGCTCGTGGACGATGAGCGAGCACTTCGAGGGCGTCGACGACGCCGAGGGCACCACGCGTGCACCGGCCGGCGAGGACGACGCCGCCCGCAGCGACCGGTTCGAGGCCGAGGCGCTGGTCTACCTGGACCAGCTGTACGGCGCTGCGCTGCGCATGACGCGCAACCCCGCCGACGCGGAGGACCTGGTCCAGGAGGCGTTCACCAAGGCGTTCGCCGCCTTCCACCAGTACCGGCCCGGCACGAACCTCAAGGCCTGGCTCTACCGCATCCTCACGAACACGTACATCAACACGTACCGCAAGAAGCAGCGTGAGCCGCAGCAGTCGCGGTCCGAGGAGATCGAGGACTGGCAGCTCGCCCGCGCGGAGTCGCACACGTCGCGGGGGCTGCGCTCGGCCGAGGCCGAGGCGCTGGACCACCTGCCGGACTCCGACGTGAAGGACGCGCTGCAGCAGATCCCCGAGGACTTCCGCATCGCGGTGTACCTGGCGGACGTCGAGGGCTTCGCGTACAAGGAGATCGCCGAGATCATGGGCACGCCGATCGGGACGGTGATGTCCCGCCTGCACCGTGGCCGCGCCCAGCTGCGCGAGCTGCTCTCGGACTACGCCCGCGGCCGCGGCCTGGCCGGCGCGGCGCCGAGCACCCCGGACGGTGCCCGGTGAGCGGGGTCGAGGGGACGCCGCTGGACGACGAGGCGGCGCGCCGTCCGGCAGCCGGGGCCCCGTGCGGCTGCGACGAGGCCGTCGAGCGGCTGTGGGAGTACGTCGACTCCGAGCTCGAGGAGCTCGACCAGGAGCGGGTAGGCGCGCACCTGCACGAGTGCGCCAGCTGCCTGGAGGAGGAGCAGATCGAGCTCGTCATGAAGCAGCTCGTGCGTCGGTGCTGCCAGGAGGAGGCGCCCGCGACGCTGCGCGTGCGCATCCACGAGCAGATCACCGTGCTGCGGCTGCGCGCGGGGACGACCCCCGAGGGCTGAGTCGCCCCGCACCGGCGGAGGAGACGGCGACGGGCCCGGAGCGATGCTCCGGGCCCGTCGCGACGTCACGGCGTCGAACGCTCAGGCGTTGGGACGCTTGCCGTGGTTGGCGGCGTTCCCCTTGCGGGAGCGACGCTTGCGGCCACGCTTGCTCATCGCTGGTTCTCCTCGGGTCGCGGCGCGCGCGCACAGGGCACACGCCGGGGATGTCGCTCCATCGTCCCACATCCGGCGCACCCGCCGCGCCGCCCCGGCCGGGGCCCTCGGGCGCTCAAGTGCCGCGGCCCGGATCCCGATACCTCCGGGGTGACCTCGCAGCCCCAGTCCGTGATCCCGTTCCTGCACGCCCTGGCCAGCACCGGCGGCTCCGACCTGCACTGCAAGGTCGGCTCCGTCCCCCGGGTGCGGGTCGACGGGCGCCTGCGCAAGCTGCAGGCACCGGAGCTGCGCCCCGCCGACACCGAGCACATGCTCGAGGAGGTCCTGCCCGACGACCTGGTCGAGGCGTTCCGCGTCAGCAAGGAGGCCGACTTCGCGTACTCGTTGTCGGGGGTGGGCCGGTTCCGCGTCAACGCGTACCAGGCACGCGGCACGTTCGGCATGGTGTTCCGGCGCGTCGCGGTCGGCGCGCAGTCGCTGGCGGAGCTCGGCGTGCCGGAGGTCGTCGGCGAGCTCGCGCTCGAGCCGCGCGGCCTGGTGCTGGTGACGGGGCCGACGGGCTCGGGCAAGACGACGACGCTGGCCTCGATGGTCGATCTCATCAACTCGTACCGCGAGGTCAACATCGTCACGATCGAGGACCCGATCGAGATCCTGCACTCGGACAAGAAGGCGATCGTCTCGCAGCGCGAGGTCCGCCAGGACACCGCGGACTTCACGGTCGCGCTGCGCGCCGCGATGCGGCAGGACCCGGACGTCATCCTGGTCGGGGAGATGCGCGACGTGGAGACGGTGCGCGCGGCGCTGTCCGCGGCCGAGACCGGCCACCTCGTCCTGTCGACGCTGCACACCATCGACGCCGCCGAGACGATCAACCGCATCGTCGACTTCTTCCCGCCGCACGAGCAGAAGCAGGTCCGCATCGCGCTCGCGCAGTCCCTGCGCGGCATCGTCTCGCAGCGCCTGGTGCGCAAGGCGGACGGCAGCGGCCGGCAGGCCGCGATCGAGGTGATGGTCAACACCGGCCGCACGGCCGAGGCGATCATCGAGCCGCAGGAGAACCCGCCCCTGACCGACCTCATCAAGGAGGGGGACTTCTACAAGATGCAGACCTTCGACCAGCACCTGTTCGCGCTCGTGCGGGACGCGGCGGTGACGTACGAGGAGGCGCTGTCGGTGGCGTCGAACCCGCACGACCTGACGGTGGAGCTGCGGGGCGCCGGCATCGTCATGTGAGCGTCCGCGCGGCGGGCCACCGGGCGCGGCTGCGGGCCTTGTGGCCGTCGCGATCGCGATATAGCGTGTTGGCAACACGCGACATATCGCGAGAGGAGACGACATGTCCACCGAGTCCTGGGTCGTGGCCGGCCCGCAGGTGATCGAGGTCGAGGACGTGCGTGCGCTGCGCGTCGGGCTGGTGGGCGGGCGTGTCGACGTCGTCGCCCACGAGGACCCGCAGGCGCGCGGCGCGCGCCTGGAGGTCCACCAGGTCGACGGGCGCCCGCTGGAGGTGACGCTGGCGGACGGCGAGCTGCGCGTCGGCTACAGCTTCACGCTCGGCGGCTGGGAGGGCTTCGTGGAGAAGTTCCGCAACTTCCAGGACAAGGACCGCGCCGACGTGCACGTCGCCGTGCCGCGCGACGTCCTGGCCAAGGTCGCCACGGTCAGCGCCGACGGCCTCGTCGCGGGCCTGCGCCAGGACGCGTCGGTGTCCACCGTGTCGGGGTCCGTCGTCGTCGACGACGTGCGCGGCAGGCTGTCCACCAACTCCGTGTCGGGCGAGGTCGTGGTGCGTCGGCACGACGGCGACCTGCGCTTCAACACCGTCTCGGGCGACCTCGCGGCGTCCGGGGACCTGACCCTCGTGCAGGGCAACTCCGTGTCCGGGTCCGTCTCGCTCGACGTCGGCACGGGGACCTCGTCGCTCACCGTCACGACCGTGTCCGGGGACCTGACGGTGCGCCTGCCCGAGGGGGCGGGCCTGCAGGTGCGGGCGCAGTCGGTCTCGGGGCGGCTCGTCGTCGACGGCCGTGAGCACAAGGGCACCAGCCCGGGTCACCGCACGGTGAGCCTCGACGCGGGGGAGGGTGGTGCCTTCCTGTCCGCCACGACCGTCACGGGGCACGTCACGGTGCTGCGCGCGGCGGTCGAGGACGTCGTCGAGGACGTCGTCGACGACGTCACGGACGCGTCCGCCTGATGGTCCAGGTGTTCGCGCACGGCCAGCTGCGGCTGTACCTGCTCGCGCTCCTCGAGGACGGCCCGCGCCACGGGTACGAGCTCATCACGGCGCTCAGCGACCGGTTCGGCGGCACGTACCGCCCGAGCGCCGGGACGGTCTACCCGCGGCTGGCGCGCCTGGAGGAGGAGGGCCTGGTGCGGCGCTCCGACGACGGACGCAAGGCCACCTACACGCTGACGGACGCCGGCCGTGCCGAGCTCGACGCGCGCCGGGGCGACCTGGCCCACCTGGAGGCCGAGATCGCCGAGACGGTGCGGGCGCAGGCGTCCCAGGTCCGGCAGGACGTGCAGGCGGCGATGAAGGGGCTGCGCGCGGACCTGGCCTCGGCCGCGCAGCAGGCCCGCGACGCCGCGCGGCCCGTGGCCGGCGCGCCGGATCCGCAGCGCACGGCGTCGCACCGTCGGCGGGTCGAGGCGGAGGCGATCGTCCGGCGCTTCGGTGACGAGGTCCGCGCCGACCTGCGCCGCGCCGACGCGGGAGCCGGTGTGGACGAGCTCACGGTCGAGACGCTGCGGACGGTGCTCGACACGGCGCTGCGCACGATGCGGTCCACGCTGCGCTGAGCGGGCGCGAGGGTCCGCAGCGCTCAGGAGGGTGTGCTGGGGTGGGTGGTGCGCAGCGCGGCGCGACGGCGACGCGCCCGGCCGGTCCAGGCGCGCGCGCCACCCGCCACGGCCGCGCCGACGGCGGCCCACACGAGGATCGCGATCCCTCCGCCCCACGCCGCCAGGACCGCGCCGCCGAGCACCGCGCCGGCGCCGGCGAACGCGACCACGTGCCGACGCTCGGACGTCTCGTGCCGCATGAGGTGAGCGGTCAGCAGGCCGCCGGGCCACCCGAGGACGGCCAGGGCCACGAGGTGGAGGCCGTACATGAGGACGACGACCATGACGGCCGCCTGAGCGTCGACGGCCGCGTCCGGGGAGCGGGAGGTCATCGCCAGCAGCACCGTGAGCAGGACGACGGCCATGACCAGCAGGACGACCGCGGCGCGCAGGCAGACCTCGAGCACGGCACGGGGACCGACGACGGGCGCTGGGTCCGGTGTCGGGTCAGGCGCCGTCATCCGGCAGGCCCAGCCACGTGTGCCAGCCGGTGTGCAGCACGAGCCAGGCCATGAGCCCGTAGCCGGCCTGGCCGGGCAGGTGCTGCGGCGACTGGGCCATGTCGGCGAGCCACTGGTCGTGCGCCGCGAGCGGCGAGTACATGTCGACGTAGGGCACGCGGCGACGCGACGCGACGTCGCCCAGCGCCGCGGACAGCTCGGCGAGCCGGTCGCCATCGTGGGCGGCGCCCGGCGGAGGCCCGACGACGAACGCGGGGATGCGGCGCTGGTCGGCGACGTCGAGGATGTTCGCGAGGTTCAGCCGGCTGCGGGCCAGGGACAGGCCCGCCGCGATGTCCGCCCGGCCCAGCGCGACGACCAGGCGGTTGTCGGCGTGCGGGGACAGGCGACGGGAGACCTCCACGTCCCAGCGTGCGCCGAGGTCGGTGCTCGTCTCGCCCGGTACCGCGAGGGTCAGCACGGTCAGCGGGTCGGGGGTGCGCGTGCGGGCGGACACGCGCCCGACCCAGCCGAGGCTCCTGGGGTCGCCCGCGCCGGCCACCAGCTCGTCCCCGACGACCGCGAGGCGCACCGGCAGCTCACCCACGCCATCACTCCTGCCTGTGACCGCGGCACCGGACCTCCCGGTACCTGCTCGGTCGACAGTCTCTCAGGCGCGGGGGCTGGGATCGTGCCGTTCGCCGCGCGCGTCGGGGCGACGTCGCGGCCACCGCGACCGCCCGCCTCCGCTCAGCGGGTGAAGACGCGCGTCCCGGGCACCGAGTCCTCGGGGTGCGAGCGCGGCGGTTCGCGGTCGCCGAGGCCGTCGCCCCGCACGGCGTGGACGAGCGCGGCGAGCCACGCCGCGAGGACCAGGAGCGCGATCACCATCCAGACGATGTCCATGGCAGGAAGTCTGTGCCCATCGAGATCGAGCCACGAGTGGCAGAACAGACGACCACCATTGAGTTTCTGCCATCACCGTGGGACCGTGGGGCATGCTCCGCAGCGTCGCCGTCGTCGCCCTGCCCCACGTCGCCGCCTTCGAGCTGGCCACGGCCTGCGAGGTGTTCGGCATCGACCGCTCCGAGACGGGCGGCCCCACCTTCGACTTCCGGGTCTGCGGGCCGTCGCCCGGCGTCGTCATGCCCACGAAGGGCGGGTTCTCGATCGTCGTGGACCACGGCCTGGACGCCACGCGCGACGCCGACCTCGTCATCATGCCCGCCTACAGCATGCCGCCCGCGCGGGTGCCCCACGACGTCCTCGACGCGCTGCGGGACGCCCACGCCCGCGGCGCGTGGATCCTGTCCATCTGCAGCGGCGCGTTCGCACTGGGGGAGGCGGGGCTGCTCGACGGGCGCCGGTGCACCACCCACTGGATGCACGCCGCCGCGCTGGCCGCCCGCTTCCCGGCGGCCACGGTCGACCCCGACGTCCTGTACGTCGAGGACGGTCGCATCATCACCGGGGCCGGCACGGCCGCCGGCATCGACGCCTGCCTGCACCTCGTGCGTCGGGAGCTCGGCGCCGCGGCGGCGACCAACGTCGCGCGCCGCATGGTCGTCCCGCCCCAGCGCGACGGGGGGCAGGCGCAGTACGTCGACACGCCGCTGCCGCCGGTGGCGGACACCCTGGCGCCGCTGCTCGGGTGGATGCTGGAGCACCTCGACGAGGACCTCGGTGTGCCCGCCCTCGCCGCGCGAGCGCTGATGTCCGAGCGCACGTTCGCGCGCAGGTTCCGCGCCGAGACCGGTGCCACGCCCGCCGCCTGGGTCGCACGGCAGCGCGTGGGGCGGGCCCAGGAGCTGCTGGAGCGCACCGACGTCCCCGTCGACGAGGTCGCCCGGCGCAGCGGCTTCGGCACCGCCGCACTCCTGCGCCACCACTTCGCCCGCACGCTCGGCACGACGCCGCTGGCGTACCGACGCCGGTTCGGCTGCGCGTCGGGCGCACCGCCCGACCTCGAGCAGGACGAGCAGGCATCCTGACCGCCTGACGCGGCCGGCCGGCCGGCCACGGACGGCGACGGGGCCGGACCGTCCTCCCACGTGAGAGGTCGATCCGGCCCCGCGGCCGTGGCTCAGCGCTGGAAGGCGCCCTCGACGAGTGCCTTCTGCTCCGCGGCGTGCTTCTTGGCCGAGCCCGCCGCCGGCGACGCGGACTCGGGGCGCGACACGACCTGCAGGTCGCGCCCGACGATCGGCGGCAGGTGCGTCGACACGAACGTCCACGGCCCCTGGTTGCGGGGCTCGTCCTGCACCCACATGAGCTCGGCGTCGCCGAACGGTGCCAGCGCGCGACGGATCTCGTCCGGCTCGAACGGGTACAGCTGCTCGAACCGCACGATCGCCGTCTGCTGGTCCCCGGAGGAGACCCGGTGCGCGAGGAGGTCCCAGTAGACCTTGCCCGAGCACAGCAGCACACGCGTCACCTGGTCGGCCTTGGCCGCCGCCAGGTCGTCGCCGACCACCGTGCGGAACGTCCCCGACGTGAAGTCCTGGACGTCCGACGTCGCCGTCTTCAGCCGCAGCATCGACTTGGGCGTGAACACCACGAGGGGACGGCGCGGCCGCTGGTACGCCTGGCGACGCAAGAGGTGGAAGTGCGACGCCGGCGTCGACGGCTGCGCGATCGTCATGTTGTCCTCGGCGGCGAGCTGCAGGAACCGCTCGATGCGGGCCGACGAGTGGTCGGGCCCCTGGCCCTCGTAGCCGTGGGGGAGCAGCAGGACGACCGACGAGCGCTGCGCCCACTTCTGCTGCGCGGAGGAGATGAACTCGTCGATGACCGTCTGCGCGCCGTTGACGAAGTCGCCGAACTGCGCCTCCCACAGCACCAGCGCGTCGGGACGCTCGACGGAGTACCCGTACTCGAACCCGAGGGCCGCGTACTCGGAGAGCGAGGAGTCGTAGACCCAGAACTTCGCCTGGTCGCTCGACAGGTACAGCAGCGGGGTCCACTCCGCACCCGTCTCGCGGTCGTGCAGGACGGCGTGGCGCTGCACGAACGTCCCGCGACGCGAGTCCTGGCCCGCGAGCCGCACCGGCGTGCCCTCGATGAGCAGCGACCCGAACGCGAGGATCTCCCCGTAGCCCCAGTCGATCCCGCCCTCGCGGCTCATGGTGTCGCGCCTGGCGAGCAGCTGGGCGAGCTTGGGGTGGACGGTGAAGCCCTCGGGCGGGCTCACGTGCGCCTGCCCGATGCGCTGCAGGACCGAGGCCGGCACCGCCGTCTGCCAGCCGACCATCATGCCGGCGTCCTCGAGCTGGGACTCCGGGCGCTCCAGGCCGGCGACGGTCTCGACGTCCGTGGGCGGCGGGGTCCAGCCGTCCTCGCGCGTCTCGGTGAACACCCGCTCGAGCTGCGACTGGTAGTCGCGCAGGGCCTGCTCGGCCTCCTCGATCGTGATGTCGCCGCGCGCCACCAGCGTCTCGGTGTAGATCTTGCGCACCGAGCGCTTCGCCTCGATGAGGTTGTACATCAGCGGCTGCGTCATCGACGGGTCGTCGCCCTCGTTGTGACCACGACGGCGGTAGCAGACCATGTCGATGATGACGTCGCGGTCGAACTGCTCGCGGTACTCGAACGCCAGCTCGGCCACCCGCACCACGGCCTCGGGGTCGTCCCCGTTGACGTGGAAGATCGGCACCTGCAGGCCCTTGGCCACGTCCGTGGCGTACTGCGAGGAGCGCGAGGACGACGGGCCGGTGGTGAAGCCGACCTGGTTGTTGACGATCACGTGGATCGTGCCGCCCGTGCGGTACCCGCGCAGCTGCGCCAGGTTCAGGGTCTCGAACACCACGCCCTGGCCCGCGAAGGCCGCGTCGCCGTGGATGAGGATCGGCAGCACCGAGAAGCCGTCGCCGCCGAGGTCGATGCGGTCCTGCTTGGCGCGCACGATGCCCTCGAGCACCGGGTCGACGGCCTCCAGGTGCGACGGGTTCGCCGCCAGGTACACCGCGGTCGTCGCACCCGACTCCGCCGTGAACACGCCCTCGGTCCCGAGGTGGTACTTCACGTCGCCCGAACCCTGCACCGACTTCGGGTCCTGGTTGCCCTCGAACTCGCTGAAGATCTGCCCGTAGGACTTGCCCGCGATGTTGGCCAGCACGTTGAGCCGGCCGCGGTGCGCCATGCCGATGCCGACCTCGTCGAGGCCGCCGTCGGCGGCGCGCGACAGGATCGCGTCGAGCAGCGGGATGAGCGACTCGCCGCCCTCGAGCGAGAAGCGCTTCTGGCCCACGTACTTGGTCTGCAGGAACGTCTCGAACGCCTCGGCGGCGTTGAGCCGGCGCAGGATGCGCAGCTGGTCCTCGCGCGGCGTGCGGGCGTAGCCCGCCTCGAGCCGCTCCTGGAGCCACCGGCGCTGCCGCGGGTCCTGCAGGTGCATGTACTCGGCGCCGACGGTCCGGCAGTACGAGTCGCGCAGCAGCCCCAGGACGTCACGCAGCGTCGCGCGGGTCTTCCCGGTGAAGCCGCCGGTCGGGAACGTGCGGTCCAGGTCCCACAGCGTCAGGCCGTGGTTCTGCACGTCCAGGTCCGGGTGCTTGCGCTGGCGGTAGGCCAGCGGGTCCGTGTCCGCCATGAGGTGGCCGCGCGAGCGGTAGGCGTGGATCAGCTCGGCCACGCGTGCGGGCTTGATCGCCTCGGCGTCCGGGTCGTGGTTCGCGTCGCGCACCCAGCGCACGGGCTCGTACGGCACGCGCAGGGCCGCGAAGACACGGTCGTAGAAGCCGTCCTCGCCGAGGAGCTTGCGCGACAGGATCCGCAGGAAGTCGCCCGACTGCGCGCCCTGGATGATCCGGTGGTCGTACGTCGAGGTGACCGTCAGGACCTTCGAGACACCCATGCGGTTGAGCTGCTCGTCGGACGTGCCGGCGAACTCCGCGGGGTAGTCCATGGCGCCGACGCCGATGATCGCGCCCTGCCCCTGCATGAGGCGCGGCACGGAGTGCACCGTGCCGATCGTGCCGGGGTTGGTCAGCGAGATCGTCGTGCCGGCGAAGTCCTCGACCGTCAGCTTGTTGTTGCGAGCACGGCGCACCACGTCCTCGTACGCGGTCCAGAACTGCGCGAAGTCGAGGGTCTCGGCCTTCTTGATCGACGGCACCAGCAGCTGGCGGGTGCCGTCGGGCTTGGCGAGGTCGATCGCGAGACCGAGGTTGACGTGCGCGGGGGCCAGGACGCCGGGCTTGCCGTCGACGAGCGTGTACGACGAGTTCATCGCCGGCATCTCGCGCACGGCCTCGACCAGCGCGAAGCCGATGAGGTGCGTGAAGGAGACCTTGCCGCCGCGGCCGCGCGAGAGGTGGTTGTTGACGACGATGCGGTTGTCGACCATGAGCTTGGCCGGCACCGCGCGCACCGACGTGGCCGTCGGGACCTCGAGCGAGGCCTCCATGTTGGTGACGACGCGAGCCGCGGGGCCGCGCAGCTTCTGGACGTCGTCCACGGGCTGCACGCCGTCGTCGTCCGTCCGCCGGGTCGCGACCTCCGCGTACGGCGCGGTGGCGGGCTGCGCCGTCGCGACGGGGGAGGGTGGCACGTCGACGGTGGCCGTGACGGGCGCCGGGGCGTCGGCGGCGGGCGCCGGTGCCGGGGTGGCCGACGGCGCAGCGGCCGGAGGTTCGGGCTCGGGGGCCGTCGTGACGGCGCCCGGCGGGGCCGCGCGGCCGACGTCACCGTTCGTCGCAGCACCCGTCGTCTCGGGCCGGTAGCCCTCGAAGAAGTCCCACCACGCGGGGTCCACCGCGTTCCGGTCCTTCTGGTACTGCTCGTACAGCTCGTCGACCAGCCACTCGTTCGCGCCGAAGTCGGCACGGGTGGAGTCGGACTGCGCGTTCTGCGTCACGCTGGGATCGCCCACTTCCGGTGCGGTGCAGCGACCGCGCCATCGCCAGTTCTGTTGACGACAACACTACGGGGTCGAACGGGTCCGGGGCCTCGTGCGGCGGGCAGGGCGCGGCGATCTGCGCAGCCTCTTCACCCCGCCGGGGGGTTGCGGTCAACACCCGGGAAAGCGCGCGTGCGCGGGGCCTCAAGCCCTGGTCGTGCGCAGGTCCGCGCCCCGGTTCCGTCCGGTCACCGCCCGCCCGCGGACGCGTGGTCCGACGCGGGTGGCGCGGTGGCGGGCAGCCGCACGCGCATGGTGCAGCCCGTCGGGGTGTCGGCCACCTGCACGGAGCCCCCGTGCAGCTCGACGGCCCACCGCACGATGGCCAGTCCGAGCCCCGTGCCGCCGGTCGACCCCTGGCCGGTGAGGGCGGGGGTGTTGCCCCGCACGAAGCGTTCGAAGACGTGGGCGCGCTGCTCGCGCGCGATCCCGGGGCCGTGGTCCACCACGTCGATCTGCACGTCCCGCCCGTTGCGCCGCGCGACCACCTGGACCTCGTCGTCCGGCGGCGAGTGCCGTGCGGCGTTCTGCAGGAGGTTCGCCACGACCTGGTGCAGGCGCTCGGGGTCCGCGGGGACCGTGAGGTCGGTGGGCCGGACGTCGACCTCGAACCGCAGCCGCTTGTCCGCCCCGACGAGCGTGGCCTCGTCTGCCGCCTGCTGCAGGAGCTCGGACAGGTCCACGTCCTGGATCCGCAGCGCGATCGCCCCGGCCTCCACCCGCGACAGGTCCAGCAGGGACGACACGAGCCGCGACAGCCGCTCGGTCTGCGCGAGGGCCGTGGCGAGCGTCGCGGGGTCCGGCTCGCTGACCCCGTCGACCATGTTCTCGAGCTGCGCCTGCAGCGCGGTGACCGGTGTGCGCAGCTCGTGCGACACGTTCGCCACGAGCTCGCGGCGGAACGTGTCGAGCTGCTGCAGGTCGTCGGCCATCGTGTTGAACGCCTCGGCGAGCTGACCGACCTCGTCGCGGCTCGTCGAGCGGACGCGCCGGCTGTAGTCGCCGCCCGCCATGGCGCGGGCCGCCTCGGTCATCTCCCGCAGCGGCGACGTCATGCCGCGCGCCAGGACCTGGGTGACGATCAGCGAGAGGACGATCGCCAGCGGCAGCGTCCGGCTGGGGCCGAGCGCGCGCCCGTAGCCGACCCAGATGACGAACGCGGCGAGCGTGACGGTCGCGGCGACCAGCACGCCCAGCTTGATCTTGATGCTGCGCAGCGGGTCGAGCGGCCGCACGTCCGGCAGGTGCCAGCGCTCGCCGCTGCGGGCGTGGCGTGCCGGCGGCTCCGTGGGGGAGGTCACTGCTCGTCGTCCGCGCCGCCGTCGTCGTCCGAGGGCGCGTCCCCGGCGGGCTCGTAGGCGTAGCCGACGCCGTGCACGGTGCGGATGAGGTCGGGTCCGAGCTTGCGGCGCAGCGCCTTGATGTGGGAGTCGACGGTGCGGGTGCCGCTGGCGTCGACCCAGTCCCAGACGTCCGCCAGCAGCCGCTCGCGCGTCAGGACCGTGCGGGGCGACGACGCCAGCGTCAGCAGCAGGTCGAACTCGGTGGGCGTCAGGTGCACCTCGTTGCCCGCGCGCTGCACACGGCGCTGCGCGCTGTCGATCGTCACGTCGCCGACGACCAGCGGGGGATCGGGCTGCTGCACCGTGGCCAGCTCGGCCGCCCGGGCGGCCCGCTCGGTGCGGCGCAGCAGCACCTTGGTGCGCGCGACGAGCTCGCGCATCGAGAACGGCTTGGTCATGTAGTCGTCCGCGCCGACGCCGAGCCCGACGAGCATGTCGGTCTCGTCGTCGCGCGCCGTGAGCATGAGGACCGGCACCGGGCGCGCGGCCTGGATCTGGCGGCAGACCTCGAGGCCGTCGATCCCCGGCAGCATGACGTCGAGCACGACGACGTCGGGTTGCAGCCGCGCGGCCGCGGCGACGCCGGCGTGGCCGTCACCGACGGCCTCGACGGTCCACCCCTCTGCCGAGAGCCGGTGCACGATCGCCTGGGCGATGGCCGGCTCGTCCTCCACCACGAGCACGGTCGTGGCACCCGGGCGCGAGACGTTGGTGACCATGTGGCCAGGGTGGCACAGACCCGCCGGGCGGGGCCCGGTGAGCCCTCGGCAGGTCCGCCGCGTGTCCGTAGGATGTGACCACCATGAGCAGCTCAAGTCGCTGCCGGCACCGCGCTTCCTCCTCCGTCCGCGACCCCCGCCCCGTGCGTGCGGGCCGCGGCCAGGCCCAGGACCCCGCAGGACGCGCGACCGCCGGCCCACCCTCGCCCCGCTCCTCGTCCCGCGTGCGTGCCGCCTCACCCGAGGAGCCCGCGTGCTGACCGACTGGCTGCTCGTCGGGCTCGGCGTGCTGCTCACGGCGGGCACCGCGGTCTTCGTCGCGGCCGAGTTCGCCCTCGTCACGCTCGACCCGGGCCTCGTCGAGCGGCAGACCGACCCCGCCGACGCGCGCGGCGGCTCGGTGCTCCGCGCGCTGCGCCGGCTGTCCACGCAGCTGTCGGGCGCCCAGGTCGGGATCACCGTGACGACAGTCCTGCTGGGGTACACCACGCAGCCGGCCGTCGTCCGGCTGCTCGGCGTGCCCCTGGGGTCGACGGGGGTGGACCGCGCCGTCGCCGGTGCGCTCGCCGCCGTGCTCGCGCTGGTGCTGGTCAACGGGTTCTCGATGCTCTTCGGCGAGCTGGTGCCCAAGAACTTCGCGATCGCGCGCCCGCTGGGCACCGCACGCGTCGTCGCGCCGCTGCAGCTCGGCTTCACCACCGCGCTGCGGCCGGTGATCGCCGTGACCAACGGCACCGCGAACGGGCTGCTGCGGCGCGTCGGCGTCGAGCCGCGCGAGGAGCTGTCGGGGGCCCGCTCGCCGGCCGAGCTGGCCTCCCTCGTGCGGCGCTCCGCCGAGCAGGGCACCCTCGACCAGGCGACGGCGACGCTGCTGACCAACTCCATCGACTTCTCGACGCTCACCGCGGTGGACGTCATGACGGACCGCACCCGCCTGGTGGTCGTGCGGCGTGACGACTCCGCGGCCGACGTCATGTCGCTGGCCCGGCAGACCGGGCACTCGCGGTTCCCGGTGATCGGCGACTCCGTGGACGACGTGGTGGGGCTGGTGCACCTGCGCAAGGCCATGGCGGTCCCGTACGAACGGCGCAGCGAGGTGCCGGCCGCCGCGCTGATGGTCGAGGCGCCCCGGGTCCCCGAGACGGTGGGCCTCGGCCCGCTGCTGGTCGACCTGCGGGCGCAGGGCATGCAGATGGCCCTCGTCGTCGACGAGTACGGGGGCACGTCGGGTGCGGTGACGCTCGAGGACGTCGTCGAGGAGCTCGTCGGGGAGGTCGCGGACGAGCACGACCGCACGCGCGGCACGCTCGCGCGCCAGCTCGACGGCTCGTGGCTGCTGCCCGGCGTCCTGCGCCCGGACGAGCTGCACGAGGCCACCGCGCTGCGCCTGCCCGAGGACGGCCCGTGGGAGACCGTCGGCGGCCTGCTCATGGCCCGCCTCGGCCGCGTGCCCACCGAGGGTGACGTGGTCGTCGAGGGGCGGCTGCGGGTGCAGGTCGAGCGCATGGACGGTCGCCGGGTCGAGCGCGTGCGGGTCAGCGAGCTGCCCCACGACGAGGCGGGTGACGCCTGATGGACAGCACGCTCGCGCTCGTGCTCGCCGTGGTGCTGCTCGCGGCCAACGCCTTCTTCGTCGGCGCGGAGTTCGCGCTGATGTCGGCGCGGCGCTCGTCGGTGGAGCCGCTGGCCGAGGCCGGGGACCGGCGGGCGGTCACCGTGCTGTGGGCGATGGAGCACGTGTCGCTCATGCTCGCGGCGGCCCAGCTCGGCATCACGGTCTGCTCGACCAGCCTCGGGCTCGTCGCCGAGCCCGCGATCGCCCACCTCATCGAGGCGCCCCTGCACGCGCTCGGCGTGCCGTCGGCGCTGACGCACCCGATCGCGTTCGTCGTCGCGCTGCTGATCGTGGTCTACCTGCACGTGGTGCTGGGGGAGATGGTCCCGAAGAACCTCGCCGTGGCCGGGCCCGACCGCGCGGTGCTGCTGTTCGGGCCGCCGCTGGTGTGGGTCGCGCGGGTGCTGCGGCCGGTGATCGTGGCCCTGAACTGGCTCGCGAACCACGTGCTGCGCGCCTTCCGGGTGGAGCCGCAGGACGAGGTGGCGTCGGCGTTCACGGCTCAGGAGGTGCAGTCCATCGTCGAGCGCTCGCAGGCGGAGGGGCTGCTGGCCGACGAGCAAGGGCTGCTGTCGGGTGCGATCGAGTTCTCCGACCGCACGGCGGCCGAGGTCATGGTCCCCGTCGACGACCTGGTCACCGTGGACGGCGAGAGCACGCCCGACGACATCGAGCACCTCGTGGCCCGCACGGGCTTCAGCCGGTTCGTCGTCGTGGACGGCGACGGCCGGCCGACCGGGTACCTGCACATCAAGGACGTGCTGTACGCCGACGACTCCTCGCGCCGGCTGCCGGTGCCGTCGTGGCGCGTGCGGACGCTGGCGGTCGTCACGCCGCAGGACGAGGTGGAGACCGCGCTCGAGGCGATGCAGCGCTCCGGGTCGCACCTGGCACGGGTGGACGAGGACGGCCGGACCGCGGGCGTGGTGTTCCTGGAGGACATCCTGGAGGAGCTCGTCGGTGAGGTTCGCGACGCGATGCAGCGGGGCCAGCTGAGGTGACGGGCTCGGGGTGCAGTGCACCTCCCTGACGTCACCCGGCGGGCGCCACGTGGATGCGCGTGGGTGGAGAAGACGTGAAGGTACGGCGTGTCGTCCGGCGTGTCTCGCCCTGTGTCCGATTCGCAGCCCCTCTGTGACGTTCGTGGGTCTTGGAGAGGGTGGTCCGGTGCCGTTATGGTTTCGTGACCGCATCGGGGGGAGCCGATGGACGAGCGGGACAAGTAAGCGGAGGCGTAGTGGGATCCCACCGAGCGGAGTCGACGACACGCGTGCGCCCGTCGCGCGCTGACTCGCCGTCCGCCCCCGCGGTCCCGCGCCCCGCACCCTCCCTTCCCGCCGGCCGGCTGCCCGCACGCCCGGAGCCCCGCCGCCGGCGCTCGACCACCGCGCTCGGCCGCGTCGGCGTCCTGGCCGCGCTCGTGGGCGTCACGGTGATCGTCCCCGTCGCCGAGGGCATGGCCGACGGCGACATCGTCGTGGGCCCGCTCCACGACCAGGCCGGTCTGCCGTCGACCGTCACCGCGCTGACCGCGCTTCCCCTGTCGGACCTGCCGCCCACGCCCCTGGTCGCCACCGACGGCAGCTCCCGGCTGCGCGCGCTGGCCGACGTCTCGCGTGACGCCGAGCGCTCGGCCCTGCCCGGATGCGACGGCTCGGTGCGCGCCGAGGGCGAGAACGGGCTGCTGGCCACCGAGGACCTGTGCACGCTGTGGGACGGCCGCACCCAGATGCGCGCCGATGCTGCGGTCGCCCTGGCCGAGCTGAACGAGGTGCACGTCGCGCGCTTCGGCACCGACCTGTGCGTCGTGTCGGGCTACCGCACGCTGGCGCAGCAGAGGTCGGTGAAGGCGCAGAAGGGCGGGCTCGCCGCGACGCCGGGCAAGAGCAACCACGGCTGGGGCCTCGCCATGGACTTCTGCTCGATCGAGACGTCGGGCGCCCGCTGGCAGTGGCTGAACGACAACGGCCCGACGTTCGGCTGGGAGCAGCCGAACTGGGCCGTCAGGGGCGGCTCCGGGCCGTACGAGCCGTGGCACTGGGAGTACACCAAGGGCGTCAAGGCGGACGGCGAGTACTACGGCTGACGCGTCGGCGACGACCAGCACCTGCCGGTGACCCCGGTCCTCACCCTGGCGTGACACGCGGCTGCCGCCACGTGCGGCGACGTCCGTGGACGCCGACGGCGGGCCCGCCGCAGCGGACCCGCCGGCTCGTCGCTCAGCGCAGGGACAGGCCCCAGCGGACCTCGTGCGTCGCCCCGGGGTCGAGCTCGACCAGCAGCTCGCCCGTGCGGAACGCGTCCGCGACGCAGGTCATCGGCTCGATCGCGACGCCGCGCCGCTCGATGCCCGGGATGCCGTCGCCCGTGCACACCTGCCACGCGGGCAGGGTCGCGTCGGCCCACACGGCGACCGTGCGGCCGTCGGCCCCCGTGAGCGTCGCCCACGTGAGCCCCTCGGCGTCGGGCGTCACGTCGACCCACGCGTCGTCGAGCGCGACACCCTCGAGCGGGCGCCCCGCGCGCAGGTCGAAGTCGCCGCTGACGGCCTGCGTGCCGACGGGCAGGAGCCGGTCGTCGACCGTGACACGGCGTGCCGCGTCGAGCTGCACCGTGCAGGCGTCGACGGGGCCGGGGCCGGGGGACAGCCAGGGGTGGAACCCGACGCCGTAGGGCGCCACGTCGGCACCCTGGTTCGTCGCCGCGACCGACACGGTCAGGCCCTCGTCGCCGAGGCGGTAGGTCACGTCCAGGCGCAGGGGCCAGGGGTAGCCCGGCGTGGGCACCAGGTCGTGGCGCAGGGTCACGGTGTCCTCGGCGACGGCGACGGGCGTGAACCGCTCGTACGCCACCAGGCCGTGCAGCGCGGTCAGGCGCGCGTGCTCGGTCAGCGGGACCTCGTACGTGACGCCGCGGAACCGGTAGGTCGCGTCGCGCAGCCGGTTGGGCCAGGGCGCCAGGACGGCACCCGAGAAGGCCGGGGCGATCGAGTCGACCGCGAAGGGCAGGACGACGTCGCGGTCGCCGACGCGGTACTCGCGCAGGCTGGCGGCGACGGAGGTGACGACGGCGACCTGCTCACCGTGCCGGAGCACGTGCTGGTCGCCCGTGGGCGGGGGCGTGTTCACGTGAACAACTTAGCCGCGTGCGCCCGCGGGAGCCCTGGGACCGGCGCGTCGTGGCGCCCGGTCCTGTCCTGTGGACGACCGCCCACGTGCCCGCCCGTGATGCCCTAGCGTGACGCCCGAAACGGACGAACCCGACATCCGGGAGCGGGAGGTGACGGTGGACGGCGTGGCGATCCTCGAGCGCGAGGTCCGCGAGCTCATCCGGCGCCGCGGCGTCGACCCCGTGCGGGACCGCGCGGGCGTCGTGGCGCTCGTCCACGCCGCGATGGCGGACTACGACGAGCGCTCGCTCATCGGGTCGGTGCCCGCGCTGGCCGACACTGCGGCCGCCCACAAGGCCGTCGTCGACGCCGTCGCCGGGCTCGGGCCCCTGCAGCGGTACCTCGACGACGAGGAGGTCGAGGAGATCTGGATCAACTCCCCGTCGCAGGTCTTCGTGGCGCGCCGCGGTGAGCCGGAGCTGACCACGACCATCCTGTCCGACGCGCAGGTGCGCGACCTCGTCGAGCAGATGCTCAAGGTCTCCGGGCGGCGGCTCGACCTGTCAAGTACGTGCAACTGACACTATGAACCCTCTAGACATCATCCGGGCTGCTGTTTCAGCGCTCTCCAGGCCCCTTGATCACGCACGTACACAGCATCGGTCGACCCACAATCATCGTCGACCACACCGCCGCCCTGTATCCGCTCCGTCCGGTGGCCGTATCAGACACCCGGTCAGACCAACGGAACCTGTACGGATCACCGCTTCTAGTTGCTGATCAGGATCGGTGCCGTGCGTCCGCGCGGAACGAGTGCCGTACTACCCAGGCTGGCGATGACCGCGACCTCCGAGCTCAGACTCGACCGATGGCCGCCGTGAGCCTGGCCGTGTTCTCGACCGGGAGTATCCGGGGCGTGCTTCTCTCGCTCGGCGGGGGGCTGCTTCGGGTCCGAGCAACCGCGAGCCTGACGCCGGAGATGCCGAGCCAGTTGACGAGGGCGTCCTCGGAACCGGCGTGATCGAACTGACGCGACTCCTTCAATCCTGACGCACGCCCGATCGCGGCGAGATCGGCGCCGGTGCTCGTGGCGCTCGGCTGCCCCCCGGTACTGCCGTAGGAGCCGTTGTCCAGGACGAGGATGGACAGGCGCTTCGGGCCGTAGCGAGCGACGGTCGTCAGGGCTCCAAGGTTCATGAGGCAGCCGCCGTCGCCTTCGACGGCGACCACCTGTTTGCCGGTGCTCAAAGCCATGCCTAGCGCCACCGGAATCACCATGCCCATGGACCCGAGCAGATACAGATTGCGAGGGTCGTCGGCTACTCGCCGGAGTTCCTCGGTGGCGTCGCCCAGCTGGCAGATGATCACCGCTTCTGGGTGCGCCCGACGGAGGGCCTCGAGGAGCCTCGCGCGATCAAGCATCGACGACCTCTCTGTCGATCAGGACGGCGTGCGGCCGTCGATCTCTAGCGGCGGATCGCGCTGCGTCAGGCAGGAGCATCCACAGGTCCGCTGGGTGCTTGGCGGTCGAGTGAGGAACGTCAAGGCTGTCGAGGAGCGCTCGAGTGGCGCGTCCTACCGGTCGTTGCGCGGGGTTCGAGTCGGCTTCGTCACCACGGACAGAGACGAGGAGGCACACCCCGATCTGGTAGGCAACCGCCAATGACCCGAGGGTGTTGAGCGCGCTGGCCAGCCCGGAGTTCTGCATCGCCACCAGAGGTGCCCCGCCGCCGAGCACGAGTCCGCATCCGATGGCGATCGCTTCCTCTTCGCGGGCTGCGTGCACAGTGTCGACCGGGGCCTTCAGCACGTCCAGCGCCGCGAGCAACGAGCACGGCACAAGGACGTGGTGGCTGAAGGGCCAGCGTTCAGACATCGCACTCCAGCCCGAGCTGCGTCGCCAGCGATCCCACGGCCTCTACCGCCTGCTGTCGGCACCAGCTCGCGTCCCGAGAGACCTCAGGGAACACCTGCTGCAGCGTCAGCGAATAACCTTGCCGGCTGATGTCAGCTCGCGCGACGAGGTCGTCGTCGACGAGAACGGCTAGCGCATAGGCGCCGTACTTCCTGCGTGCTGCGGGCTTGTACGCCTCGAACACGTAGTCGAACCCGAACAGGCGGCGGGTCCGTGCCCGGTCCCTGATGAGGTTGTCGAAGGGGCCGATCAGCCGGGGTCGAGGCTGCGAGGTGCTCGTCGTCACGGGTTCGGTCACCCAGGCCGCTTCTGGCCAGCCCTCGATTGCGGCTTGCAGGTGCCCACGCCCACGGAGCGTGGCAGCGACCTGATCGGCACGCAGGTGGTAGTACGTCGCCACCTCTTCGGTCGTGGCGACACCGAGCGCTGCTAGAGCACGTTCCGCCAGTGCCGTGAGGCACTCGTCAGGCGTGAGGGTCTGGTTCAGCTGCTCGGTCGGAACGGCGCGCTCGACGAGGTTCAGGACGCGCTCGCCCCGCCGGCGACTCGTGGACGCGAGCTCGCCTCGCCACACCATGTGCTCGGCTGCGCGCTTGGTGGCTGACCATCCCCAACCACCGCCAGTGCGGTCGTCTCGTTGCAGTTCGCGGATGGTCAACCCGTGCTCGCTGTCAGCGATCAGCTCGCGGACCCGCTGCCGCATTTCTGGTGGTGGCGTGTCCGCGCGGGCACGCGCGCGAGAACGGTGGATCTCGAACAGGGGCCAGTCGCCTATCGGCATGGCGCAGGCTGCGTGCGTGTAGGTCTCGAAGGTTGCGGCGCGCTCATCGGCCGGCCACAGATCTCGATCGACGCGGCTGATGTCCTGGACCGTCATTCGTGCTGCGCAGGTCAGCAGATGAGCGCGTGCGACGCGAGTGAGCGGGTCCATCTGCAGCAAGCCGATGCGCTGCAAGATCGGCAAGGTGCTCGACTCCTCTTCACGCAGACCTTGCGCGGCCACCGCGAACCCGCGGGCCCGCGCGACCGGTATCCCGATGTCAGGTCGCATGCGACGCCGCAATTTCCTCGGTACGCGGTGTGACCGAGCGGGCGGTGCGCAGCAACCAGCAGCCGATGAGCACCGTTCCGACTGCCAGAGCGGACTGTGCGACAGCGAGCGTCTGAGCGCCCGGGGCGACGGCGGTCAGCAACCCGGCTGCGGTGATCCCGATGGTGTAGCCGACGTTGTTGCCCACGGGAACCCAGGTATTCGCCTCGTGTCGCACTTCTTCGGGCAGGCCGTCGTCGATCATGAGGTAGCTGTTGATGTACAGGGGCGTCACCGCGAGTCCGCTCACCGCCAGGACAGCGCCGAGTGCCCAGGCGCTCGGCCACGTCATGACAGCGGTCGTGAGCGGGGCCGCGAACGCCAGGAGCAGCACGGCGTGGCGCGTGCTCAGCGACGCTCGCCACCTGACCAGCGCGTACCCGAACCCTCCGACCACGCCCCCCAGGCTGATCGCGGCCATGAGGTATCCGGTGCGATCAAGCCCACCGGCGGCCGCAGTCGCAACCTGCGGAACCAGGAGGCCGAGCCACCCCAAGCTCGCGCCCATCATGACCAGCGGCAGGACGATCTGCCGCAGCGACGGTTGAGCGATCGGTCCGACGACCGTGCGTAGGCGCGTGCGCCAGGTGCGCGGCATCCCCTGGGCTACGCGTGGCCTCGCCGCCGGTGGACGTCGCAGGGCGGTACGGAAGTGGCTCGATGCGAAGACGAGCAGGCTGCCGACGACCGCTGCGGCGGTCACGGCCCACAGACCCTGCTGCGGCGACATCGCGAGCAGCAACGTCGATGCCAACACCGGTCCGAGCAGGAATCCCGCCTCCTCGAGGAGCGAGTCGACGCTGTGAAGCAGCTTGACCTGGCGTTCAGTCCGCCCGATCTCGGCCCACGCAGACCTGATAACTGCGTCCACCGCCGCCGGCGTCACTGCTGCGAGTGCGCACGCGACGTAGATCAACGCGAGCGGCGCTCGGTCGTCACCCACGATCGCGACGAATATCACGAGTGTCACTGCTGCCACGATCGTCTGCGGCAGCACGACGCGAGACCGTCCGAACCGGTCGATGAGCCGCGCACGGAGCGGTGTGCTGAATGTCGCGACTGCGACCCGGACTGCTTGGACGCTCGCTGCGATCACGAGCCCCCGGGCGTCGGCGACGGCGATGAGGAGAGCCACAGGGAACGCCGCACCTGCCACGCGACGCACAACGATGATCGCGAACAACCACAACGCTCGTGGATCGCCAAGAACCGCTCGCTCTGCACCGGGCAGTCTCATCGCGCTGTTCCTTCAACGTCCGAGGGCTCATCCAGTTCGAGGCGCGCCTGGATCGACGACCGGTGCAGCAGCACGAGCTTGGCGATCGGGTCGCCGCGCTGGATGGTGACGTCACCGGTAGGACGAAATGCCAGCGAGATGCCACCGGCGCCGATGCTACGTCGTAGCTGTCGCGCTGTGAGAACGCCCGGCGGGACTTCGATCCCGGGTATGCCTATCGACTGCGTCAGCAGGAGGTACTCCTCCGGGATATTGGCTGAGAAGCCGAGGCGCCACTCCACGGAGCCGTCTCCGTTCGGAAGGAACATTGCTTCCCAGGCGCCCGAGGTGCCCCGGAACTGGTGCAGACGAAGCCACGGAGAGCGCGGTGCGGTGATGAAGCCACCGCTGCGGCTCCAGAATTCGGACGTCCCGGCCAGCCGGGCGATCTCGTTCGGGTCGGCGCCGGCGTCCACCTGGAGGTCGTGTACGGGCGAGACGGTGACGGTCAACGGGGACTTGATGACCCAGCCGAGCTCTTGACCTAGCACCCAGGGAGGGCGCGCTTCCGGGTACCGCACCCGTCTGACGTACCGGAAGTGCTGGGCGAGCAGCGTGGCTTCGTCGTGCGCTGCCGTCCGGTCCGTGTGGTGCTTCGAGAGCTTGAGGTTAGGACCCGTCGGTGCGGCTCGGGATGACGCTGCATCCATTTTCGTGCAGGTCGACACGGCGCTAGGATCTGTCGGTCACCGAGCGACGCTCCCGATACGGTTCGTGGGTGGCGGATGAAATGGGTGCGCGAGAGGTGGTCACGGGTGCGCTTGTTGTCGCTGCCGATGCAGTGCTCGTCGCGCGCGGAATGCCACCTATCGGTGGGGCCGCGGTTCCGGCGCTGCAGCTCTTCGGCGCCAAGGCGAGCCAGGCCGCCCGCGAGCGGCTGGAAGTGTTCGCGCGAGCGCTTGAGCTGGCTGCGGGTGCGCCCGTCGACACCGTCGTCGAGCGGCTTGCCGAGCAGGACGACGGGCCTACGCTCTTGTACGCGGCCCTCGACGCTCTGATCACAGGGCCCGGTCGTGATCGTGCCGCGCTCCTGGGCGCGGTTCTCGGGCGCCGAGTTGCCGACGAGGCCGCCGATGAGCAGGACGCCCTTGACCTCGTGCTCTCGGTGGCTCTCGGACTTGAACCCGCCCATCTCTCTGTGCTCGCTCATCTCGACGACGCACGTGGACAGACCCGCGTAGATCCGGGCGACGCCTGGGTTGCGATCGGACAGCTGGAACAGGACCTCCCGGGCCTCCGACGGGTGCATCGAGGCGCCCTAGCCGCTCTCGTCGCCAACGGCACCGTGGCAGCGCGAGACGGCAGGGACGGCCTCTCCTTCGGGGATTCGGGCGTCACGAACGAGTGGTCAGTAACAGAGCTCGGCGCGACCGTCGTCGGCTTCTTGAAGACACATGGGCGCGAGTCGAGCGGCGCAGATGGAGATGGGCTGTAGCAAGGGTCCGCGGCCCTGACGCGATCGGACTGCATCACCAGGCGGCGCGACAACTCCCCGCCCTCAGGAGGCAAGGAGGGTGGCGACGACGGATGCGTCGAGGCCGAAGTGAAGTGAGGCTATTGGGACCGGAGCGGCAGCCGGGGCGCGGACTGCTGTGTTTGCGGTCGGCCCAGGTCAGCCTCCCGTCGCCGAGCGCGCAAATGCCGGTGTCGCCCACGACATCATGGACGGCGTCGTCGAGTTGTTCGCTTGAGGTGGATCCGCAGCCCTCGGTCGGCCTCGGGATCCGGAGTAGTGCCGATCGGCCTGCACGTCGACGAACTCCGACATGATCGGGTCGCCGGACTTGGGTAGGACTTGAGGGTTCTACTTGGCCCTCCCTGCCTGCGCCGAACACCTGTGCCAGGCGCTCGCGGACCCTGAAGTCGGGTCGAGCGGCCGTGCTCGCAACGTCCAGGCGTCGGACCTCGACGGCTCCGTTTCATGCGGCCCATCACAGGTCCGATCTGTCCTGTGGACGAATCCTCACGCACGCAGCGCCGATGCCCTACCGTGACTCGCGAAACGGATGAACCAGACATCGGCCGTTCTTGGGGCGCGGGAGCGAGGTGGGCGTGGACGGCGTGGCGATCCTCGAGAGCGAGGTCCGCGAGCTCATCCGGCGCCGCGGCGTCGACCCCGTGCGGGACCGTGCGGGCGTCGTGGCGCTCGTCCACGCCGCGATGGCGGACTACGACGAGCGCTCGCTCATCGGGTCGGTGCCTGCGCTGGCCGACACGGCGGCCGCCCACAAGGCCGTCGTCGACGCCGTCGCCGGGCTCGGTCCCCTGCAGCGGTACCTCGACGACGACGAGGTCGAGGAGATCTGGATCAACTCGCCCTCCCAGGTCTTCGTCGCCCGCCGCGGTGAGCCGGAGCTGACCACGACCATCCTGTCCGACGCGCAGGTGCGCGACCTCGTCGAGCAGATGCTCAAGGTCTCCGGGCGGCGGCTCGACCTGTCGAGCCCGTTCGTCGACGCGTCGCTGCCCGGCGGTGAGCGGCTGCACGCCGTGATCCCCGACGTCACGCGGCGGCACTGGTCCGTCAACATCCGCAAGTACGTCGTGCGCGCGACGAGTCTCGAGGACATGGTCGCCCTGGGCTCGCTCACGGCCCAGGCCGCCGCGTTCCTCCAGGCCGCCGTCCGGGTCGGGCTGAACGTGCTCGTCTCGGGCGCCACGCAGGCGGGCAAGACGACGATGCTCAACGCGCTGACCGGTGCCGTGCCCCCGCGTGAGCGTGTCATCAGCTGCGAGGAGGTCTTCGAGCTGCGGCCCGCCGTGCGGGACTGGGTGGCGATGCAGACGCGACAGCCGAACCTCGAGGGCACGGGGGAGATCACGCTGCGGCGGCTGGTCAAGGAGGCCCTGCGCATGCGGCCCGACCGGCTGCTCGTCGGCGAGGTGCGCGAGGCGGAGGCGCTCGACCTGCTCATCGCGCTCAACAGCGGCGTGCCCGCCATGTGCACCATCCACGCCAGCTCGGCGCGCGAGGCGCTGACCAAGCTGTGCACGCTGCCGCTGCTCGCGGGCGCGAACATCTCGGACCGGTTCGTCGTGCCCACCGTGGCGGCGTCGGTCGATCTGGTCGTCCACCTCGAGATCGACGCGCGCGGACGACGTCGCACCCGTGAGGTCGTGGCGGTGCCCGGACGCGTCGAGGCGGGCGTCGTGGAGACGGCGGACCTGTTCACGAGCCGCGGCGACGTCCTGGTGCGAGGTGACGGCTTCCCCCCGCACCCGGAGCGCTTCGCGCGTGCGGGCGTCGACGTCGTCGCGATGCTGCGGCGGGGCTGAGCGGTGGGCGTCGTCGTGGGGCTGCTGCTGGGAGCCGGTCTGGCGTGCGTGTGGTGGTCGTGGTGGCCCGTGGTCGCCGTCGGCGGCAGGCGACCCGACGGCTGGACGGCCCGCGTGCAGGACACCCTCACCCAGGCCGAGATCGCGGGCGTCACGCCGGGCGGCCTGGTCGCGGTCAGCGGGCTCGTCGGGCTCGTCGTCGCCGCCGTGTCGTTCCTCGTCGTGCCGGTCCCGGCCGTCAACGTGTGCTTCGGGGCCTTCGCCGTCACGGCGCCCCTGACGCTCGTGCGCGGCCGCGCCCGTCGCCGGCTCGCCGCCGCGCGCGAGCTGTGGCCCGACGTCGTCGACCACCTCGCGTCCGGGGTCCGCGCCGGCCTGTCCCTGCCCGAGGCCGTCGCCCAGCTCGGCGACCGCGGCCCTGCGGAGCTGCGGCCCCCGTTCCGCGCGTTCGCCGAGGACTACCGCGCGACCGGACGCTTCGCGGACAGCCTCGACACCCTCAAGGACCGGCTGGCCGACCCCGTCGCCGACCGCATCATCGAGGCGCTGCGGCTGACGCGCGACGTCGGGGGCACCGACCTCGGCCGGCTGCTGCGCACGTTGTCCTCCTTCCTGCGCGAGGACCTGCGCACCCGCGGCGAGATCGAGGCACGGCAGGGCTGGACCGTGTACGCGGCGCGGCTCGCCGTCGCGGCGCCGTGGGTGGTCCTGGCGATGCTGGCGACGCGACCCGAGGCGATCCGCGCCTACGACTCGGCGGCGGGGGCAGCGGTGCTGCTCGTCGGTGCGGCGAGCACCGTCGTCGCCTACCGGCTCATGCTGCGCGTCGCGCGGCTGCCGGACGACCCGCGGGTGCTGCGGTGAGCCCCGCCGTGGTGGGGGCGCTCGTCGGGCTGCTCGGCGGCTGCGGGCTCGTGCTCGTGGTGCTGCGCCTGCGCGCGCGCCGCATCACGCTCGACCAGCGTGTCGGGCCGTACCTGCGGACGCGCGGGACCTCCTCGCTGCTGCGCGCCGAGGCGGTGCGCGGTCCGTGGGGGACCGTCGAGAGGCTGGCCAGCCCGTTCGTCGCCGACGGCGTGCGGCTCGTGGCGCGGATCGGCTCGCCGACCGCCGAGCTGCGGGCCCGGCTCTCGCGCGCCGGGCGCGCGGAGACCGTGGAGCAGTTCCGCGCCCGGCAGGTGGTGTGCGGCGCGCTGGGGATCGCCGCGGGGCTGCTGCTCGCCGTCGTGCTGGCCGCCACGCGAGGCGGGGCCCTGGTCCCGCTCGTGGCGCTGGTCGTGGTGGCGGGGTTCGCCGGTGCCCTCGCACCCGACTGGCTGCTCGGCCGGCAGGTCGCACAGCGTGAGGCGCGGCTGCTGGCACAGATGCCGACCGTCACCGAGCTGCTCGCCCTGGCCGTGAGTGCCGGTGAGGGAGCCACCGGTGCGCTCGAGCGGGTGGTGCGCCAGACGCGCGGTGAGCTCGCCGACGAGCTCGCCCGCACGCTCGCCGACGCCCGGGCCGGCGCACCCCTGACCACGGCCCTGCAGGCCCTCGCGGACCGCACCGGGCTGGCCGCGCTCGCGCGCTTCGCCGAGGGCGTCGCGGTCGCGGTCGAGCGCGGGTCGCCCCTCGCGGACGTGCTGCGTGCGCAGGCGCAGGACGTCCGCGAGGAGGGCCGGCGGGCGCTCATGCAGACCGGTGGGCGCAAGGAGGTGCTCATGATGGTCCCGGTGGTGTTCCTCATCCTCCCGGTGACCGTCGTGTTCGCCGTCTTCCCCAGCGCGATGCTCCTGCGGGTGGGGCTGTGACCCCGGCCGCTCCCGACACGGGGGCGCCGACCGGCGCGCTCCGGACGACGACGGAGGTCGACGATGAGGTACCTGGCTCGGACCTGGAGCACCCTCGCGCAGCGCGTGACGGCGGCGGGCGGCGACGACGGCGAGCGTGGGGACGTGCCCGGCTGGGTGCTCGTGACGCTCATGACCGCGGGGCTCGTCGCGGTCCTGTGGTTCGCCGCGGAGGGCGTGCTGCAGAACCTGTTCGTCGACGCGGTCGAGGGCGTCGCGCCGCGACCCGGCGGCTGACGCCCGCGGGGGTCCGCGACCGCGGGTCGGCCGTCGTCGACTTCACCCTCGTCGGCGGGCTCGTGGTCGTCCTGTTCGCGTCCGTGCTGCAGCTCGCGCTCGTCCAGCACGTGCGCAACACGTGCGTCGACGCGGCGGCGGAGGGCGCGCGGTACGCGGCGCACGTGGGGCGGACCCCCGCGGACGGCGCGGGGCGCACGGCCGACCTGCTGCGCGCGTCCCTCGCGGAGCGGTACGCGCAGGACGTCACCGCACGCCAGGTCCAGGTCGGTGGTCTCGACCTGGTCGAGGTCACCGTGCGCGTCCCGCTGCCCGTCGTCGGCCTGCTGGGCCCCGGCGGGGTCCTCGAGCTCGACGGGCACGCCCCGGTGGAGTGGCCGTGAGGGGCGTCCGCCGGTGCGTCGTGCGCAGGTGGCGGGCCGTCGCCGGCGCGGGCCGCGACGGTGCCGGCCGCGACGACGCGGGCAGCGCGCTGGTGGAGTTCCTCGGCATCTCGCTGGTGCTGCTCGTCCCGACCGTCTACCTCGTGCTGGTGCTCGGGCGCATCCAGGCCGCGACGTTCGCCGCCGAGGGCGCCGCGCGGGAGGCAGCACGGGTGTACGTCGCCGCGGACGACACGGAGCAGGGCGGCGCCCGGGCGCTGACGTCCGTCGCCGTCGCGCTCGTCGACCAGGGGTTCGAGGACGACCCCGCCGCCGCGCTGGACGTCCGCTGCTCGGCGGACCCGTGCCTGACGCCGGGAGCGGAGGTGGCGGCCACGGTGCTCGTGCGCGTGCCGCTGCCGTTCGTCCCGACGTTCGTGCGGGACGTCCTCCCGCTCGAGATCCCGGTCAGCGCCGAGCGCGTCGCACCGGTCGACACGTACCGGGTGGCGCGGTGAGCGGCCGGGCACGGCGCGCGGCGCGGCGGGCACCTGCGTGCGTGGCCCGGCGCCGCGACGACGACGGCCAGGTGATGATCCTGTCGCTGGGCTTCGCCGTGCTGGCGATCCTCCTGGTCCTGGTCGTCACGGCCGCGACCGGTGTGCACCTGGACCGCAAGCGCCTGCTGGCGCTGGCGGACCTGGCGGCGCTGTCCGCGGCGGACGAGGTGAGCACCCGGTACTTCGCCGGGCCCCAGGAGCGCGGCCCGGGCGGGGTCCCGCTGACCGACGAGACGGTCCGCGCGGCGGTCGAGAAGTACGTGCGTGACCACCCCGAGCCGGCGGCCGCGTGGGACGGCGTGCGGGTGCTCGAGGCCACGACACCCGACGGACGCTCGGCGGTCGTGCGGCTGGGAGCCATGACGCGGCCTCCCGTGATGACGTGGGTCCTGGCGCCGTGGACGGACGGGGTCCTGCTGGAGGTCGAGGCGAGCGCACGTGCGTCGTGAGGTCCGCACGCTCACGGACCCGGCGTCGACGGGTGAGTGCGGCTTCACCCGGCCGCGGCCGCGGGAAGGGGCCCGAAACGGGTTCGCGACGGCTCATCGCCTGGCATGGTATGGCGCATGTCACGCACCGGGTTCTTCTCTCGACTCAGCGCCGTCGGGCTCGTCGTTCTCACCACCGTGCTCGGAGCTGTCACGCCCGCGTCCGGTGCGACGGGCTGCCAGGTGGACGCCAACGTGGGTCGAGACCCCTCGAAGCCGGCGATCGCGGTGTTCCGTAGCGGGACCTGGTACGTCCGGGGCTCGTTGACGTCGGGCGCGGCCGACCTCTGCTTCGTGTTCGGCCAGGCCGGGGACCAACCGGTGGTCGGGGACTGGGACGGCGACGGGCAGCCCACCCCTGGAGTGTTCCGGCCGAGCACGGGTACGTGGTACCTGAGCAACTCCACCTTCGCGCAGAGCGGAGCGGACATCGTGCTGGGATACGGGTCGCCCGGGGATGTGGCGTTCACGGGCGACTGGGACAACAACGGCACTGACACCGTCGGGATCTACCGCCCGAGCAACCGCGGCTTCTACCTACGCAATGCCAACACCTCGGGCAAGGCTGACGGCACGTTCTATTGGGGGCTGCCCGGGGATGTGCCGCAGTATCAGGGTCCGGGCGTGTTGACGCTCTTCCGACCGTCGAGCTCGACGTGGTACTTCCTGGAACCGCTCGACGTGAACAACCCGGGCGCGGTCAGGACCCAGGTCTGGGGACAACCCGGCGACGTTCCGCTGGCCGGGCCCTGGGGCATGGGCTCGTGCGGCGTTATGCACTGCTTCATCGGGTCTCCCTCCGCAGGCATCTACCGACCCTCCACCGGGGAGTGGCACCTCGCCTGGTACGAGGCCGGCGAGACGAACTGGGTTCTGCAGTTCGGCGACCCCACCGATGTTCGGGTCGGCTTTCCCGCCTGGGAAGGCCGCTGACCGACTCTCCCGGGTAGGTGAGCATCAGGCCAGGGGCCCGGACGCGGGGTACCCGAGCTCGAACCAGGCACCGTCCCCGTCGCGTGCGCGGCCGGGACTCAGCGCCGCGCGAGCTGCGCCGGCGCCGTGGACGGACGCCGGTGCCGTCGACGAGCTCCTGGCGTGGCGCTGGACTCAGGGGCACCGTCGATGCGTGGTGCGCCCGACGCCGGCGGCAGTGGTGCGACGGTAGGGAGACCGATTCCCGACGAGCTGCGCGTCGCCACTGCCGGTTGCCGTAGTTGTGCCCGGCCGCGTGGGGGGCCACGATCGACGTGTCGTCGGACGTCGGGGGGCGCGATGGGCACGCATGTCGTGGTGGGGTACGACGGATCGGCGGAGGGGGTCGCCGCGGTCCGCTGGGCAGCGCGGGAGGCGGCGCGGCTGGACGCACCGCTGCAGGTCGTCCACGTGTGGGGGCTCTCGGGGCAGCTCGACCTGCCGCCGCTGGGCACGGCCTCGGCGTACGTGCGCGCCGGTGCGCAGGAGGTCGCCGACGAGGGCGGCACCGTCGCGCTCGAGGCCGCGCCGGGGCTCGACGTGAGCGTGGTCCTCGCCGACGGCCCGCCCGCCCAGGCGCTCGTCGACCGCGCGGCGGGCGCGACCTACCTGGTCGTCGGTCGCCAGGGCGCGGGCCGGCTGTCGGGGATCCTCATGGGCTCGGTCGCGCTGGGCACCGTGCAGCACGCGGGCTGTCCCGTGGTGGTCGTGCCGCGCACCCAGGTGGAGCCGCTGAGCACGGGACGGGTCGTGGTCGGGGTCGACGGGTCGTCCGCAGCTCTCGGTGCCGTGGTCGCCGCCGCGCGGCACGCCGTCGTCACGGGCGACCGGCTGGTCGTCGTCACCGCCTGGCGCAGCCCCGTGCACGGCCGCGCCCTGGCCTCGTGGCTGCGGGAGCAGCCCGACGTGGCGCCCGACGACCTGGCACGTGACGCGGCGCGCCGCGCGCAGGAGCCGGCGGTCGCCCTCCTCGCCGAGCAGTTCCCCGGGCTCGAGGTGGAGCCCGTCGTGGAGGAGGGGCCGGCCGCGCACGTGCTGGCGCAGCACGCCGAACGGGCGGACCTGCTGGTCGTGGGCACGCGTGGCCGCGGCGGGATCGCGGGTCTCGTCCTCGGCTCCGTGAGCCAGTGGCTCGTCGCGCGGGCGGCGTGCCCGGTGCTGGTGTCGCGCGTGGGGGTCGACACCGGACCGGGGGAGCGGGCCCGGTCCTGATCGCGGTCAGCGCGGGGCGGGCCCGGTGCTGCCACGCACGACGAGCTCGACCGGGATCATGACCGTGCGTGGCCGGCCGGCGTCGTCCTCACCGCGCGCCCGCGCCATGGCGTCCGCCAGCGCGCGCGCCGCGGCGTGCCCCTTCGCGACGAAGTCCTGACGCATAGTCGTCAGCGCCGGCGTGACGGAACCGGCCAGGAACGAGTCGTCGAAGCCGACGACGGACAGGTCGTCGGGCACGGTGCGGCCCGTCGCCTGGGCCGCCCGCACGAGCGAGGCGCCCATGAGGTCGGAGAAGCAGACGACGCCGGTCGGCGCGTCGGACCCACCGAGGAGGTCGCGCACACCGGGGTCGACGTCCTGCGGGTGGTTGTCGACGACGTCGTACACGCGCGCGGTCAGGCCGGCTGCCTCGACCGCGGCGACGGCACCGCGGGCGCGCTCGCGCGCGACGTGGTTCGGGTTGTCGGACAGCGGCGCCGTGCGCCACCCGGGGGCGGTGCGGGTCGGGTCCATCGTGAGGACCGCGATGTCGCGGTGCCCCAGGGCGAGCAGGTGCTCGACCGCGAGGCGGCCGCCGCCCGCGTCGTCGAGGACCACGCCGGGGCTGCCCGGCAACGGTGCCTGGTCGACGAACACGAGCGGCAGCCGGCGACGCGCCAACCAGTCCACGGCCTCCGTCTCACCGGCGCAGCCGTACACGACGGCCGCGTCTACCGGCAGGTCGCGTGCGTGGAGGTGCCCGCCCACGCTCTGGGCCGGGATGAGGGAGACGGTGAGTCCGGCGGGTGCGAGCTCCTCGGCCAGTGCCCCGAAGAACGCCGACGCGGCCGGGTCACGGAACGCCTCGCCGAGGGAGTCGGTCAGCACGACGCCGACGGCCCCGGTGCTGCGGCGCGCGAGGGCGCGGGCGGTCGGGTCCGGCCCGACGTAGCCGAGGTCCGCGGCGGCGTCGAGGATGCGTGCGCGCAGCGCCGCCGAGAGCTGGTCGGGTCGCGAGAACGCGTTGGACACCGTCATCCGGCTGACGCCCACCGCGTCGGCCACGGTCTGCAGCGTCACGCGGCCCACGTCGGCCCCGTCCTCGTCCGTGCCCCGGGCTGCCTCACGCCCCCCAGCGTAGGGCGGGTGCGGTGTGACGGGTGGCCCGTGCAGCGCCGCCCACGTCGCGGCGGGCGTCGGGAGCAGGCTCACGACCGGGTCTGGCCGTGCGGGGCGGCGAGATCGCCGCCGCCGGGGGCGAGGGTGTCCGCGAGCCGACGCAGGGTGCCGGCCGCCGCCAGCCGCGTGCGCGGTGGGCGGTGGGCCCGCGTGCGCCGGGCGTGGGCGCGACGCTCGGCGCGCAGCTCGGCGCTCGTGGGCTCGACGGTGGGCGCGTCCGCCCACGCGCTCGTCGCGCGCAGCCGGGCGGCGCGGACGCTGATGAACGCGGTGCCGATGTTCTGCATGTCGTTCCTCATCTCTGTCCAGGGCTGTACCGGTACAGTAGAACGGCACCTCTTGACCGGTCAAGAGATCGGCATGACGAGTGCCGGGCGCCGGAGCGGTAGCCTCGTGGGTCGTGGCCACCACCGACTTCCTTGCCGAGATCCGCGAGCTGCGCTCCACGCTGAGGTCGATCCAGGCCGTGAGCGACCCCACCGCGCTCGAGGCCCGGATCGCACTGCTGTCCGAGCAGGCGTCCGTCCCCAACCTTTGGGACGACCCCGACGCCGCCCAGAAGGTGACGAGCGCCCTGTCGCAGACGCAGGCCGAGCTCGACCGCGTCAACCGTCTCGGGGCGCGCATCGACGACCTCGAGACGCTCGTCGAGATGGCCGCCGAGGAGGACGACGAGGAGACCCTGGCCGAGGCCGAGGCCGAGCTCGTCGGCATCCGCAGGGACCTGGGCGAGCTCGAGGTGCGCACGCTCCTGGCCGGTCCGTACGACCAGCGTGACGCGGTCGTCACGATCCGCGCCGGCGCCGGCGGCGTGGACGCCGCCGACTTCGCCGAGATGCTGCTGCGGATGTACCTGCGCTGGGCCGAGCGCCACGGCTACCCCACGACGGTGCTCGACACCTCCTACGCGGAGGAGGCCGGGCTCAAGAGCGCGACGTTCGAGGTCAAGACGCCCTACGCGTTCGGGCACCTGTCGGTCGAGGCCGGCACGCACCGTCTCGTGCGGATCTCGCCCTTCGACAACCAGGGCCGCCGCCAGACGTCGTTCGCGGCCGTCGAGGTGATCCCCCTCATCGAGCAGACGGACTCCGTGGAGATCCCCGAGTCGGAGATCAAGGTCGACGTGTTCCGCTCGTCGGGGCCCGGCGGGCAGTCGGTCAACACCACGGACTCCGCCGTGCGCATGACGCACATCCCGACCGGGATCGTCGTGTCGATGCAGAACGAGAAGTCCCAGATCCAGAACCGTGCCGCCGCGCTGCGCGTCCTGCAGTCGCGCCTCCTGCTGCGACGCCAGGAGGAGGAGCGGGCCGCGAAGAAGGAGATGGCCGGCGACGTCAAGGCCAGCTGGGGCGACCAGATGCGCTCGTACGTGCTGCAGCCGTACCAGATGGTCAAGGACCTGCGCACCGAGCACGAGGTGGGCAACCCGGCGGCCGTCTTCGACGGCGACATCGACGACTTCATCGAGGCCGGCATCCGCTGGCGGCGCGCGCAGCAGGGGTCGGACGCCTGACGGTCGCGCCGTCCCGCGGCGCCGGAGGTCCGGACGGACCGGGACGGACCGGGCGCCCGGGCGCCGGACCCGTCGATTCACAGCGGGCGGGCGGCGTGTCCTGCACCCGCGCGGGTGACGTCCTTCCTACGCTCGATGAGGCTCGCGGCCCGCGGGCGGACGCAGGGGATCCCTGCGGCAGGACGAGGCGAGGTCGGTCGTGATCCGGTTCGAGAACGTGACCAAGGTCTACGCGCGCGGCGCACGGCCCGCGCTGGACCGGGTGTCCCTCGACGTCGAGCGCGGGGAGTTCGTCTTCCTGGTCGGCGCGTCCGGGTCCGGCAAGTCCACCTTCCTGCGGCTCGTGCTGCGTGAGGAGCGCGCGTCGGCCGGCAAGGTGTTCGTCGCCGGCAAGGAGCTCGGCACGCTGTCGAGCTGGAAGGTGCCCCACCTGCGCCGGCAGATCGGTGCGGTGTTCCAGGACTTCCGCCTGCTGCCGAACAAGTCGGTGTTCGAGAACGTCGCCTTCGCGCTGCAGGTCATCGGCAAGCCGCGCCACCACATCCTGACCACGGTGCCCGACGTGCTCGACATGGTCGGCCTGGCCGGCAAGGAGAAGCGGCGCCCGCACGAGCTGTCGGGCGGGGAGCAGCAGCGCGTCGCCATCGCCCGCGCCTTCGTCAACCGCCCGTCGATCCTGCTGGCCGACGAGCCCACCGGCAACCTCGACCCGACGACGTCCCTGGGGATCATGCGCCTGCTCGACCGCATCAACCGGACCGGCACCACCGTGGTGATGGCGACGCACGACGACGAGATCGTCGACCAGATGCGCAAGCGCGTCATCGAGCTGAGCACGGGCGAGATGGTGCGCGACCAGTCGCGCGGCGTCTACGGCTCGGACCGCTGAGGGGGCCGGCAGATGCGCGCCCAGTTCATCCTCTCCGAGATCGGCATCGGCCTGCGCCGGAACCTGTCGATGACGATCTCGGTCGTCCTCGTCACGTTCGTGTGCCTCACCTTCCTCGGCGCCGCGGCGCTGCTGCAGGCGCAGATCGACAAGATGAAGGACGACTGGTACGACAAGGTCGAGGTCTCCGTCTTCCTGTGCCCGGCCAACTCCGCGGCGCCCACGTGCGCGGCGGGCGAGGTCTCCGAGGCGCAGCGGGACGACATCGTGTCGGCCCTCGAGGCGCCCGAGGTCGACCGGTACGTCCAGGAGATCTACCCGGAGTCCAAGGAGCAGGCCTACGAGGCCTTCCAGCGGCAGTTCGGCGACCAGTTCTGGGCGTCCGCCGCCACGGCCGAGGACATGAACGCCTCGCTGCGCATCAAGCTCACCGACCCCGAGCAGTACCAGGTGGTCGCCGACGTGGTCTCGGGGCGGCCCGGCGTGGAGTCGGTCGAGGACCAACGACGGCTCTTCGACAACCTCTTCCTCGTGCTCGACCGGGCGACGTGGGCGGCGGGCGGGCTCGCGGCCATCATGCTGCTCGCGGCCGTGCTGCTCATCACGACCACCATCCGGCTGTCGGCCATGAGCCGACGGCGTGAGACGGGCATCATGCGGCTGGTCGGGGCGTCGACGCTGTTCATCCAGCTGCCCTTCATGCTCGAGGGCGCCATCGCGGCCACCCTCGGCGCGGCGCTCGCGATCGGCGGGCTGTGGGTCGGCGTCGAGTACCTCGTGACCGACTGGCTGGGGCAGTCCGTGACGTGGATCCCGTACGTCGGGACGTCGGACGTGCTGGCGATCGCCCCGCTGCTCGTCGTCGTGGCGTTCGTGCTCGCCGCGATCTCCTCCCTGGTCACCCTGAGCCGATACACGAAGGTATGACCATGCGCCGAGCCGACCGCACGCCCCCGACCCCCGCGCGGCGGCGGCCCCTGCAGGCCGTCGTCGCGCTGCTCGCCGCCCTCGCGGTCGCGCTTCCCGCGCTGCTCGTCGGGCCCACCGCGGCGCACGCCGACGAGCTGTCGAACAAGCGGGCGGCCGCCCAGGAGCGCGCGGCCGCCGCCGAGCAGCGCGCGGCGGACCTGGCGGAGGCCATCGAGGAGCTCAGCGGTGAGCTCGCCGACGCGCTCACCAGGCTCGCCGAGGTCGAGGCCCAGCTGCCCGTGGCGCAGGCACGCCTCGACGAGGCGGTCGCCGCCGCGCAGGCCGCGCAGCGCGAGGCCGAGATCCTCGCCGCACGCCTGCAGGCCGCGCGCGACGAGGAGGCGGCGATCACCGAGCAGATCGCCGTCGACGACACGCGCGAGGCGGAGATCCGCAGCGCCATCGGGCAGATGGCCCGCGAGGCGTACAAGGGTGGGCGCGACGTCTCCGGCATGAGCGTGATGCTCGACGCCGAGAGCTCGCAGGACTTCGTCGAGAAGTACGGGCTGGTGTCGACCGCGCTGCGCACGCAGACGCAGGTGCTCGACGAGCTGACCGAGCTGGCCGCGAAGAACAAGAACGCGCAGGCCCGTCAGACCGCGGTCCGCGAGAAGGTCGACGAGCTCAAGGTCGCCGCCGACCAGAAGCTCGAGGAGGCGCGTCAGGCGCAGGCCGCGGCCGAGGTGGCGAAGGCCGAGGTGGAGCGCCTCGTCGCCGAGCAGCAGCAGCGCAAGGCCGACATCGAGTCGCGCAAGTCCGAGGCCCAGGCGCAGGTCGCCGCGAACGACGCCGAGCGCGCGCAGGTGGGCCAGGAGCTCGCGGCGATCATCGAGCAGCAGCGCGTGCAGCGGGCCCAGGAGGAGGCGGCACGCGCGGCGGCCGGCAAGAACAACGGCGGCGGGGGAGGTGGCGGCGGTGGCGGTGGCAGCGCGCCGCCGAACGGCGCCAGGCCGGGTGCGTTGTTCGCCAACCCGACGGCGCACAACCCGATGGTCGTCACGTCGGAGTACGGCAACCGCTTGCATCCCGTGCTCGGGTACTGGCGCCTGCACGCCGGCATCGACCTGCGGGACAGGTGCGGCGAGCCGGTGTACGCCGCACGCGCCGGCACGGTGCAGTGGGCCAAGTTCCGCAGCGGCTACGGCGGGCAGGTGATGATCGACCACGGCTGGGTCAACGGGTCGTCGCTGATGTCGAGCTACAACCACATGTCGTCGTTCGCGGTCGGGTCCGGTGCGCAGGTCGGTGCCGGCCAGGTGATCGGCTACGCCGGGAACACCGGTACGTCGGCGGCGTGCCACCTGCACTTCGAGGTGTACATCAACGGCGGCACGGTGAACCCGCGGCCCCACCTCGGGCTGTGAGCGCCCCGCAGCGCAATGGCGTGGGGCTCCTGCCGGGTCGCCGGTAGGCTCGGACCCCGGCACGGCGCACGTCGTGCCATGTCCGCGCGGTCCGACCGCGGGGGCGCCGCACCCCGGCAGCCGCACGGCGCCGGACGAGCACCAGGACGGAGGGCTGTGCCGTGGCGAAGGCGAAGGTCGACGGCCGCACGATGGTCGCCGCCAACCGCAAGGCCCGGCACGACTACCTCATCCAGGACGTCTTCGAGGCGGGTCTGGTGCTGACGGGGACCGAGGTCAAGGCGCTGCGTGCCGGCCGCGCGTCGCTCATCGACGGCTGGGGTGAGATCGAGGGCGGCGAGGCGTGGCTGCACGGCGTCCACATCCCCGAGTACACGCAGGGCACGTGGACCAACCACGCGCCGCGGCGCAAGCGCAAGATGCTGCTGCACCGCGAGGAGATCGAGCGGCTCGAGGCCCGCACCCGCGAGAAGGGGCACACGATCGTGCCGCTCGCGCTGTACTTCCTCAACGGGCGCGCGAAGGTCGAGATTGCGCTCGCGATGGGCAAGAAGGACTGGGACAAGCGCCAGGCGCTGCGTGAGCGGCAGGACAACCTCGAGGCGCAGCGAGCGATCAGGGAGCGACGCGACCGGTGACGAACGCACGACCAGCCGGACCCGACCCTGTCCTCTCGCGCGCGGTACGACGGCTGGTCGTGCTGGCCCTCGTCGTGGTCGTCGCGCTCGGCGTGATGCTGCTGGCGCCGCCCGTCGCGTTCGCCGCCGGCGCTCCCGGCGACCTCACCGGCGGCCGGGAGATCACGCGCTACGACGTCACGGTCGAGGCAGCCGCCGACGGGACGGTGGCCGTCGCGATCGACCTGGACTTCGACTACGGCGACGACCCCGGGCACGGCCCGTACCTGACGTTCCCCACGCGCGTGTCGTACGACGACGAGCAGGACCGCGTCTTCGAGTTCAGCGACGTGCGCGCGACGAGCCCCACGGGCGCCCCGGCCGACGTGAACCGCGAGGACGAGACGTCCGCGATGATCCTGCGGATCGGCGACGAGGACGTCGACGACGTCTCCGGCGTGCAGACGTACCGGGTGGAGTTCACCGTCGACGGCTGGATCAACCCCGCCAACGCCCAGCACTCGGGCGACGAGCTGTACTGGAACGTCATCGGCCCGGGCTGGGAGATCCCCCTGTCGGACCTGTCCGTCACCGTCACGGGGCCGGCCACCGTCGAGGGCGTCGCGTGCTTCGTCGGCCCCGAGGGGTCGACGACGCCGTGCGGTTCCGCCACGTCCGCGGGTGACTCCGCGACGTTCACGCAGGACGTCGTCCCGGTCGGTGACCAGCTCACGACGGTCACGGGGTGGCCGGGCGGCACGTTCCCCGGCGTGCAGCCGATCCTGCGCGACAAGCCGGACCCGCTGCTGCCGCTGCGCCCCGCGAGCGTGGGCGGTGCGATCGCCGCCGCGATCGCGCTGCTGGGCGGCGGGCTGGCGGTGAGCAAGGTCCGCCGGACCGGCCGGGACCGCGCGTACCTGGGCCTGACCCCGGGCCTGCGACCGGCCGCGGGCATGGAGGTGCCGACCGGGCACCGCGACCGCCGCACGCCCGTGAGCGTGGAGTTCCAGCCGCCCGAGGGGACGCGGCCGGGCGAGATCGGCACGCTCGTCGACGAGAAGGCCGACCCCGTCGACGTGACCGCCACGATCATCGACCTGGCCGTGCGCGGCTGGTTGCGCATCGAGGAGGTGCCGCGCTCGAAGCCCGGGAAGAAGCCGAAGGACTGGACGCTGGTGCGTCTGCGCTCCGGTGCCGAGGGCCTGCTGCCGTTCGAGGCGGCACTGCTCGACGACCTCTTCCGGAAGGGGGACGAGGTCCGGCTCTCGGAGCTGCGGACCACCTTCGCGACGTCCCTCGCCAAGGTGCAGAACATGATGTACGACCACGTGACCGGCGTGGGGTGGTTCCGGGCCAACCCCAAGAGCGTGCGCACCGCGTGGATCGTGGTCGGCATCCTCCTCCTCGTCGTCGGCGGGCTCGGCCTCATGGTCGGCATGGCGGTCGGCAGCGTGCCGGGGCTCGCACTCGTCGGCGTCGCGCTGCTGCTGGTCGGCGTCCTGGTCCTCGTGCTCAGCGGATCCGCACCGGCCCGCACGGCGGACGGGACCGCCGTCCTCGCCCAGGCACTCGGCTTCCGCCGCTACCTGGCGACGGCCGAGGCGAACCAGATCCGGTTCGAGGAGGGGCAGGACATCTTCAGCCGGTACCTGCCCTACGCGATCGTGTTCGGGCTCGCGGACCGCTGGTCGCGCGTGTTCGCGGAGCTCGCGGCCCAGGGCGTGGTGGTCGACGCCCCCACGTGGTACGTCGGTGCCTACTCGTACAACGCCGGCTTCTGGGGTGCCGGGTTCATCGGTGCGATCGACCGGTTCGAGTCGATCACCACGGCGGCGATCACCGCGCCCACGCCCGGGACGTCGGGCGGCTCCGGGCTCGGCGGCGGTGGGTTCTCCGGCGGGGGCGTCGGCGGCGGGGGTGGCGGCGGCTGGTGAGCCGCCGGCCCGGCCCGGGCCACCACCTGCTGCCAGGTCGACGCGCGAGGTCGGTCTGCGACCGGTAGACATCACCCCGACGCGACGCGACGGGAGGACGGTGGTGTGACGGTGACGAGCGAACGCCGGCTCGAGGAGGCGGTGCACCGCGTGCTGGGAGAGGGCACGGCGCTGCGGCAGGCGCAGCGCGACGCCCTGGCCGGGCTGGACGGGCACGACACGCTCCTCGTCGCACGCACGGGGGCCGGCAAGACCGCGGTGTACGCGATCGCGACGCTCGTCGCGGCCCGGCTCACCGTCGTCGTCTCACCGCTGATCGCGCTGCAGCGCGACCAGGAGCGCGCGCTGCGGGAGTCGGGCCTGCGGGTCGCCTCCGTGAGCTCGGCCCGCACCGCCCGCCAGCAGCGCGAGGCGATCACGGCGGCCGCGTCCGGGCGGCTCGACGTGCTCCTGCTGGGGCCGGAGCAGCTGCAGCGGGAGGTCGTGCTCACGGCGCTGACGGACGCGGACGTCGGCCTCGTCGTCGTCGACGAGGCGCACTGCGTCGCCGAGTGGGGTCACGACTTCCGCCCGGACTACCTGCTCGTCGGAGCCGCGACCCGACGGCTCGGTGCGCCGCGCATCCTCGCCCTGACGGCGACGGCGTCGACGCACGTGCGGGACGAGATCGTCCGCCGCCTCGGCATGCGCGAGCCCCGCGTCCTCGTGCACGACGCGGACCGTCCCAACATCTGGCTCGGCGCGCGGCCCGCCGCGTCCGACGACGAGCGCGACGCCACCGTCCGTGCGCTCGTGGCCGAGGAGCCCGGAGCCGTCATCGTCTACGCCCGCACCCGGGCGCACTGCGAGCGCCTCGCGGAGCGGCTCGCCGACGTGCGGCCCGCGACGGTCTACCACGCGGGGCTGCCCGCGGACGAGCGCGCCGCGACCCAGGACCGGTTCCTGTCCGGCAGGACCGACCTCGTCGTCGCGACGTCGGCCTTCGGCATGGGGATCGACCGTCCCGACGTCCGGCTCGTCGTGCACGCCGGTGCCCCGACGACCCTCGACCAGTACTACCAGGAGGTCGGCCGGGCGGGTCGCGACGGGGAGCCGGCGCGCGCGCTCGTCGTCCACCGCGCCGAGGACCACGCGCTCGCCCGCTACCAGCGAGCGGGCGGCGGACCGCGGCCGAGCACGCTGACGCGCGTCCTGGAGGCCCTCGCGGAGGGTCCGGGCGACCAGGCGGTGCTCGCACGGCGCGCCGGTCTGGCGCGGCGCACGGTCGCACGTGCGGTCGCCGCGCTCGAGCGCGTGGGGGCCGTGCGTCTCGTCGACGGGCGCACGGCGCTCGTCGAGGGCGCGGACCCTCATGCCGCCCTCGTCGCGGTGCACGACGAGGCCGCGCGGCGGGCGCGGCTCGAGGCGTCGCGCGTCGAGCTGGTGCGGTCCTACACCGACACGACGGACTGCCGGCGGCGGCTGCTGCTGGAGCTGCTGGGCGAGGAGCGGACCGAGCCGTGCGGTCGGTGCGACAGCTGCGACGCGGGCACGTCGCTCGCCGTCGCGCCGCAGCGCGTGCGGCCCGGCCAGGAGGTGCGCCACCGCGAGTTCGGCCCGGGCACCGTGAGCGTGGTGGAGCCGGAGCGGGTCACCGTCCTCTTCGAGGAGCGCGGCTACGTGACGCTCGACACGCAGATCGCGCTGGACTCCGAGCTGCTGTCGCTGACGAGCCGCTGAGCGCGTCGCGCCCGCGCCAGCGGTTGCCGTGCCACGACCGGTCCCGCACCGTGGATCCAGACGTGACGAGGAGGCGCCCGCATGAGCACACCCACGAGTCCTGACCCCGACCCCGCGAACACGCCGGGGCTCGAGCCCGGAGGGTCCGTGACCCCCGGCGACACGCCGCCGGGGGAGTCGTCGACATCAGGCGCCGTGCCGCAGCAGCCGGACACCGGCTCGCGCGGCGCGAGCTGGGCCGCGTACATCGTCATCGGGGTGGTCGTGGTGTTCGTCGCCCTCTTCTTCGTCGGGTACGCCATCGGGCTCGCGGACTGACACCGTCCGGACCTTCGGCCCAGGTCCCGGCGCCGGCGGTCGCCCTACGCTGCCGGGATGAGCACCCGGTCGGCCCCCGTGCGCACGCCCCGGCCGACCCGGCGTCGCCTCGGCCCGGGGTGGGTGCCGCGGCAGCACGGGGCGTGGGCGATGCTCGTCGTCCCGCCGGTCGTCGGCGGCGTGGTCGGCGGGTGGTCCTGGCGGCACGTGCTGCTGCTCTTCGCCTGGCTCGTCGGGTACCTCGCGTACCACGCCGCCGGGCTGTGGCTGCGGTCGGGACGCAAGGCCCGGTACCGGGCGCCCCTCGTCGCGTACGGCGCGTCGGCCCTCGTCCTGCTCGCGGTGCTGCTGGCGGTCGCGCCCGGCCTCCTGGTCTGGGCGCCGGTGTTCGCGCCGCTGCTCGCCGTCAGTCTCGTGGCGTCGCTGCGCCGTGCCGACCGGTCGTGGTGGAACGACGGGGTGACGGTCGTGGCGGCGGCCCTGCTCACCCCGGTCGCGGCCGGTCTGGGCACCGGCGACCCGGCGCCGGCGACGGTGTGGACGGCCACGGCCGTGCTCGGCGTCTACTTCCTCGGCACCGTCCCGTACGTGAAGTCGCTGATCCGTGAGCGGGACGACCCCCGGGTGCGGCACGCCTCGATCGGCTACCACCTCGGCGCCGCCGTGGCCGGGCTGCTCGTCGACCCGCTGCTGGGTGTGGTCGGCGCGCTGCTGGCCCTGCGCGCGTGGCTGGTGCCGCGCCGCTGGCCGCACGCGCGGCCGGCCGCCATCGGCGCCGGCGAGGTCGTCGCCACGCTTCTCGTCACCGTGGCGCTGCTCGTGACCGTCTGACGCCGGCCACCACGACCCGTCAGGGGCGGAGCACCTGCGCGAGGTCGTACCCGACCGGCTCGTCGAGCTGCGCGTACGTGCACGACCGCGGGTCGCGGTCCGGGCGCCACCGGCGGAACTGCGCGGTGTGCCGGAACCGGTCGCCCTCCATGTGGTCGTACGCGACCTCGACGACCAGGTCGGGGCGCAGCGGCACGAACGACAGGTCCTTGCCGCCGCTCCACCGGCTCACGCCGCCGGGCATGCGACGGTCGGCGTGGGCGGACTGGTCGGCCCACGCCCCCCAGGGGTGGTCCGCCAGGTCGACGTCCCGGTAGGGCGCGAGGTCGTCGAGCAGCGTGCGGCGGCGGGCCATCGGGAACGACGCGCTGACGCCGACGTGCTGCAGGTGGCCCTCGTCGTTCCACAGGCCCAGCAGCAGCGAGCCGACGACGTCGCCGGACTTGTGCCACCGGAACCCGGCGACCACGCAGTCGGCCGTCCGCTCGTGCTTGATCTTGAACATCGCCCGCTTGTCCGGCTGGTACGGCGCGTCCAAGGGCTTGGCGACGACGCCGTCGAGGCCCGCGCCCTCGAACTGGGTGAACCAGCGCTGCGCCTCGGCCATGTCACCGGTGGCGCGCGTCACGTGCACGGGTGGGCTCGCGTCGGCCAGGGCCTCGACGAGACGGGCCCGGCGCTCGCGGAACGGGCGGCGCGTCAGGTCCTCGTCACCGACGGCGAGCAGGTCGAACGCGACGAACGACGTCGGCGTCTGCTCCGCCAGGAGCTTGACGCGGCTGGCCGCCGGGTGGATGCGCTGCTGGAGCGCGTCGAAGTCGAGACGGTCGCCCGTCACCAGGACGATCTCGCCGTCGACGACGCAGCGGTCCGGCAGGTTCGCCTTGAGCTGCTCGACCAGCTCGGGGAAGTACCGCGTCATCGGCTTCTCGTTGCGGCTGCCGAGCTCCACGTCGTCGCCGTCGCGGAACACGATGGTGCGGAACCCGTCCCACTTCGGCTCGACGTGTCCGGTGTCGGGGATCTCCTTCACCGACTTGGCGAGCATCGGCGCGACGGGCGGCATCACCGGCAGGTCCATGAGGCCATCGTGGAGCAGAGCACCGACACCTGCACAGGTGGGACCTAGGTCGATCTCAGTGCCCTCCAGGATCGGGGAGGTGTCATGGCATGCATGAGGCGCCGTCGGGGCGCCGACGGGAAGGAGCAGCAGCATGGAGGACACGAGCAAGAAGCGCCCGGCCGGTGCCGCGGCGACCCCCGGGACGACGCCCGCGGCGACCGAGCAGCCGACGGTCGCGCAGCCGACGGTGCCCGTCACGGAGTCGGCTCCGGCAGGGCACCCCGTCGAGCCCACGGTGAAGGAGCGCAAGGGGCGCAGCCTCAGCGTGCTGGCGACGTCGCTGATCGGGGGCGGCGCACTGGTGCTGGGTCTGGCCCTCGGTGGTGGTGCGGTGGCGCTCGCCACGCACGACGGCCACGGCGACGGGCACGGCATGCACCAGGAGGGCCCGCGTGGTGGGGCCCCGCAGGACGAGTTCGGCGGTCAGCGGCCGGGCGGCCCCGGCGACCGCGGCCCGTCCGGCGGCCTCGACGAGGGCGGCTCGGAGGGCAGGACGCACACGCGCCCCGACGAGCGCTCGGACGCTCCCGCCGAGGAGCGGTCCGGCCGGTCCTCGCGTGAGCGCGGACCGCAGGACGGGCCCTCCGACGGCTCGTCGCAGGAGGCCACGCCGGAGCAGGAGCCGTCCGGGCAGGCGTGACGCGCCCGTCCGCGGCCGGTGCACGGGAGGGGGAATGGCCGTGACGGTGCCCGGCGTTGTGACGTACGCTGGGCCACGCCGGCCGCCCTGCCAGGGTGGACGGCGATCTTGACAAGTGCATACACCCATGGGGGTGATCGGTTTCGACGGTGATCGTCGAGCCAGGTGAAGCGGGTCGAGGATGCACGGTTATCTCGTAAACGCTCCGTGCAACTCATAGGTGCCGATTCCAAGCGCACCGACTTCGCCCTCGCCGCCTGAGCGAGGCTTCGAAGTCCGTCGGCCTAGACACGCTCTCGGTCTAGTTCCCGGCGTCATCTAGAGAGCCACTGCTGTCCGTCCTCGTCGGTGGGGCGGGCGGGACTCTTAGCCGACTGAGCCCGTCCACGTCTTGTCCGCGTGATCGTGGGGGCTGAGAAAATCTACTGCGGACTGCACCCGGAGAAGCCCTGGTCCCACGTCATCGGACGCGGGTTCGATTCCCGCCACCTCCACGTCAGAAGGCCGTCGTCCTGTTCGGGACGGCGGCCTTCGTCGTGCTGCGCCCGTCCAGCCGGTCCGACGTACGGCCGGATCGCCGCCCGTATCCGCGCCGGTCCTGCATCGACGCGCTCACCGACCCCATGCCCGCGGCGCCAGGGACGGGCACGGCGGCGGCGAGCAGGTCACACGCCGCCCGGCACCAGGTCCTGCTCCCCGCCCGCCAGCCGGTACACGGACACGTGCGATCGCGACTCGGCCGTGAAGGGCTCGCCCGTCCAGTCGGCGTGCCGGCTCTCGAGCGCGAAGCCGGCGAGCTGCGCCATGAGGTCGAGCTCGGCCGGCCAGACGTAGCGGTGCGAGGTCCTGGTCACGCGGGCCGAGCGGTCCTCGTCGAAGTGGACGTGGTGGGACACGATGCGCTGCTGCAGCACGTCGTACGTGTCGATGCCGAGGTACCCCGGCTCGTCGTGCCAGACGTCCGCGGTCGAACCGGGCGGCAGGGAGCGCAGCCGGGGCACCCACAGCTCGATGACGAAGCGTCCCCCCGGTGCCAGGTGCCGGGCCGCGTTCCGGAAGCACGCGACCTGCTCGGCCTGGGTGAGCAGGTTCGAGATCGTGTTGAAGACGAGGTACGCCAGGGTGAAGCGGCCGGGAGCACGCACGGTCGCCATGTCGCCCACCACGACCGGGATCGCCGCCTCGTCGACCTTCGTGCGCAGCTGCTCGACCATGGCCGGGGACAGCTCGATGCCGGTGACCGGGACGCCGCGCTGTGCCAGCGGCACGGCGACGCGGCCGGTGCCGATCGCCAGCTCCAGCGCCGGGCCGTCACCGGCGAGCTCGGCGAGCCGCTCGACGGTCGGCCCGAGCACCTCGGGAGCGAACATGCCGGTGCCCGGGTTGTCGTACGAGCGGGCCATCTCCTCGTCCCACGCGTGTGCCATGGCTCCCACCGTGGCCCCGGGCGGCGGCCGTCACCAGCGATTAAGCGTCGCCAGTCGGACGGCCCAGAAGGCCCACGTCCGCGTCGAGCCCCCGCCGTGCGCAGCCGGGGTGACAGCCGTCGTCCGCCGGTGGGCTAGGTTCGCCCGGTGCCGACACACCACCCGCGCGGACGGTCCCGCCGTTGAGCACCGCGACCGTCGTCGGCGGCGGACCGGCAGGGCTCATCGCCGCCGAGGTGCTGGCGCGTGCCGGCGTGGACGTCACGGTGCACGACCGCATGCCGTCGGTGGGGCGCAAGTTCCTGCTGGCCGGCCACGGTGGCCTGAACATCACGCACACCGAGGGGCGGGACGCCTTCCTCGCCCGGTACGGCGCCTCGGCGGACCGGCTGCGGCCGATGCTCGACGTGTTCGGCCCGGAGGACCTGCGCGCATGGTGCGCAGGGCTGGGGGAGCCGACGGTCGTCGGGACGAGCGGGCGGGTCTTCCCGCGCTCGTTCCGCGCGACGCCCCTGATGCGGGCGTGGCTCGCGCGGTTGACCGGCCTCGGGGTGCGGATCGAGAAGCGGCAGCGGTGGGACGGGTGGTCGTCCGACGGCGCGTCGCGGTTCACGGGTGCCGACGGCACGACGACCGAGGTCGGCGGTGACGTGACGGTGCTCGCGCTGGGTGGCGCGTCCTGGCCGCGGCTGGGCGCCGACGGTGGCTGGGCCGGCCCGTTCACGGAGCGCGGGATCGCGGTCACGTCGCTGCGCGCGGCCAACGTCGGCGTCAGGGTGGGATGGACCGAGGTGTTCGCGCAGCGGTTCGCCGGCACGCCGCTGAAGAACGTCGCGCTGACGGTCCGCGGGCGTCCGGCACCCGTCCGTGGCGACGCGATGCTCACCCGCACGGGCCTCGAAGGTGGCCCGGTGTATGCCATCGGTGCCGCGATCCGGCAGGCGCTCGACGCGGACGGCCGCTGCGTCGTCGAGATCGACCTGCGCCCCGACCTCACCGTCGCCCAGCTCGACGAACGGCTCCGGCGGCGCCGCCCGAAGGACTCGGGCTCGTCCTGGCTGCGCCGAACGGTGGGCCTGGACCCTGCGGCGATCGGGCTGCTGCGCGAGGCCGACGCGGGCACCCTGCCGTCCTCCGGGGTCGCGGAGCGGATCAAGGCCGTGCCCGTCGTGGTGACGGGCACCATGCCGATCGAGAAGGCGATCTCGACCGCGGGCGGCATCGCGTGGTCGCAGGTCGACGAGTCGCTGATGCTGCGCGCGCTGCCGGGCACGTTCGTCGCCGGGGAGATGCTCGACTGGGAGGCGCCGACCGGCGGCTACCTGCTGCAGGCGTCGTTCAGCACGGGCGTCGTCGCGGCCCGCGGTGCGTTGGCGCGGCTCGGGGTGGCACCGTCGGGTCACGGCCTCGAAGGTCCCGCGCACGCCTGACGGCGGTCGGCGCCGTCAGGCCGACGGGCCGGGGTCGATGGCCGCCTGCAGCACGCCGACCAGCGCGGGGACGACGACGTCGGCGGGCAGCGCCTCGAGCGTCGCCATGACGCCCGCCAGCTCGTCGGGCAGGCCGTGGGTGAGCACACGCTCGACCAGGGACGGGTCGACCGCCGCGGGGGTGACCCCACGGACCTCGTCGGCGGAGCGCACGAGGTCGGCGGCGAGGGCGTCGACGACGTCGTCGGTCACGGCGGTGAGCGTCAGGTGGGCGGTGCGGGGCAGCGTCGTGCCGTCGGGCTGGGTCATGGCGGGCTGGCTCTGGGCGAGCCACCCGCGGCGACGCAGCGCGTCGACCAGGTGGAACGGGTCGACGCCGCCGTCGTCGGCGACGGCCAGCAACGGGCCGGTCGGCTCGCCGACGACCCGCATGCCGGGACACGCGTCGACCGCCGCCCGCACGGTCGCGGTCGCCGCGCGGGTGCGGGCGACGAGGTCGGCGTAGCCGTCGTCGCCCAGCGACTCGCCCACGGCCCAGGCTGCGGCCATCGCCCCGGCGGCGCGCGAGCCCAGCACGGTCGGGTTGACCACGGGGTACCCGGGCCAGGCGGTCGTCGCGAAGTACTGCGCGCGGTGCCGGTCGCGTCCCCGGTGGAGCACCAACGAGACGCCCTTGGGGGCGTACCCGTACTTGTGCAGGTCGGCCGACAGCGACGTCACGCCCGGCACGGCCAGGTCCCACGGCTCGACGTCGCCCCACCACGGCAGCACGAACCCGCCGATGCACGCGTCGACGTGGCAGGCGACCCCGCGCGCGGCTGCGCCGGCCGCCACCTCCGCGACGGGGTCGACGACGCCGAACGGGTACGACGGCGCGGAGACGACCACCAGAGCGGCGCGCGGGCCGGCGGCGTCGAGCGCGGCCAGGAGGTCGGCCGCGGACGCACGGCCGGAGGCGACGTCGACCGGCACCGCCACGACGTCGAGGTCGAGGTACGCCGCCGCCTTGTGGAACGCGGGGTGCGCGGTGGTCGGCAGGACGAGGGTGGCGCGTGAGTGGGCGCGCGCCGGGTCCGCGGCCCGCCACACGTCGCGCGCCGTCTTGACGGCCAGCAGGCAGGACTCGGTGCCGCCCGACGTCACCGACCCCACGACGTCGTCGTCGCCGTGGAACAGCGTGCGCGCCCGCGCGACGAGCGCCCGCTCGAGCACCGCCACGGAGCGGAACGTCGTCGGGTCCAGCCCGTTGACCGGCAGGAACGCGGTCGCCGCCTGCTCGGCGAGCCGGTCCAGCTCGGGGCGGCCGTGGTCGTACACGTACGACAGCACACGCCCTCCGTGCGTCGGCGGGTCGGCCTCGCGCAGTGCGGTCAGCTCGGCCAGGACGTCCGCGGCGGGACGGGTCATCGGGTGCGCTCCGGGTGGTCGACGTCGGCGGCGGACAGGCGGTACCGCGACAGCGGCACGAGGGACAGTGCCACCAGCACCGCCGGCAGCAACGAGAAGGCGACGACGATGCCCGTCAGGGCCGAGCCGGGCTGGGTGACGACCTCGTCGCCGGTGCTGGAGACGAAACCGGTCACGGCCAGGACACCCAGCACGAGGGTCGGCCCCAGCGCGAGCCCGGCCGTCTCGCCGGCGGTCCACACCCCCGACAGGACGCCCGCACGGTCGACGCCGCGCTCGCGGGCGTCCACCGCGGCCACGTCCGGCAGCATCGCCAGCGGGTACAGCTGCATGCCCGCGTAGGCGATCCCTGCCAGCGCCACCGGCCCGTAGACCCAGGCGCCGGGCGCCGCGCCGGCTGGCACGAGCAGCGCAGCGGCGACGGCGAACAGGACGGACGCGGTGACGAGGGCGCGCTGCTTGCCGACACGCTGCGCCAGGCGGGTCGCGAGCGGCATGACGAGCAGGGCGGGGGCGACGAGCGCGACGAACAGGAGCGTCACGGCCGCCTGGGAGCCCAGCGTGTAGGTCGCGACGTACTGGGCGGCTGCGAGCATCGCCCCGGTGGCCAGTGCCTGCAGCACGAAGGTCGCCAGCAGGGAACGGAACGCCGGGACCTCCCGCACGGCGGTGAGCCCGGAGCGCAGGGCGTCGCCGCGCCGGGCCGGGCGAGGTGCGGCAGGTGTGACCCCCGGGTCGCTCGACGCGAGGAGCGACTGTCGTGGGGCGGTGAACCAGGTCGCGAGCATCCCGGCCCCGATGACGAGCCCGCACACGACGCCCATGAGGACGTAGCCCGGGCGCCCGCCACCGGCGGCGTCCCGCAGGAGCGGGCCGCCGCCGCCGAAGGCGAGGATCGCGACCGCCAGCACCGCGACGCGCGGCGCCAGCAGCCGGGTCCGTGCCGCCGACGTCGGCGCGATCTCGGCGGGCAGCGCGATGTACGGCACCTGGAAGAGGCTGAAGGCCGTCGCCGCGGCCACGAACGTCACGACGACCCAGGCAGCGGCTGCCCGGCCGGTCAGCGCCGCGGGCGTCGCGAACAGCGCCGCGAACAGGAGCGGCAGGCACAGCGCACCCGCGAGCAGGAACCGGCGCCGGGACCCGTGCCGCGCCACCGAGGCGTCCGACCGCGCGCCGATGAAGGGGTCGATCACGACGTCCCAGATCTTCGGCACCGTCACCACCAGGCCGGCGAGGCCCGCGGCGACGCCGAGCGTGTCGGTGAGGTAGTAGGCGAGCACCAGCCCGGGCAGCGTGCCGAACCCGCCGGTCCCCACCGAGCCCAGCGCGTACCCGACGGCGGTGCGACGTGGCACGGCAGGTGCGAGGGTGCCAGCAGTCATGCGGGCGATGGTGCCTGCTGCGAGCGGTGGGGCGCGGGTGGCGCGCCGTGGCGTCGCCACGTGGCCTGCCGACCCGGGAAAGCGCTGTGAAACGCTTCGACGCTGCCCGAGGGCTTGTTCCTCCTCGAGAGGCGCGGGCAGCATGACGCACATCCCGAGCGAACCCCACCCCCTCGCTCACGGTCGGTTGTGAACGATCACACCCAGGCGGTCGACGTCGCCCGCCCTGTACCCAGGAGCACCCATGCGCCAGGCATCGGTCAAGGTTCGTCATCGCGCACGACGCTGGTCGGCGCTCGTCGCTGTCGGCGCGGTCGCGGCGGCCGCCGGGGTGCTGGCGACCGTCGCGGCGCCCGCGGCGTCGGCTGTCACCGTCGACACGAACACCACGTACGTCCTGGTCAACCGCAACAGCGGCAAGGCGCTCGACGTGTACAACTTCGCGACCAACGACGGCGCGCGGCTCACGCAGTGGACGCGGGGCACCGCCACGAACCAGCAGTGGCGGCTCGTCGACTCGGGGGGTGGGTTCTACCGCGTGAGGTCGGTGCTCTCCGGCAAGGTCCTCGACGTGCAGGGCTGGTCGACGGCCGACGGCGCGAAGGTGGTGCAGTGGGCGGACACCAACGGCGCCAACCAGCAGTGGCGCCTCCAGGACACGGGCGACGGGTACGTCTCGCTGATCAGCCGGCACTCCGGCAAGGCGCTGGAGGTGCAGAACGCGTCACGTGACGACAACGCCGAGATCGTCCAGTACAACGCGTGGGGTGGAACGAACCAGCAGTGGCAGCTCGTCCCGGCAGGTGGCGCCGTGACCCCCGCGCCCACGCCCACGGGCACCCCGCCGCCGGCCACGGGCACGTTCACGAACCCGGTCGTCTGGCAGGACTTCGCCGACGGCGACATCATCCGCGTCGGCGACGCCTACTACTACTCGGCGTCGACGATGCACTACTCGCCGGGTGCGCCGATCCTGCGGTCCTACGACCTGGTCAGCTGGGAGTACGCCGGGCACTCCGTGCCGCGGCTCGACTTCGACGACGCCAAGTACGACCTGACCGGGGGCAGCCGCTACGTCAAGGGCATCTGGGCGTCCACGCTGAACTACCGGCCCTCCAACCGCACGTACTACTGGTACGGCTGCACCGAGTTCAACCGCACGTACGTGTACACCGCGTCGGCCGTCGACGGCACCTGGACCAAGAAGGCGCGCATCAACAGCTGCTACTACGACGCGGGCCTGCTGATCAACGACGACGACACGATGTACCTCGCGTACGGCAACGGCACGATCAGCGTCGCCCAGCTCAACGCCGACGGCACCCAGCAGGTGCGGGCGCAGCAGGTGTACCAGACGCCCTCCGACATCGGGACCCTCGAGGGCGCGCGCTTCTACAAGAAGGACGGGTACTACTACATCTGGCTGACGCGCCCGGCGAACGGGCAGTACGTGCTGCGCTCCCGGTCGCCGTTCGGCCCGTACGAGCAGCGTCGGGTCCTGCTCGACCTGCCCGGGCCGATCAGCGGCGGCGGCGTGCCGCACCAGGGCGGCATCGTCCAGACGCAGAACGGCGACTGGTGGTACATGGCGTTCACCGACGCCTACCCGGGTGGCCGCATGCCGACGCTCGCGCCGCTGACCTGGACCGACGGGTGGCCCGCGGTCACGACCGTCAACGGCCGCTGGGGCACGACGTACCCGCGCCCGGCGATCAGCACGACCCGCACGGTGCAGCCCATGACCGGTCGGGACACGTTCAGCGGCACCCGCCTCGGCCCTCGGTGGGAGTGGAACCACAACCCTGACACCTCCCGGTTCTCGGTGGGCGACGGGCTGCGTCTGCAGACGGCGAGCGTCACCGACGACCTGTACGCCGCTCGCAACACCCTCACGCACCGCATCCAGGGGCCCACCTCCACCGCGACCGTCGAGCTCGACTACTCCGCCATGGCGGCCGGTGACCGGGCCGGGCTCGCGATGCTGCGGCAGTCGTCCGCCTGGATCGGCGTGGTCAAGGGGAGCAACGGCGCCACACGCGTCGTCATGCGCGACGGGTTGACGATGAGCTCGTCGTGGGCGACCACGAGCACCGGCAGCGAACGGGCGAGCGCGGACGTCAGCGGCGGCCGGATCTGGCTGCGGACGTCGGCGGACATCCGCCCCGGCTCCGGCCGGCAGGCCACGTTCTCCTACAGCACCGACGGCACGACGTTCCGGCAGCTGGGCCCGGCGTTCACGCTGAACAACGAGTGGCAGTTCTTCATGGGCTACCGGTTCGGCATCTTCAACCACGCGACGACGGCACTCGGCGGTGCCGTGACGGTCCGCAGCTTCGACCTCACGACGCCCTGACGCGCGTCCGCGCTCGCACCTCCACCACCGCACCACCCGACCGGGCGGGACGCTTCCGCGCGCCGTCATCCACCGAGAGAGAGCGACGACGACATGCGAACGACCTCACCCCGGCGCGGCCGGATGCACAGGGCGGTGTCCCTGCTCGCCACCGCGGGACTGGTCGCCACGACCGCCCTGGTGCTTGCCGGACCGGCCCAGGCCGGGACGACGCTGGGTCAGTCCGCGGCGGAGCGCGGGCGCTACTTCGGCGTCGCGATCGCGGCGGGCCGGATGAGCGACGCCACGTACATGGGCATCGTCGACCGCGAGTTCGACTCCGTCGTGGCGGAGAACGAGATGAAGATGGACGCCACGGAGCCGAACCGCAACCAGTTCAACTTCACCAACGGCGACCGGATCGTCAGCTACGCGCTGGGCAAGGGCAAGAAGGTCCGCGGGCACACCCTGGGCTGGCACGCCCAGCAGCCGGGCTGGATGCAGAACATGTCCGGCCAGTCGTTGCGCGACGCCTTCCTCAACCACGTCACGCAGGTCGCGGCGCACTACCGCGGCAAGATCCACTCGTGGGACGTGGTGAACGAGGCGTTCGCCGACGACGGGCGCGGCAGCCGGCGCGACTCGAACCTGCAGCGCACGGGCAACGACTGGATCGAGGCGGCGTTCCGTGCGGCCCGCGCCGCGGACCCGGGCGCCAAGCTCTGCTACAACGACTACAACACCGACGGCGTCAACGCGAAGTCCACGGGCGTCTACAACATGGTCCGGGACTTCAAGTCCCGCGGCGTCCCGATCGACTGCGTGGGCTTCCAGTCCCACCTGGGCACCACGGTGCCGGCGGACTACCAGGCGAACCTCCAGCGCTTCGCGGACCTCGGCGTCGACGTGCAGATCACGGAGCTCGACATCCAGCAGGGGTCCAACCAGGCCAACGCCTACCGCCAGGTGACCCAGGCGTGCCTGGCAGTGTCTCGCTGCACCGGCATCACCGTGTGGGGCGTGCGCGACACCGACTCGTGGCGCACCGGCGCCAACCCGCTGCTCTTCGACGGTGCGGGCAACAAGAAGGCGGCCTACACCGCGGTGCTGGACGCCCTCAACGCGGGTGGCGGCAACGACGGCGGCGGCGCGACCACCGTCGACACGAGCGCCTGGTACGTGCTGGTCAACCGCAACAGCGGCAAGGCGCTCGACGTGTACAACCTGTCGACCGCGGACGGCGCCGACATCGTGCAGTGGGCGCGCAACAACGGCAACCAGCAGCAGTGGCAGTTCGTCAGCTCGGGCAACGGGACGTACCGCCTGAGGTCCCGGCTCTCGTCGAAGGTGCTGGACGTCTCCAGCTGGTCGACGGCCAACGGCGCGGAGGTCGTCCAGTGGCCCGACACCAACGGGGCCAACCAGCAGTGGTCCGTGTCGATCGCGAACGGCTACGCGTCGCTCGTCAACCGGAACTCGGGCAAGGCGCTGGAGGTCCAGGGGGCGTCCGTGGCGGACGGCGGCAACGTCGTGCAGTACACCGCGTGGAACGGCGCGAACCAGCAGTGGCAGCTCGTCCGCGTCGGGTGACGCCGGACCTCCCTGCCGGAGGCTGACGAGCCACCGCCCTCGCACGTGACCGTGCGGGGGCGGTGGATCGTCGCCGCTGCGGCGTCAGCCCCGCGCTCGGCCGCGCCACGCCCGCCACGCGCCGGTGGACCACAGCGCCCAGAGCACCAGCACGGCCTGGAAGGGCAGCCGCGCGAGCCGCTTGGCGTCCGTGTCGAGCCCGAACCCGTCGTTGCCCTCGACGTACT